>DDTN01000030.1 GCA_002344355.1 Proteobacteria bacterium UBA2363 | reverse complement strand
CCCGCCCCTCCCCCGCAGGCGGGGGAGAAGTGCGGTGCCGTCGCACCGACCGTCGGCGCCTGGCAGATGGCGAGCCACGCTGGAGGCGGCAGCACCGATCGGTTTCCGCGAACGGCATCACCTGACGCCGAGCGCAACGCCGTCCGAGGCCCAGGCGTACGGTTCCCCGGTCCCCGGTCCCCGGTGCCGGTGCCGGTGCCGGACCCGAGTCCCGAGTTCCGATTTCCGAGTCCCGGGTCCCGGGTCCCGGGTCCCAGGTCCCGTCTCCGAATTCAGCTCCCGCTGCGCGGCGCGCGGCGGCGCTGGCCCGGCTGGCCGCCCGCCGGGCGGCGGTCGTTGCCTTCGGCGTGGCGGTGCGGCGAGGCGGCGGCGCGGTCGCCGCGGCCGCCGGTCGGACCGGCACCGGCGGCACCGCGGGCTGCGCCGGCGTGGCCATGGCCACTGGCGCGGCGCTTGCCCGGCTGGCCGTCGCGGCCTGCGCCACCGGCGTCGCCACCGCGGCCGCTGCGCTCGCCGGACTGGCCGTCACGGCCAGCGCCCGTACGGCCACCCGGCTGGCCGGCACGACCCGCCCCGGCACGCGTGGGCTGGCCGGTGCCCCGGCCGGCGCCGGGCCGGCCACGCTGGCCCTGGGCCTGGCCGCCACCGCCACCGCCACCGCCACCGGCGCGGCGCGCCGGCTGGCCGGGGCCGCGGCCATCCAGGCGCAGCGGCTGGTGCGGTTCGAAACCGGCGACCAGTTCCTGCTCGATGTCGCGGCCGATCACCCGCTGGATGTCGCGCAACTGCGAGGACTCCTCCGGGCAGACCAGGGAGATCGCCTGGCCCTCGGCGCCGGCGCGGCCGGTGCGGCCGATCCGGTGCACGTAGTCCTCGGCGACCATCGGCAGCTCGAAGTTGATCACCACCGGCAGCTGGTCGATGTCGATGCCGCGCGCGGCGATGTCGGTGGCGATCATGATCGTCGCCTTGCCGGCCTTGAAGTCGGACAGCGCGCGGGTGCGGGCGTTCTGGCTCTTGTTGCCGTGGATCACCGCGCAGCGCAGGCCGCTGGCGTCCAGGAACTTGGCGAGCTTGTCCGAGCCGTGCTTGGTGCGCGCGAACACCAGGGTCTGCCGGCGGCTGTCGCGGCTGAGCAGCTCCAGCAGCAGCTCGCGCTTGCGCGCGGCGTCGACCGGGTGCACGCGGTGGCTGACCGTGGCCGCGACGCTGTTGCGCGCCGCCACCTGGACCTCGACCGGGCTGCGCATGAACTCGCGGGCCAGCGCCTTGATCGGCTCCGGGAAGGTCGCCGAGAACAGCAGGGTCTGGCGGTTCTGGCGCGGCAGGGCGGCCAGCACCCGCTGCATCGCCGGCAAGAAGCCCATGTCGAGCATGCGGTCGGCCTCGTCCAGCACCAGGATCGAGATCCCGGACAGGTCGACGCTGCGCCGGCCCATGTGGTCGATCAGGCGGCCAGGGCAGGCCACCACGATGTCGACGCCGCGGCGCAGGGCGTCGACCTGCGGCTGCATGCCGACGCCGCCGAAGATCACGGCGGTCTTCAGGCGCAGGTGGTTGCCGTAGGCGCGCAGGCTCTCGTTGACCTGCAGGGCCAGCTCGCGGGTCGGGGTCAGCACCAGGGCGCGCGGCCGGGTCTGGCCGGGCTGCCGGGGCAGGGCGGACAGGCGCTGCAGCAGCGGCAGCGCGAACGCGGCGGTCTTGCCGGTGCCGGTCTGCGCGGCGGCCAGCAGGTCCTGGCCGGCCAGCGCCGGCGGGATCGCCTGGGCCTGGACCGGGGTCGGGTCGGTGTAGCCCTGGTCGGCCAGGGCACGGGTGAGTTCGGGCAGCAGCCCGAGGTCGTCGAAACGCATGGTTCAAGTCCTTGTCGATGAGCGCCGCGCCAGGTTGGCGGGCGAGGGGACCGGGGCGTTCCTTCGACGCCGCACCACGGTACCCCGTTGGGTCGTACACGCCGCGGACGAAGCGTCCGGGGCGGGCAGGCGACGGCAACCGATCGGCAGGACGGCGGGCCGGGGCACCTGCGGGGCAGGGGCCGGGCGGTCGCGGGCCAGGAGGAAAGTCGGAAAACGGCGCAACAGGCGGGGCGCAGCATAGGGGCAGCGCCGACCCGGCGCCAGCCCGGCGCGCGCGGGCGGTTCAGCTTGGCGGCCACCGGTCCGGCCGGAACCCGAGGCGACCCTGGCCCGCGCCCCGACCCGCCGCGCGCCCGCGGCGGCCGGCCCAGCGGCGCCCCGGCGGAAGCCTCAGGCAGTGCCGGGGCCGGCGCCAGTGCGACGCCAGCACCAGCCGTGTCGCGGCCAGGCCCAGGAACGGCAGACCCAGGTGCAGCAGGGCCGCGGCGGGGGAGCCCAGTGGAACGATGGGGAAGCGGAAGCCGGGATCGGCCTGCGCCGCCTGCGCGGTCAGCAGGGTCAGGATGAGCCACCAGTGGAACAGCAGGTAGCCGGCCAGGGCGGCGGCCTGGACCGGCCAGGCGGTGCCGAGCAGGCGCCAGGTGACGACGCTGGCCAGCGGCACGGCCACCACCGCCAGTGCCACGGCCTCGGACAGCGTTCGCCCGGGCAGCCCCTGGAGCAGGAAGGCCAGCGCCAGCGTCGCGCCCAGCATCAGCCAGAAGAAGGCCGCGGCGCCTCCCAGCGCCCTCCGGATCGACGTGGCGGTCATGTGCGTCTCCGTTCTGCGCTGTGCTGCCGGGGCGGGTCCCGGCGGTCGGACCGGGGCGTCCACAGGCCGGCGTCGGGACGATGATGGGCGCCGACCGTCGCGCGGGCTCGCAGCCGGCGCTCGTCGGCCGCCCTGGAAGGCCCCGCGGGCGCCCGGAGGCACGGCGGGATTCCCGGCCAGACCGCCACGCCGTACTCCGCGCCCTCCCCCTTGGCGGGGTCCGGCGGCGATTCTCCCCGCCGTGACAGTCGCGACCTGCGAGTTACGTTCAGAACAGTACGCCGGTCTCTTCCGGTCCGCGCGCATGTCCATTCCACAGGGAGTCCGTCCATGTTCCGCTGCACCCGCTTCCGTCTGCTGGCCGCCCTCGGCCTGGCCCTGGCCGGCGCCGCCGGCCTGGCCGTCGCCAAGTCCACGCCCCCCGCCACCCTGCAGGGCGGCGTCGCCCCGGTCGTCCGCGTCATCAGCGGCACGCCGCTGACCATCCACGTCGGCGCCGACCAGTCGTTCCAGGTGTTCAACGCCGACGTGCCCGGCCAGGGCCAGATCTATCCGTCCGACTCCGGTCCCGACACCGCCGACATGGGCTGGTTCGTGCGCATCGGCGGCACCCTGTTCGCGCCGGACTTCGACAACCATCCGGCCGGCAGCGCCACCGGCGGGCTGGGCACCTACACGCCGTTCGCCAACTCGGCGATCAGCGCCGTGACCGGCACCGGCAGCGCCGCCGACCCGTTCCGGGTGACGGTCACCGGCACCCTGCCGGGCCAGAACGTCAACGTCACCCAGGCGGTCGAGTACGTCAACGGCAACAACTACTTCACCAAGCGCCTGAGCCTGGCCAACACCGGCGGCGCCAACCTCAGCGCCCAGGTCTACCTGGGCGGCGACATCTACCTGGCCAGCTCGGACAGCGGCGTGCCGTTCCGCGAGCCGGTGTCGGGCTCGGTCGGCGGCCAGACCTGCCCGCCCACCGATGCCCCGGCCGGCGCCGGCGGCACCTACACCATCCTCTTCATCCCGCAGACCCCGGCCGACTTCTACAGCGGCAACGGCTACAGCACGGTGTGGAACCAGATCGGCAGCAGCCAGCTCAGCAACACCCTGGCCGCCGGCTGCCTGGACAACGGCGCCGCCCTGCAGTGGAACCGCAGCCTGCCGGCCGGTTCGACCCTGGCCATCCAGGCCTCGACCTCGTTCGGCGACATCCCGCCGATCGCCCAGTTCAACGTCAGCGCCGTCAACCCGGCCAGCGGCAGCGCCGGCACCAGCGTGCCGGTCACCATCACCGGCTTCGGCTTCCAGCCCGGCACCACCTTCGACTTCGGCGCCGGGATCACCGTCGGCGGCCTGGTGATCGTCAACGCGACCACCGCGACGGCGACCCTGTCGATCACCGGCGGCGCCGCGCCGGGGCCGCGCAACGTCACCGGCACGCAGTCGCCGGGCGGCCTGGTCTCGACCCTGGTCAACGGCTTCACCGTCATCTCCGGCACCCAGCCGCCGCCGGCGACCGCGACGCCGGTGCCGGTCGACAGCCCCCTGGCCCTGTTGCTGCTGGCGCTGTCGGTGCTGCTGATGGCGGGGCTGGTGGTTCGTCGGGGCTGATTGGACTTGGGGCCCGGACTCGGGACTCGGGATCGGGAC
>DDTN01000029.1 GCA_002344355.1 Proteobacteria bacterium UBA2363 | reverse complement strand
AAGCGATCGGGCGCGCTCGCGTTCGCGTCGCGACCTAGAGCTGCATGCCGAGCAGGTTCCAGCGCCACAGCAGCCAGGTGGCGAGCGCCAGCATCGCCACGCCGAGCACGTGGCCCAGGCGGGCACCGGCCCGCCAGCGGCTGCGCAGCACCGCGGGTAGGGCGAGCAGCTCCAGCGCAGTGGTCGCCGCGGCCACGGAGAGCGCCAGCAGGGCCCACCAGGCGGCGCCCGTGGGCCAGTCGAACACCAGGCCGTTGCCGCGGCCAGCCAGGTCGAGGCCGGCGCGCACGGCCAGCGCCACCGCGACCAGCCAGGCAACCGCGCCGGCCAGGCGCAACGCCCGCACCGGCGCCAGCCCCGGTCGTGCCGGCAGTCGCCGCCGGCTGCCGCGTCGCGCCGCGCCGGCCAGGCGGATCGCGCCGACCAGGGCGGCGAGTCCCAGCGCGCCGGCCAGGACCGTGGTGCGATCCCAGAACGCGACCCGGACATGGCGCTGGATGCCCGGGCTGGCGACGAAGGCGGTGGCGCGGCCGTCGCTGCCGACCTCGAAGGCGACCCGCAGGTTGCCGTTGTCCTGGCGGAACACGGAGCCCTGCTCGGGCAGCAGGCGCAGCGACCGGCTGCCCATGCGCAGGCGCAGCGCGCCGTCGCCGTCGGCATCGACCCGGGCGTCGCCGGACAGCTGCATCACCGCCGACTCCGCGCGCCTGTGGGCCCGCCGGTTGCCGCGGTAGTCGCCCGCGTAGCGCGCCAGGCTCGCGGCGTCGGCGGCCGGGGCCAGGACGGGCGGTCGCGCCGAGGGCTGCACGTGCTCGACGATGGCGCGCACGATGTCGGCCACCGCGCCGCGCGCGTTGTCGCTGTTGGCGCTGACGAACACGCCCAGGTCCAGCTCGGGCAGCAGGGCCATGGCGGTCATGAAGCGCAGGGTGGCGCCGCCGTGGCCGTAGGCCTGGTACGGCCCGAAGCGCTCGCTGAGGAAGCCGTGCAGGACCGGCGGCGCGCCGGCGGCGTTGGCGAACAGCGGCTCGCGCATGGCCGCCGCGACCCCGGGCGGCAGGATGCGCACGCCGTCCAGCGCGCCATCGGCCAGGTGCGCGCGCATCCAGCGCGCCATGTCGGCGGCCGTCGACGAGGCGGCGCCGGCCGCCGCGCCATGGCTGACGAACTCGAAGCCGCGCGGCGTCGCGATGCCGCCGGACACCTCGAAGCCGTCGGCGAGGCGGGCCTCCAGGCGCGCGTCGATGCGGCGCGGGTCGCCGGCCGGCAATGGTTCCCGGAAGGTGGTCGAGGCCATGCCGAGGGGCCCGGTCAGGTGCCGCTCGACGTAGTCCTCGAAGGGCATGCCTGCGACCTGGGCGATCAGCGCGCCGAGCAGGGCGACACCATAGTTCGAGTACACCGCGGCCGTGTCGGGCGCGCGTACCCGTGCCGGCCGGTGCCGCTGCAGGTAGTCGGCGGGCGCCAGCACGGCCTCGGCCTCGCGCTCGAACAGGTGGCCCAGCGCCGTGTCCTCGAAGCCGGCGGTGTGGCCGAGCAGGTGGCGCACGCGCACCGGCTCGGCCCAGCCCTGGTCGGGGATGCGCAGCGGCTCGGGCAGGTGGTCGTTGACCGGGTCGTCCAGGCCGATGCGGCCCTGCGCGACCAGCTGCATGGCCGCGGTGTAGGCGAAGGTCTTGCTGACCGAGCCGATCCGAAACAGGCTGGCCTCGCCGTCGGCCGGGCGTTCGGGATCGACGCCGGCGCGACCCCAGCCGCGCGCCAGGCGGACGCGGTCGTGCTGGACCACGCCGACCACCACACCCTCGAGCGGCGTGCGCAGGCGCAGGCCCTCGACCAGGCCATCGACGAAATCCGCCAGACGCAGGTCGGCCTGGTCTCGCGCTTGCGCGGCCGCCTCGTCCGCGGGCGCGATCTGCGCCGGCTCCGTGGGCGCCGGCACGGGGGCAGGCGCCTGCGCCTCGGCGAGGGGCGGGCCGCCCGCAACGAACATTGCGGCCAGTGCGCATACCAGGCGGCGGGCGGATGGACGGCGCATCGCGACTCTCCCTGCGGCGCGGCGAGTGTAGCGGGCGCGCCGCGCGCGGGCCGTGCCGCAGTGCCCGGTTCAGGCCGGGTCGGTCGCGGTGGCCGGTGCCGGCTCGCCCGCCACCACCGCCAGCAGCTCGGTGCCGTAGCGCGCCAGCTTGGCGGCACCGACGCCGTGCAGGCCGGCCAGGGCGTCCAGGCTGTCCGGCGCGGCATCGGCGATGGCCTGCAGGGTGGCGTCGTGGAACACCACATAGGGCGGCACGTTCTGGGCCTTGGCGGTGCGCGCGCGCCAGGCGCGCAGCGCCTCGAACAGGGCACCGCCGCGGGCGTCCAGGGTGGCCGCGGCGGCCGGCTTCGGTCGCCGGCTGCGGCCGCCGGCACGGGCCGCGGGGCGGCGCAGCAGCACCGCCTGCTGGCCGCGCAGCACCGGGCCGGCGGCCTCGGTCAGGTGCAGCGCGCCGTAGCCGGCGATGTCGATCTCCAGCAGGCCCAGCGCGACCAGCTGGCGCAGCACCGCGCGCCAGTCGCGTTCGTCGAGGTCGGCGCCGACGCCGAAGGTCGGCAGGCCGTCGTGGCCCTGCTGGCGGACCTTGTCGGTGGCCTTGCCGCGCAGCACGTCGATCAGGTGGCCGGCGCCGAAGCGCTGGCCGGTGCGCCAGGCGGCCGACAGCGCCATCCGCGCGGCCTGGGTGCCGTCCCAGGACTGCGGCGGGTCCAGACAGGTGTCGCAGTTGCCGCAGGGCCGTTCCAGGCGTTCCCCGAAATACTCCAGCAGCACCTGGCGGCGGCAGCGCAGGGACTCGCAGTAGCCGACCAGGGCGTCCAGCTTGCGGATCTCCACCCGGCGCCGCTGTTCCAGCCGGGCGCGGGTCTCCTCGTCGATGTCGTCGCCGGCCTCGGCCAGCGGCTGGTCGATGAAGCGGCGCAGGTTGACCACGTCGGCCATGCCGTGGCACAGCCAGGCCTGCGCCGGCTCGCCGTCGCGGCCGGCGCGGCCGGTCTCCTGGTAGTAGCCCTCCATCGACTTGGGCAGGTCCAGGTGCGCGACGAAGCGCACGTCGGGCTTGTCGATGCCCATCCCGAAGGCGATCGTCGCGACCATCACCACGCCGTCCTCGCGCAGGAAGCGGCGCTGGTTGGCGGCGCGCTGGGCGGCGTCCATGCCGGCGTGGTAGGGCAGCGCCTCGATGCCGTGCCCGGCCAGCGCCAGGGCGGTCTCGTCGACGCGCCGCCGGGACAGGCAGTAGACGATCCCGGATTCGCCGCGGTGCCCGGCCAGGAACGCCAGCAGCTGGCGCTGCGGGTTGTCCTTGTCGACCACGCTGTAGCGGATGTTCGGGCGGTCGAAGGAGCTGGTGAAGCAGGCGGCGTCGGCCAGCTCCAGGCGTTCGACGATCTCGGCGCGGGTCGGCGTGTCGGCGGTGGCGGTCAGGGCGATGCGCGGCACCTGCGGCCAGCGCGCGTGCAGCACGTCGAGCTGCCGGTATTCGGGCCGGAAGTCGTGGCCCCACTGCGACACGCAGTGCGCCTCGTCGATCGCGAACAGCGCGACCTCCACCTGGTCGAGCAGGTCCAGGCAGCGCGGCGTGAGCAGCCGTTCCGGCGCGACGTAGAGCAGGTCGAGGGCGCCGGCCAGCAGCCGGCGCTCGACCTCGGCCGCGGCCTGGCCGTCCAGGCTGGAGTTCAGGCAGGCCGCCGCGACGCCGAGCTGGCACAGGGCGTCCACCTGGTCCTGCATCAGCGCGATCAGCGGCGACACCACGATCCCGGTGCCCGGCCGCACCAGGGCCGGCACCTGGTAGCACAGCGACTTGCCGGCCCCGGTCGGCATCAGCACCAGGGCGTCGCCGCCGCCGACCACGTGCTCGATGATCGCCTGCTGCTGGCCGCGGAAGGCGTTGAACCCGAAGACGCGATGCAGGATGTCGGCGGCACGTTCGCTCATGCGCGCAAGGCTAGCAAACCCGGCGTCGCGGGCCGTCGGCGGAATTCCGGGAAGGACGCCGGAGTCTTCCTGCACGCGGATGGGTGGGGGAGGAATGAGCGCGCGCGTCCGCGGCCAGTCCGTTACCGGCCGCCTCCGGACAGCTGCTGGCGGTGCCCCCCCCCGGTCGATCGGCGAGCGTAGGTTGGCGGACAGGATCAACCTGGCATCCGGTCCCCGATCAAGCCTCATGAACCCCTCGCGGCGGGACCTTGCCCCTGTCCTGTTCCGGATGTCTGTTCGCCGTGTGGAACAAGAGAACATGATGCCCGGTCACGTGGTAGCCTGCGACGCGCTCGGGCGAGAAAAGGCAACGACCATGCATCGCACTTGGCTGCTTCTGGTGCTGGCGGTTGGCACGACCACCATCGCACCGGCGCGTGATTGGCAGCCGATTGGCCCCTGGGGCGGGTTCGATTTCGCTCTGAAGGCGCCCGATCGGTCGGGGCAGCGGGTCTACGCCAATGGAAACGGGGGTCTGTTCCGGACCGACGATCGCGGCGGGCTATGGGTCCGCCTGGTCGCATCGGAGGACGGTCGGTTCGCCTACGGCGAGAGCCTATTCGCCGTCAGCCCGGCCGATCCTGATGCGCTGCTTGCGGTGACGGGTGGTGCGGCAGGCGTGGTTTATTCGTCGGATGGCGGAGCGAACTGGCGCACGGTGTTCCAGCTGGACCCATCCTCGGCAACGCGCGTCACCGCGGTCGCCCTGGGTCAGGTAGATGTCAATTGGCTGGTGGTGTTCACCGCGGAGTATGGGGCGAACCCCAGGTACCCGCGGCAGTTCCGCAGTCAGGACGGTGGGCTGAGCTGGACCAGCCGGTCGATAGGCGTTCCCCCGACCCATGGATGCACGCCCGATACGACCCGGACCCACGCCGTCACCGCGGCCGTCTTCGATGTTTCGGTGACCGGCAAGCTGTATGCATCGACCGTGCTTCAGTGTGCGGGCGGCAGCCAGATCGTCCGCTATGACCTGTGGTCGGATCAAGGGGGCGCCCAGGAGGTCATTGCCGCCGAATCAGTCGAGTATCCCTTCGCCATCCGGAACTCGGACATCGGCCAGTCCGGCGCCTACCTCTACTGGCGCAGGTCGGGCTGGTTCTCGCGGGTCGCCGTGGACGGGTCGGGCAGCGTGGCGCTGGCCCCGGAAGCCCGGGCCATGTCCGTGGCGGATGGCCACGTGCTGGCCGGCACCCAATTCGACCTGCTCTCGTCCACCGATGGCGGCGCCACGTGGACCGGTCTGGGCGATGCGAGCTTCTTCCGGGGCCTGGCGCAACCTTTCGCGTTCAGTTCGGTGCGCTTCGACAATGGCGACATCCTCGCTTCGAACCGGTTCGGTGTCTTGCTGAAGCCCGAAGCGGCACCGTGGCAGTCCCGTTCGCGAGGCCTCGGCGGGACCCCGGTGGCCGCCATGCGGGTGAGTCCGGATGGATCGCGCATTTGGGCCAGTACCCGGGGCTCCCAGTTCTCCTACCACGGCGCCTATCCGGGCAGCATCTTCCAGCACACGTCGGACGCGGGCCAGAGCTGGCACGCAGCGACCGTGGAGGAAATGCCGTTCGAACTGAACCGGATACTCGTCGACCCCGATACCGAGTCGGCAACGGGCGGCGCCGTGCTCTACGGGTCGGGAAGGCGTTGCCAGAACTACTGCCAGCCGCAGATCGGCGATGGATTCGGCATCTACAAGAGCACCGACGATGGCGCAACCTGGTCGTACATGCCTGGCCCGGGTCTGACTTCGTACGCGAACGCACCGGCGATCGCTGGCGACTTTCTCGCAGGGACGACAGGCCATCGAACTCTCCTGGCCCTGGCGGGCAATGGCACGCAAGGCGTATTCAGGTCGCCGGATTCGGGCGCGACCTGGAGCAGCTCCAGCTTGGGTTTGCCCGCGCCGGTTCCGGTGCCCCCGGAGACGCCTCGCGGCCTGGACCTGATCGCCTCGCCCCTGCACTCCGGTACCTACTACCTCGGCGCCACCATCGAGTGGCAGCCCTCGGTACAGATTCACCCCACCTTGCCCGCCGGCGTCTTCCGCACACTCGACCACGGTGCCAGCTGGGAACATGTTTCCGACGGCCTGCCCGTGATCGCCCCGGGCGCCTCGGCGACGGGTGTTTTCAGGCTGGCGGCGCACCCGGCCGCCTCGCAGAGGCTGTGGGCGGTGACCTACGAGCGCAACGAGTTCAACGATTTCGTGAACAACCGGGTCTTCCGGACCGATGACGGCGCCGAAACCTGGTTCGAATCGGGTGCCGGCTTGCCGGCCGGGCAGTGGTGGGCGATCGCGGTGGAGGAGCAACGGCCGGATTACGTGTACGTCAGTGGCAGCGAAGGCGTCTTCTACTCCAGGAACGGCGGATCGGGCTGGCAGCGACTGGGCAGTCTTGCGCTCTCCATGACTACGGCCCTGAGCGTCAATGAAACCGGTGTGTATGCGGGTGGCCGCTTCGGCATCCATCGCATCGACCGCCCCGAGACCCCAGACGGCGTTTTCGATTCGGGCTTTGAGGTTGACTGACTTGCGGCCGTTCGCTTGCGGTGCGGAGCCTGCTCCGGCGTCCAGGAGGACTCGGTGCCGCCAAACACCCCGCACTGGGCGACATGGGTCGGATCCCGGGTTCGGGCGTGGGCCTGTCGAGGTGAGGTTGGCCGTGCCCCTGCGACCCCGAGCGGCCGCCCGCGACGCAACCTCTCCATGCGGGACAGTCGCGCGGGGCAGTGTGCCGGGGCGTGTCGTATCCTGCCGCGACCGAAGCCCGAAATGAAGTCGCGGATGTCGCGGATCTCGCGGATGCCCCGGAACCCTGCAGGCACGGATCAGCTCGGATGACCGAGCCCGACAACTACCGACCGCCGCGCCAGAACGGCAGGACCGCGGAGACCGCCGCCGACCGCCGGTTCGGCACCGGCGTGCTGGTCCTGGTGGTCCTGGCCCTGGCCTGGCCGTGGTACGCCTGGTTCGTCGGGGACCTGCTCGATCGTCGAAGGCTGGCGCTGGAGGCGGCGCGGATGGAGACGGCGCTCGCCGGGCAGGCGGAGCAGGCGCGGCAGGCTTCGGAGCTGGCAAGGCAGGGCCGCCTCGCCCGGGAGCGCGAGCGGCGCGTGGCGGCCGTGCGGGTCGCCGGCGTCAGCGATGCCGCCGACGCGCCCGTGGTCATCGCCAGGCTCGGCGAGGCCAGCCTCGAGGAGGCGCGCGAGACCCTCTGCCGCCAGGCCGGCGAATGGCTGCGGCGGCCGATCGCAGGCAGCCGCTTGCGCATCCAGCGCCACAATGGTGGTCGACCGGCCACCGATGCCGGCACCCTGCACTGTCCCTAGCCTCGCTCTCGGGCGCGCGCGGGCGCGATCCGCGGCGTCATCCGGCGCCGGCCTGGATGGCAGGGGTGCGTGACTCGATTGCCAGCGCGGGCGGACCCCACGTGCGATCGCATGTCTGCGCTCAGGGCTGGAATCCGTCGTGGAATATCGTGTCGACGTGCCGGAACTCGGCGGTGATCGTGCGGGGTCCGGCGTGCTGGAAGGTGCAGGGACCGGCGCCTGCCAGGGGGCAGGTGTTGCGCCAGCCGACGAACATCGAGTCGGGCGCCGGTGCCGGTTGCAGCGTGACCGTGGTGCCCAGCCCGAACAGCACCGAGCAGACCGTCCCGCAGGCGATGCCGCCAGGGGAGCTGAGCACGGTTCCGGAGCCGTTGCCGACCTTCGCCACCTGGACTGCCTTGTGGGTGTCACGTTCGCGGCCGAACCAGATGCTGCGGATGCGGTTGTTGGGAAAGCCGTTGACCAGGTGTCGGGTGCGCCCGGCGCCCAGCCATGTACGCGGGTGCGGGGCGTGGGGAATGCTGCCGTTGTAGTCGCCCCACTGGTTGTGGGCGCCGGCGTTGCTGCTGCCGGCACCGTAGATCTCCCAGCCGTTGCCGGGTGGCGGCGGAGTGAGGTCGTCCCACAGGGTGAAGGTCACCGTCGGGTGCGCGGTGCCGCCGAGCAGGTCGATGACGCCGCCCAGGTGGCCGGCCTCGTTCACCGCGAACGCCGGATACAGCCAGGCGGCGGTCGTGTTGAAGATGTCCGGCTGCGACACCAGGGCCAGGTTGCTGCGGTTGAACAGGGCGACGCGGATGAACGGGTAGGGCCGGGCGGCGCCCACCGAGCCGCTGTTCCAGGCGAACCCCACCTGGCTGTTGGTCAGCCACGCCGACTGCATGCGCAGGCTGGCCCGGCCGCACGGGTTGCCGCCGTCCGGCCCGGGGCAGCTGAAGCTGCTCGACGAGGCGGCCAGTCCGGTGATCGTGCGGGAGGTCAGCGAGGTCGAGGCTTCCGGCCAGGTGATCAGGTTCATCGAGCTGGTGCCGCGCACCGCGCCGAAGTACATGGTGGTCGAACCCGGGCGGCTGCCGACGGCGTGCGCACCGTGCACCGGAATGACGCTGCCGACATCGGCCTGCAGCACGTACCGGTAATTGAATCCCTGGCCGCTCTGCAGTTGCGCCAGGGGGATGCGCACGATCACGGAGCCGGCGAAGGTGTCGTTGGTGGTGGTGAAGAGGTTGGAGGTGAAGTACAGGAAGTTGGCGCTGAGCTGCATGTACGGGAAATCCAGCCAGACGCCGGTGCGCCCGAAGTCGGCGCGCGTGAAGTCCCAGTACCACCAGTTCGTGCTGCTGCCCGGCACCAGCGCCGCCAGCCGCACGCCGTTGGTGGCGCTGCTGGTCGCGCCCGTCTTGTTGTACTGCAGGTACCAGAACACCGTGCCCTGGCCGCCGGAGGAATGCACGACGCGCTGGTCGCAGCAGAAGCCGGCGGCGAACGCGCCGGTGGTCGGGAAGCGCGTGTAGGGGTCGACGAAGCCCCGGGTCTGGCCGTGGTCGGTGGACAGGCTGGCGAACCAGTTGAAGCTCTCGAACACCAGGGCGCCGCGGCTGCCGACGCTCGGCTCGGCGACCGCCGAGATCGAGCCGGTGGCGTCGTAGGACACGCTGCGCAACAGCCGGGCCGTCCCCGGCGCGCGCTCGGGCGCGCGCAATGCGCTGGCGGCGACGGCGTCGAACGGCGCCGCCTGCGGATCCTCCGCCAGCGCCGGCCCGAGCTGCCCCAGGCGTTCCTGGAAGGCGCGCAGGTATTTCGAGTGCGGCGGCACGTCCGGTGGCGTCGCCGATGGCTCGAGCACCGCGGTGGCCGGCGCCGGCGCGGTGCCGACGCCGGACTGCAGGATCAGCGCCGGGCCCGGTTCGGCGGCGGTGGCTGCCGGTCCGCACAGAAGTGCCGCGAGGGCGAGGAGCGGAAATGCATGCTGCGGGTGCAAGGTCATCGTGGATCCCTCCGGATTGGATTGCCGGCCGGACTGGCCCGCCTTCCCTGGATGGCTTCGAGGAGCAGGCGGAGGGCCTGCTGTCCCACCGCGATGAAGATCCGTTGCCCGGCCAGCCGGCGCCGGAAGGGTGGTCGCCGAAAGTCGGAGCCTCTCGGCTCGCGTGCAGGCGGACCGGCACGACATGGGAAGCCGGAACCGGGGCCCCCAGCCCCGAGGCTCGATCTGCGCCCCTGTCCTCCTCCGCCGGCCCGGCCCAGTGGCCAGACTCAGCCACGCTCCACAACCAGGCCCGCCGTCCCCTCCGGGCGCTTCCGTTGGCGCCACGGCACCGGATCTCTCCCCTCCCCGCACGCGGGCGACGTGCAGGCCCGCCGATGCCGGGGTCGTCGCGGTCCAGCGCGTGATCCTGCGGCCGCGCCGGCGGCGCAGCATCGCCAGTTTCGTCGGCACTGGCGCGCCAACGCGCGGATCGACCTCTGGCCGGTACGCGGCTGCCGACGGCTGCCGGGCCAAGGAGGTGGAAACGGTGTGCCCGGGCCCAGACCAACCGGTGTCATCCCGGCAACGGCCCGCGAGCGCCGAAGGCGCCGGCCAGGACGGCTCGGGTTCCGCCGCCGGCGAAGGGTGAGGTCGCACCCGCAACGAGCAGGTGCACCAACCGGCGCCGATTCCCCTCGGACGCTTTCCAGGCGTGTCCGGCTCCGCTCCGTGACTACCGCTCGTCCGCAACCAGCCTGCGCCCCCGGCGGCCGCCCGGGCCACCCTGGGGATCCGTCGAGCCGTGTTACCGCTCGCGGTCGCGCAGCTCGCCGAAGCGCAGGTACAGGGCCGGCAGCACGATCATGTTCAGCGCTGTCGAGCTGAGCAGGCCGCACAGGATGACGATGGCCATGGGCGCCTGGATCTCGCTGCCGGGCTGGCCGCCGGACAGCGCCAGCGGCACCAGGGCCAGCGCCGTGGCCAGGGCGGTCATGGTGATCGGGATCAGCCGCTCCACCGCGCCGCGTCGCACCCGCTCCCGGGGGTCTGCAACACCTTCCTGGATCCCCAGATGGTGGATGTGGGCGACCAGCATCACGCCGTTGCGGGTGGCGATGCCGAACAGGGTGATGAAGCCAATGATCGAGGCGATGGAGAGGATGCCGCCCGACAGCCAGACCCCGGCGACGCCGCCGGCCAGCGCCAGCGGCAGGTTGAGCATCACCAGCAGCGCGTCGCGCGGCGATCCGAAGGCCAGGTACAGCAGCAGGAAGATGCCGACGACGACCACCGACCCGAGCAGCATCAGGGTGCGCGACGCCGCCTGCGCGCTCTCGAACTGGCCGCCATACTCGACGTGGTAGCCGGCCGGCAGGGCGATGTTGGCGGCGATGCGCTCCCGTGCCTCGGCCACCACGCTTTCGAGGTCGCGGCCGGCGACGTTGGCCATGACCACGATGCGCCGCTGCACGTTCTCCCGACCGATCAGGTTGGGGCCGCGGTCGCGGCGGACATCGGCCAGCGCCGCCAACGGGACGCGCGCACCCGAGGGCGTCCGGACCAGCAACTGCTGCATCGCCTCCAGGCTGTCACGGGCGGCGTCGGGATAGCGCACGACCAGGTCGAAGCTGGCATCGTTCTCGAGCACCCTGGATACGGTGGTCCCGAAGAACGCCGTTTCCAGGACGTGTCCCACCTGCCCGATGGTCAGGCCATGGCGGGCGATCGCCGACCGGTCGAAGGCGATGGTGATGAACGGCACCTCGGCCTGCTGCTCCAGCGCCACGTCGACAGCTCCCGGAACCTCCGCCACCTCCGCCTCGATGCGGGCCCCGAAGCGGCGCAGCTCGGCCAGGTCCGGTCCGAACAGCTTGATGGCGATGTTGGCGCGGGTGCCGGACAGCATGTGGTCGATCCGGTGCGAGATCGGCTGGCCGATGACCACGTTGGCACCGGCGATGCCGGAGAATTCGTTGCGCAGGTCGGCCAGGAACCGTTCCTTGCTGCGCTCGCCCATGGCGAGCGTGACCTCGATCTCCGAGGCGTAGATCTCCTGGGCATGGGGGTCGCGTTCGGCGCGCCCGGTACGGCGACCGGTGGCGACCACTTCCGGTTGCTCCAGCAGCACGGCCTCGACGCGCCCGGCCAGGGCTTCGGACTGTTCCAGCGCCGTGCCCGGCAGGGTCACCACGTTCACCGTCAGGCTGCCCTCGTTGAACTCCGGCAGGAAGGCCCGCCCGGCGCCGGCCAGCGCCAGGACGGTGGCGACGATGCCGAGTGCGGACAGCAGGGCGACGGTCCGCCAGCGGTCGACGACGGCGTCGAGCAGCGGCGCGTACAGGCGCTTCATGGCGACCGACAGCCGGCTTTCGCGGTCCTTGCGCACGATCGCCGAACCGGGCAGCCACCAATGGCTCAACACGGGCGTGATCGTCACAGCCACCAGCAGGGAGGCGAGCAGCGCCACCACGTAGGCGAAGCCGAGCGGCTGCATCAGCCGGCCCTCGACGCCGGTCAGGAAGAAGATCGGCACGAACACCAGGACGATGATGATCGTGGCGAACACCACCGAGCCCTGGATCTCCCGGGTGGCGGCGTAGACGACCGCGGCCACCGCGCGCCGGTCGCCGCTGGGCCGGGCACTGTTCTCGCGCAGGCGGCGGACGATGTTCTCGACCACGATGATGGCGTCGTCGACCAGGGCGCCCAGGGCGATCGCCATGCCGCCCAGGGTCATGGTGTTGATGCCGATGCCGATCGCCTTCATGGCCAGGATGGCGACCACCAGCGACAGCGGGATCGCCAGCAGGGTGATGGCGGTGGCGCGTGCGCTGAGCAGGAAGGCGAACACGATGGCGATGACCAGGATGGCGCCATCGCGGACCGCCGCCGTCAGGTTGCCGATGCCGACCTCGATGAAGTCGGCCTGGCGGAACAGGTTGCCGGCGATGACCATGCCTTCCGGCAAGGTCGCCTGGATGTCGGCCAGCACCGCGTCGATGGTGCGGGTCAGCGCAAGGGTGTTGGCACCGGGCTGTTTCTGGATGCCGATCACCACCGCTGGCCGGCCGTTGTGGCTGGCGCTGCCGCGCTTCGGCGCCGCACCCAGCCTCACCTGCGCCAGGTCGCGCACCAGCACCGGCCGGCCGCCGCGCTCCACGACGTGGATCGCACCGATGTCGTCGAGGCTGCGCACCCGGCCGATGCCGCGGATCAGGAATTCCTGGCCGTTCTCGACATGGAACCCGGCCGAGATGTTCCGGTTGCTGCCGGCGAGGGCGTCGACCAGCTCGTCCAGGGCGACATCGAAGTCGGCCATCCGCGCCGGGTCGATGACCACCTGGAACTGCCGGGTATCGCCGCCATTGGGAATGACTTCGGCAATGCCGGGCACGGCCAGCAGCCTCCGCCGCAGCACCCAGTCCGCCGCTGTCTTCAGCTCCATCAGGTCATGACGGTCCGAATGCAGGGCGATGAACATGATCTCGCCCATGATCGAGGCGACCGGCGCCAGCACCGGTTCCGGACTGTCGGGCGGCAGGCTGCCGCGCACCGTCTGCACGCGCTCGGCGACGATCTGCCGGGCCTGGTAGATGTCCGTGCCCCAGTCGAACTCGACCGTGATCACGCTGATGCCGATGGCGTTGTTCGAGCGCACGCGGCGAACGCCGGCGGCGCCATTGAGCGCGGTCTCCAGCGGGAAGGCGATCAGGGTCTCGACCTCCTCGGGGGCCATGCCGTGCGCCTCGGTGACCACCGTCACCGACGGCGCGGTGAGGTCCGGGAACACATCGACCGGCATCCGCGTCGCTTCCAGTGCGCCCCACCCCAGCAGCAGCAGCGCGCCGGCGTGCACGAAGACCCGGTGCGCCAGCGACCATTCGATCAGTCTTGCGATCATCGTCGTTCCCGTCAGTGGGCGTGACCGTGACCCATGGCCTCGGGCGTGGCGGCGGCCTGACGGATCCTGATCGCGCCCTGGGTGACCACGCGGTCGCCGGGCGCCAGCCCGGAAAGGACCTCGAAGCGGTCGCCATCGCGCAGCCCCAGGGTCACCACGACACGGGAAAAGGACTCGCCGTCGCGCTGCACGTACACCACGCGCGCGCCGCCGTCGTCGATCAGGGCGGAGGCCGGAACGCTCAGCGCCTCGCGTGTCGTCCCGGTGAATATCCGCGCATCCACGCGCTGGTTGAGCACCAGCGTCGCAGGCGGGTCCGTGAAGGAAAGGATCACAGGCACCGTGCGCGAGAGCGGATCGATCATGCCGCCGACGCCGATCAGTTCGCCGTTGCCGCCGACATCGATGCGCAGGATCTGCCCGCTGCCGGGCAGCACGAACTCGGCGCCCGTGGGGCTGCGCAGTCGTGCGGCGTCGATGTCGGCGACGTCGGCGGCCAGCCACAGCGTCGTGGGATCGACCACATGGAACAGGGCGTCGCCCTCGGCGACCGTCGCACCCTGGCCGACAGGGACCCGGGCGAGCACGCCGGTCATCGGTGCCTGCAACGGAATTCCGGCGCCGGTGCCGCCGGAACGATAGGCGGACTGCCTTTGTTGTGCGGCCCGAAGCTGCGCCTGCGCGATGCGGTCGGCAGCCCGTGCCTCGGCCACCCGCCGCTCGGCGACCGCCTCGTCGGCGAACAGCGATTCCATGCGCATGCGTTCCGCGTGCGCCAGGATGGCCGCCTGTCGCGCCCGGGTCAGGTCGGCGTCCAGCGACCCGATGTCGGTGCCGGTGCCCAGTCGCGGTACCAGCATGGCCAGCACTTGCCCTTGCATGACCCGCTGGCCAATGACCGGGAAGCCCGCGGCGGTTCCGACCAGCCGGCCGGGTGCCGGCGCCGCGACCAGGAACTCGCCGTCGCCTGCCGCGCGCACGGTGGCGGGCGCGGGGACCGATTCCCGCAGCGTACGCGGGCGGACCGCCTCGTGGGCGAACGGCGGTTGCCATTGCTGTTCCTTGAGGAAGCCGATGTCGCCGGCCGGGGCGGCGCCGGCGGTGCCGGGCGCGGCCGCCGCCGCTGCGGCGTCGGCGAACACGGTGATGGCGCCCAGTTCGTGCCGCGACGACAGGCCCGGGGACTCGACCAGCACGCTGAGCTGCCGCTCGCCGACCGCCCGCGGCACCACGACCGGCGTGAACAGCCCGGCGCGGGTTGGTGCCCTTACCCGGAAGCGCTCGGGCGGCGCCTGGCCGCCGCTCAACCGCACCTCGACCATGCCCGCGCTGACCGGGGAGAAGTCCGCCAGGCGGGTGAAATGGGCCGCAAACGTGGAGGACCGGCCGGCGACCAGCGGCGGGAACTCGACGAACAGTTCGGCGTCGTCGGAGTAGTGGGTGACCACGACGGGCGCCGGCGTCGCCGCCGGCTGGCCGCTCTGCCCGCCGCCGCCGCACCCCGCGGTCAGGGCGAGCGACAGGCATGCCACCACCAGCCAGGGCCTGGCGGCGTCAGTGCCCATGGTCGTGGTCGCCGTCGTGCCTGTGGTCGCCATCGTCGTGGTCATGGTCGTCATGCGGGTGGTCGTGACCTTCTTCGTCTGGGTGGCTGCCGTCGGCGTCGTGGCGATGACCGTGATCGTCGGGGCGGGGCACCGGCGCGAGTTCGATCGGGGCTTCGTCGCCGTAGACGGCTTCGGTGACCGGTGCCTGCGCGGGAGCCGCCGCGGGCTGGCGCTCGCCGGCATGGTCGTGGGTGTCCGGGCCGTGGTCGTGTCCGTGGTCGTTGCCGGTACCGGCCTCGCGGCCACAACCGGACAGGGCGAACACGGCCGCGAAGGACAGCAGGAAGGGACGAACGGTCATGGCGTATCTCCTTGGCTGAGGTGTTCGAGTTCGATGGTGGCGCGGCGGGCGCGCAGTTCCAGGTCCAGCACGCGCTCCCGGGCAGCGAGGTCGGCCTCCAGGGCGTCGATCAGTCCGACCAGCTCCAGCTCGCCGGCCTCGAAGCTGAGCAGCGCGATACGCGTCAGCTCGGACGCCGGCGCGATCTCGTCGCGGCGCAGCCGTGCGGCGAGTGCCGTCAGCGAGTCGGCCTGTTGCCATGTGGCCAGCAGTCGTGCCTCGGCCGAGGCGCGCCTCAGCGCGAGACGCGCATCGGCATCCGCCGCCTCGGCGGCGGCGCGCGCGACCCCGGCCTGGTTGCGGTCCCAGAGGGGGAGCGGGACGCTGACCTCCAGCATCAGGGCGTCGTTGGCCGCCGACTCGCCGGCGCCTGTCCGCTTGTGGCCCATGGCCACGGTGACCGGCAGTGCCGGTCGGGCGGCGGCACGCAGGGCGGCCGCCGCTGCCTGCCGGCGGCGGTCGAGCGCGCGCAGTTCCGCCGCGTCATCCAGTCGCGCCGCCAGGGTCGCCAGCGGCGGCGGCGGCGGCGGCGCCAGGGATGCCGCGGGATGCAGCACCGGCACCTGCCCGCCGATCAGTCCGGACAGGCCGCCGCGGGCGTCCTCGAGCTCGGCCTCGGCAATCGCCAGGCGCGCCATCGCCGCCTGGACGAGCTGACCGATGCGCCGGCTTTCATAGCCGGAGAGATCGCCGGCGTCGCGTCGGCGATCGGCCACCTCGGCCAGGCGGCCGAGGCGTTCGATATGGGCGCCGATGCCGGCGACGCGCCGTTCCCCGGCCAGGGCGGTGTAGTAGTGCTCCAGGACATCCGCGCGCAGGGCCGCGCGCAGCGCCTCGGCATTGGCCTGCGCGGTCCCGATGCCGAGCTCGGCGGCGACCCGTTGCAGCCGACGGCGCCCGCCCATCTGGAACTCCTGCGAAAGCATCACGCTGGTTTCGTCCGGTGCATCCGTGGGCGAGCGCGGATCTTCGTGGCTGACCCGCAGCACCGGGTTGGCCCAGGTGCGGGCCTGGACCAGCTCGGCATGCGCCAGGTCGATGCCGGATTGCAGGGCGAGCTGAATGTCCGGGCGCGAAAGCGCGCGTTCGACCGCCTGTTCCGGCGTCAGGGCGCCGACCGGCAGGGCGAGGACGGTCGCCGCCAGGGCGGCCAGAAGCCGCGG
This sequence comes from Proteobacteria bacterium UBA2363, assembly GCA_002344355.1. Taxonomy (GTDB): domain Bacteria; phylum Pseudomonadota; class Gammaproteobacteria; order Xanthomonadales; family UBA2363; genus Pseudofulvimonas. Next base: position 94,053 of record DDTN01000029.1, on the reverse strand, counting down.
CACCCGGGAGAATCCTCGCCCTTTGGCGACGTGGGGAACGCCTGCCGCACTCGCAGGGCCGGCGGCAGGACGCACAGCAGGGAAGGTTGGCACCGGGGCCTCCGATCGTATGAACACGGGACAGGCCGCCCATAGAGCGGCCGGACGGGCGCGGTCAGGCGATGGGAGGTCGGATCGGCGGTGCGCTGGGGCGGGAGTTCGGGGAGGCGTCGGCCGTGGCGGAAACCCGGGCCGATGGCGCCGCGGCCAGGCGCAGCTCGGCGTCAGCGAGGGTCAGCGTCGCCACGGTGCCGAAATCGTGGCCGTGCAGCGCCGGCGAGGAGCCGTCGTCGCCGGCGTGTCCGTGATGGTCGTGAGGGTGGTGATCGACCAGGGCGAACGCCGCGGCGTGGTGGCCGTGGCCGTGGTCATCGCCGGCGTCGGCATGGCTGTGGAAGCCGATCCGGCTGGTCGACGCCATCAGCAGGACAGCGACCACCAGCAAGGCCAGGGCGCGGCCGGGAGGCCGGGCCAGCAGGCAGCGCAAGCGATGCAGGCGGAAGATCACCGACCGATCATGCCCTAGGGCCGGGACCGCCGCAACCGCGCCGGCCGGGCTTGCCCTCAGCCCCGCCGCATGTCGATGAAGGCCAGGAACTCGGCGCGGGTGCGGGCGTCCTCGCGGAAGCTGCCCAGCATCTGGCTGGTGACCATGGACACGCCGCGCTTGTGGACGCCGCGGGTGGTCATGCACTCGTGCTGGGCCTCGATCACCACGCCGACACCGCGCGGACGCAGCACGTCCTGGATGCAGTGGGCGATCTGCGCGGTCAGCTTCTCCTGGACCTGGAAGCGCCGGGCGTAGGCCTCGACCACCCGCGCCAGCTTGGAGATGCCGACCACCTTGTCGGTCGGCAGGTAGCCGACGTGGGCGCGGCCGATGATCGGCGCCATGTGGTGCTCGCAGTGCGACTCGAAGGCGATGTCGCGCAGCATGATCAGCTCGTCGTAGCCCTCGACCTCCTCGAAGGTACGGCGCAGGTAGGCGTTCGGGTCCTCGGCGTAGCCGCTGAACCAGTCGCCGTAGGCCTTGACCACGCGCTTGGGCGTGTCCAGCAGCCCCTCGCGGGTCGGGTCCTCGCCGGCCCAGCGCAGCAGGGTGCGGATCGCCTCCTCGGCCTGCGCGCGGTCGACGCCGTTTCGCTGTTCGTTGTCATCCATGGCCGGGTTCCGGGGCAGGGGTCAGGGGGAAGGCACGGTTGCAGGCGGCGCCGCATGGCGGCGTGAACGGCCCAGACCGGTCCGGCGCGACCAGGCGGGCCGCGCGACACTCAGGCGGTTTACCCCGCCCGGCCCGGCAGATGCAATCCCGGCCGGGCTTGGCTATGATGCCCGCCCTACTTTATCGCTTCATCCGGAATAAGGGATAGATCGCCCATGAGCAGCACCCTGTTCACCTCCGAATCGGTGTCCGAAGGCCATCCGGACAAGCTCGCCGACCAGATCTCCGACGCCGTCCTGGACGCCATCCTGGCGCAGGACAAGGGCGCCCGCGTCGCCTGCGAGACCATGGTCAAGACCGGCGTGGCGATCGTCGCCGGCGAGATCACCACCAGCGCCTGGGTCGACCTCGAGGCGCTCACCCGCAAGGTGATCCTGGACGTCGGCTACAACAGCAGCGACGTCGGCTTCGACGGCGCCACCTGCGGCGTGCTCAACCTGATCGGCAAGCAGAGCCCGCACATCGCCCAGGGCGTCGACCGCAAGAAGCCCGAGGAGATGGGTGCCGGCGACCAGGGCCTGATGTTCGGCTACGCCACCAGCGAGACCGACACCTTCATGCCGGCGGCGATCCACCTCAGCCACCGCCTGGTCGAGCAGCAGGCCAAGGTCCGCAAGAAGAAGAACTCGCCGCTGCCCTGGCTGCGCCCGGACGCCAAGAGCCAGGTCACCCTGCGCTACCAGGACGGCAAGGCGGTGGCGATCGACGCCGTGGTGCTGTCCACCCAGCACCACCCGGGCGTCAAGCAGAAGGACCTCATCGAGGCGGTGCGCGAGCACATCATCAAGCCGGTCCTGCCCGCCAAGTGGCTGCACAAGGGCACCAAGTACCACATCAACCCGACCGGCAAGTTCGAGATCGGCGGACCGGTCGGCGACTGCGGCCTGACCGGCCGCAAGATCATCGTCGACACCTACGGCGGCTGGGCCCGCCATGGCGGCGGCGCGTTCTCCGGCAAGGACCCGTCCAAGGTCGACCGCAGCGCCGCCTACGCCGCCCGCTACGTCGCCAAGAACGTGGTCGCCGCCGGCCTCGCCGACCGCTGCGAGGTGCAGGTGAGCTACGCGATCGGCGTCGCCGAGCCGACCTCGATCTCGGTCACCACCTTCGGCACCGGCAGGATCAGCGACGAGAAGATCGAGAAGCTGATCCGCCGGCACTTCGACCTGCGTCCGTACGGCATCATCAAGATGCTCGACCTGGTGCACCCGGTGTACCAGCGCACCGCCGCCTACGGCCACTTCGGCCGCAAGCCGGAGGCCGTCACCTACACCGACGGCGCCGGCAAGGCCGTGCAGGCCACCGCCTTCTCCTGGGAGCGCACCGACCGCGCCGAGGCGCTGCGCGCGGACGCGAAGCTGAAGTAGCGGAAGGCGGTTGCGGGGCGACGCACATGGGGCCGCAGCAGCGGCCCGATGTCGCTTGGTGTCGCGGCCGCAAATGTCGGACCTCTCCCGGGCTCAGCGTTCCGCCACCCCCGCCAGGCGTCGGAACCGGCAGACCACCTCCTTGAGCGAAGCCGGCGCCGCGGCCAGCGAGGCCAGTGCGCGCTTGTGCCAGCCGGCCCCCCGGCTTGCCAGGTCGTCCCAGGCTTCGGCGAGAAGGGCGGGGGCACGCTCCAGATGCCATTCGATCAGCGCCAGCGCCTGGGCGATGTCCTTGCCGTGCTTGGGGTGCCGTGGGCCGCGCTCGTGGGCGACGATCAGCTTGTGCAGGCCATAGCGCGCCGGATCGGGCAGATTGACCAGGCAGGCGTCGGCACGATCAATCAGCACGGCCTGGCCCGGACGCTCGATCAGGTAGCCCAGGAACTTCAACGGGTTGAGCGCGACGCCCAGGTCCGGTGCGTGCACCTCGTTCTGTCCGGCCCTGCGCGCCACGGTCAGGAAGTCCACCCGCAGATCGGGCTCGCGCTGACTCACGTAGAGGCTGGCGATGCCCTTGCTGCCGCCCAGCGCGGGCAGGAAACCGTGCTCCAGGGACGTCAGCGCGTCGTGGGCGTTGGCACGCATGTTGGCAGGCAGGACGACGGAGACGTTGCCACCAGGGCCCGCATGCGCGAAGTCCAGGTCCAGCGTACGGGTGCCCGCGTCCCAGGCCACGCCCAACTGGTTGCCCAGCGCCAGGAAGGCATGGGTGCCCACCAGCAGGCCGCCGGCGCGGAAGAACTGGTACTCCGACAAGCGCCTGACGATGCGGAAGTGCTTGGCCGGGGTGGCCGTGCAGCCTTGGGCAAGCGCCGCCGCCGACTGGCGAGCCACGGCGTCCAGCGCCGGCGCGCCGGCCTTGCGGGCGCGCTCGATGGCGTCGATTGCCGGTCCGGCCGGGCCCAGGTAGTACTCGCGCTTGCGGCCATCGAGTTCCTTGAAAGCCCAGTAGGCGTAGCGCGCGCCCTTGATGGTCTTGTAGGCGACCTTGCCGGTGACCGACGCCGGCGAGCGCAGGGTCTCGGCCAACTGCGCCAGCTCATGAAGTTCCGCATACGCCGTCTGCGCGGCGGCCGGAAGCTCCCGAAACATCGGCATGGCGGCCCTCCTGATGAGGTGATCGGGTTATACCACCGAAACGACAGAAGTGGTATAACCCGGCGCGTGCCCGGGTGAGCCGGATGCTATAAACGCAGGCCGTCGACGGGCGGATGTGGAGGGGGAGGAGCAATGGCAGAGCGACGACCGTTGAAGTCGCGCGGCACCGGCTGGGCGCGGGTGCTGGCCTCGGCGCTGGCGCGCTCGCCGGTGACGCCGGACCAGATCTCGGGGGCCAGCGTGCTGTTCGCGGCGGCCGGTGCGGCCCTGCTGCTGTGCTGGCCGACCCCGGCCGGCCTGGTGCTGGTCGCCGTGTGCGTGCAGCTGCGCCTGCTGTGCAACCTGCTGGACGGCATGGTGGCGGTCGAAGGCGGCAAGGGTTCGCCGACCGGCGCACTCTGGAACGAGCTGCCCGACCGCGCCGCCGATTCCCTGTTCCTGGTGCCGCTCGGTTATGCGGCCGGCCTGCCCTGGCTGGGTTGGCTGGCGGCCCTGCTGGCGATGGCCACCGCCTATGTCCGGGTCACCGGCGGCGCGTTGGGGCTGGCCCAGGACTTCCGCGGCCCGCAGGCCAAGCCGCACCGGATGGCGGTGATGACCCTGGGCTGCCTGGCGGCCGCCGCCGAGCTGGCCCTGGCCGGCAGCCAGCATGCACTTTTCGCGGCCCTGGCGATCATCGCCACCGGCAGCGCCTGGACCTGCCTGGCGCGCACCGCCGCCATCGCCCGGCAACTGCGCGCCGGCACGGTGCCGCGGTGATCGCCCGCCTGCTGGTCGGCCTGGTCCGCCTGCTGTTCGGCGCCTACCCGCGCTGGCTGGGCAGCGCGCCCGGACCGGGCCAGCGCATCTACTTCGCCAACCACGGCAGCCACCTGGACACCCTCACCCTGTGGGCGGCGCTGCCGCCGGCATTGCGCCGGCGCACCCGGCCGGTGGCGGCGCGCGACTACTGGGGCGGTGGCGGCCTGAAGGGGCTGATCGCCGGGCGGGGCCTGAACGTGGTGCTGATCGACCGCCAGCGCAGCGACGCCGAGGCCGATCCGCTGGCGCCCCTGCACGCGGCGCTGGCGGCCGGCGACAGCCTGATCCTGTTCCCCGAGGGCACCCGCCGCGACGAGGCGCTGCCGGGGCCGTTCAAGGCCGGGCTCTACCACCTGGCGCAGCGCCATCCGCAGGTCGAGCTGGTGCCGGTGTTCCTGGACAACGCCCGCCGCAGCCTGCCCAAGGGCAGCCTGCTGCCGGTGCCCTTCATCTGCACGGCGCGCTTCGGCGCCGCCATCGCCCCGGCGCCCGGCGAGGACAAGGACGCCTTCCTGGAACGCGCCCGCGCGGCGGTGGTGGCCCTGGCATGAGCGAGTCGCTGGTTTCCTTCGTCACCGGCCTGGTCGAGGGCGCGCCGGCGCAGTTCTGGTGGCTGCTCGGCGGCCTGTTCGGCCTGCTCGCCCTGGCCAGCGCGATCGGCGCCTTCCTGGGCCGCGGCGGCCGCGGCGGCGCCACGGTCGCCAACCTCAACGCCCGGATCCGCGCCTGGTGGTGGATGGTGGTGGTGCTGTGCGCCTGCTTCCTGGTCGGGCCGCTCGCCACCATCGCGGTGTTCGCGCTGACCTCGTTCCTCGCGCTGCGCGAGTTCGTCACCCTGACCCCGACCCGGCGCGGCGACCATGCCGTGCTGCTGCTGTGCTTCTGGGTGGCGGTCCCGCTGCAGTACTGGCTGGTTTACGACGGCTGGTACGGGCTGTTCGCGATCGCCATTCCCGTCTACGGCTTCCTGCTGCTGCCGGCGGTGTCGGCGCTGTCCGGTGACACCGGGCAGTTCCTGGAGCGCAACACCAAGATCCAGTGGGGCCTGATGCTGACCGTGTACTGCATCAGCCATGCCCCGGCCCTGCTGATGCTCCAGATCCCGGGCTTCGAGGGCAGGGGTCTGCTGCTGCTGCTGTTCCTGCTGATCGTCGTGCAGCTGAGCGATGTCCTGCAGTACGTGTTCGGCAAGCTGTTCGGCCGGCATCTGCTGGCGCCCAAGGTGAGTCCTTCGAAGACGGTCGAGGGTCTGGTCGGCGGCGGCCTGGCGGCCACCGGCGTCGGCGCCGCGCTGTGGTGGATCACGCCGTTCACGCCGCTGCAGGCCGGCGCACTCGCGGCGCTGATCGTGCTGTGCGGGTTCCTCGGCGGGCTGGCGCTGTCGGCGGTCAAGCGCAGCCTGGGCGCCAAGGACTGGGGGGTGATGATCGAGGGCCACGGCGGCATGCTCGACCGCATGGATTCGGTCTGTTTCGCGGCCCCGGTGTTCTTCCACATCGTCCGCTACTTCTTCACCTGAGCGCGCCGGCGCGCGGCGCCGGCCAGCCGCTGACAGCCTGTCGAGGAACGAAGGCCCCGGTCGTTGCTCAGGTCGTCCGTCCGGCGCAGGTCAGGACGCGCTCCCGTCGAATCGACCGTGCACGGTCTGCCTCGCCGAGAGGCCCTCCATGGCCGCAGCCAGCAGGCCGCTCTTCAGCAGCCCGCTACTCGAAGCCGTCCGCGAACAGGGTGTCGTCCCACAGCGGGTTGTCGGCGAAAAACACGTCCCAGGTGCCGTTCGTGTCGCCGGACACCAGCAGGGCGGAGTTCGAGAACCAGACGATGCCGCGGCCGTCGGCGCTGATCCGCGGATGGAAGTGGTTGCCGGCGCCGGCCGGCTGACCGCCGGGTTGCCGGCTGACCAGGGCGATGGTCTCCTCGAGCAGGTCGACGACATAGATGGCGGCGACGGTGATGCCCGGGATCAACTGGTCGTCGGCCCAGAACACCAGCCAGCGGCCGGTGGTCGAGAAATCGGGGTGTTCGGCGGAGCCCTCGTGGGCGCCGGCGGCGGGAATCGACACCGGTACGGTGAGGTCGGCGCCGGGTACGCGCAGGTACAGCACCGACTCGACATTGCCGTTCCACCCCGGCAACGCCGAGGCGTTGGCCGAGAACGCGACCAGGCTGGCATCGGCGTTCAGCGCCGCATCGGGGACGACCACACCGTTGGCCTGGACGCCGCCGCTGCCGACGCTGACGCGCCGGGTCTGGCCGGCCAGGTCGGAGACGAAGACGTCGCGGCTGCCGTTGCTGTCGGCCGGCACCAGGTTGCTGGCGGCGCTGGCGTAGATCACGTGGCTGCCGAAGGCGCTGATGCGGAGGTTCTCGGCCGGCGCGTTGGCCTCGACGCCGCCCGGCCCGCGGTTGATGCGCACCGTCGTCCCGGTCGAGACGGTGCGCACGAACACATCCAGCACGCCGTTGCCATCGGTGTCGCCCGGAACCAGGAACGGGTTGGGCGAGGCGAAGGCGATCCGGTCGCCATCGACGCTGATGCCGGGCGACTGGCAACCCTGGCCGGAAGGGGCACCGGTGTCGCTGCGGCGGTCCAGCACCACGATCGCGGGCGCGGCGCGATCGACCAGGTAGCAGTTGTGGAAGCCCGAGTCCGGGATCAGCGCCCCGAAGGAATCGAACACGATGCGCTGGCCGTCGCCGGAAATGGCCGGACGCCGGCTCGGCCCGCTGACCTGGGCGCCGGTCGCCGTGATGCTGATCCGCACCGTGGTCCCGGCCAGCCGGTCGCGGACGAAGATGTCGGTGGCGTCGTTGCTGTCGCCGGGCACCAGGGTGGTGGCGTCGCTCTCGAAGGCCACGTAACGGCCGTCGGCCGAGATCGTGGGATAGCGGCTCTGGAAGTTGCCCTGGGTGCCGTTGCTGGCGACGCTGATGCGCTCGACGGCGACGGCCGGCGCGGCGGCGAGCATGGCCAGGGCAAGGACGGGCAGGGCGCGCCGGCGGCGCGGCGACGGGCTGGACATGGGTGGCTCCTCCCGGGACCGGATGTCCCGTTGCCGTACCCAACGCGGAGAGCGGCAAAGAACCCTCAGCCGGCGCCGGCGTGGCGGTCGTCGTGCCGGGGACTGCGTTGCCACGGGCGGGCGGCGACGGTGAGGCCAGGGCACGGGGCTGGACGATGCCGGGGCGGCCGCGGCGACGCTGATCCGGAGCCTGGGCCGGCCGGAGGGACAGGGGATAGGCGACGGCGACGGGCCCGGGGGCAGGGCCCGGCCATTCATCCTTCCATCGCGAGCAAGCGATATACTCCGTCTCCGCCCTGCCGAGGGGCGCTGCAGGCCTGGGTGGATCCGCCCCGGGGCTCAGGCTCGGCAGGCGCACGGTTCCAACGGCGCCCGGCCAACCCGGCCGACGGTCCCCCCAGGGCGACCGCGGCCCCCGTATCCGGAGCAATCGAATGAACGCTGTCCTCAAGACCCCCGGCGCGCAGGACTACAAGGTCCGCGACATCGCCCTGGCCGACCTCGGCCGCCGCCGCATCCGCATGGCCGAGGAGGAGATGCCCGGCCTGATGCAGATCCGCGCCAAGTACGCGCCGCTCAAGCCGCTCAAGGGCGTGCGCCTGTCCGGCTCGCTGCACATGACCAAGGAGACCGCGGTCCTGATCGAGACCCTGGCCGCGCTCGGCGCCTCGGTGCGCTGGGCCTCCTGCAACATCTTCTCGACCCAGGACGACGCCGCCGCGGCGATCGCCGCCGCCGGCATCCCGGTGTTCGCCTGGAAGGGCGAGACCCTGGAGGAGTACTGGGACTGCACCCTGGACATGCTCACCCACCCGGGCATGAAGGGTCCGGAGCTGATCGTCGACGACGGCGGCGACGCCACCTTGCTGATCCACAAGGGCGTCGACATGGAGAACGGCGACGACTGGGTCGACCAGCCCGGCGCCAACCACGAGGAGCAGGTGATCAAGGACCTGCTGCGGCGCACCCGCAGCGAGCGTCCCGGCTTCTGGAAGGCCGTCGCCGCCGACTGGAAGGGCGTCTCCGAGGAGACCACCACCGGCGTGCACCGCCTGTACCAGATGATGGAGGCCGGCAAACTGCTGGTCCCGGCGATCAACGTCAACGACTCGGTGACCAAGAGCAAGTTCGACAACCTGTACGGCTGCCGCGAGTCGCTGGCCGACGCCATCAAGCGCGCCACCGACCTGATGATCGCCGGCAAGGTCGCCGTGGTCTGCGGCTACGGCGACGTCGGCAAGGGCTCGGCGCACTCCCTGCGCGGCCTGGGCGCGCGCGTCATCGTCACCGAGATCGACCCGATCAACGCCCTGCAGGCGGCGATGGAGGGCTTCGAGGTGAAGACCGTCGAGGACGTGCTCCACGAGGCCGACATCTTCGTCACCACCACCGGCAACAAGGACATCATCACCCTGGAGCACATGCAGGGGATGAAGAACAACGCCCTGGTCTGCAACATCGGCCACTTCGACAACGAGATCCAGGTCGACCGCCTGAACGCCAGCGGCGCGACCCGCGAGACCATCAAGCCGCAGGTCGACCGCTACACCTTCGGCAACGGCCGCAGCATCTACCTGCTGGCCGAAGGCCGGCTGGTCAACCTGGGCTGCGCGCACGGCCATCCGGCCTTCGTGATGTCCAACTCGTTCTCGAACCAGACCCTGGCGCAGATCGACCTGTGGCAGAACAAGGACAGCTACGAGAAGACGGTGTACCGCCTGTCCAAGAAGCTGGACGAGGAAGTCGCCCGGCTGCACCTGGAGCAGATCGGCGTGAAGCTGACCCGCCTCACCGATGAGCAGGCCGCCTACCTTGGCGTGCCGGTGGACGGGCCGTACAAGCCCGAGCACTACCGCTACTGAGCCACCGCCGGCCGGGCCAGCCCCGGCCGGACCCTTCGCGCGCCGGGCCCCGCTGCCCGGCGTCGCTTCGCCTGGAGGACGGCTGCGCGTCCGCGATCCTGGCGCCGGTCGGCACCGTCCAACTTCCCGGCCGGGGCGCCCGACCGCCCCGCCACGCCCGGGACCCTTGGGCGGCGAGTGCCAGGGATCGCGCTCAGCCCCTCGTCGCAGCCTCGCTCCCGGACGCGGACGCGGACTCGGACTCGGAGTCGACGTCGAGGTCGAGCCGGCGGCCTTCCGTGCGCGGCTCGACCAGCGGCGCCTGGCGCATCCGCTGCGGCTGGTTGGTGTACAGCAGGTCGCTGCTGGGCGTGAAGGCGCCGCTGGCGATCTCCAGCTGGAAGCGCTCGGCGTCGCGCTGCCGCACCAGGGCGCGTACCCGCGCCGCCTCGGCGGCCTCGACGCCGAGCAGGCGCAACGCGTCCTCGCCGAACTGCAGGGCGGACTCGAAGGTCTCCCGGACCAGGCCGTCGACGCCGGCGGCGAGCAGGCGCAGGGCGTGTTCGCGGTCCCAGGCCCGGACCAGCAGGCGCGCCTGCGGGAACGCGGCGCGCGCCAGGGTGGCGATGCGCAGGGCGGCCTCGCGGTCGTCGACGCAGACCAGGATCACCCGCGCGCTGGCGGCGCCCGAGGCGTGCAGGACGTCGAGCCGGGTCCCATCGCCGTAGTAGACCTTGAAGCCGAAGCGTTCGGCGCTCTGGATCATCTCGATGTCGGTGTCGATCAGCGAGACGTCGACACCGCGCGCCAGCAGGGCCTGGCTGACCACCTGGCCGAAGCGGCCGAAGCCGACCAGCAGGACGCTGCCGGTCAGGCCGTCCGCGGCATCGACGCCGGCCATCGAGGGCGGCGCCTTCCGCAGCAACGGCCGCAGCGCCAGCACGACGAGCGGCGTCAGCGCCATCGACAGCACCACGATCGCGGTGAGCTGGGCGTTGGCGGCGCCGTCGAGCAGGCCGCCCGCGGCCGCGGCCGCGTACAGCACGAAGGCGAACTCGCCGCCCTGGGCCATCACCACGGCACGGTCCAGGGCCTCGCCGTGGCGGCTGCGGAACAGCCGCGCCACCACGTAGATGCACAAGGCCTTGACCAGCATCATCGCCGGCACCGCGGCCAGGATCAGCAGCCAGTTGGCGGCGACCACCGCCAGGTCCAGGGCCATGCCCACGGCCAGGAAGAACAGGCCCAGCAGCAGGCCGCGGAACGGCTCGATGTCGGCCTCCAGCTGGTGCCGGAAGGTGGACTCGGACAGCAGCACGCCGGCCAGGAAGGCGCCCATCGCCATCGACAGGCCGCCCAGCTCCATGAGCAGCGCCGAGCCCAGCACCACCAGCAGCGCGGCGGCGGTCATCACCTCGCGCGCCTTGGCGGCGGCCAGCAGGCGGAACAGGGGATTGAGCAGCCACAGGCCGGCGGCGACCAGGGCGGCCACCGCCCCGACGCCCAGCCCGATGTCCAGCCAGCGGCTGCCAGGCGCCTCCGCGGCTGCGGGCGCCATGAACGCGACCAGGGCCAGCAGCGGCACGATCAGCAGGTCCTCGAACAGCAGGACGGAGACCATCTTCTGGCCGGGCGGCAGGGCGATGTCGCCGCGTTCGACCAGCAGCTGCACGACGATCGCGGTGGAGGTCAGCACGAAGCCGGCGGCGCCGATGAAGGCGGTGACCGGCGTGAAGCCGAGCAGCAGCCCGACGCCGGTCAGTGCCGCCAGCGCCAGGCTGATCTGGGCGGTGCCCAGCCCGAAGATCTGGCCGCGCAGGTGCCACAGGTGCGAAGGCCGCATCTCCAGGCCGATCACGAACAGGAACATCACCACGCCCAGCTCGGCGACGTGCAGGATCGCCATCGGATCGGTGAACAGCGCCAGTCCGAAGGGGCCGATCGCCAGGCCGGCCGCCAGGTAGCCCAGCACCGAACCCAGTCCCAGTCGCCGGAACAGCGGTACCGCGACCACGGCGGCGCCCAGCAGGGCGACCGCCTTGACCAGTTCGATGCCCCCCTCTGCCGCCATGCGTCCCCCGTCCTTCGTGGCCCCTGCCACGCCTTATACCGCACCCCGACCGGGGCCAGGTGAGCGGGTCCGGGACAAGATGTTTCCTTTCATCGCGATGAAGCGATAGACTGCCGCCCAGCCCCCGCGCAGGAGTCGCCATGGCCGCCATCAGCCTCGAGTTCTTCCCGCCCAAGACCGACGAGCAGCGCGCCCAGCTCGCCAAGGCGGTGCCGAAGCTGCGCGCCCTGGGTCCGGAATACGCCAGCGTCACCTTCGGCGCCGGCGGCTCGACGCTGAGCTACACCCCGGAGACGGTGCGCGGCCTGCGCGAACGGCACGGCCTCGACGCCGCGCCGCACCTGTCCTGCGTCGGCGGCACCCGGGCCGAGATCGGCGCCCTGCTCGACCAGTACCGGGCGATGGGCTGCACCCGCATCGTCGCCCTGCGCGGCGACCTTCCTTCCGGCATGGCCGCGTACGGCGACTTCCGCTACGCCAACGAACTGGTCGCCTTCATCCGCGAGCACAGCGGCCGGCACTTCCACATCGAGGTCGGCTGCTATCCGGAGGTCCACCCGCAGGCCGACAGCGCGACCAGCGACCTCGACGCCCTGCGCCGCAAGGTCGAGGCCGGCGCCGATGGCGCCATCACCCAGTACTTCTACAACCCCGACGCCTACTTCCGGTTCGTCGACGAGGCGCGCCGGGTGGGCATCGGCGTGCCGATCGTGCCCGGCATCATGCCGATCGCCAATTTCAGCCAACTGCAGCGCTTCTCGGCGCTGTGCGGTGCCGAGATCCCGCGCTGGCTGGGCAAGCGCATGCAGGCCCTGGGCGACGACGCCGCGGCGATCCGCGAGCTGGCCGCCGACGTCGTCGCCGGACTGTGCCGGCGCCTGCTCGACGGCGGCGCGCCCGGCCTGCACTTCTACACGCTCAACCTGGCGCGGCCGACCCTGGCCGTGGTCGAGCGCCTCTAGCCCGGCAAGACCGCCCCGCGGCCGGCGGCCGCCCGGAACAGCCTGCCGGTCGCGACCCGCCCGGGCCGCCCGGCCGCGCATCAGGTCAGGCGCCGGTTCCGCCCGACGGGCCCGGCCGGCCGCGATCGGCGCGCCGGTCCTCGCATCCATTCGCGTTCAAGCGGCCCCCCGGCTCCGGTCGACCCGGGGCGATGCCGGGGGGCGGGTCTGCGGCGGGCGCGCCCGGCGGGTCCTCCGGCAGGCGCTGAACTGCCCTGGGACGCCCTTCCCCCGCCCCGTCTGCGAGGACTTGCGAGGTGGTGCTGCGCCTTGGCCCGGTCGGGCCCGGCGGCGCGCCCGGCCCGGCCGTCGCGCGCGGGTTGCGCCGGGAGCGGAGGTGCGCGAACTGCAATCCGACCGCCGGCAATCCGTGCAGGCTGCAAGGCCTGCCGGCGGTCGATGCCGGGCAGGCGAGCGCAACTGCCTGATTACCAAAGGTCGTCGAACCTTGGCACGGTGGATGCGGAGGAGCGTCGGCAGCGGCCATCGCGCCGCCCACGACACCCGTGCCAACAAGGAGAATGACGATGAAGCGTTTGCCCGTTGCCGCCCTGGTCGCCGCCATCAGCCTCGGGCTGGCCGCCTGCCAGAAGGATGCCGAGCAGCACGCCCGCGACGTCCAGGAGGCCCGCCAGGCGGCCGCCGAGGACATCCGCGAGGCCCGCGAGGACGCCGCCGAGCGCATCGCCGACGCCCAGGCCGAGCGCGGCAACGCCGAGGCCGAGGCCCTGCGCGAGACCGCCAAGGCCCAGTACGACCTGGCCATCACCCGCGCCGAGGCCGAGTACGACGTGGCCGAGGAGCGCTGCGAGGCGCTGGACGGCGAGAGCCGCGATGCCTGCCTGTCGCAGGCCCGCGCCGAGCGCGATGCCGCCCGCAGCGCCGCCGAGTCCAATCGCGCCGCGGCGATCCAGGAAGCCGAGCGCATGGAACGCGCGGGCTGACCGTCCGCGACCGGAATTTACGTAGACCCCTACGCAAGGAGCAGCCGCCATGACCCGCAACGACTCCCTCGGCATCCGTTTCCTGCTCGCCGCCACCGCCGCCCTGCTCGTCCTGCCGCAGCTGTCCGGCTGCAACACCATGCAGGGCGCCGGCAAGGACATCGAGCGCGCCGGAGAAGAGATCCAGGACGCCGCCAGGCGCAACGACTGAGGACGCAACGCCATGAAACACACGCCCGATTGTGCGTGGCAACAGCTGCGCTGCGAACTCAACCACTGGCGCCGGTCCACGCCGGACGGCCTGGACTGGCTGGAAGAAGTCCATGACTGCGGCCAGACCCGGGCACCGATCCGCGCCCGGCGCGCCCCGCGCCTGGCCGAGCGGCCGGCGCCGGCGGGCCACGGTCCCCGCGCCGGTCGCTGAGGCGTCTCCCACGCGATGGCCTGGCGCCATCGCACCCCCACCCCTTGATCCAGGAGCAATGCGATGAATACCTCCCCCCTGCGCAGCGGCAACGAAGGCACCGAGCACCTCAAGCAGGCCGCCCATGCCGCCGCCGACGGTTTCCGGAAGGCCGCCGAATCGCTCAAGGAAGCGACCGGCCACGCGACCGAGGAACTGACCGAGGCCGGCGCCGCGGCTGCCCGTGGCGCCCAGGACCTGTGGGACCAGGCCGGCCAGGCGATCCGCAAGCACCCGATGGCGGCCGCCGGCATCGCCTTCGCGGCGGGCCTGGTCCTGTCCCGCCTGATCCGGCGCTGAGCCATGGTCGCCCAGGTCGATGTCCAGCCGCCGCCGGCGGCGCCTCCCGCCGCGCCGCCGGGCACGCTCGACGCGGCCGGCGAAGTCGCCGGCCGCCTGCGCGAGCTGGCGCCGGCCTGGCTGGAACTGTTCCGCGCCGAGGCGGCGCTGGCCCGGGCCAGCGCCCGGCGACTGGTGGTCGGCGCCGTCCTGGCGGTGCCGCTGGTGGTCATGGTCTGGCTGTTCGGCTGCCTGGCGCTGGGCTACTGGCTGTCCGGCCTGCTCGCGCGCACCGACCTGGCGATGGCCCTGGTCGCCGGCTTCAACGCCGTCCTGGTGGCGGCGCTGGCGCTGGCGATGCGCCGCTGGTCCCGCGACACGCGGATGACCGGCAGCCGCGCCGCGCTCGGCGAGCTGGCGAAGTCGCTGTCATGAGCATCCGCGCCCTGCGCCGGCGGGTCGCCGCCGACACCGTGGTGGTCGCCGACCACGTCGTCCGCACCCGCGGCGCAGTGGCCGGGCTGCGCGGCGCGCTGCGGCGGGTGCCGCCGCTGGCCTGGGTCGGTGGCGGCCTGCTGGCCGGGCTGCTGGCCGCCCGCCTGCCGATCCGCGCCGTGGCGGCGGTGGCAGCGACGGGGGCCGCCTGGACCCTGAAGCTGGCGAGCACGCCGTTCGGCGCCATGGCGCTCGCCCGCGCACGCACCGCCCGGGTCGCTCGCGTCCCGGCCGCACCGGCCGCTCCCGACGGCGCCGGGGTGGACCTTGGTCGTCGAGCCTGAGCCGCCGGTCGCGGTCCCGGCACGCAGGCCGCCGGGGCGACGTCGCGAACTGACCGGCGCCCGCTGGCGCAACCGCCTGCTGGCCGCGATGCTGGCCCTGTTGACGCTGTACGCGTTCGCCCTCGCCAAGGCGGTGGTGGTGCCGATCCTGCTCGCCGGCCTGCTTTCCCTGTTGCTGGCGCCGGCGGTGCGCCGCCTGTGCCGCTGGTACGTGCCCAGGCCGGTCGCCGCCTTCGTGGTGCTCGGCACCGTGCTGGCGATCGCCGCCGGCGGCCTGTCGATGCTGGCGACGCCGGCGCAGGGTTTCCTGGCCACCCTGCCCGACGGCGTCGAGCGGATCGAGCGCGCGGTCAGGGACTGGCGCGGCCCGATCGACGATGTCTCGCGCAGCGCCAGCCAGAGCATCGAGCGCCTGGCCGAACTGGCCACCGACGCCGGCGACGGCGGCCGCCGCCCGGCGGTCGCCGAAGCGCCGCCGCCGCCGCGCCTGGTGCGGCAGTTCACTGCCGCCTTGCCGGTGCTGCTCGCCAGCCTGGTGGTGGTGGTGTTCCTGACCTTCCTGCTGCTGCTCTACGGCGATGCCATCCTCCGCAAGGCGGCGGCGCTGACGCCGCGCTTCGCCGGGCGCCGGCGGCTGGTCCAGACCACCCGCCATACCCAGGACCAGCTGTCGACCTACGTGCTGACCATCACCGCGATCAACGCCGTGCTCGGCCTCGTCGTCGCAGGTGCCCTGCACCTGCTGGGGGTGGCGAACCCGATGCTCTGGGGCGCCCTGGCGGCACTGCTCAATTTCGCGCCCTACGTCGGGCCGCTGGTCGGTCTGTTCCTGCTGACCCTGGCCGGCTTCGCGCAGTTCGACGAACCGGCGCAGGCCCTGCTGGTACCGGTGACCTTCCTGATCATCCAGACCCTGGAGGGCCAGCTGGTCACCCCGCTGGTGCTGGGTCGCAGCATGTCGCTGGACCCGGTCGTGGTGTTCGTGGCCCTGCTGCTGCTGGGCTGGCTGTGGGGCGTGGTCGGCCTGCTGATGGCGGTGCCGCTGCTGACCTGCCTGCGGATCTGCGCGGAACAGGTTCCCGGCTGGGCGCCGCTGGCCCGGCTGCTGGGCCCGGCGGTGCCGGTGCCGCCGCAGCGGGAGCGCCACCGCCTGCTGCGCCAGCCGCCGCGGCCGCGCCGGCGCCGCGCCGTCGCCAGCGACGTCGTGGAGCTGGCGTCCGCGCACAGCGAGCGCTGACGCGCCGGCCCGCGGCCGCGGCCGGTACCAGGTGCGGCCGGCGGCGATTCCCGGCACCATGCCGCTTTCCCGTCAGGCAGGGCAGGCCATGGCAGCAGCGAACTACCCGGAGTGGATCTGGTTCAACGGCCGCATCGTGCCCTGGCGGGATGCCAACCTGCACGTGATGTCGCATGTGGTCCACTACGGGTCGTCGGTGTTCGAGGGCATCCGCAGCTATGCCACGCCCGATGGCGCGCGGGTGTTCCGGCTGACCGACCACCTCCGCCGCCTGGAAAGCTCCGCGCGCATCCACGAGATGGCGCTGCCGTTCGACCGGGCCGCGCTGCGCGCCGCCTGCTTCGAGGTGCTCTCGGCCAACGGACTCGATGCGGCCTACCTGAGGCCGGTCGCCTGGCGTGGCCTGGGCGGCTTCGGGCTGAGCGCGGACACACCGATCGAGGTCGCCGTGGCGGCCTGGCGGATGGGCCCCTACCTGGGTCCCGACGTGCTCGAGCGCGGCATCGACGCCTGCGTGTCGAGCTGGCAACGGATGGCGCCCAACACCATCCCCACCGGCGCCAAGGCGGGCGGCAACTACCTGTCCGGCCAGCTCATCGCCCGCGAGGCGCGCAGGCTGGGTTTCGGCGAGGGCATCGCGCTGGCCGCCAACGGTCTGCTGTCGGAAGGCGCCGGGGAGAACCTGTTCCTGGTCTTCGAGGGCGCCCTGCACACGCCGCCGGTGTCGGCGGCCATCCTCGACGGCATCACCCGCGACAGCATCGTCCGGCTGGCGCGCGCCGAGGGCATCGCCGTGGTCGAGCGCGACCTGCCGCGCGAGTACCTGTACCTGGCCGACGAGGTGTTCATGTGCGGCACCGCCGCCGAGATCACGCCGATCCGCAGCGTCGACGGCCGGCCGGTCGGCGAGGGCCGGCCCGGACCGCTCACCCGTCGCCTGCAGGCGCTGTTCTTCGGGCTGTTCGACGGCAGCACGCCCGACCCGGACGGCTGGCTGGAGAAATCCTGACCCGCCGGGTCCCCGCCGCGGCGCCGGTCAGCGCCCGAAGACCAGGGTGGCGGTGGCGCCGTTCGGGCGCCTCGGCACCAGGCTGACCCGCCATCCGTAGAGCTGGCCGAGCCGTCCGACGATCGCCAGGCCGATGCCGCCGCCGGTGCCGGTGGCGGCGCTGCCGCGGTAGCCGCGGTCGAAGGCGCGCGCCGCGTCCTCCTCGCTGAGCCCGGGGCCGGTGTCGACCACCTCGACCCGGTCCTCGAGCACGCGCACCACGACCTCGCCTTCGCGGGTGTACTTGCAGGCATTGCTGACCAGGTTGCCCAGCGCCACCGCGAACACCGACTCGGGCGCCAGCACCCGCGGTTCGGCCAGGGTCTCCAGGCGGATCCCGACCGGCTTGCCGGCCACCGTGTGGCGGTTGTCCTCGATGAGCTGGGCGCACAGCCGGGCGATGTCGGTGCGCTCGCCGGCGCCGACGTTGCGCTCGTTGCGGGACAGCATCAGCAGGGCGCTGATCAGGTCGGTGCACTGGCGGGCGGCGCGCTCGATCCGTTGCACGCGCTCGCGCAGCTTGGGCTGCAGCTCGCCGGCCAGGATCAGCTCGGCGGCGCCCTTGATCACCGCCAGCGGCGTGCGCAGCTCATGGCTGACGTCGGCGTTGAACTCGCGGTCGCGGCGGACCAGCTCGGTCAGGCGGCCGGCGTAGCCGTCCAGCGCGGCGGCGAGCTGGCCGACCTCGTCGTCGGCGAAGTGCGGCGCCAGCGGCTGCGGATCGCTGCGGCCGACGAAGTCCTCGACCCGCTGCGCCAGGTCGGTGACCGGCTTCATCACCCGGCGCGACGACCACAGGCCGACCAGCAGGGCGACCGCCGTGAAGCCGGCCAGCGCCAGGCCGAGGGCGCCGATCATCTGGCGCTTGCCGAGTTCCTCCTGGGTGACGTCGTAGCGAAGGAAGGCGCGGATGTCGGCGTCGGCGCGCACCGCCAGCTTGTAGTGGCGGGTGCTGCCGTCGGCGGCGCGCTCGGTCAGGTCGTGGACGCCGCTCTCCAGGCCCTGCCATTCCAGCGGGATGTTGGCGAAGCGGTGGGCGCCGTAGATCGCCGCGCTGAAGCGCTCGAAGGCGAACTGCGCATCGGGTTCCGGATTCTGCCGCTTGAACGCCGCGAAGCTGTCGACCTCGGCCTGCAGGTTCTCGATGATCAGCTCGTTCTCGAGGCGGTCGCGCAGGTACAGCGTCGCCAGCGCGAACGCCGTCGTCAGCAGGGTGCCGAAGACGACGAAGGCGATGACGATGCGGCTGCGAAGCCTATGCCGAAACCGCGTCCGGGTCCGCGATCCGGTATCCGATGCCATGGCGGGTGTGGATGAGGGGCTTGTCGAAGGGCTTGTCGATCGCCTGGCGCAGGCTGTGGATGTGCACCCGCAGGGAGTCGCTGTCGGGCAGTTCCTCGCCCCAGACCCGGGTCTCGATCTCGCTGCGGGTGACCACCGCCGGCGAGGACTCCATCAGCACCTGCAGGATGCGCAGGGCCGTGGGATTGACGGTCAGGGTGCGGCCGTCGCGGCGGACGGTGAGGGTGTCGAGGTCGTACTCGAGGTCGTCGACGCTGAGCACGCGGGTCTCCGGCTTGCGCTGGCGGCGCCCCAGGGCCGCCAGCCGGGCGCCCAGCTCCTGCAGCGCGAACGGCTTGACCAGGTAGTCGTCGGCGCCGGATTCGAACCCGGCCAGCTTCTGGTCGAGCGCGTCGCGCGCGGTCAGCATCAGCACGGGGGTGCTCTTCTGGGCCTCCTCGCGCAGCCGGCGACACACTTCCAGGCCGTCCATGCCGGGCAGGTTGAGGTCGAGGATGATGATGTCGAAGTCCTGGCTGACCGCCAGGTGCAGCCCGGTGACGCCGTCGGCGGCGAAATCGACCTCGTGGCCCTGGTCTTCCAGGAAGTCGCCGATGTTGGCGGCGATGTCGCGGTGGTCTTCGATGACGAGGATGCGCATGCCCGAACGCTAGCCCTTGGCCCGGAACCGCGCAAGGCCGCCAGCGCTGGCGGCCGCCGGCGCCGGGGCCCTGAAAGAAGAAACCCGGGGCGGCCCTTGGCCACCCCGGGTGCAATGGGAACTGCCCCGATTACCGTAACCTGCCCCCCGTCCCTGAGGGTGGAGTGTCTGCAGGACCTACGATGGGGCAAGTCTACGCGGCCGGCGCTTAAGTCCCTGTTAAAAACCGGGAAAGATTCCGTTAAACGGCACCGTCCAGGGCGTCCGGAAGGCGACCCGTCCCGCCTGCCGGGTCCTCGGGCCGCGCCTCGCGGACGCGCCGGCGGCGCCTGCCGGCGACCGGCCGGGCATCCGTCCCGGTCCGGCCGGTGCGCCAGCGGACTCAGGCGCCGTTGCGCCGGGGCGGCACCGGCTGCGCCTTCCGGCGCAGGCGCTGCTCGATGTAGGCGACGATGGCGCCGGCGACGTCGATGCCGGTGGCCGCCTCGATGCCTTCCAGGCCCGGCGTCGAATTGACCTCCAGGACCAGCGGCCCGCGCCGGGAACGCAGCAGGTCGACGCCGCCGATGTTCAGGCCGACCGCCCGGCAGGCCCGGATCGCCAGGTCGGTCTCCGCCGCCGACAGCTCGACCGCGCTGGCCTTGCCGCCGCGGTGCAGGTTGGCCCGGAACTCGCCGGCCGCGGCGCTGCGCTCCATCGCCGCCACCACCCGGCCGCCGACCACGAAGCAGCGCAGGTCGCTGCCCTGCGCCTCCTCGATGAACTCCTGGACCAGGAAGTTCGCGTACAGGCCCCGGAACGCCTCGATGACGCTGCGCGCCGCCGAGGGCTTCTCGGCCAGGATCACGCCGCTGCCCTGGGTGCCCTCGACCAGCTTCACGATGCAGGGCGGTGGGCCGAGCATGGCCAGCAGGTCGCCGGTGTCGTCCGGGTTGTCGCCGTACACGGTGATCGGCAGGGCGATGCCCTCGCGGGCGAACAGCTGGTGCGCGCGCAGCTTGTCGCGCGAGCGCAGGATCGCGTCCGAGGGATTGGGGGTGTAGGCGCCCATCATCTCGAACTGGCGCAGCACCGCGGTGCCGTACTTGTTGACCGAGGTGCCGATGCGCGGCAGCACGGCGTCGTAGTCGGCCAGCTCCTTGCCCTTGTAGTGGATCTCGAAGTCGCCGGGCGCGATGCGCATGTAGCAACGCAGGGGATCGAGCACCCGCACGCTGTGGCCGCGCGCACGCGCCGCCTCGACCAGGCGCTGGGTGGAGTACAGCTTGCTGTTGCGCGACAGGATGGCGAGCTTCACGGGTCGTCCGGGGTGCCGAGGCAATAGGACCGGGCCGGGTCGACCCAGAGGCGGCCGGCCATGGCGGTGCGGCCGAGCAGCATGGGGAACAGCATGTTGGTCCGGCTGGTCAGGTTCACTTCGATCGGCCAGCGGCGACCCGCCAGTTCGACGTCGGTGACGATGAACGGTCGCTCGCTGGTCCGGCCGCCGGAATCGGTGACCGGCCGGCGGTCGAGCACCGGGGCTTCGGCCTCGATCGTGGCGATCGCCGAGGCGGGACGCAGCGAGAAGCGCACCCAGGGCGCTCCCCCGACGCTGAACGCCTCCAGGCGGTCGACGTGCAGGGCCGACGAGCGCGCGCCGGTGTCGACCTTGGCCTTGATCGCCGGGATCCCCAGCGCAGGCAGGCGCAGCCATTCGCGCCAGCCGACTACAAGAGGAGCGTCGGCCATGTCGGATCACCGGGGCGGGCAGGGGATGCTGGAGCGGGTGAAGGGAATCGAACCCTCGTCGTAAGCTTGGGAAGCTTCTGCTCTGCCATTGAGCTACACCCGCGGCGGCGTCGATTCTAGCGGCGCCGGCGGGGCGCCGCCACGCCCCCGGACGCCGGCCGGCCGGCCAGGCCCGGGACCGGACCGCCCCTCGCGAAGCCTACTGGCCGCGCTGCTGCCGCAGCAGGTCGCGGATCTCCGTCAGCAGGACCTGCTCTGCGGGCGGCGCGGCGGGCGCGGCCTCCTCCTTGCGCTTGAAGCGGTTGGCCTGGCGGATCAGCAGGAACAGCACGAAGGCGACGATCACGAACTTGATCACGGCGTTGATGAACAGTCCGTAGGCGATCACCGGCGCGCCGGCTTCCTGGGCCGCGGACAGCGTCGCGTAGTCGGTGCCGGACAGGTTGACGAACAGTTCGCTGAAATCGATGTTGCCCAGGACCAGGCCGATCGGCGGCATGATCACGTGGTCGACCAGCGAACTGACGATGGCGGTGAACGCCGCGCCCATGATGAAGCCGGTGGCCAGGTCCAGGACGTTGCCCTTGACCGCGAATTCCCTGAACTCCTTGAACATGGCCGCGCCTCCTCCGGTTGGTGGTCGCGCCATCCTAGCCGCATTGCCGGACCGGCGACCGGGTCGCTGCGGGGCGCCACCGCCGGGACCGGGGCGACCGGCGGGCGGCGCCGGGGCCGGCCGCCCCGGACCTGGCCGGCCGGCCCGCCCGCTGTCGCCCGGGGTTACAATCGCGCCATGGAAATCGTGTTCAACGGAGAACCGCTGCAGGTCGCCGAAGCGGCCACCGTGGCCGACCTGCTGGCGACCGCCGGCCTCGAGGGCCGCCGCGTGGCGGTCGAGCTCAACCGCAGCATCGTGCCGCGCAGCCGCCACGGCCAGCAGACGCTGGCGCCCGGCGACCGGGTCGAGGTGGTCCATGCCATCGGCGGCGGCTGAGGTGGCCGGGTCCGACGACGGCCTGGTGATCGCCGGCCGCCGCTACCGCTCGCGTCTGCTCACCGGCACCGGCAAGTACAGGGACCTCGACGAGACCGCACGCGCCACCGAGGCGGCCGGCGCGGAGATCGTCACCGTCGCGATCCGCCGCAGCAACATCGGCCAGGACCCTTCGCAGCCGAACCTGCTCGACGTGCTGCCGCCGGAGCGCTACACCATCCTGCCCAACACCGCCGGCTGCTACAGCGCCGACGAGGCGGTGCGCACCCTGCGCCTGGCGCGCGAGCTGCTGGACGGCCACAGCCTGGTCAAGCTGGAGGTGCTGGGCGACCGCACCACCCTCTACCCGGACGTGGTCGAGACCGTGCGGGCCACCGAGACCCTGGTCCGCGAAGGGTTCCAGGTGATGGTCTACTGCAGCGACGACCCGGTGCTGGCGCGCCGCTACGAGGAGCTCGGCGCGGTCGCGGTGATGCCCCTGGCGGCGCCGATCGGTTCCGGCCTGGGCATCCAGAACCGCTGGAACCTTCTGGAGATCGTCGACAACGCCAGGGTGCCGGTGCTGGTCGACGCCGGCGTCGGCACCGCCTCCGACGCCGCCATCGCCATGGAGCTGGGCTGCGACGGCGTGCTCATGAACACCGCCATCGCCGGCGCCCGCGACCCGGTGCGGATGGCGCGGGCGATGCGCCTGGCGGTCGAGGCCGGCCGCGACGCCTTCCTCGCCGGCCGCATCCCGCGCCGGCGCCATGCCAACGCGTCATCGCCGGTCGATGGGCTGATCGGGTGAGCGGCGAGCCGGCCAAGGCCGTACCGGGGGTGCCGGCGCCGGCCCCGTCCGGAGACGGCATGCGCCCGCTGCGCAGCTTCGTGCTCCGCCAGGGCCGCATGACGCCGGCCCAGCAGCGCGGTTTCGAGCTGTACTGGCAGTCGCTCGGCATCGACCCGCCCGGCCGCCCGCTCGACCTCGACCAGGTGTTCGGGCGCAGCGCGCCGCGGGTGCTGGAAATCGGCTTCGGCAACGGCGAGGCGCTGCTGGAATGCGCGCAGCGCGAGCCGGAGCGGGATTTCCTGGGCATCGAGGTGCACGGCCCGGGCGTCGGCCGCGTGCTC
The DNA here is from genome assembly GCA_002344355.1 of Proteobacteria bacterium UBA2363. GTDB lineage: Bacteria > Pseudomonadota > Gammaproteobacteria > Xanthomonadales > UBA2363 > Pseudofulvimonas. Next base: position 71,000 of record DDTN01000029.1, on the reverse strand, counting down.
AACGGCGCCGGCCAGGCGGGGCTGCGCAACCTGCGCGTGCTGCAGCACGATGCCGTGGAGGTGCTGCGCGACAACCTGGCGCCGGGCAGCCTGGACGAGGTCCGGATCTGGTTCCCCGACCCCTGGCCGAAGAAGCGCCACCACAAGCGCCGGCTGGTGCAGCCGGCGTTCGTCGCCCTGCTGCGCAGCCGCGTCCGCGGCGGCGCCCGACTGCACCTGGCCACCGACTGGCCGGCCTATGCCGCGCACATGCTCGAGGTGATGGAGGCCGCGCCCGGCTGGCGCAACCTGGCCGGCCCCGGCCAGGCCAGCCCGCGCCCGCCCTGGCGGCCATTGACCCACTTCGAGCAGCGCGGCCTGCGCCTGGGCCATCCGGTCGCCGACCTGCTCTACGAAGCCGTGGACGCCTGAGCGATGGACGGCGGCGGCCTGCTGTTCACCACGGACATGCTCCTGGTCCTCAGCCTGCTGCTGTTCACCGTGGTCATGTTCGTCGGCGAGTGGATCCGGGCCGACATCGTCGCGCCGCTGGTGCTGGTGCTGCTGGGCCTGCTCGGGCTGGTGCCCAACGACGAGCTGTTCGCCGGCTTCTCCTCGAACGCGGTGCTCGCGGTGATCGCCACCATGATCATGGGCGCCGGCCTGGAGCGCGCCGGCGTGATGGCGCACGCCGCGCAATTCATCATCCGCCTGTCCGGCGGCATCGAGCGGCGCCTGGGCATGCTGATCACCGCCATCTCCGGCGGCGTTTCCGGGTTCATCCAGAACCCCGTCGCGGTGGCCCTGTTCCTGCCGGTCGCCAGCCGGATCTCGGCCCGCACCGGGCTGCCGATCGCCAAGCTGCTGCTGCCGATCGCCGGCTGCATCACCCTCGGCGGCACCCTCACCATGGTCGGCTCGTCGCCGCTGATCGTGCTCAACGACCTGATCACCAGCGCCAACCGCAACCTGCCCTCCGGCGCCGCGGCGCTGTCTCCGTTCGCCATGTTCGCGGTGCTGCCGGTCGGCCTGGCGCTGCTGGCCAGCGGCGTCGCCTACTACACCTTCCTGGCGCCGCGCCTGCTCCCCGAGCGGCTGCGCACGGCCGCGGCGACGCCGGCGCGCACCGAGAGCTACTTCGAGCAGGCCTACGGACTGACCGGCGAGGTCCACGAGGTCGTGGTCACCGCCGAGAGCCCGCTGGTCGGCATGTCGGTGGTGGAAGCCGAGCAGTTGCACGGGGCGCCGCTGATCCTGGCGATCCGGGTCGGCTCGGAGTCGCGGCTGGCGCCCCCGGCCGACCAGATGATCTGGGTCGGCACCGCCCTGGGCGTGCTCGGCCCGCGCGAGCAGGTCCAGCGGTTCGCCGAGAACAACGTGCTGACGCCGCGGCCGCGCCTGCGCGAGTTCGCCGACTTCTTCAACCCGGCGCGCGCCGGCATCGCCGAGGCGGTGGTGCCGCCGGGCAGCCGCTTCATCGGCAAGAAGCAGTCGGAGCTGCGCCTGCGCAAGCGCCTGGGCCTGAGCATGCTGGCGATCAGCCGCGGCGACGCGGTGATCACCCGGGACGTGCGCGAGGAGCCGATCCGCGCCGGCGACTGCCTGGTGTTCCACGGCTTCTGGCGCGACCTCGCCCATGCCGCCGAGAACCACGACTTCGTGCTGGTCACCGACATCCCCAAGCAGGAGGCGCGGCCGCACAAGCTGTGGCACGCGCTGGCGCTGTTCGTGCTGGCGATCGGCTTCGCCCTGTACAGCGCCGACCGCCTGCCGGTGATGCTGTTCGCGGGCGCGGTCGGCATGATGCTGGTCGGCGTGCTCAGCGTCGAGGAGGCCTACGGCGCGGTCAACTGGAAGACCGTTTTCATGCTGGCCAGCCTGATCCCGCTCAGCTACGCCCTGGAAACCACCGGCGCCGCCGCCTGGCTGGTGCAGGAGCTGCTGCGCGGCATCGGCGCCTGGCCGGCGCTGGGCGTCCAGCTCCTGATCGTGCTGCTGACCGGCTTCTTCGCGATGGTGATGTCGAACGTCGGCGCCACCGTGCTGATGGTGCCGCTGGCGATCAACGCCGCGCTGGCCACCGGTGGCCACCCGGCCGCCTACGCGTTGCTGGTCGGTGTCGCCGCCTCGAACAACTACTTCACCGTCACCAATCCGGCGATCGCCATGATCCTCGGCCCCGGCGGCTACCGGCAGTCCGACCTGCTGCGGGTCGGCGCGCCGCTGGCGCTGCTGCACGTGCTGGTGACGATCGCGGTCATCAACCTGCTGTTCTGAGCGGGCGGCCGCGCCGCCGGCACCGACCCTGCGGCGCCGGCGGCGGGCGCCTCAGTAGCTGTAGCGCAGGCCGACCAGGGCGGTGCGCGGCAGTCCCGGCCGGGCGCCCGAGGGCCGCCGCGAGACGATGTACTCGCGGTCGGTCAGGTTCTCGATGCGGGTGTAGAGCTCCAGGCCACGGGCCACCTGCCAGGCGGCATTGAGATCCCACACCCAGGCGCTGTCGGTGGCCTGGGTCGGGGCCACCGGGCCCTGGCCCGGACGGGTCCGCATGTCGTCGATGTAGGCGACGCCCAGGAACCCGCTCCAGCGCGCGCCGCGCAGTCCGGCGGCGGCATGGAACATGTGTTCGGGCAGGTAGGGCAGGGCATCGCCGCGGCTGACCGTGCCCCACTCGCCGAAGCCGCTGCTGAAGCTGGTCCGGAAGCTGGCGTCGGTGAAGGTGTAGTTGGCCTGGAACGGCACCTCGATGGCGCCGCCGGCATTGCCGGTCACCTCCATGCGCGCCTCGACGCCCCGCACCCTGGCCTTGCCGCCGTCGAACTGGTCGCCGATGTTGCAGTTGCCGCCGGTGGAGGCGGTGCAGGTGCCGACCAGGTTGTCGTAGTCGTTGTCGAAGCCGATCAGCTCGGCGAACAGCGGACCGCGGTCGAAGCGGACGCCGGCCTCGGTGTTGACGCTCTCCTCGGCGGCCGCCGAACTGCCCGGCGCCGGGGGATTGAAGCCCTTGTGGACGCTGGCGAACAGCGACCAGGACGGGCTGGCCTGCCAGGTCAGGCCGACGCCGGGGATGGTCTGGTCGACCCGGTCGCGGATCACCCGCACGGTGCCCCCGGACCGCCCGGGATCGTCCAGCGCCCAGTCCAGGCGTTCCAGGTCGATGCGCTCGTGGCGCACGCCCGGGGTCAGGATGAAGTCGCCGAAGCGGATCTCGTCCTGGACATACAGCGCCAGCGCCCTGGCCGAGACCTTGCGGTTCTCCTGGCTGCCCGGCGCGCCGGCCTGGGTCAGCACCAGGCGGCCATCCTGCATCCGGTAGCGGTCGTCCTGCTGGAAGCGGTCCTCGAAGTCCCGGTGCCAGCGCACGCCGACCTCGAGCAGGTGGCCGACGTCGCCGCCGAACGACCAGCCGAGTACCGACTGGACGCCCTCCTGCCGGTAGTCGCGGTTGTTGTTGCGGATGCGCAGGGCGTTGTCCGGCGAGTCCTGCCCGGTCAGCCAGCCGAACTGCGTCTGGAATTGCGCCGGGTCGGCCAGGATCGCCGACAGCGAGCCGCCGGTGACGTCCTGGAGCTTGTACCAGGCGCGCGAGAACTCGTGGCGGTACACCGTGGTGCTGAGGTCGACGCTGTCGCCCAGGACGATGCCGTGGCGCAGCTCGGCCTGCTCGTGCTCGGTGGTGATGTTGTCCAGGGCGCTGGCGGCGTAGCGGCGTTTCGGGTCGGCGCGGAAATCGGCGTCGGTCAGGCCCAGGTAGGTCTCGTCGGAATCCTGGTCGGTGCGGCCGAGCTTGAGTTCGATCCGCTGGCGCGGCGCGGAGGGATCGGTGCTGCTCCAGCCCAGGCGCACCCGCCAATCCTGAAGGTCGTAGCCGGTGTCGCCGCCGCCGTCCAGGCGCTTGTAGCCGTCGGTGGCCTGTTGCACGGTCTCCAGCAGCCAGCCCAGGCCGTTGTCCAGGGTGCCGCCGGCCCAACCGTGGCCCTGCAGGGTGCTGTCGGCGCCGAACAGGACCTGGGCCTTGCCGGCCAGAGGGCGGTCCGGGATCGCGGTGCTCACGAAGTTGACCACGCCGCCGGTGGTGCGCGGTCCGGAGCGGATCGAAGCCGAGCCCTTGCGCACCTCGACCGCGGTCATCCGCTGCATGGTCGGGAAGTAGTACGCGGCCGGGGCCGCATAGGCTGCCGGGGCGATCAGCACGCCGTCCTCCATCACGGTGATCCGGCTGTTGCGGTCGGTGCCCGAGCCGCGGATGCCGATGTTCGGGCGCAGGCCGAAGCCTTCCTCGTCGACCAGGTAGACGCCGGGGACCTGGCGCAGGACGCGCTGGGCATCGCTGTAGTCGAAGGCGGCCAGTTCCTCGGGGCCGACGTAGTGCGCCGAGCCGGCGGTTTCCAGGGCCTTCTCGCGGCTGCCGACGACCACCGTGCGGTCGAGCTCGGCGGCGTCGTCGAGGGGCGCCTCGGAGGCGGCCGCGGGGACCGCGACCAGCGCGGCGAGGATGGCGAGGGCGAGCGGGTTCGGGCTGGGCATGGCTGGATGGGAGGGGCGGGGTGGGCGGGCTAAGAGATGCGTACGGTACTGAGAAGTATTCGCATTAGCAATGCCCGCCGGACGTCCACGGAGGTGCCCGGACGCTGTCCGGACATCCGGTTTGTCGGCTCCATGACGTTGAAGCGGCAGGATATTGCCTGTTGGCATGGTTCCTGCATGGCCCCGGCCATGACCCGGAGACCCGACATGGATGGCCTGCCCCCCACCGACCCCGGCCGGCGCCCGGGCATCCGCGACACCGCCGCACAGGACCGCGTCCTGGTCGCCGACCCGCGCGACCGCCGCACGCGCCTGCTGCGCAATGGCGCGTTCGCCGCGATCGCGCTGGTCGTGCTGGCCCTGCTGCTGCCAGGCCTGCTCGACGTCCTGTCGGCGACCCGGTCGGTGTCGGCCGAGCGGCTGCGCGTGGCCACCGTGGAGCGCGGCCTGCTGGTGCGCGACCTGGCGGTCCAGGGCCGGATCGTCGCCGCGGTCAGCCCGACCCTGTACGCCCCGGCCGCCGGCACCGTCGGCTTCCTGGTCCAGCCCGGCGACGAGGTCGAGCTCGGCGCGCCCCTGGCCGAGCTGAGCAGCCCGGAGCTGGCCAGCCAGCATTCGCGCGAGCAGGCCACCCTGCAGAGCCTGGAGGTCGAGGTGGCGCGGGCGCGCATCGACAACCGCAAGCGCCAGCTGCTGACCTCGCGCACCCGCGACGAGGCCGAGGTGTCGCTGCTGGCCGCGCAGCGCGAGATGCAGCGCGCCGAGGCGGCCTGGACCACCCGTTCGATCAGCGAGGTCGACTACCTGCGCGCCCGCGACGCGCTGCGCAATGCCGAACTCGGCTTCGCCCATGCCGGCGCCGACGCCGGCCTGGAGAACGAGTCGCTGGCCTTCGAGCTGCGCGCGCGCGAGCTGGCGCTGGAGCGCCAGCGCCTGGTGGTCGAGGACCTCGCCCGCCAGGTCGCGGACCTGACCATCCGCGCGCCGGTCGCCGGCCGCGTCGGCACCCTGCTGGTCGCCGACCGCAGCGCCGTCGGTCGCGATGCCGGCCTGCTGACGGTGATCGACCTGAGCCGGCTGGAACTCGAGATCGACGCCCCGGAGAGCTTCGCCGACGACCTCCGTCCCGGCCTCGCCGGCGAGGTCAGCTTCCAGGGCCGTAGCTTCGCCGCGGAACTGGCCTCGCTGTCGCCCGAGGTCGTCAACGGACAGGTGCGTGCACGGCTGCGCTTCGTCGACGAACAGCCCGGCGGCCTGCGCCAGAGCCAGCGCCTGTCGGCCCGGGTGCTGATCGACGAGCGCCCGGACGTGCTGAAGGTCCAGCGCGGCCCGTTCGTCGACGCCGGCAGCGGCCGTTTCGCCTACGTCCTGGAGGACGGCTTCGCGGTGCGCCGGCCGATCCAGCTGGGCGTCGGCAGCCTGGCCGAGATCGAGGTGCTGTCCGGCCTGGTGGCCGGCGACCGCGTCGTGATCGCCGGCACCGACGCCTTCGAGGACGCCGAGCGCGTCTTCATTTCCGGCGCTCCTCCATGAGCGCCGCCCGAAGGGAATCAGCGGCACCGAGGGCCGCACCGCACGACCACGGGGCGCACAGGCCATCCCCGGCCTGACGCTCCGCAACAGCCGCTCCGCCGCCAGATCCTGTTTTCCGCACTCAACGCAACCGGGACCACCGCCATGCTGCAGATGACCAACCTCTCGAAAGTCTTTCGCACCCACATGATCGAGACCCACGCCCTGCGCGACTTCTCGATCCATGTCCGCGAGGGCGAGTTCGTGGCGGTGACCGGGCCGTCCGGCTCGGGCAAGACCACCTTCCTCAACATCGCCGGCCTGCTCGAGACCTTCACCTCGGGCAGCTACCGCCTCGACGGCGTCGACGTGCACGGCCTCGACGACAACGCCCGCTCGCGGCTGCGCAACGAGAAGATCGGCTTCATCTTCCAGGGTTTCAACCTGATCCCCGACCTCAACCTGTTCGACAACGTCGACGTGCCGCTGCGCTACCGGGGCTTCAACGGCGCCGAGCGCCGGCGCCGGATCGAGGAGGCACTGACCAAGGTCGGCCTCGCCTCGCGCCAGAAGCACTACCCCAGCGAGCTGTCCGGCGGACAGCAGCAGCGCGTGGCGATCGCCCGCGCCCTGGCCGGCAGCCCCCGCCTGCTGCTGGCGGACGAGCCGACCGGCAACCTGGATTCCCTGATGGCGCGCGGCGTCATGGACCTGATGGAGGAGATCAACGACCAGGGCACGACCATCGTGATGGTCACCCACGACCCCGAGCTGGCGGCGCGCGCCCAGCGCAACGTCCACATCATCGACGGCCAGGTCACCGACCTCGACGAGGGCCCGCGCCTGGCGCTGGCCGGCGTCGGCGCCGCCGCCGCGGCGGTCGGCGCCTGAGGAGGACCCGGCAATGATCCAGTACTACCTGTGGCTCGCCGCCCGCAGCCTGCGCCGCAATCCGGTGCTGACCGTGCTGATGGTCGCCGCGATCGCGCTCGGCATCGGCGCCGCGATGACCGCACTGACCGTTCTGCGGGCGATGTCCGGCAACCCGATGGCGCACCGCGAGGACCGCGTCTACCGGCCCCAGCTCGACAACTGGTCGCCGAACAACGCCGCCGACCAGTACGGCAATCCGCCCAACCTGATGACCTACCAGGACTCGATGGCGCTGTACCGGGCCCAGCGCGCGACCCGGCAGGCGGCGATGTTCCCCAACGTGGTGCCGGTGGAGCCGGAGAACCCCGAGGTCCGGCCGTTCCAGGCCACGGTCCTGTACACGCACGGCGACTTCTTCCCGATGTTCGACGTGCCGTTCGCGTTCGGCGGCGGCTGGGACCGCCGCGCCGACGACGACAACGCGCGGGTGGTGGTGCTCGGCAAGGCGCTCAACGACCGCCTGTTCGGCGGCGAGGACAGCGTCGGCCGCCGCGTGCGCATGGACGGCGAGGACTACACGGTCGCCGGCGTGCTCCGCGACTGGGACCCGCAGCCCAAGTTCTACGAGATCTCCTCGGGCGCGTTCAACGACGTCGAGGAGATGTTCATGCCGTTCGGCATCGGCATCGAGAAGGAGCGCACCTCCAGCAACAACAACAACTGCTGGTCCGATCCCGGCCCCGGCTACCAGAACTGGCTGGCCTCGGAGTGCATCTGGATGGCGTTCTGGGTGGAACTGCCCGGGCGCGCCGAGGCCGCCCGCTACAAGGATTTCCTGGACGGCTACGTGCAGGAGCAGAAGCGCGCCGGACGCTTCCCGAGGCCGCTCAACAACCGGCTCAGCAGCGTCTCGGAATGGCTGTCCGAGCGGCGCGTGGTGTCCCAGGACGCCCAGACCCAGACCTGGTTGGCGTTCGCCTTCCTGCTTGTGTGCCTGATCAACACGGTCGGCCTGCTGCTGGCCAAGTTCATGGCGCGCGCCTCGGAGATCGGGCTGCGCCGGGCGGTCGGGGCCAGCCGCCGGCAGATCTTCGCGCAGTTCCTGATCGAGTCCGGCGCGGTCGGCGTCGCCGGGGCGGCGGCCGGCCTGTTGCTGACCTGGCTGGGCCTGCTCGGCCTCAGGGCGCTGTACGGCGACGGCGCCATCGGCCAGATGGCCGTGCTCGACACCGGCATGGTCGGGATCACGGTGGCGGCGGCGATCGCCGCAAGCCTGCTGGCCGGGCTGCTGCCGACCTGGCAGGCCTGCCGGATCACCCCCGCCCTGCAGCTCAAGTCGAACTAGGAGGCCAAGGCCATGGAAGTGCGTCCCATCCTTTCCGCGCTGATGCGCAACAAGGCCGGCCTGGTCCTGATCGTCGCCCAGGTGGCTATCACCCTCGCCGTGATCTGCAACAGCCTGTTCATCGTCGTGCAGCGCGCCGAGCGGGTCGGCCGCGACAGCGGCATCGACGAGGCCGGCACCTTCACCATCGACAGCCTCGGCTTCGCCGCCGGCTTCGACCTGCGCGACACCATCGCCGCCGACCTCGCCGTGCTGCGTGCGCTGCCCGGCGTGGTCGCAGCCACGCCGGTCAACTCGGTGCCGATGAGCAACGGCGGCTGGAGCACCGGCCTGGCGCTGACCCCGGACGACGGCACCGACAGCCGCGAGGGCCACAGCAGCGCGCTCTATTTCGTCGACGAGCAGGGCCTGGACGCGTTCGGCGTGCGCCTGGTCGAGGGCCGGAACTTCCGCCCGGACGAGATCGGCGAGCTGCGCCAGTCCGACGGCATCCAGGCCGACTCGATCATCGTCACCGAGGCGCTGGCGCGTTCGCTGTTCCCGGACGGCGGCGCGGTCGGCCAGCAGGTCTACGGCATCGGTTCCAACAACCGGACGGTGACCATCATCGGCGTGGTCGAGAAGCTGCAGCAGCCCTGGGTGGGCTCGACCACCGTCGAGCAGTCCAGCCTGATCCCGGCGGTCGTCAACGACGGCAACTACTCGCGCTACCTGGTGCGCGCCGAGCCCGGCCAGCGCGACGCGGTGATGGCCCGGGTCGAGGCCGCGCTCCAGGACGCCAACAGCGGCCGCCTGCTGCGCCGGACGCGTTCGGTCGAGGAGACCCGCGCCGCCTCCTACCGCCAGGACCGGGCGATGATGTCGATCCTGTCCGGCACCATGCTGGCGATGATGCTGATCACCGGCCTGGGCATCATCGGCCTGACCAGCTTCTGGGTGACCCGCCGGATCAAGCAGATCGGCACCCGGCGCGCCCTGGGCGCGCGGCGCTTCAACATCCGCGCCTGGTTCCAGACCGAGAACGGCCTGATGATCGCCCTGGGCGTGGCGGTCGGTGCCGTTCTCACCTACGGCTTCAACGCCTGGCTGATGCAGACCATCAACGCCCAGCGCCTGCCCTGGCACTACCTGCCGATCGGCGCGCTGGCGGTGTTCGCCCTCGGCCAGCTCGCCGTGCTCGGTCCGGCCGGGCGCGCCGCATCGGTCCCGCCGGCGCTGGCCACCCGCACCGCCTGACCGGACATCGCCCCTGCCGCGGTCGGCTACCATCGCCGACGCAACCATCGCGCCGTCCCGGGCATCCATCGAGGAGGTCCGGGAAGGCGCCGAGAGAATGACGGAACGAAGGTCGATGAGCACGGTCCTGGTGATCGACGACAACCCGGCGGTCGGCACCGCCCTGGAAGTGCTGCTCTCCCTGCGCGAGATCCGCACCCTGGTGGCGACCTCGCCCGCGGCCGGGCTGGAGGTGCTTGCCGCCGAGCCGGTCGACCTGGTCATCCAGGACATGAACTTCACCGCCGACACCACCTCGGGCGAGGAGGGCGTCGCGCTGTTCCACGCCATCCGCGCCGGCCATCCCGACCTGCCGATCGTCCTGCTCACCGCATGGACGCACCTGGAGACCGCGATCGAGCTGGTCAAGGCCGGTGCCTCGGACTACCTCGCCAAGCCCTGGCAGGACGACAAGCTGCTGACCACGGTGGAGAACCTGCTGGAGCTGTCGGAGGCGGCGCGTGCCGCGCTCCGGTTCCGGCACGAGCAGCGCCAGGCCCTGGCCGAGCTGGCCGGGCGCTACGAACTGTGCGGCCAGGTGGTGGTCTCGCGCGCCATGGAGCAGGTGGTGCGCCTGGCCGGCCAGGTCGCGCGCTCCGACCTGCCGGTCCTGATCGCCGGGCCCAACGGCGCCGGCAAGGAGGGTGTCGCCGCCATCGTGCACGCCAACTCGGCGGTTCGCGAGGGACCCTACGTCACCGTCAACTGCGGGGCGCTGCCGGCCGAGCTGATCGAGGCCGAGCTGTTCGGCGCCGAGGCCGGCGCCTACACCAGCGCCGGGCGCAGCCGCGAGGGCCGCTTCGAGGCCGCCGATGGCGGCACCCTGTTCCTGGACGAGATCGGCAACCTGCCGCTGTCGGGCCAGGTCAAGCTGCTGCGCGTGCTGGAGACCGGGCAGTTCGAGCGCCTGGGTTCGAACCGCACGCGCCAGGTCCGGGTGCGGGTGGTCTCGGCGACCAATGCCGACCTGCCGGCGATGATCGCCGAGGGCCGCTTCCGCGAGGACCTCTACTACCGCCTCAACGTGATCGAGCTGCGGGTCCCGGCGCTCGGCCAGCGCCGCGACGACATCCTGCCGCTCGCCGAGCACTTCCTGGCCGGCCAGGCGCGGCTGTCCGAGGGCGCCCGGCGCGCGCTGCTCGGGCACGCCTGGCCGGGCAACGTCCGGGAACTGAAGAACGCCGTGCTGCGCGCGCGCCTGCTGTGCCGCGACGGGGTGATCGGCGCCGACGACCTGGGCCTGCCCGCACGCGTCCCGGCGCCATCGCCGGCGGCCCCGGGACAGGGCGAGCCGGACCGGGCGACCATCGAGACCGCCCTGCGTCGTGCCGGTGGCGTGGTTTCGCAGGCCGCCAGCGAGCTGGGCCTGAGCCGCCAGGCGCTGTACCGCCGTCTGGACAAGCTCGGCCTCGATCCGGCGCTGGTGCGCTGACGCCCGGCCCGGACGTGCGCACCAGCCTCGAGCTTCGCCTTGCGCTGCTGCTGACGGCGGCCATGCTGCTGGGCGTCGGCCTGGGCTTCGTGCTCGACCGCGCCGACGTCGGCACCCGGTTGGCGACCGTGCTGGCGATCGGCGTGTCGCTGCTGGTCTGCCTGGTCGCCGCCCGGGTGCTGACCCGGCCGCTGGCCAGCCTGCTGCGGGCGCTGACCGGCAGCGTCGCCGCGTTCCGCGACGGCGACTTCAGCTTCGGCCTGGCGACCCGTCGCCGCGACGAGATCGGCGACCTGGTGGCGGCCCACAACGAGCTGGGCCGCGTGCTCAGGGAGGAGCGGCAGGCGCTGTTCCAGCGCGAACTGCTGCTCGACACCCTGGTGCAGAACGCGCCGACCTCCATGATCCTGGTCAACGCCCGCGGCCACGTGGTCTACGCCAACACCGCGGCGCGGCGCCTGCTCAACGACGGCCGCCGCCTGGAGGGACTGCACCTGGACAGCCTGGTCGCGCAGGGCCCGGCGTCCCTGCGCGATGCCCTGGGCGGCGGCCGCGAAGGCCTGTTCGGCGTCGAACTCGACGGCCACGAGGAGATCTTCCACCTGGGCACGCGCGGCTTCCGGCTCAACGGCCAGCCGCACCGGCTGTACCTGGTCCGGCACATGACCCGGGAGATCAGCCGCCAGGAGGTCGCGAGCTGGAAGAAGGTGATCCGGGTGATCAGCCATGAGCTGAACAACTCGCTGGCACCGATCTCCTCGCTGGCGCATTCCGGCCAGGAACTGCTGCGCCGCGGCGAGCGCGAGCGTCTGGCGCCGATCCTGGCGACCATCGGCGAGCGCGCCGGCCACCTGGCCGAGTTCATCCGCGGCTACGCGGCCTTCGCCAAGCTGCCGGCGCCCCGCCCCGAGGCCATCGAGTGGGCGACGTTCCTCGCGCACCTGGGCCGGCAGTATCCGTTCGCGCTGGCGGCGCCGTTGCCGGAGGCCCCGGGCCGGGCCGACCCGGCGCAGCTCGAGCAGGCCCTGATCAACCTGCTCAAGAACGCCCACGAATCCGGCTCCGATCCGGCGGCGATCACGGTCGGCGTGTCCGCGGTGGCGGGCGAGTGGCGGATCGAGGTCGCCGATGCCGGGCCCGGGATGAGCGCCAAGGTCCTGGCCAGCGCCCTGGTGCCGTTCTACTCGACCAAGCGCAGCGGCACCGGGCTGGGCCTGGCGCTGGCCCGGGAGATCGCCGAGGCCCACGGCGGCCGCATCACCCTGGCGAACCGCGAGGGCGGCGGCTTGCTGGCGCGGCTGAGCCTGCCGCTGGCACCCCCCTGAGGCCAGGCCTTCCGGCACCCCCCGGAGGGCCGCGCCCGGCGCTATCCTTGCCGCCGGCCAACCGGGAGAGCGGCGATGGAGATGGGCACGATCCTGATCTGGGTGATCGTGGCGCTGGTGGTGTTCGCCTTCGTCAAGGGCGTGCGCATCGTGCCGCAGGGCTTCGAGTACACCGTCGAGCGCTTCGGCAAGTACGTCTACACCATGCACCCGGGCCTCGGCCTGCTGGTGCCGATCGTCTACGACGTCGGCCGCAAGATCAACATGATGGAGCAGGTGCTCGACGTGCCCTCCCAGGACGTGATCACCAAGGACAACGCGGTGGTCAAGGTCGATGCGATCACCTTCTTCCAGGTCCTGGACGCGCCCAAGGCGGCCTACGAGGTGTCCAACCTGGAGCAGGCGATGACCGCCCTGGTGCAGACCAACATCCGCACCGTGATCGGCTCGATGGACCTCGACGCCTCGCTCAGCCAGCGCGAGGAGATCAACGCCAAGCTGCTGTCGGTGGTCGACCAGGCGACCAACCCCTGGGGGATCAAGGTCAACCGCATCGAGATCAAGGACATCCAGCCGCCGCGCGACCTGGTCGACTCGATGGCCCGGCAGATGAAGGCCGAGCGCGAGAAACGCGCCAACATCCTGGAGGCCGAGGGCCACCGCGCCTCGGAGATCCTGCGCGCCGAGGGCGAGAAGCAGGCCGCCGTGCTGGAGGCGGAAGGCCGCCGCGAGGCCGCCTTCCGCGACGCCGAGGCGCGCGAACGCCTGGCCGAGGCCGAGGCCCGCGCCACCCAGATGGTGTCCGATGCGATCGCCAAGGGCGACACCCAGGCGATCAACTACTTCGTCGCCCAGAAGTACGTCGAGGCGCTCAAGGCGTTCGCCACCTCTCCGCAGCAGAAGACCCTGATCCTGCCCACCGAGGCGACCGGCATCCTCGGCGCCCTGGCCGGCATCTCCGAGCTGGTCGGTTCCGGCAAGGCGCCGGTGGTGGTGCCGCCGTCCGCGCAGCGCGGCCGGGAGTAGGGCGATGCCGGCGCTCTACTGGCTGGTGCTCGGCCTGCTGCTGATGGTCGCCGAGCTGTTCAACCCGGGCGCCTTCCTGCTCTGGCTGGGCCTGGGCGCGCTGCTCACCGCAGCGGTGGTGATGCTGGCCTCGGTGACGCCGGTCTGGCAGTTCGTCCTGTTCGGCGTGCTCTCGCTGGCCGCCATCCTGGGCTACCGGGAGTGGCGCCGGCGCCACCCGCGCATCGAATCCTCGGACCGCCCGCTGCTCAACCAGCGCGCCGCGCAGCTGGTCGGCGGCACCCACCTGCTGCACGAGCCGGTCGTCGACGGCCGCGGCCGCCTGAAGATCGGCGATGCCTTCTGGACCATCACCGGCCCGGACGCCCTGGCCGGCTCGCGGGTGCGCATCGTCGCCACCGACGGCGTCACCCTGACGGTGCGCCCGGTCGACTGAACGACGCGCCGGCAGGGCGCGGCCCGGGATTGCCGGCGTCGGCGTTTCCGTGTTTAATGCGAATCATTCGCACTTGAACCGGAGCCCGCCATGCGCCGAATGTTCCCGCTCGTCCTCGCCCTGGCGCTGTCGGCGCCGGCCGCCGCCGACACGCTGGTGGTCTACAGCGAGCGCAAGGAACCCCTGCTGACGCCGATCCTGGAGGCCTGGACCGCGCAGACCGGGGTCCAGGTGCACCTGCTGACCGACCAGGCCCAGGTCCTGGTCGAGCGGCTGGCCGCCGAGGGCGAGCGCACCCGCGCCGACGTGCTGGTCACGGTCGATGCCGGCAACCTGTGGCTGGCCACCGAGCGCGGCGTGCTGGCGCCGCTGCGCTCGGAGACGCTCGACGCCGTCGTGCCGGCGGCGTTCCGCGACCCGGACGGCCACTGGTACGCGATCACCGAGCGCGCGCGGGTGATCGTGCGCTCCACCGAACGGGTCCCGGCCGCCGAGCTGTCCACCTACGAGGACCTCGCCGACCCGAAGTGGCAGGGCAGGCTGTGCCTGCGCTCCTCGCGCAAGGTCTACAACCAGTCGCTGGTGGCGATGCTGATCGACCGCCACGGCGAGGAACGCACCGAACAGATCGTGCGCGGCTGGGTCGGCAACCTGGCGGCGCCGCCGTTCGCGGACGACACCCTGGTGGTCAACGCCATCGCCGCCGGCCAGTGCGACGTCGGCATCGTCAACACCTACTACTACGGGCGCCTGGCCAGGGATCGCCCGGACCTGCCGGTCGCGGTGTTCTGGCCCAACCAGGCCGAGGGCGAGAGCGGCGTCCATGTCAACGTCACCGGCGCCGGCCTGGTGCGGCACAGCCGTCAGCCGGAGCTGGCGCGCCGCTTCATCGAGTGGCTGCTTTCGGAAGCCGCGCAGCGGCAGTTCGCCGACATCGACTACGAGTTCGCGGTGCGGCCGGGCGTCGAGCCGAACGCGGCGGTGGCGGCCTGGGGCGGGTTCCGGGCCGACGACCGCAACATCGCGCAGGCCGGGCGCCGGCAGGCGCAGGCGGTGCGCCTGATGGATCGCGCCGGCTACCGCTGAGCCGGCGACGCGCGACGGGCGGCAGGCGGGCGGCCGCGACCCGGCACCGTTCGCCGGCGGCGCGGCAGGCTGGCGAGGCGAGCGGTTCGCGTCCGCCGCGACGGTGCCATCCGCGTCGCCGTCGCGCCATCGGCGCCGGTTGCGCTCCTGTCCGCCGCGAACCGGCGTGCCATCCCGGCTAGCATGCGTCGATGATGTCGAGCCTCCCAGCCGCTGCGGTGCGGCCGCCCCGGGCCGCTTCCGTGCCGGCGCTGGCGCGGCGTGGCCTGGCCGGGATCGCCGCCGGGCTGCTGGCGGCGCCGCTGCTGCTGGCGCTCTCGGGCCTGGCACTGGCGTGGGCGACGCCGGCGCCGGAGGTCTGGGCGCACCTGCGCGCCCACGTCCTGCCCGGTGCCCTGGCCAATACCGCCGCGCTGCTGCTGGCGGTGGCCGTCGGCTGTACCGCGATCGGCACCGGGTGCGCCTGGCTCAACGCGCGCCACGACTATCCCGGCCGTCGCCTGTTCGAATGGGCGCTGCTGCTGCCGCTGGCGCTGCCGACCTACGTGGTCGCCTTCGTCGCGATCGGCCTGCTCGACTACGCAGGCCCGGTGCAGTCGGCCTGGCGCGCCCTGAGCGGCAGCCGCGCCGCCCTGTTCAGTCCGAACGGCTGGCCATGGGCGGCGGCGCTGCTGACCCTGTGCCTGTATCCCTATGTCTACCTGACCGTGCGCGCCGCCCTGCTGCGCCAGGGCGAGGCGCCGGCCGAGGCCGCCCGCTCGCTGGGCCTGGACCGCTGGCGGACCTTCCTGCGCGTGCGCCTGCCCCTGCTGCGCCCGGCGCTGATGGCAGGCCTCGGCCTGGCGCTGCTGGAGACCCTGGCCGAGTTCGGTGCGGTCAGCCTGCTCGGTGTCGAGACCCTGACCACGGCCGTCTACAAGACCTGGTTCGGGTTGTACTCGCTGCCGGCGGCGGCCCAGCTCGCCTCCCTCGGGCTGCTGCTGGCAGCGCTGCTGCTGCTCGCCGAGTGGCGCGCGCGCGCGCGCCAGCGGCAGTTCGACGCCCGCCTGCGTCCGGCGCCGCGCCAGCGCCTGGGCCGCCCGGCCGCGGTCGTCGTGGTCCTGTTCCAGGGCCTGCTTCTTCTGCTGGCGTTCGTGTTGCCGCTGGTCCAGCTGCTCGCCTGGGCGCTGCCCGACCTGTCG
Organism: Proteobacteria bacterium UBA2363; assembly: GCA_002344355.1. Lineage (GTDB taxonomy): Bacteria > Pseudomonadota > Gammaproteobacteria > Xanthomonadales > UBA2363 > Pseudofulvimonas. The sequence continues at coordinate 55,003 of DDTN01000029.1, read as the reverse complement.
TGGAGCGCGACCGAGGCGCGCGCCCTGGCCAACACCGTGCGCCTGGGCGCGCTCGCCGCCGTGCTGCTGGTCCTGGCCGGCCTGGCCCAGGCGCTGCTGCGCAGGCAGGCGTCGCTGCTGCCGGGACTGCGCGGTGCGCTGGCGCTGTCGACGCTGGGCTATGGCGTGCCCGGCACCGTGCTGGCGGCGGGCCTGCTGCTCGGCCTGCTGGCCCTGGAGCGCGGGCTGGCGACCGCGACCGGCCATGGCCTGGTGCTGACCGGCAGTCTCGCGGCCCTGCTGCTGGCGCTGCATGCGCGCTTCCTGCGGGCGGCGGCCGAGCCGCTGGCGGCCGGCCTCGCGCTGCTGCGGCCGTCGCTGCCGGAGGCGGCACGCAGCCTGGGCGCCGGGCCCGGTCGCCGGTTCCTGCTGACGCTGCCGCTGCTGCGCCCCAGCGTGCTGGCGGCCCTGCTGCTGGTCGCCATCGAGGTGATGAAGGAGCTGCCGGCGACCCTCATGCTCAGGCCGTTCGGCTGGGACACGCTGGCGATCCGGGTCTACGCCCTGACCTCCGAGGGCCTGTGGCGCGAAGCGGCCCGGCCGGCGCTGGGCCTGGTGCTGGCCGGACTGCTGCCGATCTGGTGGCTGGTGCGACTGCAGGACGGCGATGCCCGTTCCCGGACCTGACCGCGCGCGCGCGTTGGCGCGGGCTGCGCAGAGGCCGTCCCCGAGTCCCCACCCGGCAGACCCTTCGTCGTTGCCCTGGGGCATCATCCGGTTCGGGGAACGGCGAGCCATGGATGGCTCGCCCGCGGACGGGCGCGCGGCGCCCGGGCCGCGGAGCGGCGTCCGGACCCGTGCCGGACGCGCGCGCGTCGGGGCGACCCATGGATGGGTCGTCCGCGACCGGACATCTATATAGTTGCGCGCCTCGATCCCCCGATCCCCCGATCCCGCCGACCAGGAGCCCGCCATGTCCAAGGCCACCCCCCTCAACGACGCGCACCGCCGCCTGGGCGCGCGCATGGTCGACTTCGGCGGCTGGGACATGCCGATCAACTACGGCTCCCAGATCGACGAGCACCATGCGGTGCGCCGAGACTGCGGCATGTTCGACGTCTCCCACATGACCGTGGTCGACCTCGAGGGCGCCGGTTGCCGGGACTTCCTGCGCCGGCTGATGGCCAACGACGTCGGCCGCCTGAAGGGGCCGGGGCGGGCCCTTTACACCTGCATGCTCGATCCGTCCGGCGGCGTGATCGACGACCTCATCGTCTACCGGCGTGCCGGTTCCGATTACCGGCTGGTGGTCAACGCCGCCACCCGCGAGGCCGACCTCGAGTGGCTGCACCGGCACGCCGGCGAGTTCGCCGTGGCGGTACGCGAGCGTCCGGAGCTGGCCATGGTCGCGGTCCAGGGCCCCAACGCCCGGGCCCGGGTCGCCGCCGTGCTCGGCGGCGAGGCGGCGACCGCGGCCGACGCCCTGGCCCGCTTCGCGTTCGTCGAGTCCGACGACCTGTTCATCGCCCGCACCGGCTACACCGGCGAGGACGGCTACGAAGTGGTGCTGCCCGCCGCGCGGGCGGAAGGCTTCTGGCAGGGACTGCTCGACGCCGGCGTCGCGCCCTGCGGCCTGGGCGCGCGCGACACCCTGCGCCTGGAGGCCGGCATGAACCTGTATGGGCAGGACATGGACCGCACCACCACGCCCCTGGAATCGGGCCTGGCCTGGACCGTGGCCATGACCGGCGAGCGCGATTTCATCGGCCGCGCTGCGCTGGCCGCCCAGCTCGCCGCCGGCGTGCCCCGGCAACTGGTCGGCCTGGTGCTCGACGAGCGCGGCGTGCTGCGCCACGGTCAGCGGGTGCTGACCGGGCAGGGCGAGGGCGAGGTGACCTCGGGCAGCTTCTCGCCGACCACCGGCAAGTCGATCGCCCTGGCCCGCATCCCGGCCGGCGAGCCCGGCCAGGTCCGGGTCGATGTCCGCGGCCGCGAGCTGGCGGTACGGGTGGTGCAGCCGCCCTTCGTCCGCGACGGTGCCGCCCGGCCGGGCATCTGATTCCGCGCCGCCGACCCTCCGTGGCGTCGGGCCGTTCGCTTCACTAGAATCCAGCGCACCAACGGGGAAGCCGCAACCATGTCCGAGATTCCTGGCGATCTGAAGTTCCTCAAGAGCCACGAGTGGGCCCGTCTCGACGACGAGGGCCTGGTCACCATCGGCATCTCCGACCATGCCCAGGGCCTGCTCGGCGACCTGGTCTACGTCGAGCTGCCGCGCGTCGGCGACACCGTGGACGCCGGCAACGGCTGCGCGGTGGTCGAGTCGGTGAAGGCCGCATCCGACGTCTACAGCCCGGTGTCGGGCGAGGTCGTCGCGGTCAACGCCGCGTTGGCGGACAAGCCGGAAACCATCAACGAGGACGCCTACGGCGAGGGCTGGATCCTGGTCGTGCGGCCGTCCGATCCGGCCGAGCTCGAGGACCTGCTCGACCCGGATGCCTATGCCGAACTGATCGACGGCGAAGACGACTGACGGGGTCGGCGCCGGTGGCCGGGGTCGCGCCGACCGCGACGCCGACGCCGGTGCCGATCGCGGTGAGAATTCCTTGCCTCTTTTTGCGTCTAGACGATTGACACCGTGCGGGCAAGTGATTAGTTTCTGCGCAAACCACGGTTGCACCCCGGCGGCGTCGCTCTCAAGAGCATCGACAAAGTGCTGAATCGGTTCCAGCGATCCGAAAACCTGAACCCACGACGCGGCGACCAGGCCGCGAGCCGCCACCCTTCCCTCCGATTTTCGACCGCTCCGGTCGCCCGGGTCTGATCCATCGTCCCGGCCGGTCGGCGCGTTTTGCGTTTGAGTTTCACTGGGCAACACACACAACCACTAACGAGGAGCTAAGACCCATCATGGCCACTGCCAAGAAGACCACCGCGAAGAAACCTGCGGCCAAGAAGGCCGCCAAGAAGCCGGCCGCCAAGAAGGTCGCTGCGAAGAAGGTCGCCGCCAAGAAGCCGGCGGCCAAGAAGGCCGCCAAGAAGGCTGCCCCGAAGAAGGCGGCCAAGAAGGCCGTCAAGAAGCCGGCGGCCAAGAAGGCCGCCCCGAAGAAGGCTGCCAAGAAGCCGGCAGCGAAGAAGGCTGCTGCCAAGAAGCCGGCAGCGAAGAAGGCTGCTCCCAAGAAGGCCGCGGCCAAGAAGCCGGCCGCCAAGAAGAAGCCTGCCCCGCGCAAGGCGGCGGTGACCCCGGTCCCGCAGCCGATCGCGCAGCCGCCGAGCACCAACCTGCAGTAAAAGGCGAGCCGGCGCAACGCCGGCCCGCGCCCATTGCCACCCTCCCCGCGACAGCCCAGCGCGGGGAGGGCATTCAAGCAAGCCCCCCCCTCGATATCCGGCGCAAGCGCCGACCGGCGGTCCTTCCCCCGCACCCGGACCGGCGCCGCACCCGGCTGCCCCGTGCCCGCCGCACGCGTCGGCCACTCCGTCCCCGGGGACCGCGGCCGCGTGCCGGCCGGCGCCCGCGGATCGGTTTCCGGCTCCGCCGGGGTGGCCGGGATCCGGGCTAGACTTGCCGCACCTTCGGGAGGTGTCGGATGAGGATGCTCAAGTGGCTGCTGGCCATCGTGCTGGCCCTGGTGGTGGTGTTCCTGGCCGGGGGCATGCTGCTTCCGGATCACGTCGAGGTCGAGCGCAGCATCGACGTCGATCGCCCGCCCGCCCAGGTCCACGCCCTGGTCAACGATCTCTCGCGGTTCAACGAATGGTCGCCCTGGGCGGCGCGCGATCCGCAGGCGAGCTACCGGTTCGAGGGCCCGGCCGCCGGCATCGGCGCGCGCATGCACTGGCAAGGCAACGCCGAGGTCGGCGTCGGCAACCTCAGCATCCTGGAAAGCGAGGCGCCCGGCTCGGTGCTGACCGCCGTCGCCTTCGAGGGTTTCGACGAGCCGGCCCTGGCCCGCTTCGACATCGCCGCGCGGGACGGCGGCAGCACCGTGTCCTGGCGCTTCCGCAGCGATCTTCGCGGGCCGACGATGCGCTGGCTGGGGCTGTTCATCGGCCGCGGCGTCGGCGCCGACTACGAGCGCGGCCTGGCCTCCCTGAAGGCCCTGCTCGAATCCACCCCGCTGGTCGACGTCTCCGACCTGGCGGTGCGCGAGGAACAGATGCGCGGGCTGGAGGTGATCGCGCTGGCCGGCAGCGCCCCGGTCGACGATCTTGCCCTGACCGCGGCGACGCTCGGCGGCCTGTACGGGCGCCTGCTCGAACATGCCGCCGCGCAGTCGCTCGACATCGCCGGCCAGCCGCTGACGCTGACGGCGGCGCCGGACCCCGACACCTGGCGCTTCCAGGCGGCGCTTCCGGTCCGGCTCGGCGCCGGCTGGCGGCCCGACGACAGCGGGATCGAGCTGCTCCAGCTGCCTGCGGGGCCGGCCCTGGTCGGCGAGCACGTCGGCGCCTATGCGGGATTGGCGGACGCCGTCGCCCGGCTGGAGGCGCACGCCCGGGCGATCGGGCGCGAACGCAGCGGTGCGATCCGCCAGACCTATGTCAGCGATCCCGCCGACACCCCGGAGGAGGACCTGGTGACCCGCATCGAGCTGCCGCTGGCGGAACGCTGAGGCCGGCCGTGGGCGGTCCCGGCGCCGCGGCGCGGCACCGCCCGGAAGGCCCCGGCGCGCCCGTCGCCGCGCCACCCGGGGCTTCCGGCGGTGCGCGTGTCAGCCCCGGGGCAGGCGTCTCCCGCCGGGGCTGCCGGTTCGCCGGCGCCGGCCGGGATCGCCACGGCGGCGGGCGCCGTCACAGTTGTTTTCTTGCCGTTGCCGGGGCGAGCAGGTAAAAGGCTGGGCAGACCAGGGAGGAACCCGCCATGGCCCAGCAACAACGGGATGTCGTCGACCGCGTGCAGCGCGGCATGCTGATCGCGCTGATCGCCATCGTCGCCATCCTTGCCGTCGCCCTTGCCCTTCGCTACATCGTCACCGGCCGCACCGAGCTCACCAGCCTGGTCGAGACCCGGGGCGCCGGCACGGGCGCCGAGACCGGCAGTACCGTCGACGCCCTGCTGGCGCAGGCGCGTACCGCCATGGCCGACAGCCGGCTGGTGGCGCCGGCCGGCAACAACGCCTACGAGAACTATCTTGCCGTGCTCGACCAGCAGTCCGGCAACATCTCGGCCAGGGAAGCGCTGAACGATCTCTATGGCATCGCCGTGAGCAGCGCCGACCAGGCGGTTGGCGCCGGCGACCTCGACGAGGCCGAGCGCCTCGCCGGCATGCTGGCGCGCACCAATCCGGATTCCTTCACCGTCGTCAACCTGCGCCAGCGCATCGAGCGCGCCCGTGCCGCGGTCGCGGCAGCCGAACTGGCGGAGCAGCAGCGGCAGGCCCAGGCCGCCGCCGCGGGCGCCCAGCCGGCGCCGGCGCCGGAGCCGGCCGCGCCGGTCACCGAGGTGGCCTCCGATCTCGCCAGCACGATCTCGCCGACCGCCGGTGCCACGCCGGCGCCCGAGCCGGCAGCTGCGACCCCGCCGCCGCCCAGCCCGCCGCCCCCAGCCACAACGACCACCACCACCACGGCGGCCGCGCCGGCGTCGCGGCCGGCGGTACCTGCGGTGCGCGAGGCGCGCCTGCTCAGCCGCGTCGACCCGGTGTACCCGCGCGAGGCCGCTCGCAGCCGGCAGAACGGCTGGGTCGAGGTCGAGTTCACCATCGGCCGCGACGGCAGCGTCAGCGACGTCCGTGTGGTCGACGCCCGTCCCGCCCGGGTATTCAACCAGGCGGCGCAGCGGGCGATCCAGGAGTGGCGCTTCGAGCCGCGACTGGAGAACGGCGAGCCGGTCGCCTCGCGGATGCGCCAGCGCTTCGACTTCCGCCTCGACTGAAGTCGGCCTTCCCGCTTCGCCGGCGCCGGACCCGGGTCGGCACGCGCACCCCTGGCGCCGGGCGCCGCGGCGTCTTCCGTCGACGGCGCCCTGGTCCAGACCCTGCTGTTCCCGGCGTCCGGGGCCGGCGTCGCAGTCCGGCCATGTCCATGAGCCAGGCAGCGCACAACTCGGCGGGAGGCGCGGCGGATGCGACGGCACGTCACCCGTCCCGTCCACCGCTTTCGGGACAAGGTCGGCGGATGGGGGCGGCAGCCGCCGGGCCGGCAACGATGCAGATCATGGCAAGTGCCGGCCCGCTCCCCCGGCCCCTCTCCCACAGGGAGAGGGGAGCACAGCGCGGTCCGCTCACCGAACACCGCCTGGCCCTTGGTCCCCGATCCTGAGCTGAGACACGCCGCTACGGGCCTCAGGGAGACCTGATTGGCGTCGTGTCTCAGCCCGCTGCCACGCGGCGTTTCGCCCTAGCGGCGGCACCGCACTTCTCCCCTCCCCCGCCTGCGGGGGAGGGGCGGGGGAGAGGGCCGCCCCGGCCAGCGCGCGCCGCCGGGCCGGCAACGAGGCGGATCATGGCCAGCCCCGGCCCTCTCCCCCGGTCCCTCTCCCACAGGGAGAGGGGAGTACAGCGCGCTCCGCTCGTCCAACGCCGAATCCTGGCCTCTGGTTCCCCATCCTGGGCTCAGACACGACGCCAATCAGGTCTCCCGGAGGAAGAGGGGAGCACGGCGCGCTCCGCCAACCCAAGCCCGGTCCCCGGTTCCCGGCCTTCGGTCCCGGAGGTCCGGAAGCCGACCCCGTCCGAGCGGCCCGGTCAGTCCGAGCCGGAGGCGGTGGCCTGTGCGCTTGGCGGCAGCCGCACGTTCAGGCGGTTGAGCTCCAGCCAATCCACCTCGGGCAGTCCGAGGAAGCGGTCGAGCGCCACCGGCAGCAGGCCGGCCGGCTGGCCGGCCTCGCTGTTCCAGACCACCGCGAAACCGAAGCCGTGGTCCGGCAGGAAGCCGAGCATCGCCCGGTAGCCCTGCACCGCCCCGGCGTGGAACACCAGGCGCTCGCCGGCGTAGTCCATGATCCGCCAGCCCAGGCCGTAGGCGGCGGCGTTGAGGCGCTGCCGGCGCCAGCCGGTGCCGCGGATCTCCCCGGGCGTCTCGACGATCGGCGCGTGCAGCTCGTCGAGCAGCTCCCTGGGCAGCGCGTCCGGGAAGCCGCCCATCTGCGCGAGCAGCCACTGGCCCAGGTCGCGGGGGCTGGCATTGACGCCGGCAGCGGGGGCCACCCGGTAGTAGGTCTCCTTGGCGGTCACCGGCTGCAGCCGGTTCTGCACGCGGATGTGCGGCCGCGCCCAGTTGCCCGAACCCTCCAGTCCCTCGCGGCCATAGGTGGCGGTGTCCATGCCGAGCGGCGCGAACAGCCGCTTCTCGACCTGGAACGAGTAGAACTCGCCGGTGGTCGCGAAGACCATGTCGCCGACCAGGCTGAAGGCGATGTTCTGGTAGCCGTAGCAGTCGCCGACCGGGCAGCGCAGCGGGATGTCCTGCAGCGCCTGGACCAGCAGCGGGTAGGGTTCGTCGGCCTCCAGGCGGCGGTCCAGGGTGTTGTACGGCAGGCCGACGCGGTGGCTGAGGATGTCGCGCAGCGTCACCCGCTGGCTGTCGTCGGGGTTGGCGAGCTGGAATCCCGGCAGCCAGGGCTGCACCAGCATGTCCCAGCGCAGCGCGCCCTCGCGGACCAGCAGGCCGGCGACCGCGGCGGCGAAGCCCTTGGACAGGGAGGCGACGCGGAACACGGTCCCGCCGTCGACGGCGTCGCCGCTGCCGATGTCGCGGACGCCGGATCCGTGGGCGAGGACGGTGCGGCCGTCGTGGACGACGACCAGGCCGATGCCGGCGACCTGCGGCAGGGTGGCGAGGGCGTCGGCGCTGCGGGCCAGGTCGGCGGCGAGGAGGTCGACACGCTCGCGGTCGGCGGTCGCCGGCCGGGCCGGCTGCGCCGCCGACAGGGCGGCCAGGGCGACGAGGAGGGCGGTCAGGCGCATGCTATTCTTCGGCCGGCGCGAACATGCGCCCCATCATAGCCAAAAGCCGTCGGGTCCACGTCTAGGGAGTACGCCCATGTCCTGGTTGATCCTGATCCTGCTGGTCGGTCTGGTCCTGTGGGCCGTCGGCATCTACAACGGCCTGGTGATGGCGCGCAACGCGTACAAGAACGCGTTCGCCCAGATCGACGTGCAGCTGACCCGCCGCCACGACCTGATCCCGAACCTGGTCGAGGTCGCCAAGCGCTACATGGCGCACGAGAAGGACGCGCTGGAAGCGGTGATCATGGCCCGCAACTCGGCGGTCGGCGGCCTCGACCGCGCCAAGGCCAACCCCGGCGACCCGGGCGCCATGCAGGCGCTGTCCGGCGCCGAGAACCAGCTCACCGGCGCGCTCGGCCGGCTGTTCGCGCTGTCCGAGGCCTACCCGGACCTGAAGGCCAACCAGACCATGATGCAGCTCAGCGAGGAACTGACCTCGACCGAGAACAAGGTGGCGTTCGCCCGGCAGGCCTACAACGACGCGGTGATGAACTACAACAACCGCCGCGAGATGTTCCCGAGCAGCGTGGTCGCCAACATGTTCGCGTTCACCCCGGCCAGCCTGCTCGAGGTCGAGTCGGCCGAGGTGCGCAAGGCGGTCCGGGTCGACTTCGGCGCGCCCTGAGGCGGCCGCCGGTCCGCCTGAGCGCGTCCGGTCGTGGACTTCTTCGAGCGCCAGCGGCAGGCGCGCACCGACTCGCGCCGCCTGGTCGCGCTGTTCGTGGCGGCGGTGGTCGGCATCGTCCTGGTCATCGAGGCGGCCCTGCTGGCCGTGCTGCACGGCCAGGCGATGCAGCGCCCGCGCGGCCAGCAGGCCTGGACCGCGACCGCCGCCGAGCACGCCGGCCTGCTGCTGCTGGTCGCGGCCGTCGTGCTCGGCGTCATCTTCATCGGCAGCCTGGTGCGCGCCGCGCAGTTGCGCGAGGGCGGCGCCGCGGTGGCGCGCTCGCTGGGCGGCACCCAGATCCCGCCGTCCAGCCGCGACCTCGCCCACCAGCGCCTGCGCAACGTCGTCGAGGAGGTGGCGATCGCCTCCGGCGTGCCGGTGCCCCAGGTGTTCGTGCTGGAAAAGGAGTCCGGCATCAACGCCTTCGCGGCCGGCTTCAGCACCGCCGACGCCGCGATCGCGGTGACCCGCGGCGCGCTGGACACCCTGGACCGCGACGAGCTGCAGGGCGTGATCGCCCATGAGTTCAGCCACGTGCTGAACGGCGACATGCGGCTCAACCTGCGCCTGGTCGGCTGGCTGGCCGGCATCACCGTGCTGTCGATGATCGGCCGGATCCTGATGCGCGCGCGCGGCCGCAACGCCGGCGGCGTGGTGATGGCCGGCGTGGTGCTGGCGGTGGTCGGCTCGGTCGGCCTGTTCTGCGCGCGCATGATCAAGGCGGCGATCTCGCGCCAGCGCGAGTACCTGGCCGACGCCTCGGCGGTGCAGTTCACCCGCCAGACCCGCGGCATCGCCGACGCGCTCAAGGCGATCGCCGCCAGCAGCCAGGGTTCGCGCCTGTCCGCCACCGACGGCGAGGAGGTCAGCCACCTGCTGTTCGGCGATGGCGTCGGCTATTCCCGCCTGTTCGCCACCCATCCGCCGCTGGAGCAGCGCATCCAGGCGCTGGAGCCGCGCTTCCGGATGGCCGAGCTCAAGGACTGGGCGCGCCAGCGGACCGTCCTGCGCGCCGCGGCCGGCGAGCGCGAGCGCGCCGCCGCTGCGGAGGCCGCCTCGCGCTCGCGCTCGGGGGCGCCGCTCGGCGTGCTCGGCGACGCCCTGCCGCTGCCGGTGGTGCTGGCCGGCCTGGCCCCGGGCGCCTCGACCGCCCTGGAGCCCAAGCACGTGGTCGGCCAGGTCGCCAATCCCGGCAGCGAGGACATCGATACCGCCCACCTGCTGCACGAGGCGATCCCGCCGGCCCTCGAGGATGCCGCACACGATCCCGACCGGTCGGTGGCGGTGATCGCCGGGCTGCTGATCGCCGCGGATGCGGCCACCCGCGAGCGCCAGCTCGGCGCGATCCAGCGCCTGTTCGGGCTGGACACCGGGAGCGCCGCCCTGGTCCAGGCGCAGCGCATCGCCGCCCTGCACCCGATGCAGCACCTGCCGCTGGCCGAGATCGCCTTCGCTTCGCTGCGCAGGCTGCCGGCGGCCGACATGCGCAAGGCGGCCGAGCTGGTCGACCTGCTGATCGCCGCCGACGGTGCCGTCGCCCTGTTCGAGTTCTGCCTGGGCCACCTGCTGCGCCAGCACATCCGCGAGGCGCTCGACCCGACCGCCGTGCGCCTGTCCGGCCGGCGCTCGCTGAAGGATGTCGAGGCCGAGGCCGGCCTGCTGCTCTCGCTGCTGGCCCGCGGCGGTGGCGCCGACGCCGCGCGCGCCTTCGCCGCGGGCGTCGCCGAACTGGGCCAGGCGGTGACGCCGCGGTTCGCGGTGCCGGCCGACTGGCCGCAGCGCCTGGACGCGGCGCTCGACGCCCTGGACCGGCTCAAGCCCGCCGCCAAATCGATGCTGGTGGCGGCGATGACCCGCACGGTCATGCACGACGGCCGCGTCGACGTCGCCGAGGCCGAGCTGCTGCGCACCGCCTGCGCGGCCCTGCACTGTCCGCTGCCGCCGCTGCTGCACCAGGCGCGGACCCGGCTGGCCGGCCCGCCCACCGTCGAATGAGCGCCACCGCCCAGGACCTGGCCGGCGCGCCGCCGCCGCGCCAGCCCTGGTGGTCGGTCTGGGTCGGCGCGCGGCCGGGCGAATGGACGGCGCTGGCCTGGTCGTTCGCCTACTTCTTCTGCCTGCTGTGCGCCTACTACCTGATCCGTCCGATGCGCGACGAGATGGTGGTGCGCTTCGGCGCCGACCGCATGCAGTGGATCTACACCGTGGTGTTCGTGATCATGCTGGCGATCACACCCGCCTACGGCTGGCTGGTCTCGCGCTGGCCGCGGCGGCGCTTCCTGCCCTTCGTCTACCTGTTCTTCATCGCCTGCCTGGCCGGCTTCTGGCTGCTGTTCCGCCACAACGCCGCGCTCGCCGGCCTGGCCGGCGCCGATCCCGGCGCGTTCGGCCGCGGCTCGGCGGCGGTGCTGGCGATCTGGATCACCGTGTTCAACCTGTTCGTGGTGTCGGTGTTCTGGAGTTTCATGTCGGACATCTACGCCCCGGACCAGTCGCGCCGGCTGTTCGCGACCATCGCCACCGGCGGCACCGCCGGCGCGATCGCCGGGCCCCTGCTGGCCCAGACCCTGGCGCCCACGCTCGGCGTCGAGCGCCTGCTGCTGATCTCCGCCGCGCTGCTGGTGCTGTGCGTGTTCTGCATCGCCCGCCTGATCCCCTGGGCAAGGGCGCGCGAGCGCGCGCACGCCGGGCAGGATGCCGGGCAGGACGCCGACGCGCCGATCGGCGGCGGCCTGCTGGCCGGTGCCCGCCTGGTGTTCCAGGTGCCGATCCTGCGCCGGCTGGCCCTGCTGATGCTGCTCGGCGTGGTCGTCGGCACCATCCTCTACAACCGGCAGCTGCACCTGCAGAGCGCCAACCCGGACAGCATCGGCCGCTTCGTCTTCTTCGCCCGGCTCGACCTGTGGATCAACCTGCTGGCGGTGGCCATCCAGCTGGGCGCCACCCGCTGGCTGCTGCCGCGCCTGGGCGCCGGCTGGCTGCTGATGGCGCCGGCGGTGGCGGTGATCGTCTGCTTCGCGGCGATCCACGGCCACCCGACGGTGCTGGCCGTGGCGATCGCGCAGCTGGTCAGCCGGGGGATCGGCTTCGGCATGCTGACCCCGGCGCGCGAGACGCTGTACACGCGCGTCGACCGGGAGTCGCGCTACAAGGCCAAGAACTTCATCGACACCGCGGTCTGGCGGGGCGGCGACCTGGTCGCGCAATGGGGCATCGTGGCGCTGGCCGGCATCGGACTGGCGACGCCGGGCTTCGCCCTGGTCGGCATCGGCGTGGCGCTGGGCTGGCTGGCGGTCGGCTGGCGCATCCGGCGCTGGGAGCGCGCCCAGGAGGGGGTGGCCGGCACCGTCGCGGCCAGCGGACCCGGCACCACGCCGGGGCGAACCGGGGCCCGATAGACGACGGCTATGATGCCGCCATGGTCGCCGTCCCCGACACCCCCGAGTCCCGCGCGGTTTCCGTGCTCCCCGGCATCCGGCCGGAGTTCTGGCTGCTGCACAGCCTGGGCTGGACCGGCTACGGCGCCCTTCATTACCTGTCGGCGCTGAGCTACGGCAAGCACTGGGCCTATTTCGTGGTCAGCTTCGGCTCGGCGGCGATGGGCTTCGTGCTGACCCTGGGCCTGCGTTTCCTGCTCAAGCGCTTCTGGGGCATCGCGCCGCCGCGCTTCGCGGTGGTGGTGGCGATCGGCGTGCTGGCCGTGGCGACGGTATGGGCCCTGCTCTACGTCGAGATGGCGGTGCCGTACTGCCTGTGGCTGCATCCGCCCAGCGAATGCACCATGAAGATGCCCTGGGGCTACATCGGCTACATCGGCTCGCTGCTGTACGTGTGCCTGAGCTGGACCGGCCTGTACCTGGGCATCAAGTACTACCGGCAGATGCGCGCGCAGACCGAGAGCGCGCTCAAGGCCAACGCGATGGCCCACCAGGCGCAGCTCAAGATGCTGCGCTACCAGCTCAACCCGCATTTCCTGTTCAACACCCTGAACGCGATCTCGACCCTGGTGCTGGAGAAGGACACCGGCACCGCCAACCGCATGGTCACCAGCCTGAGCGCCTTCCTGCGCCACTCCCTGGACAGCGACCCGATGCAGCGGGTGACGCTGAAGCAGGAGCTGGATGCGCTCAACCTGTACCTCGGCATCGAGAAGGTCCGCTTCGCCGAGCGCCTGGGCCTGCGCTCGAGCATCGACGAGCAGGCCTACCGGGCGCTGGTGCCCAGCCTGCTGCTGCAGCCGCTGGCGGAGAATTCGATCAAGCATGCGATCTCGCAGCGCATCGAGGGCGGCGTGATCGAGATCGAGGCGCGGGTCGTCGACGGCCGCCTGGAGATCGCCGTGTCCGATTCCGGGCCGGGCTGCGACGGCCTGCCCAGCGGCGGCGGCCTGCCGCAGGGCAGCGGCGTCGGCCTGGCCAACATCAGCGAGCGGCTGCGGGTACTCTATGGCGAGCGCAGCAGCTTCAGCCTGGGCAACCGCCCCGGCGGCGGCTGCCAGGCCCGAATCGTCCTGCCCTTCGAAACCGCCTTGTCGAACTGAACCGATGGAGCCTTCCGCCGAGCCGTCCGTCCTGCGCACCGTGATCGTCGACGACGAGCCCCTGGCCCGCCGTGGCCTGCGCCTGCGCCTGGCCGGCGAGAGCGACATCGAGATCGTCGGCGAGTGCAGCAATGGCGACGAGGCGGTGCGGGTGATCGCCGCCGAGCGCCCGGACCTGGTGTTCCTCGACGTCCAGATGCCGGGCACCGACGGCTTCGGCGTGCTGCGCAGGCTGCCGCTGTCGTCTTTGCCCATGGTGGTGTTCGTCACCGCCTACGACCACTACGCGATCAGCGCCTTCGAGACCAACGCGGTCGACTACCTGCTCAAGCCGGTCGAGGAGGCGCGCCTGCGCCAGGCGCTGTTCCGGATCCGCGAGACCGCGCGTGCGCGCGCGGCGGCGCGCCAGCGCGACCACCTGCTGAACCTCCTGGGTACGGTGACCGGCCAGCCCGAGCTGACCCTGGAGCAGGCGCTGGCCGACGGTGCCGCCCTGCCCGACCCGCGCCGTCCGGTGCGCCTTGCGATCCGCGACGGCGGCCGGACGGTGCTGGTCGAGGAATCCGACATCGACTGGATCGACGCCGCCGGGGACTACATGTGCATCCATGCCGGCGGCGCCACCCACATCCTGCGCGGCACCCTGCGCGAGCTGGAGGCGAAGCTCGACGGCAACCGCTTCGCGCGCATCCACCGCTCGACCATCGTCAACGTCGACCGCGTGCGCGAGCTGCGCCCGCACATCAACGGCGAGTACTTCCTGACCCTGGACGGCGGCCACGAGGTCAAGCTCAGCCGCAGCTACCGCGAGCAGCTCAAGCGCTTCCGCACCTGAGCGCCCGGTCGCGGTCCCGCCCCGGGTGACTTCTCACCGTTGCGCGAACCGCCGCGGCTTCAGCCGCCGAAGGTCGTCGCCAGCAGGATGTCGGTGCCGACCGTGAACTCGTGGCGGGCGACCTGGTCGCCGTACTGTGCCTCGAACACCCAGGCGCCGTGCGCGGTCGCGGCCGGCAGGGGCTGCCAGGACCACGACCACCAGGAGGCGTTCCAGGTCTGCGGGCTGGCGTGCTGCCACTGGCTGGCGACGTTGCCGCGCCGGCGCAGGCGGTAGGTGGCGGCCACCCCCTGCACCTGGTCGCGGTAGTAGGGCACCACGAACAGGTTGTCGATGCCGGGCCGGAAGTGGTCGCGGAAGTTCGTGGTTTCCTGTCCGGGGTTGGGGCAGCCGGCATTGTGGTTGGGCACCGCGGAATGGGTGGCGAGCTTGTTGATTCCGCTGTCGCGGTAGGGGCGCTGGGCGGCCCACAGGGTCGGGCCGGTCCGGCAGGCGCCGGCATGCGGCTCGATGATGCCGGCGCCGGCGCCGGCGTCGCTGCGCAGCTCCAGGTGCAGGTGCGGTCCGGACGAGCGGCCCGAGCTGCCGACCAGGCCCAGGTACTCGCCGGCCACCACCGGCTGGCCGACCGCCTTGGTGGTGGTGCTGCCGTTCTTCATGTGGCCGTACCAGGCGACGGTGCCGTCGGCATGCTGGACGTAGACCGCGTTCCAGGGGGTGGCGGTGCCGGCGTCGCAGCTGCGGTCCGGGTGGCCGTCCTGCTTGTGCAGGATCACGCCGGGCGCCACCGCGACGATCTCGATCAGCGCGGCGTCCATCATCCGCCACGGGAACGGCCACAGGAAGTAGTCGACCCCGGCATGGTTGTAGCCGTTGGCCAGGTCGTAGGTGCGCGTCCCGCAGTTCCAGTCCAGCAGCTGGTCGGGAAACGCCGGGTTCAGGTCGACGTAGTTGGAGATGCCGTGGTAGTCCGGATCCCGGTGGCCGGGCCGGGCGCGCAGCGGCCAGACCAGGGCGTCGAGGGCGCTGGTCGACGAGGGCGCGGGCAGCCGCCCCAGCGCGCGCAGCAGCGCCTGGCTCTGCGCCAGCTCGCGCTCGATGTTGGCGCGCTCGAACGGCGACATCTCGTCGTGCGGCAGCGATCGGGCATCGAGGCCGCCGCCGCCGGCCAGGGTCGGGGGCGGCAGCCGGTCGCCGGCCAGGGCGGCGGCGGGCACCGCGAGGGTGGCCAGCAGGGCCGTCAGCAGGGGTCGGGGGCAGGGGTACATGGCAGGGCTCCGCGGGTCGTTTGCCAGGCCAGGCGCAGGAAGTGCCGGAACCGGCTCACGACCGGCGGCGCTCAGGGGTGGCGTCGATAGTAGACCCAGCCGGCCAGCCCCAGCAGCAGCAGGGGCAGGGCGTTGACCAGCGGCAGGCTGTAGCCGTAGACGTCGGCCAGGTTGATCAGTGCCCGCTGCAGGAAGTAGAAGCTCACCGCGATCACGATGCCCAGGAACAGGCGCTTCCCGAAGCCGCCCGAGCGCAGCGCGCCGAACGCGAACGGCGTCACCGCGAACACCAGGGCGAGGGTGGTCAGGGGCGAGAACAGGCGCATCCAGAAGGCCGCCTCGATGTCCTGGGTGTGCAGGCGGTTGGCCTTGCGGTACTGCCAGCTTTCCCACAACGAGGCGAGGTCGAGGTAGCGCGCGCGGATGGCGCCCTGGCCGAGCACCGCGGGGTCGAGGCTGGACTGCCAGGCATCGCTGGCCAGGGCCTGCGATTCGACGCGGTCGTCGTGGAAGCGGAAGCGCTGGACCTCGTCGAGACGCCACTGGCCCTCCTCGTGCACGGCGCGGCCGGCCCGGGTGACCTCGGCGAGGCGGCCGCCGGGCTCGAAGGCGAACAGCCGGACCTCGCGCATCTCCAGGCGGCCTGCATCGCTGAGCACGCGCTTGGCGTTGACCACGGTGTCGGCGTCGCGCGCCCAAAGGCCCAGCCCGGACAGCGCGTAATCGCGGTTCTTGGCCTGCAGCGCCAGGGCCTGGGCCCAGCGCTCGCCCTGCGGCGCCAGGCTCTCGCCGAGCGCGGTCACCGCCAGGGTCATCGCCGCGACCGTGGCGACCGCCGCCAGGGCGATGCGGCGCTTCGCCAGGCCGGCGGCGCGCAGGGCGGTGAGTTCGCCCTGGCTGGCCAGCAGGCCCAGGCCCACCAGGGTGCCGATCAGCGCGCAATAGGCGAAGTTCTCGTGGATGCGGCGCGGCACCGTATAGGCGACGTAGACCAGCGCCTTGACCAGGGTGTAGTCGCCCTCGCCGATGTCCTCGAACTCCTCGACCAGGGCCAGCAGGATGTCGAAGCCGATCAGCACGGCCATCACCACCAGGGTGCTGGCGGCGACGGTCGAGGCCAGCAGGCGGTCGACCCGGCGCACCGGCAGCAGCGCCATCAGCCGGCTCCGCCGCCGGGCAGGCGGCTGTCGCGGCGGTACAGCCAGCCGGCCAGCAGCAGGCCGCCGGCGTAGATCCACCACAGGCCGAGGTAGGGCGGCAGCACGCCCTGCTGCAGCCAGGCGCGGCCGAGGCCGAGCAGGTTGGTCAGCACCAGGTAGGCCAGCAGGGCCAGCAGGATCTTGCCGTAGCGCGTGCGTCGCGGCGGCGAGCGCGCCATCGGCAGCGCCAGCCAGGCCAGCAGCAGGGGCGCCAGCACCGCCGACAGCCGCCAGTGCAGCTCCGCCCGCGCCGCCGGAGACTCGTCCTCGAGCAGGCTGAGGGTGTCGATCTCGGCGGTCGGGTGCTTGAGCTGGGTCTCGGGCGCGTCGGGGATGCGCAGGCTGTTGCGCGAGAAGCGCATGGTGCGGAAGGCGGCGCTGTCCAGGGTGCCCTCGACGCGGAAGCCGTCCTCGAGCTGCAGGTAGCGCTCCTCGACGGCGTCCCGGAAGAATTCGCCGGCGTCGGCGCTGATGATGTCGAGGCCGTCCTCGCGCTCGTTGTAGACGAACAGCTGGCCGAAGCGGGTGCCCTCGGCGTTCATCTCGCCGATGTAGAGCACGGCGTCGCGGCCGGGGATCTCGACGAAGCGCCCCGGTTCCAGGCCGGCGACCAGCATCGACCGGCTGGCCTCCTGGATCATCCGGTTGCCGGCGGCGGCGGCGTTCGGCGCCAGCCAGAACGACAGCGCCGCCAGCACCGCGGCCACCGGCAGGGCGATGCAGGCGATCGGCAGCAGCAGTTGCCGGGGGCCGTAGCCGGAAGCCGCCAGCACCGCCATCTCGCCGTCGCGGTAGAGCCGGCCCAGGCCCAGCAGGATGCCCAGGAACAGCGCCAGCGGGAGGATCAGCACCAGCGCCTCCAGCGAGCGCAGGCCGATCTGCGAGAGCAGCAGGGCGGCCGCGACCTTGCCGCGCGCGATCTTGCTGAGGGTGTCCGCCATGACCCCGCCCAGCACGACGATCAGCATCACCGCCATCACCGCCAGCAGGGCCTGCAGCAGCTCGGTCAGGACATAGCGGTCCAGCCTGCCCAGCATCAGGCGCTCCGGACCGGGCTGCTAGACTTGCCCGCTGCCGGGGCGCCCGCGGGCGCGCCAGCCCGGCTCATCCCGGATCACCTTCACGGACCGGTGCGCCAGCGGCGCCGCGGTTCCATTGCTGCAGGAATGCCATGTCGATCGAATTCGCTCTGAGCCAGGCCCGTCCCGCTTCGGCGGCGGTGGGCGCCCTTGTCGTCGGTCTCTACGAGGACCGCGTGATGACCTCGGCGGCGGCGGCCGTGGACGAAGCCAGCGGCGGCCGCCTCAAGGCGCTGGTCGACGCCGAGGATATCAGCGGCAAGTCGGGCAAGGTAGGCGTGCTGCACCGCCTGGACGGCGTCGATTCACCGCGCGTGCTGGTGGTCGGCCTGGGCGACCGTCGCAAGTTCGACGCCGCCGGCTACCGCAAGGCGGTGGCGGCCGCGGTGCGGGCGCTGCGCGAGACGCCGGCCGCCGACGCCCTGCTGACGCTGCCCGAGGTCGACGTGCCCGGCCGCGACCGCGCCTGGCGCATCCGGCATGCCGCCCAGGTCGCGGCCGCCGAGACCTACCGGTACGCCGCCACCCGCAAGCCGAAGCCGATGGCGCTGCAGCGCATCGACCTGCCCGGCACCGACGCCGACGCGCCCGCGCTCGAGCGCGGACGCGCCACCGCCGCCGGCGTCGCCGCCGCCCGCGAGCTCGGCAACCTGCCGCCCAACATCTGCACGCCCGAGTACATGGCCAGGCACGCCCAGGCGCTGGCCGGCAGCCTCGAGGGCGTCGAATGCCAGGTGCTCGAGGAGGCCGAGATGGAGGCCCTGGGCATGGGCTCGCTGCTGGCGGTGGCGCGCGGCAGCGCCAACCGGCCGCGCCTGATCGCGCTGAGCTGGCGCGGCGGCGCCGAAGGCGACAAGCCCTACGTGCTGGTCGGCAAGGGCATCACCTTCGACACCGGCGGCATCTCGCTCAAGCCCGGCCCGGGCATGGAGGAGATGAAGTTCGACATGTGCGGCGCGGCGACCGTGCTCGGCACCTTCGAGGCGGTGGTGCGGGCCCGGCTGCCGGTCAACCTGAGCGTGGTCGCGGCGGCGGTCGAGAACATGCCCGACGGCGCCGCCTACCGGCCCGGCGACGTGCTGACCTCGATGTCGGGCAAGACCATCGAGGTGCTCAACACCGACGCGGAAGGGCGGCTGATCCTGTGCGACGCCCTGACCTGGGCGCAGAAGACCTTCGAGCCCAAGGTGCTGGTCGACTGCGCGACCCTGACCGGCGCCTGCGTGGTCGCCCTGGGCAAGCACCCGCACGGCCTGTTCAGCGCCGACGACGCGCTGGCGCGCGAGCTGCTCGAGGCCGGCGAGGCCGAGCACGACCGCGCCTGGCGGATGCCGCTGTGGAGCGACTACCAGGAGCAGCTCGACTCGGTGGTCGCCGACGTCGCCAACCTCGGCGGCAAGTGGGGCGGCGCGATCACCGCCGCCTGCTTCCTCTGGCGCTTCACCGAGGGTCAGCGCTGGGCGCACCTGGACATCGCCGGCACCGCCTGGGACGAGGGCCGGAAGGGCCTGGCCACCGGCCGTCCGGTGCCGCTTCTGGTCGAATACCTGACCCGCCAGGCGGCCGCCTGAGGCACGGGCGGGCGACGTGCCGGACGCCGTCGAGTTCCACCGCGCCACGGGTTTCCCGGACGGCGACCGGCTGGCCCCGGCCCTGGCCCTGCTCGCGCGGCTCGCCACCGCCGCAGGCGCCGCCCGGCCGGTCCTGGCGGTGGCCGGCAACGCCACCCAGGCGCGGGTACTGGACGATCGCCTGTGGGGCATCGACCCGGCGCTGTTCCTGCCCCACGCGCTGGCCGGGGATGCCGATGCCGGCGCCGCCTGGATCCTGATCGCGGCGCCCGGCGAGGACCTGCCCGGGGCGCCGGTCCGGCTCAACCTCGGCGAGGCGGCCCTGGTCGCCGCGCCCGGGCGGGTCGTCGAGCTCATTCCCCAGGACGAGCGCGGCCGCGCGGCCGCCCGGCAGCGCTGGCGCGACTACCAGGCCGCCGGGCTGACGCCGGTCCTGCTTGAACTGGTGCCCTGAGGGGGCAGGGAAGCGGGGACCAGGGACAAGGGACCAGGGACAAGGGAGCAGGGAGCAGGGAGCAGGGGACCGAGGGGGACCCTCCCGCTGCGCGCGATGAGGTTGCGCCGGTCCCCAGCTTTGCCGTTGCCCCTGGCCCGGCAAGCGCAGGACGCGCCGCTGTGTTGCCCGGGGACGACTCAGCCGGCCGGCAGCAGGGCCATGCGGGTGCCGGCGGCGAGATCGTGCGGCGCCCGCCGGTCGCGGTCGACCAGGGTCCACAGCAGGCCGGCGCCGGCCGGCAGGGCCACCAGGCAGCCGACGAGGTAGCGCAACCAGGCCTGGCCCCAGCCGATCCGGCCGCCGGCGCGGCTGCGTACCACCAGGCGCCAGGGCCGCATGCCCAGGGTCTGGCCGCCGAAGCGCCAGGACAGCGTGTAGTAGAGCCCGGTCGCCAGCCACAGGGCGCCATACAGCGCGATCTGCGCCGGCCAGTCGCGCACCCGCACGGCGCCGTCCTCGATCGCCGAGCCGACCGGTCCGCCGCTGACCGCCACCGCCACCAGGGCGATGAAGAACCACAGCCCGATCAGGGCCATCAGGTCGTAGACGAAGGCGATCAGGCGACGCCAGGGGGCGGCAGGCGGCTCGGCGGACATGGCGGGGCTTGGCAGGGCAGGGCGGGGGACGGACCATACCAGCATGCCGCGCGCCCGCCCCCAGCCGGAACTGGCCGACCTGCCGCCGTTGCCGGCGGCGACCGCCGCCGTGGTCGACGCCTTCCTCGATCACCACTGGTCGGAGACCGGCGCCAGCCGCAACACCCTCTCCGCCTACCGCCAGGACCTCGCCGGCCTCGGCCGCTGGCTGGCCGGCCGCGGCCTCGGCCTCGACCAGCTCGACCGCGCCGGCCTGTACGACTACCTGGCGGCGCGACTGACCGCCGGCTACCAGCCGCGCAGCAACGCCCGCCTGCTGTCGTGCCTGCGCCGGTTCAGCCGGTGGCAGCTGCGCCAGGGCCGGATCCAGGCCGACCCCACCGCCCTGGTCGAGGCGCCGAAACCGGCGCGCGGGCTGCCCAGGGCGCCCGGCGAGGCCGATGTCGAGGCCCTGCTCGCCGCCCCCGACGTCGACACGCCGCTCGGCCTGCGCGACCGCGCGATGCTCGAGCTGATGTACGGCACCGGCCTGCGCGTCTCGGAACTGGTCGGCCTGCGCCTGGACCAGGCGAACCTGCGCCAGGGCGTGCTGCGGGTGGTCGGCAAGGGCGACAAGGAACGCCTGCTGCCCATCGGCGAGGAGGCCGCGCACTGGCTGCAGCGCTACCTGTCCGGGTCCCGGCCGGTCCTGGCCCGTCATCCCGGCGAGCCGGCGCTGTTCCTGAACGCGCGCGGCGGCGGCCTCACCCGGCAGGCGTTCTGGCAGTTCGTCAAGCGCCATGCCCTGGCGGCCGGCATCGATACCGCCCTGTCGCCGCACGGCCTGCGCCATGCTTTCGCCACCCACCTGCTCAACCACGGCGCCGACCTGCGTGTCCTGCAGCTCCTGCTCGGCCACGCCAGCCTGTCGACCACGCAGATCTACACCCTGGTCGCGCGCGAGGGCCTCAAGCGCCTGCATGCCGCGCACCATCCGCGCGGCTGACCGGACCGGACCGGGCCGGGCCGGGCCGGGCGGCCCTCGACCCCGTGCTAACCTTGCCGGCGGTCCACGCCGGGACCGCCCATCGCCGATGCCCGCACCATGCCCGATTCCCCGTCCCTGCCGCTGCGCGTCGTCCTGGCCGCCGCCCTCCTGGCCCTGCTGGCCGCCTGCGCCGAGCGCCGCGGCGGCAGCACCGCGCAGGCGCCGGTCGCGCCGGTGGCCGGCAACCTGATGGCCAACGCGAGCTTCGAGGAGGACCACCCGCGCTTCTCGCCGTGGACCCTGAACGTGCACGCCGACCCCGACGCGTTCTCCTTCGAGCCGGATCCGCAGGTCTTCCGCAGCGGCGGCCACAGCCTGCGCGTGCGCATGGTCAGCGAGGAGCCGTTCGCCAGCGCCGTCCAGTACTTCGACGTCGGCATCCTGCCGGCGCGCCGGCTCACGGTGCGCGCCTGGGTGCGCGGCGAAGCGCTGGAGCGGCCCGTCTACATGCACACCGCCTTCTTCGCCTTCGGCGGCCAGTCGGGCCTGGTCGACACCCGCGAGCAGGGCCTCACCGGCACCTTCGACTGGACCCGCCTGGAAATGACCTTCGAGATCCCCGCGCACACCGACCGCATCGAGACCGGGGTCACCACCACCGGTGCCGGCACCCTGTGGATCGATGACGTCGAGCTGGTCCCGGCCGCACCCTGAGCGCGCCGGGCGCCGTCCGGTCCGCCGGGAACCTGGCGCCCGACCCGCTGTCGTAGCCCCCACGCCCTGCCCCTGACGGATGACCCGATGAACAAGTCCCTTGCCGCCGCCGGCCTGCTGCTGGCCGTTTCCTTCCACGCCGGCGCCGACGACAAGGTGGTCCGCGACGCCATCCAGGGCCTGGTGCCCGGCGCCAGCATCGACACCATCGCCGAGTCGGCGCTGCCCGGCTTCTACGAGGTCACGCTCGGCGGCCAGGTCGTGTACGTCACCGCCGACGGCCGCTACCTGGTCCAGGGCGCGGTGTTCGACATCGTCAACCGCGTCGACCTGACCGAGCAGAAGCGCGCCGGTGCCCGCCGCGAGGCCCTGGCCGGCGTGCCCGCCGACAGGCGCATCGTGTTCGCGCCGGCCGAGGTCAAGCATCGGCTCACCGTGTTCACCGACATCGACTGCGGCTACTGCCGGCGCCTGCACCAGGAGATGGCCGACTACAACGCCCGCGGCATCGCCATCGAATACCTGTGGTTCCCGCGCGCCGGCGTCGGCAGCGAGTCCTTCCAGAAGGCGGTCAACGTCTGGTGCGCTGCGGATCGCCGCGAGGCGATGACCCGCGCCAAGGCCGGCCAGGAGGTCGAGCAGCGGACCTGCGACAACCCGGTCGGCGCCGACTACGCGCTGGGCCAGCAGATCGGCATCTCCGGCACCCCGGCGCTGATCACCGAGGACGGCTCGCTGCTGCCCGGCTACATGCCCGCCGACCAGCTGCTGATGCGCCTGGACGGCATGAAGCAGGCGGCCGCCGGCGACTGACGGCACGCCTTCCCGGTACCGGTGACGGGCCCGCCCTGCGCGGGCCCGTCGCGTTTTCGCAGGGGGCGCCCGATCGGCGATGTCGCGCGCCCGCCGGGACCGAGCCGCCTCGCCTTCCTGCGCGCCCGAGCCGCGCGAGGCGCCCTCCAGACCCGCCGCCCGCGCGGCGTCCATGGCCGCCGCAGGTGCCCGGCGTCGTCGGCGAAACCTGAACGCGACGCCACCCCCGGTTTGACGAGGGGATGCTCCTCGCTTACGGTGCAAAGGCCACAATGCCGGAGGCGACATGTCCCTCCTCACTCTCGCTGCGCGCTGTCGCCGCTGGCGCCTTTCCGCGGCCCTGCTGGTCTTGCTGTCGCCGCTGGCGGCCTGGGCGACCGCCCTGCAGCCCGGCCATGCCGGCCACTGGACCGCGCCGGAGCGCGACGGCGAGGGCTGGGTGCTGGAGCTGCTCGATGCCGACACCGCCCTGCTGTACTGGTTCACCTACGACGAGTCCGGCAACCAGCGCTGGCTGACGGCGGTCGGCGAACTGCGCGCGGACGACGAGGGCGAGTACCTGGCCTTCCCCGAGCTGGTGGTCACGCGCGGTGCCCGCTTCGGCGCCGCCTTCGACCCGGACGACGTGATACGCGAGGCGGTCGGCAGCGGTTGGTTGCGGTTCCAGGACTGCGAGCGCGCGACCTTCGGTTTCCAGGCCTACGGGCAGACGCTTTCGATCCCGCTGAGCCGCCTGGCCCACCTGATGGGCAGCGCCTGCGAGCGGCCGCACGGGATGACCGGCCGGCCGTCGGCGGCGCACGCGGGGCTGAGCGGCTCCTGGTACGACCCCTTGCGCAGTGGCGAGGGCTATGCCCTGCAGTGGATCAACCCAGAGCAGGCGATCGTCACCTGGTACACCTACGACACCGCGGGCCGGCAGTACTGGCTGATCGGCGAGGGCCGCTTCGACGGCCAGGGCCGGATCGTCGCGCAGGTGCACGCCACTCGCGGCGGCCGCTTCGGCGCGGCCTTCGATCCAGACCGGGTGGAGCGGTTCTTCTGGGGATCCGTTGCCCTGGAAATCGACTGCGAGGGCGGCCCCGCGGTCTATGCCTCCGACCTGCCCGGCTTCGGCGACGGCCTGATCGAGTTGCAGCGGCTCACCGCCAACCACCGCGTCGGCTGCCCATGGCAGGCACCAACGCTTGCCGAGCTCTACACGCTTGAGCTGGACGAACTGGACAGCGCCGTGTCTGCCCTGCCCGGGGCGGTTGCGTCGGGCAGTCTGGCCAGCCTCGGCGATTCGGGCGCGATCTGGACGACGACCAGCGGACCGGGCGGGACGGGCCAGCGGGCGGTCACGCTGCAGTCGGGGGCCTCGCAGTGGCAGACGCTGGGATCCATCGGGCATGCCGGGCGGCTCTGGGTGGCGGCGCAAGGCGAGGTGCTGGTGTCGACCTGGGCGGCGTCGGATGGGTCCACGGTACCGGTTCGCTGGTCCGGTGACGCGTGGTCGCCCATCGATCCGGGCCTGGGCGAGCAAGCGCGTGTCACAGGGGTATCGAGCGATGGCGAGGTCGTCCTGCTCCAGTCCCGGCCCGAGTCGCCGGGTACGGAGCTGGCCTGGCGCTGGCGTGCCGACACGGGGGCCCTGGAGCTGCCCATGCAGGAGCACAGTTCCCAACGGGTCACGGCGTTGTTCGCCGGCATCGACGACGGTCCGGTGATCGGCCTTGTCGACCCGGTACGACCGCCCGGCGCATCCACGACGCGGCGGGCGCTGTTGTGGACCGGTCCCATGCAGTCGCCCGAGACCCTGTGGGGTCCCCCGGTCTTCGCCGGCCAGCCCTGGCCCTGGATGCTGCTGGAACCGGCGGCCTGCGCCGGCGACTGTTCCGTGGTGTTCGGCAATGCGACGATGTGGACCCAGCCATCGCCACCGGCCCTGAACTTCGAGCCCTGGTACCGGCTGGCCGACGGACGCAGCGCCTTCCTCGGCCGGCTGGCGACCGAGGATCCCCGCATCCGCTACCGGATCAATGGTGCCGCTCTTGACGGCAGCATCGTGGCGGGGTGGACCGGCGTGCCCCCCGGCTTTTCGTTCGGGGTCGAGGGACTGGCCGGTCAGGACGACTGGGCCTGGGACGGCTTCGTGTGGACCCAGCACATCGGCATGGTGTCCCTGCGGGCGCTGCTCGACGGGGCCGGGCTGGCGCTCGACGGCTGGCGGGACGCCGAGGTCGCCGCGGTATCGCCCAACGGCCTGCGCCTGCTGATTTCCGGCAACCGCCAGGGACCCGGTGCGCCCGGGGTGATGACCCAGGGCCTGGCCGTGCTGACCCTGGTGCCGCGCGACGGCACACAGCCGTTGCGCTGAGGCGGGCAGGGCGGGGCGGGTCCGCGCCCTGCCGGCAAGTTCGCTTCCGGCGTCGGCCACCGCGCCGGCCCGGGGACGGCGGCGGGCAGGGCCGCAGGCCGCTCCGGTATCCTAGGCGCCCCCCGATGCCCCCGCCGCCGCATGATCGTCCTCCACGGCGCCGCCGCGCTGTCCCCTTTCCGGCTCGACCGGCTGAACCAGGCCCTGGCCGCGGCCGGCCTGGGCCAGCGCGTCCGGGCGGCGCACTGGCGCTACTACGTCGACCCCGAGGGTGGCGTCGATGCCGATGCCCTGGTCGCGCGCCTGGCGCCGATCGTCGAGGGACGGCCGGTCGTCGCCGGCGACGTGGCGCCGGCGCACGTGGTGCCGCGCCTGGGCACGATCTCGCCGTGGTCGTCCAAGGCCACCGAGATCCTGCGCGGCTGCGCGCTGCCGGTGCGCCGCATCGAGCGCGGCCGCAGCCTGGTGCTGGACGGCCCGGCGCCGGACGACGCGCAGGCGGCGCGCCTGGCCGGGCTGCTGCACGACGCCATGACCGAGAGCTGGCTGCGGCGCGAGCCGTCCGCGGCCGACCTGTTCGGTGCCGGCGCGCCGCGGCCGCTGGTGCGGATCGACGCGGCCGCCCTGGCGCAGGCCAACCAGTCCCTGGGCCTTGCGCTCAGCGACGACGAGATCGCCTACCTGCGCGACAGCTACGCCGACCTGGGCCGGGCGCCCACCGACGCCGAGCTGATGATGTTCGCGCAGGCCAACTCCGAGCACTGCCGGCACAAGGTGTTCAACGCCACCTGGACCCTGGACGGCGTCGACCAGCCGCGCTCGCTGTTCGCGATGATCCGCAACACCCATGCGGTCACGCCCGACGGCACCCTGTCGGCCTACAGCGACAACGCCGCGGTGATCGAGGGCCATGACGCCGCCCGCCTGCGCGCCGACCCCGCCACGGGCGTCTTCGTGCGCCAGGCCGAACCGGCGCCCTACGCGATCAAGGTCGAGACCCACAACCACCCGACCGCGATCGCGCCCTTCCCCGGCGCCGCCACCGGCGCCGGCGGCGAGATCCGCGACGAGGGCGCGGTCGGCCGCGGCGGCAAGCCCAAGGCCGGCCTGGTCGGCTTCTCGGTCTCGCACCTTCGCATTCCCGGCCAGCCGGAACCCTGGGAGCGGGAACGGCCGCTGCCGCCGGGTTATGCCACGGCCTTCGAGATCATGCGCGACGGCCCGATCGGCGCCGCCGCCTTCAACAACGAGTTCGGCCGGCCCTGCCTGGCCGGCTACTTCCGCAGCTTCGAGCAGAACGAGGGCGGCGGCCGCGTGCGCGGCTACGACAAGCCGATCATGA
Source organism: Proteobacteria bacterium UBA2363 (assembly GCA_002344355.1). Taxonomy (GTDB): domain Bacteria; phylum Pseudomonadota; class Gammaproteobacteria; order Xanthomonadales; family UBA2363; genus Pseudofulvimonas. The sequence goes on along the minus strand of DDTN01000029.1, from coordinate 28,626 downwards.
TCGCCGGCGGCCTGGGCGCGGTGCGTCCCGACCATGTCGCCAAGCGCCGCGTCGAGCCGGGCGACCCGGTGATCGTCCTGGGCGGTCCGGCCATGCTGATCGGCCTGGGCGGCGGCGCCGCCTCCTCGAAGGCGGCCGGCGACAGCGCCGAGCTGGACTTCGCCTCGGTGCAGCGCGACAACCCGGAGATGCAGCGCCGCTGCCAGGAAGTGATCGACGCCTGCATGGCGCTCGGCGCCGCCAACCCGATCGTCGCCGTCCACGACGTCGGCGCCGGCGGCCTCAGCAACGCGGTGCCCGAGCTGCTCCACGACGCCGGCGTCGGCGGCGACCTGGCGCTGGACGCCATCCCCTGCGCCGACCCGGCGCTGAGCCCTATGGAGCGCTGGTGCAACGAGTCGCAGGAGCGCTACGTGCTGGCGGTGCGGCCGGCCGACCTGGCCGGCTTCGCGGCGCTGTGCGCGCGCGAGCGCGCGCCGTTCGCGGTGCTCGGCCACGCCACCGCCGAGGAACACCTGCTGTTGCGCGGCGGCGATGGCGAGGCGGTCATCGACCTGCCGATGTCGGTGCTGTTCGGCAAGCCGCCGCGCATGCACCGGCAGGCCGACACGGCGCCCGCCGGCGACGCCGCGATCGACCTGTCCGGCATCGAGCTGGCGCAGGCGCTGCCGCGCGTGCTCTCCCACCCCAGCGTCGGCGACAAGGGCTTTTTGGTCACCATCGGCGACCGCAGCGTCGGCGGGCTGTGCGCACGCGACCAGATGGCCGGTCCCTGGCAGGTGCCGCTGGCCGACTGCGCCGCCACCCTGGCCGACTTCGACGGCCACGCCGGTGAGGCGATGGCGATCGGCGAGCGCACGCCGCTGGCCCTGCTCGACGCCGCCGCCAGCGCCCGGATGGCGGTCGCCGAGGCGCTGACCAACCTGCTGGCCGCGCCGGTGGCGCGCCTCGAGGACGTCAAGCTGTCGGCGAACTGGATGGCCGCGGTCGGCCAGCCCGGCGAGGACGCCGCCCTGTACGCGGCGGTGCGCGCGGTCGGCATGGAACTGTGTCCGGCGCTGGGCGTGGCCATCCCGGTCGGCAAGGACTCCATGTCGATGCAGGTGCGCTGGCGCGACGCCGCCGGCGGCGAGCGCGCCACGGTCGCGCCGGTCTCCCTGGTCGCCAGCGCCTTCGCGCGCATCGACGATGTCCGCCAGGTCTGGACGCCGGTGCTGGCGCGCGGCAGCGCCAGCGAGATCTGGCACGTCGACCTGGCGGCCGGTCGTGCGCGCCTGGGCGGCTCGATCCTGGCCCAGGCGTTCGGCCGGCGCGGCGGCACGGCGCCGGATCTCGACGATCCGGCCCGGCTGCGCGCCCTCGCGGCCCTGCTGCGCGAGGCCCGCGGCGCCGGCCTGGTGCTGGCCTACCACGACGTCTCCGATGGCGGCGTGCTGACCGCCCTGGCCGAGATGGCGCTGGCCAGCCGCTGCGGACTCGACATCGGGCTGGCTGCGCGTCCGGCGGATGCGACGCTGGCCGCGCTGTTCGCCGAGGAACCGGGCGTACTGGTGCAGGTGGCGCAGGCCGACCGCGCCGCCTTCCAGGCCCTGCTCGACGCTGCCGGCCTGGACGCCTGCGCGCGGGTGCTGGCCACGGTCCGCGCCGAGCCGCTGCTGCGCGTCGTGGCCGGCGACGAAACCCTGGCGCGCTGGGACTGGCAGGACCTGATGGCGGCGTGGAGCCGCACCAGCCATGCCATGGCCCGGCTGCGCGACGATCCGGCCTGCGCCGACGAGGAACAGGCGGCGCGCCTGGACTTCGCGGCGCCTGGCCTGGTGCCGCTGCTCACCTTCGATCCGGCGCAGGACGTCGCGGCGCCGTTCGTCGGCACCGGCGCCCGGCCGCGCGTCGCCATCCTGCGCGAGCAGGGCGTCAACGGCCAGGTCGAGATGGCCGCCGCCTTCGACCGTGCCGGCTTCGAGGCGGTCGACGTGCACATGAGCGACCTGGCCGCCGGCCGCCACGACCTGGCCGCGTTCGCCGGGCTGGCCGCCTGCGGTGGCTTCTCCTACGGCGACGTGCTCGGCGCCGGTCGCGGCTGGGCCACCTCGATCCTGGAGAACCCGGCGCTGCGCGACCGCTTCGCCGCCTTCTTCGCCCGTCCGGACAGCTTCGCCCTGGGCGTGTGCAACGGCTGCCAGATGCTGGCCCGCCTGCGCGACATCATCCCCGGCACCGGCCACTGGCCGGTGTTCGTGCGCAACCGCTCCGAGCAGTACGAGGCGCGCCTGAGCCTGGTCGAGGTGGTCGACTCGCCCTCGATCCTGCTGGCCGGCATGGCCGGCAGCCGGATCCCGGTGGCGGTCGCGCACGGCGAGGGCCGCGCCGACTTCGCCGCCACCGGCGCCGACCCGGGCCAGGCGCGGGTGTGCCTGCGCTACGTCGACGGCGATGGCGCGGTCGCCTCGCGCTATCCGGCCAACCCGAACGGCTCGCCCGCCGGCATCACCGGCCTGGCCAGCGACGACGGCCGGGTGACCATCGCCATGCCGCATCCGGAACGGGTCTTCCGCACCGCGCAGATGAGCTGGGCGCCGGCCGGCTGGGGCGAGGCCTCGCCCTGGCTGCGGATGTTCCGCAATGCCCGCGCGGCGCTGGGTTGAGCCGATGAACGGTCCCGCCGCCCGCCCCGGTCGCCGGTTCCGCCCTGCGGGAGCCGCGCCATGAGCGCGGTGCCGATGCGGCGCTTCTTCCTGGCCGCCGTGCTGTGGCTGCCGGCGATGTTCTTCATCTGGGTGTACTGGTCGAGCGTGTTCATGCTGCCGTCCAGCCTCGCCGCGCAGTCGGTGCTGCGCGGCCAGCCGGCCCTGTTCGCCGATGTCTGGCGCGGCTTTCCGCGGCACCTCATCGATCCGGGCGCGACCCTGCCGACCGGGCCGGGCGCGCCGACCGAGGGACGCACCGCGCGCGACGACCACCTTCTGGTGCTGCGCTTTTCCGAGCAGGCGATGCCGGCGCCGATGCGTGCCGAGAAGCAGGCCACCGGCGAGGAGCCGCTGCCGGTGGTCAACACCATGAAGTACGGCTACGGCCTGGCGCTGATCTGGGGCCTGGTCATGGCGACGCCGCTGACCACCCGGCGACGGCTGGCGCAGATGCTGGCCGGCTGGCTGGCGGTCAGCGTGGTGCAGGCGTTCGGCGCGGTCACCGGCGCCTGGGTGGTCGCCCTGCAGTTCCTGGGCGCCGACGCCCTGCGCGGCGCCGGGCTCGCGCCCGAGCTGGTCGCGCTGGCCTACCAGCTCGGCTACCTGATCCTGCCGGCGGTGGTGCCGGTGGTACTGTGGATGCTGATGAACCGGCGCCTGGTCGAGGACCTGGCGCGGCCGGCCGCGGCGGAACCTGCGGCCGCCTCGCCGGTCCCAGCGCCACCCGCCCCGGCCGCGTCCGGTCCGGAGGCAACCAGGAATGAACCCGATGGACGTGGCTGATCCGCAGGCACCGGTGGCGACGCTGGACGAGAACGAGGTGCGCATCTGCGCCGCCCTGGTCGAGCGCGGCCGCCTCAAGGAGGCCGACCTCGGCCGCGCCCGGCGCCTGCACGAGGAATCCGGCGGCAGCCTGGTCGCCCTGCTGACCAAGCTGGGCCTGGCCTCCGAGCGCGACGTCGCCGAGGCGATCGCCGCGGTCATGGGCCTGGACGTGCTGGCCGGCAAGGACGCCCCGGAGGCGCCGCCGGAGAACATCCAGCTGCCGGTGCGCTTCCTCAAGCAGTACCACGTGGTGCCGATCGCCGAGACCGAGGCCAGCGTGCGCCTGCTGGTCGCCGATCCGCAGGAGGACTACCCGGTGCAGGCCACCGCCCTGGCCACCGGCCGGCGGGTCGAGGTCGCGGTCGGCCTGCGCTCGGAGATCGACGATCTGATCGAGCGCTACTACGGCCAGGGCCGCTCGGCGCTGGGCACCATCGTCGAGAGCCTGTCCGAGGACGGCGGCCGCGGCGAGGACGACGTCGAGCACCTGCGCGACCTGGCCTCCGAGGCGCCGGTGATCCGGCTGGTCAACCTGGTCATCCAGCGCGCCGTCGAGGGCCGCGCCAGCGACATCCACATCGAGCCCTTCGAGAACCGCCTGAAGGTGCGCTACCGCGTCGACGGCGTGCTGCACGAGGTCGAGTCGCCGCCCGCCTCCAGCACCGCGGCGGTGATCTCGCGCATCAAGATCATGGCCAAGCTCAACATCGCCGAGCGGCGCCTGCCGCAGGACGGCCGCATCATGCTGCGCGTGCAGGGCAAGGAGCTGGACCTGCGCGTCTCCACCGTGCCGACCGCGCACGGCGAGAGCGTGGTGATGCGCATCCTCGACCGCGAGAGCGTGGTCTTCGACTTCCACCGGCTGGGCTTCACCGACGAGTTCCTGCCGCGCTTCCTGAAGGTGCTGGAGCTGCCGCACGGCATCATGCTGGTGACCGGCCCGACCGGCTCGGGCAAGACCACCACGCTGTACACGGCGCTGTCCCAGCTCAACACCCCGGACGTGAAGATCATCACGGTCGAGGACCCGGTCGAGTACCAGATCGAGGGCATCAACCAGATCCAGGCCAAGCCGCAGATCGGCCTGGACTTCGCGCACGCGCTGCGCTCGATCGTCCGCCAGGACCCGGACATCATCATGATCGGCGAGATGCGCGACCTGGAGACGGCGAAGATCGCCATCCAGTCGGCGCTGACCGGCCACCTGGTGCTGTCCACCCTGCACACCAACTCGGCGGCCGGCGGCATCACCCGCCTGCTCGACATGGGCGTCGAGGACTACCTGCTGTGCTCGACCATCAACGGCATCCTGGCGCAGCGCCTCGTTCGGCGCATGGAGCCGACCCACGCCGAGACCTACATCGCCCTGCCCGAGGTGGTCGCCGAGTACCGCCTGGAGCGCTACACCAGCGAGCGTCCGGTGAAGCTGTTCCGTCCGATGCCCTCGGCGATCACCCCGACCGGCTACTTCGGGCGCACCACGATCATGGAATTCCTGACCATGAGCGAGCCGCTGCGCCGCCTGATCATGCAGCACGCCGACGAGCTGAAGCTGCAGGCCCAGGCCCAGGAAGAGGGCATGCGCATCATGTTCGAGGACGGCCTGGCCAAGTCGGTCGCCGGCGTCACGACCGTCGAGGAGGTGCTGCGTGTCACGCAGGAAGGCTGAGAGAGCCGGGACCCGGGACCCGGGACCCGGGACTCGGGGCCATGAAGCCGGGTCCCGGCTCCCATGACCCTCTACCGCTACAAGGCCGTCACCCCCGCCGGCGACACGCTCGAGGGGCAGATGGACGCCGGCAGCGCCGACGAGGTGATCGTCAAGGTGCAGGAGGCCGGCAACATCCCGCTGTCGGCGGAGGAGGCCGATGCCGCGATGGCCGGCGGGCTGTTCGGCGGGCTGATGCGCAAGAGCGCGATGAACGCCAAGCAGGTCACCGCGTTCACCGACCAGCTCGCGACCCTGATGGGCGCCGGCCAGCCGCTCGACCGCGCCCTGCAGATCCTGCTCGACATGCCCGAGAGCGAGAAGGCGCGGGCCATGATCGGCCGGATCCGCGACCAGGTGCGCGAGGGCAGCACGCTGTCCGACGCGCTCGAGGCCCAGCACGGCTCGTTCAGCCGCCTGTACGTGAACATGGTCCGCGCCGGCGAGATCGGCGGCACCCTGGAGCGCACCCTGCGCCGCCTGGCCGAGTACATGGACCGCAGCCAGAAGCTGAAGTCCTCGGTGGTCAGCGCCCTGATCTACCCGGCGATCCTGGTGGTGGCGGTGCTCGCCACCATCGTCCTGCTGCTGATGTTCGTGGTGCCGCAGTTCGTGCCGATGTTCGAGGACCTGGGCACCGACCTGCCCCTGGTGACGCGCGTGGTGCTGGCGTTCGGCAACCTGCTGACCGGCTGGTGGTGGCTGCTGCTGGGCGGCGCCGTGGTGCTCGCCGCCTGGTTCCGGCGCCAGCTCGCCCAGGCCGACAGCCGGCGCGCCTGGGACGAGCGCTTCCTGCGCATGGGCCTGTTCGGCACCCTGATGCTGCGCCTGGATACCGCGCGCCTGGCGCGCACCCTGGGAACTTTGCTGCAGAGCGGCGTTCCATTGCTGGCGGCCCTGTCGATCGCCCGCAACGTGCTCAGCAATTCGGTGCTGGCCGAGGCGGTCGACGAGGCCGCCGGCCTGGTCAAGACCGGCGACGGCCTGGCGTACGCGCTGGGTCAGCAGAAGCGCTTTCCCAAGCTGGCGCTGCAGATGGTCGCGGTGGGCGAGGAGTCGGGCGAGCTGGACACCATGCTGCTCAAGGTCGCCGACGCCTTCGACAACGAGACCAAGGCCACCATCGACCGCCTGCTGGCGGCCCTGACCCCGGTGCTCACCCTGGTCATGGCGCTGGTGGTCGGCCTTATCATGATGGCGCTGCTGATGCCGATCATGACCATCATGTCCACCGTAGGAGGCTGACCCCATGTTCCACGCCCTTCCCCGCAGCCGCGCCGCCGGCTTCAGCCTGATCGAGATGGTCGCCGTGCTGGTGCTGATCGGCATCGTCGCGACCCTGGTCGTGCGTGGCGTCGCGCCGCAGTTCGGCCGTGGCCAGGTCAACGCCGCCAAGTCGCAGGTGAAGATCGTCGCCGCCGCGGTGGAGAACTACTACATGGACGTCGGCAGCTACCCGAACGGCCTGCAGGAGCTGGTCAGCCGTCCGTCCGGCGCCGGCAACGACTGGGGCGGCCCGTACATCCGCGAGGCCCAGCTCAAGGATCCCTGGGGCACCGACCTGGTCTACCGCAACCCCGGCCAGCACGGCGACTTCGACATCGTCTCCCTGGGCCGCGACAAGCAGCCCGGCGGCGACGGCAACAACGCCGACATCGGCAGCTGGCAGTAGCCGCCGCCGGCCCCCGGGCCGGCCACGGCGCCCGGCGGCCGGGCGCTCCCCGCCCGCCCGAGCCGGCCGGACATTCCAGATGACGCCCACCTGCCGCCCGCGCCGTCGAGAAGACCAGCCCGCCGCGACGCCCGCTGGCCGGCGCTCCGCTTCCGGCTTCTCGCTGATCGAACTGGTCGCGGTGCTGGCGCTCAGCGTCATCGTGGTCAGCGCCATGGCGTTCAGCCTCAGCCGCGGCCTGGCCTCGACCAAGGTCAAGGCGGCCAGCCGCGATATCGCATCCGCGCTGCGCTACACCCGCGGCCAGGCCATCCTGCAGCGCGAGGAGCGCGCCCTCGAGGTCGACGTCGAGGCGCGCACCTACACCGCGCCGGGCAAGGCCACGGTCAAGCTGCCCGACGACATGCGGCTGGTGCTGCGCACCGCCCGCCAGGAGCTCACCCAGGAGACCGCCGGCCGCATCCGCTTCTTCCCGGACGGCAGCTCCACCGGCGGTTTCGTGCGCCTGCTCGCCGGCCAGCGCGAGTGGCTGGTCAACGTGACCTGGCTGACCGGCGAGATCTCGCTCGAGGAGGTCCGGCAGTGACGGCCCGCCCGGCATGGCGGCGCGGGCCGCGCGGCCCGGGCGGCGTCGTCCCCGGCGCGGCCGGCCAGCAGCGCGGCTTCACCCTGATCGAGGCGATCGCCGCCTTCGTCCTGCTCGCGACCTTCCTGGGCGTGCTGATGTCGGCGCTGAGCACCTCGATGCGGCAGACCGTGCGCGCCGAGCAGGAGTCGCTGGCGGCGCAGTGGGCGCAGAGCAAGCTGGACCTGGTCGGGATCGGCGAGAAGCTGGAGGAGGGCGAGACCCGCGACCGCTTCGACGACGACTTCCGCTGGGAGATGCGGGTCGAGGAGTACGTTCCCGAGCGCGAGGAGCCGGTCGATCCGGATACCGTCGGCCTGCGCCTGTACCGGGTCGACCTCGATGTCTTCTGGGGACGGCCGCCACGCGAGCGCAGCACCCGGTTCACCACGCTGCGCGCCTACGCGCCGGACCAGGCGGTGCTGTTCGACACGCCGCCCGGCGAATCGGGCGGCGAGCGCAGCGCCGCGCCCGGCGAGCGCGCCGGACAGCGCGCCGGCCAGCGCGGCCGCGCCGGCAGCGGTCGCGAGGTCGACGCCGGCGGCCAGGACGGCAAGCGATGAGGCGCGCCGGCGCCCGCCGCGGCGGCCGCGGCTTCACCCTGATCGAGGTCGTCCTGGCGATGATCCTGGTCGCCATGATCATGGCGATCGCGGTCGGCGCCATCCGCATGAGCCGCAAGGCGGCCGAGCGCGGCGAGCACCGCATCGAGGCGGTCAACTCGATCCGGGTCACCCAGGAATTCGTGCGCCGGCAGCTGTCGCGGGCGGTGCCCCTGGCGTTCGCCGCCGACCGCCGCGAGGGCCGCAACCACGTGTTCGCGGGCGACGACCGCGAGATCACCTTCGTCGCGCCGATGCCCGGCTACCTGAGCAGCGGCGGGCCCTACGTGCAGTCGCTGGCGATCGAGCGCGGCCGCCTGGTGTTCAACCACCGGATGCTGCTCGGCGACGAGGACGATGCCGCCGAGCCGGTGTTCCTGCTCGACCGCATCCGGCGCGCCCGCTTCGAGTTCCGCGGCATCGACGAGCGCGGCCGCCTGGGCGACTGGCGCGACGACTGGGAGGACCCGTCGCGGACGCCGATGATGGTCCGCCTGAGCATCGAGTTCGAGCGCGACAGCGGCCTGACCTGGCCGGTGCTGGAGGTGCCCCTGCTGATCGACGTCGGCGGCGTCAACAACGCCTACCGCTTCTTCGGCGGCGACGACCAGGCGGGCATGGAGGCCTCCGGCATCATCCAGCCGATGACGCCGGAGGGCCAGCCCGTGCAGCAGCCCCCGACCGGGAACAACCCCAATGCCGAACGCTGACCGCCGCCCGCGGCGCCGGCCCCGCGGCGCCGCCCTGCTGTTCACGGTCTGGGCCACCGCCATGCTGACCCTGATCATCGGCGGCTACGCCCTCGTCGCCCACGTCGAGCACCTGCAGGCGCGCAACCTGTTCGACACCACCCGGGCCCGCTACCTGGCCGAGGCCGGCCTGCACCGGGTGGTCCTGGAGATGCGCCTGCCGGACCCGGCCCTGCGCTGGATCCCGGACGGCCGCCCCTACACCTTCGAGATCGACGGCGTCGCGATCGAGGTCGCGATCACCGACGAGAGCGGCAAGCTCGACCTCAACATCTCCGACGAGGCGACCCTGGTGAACTTCCTGCGCGGCAAGGGGGTCGAGGAGCTTCAGGCCCAGGAACTCGCCCACGCGATCATGGATTGGCGCGACCCCGACGATACCCCGATGCCGCTCGGCGCCGAGTCGGCGGACTACCGGTCCGCCGGCTATCCCTATGGCGCCAAGAACGCCTACTTCGACACCGTCGCCGAGCTGCAGCAGGTGATGGGCGTCACCTACGAGCTGTACCGCGAACTCGAGCCTGCGGTCACGGTCTACGCCGGCCGCATGCAGCCGAACGCCGCCTACGCCTCCGCCGACGCCCTGCTGGCCCTGCCCGGGATGACCCCGGAGATGGCCGCGGAATTCGTGGCCCAGCGGCGCGAGATGCCGCTCGGCGACCCGGCCATGGCCGGCCTGCTGACCCTGCCCGACGGCACCCCCGTCATGGCGGGCGGCGGCGGTTTCACCTACAGTGTGCGGTCCAAGGCCACGCTGGCCAACGGCGCGACCGGGCTGCTCGAGGCCACCATCCGCATCGGCGGTGCCGCGGCGAACGGCCGCCCGTTCGTCATCCTGCGCTGGCGCGACAACGAAAACGCCTGATGCCCCTGCTCGACGCCCTCAAACCGACGGTCGCCCCCTGGGTGGCGCGCTACCGGCGCTCCCCGGTGCCGGCCTTCCTTTCCTGGTGGCGGGCCGAACTGGTCCGCCTGCTGCCGCCGCGCTGGCAGGACTGGCTCCAGGACCGGCGGGTGGCCTGGCTGGTCGAGCTGGACGGCACCGAGCTGCGCCTCCGCCGCGGCGGCGAGACCGAGCCGTTCGCCCGGCTGGCGCTGGACGGCGACCTCGACGTCCTGCGCGCCGACCTCCAGCGCCTGCTCGGCCGCGAGCCCGATCCCGACCGCCGGCTCCTGCTGGTGATGCCGGCCGGCCAGGCGCTGCTGCGCAACCTGCAGTTCCCGGCCGCGGTCGAAGCCAACCTGCGCCAGGTGCTGGCCTTCGAGATGGACCGGCAGACGCCGTTCAAGGCCGACCAGGTCTACTACGACCAGCAGGTCGAGCCGGCCCCGGCCGGCCGCCAGATCAGGGTGCGGCTGGCGATCGTGCCGCGCCCGGTGCTCGATGGCCTGCTCGAGCGCGCGCGCGCGCTCGAGCTGCCGCTCGACGGCGCCGACCTGCTGGTCGAGCCGGGCCGTGTGCCGGCCGGCTTCAACCTGCTGCCGGAGCCGCAGCGCGCCCGCCGCAGCGATCCGCAGCGGCGCATGAACTGGATCCTGGCCGCCGCCGCGGTGCTGCTCGCCGTGCTCGCCATGCAGCAGTCGCTGGCGAACCGGGCGCAGGCCCTGGAGGCGCTGCGCGCCAACGTCGAGCAGGCGCGCACCGAGGCGCGCGCGGTGACCGCGCTGCGCAACCAGCTGGACAGCGCCGTCGAGGGCGCCGGCTACCTGACCGAGCGCAAGCGGCAGACGCCGTCGGTGCTGCGGGTGCTGGCCGACGTCAGCGCCCGCCTGCCCGACCACACCTGGCTGGAGCGCATGAGCTTCCGCGAGGGCGCCCTGGAGATCGCCGGGCAGAGCGACGAGGCGACCCGCCTGATCGCCCTGCTGCAGGACTCCAGGACCCTGGCCAACCCGGCCTTCATCGGCCAGATCTCGCCGGATGCACGCACCCGCAAGGAGCGCTTCACCCTGAGCGCCCGCTACCGCCTGCAGCCCGGCGCCGACGATCCGGTCGCCGCGCCCGCGCAGGCGCCGGACAAGCCCGACGACGCGGCTGCCGGCAGCGAGCCCGAATCCGGACCCCGACCCGAGGAGGATGCCGCCGATGCGGATGCTGCCGCCGCCGGGTGAGGGCCGCCTGCTGGCCGTGGTGCTGGCGCTGATCGTGGTGCTCGGCGGCTACCTGCTGCTGGTGCACTGGTGGTTCGTCGCCCCGCACCTGGCCATGGCCGGGGAGATCTCCGACCTGCGCCAGCAGGAAGCGCGCTTCCGCGCCGCGGTCGCCGCCCGTGCCGACATCGAGGCGCGCCTGGCCCAGGTGCGCGCGTTCGAGTCCGGCAGCCCCTCGTTCCTGCCGGAGGCCGACTTCGACTCCGCCGCCGCCGCCCTGTTCCTGCGCCTGAAGGACGTCGTCACCCAGCACGCGGAGGTGCCCGAGCGGTGCGAGGTGGCCAGCCACAACCCCAAGCGCTCGATGGCCGAGGAGCGCTACGAGCGGGTCACCATCTCGGTCCACCTGCGCTGCGACATCGACGACTTCGGCGAGATCCTGCACGCCCTGGAAGGCGGCAAGCCGCTGCTGTTCGCCGACGAGCTCAACATCTACCGGCAGCAGACCGCGGCGCGGCCGTCGGCGTTCAGCGCGCCGACCTCGGCGGTGCCCGGCGGCAGCTACCGGCTGGACATCCGTTTCGATCTCTACGGCTACCTGCGCGCGCCCGGTCCGGGCGCCGGTGGCGGGCGGTCCGGCCGATGACCCGCCCGCAGCGACAGCGCCTGGGGCGCGTGCTGATGGTCGCCGCCGGCGCCTTCGGCGTGCTCTACCTGCTGATGCTGGCCGGCTTCGGCCGCGGCGTCCCGGGCGCGCGCGAACAGGCGCCCGAGCCGGTGCCCGAGCTGGCCCTGACCGAGGTCCAGGTCGACCTGCCGCCGCTGGCCCGCTTCCCCGACCTGGCGCAGCGGCCGCTGTTCGCCGAGGACCGCCGGCCCGAGCCCAAGCAGGCTCCGCAGGCCGAGGAGCCGGTCGCCGAACAGCCGCCCACGGCGCCGCTGAACGCGGTGCTCACCGGCGTCATCCACACGCCGCGCGCCCGCATCGCCCTGCTTCGCGACAACAGCACCGGCCAGAACCTCCGCCTGGTCGAGGGCATGCCGATGCCCGGCGACCAGGGCGGCTGGGTGGTCAGGACGGTCGAACCGCGGCGGGTCGTGTTCGAGGACGCCGCCACCAGCACCGAGGCGACCCTGGAGCTCGCGATCGGCGCCGGCGCCGCGATTCCCTCGGGGCCGCCGCCGGTGGCGCAGCCGGCACCCGTGCCGGGCGGGGTGCAGCAGGCCCAGGCCCAGCCCCAGGCGGCGAGCGAGGAGGACGAGGTCGCCCGCCGCGCCGCCGAGATCCGCCGCCGCATCGAGGAGCGCCGCGCCCAGTTGCGCCGCGAAGCCGAGCAGAACAAGCAATGACGAGCCCATCCATGACCCCGATCCCGACCCCCTTCCGCGTCGCCGCGGCGTTCGCCCTGCTCGCGGTGCTGGCCGGTTGCGCGACCGCGCCCAAGCCGGCACCGGTGCAGCCGCCGGCGCGTGACTGGAACCAGCCCAGCCGGGCCCTGTCCTACGTCGGCGGCGACGAGCGCGTCGCGGCGGATCCGGCCGACGACGCCGGCATCACCCTGGAGGAGGGCACCGGGGCGGACGACGACGACGCCATCCGCGAGGAGATCATCCAGATCGGCAGCCGCGACCTGGTCAACGTGCAGGCGGCGTCGCGGCCGCTGCCGGTGCCGCCGACCGACGGCGAGGTCAACTTCAACTTCCAGGACCAGCCGATCCAGGCGGTGGTCCAGGCGATCATCGGCGAGGTCTACGGCGAGAACTACCTGATCGCGCCGGGCGTCGGCGGCAACGTCACCTACGTCACCCAGAAGCCGATCCGCGCCGAGCAGGCGATGGCCGTGCTCGAGTACCTGCTGGCCCTCAACAACGCCAGCATCGTCTTCAAGGAAGGCCGCTACGAGATCCTGCCGGTGGCCGGCGCGGTTCCCGGCAACCTGAGCCCGCGCATGGGGCCGATCCCGGCCGGCCGCGGCTACCAGGTCCAGATCGTGCCGCTGACCTACATCTCGCCCAGCGAGATGCAGCGCCTGCTGGCGCCGTTCGCCCGGCCCAACGCCGTGGTCAGCGCCGACAACTCGCGCGGCATCCTGGTGCTGGCCGGCACCCGCGAGGAGCTGCAGAACTACCTGCGCACCATCGAGATCTTCGACGTCGACTGGCTCAAGGGCATGTCGATCGCGTTCTACCCGCTGGAGAACGCCGAGGTCTCAGAGATCATGCCGGAGCTGGAGAAGCTGTTCATGGACCCGAACGGCTCGCCGCTGGCCGGCATGTTCCGGTTCCTGCCGGTCGAGCGCCTGGGCGGCCTGTTCGTGATCACCCAGAACCCCGACTACCTGGAGGAGGCGCGCCGCTGGCTGCGCCGCCTGGACCGCAACAACGCCTCGGTGGCCGGCACCCAGCTGTTCGTCTACGACGTCAAGAACATCAAGGCGGTCGACCTGGCCGACTACCTGGGCGCGATCTTCACCGGCGGCGGCACCCCGGCCGGCCCCAGCGAGCGCCGCGCGCCGCGCGCCAACGTCGCGCCCGGCCTGGAGGCCGCCGAGATCGGCAGCGCCGGCACCGCGACCGCCCCGCAGTCCCGGCGCCGCCAGCAGGCGGCGGGCGAGGGCGGCGGCATCGCCGTGTCCGGCAGCGACGAGATCAGCTTCACCGCGGTCGAGGAGAACAACCAGTTGCTGGTGCGCGCCACCACCGGCCAGTACCAGGCGGTGCTGGCGGCGATCCGCAAGCTCGACATCGAGCCGCTGCAGGTGCACGTCGAGATGCAGATCATCGAGGTCAGCCTGACCGGCGACCTGCAGTACGGCGTGCAGTGGTTCCTCGAGGGCCTGCTCGGCGGCGACACCAACCTGCAGCCGGGCAACCGCCAGCAGTGGGCGATCGGCTCCGGCGGCGCCAACTTCGGCGGCGAGCCGTTCTTCTACCGGTTCCTCAACAACGAGCTGAACGTCGCGGTGCGGGCCCTGCAGTCGCGCAGCGAGGTGAGGATCCTGTCGGCACCCTCGCTGACCGTGCTGAACAACCAGGAGGCGAAGATCAATGTCGGCGACCAGATCCCGGTGGTCTCCACGTTCATCAGCCCCGGGATCGGCGGCGGCCCCGGCTTCAACACCAACACGGTGCAGTTCCGTGACACCGGCGTGATCCTTTCGGTCAAGCCCAGGGTGAATCCCGGCGGGCTGGTCTACCTCGAACTGTCGCAGGAGGTCAGCAAGCCCGGCGAGCGGGACGAGGTGTCGGGCAACGTCGCCATCAACCGGCGCACCGTGGACACCCAGGTGGCGGTGCAGGGCGGCGAGTCCGTCCTGATCGGCGGATTGATCGACGAGGAGAATACCGGGGGACGTCGCGGCGTGCCCGGGCTGTCGAACATCCCGGTGGTGGGCAAGCTCTTCGGCTCCACCACCCGCCGCGAGGTCCGGCGCGAACTGATCGTGCTGATCCGGCCGACGGTCCTGCGCGATGTCCGCGACGCGAGGGGAATCACCGAGGAGTATCAGCAGAACTTCCGGCAGCTCAGTCCCCTCGACCTGCGCACCGGCCAGCCGCTGGGCGCGGGAACTCGCGCGCCGGACGACAGTCAGTTCGAGCCCCTGCCGGAAGACTGATCGCCCGGTGCCCGACCGCCGGGCGCCGGACCCGGCCCCTTGCCCCGCCCTGGAGAGTCCCATGACCGCACCTTCCCGCCGCCTGTCGATGGCGGCCCCGTTCCTGGCCCTGGTCGCCGTCCTGGCCGGCTGCGCCAGCGCCCCGGCCAGCCGCGCCCCGGCCGACCCGATGGCCGCGCTCGAGCAGCGCGCCAGCCAGCGCTGGCAGCACCTGGTCGCCGGCGAGTTCGCCCAGGCCTACGCCTTCCTGAGTCCCGGCCAGCGCTCCACCGAGTCCGAGCAACAGTACGTGGCGCGCATGCAGGGCCAGCCCTTCAAGTGGCAGCGCGCCGACTGGCGCGGCGCCGACTGCGCCAGCGAGGAGGCCTGCACGGTGCGCATGGGCATCAGCTACTCGGTGGCGATGCCCTCCGCCGGCGATGTCCCGGCGATCACCCAGTTCAACGAGGGCTGGGTCCGCCTCGACGGCGTCTGGTACTTCGTCCAGGCCGAGTGATCCCGGCCTCTGGTCCGGCAAGACATTGATGCAAAAGTCTTTTTCTGCGATCGGCCGGGTCCGGGCACGGCCCGCGGCCGGGGTCGGAGCGCCGTGAAAGCGCGCTTGCAATGGTCTGGCGACTTGCCCTATCCTTGCGGCGCTGTTGCCCTCCGGGGGCGCCGTACCTGCTTGCAGGTGGCGGCCAACCTGCCAGGCGGGCCAAGCAAAAAAAGCCCTGTGGTCGATTAGGAGTGTCTGTAATGAGAAAGAATGCTTTGACGAGCGCCGTCATCGCCGGTGTCGCCGGCCTGGCGGGCGTCGGCAGCATCGCCGACGCGGTGAACCTCAACCCGGATGGTCTGGGCCAGGTTCTGATCTACCCGTACTACACCACTCAGGGTGGCAACAACACCCTGATCTCCGTGGTCAACACCGCCAGCGTGGGCAAGGCCGTCAAGGTCCGCTTCCTGGAAGGCCGTAACAGCCGCGAAGTCCTCGACTTCCACCTGTACCTGTCGCGCTTCGACGTGTGGACCGGCGCCATCGCCACCACCGAAGAGGCTGGCATCGGCGGCGCCGGCGCCGGCATCCTGACCACCGACCGTTCCTGCACCGTGCCGGACATCGCCCGTGGCGGCCTCGGCTTCGCCGCTGGCGGCGTCGTGCAGCTGGCCGACGGCCGCTACTTCGCGCCGTTCGTCAACTTCGCGTACTCCGACACCTACGGTGTCAGCGACCTCGGCCCGGGTGGCCTGGGCCGTACCCGCGAGGGCTACATCGAAATCCTCGAGATGGCCAACATCGAGCGTCCGAGCACGGTCAACACCTGGATCGAGCACGTCAACGGCGAGCCGGGCAACTGCCTGCGCGTCAACCAGGCGTGGTTCGGCCCGGGCAACGAGTTCGTCGCCAACCCGAACTTCAACATGGTGGCCCCGAACGGTGCCGGCCAGCTGTTCGGCAACGCGATGATCGTGAATCCGGCCCGCGGTACCGTCGCCGGCTACGGCGCCGATGCCCTCGAGGGCTTCAGCTACGCCATCCTGCACCAGCCGCCGGGCGACACCAACCCGGGCCTGGACGCGGTCAACGACCCGGGCAACCTGCTGGCCGCCACGGCCAACGTGTTCCGCCGCGGCCAGCTGATCTCGGCCCAGTACGACGACTCCGTGCCGTTCGGCAAGGTTGACGCCGTCACCGCGCTGTACATGTCGCCGCGCGTGATCAACGAGTTCTACGTCGAGGCCGGCGCCACCAGCGTCGTCACCGGCACCTCGGAGTGGGTGATCAACTTCCCGACCAAGCGTTACTACGTCGACCAGCGCCCGGCCCTGCCGAGCCCGCCGGCGGCCAACTTCATCCCGGCCCCGCGTGCCCCGTTCGTCGAGCGTTTCGGCGCCAACGGCTCGTGCATGGACGTCTCGGTCACGATCTACGATCGTGAAGAGCGCACCGCGACCTCGACCGGCGGCGGCTTCTCGCCGCGTCCGCCGGGACCGCGTCCGGACGCCCTGTGCTGGGAAGTCCAGGTCGTGACCTTCAACCAGGCGGCCAACTTCACCGCCGGTGCGGGTTCCGACATCCTGGGCGCCACCTACTACAAGAACGTCGAGACCAACTACCAGAACGGTTGGGCGTTCGTGCAGTTCGCTGGCACCCCGGCGCTGCGTGCCGCCACCGGCGGCATCAACGCGGGCGTGGTCTTCCAGGGCCTGCCGGTCACCGGCTTCTTCGTTGCCAACTACGACAACGCGGCGGCTGCCTCCGGCACCCTGGCCAACTACACCTCGCTGTTCCGCCACCGCACCGAGCGCCAGTGCACCGGCGGCGCCGCGGCGGCCTGCTCCTGATCTCCTGAGATCAGCGGCAAGGTTGTTTAGTTGACTGGCCGGCCCCATGCGTGCAGCATGGGGCCGGCTTTTTTGTTTTTCCCAGTCTTGGTAGGCAAACCCATGAACACCCGTAGCGTCGTCGTCGCCGTCGCCACCGTCCTCGCCCTGTCCGCCACAACGGCACAGGCCTCGGTCGTCCTCCGCTGTGGCGGGGGCACCGTGCAGACGGATGGTTTCATCATCAATGCCCAGGGCGAGGTCGTCTTCGCCGAGAACTCCATCGCCTGCAACGTCCAGCAGACCGGCCTGCCGAATCCACTGGCACTGAGCATCGTCGATCCGGTCGCGGGCACCACCATCAATGTCGGCGATGCCGCGCAGAACGTGCAGTTCTCCGCCAGCATCACCAACTACACGCCCGGAGTGGATGTCTGCCGGGTCACGGTGCAGCCGCCGGCACCTGCCGCCGCCTGGCCCGCGGTCACCCTCAATCCGGTGGCCGGCGTGGCTACCGCCAACCTGCAGTTTCCGCAGGGCATCGTGGCTGGCCAGTACAACCTGCAGCTTGCCTGCGACCGCGTATCCAACAACCAGCAGGTGCTGGTGCCGTCGGTCAACCGTCCGATCACCGTACAGAGCACCACGGCACCGATCGCCTGTACCGACTTCCCGATTCCGGCCATCTTCACACCGGTATCGCAGGCCACGTTCACCGACGCCTACGTCGGGGTTTGGGACCAGCCCGGGTCGGGCGGTTTCGGCGTGCAGCCCAACCAGCCCTCCGTGTGGCGCTACTGGGGCTTCGAGAACCGCTTCGTCAACAACCAGCTCGCCAGTCTCGAGCTGAAGACCTGGGTCTTCCGGCCCACCGCCAACACCCGGGCCACCATCCTGCGCGGCAACACCGGCACCTCCCAGGTGGCGGTCTCGTTGAGCAACTGTCCCGGCAAGTACACCGACATTCCGGCTACCTGCCGGAGTGGTGGTGGCAGCATCCAGTGGTCCACCTTCCCGGGCGACAACCCCAACGAGCGTTGCGTCCTCGAGGCGGGGCGCGATTACATCCTCAGTGCGTCCACCTTCGTGCTCAGCACCTTCATCAACTCGGGTGTCTACCAAGCGGTTTCCGCGTGCGCCGGCAGCCCCTGCACCACGAACGACCTCTATCAGGTCCAGAACACCGTGCAGACGGGTCAGTAACCGGGGAGCCGCCATGAATCTACCGACGACACCGACCTGCGCCCTCGCAGTGGTCCTGGCCGCCCTCTCCGGGGCCGCAGGTGCCCAGGTTCCGTTCGAGCTGCTGACGACCAATGGCCAGCAACTCGGCTCGCAACTGGCGCCGCCTCTGCTGCAGGGCACACTTCCCGCGCTGCGATATACCGGAAACGGAGAGCTGGTGCTGCAGATCCGTCCGCAGCGGCCGGTCCTGTGCGCAGGCCAGGGCGTGGCCGCGCCCGGTCAGCAGCGCATCACCTTCGACCAGACCGGCTACTTCGCTGCCGTACCCCTGGCGGCGAGTGCCGTCGTGGGTGAGGAGCGGACCGTGATGAACTACGGGGAGAATGCCTTCCTGCGCGGCTCCGATGCTCCACTGTTCGCGAGCTCCGGCTTCGGCGTGCTCGGCAACCCGCCGCAACTGGTGTTCGATATCGATGGCGTCTCCGCGTACTGCATGCTCGGCGCCGTGGTCGACACGCCGCCCACCAGCGCGCAGTGCGAGCCGGGCGGCACCGACGACCGGGTGTTCGGAGGCGTCTTCGAGCCTGCCGGCCAGGGCAGCCTCGAGGTCGGCTTCCGCAGCCAGGTCAGTTCCCCGCTACCCAACCTGGTGAGCTACGAGTACGTCGTGCGCGCCGTCGGCGGCCCGGTCTACGATGTTCAGTTCCGCGAGCAGTTCCCCTGGTTCAATGGCTTCAGCGCCGCCCCGCCGCTGTTCCAGACCTCGATGCGCCTGGACAGCAACTGGAGCTGCCGGTCCTCGGCGGACGGTCGCTGCGACCAGCGCGGCAAGGACCTGGACGGCGCCGGTTACGTGCACCTCGAGGCGGCGTCGCTGGAGGAGGGCCAGTGCCTGACCATCACGGCCGTGCGCAGCCTTCGGCAGGACGGCAGCGAGGCCGTGGCGGGCATCAGCGGCAAGGTGCAGGCCGGCGTCGTCTGGCGCACCGCGCCGGGCACTACCAGCGGCAGCGTCCGCAGCCACCTGGTCCACCGCCACGCCATCATTCCCGGCGGCAACTGAGTCCCGACCTGTGTGAACCCGGCGCCGCGCGGTCCATGGCCGCGCGGCGCCGGCCGTTTCGGCATCGCAAATCCCCAGGCCGTGCCTGCCATCGATCCTGGGAGCGGGCGCCTGGAATTGACAGGTCGCCGCCTTGCACCGAAGATGTTCGCCGGACGACCCTTTCCCGTATTGGAATCAGGAACATGACCCTGCACGCCCGGATCGGCCTGCTGGCCGCGCTGGTGCTTCTGGCACCCTTCCCGCTGCATGCGACTGTCCTGCTCCGATGCGGCGGCGGCAGCGTCGCCACCGACGGTTTCGTCATCAATGGCCTGGGTGAGGTGGTCTTCTCGGAGGACTCCATCCTCTGCAACCCGCCACAACCGGCATTTCCCGAGCCCCTTGCGCTCAGCATCCTGTCGCCGGAACCAGGGACCACGATCGTGGTCGGCGGGACTTCGTACAGCCTCGAGGTCCAGGCCGGGATCGCGAACTTCGATCCACGCTTCGACACCTGCCAGCTGCTGGTCCAGCCACCCGCGCCCAATCCTTCCAGCGCGCCCGTGGCGATGGAGCCCCTCGATGGCATCGCCACCACCACCGTGGACTTCACGGCCTGGTCCTGGACCGGTGTCCACACGCTGCAGCTCTTCTGCACCCGCGAAGTGGCTGGCCAGCAGGTCCTCATTCCACCGCTATCCCGGCACGTGAACCTGGTCACTGCCGTGGCGCCGCCCTTCTGCAGCGCCGCTTCCGCTCCAACGATCTTCAGTCCGGTGACCCAGTACGACTTCACCGCCCCGTACGGCGGGTCGTGGGCGGATCCGGGCGCCGGAGGATTCGGCGGACCGCCCGACCAGCCGCTGCCCTGGCGCTACTGGTACTTCCAGAACCGATTCAGTCACGGTGCGCTGTCCGGCCTGGAGCTGAAGGCCTGGGTGTTCCGGCCGCCTGCCGATGCCCGGGCCGCACTGCTGCGCGGACCAACGGGGACACCCGGCATCGCGGTCGCGCTCAGCGACTGTCCTGGCAAGTACCTGGACGTTCCCGCCGCATGCCGAAGCGGTTCGGGCAACCTGCGCTGGTCCACGCGGGCCGGCGACGATCCTGCTACCTACTGCCTACTGGAGGCCGGGCGCGACTACATTCTCAGCGCCGCGGCATTCGACCTGGCGGCCCTGATCGCCTCTGGAGGAACCCTCTATCAGGCTGGCCCCGCCTGCGTCGGCCAGCCGTGCAGCGTCGTCGAGCTGTATCAGGTGGGCAACTGGGTCGAGTGAGCCAGCAGCGGCTTCGGGCAATTCGCCGGACGGTGGGACCGGCTGTCGGATCG
The DNA here is from genome assembly GCA_002344355.1 of Proteobacteria bacterium UBA2363. Lineage (GTDB taxonomy): Bacteria > Pseudomonadota > Gammaproteobacteria > Xanthomonadales > UBA2363 > Pseudofulvimonas. Next base: position 8,180 of record DDTN01000029.1, on the reverse strand, counting down.
CTAGGCAGCCGTTGAGCTGCCCGGCAGGGTGAGGCGGCTTCGCCACGCCTGTCCCGGCTTGCCGGTGCCGGGACCGGATCAATGGGCGATGGCATGAGTTGCCCGTTACTGTGGAGGGCGTGCCCGGATTCGACGCCTGCCCGGCCCCAGGGACGAGACCGTCCGGCATCGACGACCCCCGGGACACGATCGCGTATGGTCAGCCGGATGCCAGACAGCCGGGTTAGACTGGCGGCCTGCGACAGGGCTGCCGCCCCGCGACCCTCGCCCTACGCCCGCCGGGAACCCGGCGGCCGCTGCGGCGGTCTGACCGGCCCGCTGCCGACCTGGCCAGCGTTCCGCCCGAAGGCCGCCCTGTTTTCCGATCGACTTCCGGAGATCCTCCGTGCCATTGCCTACCCTGCTGTTCCGTTCCCTCGCGCTCTCCGGCCTCCTGCAGGTCCTCGCCGCGCCGGCGCTCGCCGAGGAGGGCGACGCCTTCCTGATCGAGCGCGGCGAGGCGCGGCTGACGGTGGCCGACATGGACGGCCGCATGAGCCGCCTGGCCGCCTCCACGCGCGCCGAGTTCGCGTTCCGTCCCGAGAACCTGGCCCAGATGATGGACCGCCTGCTGCTGAACCGGCAGCTCTCGATCCAGGCGCGCGCCGAGGGCCTGGACCAGGACCCGGCGGTGCGCCGCGACCTCGAGCTGGCGGTCGAGGAGGTGCTGGCCGCGCACCGGCTCAACCAGGTGACCGAGGCGGCGATCGCCGCCGCCGATATCGAGCAGCTCGCCCGCGAGCGCTTCCTCACCCAGCAGGACACCTTCAAGGTGCCCGCCCAGCGCGTCGTCCAGCACCTGCTGATCGGCACCGAGCAGCGCAGCGAGGAGGAGGCGCTGGCCCGGGCCAGCGAACTCCTGCTCCAGGCGCGCTCGCCCGGCAGCGACTTCGACGCCATGGTCATGGAGTATTCCGAGGACCCGGGCAAGGGCAGCAACCAGGGCCGCTACACGATGGTGCAGCCCGGCCAGTACGTGCCCGAGTTCGAGGCGGCGGGCCTGGCGTTGCAGCGGCCCGGCGAGTTCGCCGAGCCGGTCAAGACCCAGTTCGGCTACCACCTGATGCGCCTGGTCGAGGTCACGCCCGAGCGCACGCGCAGTTTCGAGGAGGTTCGCGACGAACTGGTCCTCAAGGTCGAGGAGGAAGTGGCGCAGGGCGCGCGGGAGCGCCTGGTGCAGGAACTCAAGTCGCTGCCGGACCGCGGCGACGACGAGCGCCTGGTCGGCCTGCGCGCCCGCTACGGCGGCGAACCGGCCAAGCCCGCGCAGTGACGAGGCCCCGCCCCCCGGCCATCGGCCGGGGGGCCGGGGAGCGGCCGGCCCGGACGGGGCGCTATCATGTCGCCGTTCGCGGCGACCGCGGGTGACGCCGGACTCGGCCGCGCCGGCCCGCCGCCGGGCCGACCCTCTCCTTCCGGGGCTTTCGATGCCGCAGCAGCGCCTGGGCGTCCTGGCTGAACTGCTCAGGCGCGATCTCAAACACCGCTACCTGGGCACCTTCAGCGGCGGCCTGTGGGCATTGCTGCAGCCGCTGCTGCAGCTGGCCATCTACGGCTACGTGTTCGGCACCATTTTCCGCGCGCGCCTGCCCGAGGCCGAATTCGGCGAGCTGGGCTTCATCACCTTCCTGGCGATCGGCCTGTGGCCCTGGACGGCCTTCGCCGAGGCGCTCAACCGCGCCAGCACCGCGATCGTCGACAACGCCGGCCTGCTCGGCAAAGTGGCCCTGCCCCGGCCGCTGCTGGTGGTGGCGCCAGTCCTGGCCGGCTTCCTGCTGCACCTGGCCGGCTTCGTCGCCGTGCTCCTGGTCCTGCTCGGCCTGGGCTGGCTGGAGCCGCGCTGGTCGCTGCTCTGGCTGCCGCCGCTGTTCGTGCTGCTGGCCGGCTTCAGCCTCGGGCTGGCCTGGCTGTTCGCGGCGGTCAGCGTTTTCGTCCGCGACTTCACCCATGTCCTGGCGCAGGCCCTGGTCCTGCTGTTCTTCCTGACCCCGGTGCTGTACCCGCGCAGCCTGATCCCGGCCGGCCTGCAGGGCCTGGCCGATGCCAACCCGATGGCGCTGTTCGTGGCCCTGTTCCGGCAGGCGGCCCTGGGCGTCGGCGACGCCGGCCCGGCCCAGGTCGTGGCGGCCCTGGCGCTGACCGCCGCCAGCCTGGCGCTGGGGCTGTTCGTGTTCCGTCGCCTGGCGCCGCACTTCGAGGACTTCCTGTGAGCGCGGTGCTGGTCGAGGCGCGCGGCATCTCCAAGCGCTATCCCCTGGTCAGCCGCCGCGACGCCCGCCTGCGCGCCCTGGCGGGCCTGTTGCTGCGGCGGCCGGGCGGGGCCGCCCACGAGGTGCTCAAGCCGCTCGACCTCGAGATCCGGCGCGGCGAGTCGACCGGCATCGTCGGCGCCAACGGTGCCGGCAAGTCGACCCTGCTCAAGCTGCTGACCGGCGTGCTGACGCCCTCGACCGGCACCCTGGCGGTGCACGGCAGCGTCGGGGCCCTGCTGGAGCTGGGCGCCGGCTTCCATCCCGAGTACAGCGGCCGCGAGAACCTGCGCATGGCGGCGGCCCTCGCCGGGCTGTCGCCGGAGGAGATCCGCGAGCGCATGCCCGGCATCGTCGCCTTCGCCGACATCGGCGACTACCTCGACGAGCCGGTCAAGCACTACTCCAGCGGCATGGTGGTGCGCCTGGGCTTCGCCCTGGTCTCCGCGCTCAAGCCCGACCTGCTGATCACCGACGAGGTGCTGGCGGTCGGCGACGAGTCGTTCCAGAAGAAGTGCATCGCCTGGATGGAACGCTACCTGGGCGATGGCGGCACCCTGCTGCTGGTCTCGCACGGCATGTACCACGTGCAGAAGCTGTGCAGCCGCGCCCTGTGGCTGCACCAGGGCCGGGTCGAGGCCAGCGGCGATGCCTTCACCGTCACCCAGGCCTACCTGGCCTGGCACGAGCGTCAGGGCCGGGCCGCCGCGCAGTCGGCCGCGACGGAGGGCGCCGCGGCCGAGTACCGGATCGCCGGCTGGCGCGTCGATGGCGAGGCCGGCACCGGCCATGTCCTGGTCGACGGCGCCGACCGGGCGCTGGACATCGAGGTGGAGCTGGTCGGCGCCGACGACCGTCCGCCGGTGCTGCTGGTCGGCCTGGCCCAGGCGGCCGGCCTGCCGGTGTACGGCATCAGCAGCGAGATGGCGGGCGTCGTTCCCGAGCGCCTCGCACCCGGCCGCTACCGCCACGCCCTGTCGCTGGACCTGGCTGCGCTGCTGCCCGGCGAGTACCTGTTGCGCCTGCATCCGATGGATCCGGAAGGCCTGCGCCTGTTCGGGACCACCGAGGTCCAGGTGATGGTGCGCGGCGCCACCCGCGAGATGGGCACGGTGCGCCTGGCGCACCGCTGGCGGACGTGAGCGTCGGGCAGGGCAGGGCGGTGCCGCCGCAGGTGGTGGTGCCGGTCCACAACGCCCCGGGCCTGGTCGCCGACTGCCTCGACGCCCTGGCCCGCACCCTGCCGCCGGAAGGCACCGTGCAGGTGGTCGACGACGCCAGCAGCGACCCCGCGGTCGCCGCGCTGCTGGCCGGCCACCCGCTGCTGCGCCGGGACGGCGTGAGGGTGCACCGGCAGACGGCCAACCTGGGCTTCGTCGGCACCGTCAACGCCGCCGTCGCGCGCGCACCGGGCGACGTCGTGCTGCTCAACTCCGACACCCGGGTCACCGCGGGCTGGCTGCAGCGCCTGGTGGCCTGCGCCGGCAGCGATCCCGCCATCGCCTCGGCGACGCCCTGGTCGAACAACGCCGAGATCTGCTCGCTGCCGGACTGGTGCCGCGGCAACCCCGCGCCCGCCGACGCCGACGCGGTGGCCGCCGCGCTCGCCGCCGCCGGCCCGCCCGCCTATCCGGCGCTGCCCACCGCGGTGGGCTTCTGCATGTACCTGCGCCGCGCCGCCTGGGACCAGGTCGGCGGCTTCGACGCCGCCACCTTCGGGCGCGGCTACGGCGAGGAGAACGACTGGTGCCTGCGCGCCAGCGCCTTCGGCTGGCGCCACGTCCTGTGCGACGACGCCTATGTGGTGCACGTCGGCGGCGCCTCGTTCGCCGGCACCGGGCACCGTCCCGGCGGCGCCCAGCTCGAGCGCCTGTGCGCCCGCTATCCGCACTACAATGCCCTGATCGCGGACTTCATCCGGTCCGATCCCCTTGCCGCCCGCCGCCAGGCCCTGCTGGCCGACCCCGCGCTGGCGGCCGCACTGCGTCCATGACCGAAACCGACAGCCCCGGCATCCTCGACTTCACCGGTGAGCGCTTCACCCCCGAGTGCGTGCGCGAGATCTGGTACGAGCACTGGCACCGCTACGCCCTGGCGCAGCCGCTGGTGGCCGGCCGCCGGGTGCTCGACGCCGCCTGCGGCGAGGGCTATGGCAGCGCCTTCCTGGCCGCGGCCGGCGCCCGCGCGGTGACCGGGGTCGACCTCGATGCCCAGACCATCGGCCATGCCCGGCGACGCTACGGCGACCGCCCGGGCCTGGACTTCCGGGAGGGCAGCGTCGCGGCCCTGCCGCTGGCCGATGCCAGCGTCGACGTCGTTGTCTCGTTCGAGACCGTCGAGCACCTGCTGGAACAGGAGGAGATGGTCGCCGAGTTCGACCGCGTGCTCGCCCCCGACGGCTGCCTGCTGGTGTCCTCGCCCGACCGCCACGTCTACAACGCGCTCGGCGGCGGCGTCGCCAACCCCTACCATGTGCGCGAGCTGGACCGCGACGAGTTCACCGCGCTGCTGCGGCCGCGGTTCCCGGCGATGCGCCTGTACGGGCAGCGCCTGGCCTTCCATTCCACGGTCTGGGCGGTCGAGCCGGCGGCTTCCGGGGGCGGCGAGCAGCTGCGCATGGATGCCGCCGATGGCGCCCTCCGGCGCGGCGGCGATCCGGCACCGGTGTACTGGCTGGCGCTGTGCGCGCGCAGCGAGGCCGCACTGCCGGCGCTGCCGGCGCTGTCGGTGTTCAGCGACACCGCGCAGTCCATCTACGCGCACTACAACCAGGAGATCCGCCGGGTCATCGCCGGTGGCCAGCGCATCCTGGAACTCGAACGCGAACTGGCGGCGCTGCGGGCCCGGCTCGCCTCCGCCCGCGACCCCGGACCGACCTGACATGGAATTCGACATCAACTTCGGCGCCATCAACCTGCCGCAGCAGACGCCGCCGGCGCCGCGCGGCCCGCTGTACGCGGCCGTCGACGGCCGCGCCGCCTCGCTGTCGAACAGCGAGTGCATCTTCCAGGCGCGCGACGGCGGCGAGCTGCACGTGATGACGCACCAGGTGCTGCAGGCGCTCGACCAGTGCCGCGAGTTCCGCACCCTCGACGAGCACGTCGCCCGGGTCACCTCGGTGCTGCCCGGCCTGGGCGGCCAGGCCGAGGCCGTCCGCCACGTGCTGTCCGGACTCGCCGAGCGCGGCGTGCTGCGCACCGACAGCCAGTTCCTGGACGCCCTGACGCGCGCCGGCGACGACCGGCCGGCGGCCCTGGCGGCGGTCGCGGTCCGCGCCTGCGACCGGCCGGCGCAGCTCGAGCGGCTGCTGGCCAGCCTGGCCGGTCACGGCCGGCGGCATGGCCGCAACGATCCGGTCTGGATCCTCGACGACTCCCGGGACGACGAGGCCCGCAGCCGCCACCAGGCACTGGCGCGCGAGCACGCCGGCGCCGCCGGCGTCGCCGTGCGCCACCTCGGGGCGGCGCAGGCGGCGGCGCTGTGCGAGCGCCTGGGGCGCGAGCTGCCGCAGGCGCGCGAGCAGCTGCGCCACCTGCTGCTGCGCGAGGGCGACGGTGCCGGGTTCGGCGGCGGCCGCGGCTACAACCTTGCCCTGCTGCTGTCCGCCGGCCGTCGCCTGTCGCTGCTGGACGACGACTACCTGCTGCCGTTCCACCAGGCCAGCGTCGCCCGCCCGGGCCTGGAACCGACGCCGGGGACCGCCTTCGAGGCGCGCTTCCAGGACGGCCTGCCGGCGTCGCTGGCGACCGGCGAGGACCTGGCGCAGGACGGCTTCGCCCTGCAGCAGGACCTGGTGGGCAGCCCGCTGGGCGCCGCCATCGCCCGGCATCCCGACCTGCTCGGTCTCGACCGTGAGCGCCTGCGCGGCCAGACCCTGGCCCGGCTGGCGCACCTGACCGGCCAGGCCCGGGTGCTGGCCACCTACACCGGCACCCGGGGCGCCTCGTTCACCGGCGACAGCCTGTGGCTGTACCGGCTGGCCGATGCCTCGCGCGAGGCCTTCTGGGCCAGCCGCGAGGGTTACCTCGCCAACGTCCACGCCGAGTCGCTGGAGTTCGCGCCGGCGCGAGCGATCGCCCGGCCCTATGGCCTGTTCACCCCGTTCATGCTGGACAACAGCCGGTTGCTGCCGTGCACGGCCGTGCACGGCCGCGGCGAGGACGGGCTGTTCGGCGTGGCCGCGAACTACCTGTATCCCGACGCCCTGACCCTGCACCTGCCGATCACCATCGGCCATGTCCAGGAGGGCCGGCGCGACCGCCATGCCCGGGCCATGGCGCCGTTGACGCCGGGCATCAACCGCTTCCTGCGCGAGTGGATCGTCAACCAGGCGCAGCCGGCGCGCAGTGCCGATCCGGGCGAGCGGCTGGCCCTGCTCGCCGCCCAGCTCGAGGACCTGGCCGGCGCCCCGGAGGCGGTGCGGATCGAGATGCTGGAGGAATACCTGCGCTACGTGCGGGCCGACCTCATCGAGCACCTGCAGCAGCAGATCCTGGACAACCCCAAGGCGCCGGTGTACTGGCTGGCCGACGTCCGCCAGATCGTCGAGGTCAACGGCCGCGCCCTGCTGGCCGGCGAGCCGCCGCGGCTCGACGAATGGCCGGCCGGTCTGGACGCCGCCGGGTGCGCCGACCGCCTGTCCCGGGCCTGCCGCGACCTGGCCGCATCGTGGCGGCACTGGCCGGCGATCTGGCGGCGCGCCGCCGAGCTGGGCGGGCGCCTGCTCGAGGACTGAGCGCCCGTGCGCCGGTCGCCAGATGCCGGCCCGGCCGCGGCGCTCGCCGGCACGGCCCCCGCGTCGCCGCAGCCCGGCGTCCCGCCTGCGGTCGCCGGCCTGACCTCGGTGGTGGTGGTCAGCCACCGCTCGGCGGCAACCCTGGAGCGCTGTCTGGAAGCCGTGCTGTCGTCCTCGGCGGCGGTCGAGGTGATCGTCGTCGACAACGGCTCGGACGACGGCTCCGCGGCGCTGGCCGGCGAGTTGCTGGCGCGCGAGCCCTGCCTGCAGCTGGTGCGCAACCCCGACAACCGCGGCTTCGCGGCCGCCTGCAACCAGGGCGCGGCGATCGCCCGCGGCGACGCCCTGCTGCTGCTCAACCCCGATGCCTTCCTGCCCGCCGATGCCATCGCCCGCCTGCGCCGTCACCTCGGGCACGATCCGCGAATCGGCCTGCTCGGTTGCGCCGTGCTGGACGCCACCGGCCGCGAACACGGGCCGCAGCGGCGCCGGGAGCCGACCCTGGCGCGCAGCCTGGTCAGCCTGCTTCGCCTGCACCGCTGGGCCGGCTGCGAGGGCATCGAGGCGCCGGCCGCGGCCGGCGACGATGGCCGGCCGGAGACGGTCGATGCCGTCAACGGCTCGGTCATGCTGGTCGACCTCGCCCTGTACCGTCGCCTCGGCGGCATGGACGAGCGCTTCCTGCTGCATGCCGAGGACCTCGACCTGTGCCGGCGCGTCCGGGAGGCCGGCCGCACCGTCGCCCGCGCCGGCGATGTCGCCGTGGTCCACCTGGGCGGCGTGTCGGGCCGGCGCCGTCCGTTCTGGGTCGAGTGGCAGAAATCCCGCTCGCTGTGGCGGTATTTCCGCAAGCACTATCCCGACGCCGGCGCCGCGCTGGGCATCGCAGTCGGCACCGGGCTGGCCCTGCGCCTGGCGGCGCGGGTGCCGTTCCTTGTGGCGCGCCGCCTGCTGGCCAGGCGCTAGCCCCGCGCGCCCGCTGAAGTCGCCGGGTGCAGCCGGCAGGGCGAAGTGGGCAGGGCAAAAGCGCACGGCGAAACGCACAGGGCGAAACGCTCAGGGCGATACACACAAGGCGAAACGCCCAGGGCGAAACGCACAGGGCGAAACGCCCAGGGCGAAACGCTCAGGGCGAAACGCTCAGGGCGAAACGCTCA
>DDTN01000042.1 GCA_002344355.1 Proteobacteria bacterium UBA2363 | reverse complement strand
TCGTCCGGACCGGTGCGCTCGACCGTGCCGGTCTGCTCCTCCGGGGTCGCGGGCGCTTCGGCGGCCGGCGGATCGGCCGGCTTCCGGCAGGCCGCCAGGCCCAGGACCAGGCTGGCCGCCACCACCATCGCCACGAACATGCGCATTGCAATGCTCCTTCAGTCGGCTGTGGATCAGATGAAGCCGACGGCCTTCGCCAGGGCGAGGTAACCGTCGGTTTCGCGAATCGGCGCCAGCAGCGGGTCAGCGTACATCAGCATGAGGCCGCCGTCGCGCAGCTCCCAGGCGGCCTGCAGCGAGGCCAGCGCGGCCGTCGCGTCGCCCCACTGGGCATGGACCTGGGCGTACTGGTAATGGCTCTTGTCGCCGTACTCGGCCTGCAGCTCGGCCAGCGCGGCCGCGGCGGCCTGGCGGTCGCCGGCGCGATGGGCCAGCATCGCCAGGCCCGGCAGGCGGCGCACGGCGCTGCGCTCCGTGAGGAACGAGGCGCGCGCCGCTTCGTCCTCGCCGGCCAGCATCTGGGCGAAGCCCAGGGACGCATGGACGCCCGCGAGCGTCGGGTTGAGCGCGATCGCGCGCCGGTAGGCGGCGATCGCGCCCGCGGGGTCGCCGGCGTTGTGGCGGATGTCGCCCTGGGAGCGGAAAGTGCGCGGATTGAGCGGGTCGCGAACCACGGCGCGCTCGATCACTTCGGCCGCACGCTCGTGCCGGCGCAGGTTGGTGCAGAAGGTGGCATAGCGCGCCAGGATGTCGGCGTCGCCCGGCGCCAGCGCATGCGAACGTTCGAACGGCTCGCGCGCGCCGCGGACGTCGAGCTTGCCGCTGGCAAGGGCGAAGCCCAGGGCCGAGAAGCCTTCGGCGAAATCGGGCGCCAGCGTGGTGGCCAGGCGGGCCGCGACCTCGGCGGCGTCGTAGGCCGCAACCCGCTCCCCGTGGTCGGCGTAGAGATTGCCGATCAGCACAAGGGCGCGGGCGCGGGCGGCATGCGCACCGGCATAGCGCGGGTCGCGGGCGACGGCCTCGTCGAAGTAGGCCAGCGCGCGACGGTCGGAGTCCTCGTCGATGCCGGCCTCGTACAGCGCGCGGCCGTGCAGGTAGGCATCGAAGGCGGCGACGTCCGCGGTGCCGCCGGCCTGCACGGTGGCGCGGCCCTCGATCTCCACCTGCAGCGCGCCGGCCACCGCCGCGGCGATCTCCGACTGCACCGAGAAGATGTCCACCAGCGGGCGCTCCCAGCTGTACGCCCAACGGCTCAGGCCGGTGCTGCCGTCGGTGAGCTCGGCCGCGACCTTCACGCGTCCGCCGGCCTTCTGCACGTTGCCGAGGAGCAGGAAGTCGACGCCGAGGGTCTTGGCGATGGCCCGTTCGCCCTGCTGCGCCCGGGTGACCAGTTCGGACGAGGTCTTGCCGGCGATCTGCAGCGCGGCGTTGCGCGCCAGGTTGACCCGGATCTCCGACGTGAGCCCGTCGGAGAAGTAACTCTGCTCGGCGTCGCCGCTGAGGTTCTCGAACGGCAGCACGGCGATGCGACGCAGGCCGGCCGGACCGGAAGCGACACCCCCGGACAGGCGCAGCCGCCAGGCCAGCGAGCCGCTGCCGAGGGCCACCAGCGCCAGGCCCGCAGCCAGCAGCCGGCGCCGCACCGGCGAAGGCACGCGGTCGCCACGCGCCACGGGCACCGGCGCCGCGCCATCGTGCAGCGCGGCCACGGCGCGCAGCAGTTTCCGCATCGGCTCGCTGGCGGGCTTGCCCAGCGCGCGGGACACGTCGATGGACTGGAACTGGCCAAAGCCCAGCGGCGGCAGGCTGCCGTCGATCGAGATCGGCACGAGCCGGCCGCTCTCGCGCCCGCGCGTGGCTTCGTCGTGCACCCAGTGCGAGGAAGCGGAGGTCTTCGACCACAGCACCACCACGGCGCGCGCGCCCTCGAGCGCGGCTTCGGTCGCCCTGGAAAAGCGCTCGCCGCCTTCGAGCAGGCCGTCCCACCAGACCCGATAGCCCGCGTCCTCGAGCACGCGCACGACGGCCATGGCGGCCTTGCGGTCCGCATGCGAGTAGCTGAGGAAGACGGTGTGCGCCGGCGCGGCGCCGTCGGTCCTTCCATCGGGAGCGGGGCTGCGATGCACGCTCAGGCCGGGAGTGCGATGGGTTTGCCGCTGAACACGGCCTGCCAGCTCTCGATCTCGGCCACGACGATGCCGTCGATGCCGTGCGCCAGCCGCGAGACGCCTTCGTAGTCGATGGCGCTGTCCGGCCCGGAAAGGAGCTGGCCCAGCCGCACCTGCACCTGCGCGAGCTTGCCGGCGGTGACGTCGGAAATCTCGGCGAAGCGTTCGAAGTCGGCGAAGTAGCGGATGCCTGCGATGCTCGCGCCCAGCGTGGGCAGGGCCACGCCCAGGAAGGCGAAGGCCTTGGACGTGACCTGCGGCCAGGCCGCGGGCGCCCAGTGCAGGGCGGCGCCCGCGCGCAGCAGCAGCCAGGTCGCGGCCGCGGCCACCGCCAGCTTGAACAGGGATTCGGCCAGGTGGTCGAGCCGGTGGCTGATCCGGTTCAGGCGCCGCGCCTTGGCCAGGTGGTAGGCGCGCTGGGCGGCGACATGCGGCTCCACCAGGCGCTGCAGGGCCGCCCGCAGGAAAGGACGGGTGACCGCGACCCGGGGCAGGCCGGGCTCGCGCATCAGGTGGCGCGCCGCATGCTCGGGCCAGGCCGTGCCGGTGGCGCGCGGCCAGTGGCTGGGCGGCCGGGCGACCCCGATCAGCAGCAGCACCGGCGCGTGCCGCAGGTACTCGGCGGCGCGCCGGGTCTCGAACCAGCGCGGATGCAGGCGCCGGCGACCGCCCTGCCAGGTGATCACCAGGATGGCGGCAAGCAGCACGAGCTCGGCCAGGACGAACATCCACTTGCCGCCCTCGATGCCCAACGGCAGCCAGGCCAGGCCGATGATGACCGCCAGGGCCGCGAGGATGAAGTTGGCGACCATGCCGCTGCGGTAGCTGTCCGAGAGCCGCGCCGATACGCCGTCGGCACGCACGAAGGCCGGCAGCACGCGCTCGGCCACGACGGCCACGAACCCGGGGTCTGCGCCGGGCATCGCCGCCGCGGCGTCCACCAGCGGGGCGCCGGCGCTGCGGGCGACCCGCTCGGGGGGGTCGTAGTCCTGCACCAGCGACCGGAACGGCCGCGGCTCGCCGCCGAACAGGGCCTCTATGCGGCGATACAGGGTGGCCGCGCGCGAGCCGCGCGGATGCCAGGGCTCGTCGTCCAGGGAACGGACCTCGCTGCCGTCGCCTGCGCGCAGGGCGGCGGCCACCACCGCGCGCAGGCGTTCCACGTCACGCCCCAGCCGGCCCTGCCAGCCGGCCAGGCTTTCCGTGGAGGAAACGATGCACCAGGCGCCCGGACTGGCCGGGTCGATCAACAGCACCGGCGTGCCGATGCGCAAGGCGCGCACGATGGTGTGTCCGGTGCCGCCGACGCTGTCGCGGTGGTCGTTGTCCCAGACGCCGACCATCAGGTCGGACTGTTCCACCATCACCCGGCCGGCGAGCGCGGCCTGCGCGGCGATGGCGGCCTGGAAGTGGCGGGCGAGCGCCTGGTCGGACGGGGAGGCCAGGGTGGCGTGGAACAGCGCGCCGATGTCGTCGTCGCGGTCGGCCAGCTGGAACAGGCGGGCGCGTCCGGCCCAGGCCCGGATCGCCCGGGCGCGCGCCTGCACCTCCGGGTCGGCCGCGTCCTCGCCGGCCAGCAGGGCCCGGGCGTCGGCGCCCGTGCGCGGCCGGGCGTTGATGGCGACGTTGAGCGCCTGACCGAAAGGCAGCGGTGCGACGAGATCCCAGCCCAGGGCGCTGGCGGCCTTCGCCGCCAACTGGTCCACGCCGGGCGCCAGCAGCGTGTGCAGGCGCGTGGGCAGGACCGACAGTGCGGGCGTGGCGCTCTGCTGGGCGGCCAGCGCGGACTCGATGTCGGCGAATACGGCCGCGAGGGCACCGGTGATGCGCCCGCCGTCGTCCGCGAGGGCCGGGTCGTCGGCGCGGCTGCCGGTCACGCCGATCGCGAGGCGCACCTGCGGGCCGATGGGCGTGGGGGCCGCGGGCGGCGTGGCGGCGGCGTGGGTGGGCCGTGGATTCCGCATGCGGCGACTGTCGCCCCCCGGTTGTCGCGGCCAGCATAGCACCGGGGAACGGAACGGCCGGGGCGCCCGTGCCCACCTTCGCCCGCCAACCGGATGTCATCGGCCCGGGGGCATCGCGAAGCGCGTGGTCGCCGGTCAGCCGGTCAGCCGGTCGATCATGCCGGCGTCGACCGCGTCACCGCGCATTGCGGCGCCGTGACGCCGACCCAGTCGCATCCAACCGCCCCCCGGGGGCTCGCCGGGGCATCCGGCGGCTGGCGGCGGCGCCACCCACCGGTAACAATTCGCCGCTACCATTCGCGGCCTGCCGTCCCCCTTCCGTTGCCCGTCCGAGGTTTCCCCATGCCTGCCTTCCGCCTGCGCGGCGCCCTTGTGGCCGTCGTCCTCGCCTGTTCCCTTGCCAGCGCGCCGCTGTCGGCGCAGGTCGTCATCAGCCAGGTCTATGGCGGCGGCGGCAACGCCGGGGCCCTGTACACCAACGACTTCATCGAGCTGTTCAATGCCGGCAGCACGCCGGCCAGCCTGGACGGCCTGCAGGTCGCCTACGCCTCGGCCACCGGCAACACCTGGAACAACCGCACCGTGCTGCCGGCGGTGGTGCTGCAACCCGGCCAGTACTTCCTGATCCAGCAGGCCGCCGGCACCGGCGGGACCCAGCCCCTGCCGACCCCGGACGCCACCGGCACCATCGCGATGGCCGCCGCCAACGGCAAGGTCGCCCTGGTGCTGGGCACCGACCAGATCGCCAACGCGACCTGCCCCTCGGGCCCCGAGATCCTGGACTTCGTCGGCTTCGGCACCGCCAACTGCCCGGTCGCGCCCAATTTGCCGACGCCGGCGCTCAGCAACACCACCGCCGCCCTGCGCAACGGCAACGGCTGCGACGACACCGGAAACAACAGCGCCGACTTCACGGTTGCGGCGCCGTCGCCGCGCAACACCGCCACCGCCCTGGCGCCCTGCGCCGGCGGCGGCGACCTGGTGCTGTCGATCGACAGCGTCAGCCAGGCCGAGGGCAATGCCGACACCACCCCGATGAACTTCACGGTGACCCTGTCCGGCCCGGCGCCGGCCGGTGGCGTGGCGTTCACCGCGACCACCACCGACGGCACCGCCACGGCACCCGAGGACTACCTCGCCCTGGCCGAGGGCTTCCTGATCGAGGAAGGCGAGACCCAGGCCACGGTCAGCGTCGACATCGTCGGCGACACCGTGCCCGAGCCGGACGAGACCTTCACGGTGACCATCGCCACCAGCGCAGCCGGCGTGGTGGTCGGCACCGGCACGGGTACCGGCACCATCCTCAACGACGACGCCCTGGTGCTGGAGATCTTCGAGATCCAGGGCAGCGGCCTGCGTTCGCCCTACGCGCCGGCCAGCGGCAACGACCCGGGCCAGGTGGTGACCACCCAGGCCAACGTCGTCACCGCCCTGGCCAGCAACGGCTTCTTCATGCAGACGCCCGACGCCCGCGACGACGACGACCCGATGACCAGCAACGGCATCTTCGTGTTCACCGGGGCCAGCCAGCCGGCGCAGATCGGCGACGTGGTCGACGTCACCGCCCGCGTCCAGGAGTTCTTCAACTGGACCCAGCTCACCCAGGCGGCCGTCACGGTGACCGCCTCCGGCGCCGCCATGCCGACCGCCGTCGTGCTGGACGAGACCCGGCCGTCGCCGGATCCGGCCAACCTGAGCTGCGGCGACACCAACTTCGAATGCTTCGAGAACATGCTGGTGCACGTGCCGGCCGGCGTGGTCAACATGGGCAACCAGCGCTTCGCCAGCGACCTGTTCGGCGAGGCCTTCGTGACCGCCAGCGGCGAGCGCGCCCGCCGCGAGAAGGGCCTGCTGCCGACCGTGGTGCCGCCGCGGCCGGGCCTGCCGGTGTGGGACGGCAACCCCGAGGTGTTCGAGCTGGATGCCGACGGCGCCGGCGCGGTGCCGGTCGGCACGCCGGTCTTCGGCGGCGAGCTGTTCTCGGCGACCGGCGTGATCAGCTACCAGTTCGGCAACTACGCGCTGCGCCCGGTGACCCTGGACCGCGTCCCGGTCGACCTGCCGCGCCCGGTGCCGGCCAGCGGCGGCGACGCCGAACTGCGCATCGGCTCGCAGAACGTGCTCAACCTGTGCGTCGGCGGCACCTGCAACCCGACCCAGGTGGCGCGCATCGCCGAGCAGATCGGCGACGTGCTGGACCTGCCGGACGTGGTCGGCCTGCAGGAGCTGGGCACCGCCACCGCCGGCAGCGTGCTGGCGACCCGACTGAACACCGACTACGGCACCGACTACGTGGCCTACACCGGCAGCAGCCCGTTCCCGGACGGCATCCGGGTCGGCTTCCTGGTCAAGGCCAGCCGGGTCGCCGTGGTGCGCACCCGCAACCTGGACGCCACGGTCACCATCGACCAGTGCAGCGGCACGCCGCCCTGCGCGCTGCACGACCGCCCGCCGTTCCTGCTGGAGGCGACCTTCACCGGCGGCGCCGGCGAGCGCTTCGCGGTGATGAACAACCACACCCGCTCGTTCATCGGCATCAACGATCCGGCACCGGCCGGCGACCGCGTGCGCTTCAAGCGCTTCGAGCAGGGCAAGTCGATCGGCCGCCTGGTGCAGCGCTTCCAGGCCGGCCAGGAGCTGGAGCCGGCCAACCCGGTCGGCGGCATCGACACCCAGGACGTGCCCCTGGTGCTGGTCGGCGACTACAACACCTTCGAGTACACCGACGGCTACGTCGACGTGATCGGCCTGATCATGGGCACCTACGACGACGACGAGAACGAGTACCAGCTGGCCGGCCCCAACCTGGTCGATCCGCCGCTGCTCAACCTGGTCGAGGACGTACCGCTGGAGGAGCGCTATTCCTACACGTTCCGCGAGTCGTTCGGCCCGCTGATCGGCGAGGACCCGCGCCAGCTCGGCAACGTGCAGGTGCTCGACCACGGCCTGGTCAACGCCGCGGCCCTGCCCTGGTGCGGCGGCCTGGTGTTCGGCCGCGGCAACGCCGACGCGCCGGCGGAGCTGCGCAACACCGGCACCGGCGCGGTCGGCAGCACCGACCACGACGGCTACGTGGTGCGCCTGTTCACCGACCGCATCGGCGCCTACGACTTCGAGCCGGTCGGCCGCTGCGTGCGCTGAACGGGCCGCGGCGGTCGCCGGACCGCCGCCGGGTCCCGACGGAAGGGCCGCCCCGGGGCGGCCCTTTTCCGTTGCCGGCGCCCCAACCGTTCCAGGCTCCGGGCCCAAGTCGTGGCCGCGACCGCAACGGCGCGGGCCGGGACGATCCGGGCGGTCGTCGACACTCCGGCGTGCCGTTGCCGGAAGCGCGGGCGGCAGCGGCAGCGTGCCACGACCCGCGTCGGATCCGTCCGGCCGCCCTCCGCGCCCGCTACCATCCGGCCATGACGACCCGACTGCTGCGGCTGCTGCCGCTCGTGCTGCTGGCGGCCGCGGCCGCGGCCCTGCTCGCCACCGGCGCGCTGCACTGGCTGGCCCCGACCGCCGTGCTGACGCAGGCCAGCGACTTCCTGGGACTGGCCAGCAGCCGGCCCTGGCTGACCGGCGCCCTGCTGGCATCGGCGATCGCCGCGGTCAGCGCCCTGGGACTGCCCGGTGCCGCCGGCCTGTTCGCGGTGTCCGGCTTCCTGCTCGGCGTGGTGCCGGCGCTGGCGGTGGCCATGGCGGGCACGGTGCTCGGCACCAGCGTGCTGTTCGCCGCCCTGCGCCTGGCCCTGTCCGCTTCCCGGTCCCTGGACCCGCGCGCCAGCCGCGTCGCCGCGCAATCGCAGCAACGGTTCCAGCGCAGTCCCCTGCTGTTCGCGCTGTTCCTGCGCGCGCTGCCGGTGCTGCCCAACGGCATCGCCACCGCGGTGCTGGCGCTGCTGCGTTGTCGCTGGCCGGTGTTCATCGCCGCCAGCGCGGTCGGGCCGCTGGGCAATGCCGGCCTGCTCGCCTGGCTGGGCAGCCAGCTCGCCTTCGAGCTGCGTTCCGGCCGTCCCCTGCACGCCGAGATGCTGGCCGATCCGCGCTGGTGGCTGCCGTTGCTGGCGCTGGCCCTGCTGGTCCTGGTGCCGGCGTTGCTCCGCTCCCGGCGGGGCGCCATCGCAGAACGTTAAGGAACGGCGGGCTAGCCTGCCCTCATGCGACGCTCATTTCCAACCACGGCCCTGTGGCTGGTCCTCCTTCTGGCGGGCGCCGGCCCGGCCGCCGCATCGGTGCGGATCGAGATCGAGGGCATCCGGGGTGCCGCCCTGCGCGAGAACCTGGAACGGGCCGCCCCGCTGTACGCCTGGCGCGAACGCCGCATCAGCCCCGCCCAGGCGCGCCGCCTGCATGCCCAGGGGCCCGAGGCCCTGCTGCGCACCCTGGAAGCGTTCGGCTACTACCGGGCCACCGTCGAGGGCGAGCTGAGCCGGCAGGGCGAGGACTGGGTGGCGCGCTACCGCGTGCGGGTCGGCAATGCCATCCGCGTGCGCGAGCTCGACATCGGCTTCCTCGGCGAGGGCGCCGGCGATGCCGGGCTGGCCGCCCTGCTGCCGGGATTCCCGCTGCAGCCCGGCGACCGCCTGGTGCACGGCGACTGGGAGCGCGGCAAGTCCGCGCTGGGCAGCGCCATCGAGGGCCGCGGCTACCTGCGGGCGCGGCAGACCACCTCGCAGGTGCGTGTGTACCGGGAAGACCGCGCCGCCGACATCGCGCTGGCCTGGGACACCGGGCCGCGCTACCGCTACGGGGAGACGGTGTTCGAGGGCGCCCAGTTCGACGACGACTTCATGCAGCGCTTCGTCCGGCACCGCCCGGGACAGCCGTATCTCGCCGACGACCTGCTGGCCCTGCAGCGGCGCCTGATCGATGCCGACTACTTCGCCTTCGTGTCGGTGTCGCCGCGGATCGCCCGGCGCCGCGGCCCCTCCGGCGAGCTGGTCGCCCCCCGCCCGGGCGAGGAGCGGCCGGCGGATGGCGAGGCGGGGGCAAGCGCCGGCGACGACGGCGTCCCGGACGACACCACGGAGGACGGCGACGACGGGACCGCTCCCAGCGTGCCGATCATCGTCGAGGTCACCCCGGCGGCGCGCCACGTGTTCACCGGCGGCGTGTCGATCGGCACCGATTCCGGGGTCGGCGTGCGCGGCAGCGTGCTGCGCCGCTGGGTGAACCGGCGGGGCCACCGGGTCAGCGCCGAAGCCGAGGTCAGCCAGCGGCGCACCGCGGCCGCCGCGAACTACGCCATGCCGCGGCCGGGCGAGGGCATGCGCACGCTGAATGTCGGCGTCTCGCACCTGCGTGAGCAGACCGACACCAGCGAATCCGACACCACCAGCCTGTACGCCATGGAGAACCGCCTGTGGCGCGGTTGGCTGCGCGACCTCGGGCTGCGCGCCATGTACGGCGACTTCGAGGTCGCCGACCAGCGGCGCAGCTCCACCCTGGTGTTCGCGGAAGGGCGCCTGAGCCGGCGGGTCGCCAACGACGACCTCTTTCCCACCCGGGGCTGGAGCCTGTCCCTGGAGGCGCGCGCCGGCAGCGACGCGCTGCTGTCGGACACCGATTTCGTGCAGCTGCGCGCCGAGGCGCGCCTGATCCATCCGCTCGGCGAGCGCCAGCGCCTGCACCTGCGCGGCCAGCTCGGCGCCACCTGGGTGGACGACTTCGACGCCCTGCCGCCGCCACTGCGCTTCTACGCGGGCGGCGACCGCACCGTGCGCGGCTACGGATTTCAGACCCTCGGTCCCGAAGACGACGAGGGCCGGGTGCTGGGCGGCGAGCACCTGGCCGTGGCCAGCGTCGAGTTCGAGCGCGACGTCGCGCGCGACTGGGCGGTGGCGGGCTTCGTGGATTCGGGCAACGCGTACACCCAGGGCCGCTTCCGCACCCGCAACGGCATCGGCGCCGGGGTGCGCTGGCGCTCGCCGGTGGGACTGGTGCGACTGGATGTCGCGCACGGGCTGGATACGCCGGACCGCCAGGTCGCCCTGCACCTGGTCATCGGACCGTCGCTGTGAAGCGGCGCTGGCTACGCCGCACCGTCATCGGCCTTGCGGCGGTGCTGCTGGTGCTAGTGCTGCTGGTCGCCTGGCTGGGCGGCACCGGCAGCGGCCTGCGCTTCGTGCTCGGCCGCAGCGCGATCCTGCTGGACGACAACCTGCGCTGGCAGCAGGCCCAGGGCTCGTTGCTGGGGGGGCTGCGGCTTGAAGGCGTCGAATACGAAGACCCGGCGGTCGGCCGCCTGCAGGCCGAGGTGCTGGAGATCAGTCCGCGCAGCCGGCGCCTGCTGGGCGGCGAGCTGCACCTCACCGGCGTGACGCTGCAGGGCGTGCGCGTGCGCCTGCCGGCGCCAGGCCAGCCCCCGGCCGAGACCGATACGCCGTTCGAGCTGCCGGCCATCGCGCTGCCGGTGGCGCTGCGGGTCGACGCGCTTCGGGTCGACGATGTGCGGGTCGAGGATGCCGCCGGCGAACCGGTGCTGGTGCTCGACGAGGTCACCGGCGGATTGCACTGGCGCGGCGCGCGGGTCGAGGTCGAGGCGCTCCAGGTGCGCGCGCCCGAGGGCGAGCTGCGCCTGGACGCCGATCTCGACACCGCGGCCGACTGGGCCGGCGAGGCCCGGCTGGCGGGGTCCTGGCAGGTCGAAGGGATGGCGGCACCGGTGCGCGCCGACGTGGTGGTGCACGGCCCGCAATCGGCGCCCGCGCTGGACCTGGCGCTGCACCAGCCGGGGCCGGCCACGCTGCACCTGCGCCGTCCCGCCGGGGCGGGCAGCGCCGCCTGGCTGCTGGAGGCGCGCAGCGACGGCATCGACCTGGCCGACCTGCTGGCCGACCCGCCCCTGGGACGGGTGGCTTTAGCGCTCACCGGCGAGGGCGAGGGCACGGCCGGCGCGCTCTCGGGATCCCTGGTCCTGGACGACCAGACCCTGGTCCTGAACCGCCTGGCGGCGTCCTGGCAGGCTCCGGTGCTGGTGCTGGAAAGCCTTGATCTGGCCGAGGCCGACGGTCCCGGCCGGGTGCTGGGCGACGGCCGGCTGGATTTCTCGCAGGCCGGACTGCAGGCCGAGGGCGTGTTCGCCTGGCAGTCGCTCAGTCCGCCGCTGGCCAGCCCCTTCCAGCGCCTGGACAGCAGCGGCACCGTGGTGGTGGCCGGCAGCAACGGCGATCTGGCCGCGACCGCCGCCCTGGTGGCGACCGTCGACGATAGGATCCTGGACCTGCGCCTGCAGGTCGAGGGCGATCCGGCCGGCACCCTGGTGCTGCGCCAGGCGCGGCTGGGCACCGGCGCGGGCTGGCTGGAAGCCACAGGCACGCTCGACCTGGCCGCGGCGCCGGCCTGGGACCTGGCGCTCTCGGCGCGCGGGCTGGACCCGGGGATGCTGGCGCCCGACTGGCCCGGGGCGGTCGACCTGGAGGCCCGCACCAGTGGCGCATTGCGCGAAGCCGGGGGTCACGACGGCCGCCTCGACCTCGACCGCGTCGGCGGCAGCCTGCGCGACCGGCCGCTGTCCGGCAGCGGCTGGCTGACCGCCAGCGGCGAGCGGATCGCCGCCGACCTGGCCCTTGACCTGGGCGGCAACCGGATCCGGGTCGAGGGCGACCTGGCGCCCGCGCTCGATGCCGCCGTGGTGTTGCGCCTGCCCGAGCCGGGGCTGCTGCTCGACGGCGCCCGCGGCAACGCCAGCGCGGACCTCCGCGTCGCCGGCGCCTGGCCGGCGCTGTTGCTGTCCGGCCGCGCCGACGCGCAGGACCTGGTGCTGCCCGGCATCGAGGTCGCCGCGGCCGACGCGGAATTCGACCTCCGGACCGATCTGTCAGGGCAGCCCGCGGCGACGGTGCGCGCCAGCGGCGTGGCGATCGGCGAGGAGCGCATCGAGGAACTGACGCTGCGCCTGTCCTCACGCGCGGATCTCGCCGAGCTCGCCGCCGAGTTGTCGGTGACCGGCCGCGGCACCGCCGAGCTGGCGCTGGAGGGCCGCCTCGGCCAGCCCGGCCCGGCCTTCGATGGTCGCCTGAGGGAACTCTCCCTGCGTGCGGATGATCTGCCCGAACCGCTGGTGCTGGCGGAGCCGGTCGCGCTGTCCGCCTCCGCCGCGCACCTCGGCCTGGAACAGGCCTGCCTGCAGGCGGCGCCGACCCGCCTGTGCGTCGCCGCCGACTGGCGCCAGGACACCGGCGGCTCGGTGGATGCCAGCCTGCGCCGCCTGCCGGCGGCCTGGCTGAGCGCGCTTGCGGCCAGCGAGGTGCGCGCAGATGGCGAGCTCGGTGGCGAGCTGCGCCTGCGCATCGACGGCGACGGCGGCCTGCTCGGCAGCGCCCGCGTCGAGGCCTCGCCGGGCAGCCTGGTGCTGCCCGGCATCGAGGGCGAGGCGGACGAGGTGCTGATCGGCTGGACCACCGTCGACGCCACCGTGGTCTTGGAGCCGGCGCAGGCCTCCGGCGACCTGCAGGTCGAACTCTCGCCGGCCGGCCGCATCCAGGCAACCGTCGCAACCAGCGGCGAAGCCCAGGCCCTGCAGGGCGAGGTGGAGCTCACCCTGCCCGAGCTGTCGGTGCTGGCGCTGCTGGTGCCGGAACTGGAGCAGCCGGAGGGGCGCCTGGATGGCCGGCTGACGCTGTCCGGCACGCTGGCGGCACCGCGCGCCGACGGCGAACTGACCCTGTCCGCATTCGCCACCGAACTGCCCGCGCTGGGCCTGCGGGTGCGCGACGGCTCGGCCCGGGTGGTCGGCGGTGACGACGGCCGCTTCCAGGTCGAGGCACGCGCCGGCACCGGCGGCAGCGGCACGCTGGCGGTGGACGGCTGGGTCGGCCTGCCCGCCGACGGCCGCCTGCCGATGGAACTGCGCGTCACCGGCCAGGAGGTGCTGGTCGCCGACCTGCCCGAGGCGCGGGTGGTGGTTTCGCCCGACCTGCAACTGCGGGGCAACGCGCGGGGACTGCGCGTCACCGGCAGCGTGCAGGTGCCGCAGGCGGCGCTGCGCCCGGACCGCTTCGAGTCGGGCGTCGCGCAGCCCTCGGCGGACATCGGGGTGGTCGACGACGAGCGGCTGCCCGCCAACGAGGAAGCGGCCGCCTTGCCGGTGATCGCCGACATCGAGGTGCGGCTGGGGCAGCGCGTCACCATCGAGGGCTACGGGCTGGACGGCCGGCTGTCGGGCGCCCTGCAGGTGCGCGAGCGCCCGCGCCGGCCGACCACGGCGCGTGGCGAGATCGTCGTCGCCGGCGACTACCAGGCCTACGGCCAGGACCTGGAGATCGAACGCGGCAGGCTGGTGTTCGCCGGCGGCCCGATCGAGAACCCGCTGCTCGACATCCGCGCCGTGCGCCGGGTCCAGGAAGTGGTGGTCGGCCTGGCGGTGACAGGCAATGCGACGCGGCCGGTGCTGGAGGTCTATTCGGTGCCGTCCATGGACCAGGCCGAGGCGCTGTCCTGGCTGGTGCTGGGCCGGCCGCTCCGGCAGGCCACCAGCGCCGGCGACGCCGACGTGCTGGGCACCGCCGCCGCGGCCCTGACCACGGCCGGCGGCGACCTGCTGGCGCGCTCGCTGGGCGCCCGGCTGGGCCTGGACGAGGTCGGCGTCGGCACCTCGCGCGATCTGGGCGCCGGTGCCCTGACGGTCGGCAAGTACCTGTCGCCGCGGCTGTACCTGGGCTACGGCCGCAGCCTGTTCGATGGCAGCCAGTTGCTGACCCTGCGCTACCGCCTCAGCGAGCGCTTCGAACTGGAGGCGTCCTCGGGCACCCGCGAGGACAAGGCCGGCATCAACTACCGCTACGAGCGCTGAACACGGCCCCGGGCCGGCGGGCACGCTGCCCGGCCGTCCGCGCCGGCACGCGCTCCTCGCGGTGCGCCGGCGTGCCCGGCGTCGCCGGACCTCCCTCTCCCCCAGCCCCCATAAGCGTTAACCTAGTATCCAC
>DDTN01000017.1:215-175069 GCA_002344355.1 Proteobacteria bacterium UBA2363 | reverse complement strand
GTCCTTGAAATCAGGGGTGGCCCAGGCTGTACCCGAATTCTGGACGAGAGCAACAACCAAATCAGTGCCGGTCTGGCTGCGCAACGCCAATACTGTTCCGTTTTGACGCAAATCATCGAGGTCGCCAACAGGGTCACCCGTAAGTGCGAAACCAGTCACCCGTGCCGTGACATAGCGGGTCACGAGGACATTGGTAAGGCTGTTCTGAAACGCCGTCTGAGCATTGTCGACCGCTGTCTAGATCAAGTCGTAGAGCGCTGTCGTGTCGTTTGGATCACCCGGTGCGCCGCCCGCGTCGATACGGGCCTGCTCCGTCCAAGGGACCAGCAAGTCCGTGCGAATGTGGGATGTTCCCCGCTGGCTTTGGTCAAGCGGCTGGTGGATCACTTCGCGCACCATCGACACCGTGATGAGCGGTTCGCTGCGCGGCGAATCAAGCCGTCCTCTTTTCTGCTCTTCCCCGACCGCACAGCCGGCAAAGCCGGCCAGACGAACATCCGCCATGCGGTACTCGCCCGAGGCGAGGCGCTGGATGCCATAACGCTTGGTTCCGGTAATTAGCCCAGTCAGGCGGCCTTCGATGACGGTCAGGGCAACATCGTATTGAGAATTGCCACCGACCCAGCGGTAACTGAACTGATCGTTGGGCAGGCCCGGATGCGGATAGATCGGCGGCGTACCCGGAGGATCCCATTCCTCGCGTGACAAGTACCCCGCTCGATACAGAAACTGAGTTTGTTCCGCGATGAACATCTCGCCATCGGGCAAGGCAATCTCCAGTTCTTCCGGAGCGTGCCTCAACGCGTCGAAGTCGATCTCAACATCGTAGTAGGCATTGACGGTCGGCGGCGGTGACCCGCCGGGCAAGGACGGCTGCACGTCAAGAAACAAGGGCGTCTGCGCGTGGGAACTGGCGACCAGCGCGAGTGCCAGCAGGCATCCAGAGATCAAACGTCGCATTGTGGCATCCCCTGCACGAGTGGACGCGTCCGACTCTAGCACCGGCCCAATGAAAAAAGTGCAACGGATGCCGTTCTTGGTGTATTACCCGGGTCGAGATCTAGTGCCACGGATCCTCCGGCTGCCTCCAATCGGACGTTCCGGGACTCGCAATGGCACGGACCTTCAGTGCGGACAGCCTCTTGACCACTCTCATGTGGGAACGCCGCCTGCCGTTCGATAACAACCCTCCCAACACAATGGTCCGGAGTTGAGCGGGTGTCAACGGTCGATGGCGGTGGCCGGCGGGACTTGACCCGTTGAGTCAGCGGCCAATGGTGGTGGCCGCAGGCCGTTTCCGCTCAGGCACGGATGCTACTCCCGCGGACACCCTATCGCCAGACATCCGAAAACGAGAAGAGCCCCTGGCGGGGCCCTTCTCGCTCGTGCCTTTGCCGGTCGCCCGGCACGGCATGGATCAGGCGGCGGCGTCCTCGGTGACCGCCTTGATCGACAGCCGGATCCGGCCCTGCTTGTCGACCTCGAGCACCTTGACCTTCACCACGTCGCCCTCCTTGAGCTTGTCGGACACCTTGTCGACGCGCTCGGAGGAGATCTGCGAGACGTGGACCAGGCCGTCGCGGCCGGGCAGGATGGTCACGAAGGCGCCGAAGTCCATCAGCTTGGCGACCTTGCCCTCGTAGATCTGGCCCGGCTCGACGTCGGCGGTGATCTGCTCGATGCGCTTGCGGGCCGACTCGGCGGCGGCGCGGTTGACCGAGGCGATGACGATGGTGCCGTCGTCCTGGATGTCGATGGTGGTGCCGGTTTCCTCGGTGATCGCGCGGATCACGCTGCCGCCCTTGCCGATCACCTCGCGGATCTTGTCCGGATGGATCTTGAAGGACAGCAGGCGCGGCGCGTACTCGCTCATCTCGCTGCGCGGCGCGCTGATCGCCTTGGCCATCTCGCCGAGGATGTGCAGGCGGCCGTCGCGGGCCTGGGCCAGCGCCGTGCGCATGATCTCCTCGGTGATGCCGTCGATCTTGATGTCCATCTGCAGGGCGGAGATGCCCTCGGCGGTGCCGGCGACCTTGAAGTCCATGTCGCCCAGGTGGTCCTCGTCGCCGAGGATGTCGGACAGCACCGCGTAGCGGTCGCCTTCCTTGATCAGGCCCATGGCGATGCCGGCCACCGGCGCCTTCACCGGCACGCCGGCGTCCATCAGGGCCAGCGAGGAACCGCACACCGAGGCCATCGACGAGGAACCGTTCGACTCGGTGATCTCCGAGACCACGCGGATCACGTACGGGAAATCGGCATCGGCCGGCATGATCGCCGCGACGCCGCGCTTGGCGAGGCGGCCATGGCCGATCTCGCGGCGCTTCGGCCCCATCATGCGGCCGGCCTCGCCGACGCTGTACGGGGGGAAGTTGTAGTGGAACAGGAAGTTCTCGCGCGACTCGCCCTCGATGGCGTCGATGATCTGGCCATCGCGGCCGGTGCCCAGGGTGATCACGACGATCGCCTGGGTCTCGCCACGGGTGAACAGCGCCGAGCCGTGGGTGCGCGGCAGCACGCCGGTGCGCACGGTGATCGGCCGGACCGTCTTGAGGTCGCGGCCGTCGATGCGCAGGCCGGTGTCGAGCACGGCATTGCGCATGGTCTGGTACTCGAGCTCGGCGAACTCCTTGCCCAGGTCGCCGGTGCTCCAGCCGTTGGCCTCGGCCTGCGCGGCCAGCGACTCGACGACCTCGCGCTTGAGCGCGGAGATCGCGTCGCGGCGGGCCAGCTTGTCGCGGACCTGGAAGGCGGCGGCCAGGCGGTCGCCGGTGGCGCTGCGCACGGCATCGGCCAGGCTGGTGTTGGCGGCCGGCGCCTGCCAGTCCCAGGTCTTGACGCCCGCTTCGGCGGCCAGCTCGTTGATCGCCTGGATGGCGACCTGCATCTGCTGGTGGCCGAACATCACGGCGCCCAGCATGACGTCCTCGCTCAGGACCTTGGCCTCGGATTCGACCATCAGCACCGCCTTGGCGGTGCCGGCGACCACCAGGTCGAGCTGGGAGCCGGCCAGCTCGGTCACCGTCGGGTTCAGCAGGTACTGGCCGTTGGCGTAGCCGACCCGCGCGGCGCCGATCGGGCCGGCGAACGGGATGCCGGACAGCGCCAGCGCCGCCGAGGTGCCGATCATCGCGGCGATGTCGCCCGGGACCTCGGGGTTGAGCGACATCACGGTGGCGATGACCTGCACTTCGTGGCGGAAGTGCTCGGGGAACAGCGGACGGATCGGACGGTCGATCAGGCGCGAGGTCAGCGTCTCGCGCTCGGTCGGCCGGCCCTCGCGCTTGAAGAAGCCGCCGGGGATGCGGCCGCCGGCATAGAACTTCTCCTGGTAGTCGACGGTGAGCGGGAAGAAGTCCATCCCCTCCCGGACGTTGCGGTTGCCGACCACGGTCGCCAGGACCACGGTGCCGCCGATGTCGACCATCACCGCGCCGCCGGCCTGCCGGGCGATCTCGCCGGTCTCCAGGGTGACGAGGTGGCTGCCGTACTGGAACTGCTTGGTGTGCTTGGTCACTTCCTGGATCCTTTCCGTCCGGTCGATCAGCGGCGCAGGCCGAGCTTGGCGATCAGCGCCTTGTAGCGCTCGTCGTCCTTGCGCTTGAGGTAGTCGAGCAGGCGGCGGCGCTGGTTGACCAGCTTGAGCAGGCCACGACGGCTGTGGTGGTCCTTCTTGTGGTCCGCGAAGTGCTTGGTGAGGTACTCGATGCGGGCCGACAGCAGGGCGACCTGCACTTCCGGGGAGCCGGTATCGTTGGCGGCACGCTTGTGCTCGTTGACGATGCGGGCGGTATCTTCGACGCTGAGTGTCATTTCCGTGGTCCTGATGTACGAAGCGAACCCCTGCGGACCGTGGCCGGGCCGCCCTGTGGATTCGCGATCAATGGTTTGGGTCGAGGCGAAGGCAGCCCGCATTCTAGCGGGTCCGCGCCATGCGCAACAAGCGCGGGGGCGCCGCGGCCCGGCGTCAGCAGACCGGGTTGAACACCCGCAGGGAACGCGCGCCGCCGTCCCCCGCGACCTCCACCAGGGCAAGCAGCTCGCCCGGTGCGGCCAGTACGGCCAGGCGCCCGGGGGCGGCGCCGGTGAGGGCCACCGGCCGGCCCTGGCGGATCGCCATCGCCTGTTCCGGACCGGCCACCAGGGTCGGCCAGCCGGCCAGCCCGGCGAGCACCGGAAGCACGGGCGCGGTTCCGGCAAGCACGGCGTCCAGCGCGACCATGGGCCGCTCGCGGAACGGATCGACCCAGAGCCGGCGCAGGGAGGTGACATGGGCCCCGCAGCCCAGTGTCTGGCCGATGTCGTGGACCAGTGACCGGATGTAGGTGCCCGAGCCGCAGACCACCTCCAGTTCCAGGTGGTCGCCGGCCAGCGCGACCAGCCCGATGCCGTGCACGTCCACCTCCCTTTCCGGGACGTCGACGGGCTCGCCCCGGCGGGCCCGGCGGTACAGGGGCACGCCGCCCTGCTTGAGGGCGGAGAACGCCGGCGGGCGTTGCCGGATCCTGCCGGTCAGCCGGTCCAGCAGGGGGCGCAGGTCGGCCGCGGCCAGCTCGGGCACCGGGCCGCCCCCGGTGACGCTGCCGTCGGCATCGTAGCTGTCGGTGGTGACACCCAGCCGGGCGCCGACCCGGTAGGCCTTGTCCTTGCCGAGCAGGTGGCCGGCGATCTTGGTGGCCTCGCCCAGCAGGACCGGGAGCATGCCGGTGGCCAGCGGATCCAGGGTGCCGGCGTGGCCGGCCTTGGCGGCCCCGAGCGCCCGCCTGACCTTCTGCAGCGCCGCGTTGGAGCTCATCCCGGCAGGCTTGTCGAGCAGCACGATGCCGCTGCGCGCCGTACCGGACGGCGACGGGCTGGACGGGTCCGGGGTCATGCCGCGCGTCCCGGGCCGGCCTCAGGCCGACGCCGTCCGGCGCGCCCGGCACCGGGTGCACCGGATCGGGGTGCGCGCCACGAGCCGTCAGTTCCGCACCGGTCCGGTCCCGTCCGGGCCGGGCTCGGGTTCGGGGTCGTCCGCTGCGGGCGTGACGCCAGCCTGACGCAGCAGGTGGTCGATGCGCTCGCCCTGCTCCACCGAGGTGTCGTAACGGAAGTGCAGCTCCGGGGTCGTGCGCAGGCGCAACCGGCGGGCCAGCTGCATCCGGAACTCGCGGCCCAGCTCCTTGAGCATGGCCAGCGCGGGGCCGGCGCTGTCGTTGTCGAGCACCGTGAAATACACGGTGGCGTGGCTGAAGTCCCGGGTGACCTCGACGTCGGAGACGCTCAGCTCGGGCAGCAGGGCGTCGCGCACCGCCTGGTGCACGAGCAGGCCGACCTCGCGGCGGAGTTCGGCGGCGACGCGATCGGTGCGCTTGAAAGGGGTGCGGGCCATGGCGGTCTCCTTGCGGATGGCAGGCGGACGGGGCCGGGATCAGGCCGGGCCGGCGGGACGGTCGACGGGCGCCGGGGCGGCCGGGCGGCCGCCACTGAAGCGGCGGCCCGGCCCGGCCCGGCACCCGGCGACGCAGGTGGCCGTCACAGGGTGCGCTTGACCTCGACGCGCTCGAAGCACTCGATCTGGTCGCCGACCTTGACGTCGTAGCCCTTCACGCCGATGCCGCACTCGGTGCCGTTGCGCACCTCCTCCACCGCTTCCTTGAAGCGGCGCAGCGATTCCAGCTCGCCCTCGAAGACCACCACGTTGTCGCGCAGGACCCGGATCGGCTTGCTGCGCTTGACCGTGCCCTCGACCACCATGCAGCCGGCGATCTGGCCGAACTTCGAGGAGCGGAACACGTCCCTGACCTCGGCGATGCCGAGGATGTCCTCGCGGATCTCGGTGCCGAGCAGGCCGGTCACCGCCTGCTTCACCTGGTCGATGACGTCGTAGATGATCGAGAAGTAGCGGACGTCGATTCCGGCGTCGCTGACGACCTTGCGGGCCGAGGCGTCGGTGCGGACGTTGAAGCCGATCACCAGGGCCTTGGAGGCGGCCGCCAGCGTGGCGTCCGACTCGGTGATGCCGCCGACGCCGGCGCCGATCACGTTGACGCGGACCCGCTCGTTGGTGAGCTGGGTGAGCGACTCCCGCAGCGCCTCCACCGAACCCTGGACGTCGGCCTTGATCAGGATGTTGAGCGTCTGCTGCTCGCTTGTCTGGCCCATCTGCGCGACGATGTCCTCCAGCTTGGCCATCTGGCTCTTGGCCAGGCGCGCCTCGCGACGCTTGGCCTGGCGGGTCTGGGCGACCTCCTTGGCCATGCGCTCGTTGGCGACCGCGACCAGCTCGTCGCCGGCGTCCGGGCTGCCGGACAGGCCGAGGATCTCGACGGGGATGGAGGGGCCGGCCGACTGCGCCGGCTTGCCGTTCTCGTCGAACATCGCGCGCACGCGGCCGTACTCGACGCCGCACACGACGTAGTCGCCCTTCTCCAGGCGCCCCTGCTGCACGAGCACCGTGGCGACCGCGCCGCGGCCCTTGTCGAGGCGGGACTCGATCACCACGCCGGAGGCGGCACCCTCGGGAACCGCGCTCAGCTCCATGACCTCGGCCTGCACCAGGATGGCGTCGAGCAGATCGTCGATGCCCATGCCGGTCTTCGCCGACACCGGCACGAAGGCCACCTCGCCGCCGAACTCCTCGGCGACGACCTCGTGCTGGAGCAGCTCCTGCTTGACCTGGTCGGCACTGGCGTCGGGCTTGTCCATCTTGTTGACGGCGACGATCAGCGGGGTGCCCGCGGCACGCGCGTGCTGCACGGCCTCGACCGTCTGCGGCATGACGCCATCGTCGCCGGCGACGACCAGGATGACGATGTCGGTCAGCTTGGCGCCGCGCGCACGCATCGACGTGAAGGCGGCATGGCCCGGGGTGTCCAGGAAGGTGATCACGCCCTTGGCGGTCTCGACGTGGTAGGCGCCGATGTGCTGGGTGATGCCGCCGGCCTCGCCCGCCGCGACCTTGGCGCGGCGGATGTGGTCGAGCAGCGAGGTCTTGCCATGGTCGACGTGGCCCATGATGGTGACCACCGGCGGCCGCGGCGCCAGGTCGCCCTGCAGCTCGCTCTGGGCGATCAGCTCCATCTCGACGTCGCGCTCCTCGGCTCGACGCGCGCGGTGGCCGAGCTCCTCGACGACGAGCACCGCGGTGTCGTGGTCGAGCACCTGGTTGATGGTCGCCATCACGCCCATCTTCATCAGCGCCTTGATCAGCTCGCCGGCCTTGACCGCCAGCTTCTGGGCGAGATCGCCCACGCTGATCGACTCGCCGACCTCGATCTCGCGCACCATCGGCGCGGTCGGGCGGGAAAAGCCGTGGCGGTCGCCACCCGAGCCGGCGCGCCCGTACTCGGACGGCCGCGCCTTCATCCGCTTCTTGCCGGGCGCCACGCGGCGCTCGTTGCTGAGGTGCAGCTCGCCGCGGATGTACGGCGGCGCCTTGACGTCCTCGGAGACGTCGGTCTCGGCCATCCGGTGCGAACCGCGCCCGGGCTTGTGCCGGCGCGGCTCCTCACGGGCCTTCTCGGGCGCCTTGGCGGGACCGTCCTTGCGGGGAGAGGCCTGGTCGCCTGGCTTGCGCTTGCCGGCCTCGGCCTCGGCCGGCGCCGCACGCGCGGCCTCCTCGGCGGCGGCCAGGGCAGCCTGCTCCTCGGCCTTGCGGCGCGCTTCCTCTTCCTCCTTGCGGCGCGACTCCTCCTCGCGCCGGCGGCGGTCCGCCTCGGCGAGGGCGGCGACTTCGGCGGCGTTCTGGGCCCGCGATTCCTCGAGCTTGCGCCGCGCCTCCTCGCGCTCGTCCTCCAGCTCGACGCCCGGCTGGCCGGTCAGCTCGGTGCGCTTGACGTAGGTGCGCTTCTGGCGCACCTCGACGTTCACCGTGGTGCGGCCACGTCCCTGCGGTCCGGCCACCGTGAGCTCGGTGACCGTCTTGCGGCGCAGGGTGATCTTGGCCGGCGTCTTGTCCGGATCGGGCACGGTCTCGCCGCGCTTGCCGTGCTGGGCGCGCAGGAACTCGAGCAGCTTGCGCTTGTCGCTCGGCTTGACCGGCTGGTCGGCGTCGCTGTAGGCCATCCCGGCCGCGGCCAGCTGCTCGACCAGGGTCTCGACCGGCGTGCCCACGAGGGCGGCCAGCTGTCGGATTGTTTCGGACATGCGTTGTTACTCCCGGAACGGTTGGCGGGGCTGCGACTGGGGGGGAGCGGGTCTCAGACCCCGTCCTCGAACCAGTGCGCCCGTGCGGCCATGATCAGCTCGCCGGCACGTTCCTCGCCGACGTCCTCGATATCCGCGATCTCGTCGACCGCCGCCTCGGCCAGGTCCTCGCGGCTGACGATGCCGCGCGCCGCCAGGGCGTAGGCGACCGACTCGTCCATGCCTTCGAGGTCCAGCAGGTCGTCCGCCGGCCGGTTCGCCTCGAGCTCCTCCTCGACGGCGATCATCTGGGTCAGCAGGGCGTCGCGGGCGCGCGAGCGGAGCTCGGCGACGATGTCGGCGTCGAACTCCTCGACGGCCAGCAGCTCGCCCTCGGGCACATAGGCGATCTCCTCGATGGTCGAGAAGCCCTCCTGGACCAGGATGCCGGCGATCTCGGCATCGACCTCCAGGCGCTCCACGAAGAGCTGGCGCGCGGCCTCCTGCTCGGCCTCGGACTTCTCGCGGACCTGCTTCTCGGTCATCACGTTGAGGTGCCACCCGGCCAGGCGGCTGGCCAGGCGAACGTTCTGGCCGCCGCGGCCGATCGCCTGGGACAGCTTGTCCTCGGCGACCGCGATGTCCATGCTGTTCTTCTCCTCGTCGACGATGATCGACAGGACCTCGGCCGGCGCCATCGCGTTGATGACGAACTGGGCCGGGTTCTCGCTCCAGAGGATGATGTCGACGCGCTCGCCGTTCAACTCGTTCGATACCGCCTGGACGCGCGAGCCACGCATGCCGATGCAGGCGCCGATCGGATCGGTCCGGTTGTCGTGGGCGCGCACGGCGATCTTGGCGCGGTCGCCGGGATCGCGCGCGCAGCCCATGATCTCGACCAGGCCCTGGCTGATCTCGGGCACTTCGAGCCGGAACAGCTCCATCATGAATTCCGGCGCGGTCCGGGAGATGAACAGCTGCGGGCCGCGGGGCTCGGAACGGACCTCGTAGAGGAAGCCGCGGAC
Organism: Proteobacteria bacterium UBA2363; assembly: GCA_002344355.1. Lineage (GTDB taxonomy): Bacteria > Pseudomonadota > Gammaproteobacteria > Xanthomonadales > UBA2363 > Pseudofulvimonas. The sequence continues at coordinate 165,938 of DDTN01000017.1, read as the reverse complement.
GCGGTCGCCGACCCGCAGGTTCTCGCGCTGGATCGCCTTCTCGCGCGGGATGAAGCCCTCGGCGTTGCCGCCCAGGTCGATCACGATGCTGCCGCGCTCGACCCGCTTGACGGTCCCGGTCAGCAGTTCGCCGATCCGGTCCTTGAAGGCCTCGACCACCAGGGCCCGCTCGGCCTCGCGCACCTTCTGCAGGATCACCTGCTTGGCGGCCTGGGCGGCGATCCGGCCGAAGCCGACGTTCTCGACCTGCTCCTCGATGAAGTCGCCGACCGCGGCGTCGGGCTTCTCGTCGACCGCATCCATCAGACGGATCTGCCGGTCGGGCGATTCCATGACCACGTCGTCGGCGACCACCTCCCAGACGCGGAAGGTCTCGTAGTCGCCGGTGTTGCGGTCGATGCTGACCCGCATGGCGACGTCCTCCTCGTAGCGCTTCTTGGCGGCCGACGCGAGCGCCGCCTCCAGGGCGTCGAAGATGACGTCGCGCTCGACGCCCTTCTCGTTGGCGACCGCCTCGGCGACCAGCAGCAGTTCCTTGCTCATCGGTGTTCTCCAGGAACGTCGCCGCCCGCGCGGTCGCGTCCCGTCTGTCCCAGGATCTTCTCGTAGTCGGGACGCACGCGGATCTTCGCGGCCTGCCCGAAATCGAAATCGAAATTGGCGCCGTCGAGGTCGAGCGTGATCCGCTCGCCGTCGACGCCCAGCAACCGTCCCTGCAGCCGGCGGCGACCCGCGACCGGCGCGTGCAGGGAAACCTCGAGCGTCTCGCCCGCGAACGACGGCAACTGCGAGGCCCTGAAGAAGGGGCGATCGAGTCCCGGCGAGGAGACCTCGAGCGTGTACTGGCCCCGGATCGGGTCGTCGACCTCGAACAGCGCGCTGACCTCGCGGCTGACCGCCTCGCAGTCCTCGATCGTGACTTCCCGGTCGGCGTGGTCGATGTAAAGGCGCACCAGGCTGCTGCGTGCCCGCGGCGCGTACTCCACGCCCCACAGCAGCAGCCCCAGGTCCTCGACGGTCCCGGTCACCAGTGCCGCGATTTCTTGCGCCTTGTCCATTCCTCTCCAGTACGACTTCGCCACCGTGCCGGTTTTTCCATGGCCCGGAAACGCAGAATGGCCGCAAGCGGCCATCCTGAGCCCGGCTCCGGCGATGCCTGCCGGCGGCCAAGAAAAAAGCCTCGCTGAGGAGGCTTCTTTCGAACCTGGTAGCGGGGGCAGGATTTGAACCTGCGACCTTCGGGTTATGAGCCCGACGAGCTGCCAGACTGCTCCACCCCGCATCAGCGAGCCGCCATTCTAATGACCTCCGGCGGTCCGCGCAAGCCCGGCACGCCGAGCCGGGGCGGTGTCGGTCACTCGACCGGTGCCGGCTCGGCGAGCAATGCCTGCAACGGTTCCGGCAGTTCGATGCCCGGCCAGCGCCGCAGCAGCGTCCGCGCCGCCGCCGCCGCCGCCGCATCCTGCCCGGCCTCCAGCAGCGCGACGGCCGCAGCCAGCTCCGCCTCCGCCGCCGCCGGGACCGCGACCGCCTGCCGTGCTCCGCCGTCGTCTGCCGGAGGCGACGGCGGCGCCGTGACGCCGGCGGCTTGGCGCTCTGCGGCCTGCACCGGCTGCGTCGCCGCCGGCGCCCGGAGCGCCGATCGTTCCGGCGCGGCCGTCTCCGCGCCACCACTGGCGACCGGCTGCCTGGCCGCAGCCGGCGTCGCCGCGGGCGCCGCGGGGGCGGCCGCCTCGGTGGCCAGGATGTCGTCCGTCGGCGCTGGCGCCACGGCGAGCCGCAACACCGTGCCCACGGCGAGCACGGCGGCGGCCGCGCTGGCCAGCAGCCAGGGCAGGCGCGCGCGGGTGCGGCGCCGGGCGCCGCGTGCGGTTCCGGCGCGCGCCAGGACCGCCTGGTCGAGCGCCTCGGAGGGGCCGGACACCGGCCACTGCCGGCGCAGCCTTGCCGCCAGCGCCGCCTCTTCTCGGCCAAGCCCCGGGCCAGCGCTCATCCCATTGCCTCCCGCAGCTTGTCCATCGCGTAGCGAAGCCGCGACTTCACGGTTTCCCGGCCGGCGCCGGTGACCTCGGCGATCTCCTCCAGCGACAGCTCGGCGTCCAGTCGCAGCAGCAGCGCGGTGCGCTGTTCGAGCGGCAGCGCGGCGATCGCCGCCCGCAGTCGGCGGCCCTGCTCCAGCGCCTCGTGTGCGGCGGCCGGATCGGACCCCGGCTGGCCGTCGACCAGCACCGGCGGCGGAGCCGGGCCGTCGCCGTCGTCGATCGAGACCATCGGCCGCTGCCGGCGGAAGCGGTCGACCACCAGGTTGTGGGCGATCTGCAGCAGCCAGGTGGAAAACCGCGCCTGCGGCCGCCAGCGGCGATGCGCCGCGATCGCCCGCGCCCAGGTGTCCTGGAAGCAGTCGTCGGCGGCATCGCGGCGACCCAGCGAACGCAGCAGGAAGGCATACAGCCGCCCCTTGTGGCGCGCGTACAGGCGAAGGAAGGCCGCCTGGTCGCCTCCGGCCCAGGCCAGGGCAAGCTGCTCGTCGCTGCTGTCGCCATCCGCCGCCATGGCGGAAGGGTAGCAGCGGCGGCCTGCCCCGGCGCCAGCGGAGGCGTGCGGCATCAGCAGGGCGGTGGCGGCGATCACCCCGACTGCAACGCGCCAGGGGCGGCAACGGGGTCGGCCGCCCGGTCCCGGCCCAGGCGCGCGAGGGCCTTGCCGGTGGCGGCCGGCAGGTGCAGGTGGACGTCGCGTTGCGGGAACGGGATCGGGATGCCCGCCTCGCCCAGGCCTCTGTGGATCGCCTCGACCAGCTCGCTGCGGACGCGGACGTAATCGCCGGTGGCGATCCAGGCGCGCACTTCCAGGTCCACGCTGCTGTCGTTCAGGGCGGTCGCCAGCACCAGGGGCGCCGGCTCCGCCAGCACGCCCTCGTGCCGGCCGACCAGCGCCAGCAGGGTCTGCCTGGCCCGGGCGATGTCCTCGCCGTAGCCGATCCCGACCGGAATATCGGCCCGGCGGCGGGTATTGGAGGTGAAGTTGATGATCGGCGCGGCGGTGATCTGGTTGTTGGGCAGGGTCACCAGCCGGTTGTCCGGGGTGCGCAGGGTGGTCTGGAACACCATCACCTGCTCGACCGACCCCTCCTCGCCGGCGATCCTCACGAAGTCGCCGCTGCGGAAGGGGCGCAGCGTGATCAGCATCATCCCGGCCGCGATGTTCGAGAGCGAGCCTTGCAGCGCCAGGCCGATCGCCAGGCCGGCGGCGCCGAGCACGGCCAGCAGGGAAGTCGTCTGCACGCCGAGCGTGCCGACCGCCGCGATCAGCACCACGACCACCAGGGCGCCATAGGCCACGTTGCGCAGGAAGCCGGTCAGCATGGGATCGACGCCGGCCCGGTCCAGGGCGCGCTGGGAGCCGAGGGCCAGGCGTCGCGCCAGCCAGATGCCGACCAGCAGGATCAGCAGCGCGCCGCCCAGGCGCATGCCTCCGAGCACCAGCAGGGCCTGCCAGTCGAACTCCCGCAACGACGACAGCCATCCATCCATAGGGATTCTCCTTCAGTCCCCGGGAACCAGCCGCCACCCTAGCAACGCTTCGCTGAGCCTGTGGTGAGCCGGCGATGCACCGAAGTTGCTATCGTGCGCCATGGCCAAGGTCCGCTACCTGCAACTCGATGTGTTCGCCGCACGCCCCGGCGGCGGCAACCCCCTCGGCGTGGTGATCGATGCCGACCACTGGCCGACCGACGCCATGCAGCGCTTCGCCGCCTGGACCAACCTGGTCGAGACCACCTTCCTGCTGCCACCAGGCCCGAGCGGCGCCGACTACCGCCTGCGCATCTTCACGCCGACCCGGGAGATCGCCTTCGCCGGTCACCCGACCATCGGCAGCGCCCACGCCGCGCTGGCCACCGGCCTGGTGCGGGCCGGCGGCGGTCGACTGGTACAGGACTGCGGGGCGGGACTGCTGCCGATCCTGGTCGAGGGGGTCGGCGAAGCGCAGCGCCTGTTCGTGCAGGCGCCCGGCGCGCAGGTCCTGCGCCAGGGCCTGGACGGCGACCCGCAGCTGCAGGCCCTGCTCGGCGACCGGCGGCTGGGACGCCTGGCGCCGGCATTCGTCGAGGGCGGACGGCGCTGGTGGCTGGCCGAGCTGGCCGATGCCCAGGAGGTCCGCGGCTGGCATCCCAACCATGCGGCGATCGCCGCGCTGGCGCACGCCAGCGACAGCCTGGGCCTGTGCGTGTTCGCGCGCTGCCAGGGCGGCGACCACGATCTGGTGGTCCGCGCCTTTCCGGCGGGCGTCGGCATCGTCGAGGACCCGGCTTCCGGAGCCGCCAACGGCCTGATCGCCGCCTATATCGCCCACTGCGAGCCCGAAGGCCCGCTGGGCCGCGGCTACGTGGTCAGCCAGGGCCGGGAGATCGGCCACGACGCGCTCATCGAGATCCGCATCGACGGCGACGGGGTCTGGGTCGGCGGCCAGACCCAGCTGGTCATCGAGGGCCACGCGGAATGGCCGCTGGCCACGGCCTGAGCGCGGACAGCCTCGCGGCACCGCGCAAAGCCTGCCCGCAGGCGCCTCAGGAGGCGCTGGCCTTGAGCCGGTTCCAGAAGGTCCGGGCAGCGTCCATCCAGGTGCTCTCCCGGGGCGAGTGCCGCGACGGGTTGCCCTCGAAGGTCGCCTCGAACGCGCCCAGCAGGCGGCGCTGCTCGGCGCTGAGGTTGACCGGCGTCTCGACCACCACCCGGCAGACCAGGTCGCCGGGCGGCCCGCCGCGGACCGGGCGGATGCCCTTGCCGCGCAGCCGGAACAGCCGGTGCGTCTGGGTCTCGGCGGGCACCTTGACGACCGCCTCGCCGTCAAGGGTGGGCACCACCAGCTCGCAGCCGAGGGCGGCCTGGGAGAAGCGGATCGGCACCTCGCAATACAGATCGGCACCCTGGCGCTGGAAAATGGCGTGCTCGCGCACGGCGACCTCCACGAACAGGTCGCCCGGGGCGCCGCCGGCCATCGCCTCGCCCTCGCCGGCCAGGCGCACGCGGTCGCCGCTGTCCACGCCCGCGGGCAGCTTCACGCGCAGGCGCTTCTCGTCCTCGACATAGCCTTCGCCGTCGCAGGTCCGGCACGGGTTGGCGACCACCTTGCCCTTGCCCCCGCAGTGCGGGCAGGCCTGCTGCATCGAGAAGATGCCGCGCTGCATGCGCACTTGGCCGTGGCCGTGGCAGGTGCCGCAGGTCTCGGTCTTGCCGTCGTCCGAACCGCTGCCCTCGCAGCGCCGGCAGACCACCCGGCTCGGGAAGCCGATCTCCTTCTCGACGCCGAACGCCGCCTCCTCGAGGTCGAGCTCGACCACGTAGCGCAGGTCGGCGCCGCGCCGCGCGCCCCGCCCCCTGCCGGCCCCGAAGATGTCGCCGAAGATGTCGCCGAAGATGTCGCCCAGGTCGCCGTACCCGGCGCCGTTCCCGGGTCCGCCCGCACCCTGCCCCGCCGCGGCGTGCCCGAACTGGTCGTAGCGCTGGCGGCGGCCCGGGTCGGAGAGCGTCTCGAAGGCCTCCTTGGCCTCCTTGAACTGCTCCTCGGCCTTCGGATCGTCCGGGTTCCGGTCCGGATGCAGCTTCATGGCCAGGCGCCGGAACGAGGCCTTCAGCTCAGCCTGGGTCGCGGTACGGCTGACGCCGAGGACTTCGTAGTGGCAGCGCTTGGTCATGGACTGCGTCGACTGGATGCACGGGGGGACGACGGCGGCGGGCGGCGGTCGCGGCGGGCCGCCCCGCCGCCGCGCCCGGGACGCGCCGAGGGGCGCGTCCCGGGCGACCTGATCAGGACTTGCCGGACTCGCCGTCCTTGACCTCGGTGAACTCGGCATCGACGACGTCGTCCGAAGCCGCCGGCTGCTCGCCCTCGGCGCCTGCCTGGAAGCCGGCAGCGGCCGCGGCGTACAGCGACTGGGCCGCCGTCTCGAGCGTGCCGATGCGCGACTCGATCTGGGCCTTGTCGTCGCCCTTCATCGCCGTCTCGAGGTCGGCCAGCGCCGACTCGATGGCGGCCATCTGCTCGGGCGGGACCTTTGCGCCGTGCTCCTTGACCGCGCCCCTGGTGGCATGCACGAGGGTGTCGGCCTTGTTGCGGGTGGCGACCAGCTCGTGGAAGCGCTGGTCCTCGTCGCGGTGGGCCTCGGCGTCCCTGATCATCTGCTCGATCTCGGCCTCGGACAGCCCGGAACCGGCCTTGATCTCGATCTTCTGCTCCTTGCCGGTCTTCTTGTCCTTGGCGTGCACGTGCAGGATGCCGTTGGCGTCGATGTCGAAGGTGACCTCGACCTGCGGCATGCCGCGCGGCGCGGGCTCGATGCCGGACAGGTCGAACTTGGCCAGCGACTTGTTGAAGCGGGCCTGTTCGCGCTCGCCCTGCAGGACGTGGACGGTGACCGCCGACTGGTTGTCCTCGGCGGTGGAGAACACCTGGGTGCTCTTGGTCGGAATGGTGGTGTTCTTCTCGATCAGCTTGGTGAACACGCCGCCCAGGGTCTCGATGCCCAGCGACAGCGGCGTCACGTCGAGCAGCAGCACGTCCTTGACGTCGCCGGTCAGGACGCCGCCCTGGATCGCCGCGCCCACCGCCACGGCCTCGTCGGGATTGACGTCCTTGCGCGGCTCCTTGCCGAAGAACTGCGCCACCGCCGCCTGCACCTTGGGCATGCGGGTCTGGCCACCGACCAGGATCACCTCCTCGATGTCGGAAACCTTCAGGCCGGCATCGTTGATGGCGGTCCGGCACGGCCCCAGGGTCTTCTGGATCAGCTCGTCGACCAGCGACTCCAGCTTGGCCCGGGTGACCCGGATGTTGAGGTGCTTGGGCCCGCTGGCGTCGGCGGTGATGTAGGGCAGGTTGACGTCGGTCTGCTGGGCGCTGGACAGCTCGATCTTGGCGCGCTCGGCGGCGTCCTTGAGGCGCTGCAGGGCCAGCGGGTCGGTGCGCAGGTCGATGCCCTGCTCCTTGCGGAACTCGTCCACCAGGTAGTCGATCAGGCGCTTGTCGAAGTCCTCGCCGCCCAGGAAGGTGTCGCCGTTGGTGGCGAGCACCTCGAACTGCTTCTCGCCGTCGATCTCGGCGATCTCGATGATCGAGACGTCGAAGGTGCCGCCGCCGAGGTCGTAGACCGCGATCTTGCGGTCCTTGCCGAGCGACTTGTCGAGGCCGTAGGCGAGCGCCGCCGCGGTCGGCTCGTTGATGATGCGCTTCACCTCGAGGCCGGCGATCTTGCCGGCCTCCTTGGTGGCCTGGCGCTGGGAATCGTTGAAGTAGGCGGGCACCGTGATGACCGCCTCGGTGACCGGCTCGCCGAGGAAGTCCTCGGCGGTCTTCTTCATCTTCATCAGCACATGGGCGGAGATCTGCTGCGGCGCCATGCGGGTGCCGTCGGCCTTGGCCACCCAGGCGTCGCCGTTGTCGTGCTCGACGATGCCGTAGGGCACCAGCTCGATGTCCTTGCGCACCTCGGCATCGGTGAACTTGCGGCCGATCAGGCGCTTCACCGCGAAGAAGGTGTTCTTGGGATTGGTCACCGCCTGGCGCTTGGCCGGCTGGCCGACCAGGACCTCGCCGTCCTTGCCGAAGGCGACCACCGAGGGCGTGGTGCGGTCGCCCTCGGCGTTCTCGATGACCCGGGACTTGCCGCCCTCCATGAGGGCGACGCAGGAGTTCGTCGTGCCGAGGTCGATGCCGATGATCTTGCCCATGATTCGTGTGCTCCGGTGTCTGCTCGGGCGGCCGGGGTCTGCCGCGTCGAAGTTTCTGATGAACCGCTATCTGGGGCGGTGCGGCCCGGATTCAAGCGTCGGCGGCGCGGGCCACGACCACCAGGGCCGGGCGCAGGGTCCGATCGTGCAACCGGTAGCCCTTCTGCAGGACGCACACGACGGTGCCGTCGGCCTGGCCGCCGGTGGCCGGCTGGGTCGAGATCGCCTCGTGCAGGGCCGGATCGAAGGCTTCGCCGGCGGGGTCGACCTGGACGACGCCGTGGCGCTCCAGGGCCGCCAGGAGCTGGCGACGGGTCAGCTCCATGCCTTCCCGGGCCGGGCCGTCCTCGGCCACCGCGGCCAGGCCCTGCTCCAGGCTGTCGGCGACCGGCAGCAGGTCGGACAGGACGCGTTCTCCGGCATAGCGGCGGGCGCCCTCGACCTCGCGGACCACCCGCTTGCGCAGGTTGTCCATCTCGGCGCGGGTCCTGAGCAGTTCCTCCTGGGCTCCGGCGAGCTGCCGCTCGACCAGGCCGAGCTCCCGCTCGGCGGCATCGAGGCTCTGCTCGGCGCCGTCCTGGAAGGGCTCGGCGGGACCGGTGGGTTCGTCTTCGGCTCGGTGCATCGGGCTCATCGCGGCTCCTTGGGGGAAGGCAGGCGGCATCGGCCGGCGACCGCCCGTCGCCGTCCGGCCATGACGCCCCGCTTCATTGGGACGCGCCGTCGCGATTCAAGGCACTGGACAGCAGGCGCGCGGTGGCCTCGACCATCGGGATGACGCGTTCGTAGGCCATCCGGGTCGGCCCGATGACGCCCAGCACGCCCAGCACCCTGCCGCCAGCGCCATAGGGGGCGGTCACCACCGAGCAGTGGTCGAGCGGGCTGAGCCCGGACTCCTCGCCGATGAACAGGCGCACGCCCCGGGCGTGGATGCACCGTTCCATGAGCTGGAGCAGCTCGCGCTTCCGGCTGAACGCCTCGAACAGCTCGCGCAGGCGCTCGATGCTGGCGAGCTCCGGCTGCCCCATGAGGTTGGTCTGGCCGCTGACCACCACGTCATCGCCGGACTCGATGGCCAGTGCGGTGCCGGCCATGGCGATGGTCGCCTCCATGGTGGCGTTCATCGCCCGCCTGGCCTCCTCCAGGTCGGCGACCAGGCGCGCACGGATCTGCTCGAGGCTCAGCCCGGCGTACTGCTGGTTGAGGAAGTTGGCCGCCTGCTCGAGTTCCGCCGCCGAATGGGGCCGGGGCAGCTCGATCACGCGGTTCTGCACGTCGTTGTCGGTGAACACCAGGATCACCAGCACCCGGCGGCCGTCGAGGGGCACGAAGTCGATGTGGCGGAAGGCGAACGCCCCCCGGCGCGGCACCGTGACCAGTCCGACGAACTGGGTCGCGGCCGAGAGCAGGCCGGACACCGAGTTGACCAGGTCCTGGGTGCCGCCGCCCGCGCTCAGTTCGCCGCGCAGGCGGGCCAGCTCGGAGTCGGCCAGCGGCTTGACCTCCAGCAGGCTGTCGACGAACACCCGGTAGCCCTGGGTGGTCGGCACCCGGCCGGCCGACGTGTGCGGCGCGGCGACCAGGCCGATCTCCTCGAGGTCGGCCATGACGTTGCGGATGGTGGCGGCGCTGACATCGAGGCCGGATTGCCGGGCCAGGGTGCGTGAGCCGACCGGCTGGCCGTCCCGGATGTACTGCGCGATCAACGTGCGCAGCAGGCGCCGGGCGCGGGCGTCGAGCAGGTCGTCGGGGGGAATGGCGGGCATGTCGGTGGCGGATCCTGGATGCCTCGAATATGGCGCAGCAGGACGCGGTTTCCAAGTCGTCCGTGCCGCCCCCGGGGGGCGGGCCCCATGCTAACGTGCGCGGCCATGTTGACCCACCTCAGCGTCCGCGATTTCGCCATCGTCGAGTCCGTCGAGCTCACCCTGGGCGGCGGCCTGACCGTCGTCACCGGCGAGACCGGCGCCGGCAAGTCGCTGCTGGTCGACGCCCTGCTGCTGTTGTCCGGCGCCCGCGCCGACAGCGCGACGGTGCGGGCGGGCGCCGAGCGCGCGGAGCTGGCGGCGGGCTTCGATCTCTCGCGCCTGCCTGCGGTCCGCGGCTGGTTGGCCGAGAACGAGCTCGACGACGGCGACGACTGCCTGTTGCGACGGGTGGTGCGCGCCGCCGGCGCCTCCCGGGCCTGGATCAACGGCCGCCCGGTGACCCTGCAGACGCTGGCCGCCCTGGCCGGGCAGCTGGTCGGCATCCACGGCCAGCACGAGCACCAGGCGCTGCTCGCCCGCGGCAGCCAGCTCGACCTGCTGGACCGCCACGGCGGCCACCCCGCCCTGCGTGCCGAGGTGGCCGCGGCGGCGGCGCACTGGCAGGCCCTGGCGCGCCAGTGCCGGGCACTGGAGCAGCGCGGCGGCGCCGACCCGGACCGCCTGGAGCTGCTTCGCCACCACCTGTCCGAGCTGCAGTCCGCCGCCCTGCCCCCGGAGGCCCTGCTGGCGCTCGAGCAGGAACACCATCGCCTGAACCACCAGGACGAGACCCTGGCCGCCTGCGCGGCCGCGCGCGCCCTGCTCGATGGCGACGACGAGGCGGCCCTGCTCGCCGGCCTGGCCCGGGTACGGAACCTGCTGGACCGCGCAGTGGCGGGCGATCCCGGCCTGGCGACCAGCCTGCAGTCGCTGGCCACGGCGCAACTGGAGCTGCGCGAAGCCGTGCAGGCGCTCGACGGTTACCTGGACGGGGCCGAGAGCGACCCCGCCCGCCTGGCCCAGGTGGACGCCCAGCTGGCGCGACTGCACGAGCTGGCCCGCAAGCACCGCGTCGCCCCGGCGGCCCTGGTGGAGCAGCGCGACCGCCTGGCCGCCGAGCTGGAGGCCGTCGAGGGCGCCGACCAGCGCCTCGCAAGTCTCGCCGGGGATCTGGCGCAGTCGCGGGCGTCCTGGCTCGAGGCCGCAACCCGGCTCAGCGCCGCCCGCGCCCGGGCCGCCGCCCGCCTGGGACCGGAGGTCACCGCCCTGATGGCCGAACTGGGCATGGCCGGCGGCCGTTTCGACGTCGTTCTCGAGCCGGCCCCGGCGCAGGCGCCCGACGCGGTCGGCCTGGAGCGCTGCGAGTTCATGGTCAGCGCCAATCCGGGCCAGCCGCCGAGGCCGCTGCGCAAGGTGGCCTCGGGCGGCGAGCTGTCGCGCATCGCCCTGGCCATCGAGGTCGCCACCCTGGGCGAGGATCCGCTCCAGACCATGGTGTTCGACGAGGTCGACAGCGGCGTCGGCGGCGCCGTCGCGGAGATCCTCGGACAGAAGCTCCGGCGCCTGGGCGACCATGCCCAGGTGCTGTGCGTGACCCACCTGCCCCAGGTCGCGGCCCAGGGGCACCATCACCTCAGCGTGAGCAAGCGGGCGCGCGGCGGGCGGGTCGGCACGGCGGTGACGCCCTTGGCCGGGGAGGCCCGCGTCGACGAGCTCGCGCGCATGCTCGGTGGCGTCGAGATCGGGGCGGAAACGCTGGCCCTGGCCAGGCAGATGCTGGCCGCGGCCGGCCGCTGAACGGCGCCCGGAAGCCCCGGTCAGCGCGCCTTCTTCTTCGGCCGCACGTACAGGACCAGGCTGTGGTCCTCGATCACGTAGCCATGCTGATCGGCGATCTCCCGCTGCAGGCGCTCGATCTCCGGGCTGTAGAACTCGACGACCTTGCCGGAGTCGACGCAGACCATGTGGTCGTGGTGCTCGCCACGGTCCATCTCGTAGACCGCCTGGCCGCCCTCGAAGTGGTGCTTGATCACCAGGCCGGCCGCCTCGAACTGGGTCAGAACGCGGTAGACCGTGGCCAGGCCGATGTCCTCGGAGGATTCGATCAGGGCGCGGTAGATGTCCTCCGCGCTCAGGTGGCGGCCCTCGGCGTTCTCCAGGGTCTCCAGGATCCGCAGGCGCGGATGGGTCACCTTGAGGCCGGCCTTGCGCAGCTCCTGGGATTCGCTGGACACGTCGTCTGCTCGCCTTCGGATGGCTCGGTGGAGCGGGCGGCCTAGTGTATCATCGGGGTCCGTTTCCGCCCTGCCCCGTACCCATGCGCCTGCTACTCAGCCTGATCGCCGCCGCCGCCCTTTCCGGGTGCGGCCTGCTCTACAAGGTCGACGTGCCGCAGGGCAACCTGCTGGACCAGCGCGCCGTCGCCGACCTGCAGGTCGGCATGAGCAAGCGCCAGGTCTCGCTGCTGCTGGGCACCCCGGCGATCACCTCGCCGTTCCACCAGAACCGCTGGGACTACGTCTACAGCCTCAGCCGGCGCGGCCGGGAAGCCGAGGTCCGCAACCTGACCCTCCACTTCGACGGCGAGTCGCTGGCGCGCATCGAGGGCGCCCCGATGCCGGAGCGGACGATCGAAGAGGAGCTGCTGGACGACATCCGCGAATACCAGCGCTTCGGACCCCAGGTCGACGACGCCGGCTGAGCGGGCGGCGACCGGGCGCGACCCGGGTCACGATGGCGTCCGGACGGGCCAGGCCGACCGCCCTGTCCGGGGGCTTGCGGTAAGCTCCGGGGTTTGCATCCCCACCCGGAGAACCGTCCCATGCAGAGGAAGCCCCTGGCCCTGGCGCTGGCCGTAGCCCTGTCCCTGCCGCTGGCCGCCTGCGGTCCGCGCGAAACCACCGGCGACGCGGCAAGCGCCGCTGGCGAGAACGGCGGCGAATCCGTCGCCGAGCCCGCGGCCGACGCCAACCCCCTGCTCCAGCCCAGCCCGCTGCCGCTCGGTTACCCGCCGTTCGACCGCATCGCCGACCAGCACTACGGCCCGGCCATCGAGCAGGGCATGGCCCGGCAGCGCGAAGAGATCGCCGCGATCGCCGGCAATGCCGAGGCGGCCAGCTTCGAGAACACCATCGTCGCCATGGAGCGCAGCGGCGAGCTGCTCAACCGCAGCCTGCGCATCTTCCAGAACCTGGCCGGCGCCCACACCAACGACGTGCTGCAGGCCACCCAGGCCGACCTGGCGCCCAAGCTGGCCGCGCACATGGACGCCATCCTGCTCGACGGGACCTTGTACGCCCGCGTCGCCGACCTGTACGAGCGCCGCACTGCGCTCGGCCTGGACGCCGAGCAGCAGCACCTGCTCGAGCGCTACCACACCGACTTCGTGCGCGCCGGCGCCCGGCTGGACGCTGCCCAGAAGGAGCAGCTCAAGGCCCTGAACGCGGAGCTCGCCAGCCTGCAGACCCGGTTCACCCAGAACGTGCTGCGCGAGACCAACGCCTCCGCGGTCCTGTTCGACAGCCGCGAGCAGCTCGCCGGCCTGCCCGAGGCGGCCATCGAGGCGGCCGCGGCGGCCGCCACCGCCGCCGGCCACGAGGGCAAGTTCCAGATCGCGCTGCAGAACACCACCGGCCAGCCGCCCCTGGCCGACATGACCGACCGCGACGCCCGCCAGCGCCTGCACGAGGCGTCGGTCAACCGCGGCAGCCGCGGCGGCGAGTTCGACAACCGCGAGATCGTCGCCCGCATCGTCAAGCTGCGCGCCGAGCGCGCCGTCCTGCTCGGCTACCCCAACCACGCCGCGTACGTGCTCGAGGACGCCACCGCCGGCAGCACCGACGCGGTCAACACCATGATGGCGCGGTTGGCGCCGGCGGCGGTCGCCAACGCCCGTCGCGAGGCCGCCGACATCCAGGCGGTGATCGATGCCGAGGGCGGCGGCTTCCAGCTCGCCGCCTGGGACTGGGCGCACTATGCCGAGAAGGTCCGTCAGCAGCGTTACGACCTCGACGCCAACCAGCTCAAGCCCTACTTCGAACTGAACCGAGTGCTGGTGGACGGCGTCTTCCACGCCGCCACCGAGCTGTTCGGGATCACCTTCAAGGAGCGCAGCGACCTGCCGGTCTACCACCCCGATGTGCGCGTCTGGGACGTGTTCGAGGCCGACGGTTCGCAGCTCGCCATCTTCATCGGCGACTTCTACGCCCGGCCCAGCAAGCGTGGCGGCGCCTGGATGAACGCCTACGTCCAGCAGAGCGGGCTGCTGGGCACCCTGCCGGTGGTGGGCAACCACCAGAACATCCCCAAGCCGCCCGAAGGCGAGCCGACCCTGATGACCTTCGACGAGGTCACCACGATGTTCCACGAGTTCGGCCACGCACTGCACGGCATGTTCTCGAACGTGACCTACCCGCGATTCTCGGGCACCTCGGTGCCCCGCGACTTCGTCGAGTACCCCTCGCAGGTCAACGAGATGTGGGCGACCTGGCCGTCGGTCCTGGCCAACTACGCGCGTCACCACGAGACCGGCGAGGCGCTGCCCCAGGAGCTGCTCGACAAGGTGCTGGCCGGCGAGACCTTCAACCAGGGCTTCGCCACCACCGAGTACCTGGCGGCCACCCTGCTCGACCAGGCCTTCCACCAGATCGGCCCGGAGCAGGTGCCGACCGACGTGATCGCCTTCGAGCAGCAGGCCCTGGCGGCCGTCGGTGCCGACTTCGCACCGGTGCCGCCGCGCTACCGCACCACCTACTTCAGCCACACCTTCGCCGGCGGCTATTCGGCGGGCTACTACTCCTACATCTGGAGCGAGGTGCTCGACGCGGCCAGCGTCCAGTGGTTCAAGGACAACGGCGGGCTGACCCGCGAGAACGGCCGGCATTTCCGGGACACCCTGCTGTCGCGCGGCGGCAGCCGCCCGGCCATGGACCTGTATCGCGACTTCACCGGCGCCGGCCCCGACCTCCAGCCGCTGCTGGTTCGTCGCGGCCTGCTCGACGATCCGGCCCGGAACTGACCTGCGGCAGGCCGGGGCGGTCGAGCCGCCCCGGCCCATCCGTCCAGAAGCGGCCGCGCACCGGAGACCCCGGGGCGCGAGCCCGCCCCGAGCCCCCAGCGCGCGGACCGCCCCGGGGCTGCCCCGGGGTGTCCCCCGGTCCGGGGCCTGGCGCCCGCCCGTTCCGCGTCTACCCCGTTCCGCGCCTGACCGCAGCGACCTGGCGACGCCGCGCCTCGCGCGGGTCGACGCGCAACGGCCGGCACAGTTCGATCCGGTCGCCGTCCGCCAGCACCCGGTCGGTCCTGGCCGGTTGGCCATGCAGTGCCACCTGCAGGTCGTCGGCGACATCCGCCAGCGCCGTGCGCCATTCGCTGGCCCGTAGCGCGTCGTCCACGGTAGCCCCCGGCGGCAGCGTCAGGTCCCGGCGCCACACCCGGTCCGGCCAGGCGCAGACCACGCAGACCCGCAGCGCGTGGTCGGTCATCGGGGCGCGGCCATCGCCGCCGCGGAAAAGTCGCCGACCAGACGGTCCGCCAGCCGCTGGAAGGCCAGCGTCGTGGCGATGCCCAGCAGGCGGCTCTTCGGCTCGAAGCGCAGCTCCAGGCGGACCCGGCAGCCGGCCTCGCCGTAGGGCTCGAAACGCCAGTCGCCGTCCAGGCGCTTCAGGGGACCTTCCAGCATGGTCAGGCGCATGCGGGAGGGCGGCTCGAGGTCGTTGCGGGTGGCGAAAGCGAACTCCACCCCGGCGGCCCGCACGTGCAGGCGCGCCGACGTGACCCCGGCGCTGCGCTCCAGGACGTCCACCGACCGGCACCAGTCGAAGCGCTGCGGATAGGACTCGACATCGTCGACCAGGGCGAACATGCGCTCGGGCGGCCTGGCGACCAGGGCCTCGCGCCTCACCACGGTCACCACGACCGCCTCCGGGGCAGCGTCGCCAGGCGGTTTGCGGGTACCATCGGCGGTCCATTCATGGGCCGGATTGTATCGGCCGGCGGAGCACATGGTCAGCAAGGCGGCAAAGGGCAAGGACAAGGGCGGCGGTTCCACCATCGCCCTGAACAAGCGCGCCCGGCACGAGTACTTCATCGAGGAGCGCCACGAGGCGGGGATCGCCCTGCACGGCTGGGAGGTCAAGAGCCTGCGTGCCGGCCGGATCAACTTCGGCGACAGCTATGCGCTGGTCCGCAACGGCGAGCTGTTCCTGTTCGGGGCCCAGATCACCCCGCTGAGCACGGTGTCGACCCATGTCGTCGCCGAACCGATGCGGACCCGCAAGCTGCTCCTGCACCGCAACCAGATCGATGCCCTGATCGGCGCCATCGAACGCAAGGGCTACACCCTGGTGCCGACGGCGATGTACTGGAAGGGCGGGCGCGCCAAGGTCGAGCTCGGGCTGGCGCGCGGCAAGCAGGCGCACGACAAGCGCGAGACCGAGAAGGAACGCGACTGGCAGCGCGAGAAGCAGCGCCTGATGCGGGCCGGCAACAAGGCGGCCTGACCGGGGGGCGGGATCGCCAGTCGTCCCGTTTCGCGCTTTCTACACGCGCGAGTGTGCGCGCCATCGCGCAACTTCCGACACACTTGTGAGAGCTGTCACGGCAATCGGCCGTCGGGCTGACTACAGTGCCGATATCGATCCGGGTAGCCCGCTTGCCGGGTCGAGCGGACCGCCGGTCCGCTTCTCCGCGGTGTCGCATGGAGTGGTCGCCATGGCCCGGACAGCCCTCCCCCTGCTGGCCCTTGCCGCCGCACTGCTGGTCTGCACGGATGCCTCCGCGCAGGGCCAGCGGCTGTACAAGTGGGTCGACGACCAGGGCAACGTGCACTACAGCGACCGGGTCGAGTCCACGCCCCCGGCCGCGGGCGTGCAGCGGATCAATGCCCATGGCATGGCCGTAGACGCCCGCCACAGCGCCCTGCCCCGCAACGCCGAGGAGGCCCGCCTGCAGGCCCAGGCCCGAAGGGTGGCCCTGCGCGACGCCTCGCTGCTGGCGAACTATCCGGACGAAATCGACCTGCTCAGGGCCCACGACGAGGTTCGCGCCGCCCTCGATGCCTCGCTGAACTCCACGCGCACCAACATCGAGCGACTTCAGGCCGAGATCGCCCAGCGGCAGGGCCATGGCCAGCTCGGGCCCGATGGTGCGGCGCGGGCCGACGCCGTCCTGGATTCGCTGAAGGCCCAGCTCGAGTCCGAACAACGCGCACTCGAGGGGCTGCGGCTGAGGCGCTTCGAGCTGCACGAGCGGCAGAACGAGGAACTGGAGCGCTATCGCGCCCTGACCGCGCAACCCAGCTGAACCCCACCTCCTCTCGCGGAGCCGCGGCTCAGCGTCCGGGATGGGCCTTCGCGGCGGGCTCCGTCAGCCAGCCGCCCGGGCCGGGACCGGCGCCCGCGGCTCCCGTTCCGACCGTCGACGGCCCTGGTGCGGGCTCCCCCACCTTGAACCGGCCGTTCCGGAATTCGGCACCTGCCGAAGCGTTGCCCACCGGGCCTGTGTCCACTGACCGGAAGCGGCGCTGCGGGCAGCCCGCTGCCCCCGGCAGATCGTTTTGGCGGCAGCGTCGCGCACCGCCCATCGGCTGGCATCGGTACGCGGGTGCCCACGTTCACGGTGGTCGCGGCAAAGGCGCATCCATGCGCGCGGGTGCATCCGTTCGGTTGCCGCCGCCGGTTGCGACGGCATCCCTGCCTGCGCTCCGGCGCTGAATCATGGGGGCGGATTGCCCTCCCCCGTTTACGGCCACCGCGATCCCTGCGGCAACCAGGCTCGCATTCGCGACCTCAGAGATCGACCACTTCGATATGGCCGCTGTCCTGCAGGGCGGCCAGCTCGCAGGCCAGCCGCACGGTCCGCATGGACAGGCGCCCGCCGTCGCGGTCGGGCCGGGCGATCCCGGCCCAGGCCGAGGCCGGCTGGCCGGCCAGCGCCGGCTCCAGCTCGACCAGGCGCAGCAGGAGGGCGACGCGCCCCCTGGCCTGCGCCGCGTCGCAGCCGGCGAAGCAGAGCGCGAACTCGTCCGGCGTGGTCTCGATGCAGAAGTCGGGGCTGCGCACCGCCCTGCGCATGCGCTCGGCGACCCGGTTCCGGACCACGGTGGTGGTGGCCTCGGTCAGACCGCCCGGCCAGCGGATCCGGATCATGCAGGCGGCGCTCGCCTGGCCGTCGGCGGCCTGTCCGAACTGGGCAAGCGCGGCCATCAGCGCCGGCGATTCCGGCAACAGCTGGTCCCGCGTCTCGGCAGCGGCATCCTCCTGGCGGGTATCCATGACCTCGCCCGGTTCGAACAGGACGAACTCCAGGCCACCGTAACCGTCGCTGGTATCCATGATGCGCCACCTCCTCCACGGGATGGACGCAGGCTAACAGCGGCAGCCGGCCAAAATGCCAACCAGCGCACGCTTTAACAGTTGTTTGCAGTTGTTTGCACTGCGTCACAATGTCCGGCGCCAGCGGCGGCCTCGAGCGTGTTCTGCATGAGCATGGCCACCGTCATCGGCCCGACGCCCCCGGGCACCGGCGTGATCCAGGCAGCCCGCCCGGCCGCAGCCGCGAAATCGACGTCCCCCGCCAGCGAGCCGTCGGGCATCCGGTTGATGCCGACGTCGATCACGATCGCTCCAGGGCGGATCCACTCGCCGCGCACGATGCCCGGCCGCCCCACGGCGACCACCAGCAGGTCCGCCTCGCCGACGTGTCGCCCCAGGTCCCGGGTGAAGCGATGGCAGCAGGTGACCGTGGCGCCGGCGAGCAGCAGTTCCAGGACCATCGGCCGGCCAACGTGATTGGAGGCACCCACGACGACGGCGTGCTGCCCGTAGAAGCCCGCACCGGCCTGGCGCAGCAGGTGGATCACGCCCTTGGGCGTGCACGGCCGCAGCCCGGGCTGGCGGAGCACCAGCAGGCCCATGTTCTGCGCGTGGAAACCATCGACGTCCTTGGCCGGGTCGATGCGCTGGATCAGCTCGGCCGGATCGATGTGCGGCGGCAAGGGCAGCTGCACCAGGATGCCGTCGATCTCGGGGTCGCGGTTGAGCCGGTCGACCAGCGCGAACACGTCGGCGGCGGCGACCTGCGACGGCAGGTTGAAGTCCATGGCCCGGATCCCGGCCCGTTCGGCGGCGTTGCGCTTGTTGCGGACGTACACGGTCGATGCCGGATCGTCGCCGACCAGGATCACCGCCAGCGCCGGAGCCCGCATGCCGGTGCGTCGGCGCGACTCGACCTCCGCCCGGATGCGCAGGAGGTGCGTTTCGGCAAGGCTGCGGCCGTCGAGGATCTGTGCGGGCATGTCGGAAGGCGCTTGGACGGGACGGCCGTGGATTATCCGCCGCGGCGCCGCGGCATGCACGACGGCCGGCCCGGATCAGCCGCCCGTGCAGGCCGGACAGGCCGGGTCGCGGTCCAGGCGAAGCTCGCGCACGCGCATCGCCAGCGCGTCGTAGACCAGCAGGCGACCCGCCAGGGACTCGCCCAGCCCCAGCAGCCACTTGATCGCCTCGGTCGCCTGCAGGATGCCGATGAGGCCCGGCAGGACGCCGAACACACCGGCCTCGGCACAGGCGGGCGCTGCGCCCGCCGGTGGCGGCTCCGGAAAGAGGCAGCGGTAGCAGGGGCCCGCGCCCGGAACGAACAGGCTGACCTGGCCCTGGAAACGCTGCACCGCGCCATAGGCCCACGGCGTCCCGGTGGCGAGCGCGGTGTCATTGACCAGATGGCGCGTCGCGAAATTGTCGGCACCGTCGATCACCAGATCGTGGCGTTCGAACAGCGGCCGGGCATTGCCGGGTGCCAGCCGCTCGGGAATCGCCTGGATGGTCAGGGTCGGATTCAGCGCCAGCAGGCGCTCCCGTGCCGAGTCGACCTTGGTGGCGCCGACACCGGCGTCGGTATGCAGGATCTGCCGCTGGAGGTTGCTGCGTTCGACCCGGTCGTCGTCGACCAGGGTCAGCGTGCCGACGCCCGCCGCAGCAAGGTAGAACGCCGCCGGCGAGCCAAGGCCGCCGGCCCCGACCAGCAGCACGCGGCTCGCGAGCAGTCGCGCCTGGCCGGCGGCGCCGATGCCGGGCAGCCGCAGGTGGCGGTCGTAGCGATCCATTGCGTCGGCGTCCAGGCCATGCCCGTCGGCCACCGGCAGCCCCGCCCGGGTCCACGCCGAGAAGCCGCCGCGGACCGAACGGGCGGGCAGGCCGGCGGCGTGCAGGCTGCGGGCCCACGCGAGCGAGCGCACGCCGCTGGCGCAGATCAGCAGCAGCGCGCGCCCGGGGGGCGGTGCGAGGATCGCGGGATCCTCGGCCAGCCGGCTGGCCGGCAGGGACTGGCTGCGCGCGGGCCGGCCAGCCAGCCACTCGGACGGCTCGCGGATGTCCACCAGGCGGTCGCCTTCCTGGCTCAGCGCCCAGGCCGACTCGACGTCGATTTCCAGGGGGTCGCCGGACATGGCGCGCCCTCAGCGGCGCCGGACGTGGCGCATCAGGCGCTGGCGGCTGCGCTTCTGGCGCTCGCTCAGGACGTTCTTGCGACCGGCGTAGGGATTGTCGCCCTCCCGGAAGTCGAGGCGGATCGGCGTGCCGACCAGCCGGTAGTGCTGGCGCACGAAATTCTCGATGTACCGCTTGTAGCTCTCCGGCAGGGTCGACAGGCGGTTGCCATGCAGGACCAGGCGTGGCGGCAGGCGGCCACCCTGGTGGGCGTAGCGCAGTTTTGCGGTACGGCCCTGGACCAGCGGCGGCTGATGCGCCTGGAACGCCAGGGCCAGGGCCTCGGTCAGTTCATGGGTGGCGAATTCCCGGGTGGCGGACGTCCATGCCCGACCGATCGCCGCCATGAGTTCGCGCAGGCCCGAGCCGTGACGGGCCGAGATGAACACCGTCTCCGCCCAGTCGACGAACTGCAGCTTGCGCGAGAGGTTGTACTGGACCGATTCGCGCTGATCGCCGTCCAGGCCGTCCCACTTGTTGACCACCACCACCAGGGCACGGCCGGCGTCGAGCGCGTGGCCGAGCACGGTGGCGTCCTGGTCGGTGACCCCTTCGCTGGCATCGATCAGCACCAATGCCAGCTGCGCCGTCTCCAGTGCCTGCAACGTCTTGATGACGCTGAACTTCTCGACCACATCCTCGACCCGGCCCTTGCGCCGGATGCCTGCGGTATCGACCAGCAGGTAGCGCCTGCCGTCGCGCTCGAACGGCAGCGCGATGGCGTCGCGCGTGGTGCCCGGCTCGGCGCTGGCCACCACCCGCTCCTCGCCCAGGAGCCGGTTGACCAGGGTCGACTTGCCGACATTGGGGCGTCCGACCACGGCGATCCGGATCCGGTCGGGATCTTCTTCGCCGCCCTGGCCGTCCATGGCGGCGGGCAGCGCCGCGACGATGGCCTCGCCGAGCTGGGCGATGCCGCGACTGTGGGCCGCGGACATCAGCAGGGGCTCGGGCAGGCCCAGCTCCGCGAACTCGGCGCCGGCGATCGCCTCGTCGAGGCCATCGGTCTTGTTGACCGCGAGCAGGATCCGCTTGCCGGATCGCCGCAGGACGGCGGCGATCTCCCGGTCGTACGCGGCCAGCCCCTCGCGGGCATCGACGACGAACACGACCAGGTCGGCCTCGGCGATCGCCGCCTCGGCCTGGCGCGCCGCCAGGCGCGGCAGCTCGTGCTCGAACTCGCTCAGGCCGCCGGTATCGACCAGCAGGAAATGCCGGGAGAAGGTCCGGCAGACGCCGTGGTGACGGTCGCGGGTGACGCCGGGACGGTCGTGGACGATCGCGTCACGGGTCCGGGTCAGCGCATTGAACAGCGTGGACTTGCCGACGTTCGGGCGACCGACCAGCGCGACGACCGGCAGCGTGCCCGGGGCATCACCGGACATCGGCTCATCCGCCCACGCGGTAGGCGGATAGCGAGCCGTTGCTGGCCAGGACCCAGACGACATCGCCGGATGCGACCGGAGCCACCGTGATCGCGGCCCGGGCGACCCGCACGCGGGCGACCAGCCGGCCATCGGCGGGGTCGAGCCAGTGCAGCCATCCGTCGAAGTCGCCGACCGCGACCTTGCCGGCGGCCACCGCCGGGGTGGTCAGCCAGCGGTACTCGAGGGCGTCCTGGCTCCAGATCGCGCCACCGCCGGCCTCGTCGACGGCCTGGATCCGGCCGTCGGAATCGGACACGAACAGGTGCTCGCCCAGCGCCACGCCGCCGGCGGACGACAGGTCGCGGGCCCAGCGCGGCTGGCCGGTGGCGACGTCGATCGCCATCACCTGGCCGCGGTAACCGGCCGTGTACAGCACGCCGTCGACCACGCGCAGGGCGCCGTCGACGTCGGCCAGTCGCTCGAGGTCGGTGCGTCCGTCGGCGTTGCCGACCTGGACCTGCCAGACCGTCGCGCCGTCGTCGGCGCGCAGTGCCAGCACCCGGCCGTCGTCGAAACCCACCAGCAGGTAGCCGCGGTCGTAGAGGGGCGCGGAATTTCCCCGCAGGCTGAGCGCCGGCACCTCGAACTCCTGCAGCCAGGCGCGCCGCCCGTCGGCGAGGTCGAAGGCCTGGATGCGGCCGTCGTGGCTGCGCACGAACACGCGTCCCTCGGCGACCGCCGGGGCGGCCAGCACCTCGGCGAGCAACCTGGCCGAGAAGCGCTCCGCCCCCGACTCGGCATCGAGCACCACGAGCCGGCCGTCGAGGGTCCCCAAGGCGATCACGCCGTCTCCGACGCCAGGCCCTGTGGAAAGCGCCAGTCCGGTGCGATGGCGTGCGATCTCGGCGCCGGATGCCGCGTCGAGGACAAAGACGTCGCCCTTGGCGTTGCTGGCGTACAGGCGGCCGTCGAACAGCACCGGCGCCAGCCCGAGGCCGGGCTTGGCGCCGACATCGCCCAGGCTTCGGCTCCACAGGCGATCGACGGCGACCGTGGCGTCGAACTTCTCGAGGTCGCGCGGCGGACGGATGTTCTCGCGCTTGGAACTCGAGCAGGCGACGCTGAGCAGAACGACGGCGACGACGGCGAGCAGGCGGGGGGTCATGCCTCGTCCCCGCTCTCGCCGTACTCGGCCAGCTTGATGGCCAGACCGGTGGTGTCCAGCGCCCCGGCCTCGCGTGCGGCCAGGTAGGCCTGGCGCGCCTCGTCGCCGCGGCCCAGGGCCGCGAGCACGTCGCCCCGGAGCTCCTCGCGTTCGGCGGTGAAGCCGGCCGCCCGGGCGCCGTCGAGCGTCGCGAGCGCCTGCTCGGACTCGCCGGCCGCCCATTGCAGACGCGCCAGGCGCAGCGAGGCCAGCGACTTCAGCGCGTCGTCGCGGGCGTTGTCGCGCACCCAGGCGAGGCTCGCGGCGGCGGCGGCGGCGTCGCCGGCCTGCAGTTCGCGCTGCGCCTGCTCGAATCCGGCCAGCGCCGCGAACCCGTTGCGCGCGAAGTCGCTGCGCAGCTGCACGAGCGCCGGCGCGTCCGCGCTGTCATCGGCGCTGCGCGCCTGCTCGAACAGGGCGGCGGCGGTGTGCGCCTTGCGCGCGGTATGGTTCTGCCACTGGTGGTATCCGACGATGGCGCCGAGGCCGATGACGATGCCGCCGAGAATGGCCGATGCGTTGTCCTTCAACCACGAGCGGACGCGCTCGCTTTGCTCGTGCTGGTCGTAGATGTCCATTGCGCTTCCGTTGGCTGATGCGGGGCCGTGCAGGTCCGTTACGGCCCTGCCGCCAAGCCTCGCAGCTTACCAGCAGCGACCGGCAGCACCCAAGCCCGCGACGGGACCCGTTGGCCGGCAGGGAGCGATGGAACCGAAGCGCCGGAAGTCCAGCGCCGACCGGTGCCGGCGAGGCCGCCCGGGCGCCGCGCAGTCCGACCCGGCCGCGCCCCTGTGCGCAAGCCCGGCGGCGGCATTCCGGGTGCCGGACAGGACACCGCCCCGGCGCCGCCGGCGGAACGCATGGGCGATGCCCCCGCAGGGCGGACCGGCGGCGCTCAGTCGCCGCCGAAGACCTCGATCCTGGCCACGTCGTTGGCGCTGCGATGGCTGTCCAGGTCGAGCGGCTGGCCGTCGGCGAGAAGCCGGGCCGCGCGCGCATTGCCGATGGTGAAGGCGAGCATGCCGTCGCTGCGGAACCGCCACTGGCCGGGACGCATCAGCGCCTGGTGGACGCGCCGACCGCTACCGTCCACCACCTCCACCCAGCTGTCGCCAGCCAGCTCGAGCACGGCTTCCCGGGCACCCGAGCCGGCGACCAGCACGCCGCCCGGCTGTCCTTCAGACATCGCCGGTACCGGCAGTTCCGGAGCCGGGACGGCCAGGGCAGCAGGCGCTTCCGGCGGCAGGGCGACCAGGGACGCGCGCACCAGGGCGCTGCCCTGCGGATCCTCGCGGCTCAGCGGCGCCTGCGAGGCGGCCGCGGCGGCCTCGGCGCCGGCGAGCTCGTCGGCGCTGATCTGCAGGTCGAAGCTGCGCACCGCCGTCAGTTCCTCGCCGAGGCGGCCGGACGCCGCCCACCACACGACCGGCAGCGCGATCAGGGCGGTCAGGGCGATGTAGCTCGCGGGACGGACGACCCTGTCCAGCATGTACTGGCCGCGCGGCTGGACGCCGGTGGCGACCAGTTCCGGCTCGCCGACGGCCGCCTGCGCCAGCGCGGCCGACACCTCTTCCTCGGGGATGCCGACCAGGCGCGCGAAACTGCGCAGGTAGCCGCGCCGGTAGATCGGCGCCCCCAGGCCATCGAGGTCGCCCGCCTCGACGCGCTCGATCACCCGCGCCGGCAGGCGCAGCTGCGCGCCCACCTCTTCCACCGACCAGCCCAAGCGCTCTCGCGCGGCACGCAAGCGGCCCGCCAGCTCCATGTCCTGTCCCCCGGAATGTCCAATACTGTTCATCGACCTGTGACCTGGTCTTGTCTGTGGGTGCCACTCCGCTACCGGAAATCCGGTAGCGCCCTCATCGCGCCTCCGAGCCTCCCAGCCTGGCGCGGTAGGCGGCGGCCGCACGGCTGTCGCCCAGTCCCTCCTCGACGCGTACCGCCAGCTCCAGCGCCGCCCGTCCCAGCTCGACCTGCGCCTCGGCGCGCTGCAGGAACGCCCGCGCCCGCATCAGGTCGCCGTCGCGGAACGCGACTTCGGCCAGCCCGACCAGGGCCTGCGGGTCGTCCGGACGCCGCGCGAGCACCTGGCGCAGGTAGTCGCCGCCGGCCTGGTGGCGTCCGGCCGCGAGCGCGCAGGTGCCTGCGTTGGCGAGCGCCGACTCCGGCGTCCTGTAGAACGGGTCGGCGAGCGCCCGCCGGAAATGCGCGTCGGCGTCGTCGAACCGGCCCTGGCGGCAGAGCCAGCTCCCGTGGTTGTTCAGGACGTCGCCATTGCGGGGCGCGAGCTGCACCGACCGCCGGTAATGCTCGGCGGCCTTGGAGCCGTCGCCGATCGTCTCGTAGAGGATGGCGATCACCGTGTGGGCGTTCGCCGAGCGCGGATCGATGTTGAGTGCGCTCTGCAGCTTCTCCAGGGCGATCTGGTACTCGCCCCGGGCGTAGTAGCGCTGGCCCAGCTCCACCAGGACATCCGAATTCCCGCGGCGGGTCTCGGCATTCTCGGTCGCGGGGCGGGTGTTCGCCCGCGCCACCGGCGTGCGGCGCTCCGCCGACGCGCTGGCGCGATCGCCGGGCAGGCCGGAGCCGGAGGTGGCGCACCCGGCGAGCAGACCGGAGCCGGCCAGCAGCAACGCGGCCAGAAGGCAAGCACGGCGGGACGACTCAGGCGGCGTCACGGGATCGGGCCTCCACTTCGCGCCGGAAATCGGCCGAGCGCCGGGTGCGGTCCTGGACCTTTCCGGCCAGCTGGCCGCAGGCGGCATCGATGTCGTCGCCCCGGGTCCGCCGCAGGGTGGTGATGATGCCGGCGTCGAACACGATCTGCTGGAAGCGGGCGATCACCTCCGGATCGGAGCGCTCGAACTCGGTTCCCGGGAACGGGTTGAAAGGGATAAGGTTGAGCTTGGACGGCACCTTGCGCAACAGCTTGACCAGCGCCCGGGCCTGGGCCTCGCCATCGTTGACGCCCTTCATGAGGGTGTACTCGAAGGTGATCGACGAACGCGGACGCTTCGCCTGGTAGCGCTGGCAGGCGGCGAGCAGCTCGGCGATCGGGTACTTGCGGTTGAGCGGCACCAGGCGGTCGCGGAGGTCGTCGTCCGGCGCGTGCAGCGAGACCGCAAGGCTGACGTCGGCCGCCTCCGAGAGGCGGTCGATCATCGGCACCAGGCCGGCGGTCGACAGGGTGACGCGCTTGCTGGCGAGGCCGAAGCCGAAGTCGTCGCGCATCAGGTTCATCGCCGGCACGACGTTGTCGAAATTCAGCAAAGGCTCGCCCATCCCCATCATCACGACGTTGGTGATGCGACGGACCTGGTGGGTCAGGTGGCCGAGCTCGCGCGCCGCATGCCAGACCTGGCCGATCACCTCGGCGGTCGACAGGTTGCGGTTGAAGCCCTGCTTGGCGGTGGCGCAGAAGCGGCAGTTGAGGCCGCAGCCGACCTGCGAGGACACGCACAGCGTGCCGCGGGTCGGCTCCGGAATGTAGACCGTCTCGATGCCGTTGCCGCCGTCGAGCGACAGCAGCCACTTGCGGGTGCCGTCGACGGACTGCTGGTCGACCAGTGCGGTCGGCACCCTGACCTCGGCAAGCGCCGAAAGCTTGGTCCGGAGCCCCTTGCCGAGGTCGGTCATCGCCTCGAAGTCGTCGGCGAAGCGATGATAGATCCACTTCATGACCTGGTGCGCGCGAAAGCGCTTCTCGCCGAGCTGCTCGACGAAGAAGGCCTCCATGCCGGTCCGGTCCAGACCGAGGAGGTTGAGCTTGCCCGGGGGGCTGGCGCTCGCGGCGGTCATGTCGGAATCAACGCGGGCACAGCTCGGCGTCGGAGAAGAAGTAGGCGATCTCCGCGGCGGCGGTATCGGCGCCGTCGGAGCCGTGCACCGCGTTGGCGTCGATCGAGTCCGCGAAGTCCGCGCGGATGGTGCCCGGCGCCGCGTCCTTCGGGTTGGTGGCGCCCATCAGTTCGCGGTTGAGCGCGACCGCACCCTCGCCCTCGAGTACCTGGATCATCACCGGACCCGAGCTCATGAACTCGACCAGCGCCGGAAAGAACGGGCGCTCGCGATGCACCGCGTAGAACCCCTCGGCGTCGGCACGCGAGAGCCGGGTCATCCGGGCGGCGACGACGCGCAGGCCGGCGTCCTCGAAGCGCGAGTAGATCTTGCCGATCACGTTCTTGGCGACAGCGTCGGGCTTGATGATGGACAGGGTGCGTTCCAGCGCCATGGATACTCCGTGCGATGAGGGTGGTCCGGGCCCGGAAAGGTAGCAGCTTTCCAGCCCGGATCACAGGCTTAGGGCCGATAGCTGAGAACGAGTGACGGAGTCGACACCTTCCCGGACCAAGGGACAGTGTCGACATTCAGGGTGACACTGTGACGGCGATCCGGCGACACTGGGCCAGGCCGGTGCGCGCCACTCCATACGCCATGGTATGTTGCGCCACGCAAGGCCCGCCAGTCGTCGCACGCCGGCAACCGGCACGCGGGACCGACCCGCGAACCAGGCTCAAGAACGCATCGCAAACCGTTGAATAAAAGAGCATGAGGGAAACCATGAACGCCAACCGACTTCTCATCCGCAAGGCGGCAGTACTGGGCGCCGGCGTCATGGGCGCCCAGATCGCGGCGCATCTGGCCAATGCCGGGGTCGAGGTCATCCTGTTCGACCTGCCGCCGCGCGACGGGACCGGCAACGCGGTCGTCGACAAGGCCCTGCAGAACCTGACCCGGCTGTCGCCGCCGCCGCTCGCCGACCGGGCCCGGCTTGCCGCCATCGCCGCCGCCAACTACGACGAACACCTCCCGCTGCTGTCCGGCTGCGACCTGGTGATCGAGGCGATCGCCGAGCGCATGGACTGGAAGCGCGACCTCTACGCGCGGATCGCGCCCCACGTGGCCGACCGCGCGGTGCTCGCCAGCAACACCTCGGGACTGTCGATCAACGGCCTGGCCGCGGCCATTCCCGCGGCGCTGCGGCCGCGCTTCTGCGGCGTTCACTTCTTCAATCCGCCACGCTACATGCACCTGGTCGAGCTGATCGCCTGCGAGGGTACCGACCCGACCGTGCTCGACGGCCTCGAGGCGTTCCTGACCACGGTCCTGGGCAAGGGCGTGATCCGCGCCAAGGACACGCCCAACTTCATCGGCAACCGCATCGGCGTGTTCTCGATCCTGGCGACCATGCACCACACCGAGCAGTCCGGCCTCGGCTTCGACGTCGTCGACGCGCTGACCGGTCCGGCCATCGGCCGCCCCAAGAGCGCCACCTACCGCACCGCCGACGTGGTCGGACTCGACACCATGGCGCATGTCATCCGGACCATGCACGAGACCCTGCCCGACGACCCCTGGCACCGCTACTTCAAGTCGCCGGCCTGGTTGACCGCCCTGGTCGAGCAGGGCGCGCTCGGGCAGAAGGCCGGTGCGGGCTTCTTCCGCAAGCAGGGCAAGGAGATCCAGGTGCTCGACCTCGCCGCCCGCGACTACCGGCAGGCCGCGGGTGCGCCGTCGCCGGCGGTCGCGGAGATCCTGGCGATCAGGGATCCCGCCGAGCGCTTCCGCCAGCTGCGTGCCAGCGACGACGGCCATGCCCGGTTCCTGTGGTCGCTGTTCCGCGACCTGTTCCACTACACCGCGTACCACCTCGCCGATATCGCGGAGACCGCCCGCGACGTCGACCTCGCCATCCGCTGGGGCTACGGCTGGAAGCTCGGACCCTTCGAGACCTGGCAGGCCGCCGGCTGGCGCCAGGTCGCCGGCTGGATCGCCGAGGACATCGCGGCCGGCAAGGCCATGAGCGATGCGCCGCTGCCGGCCTGGGTCGACGACGGCCGCGACGGCGTGCATGGCGCCGCAGGGTCGTTCGCCCCGGCGCGGGCGACCGCCCTGCCCCGCTCCGGCCATCCGGTCTATCGTCGCCAGCTGTTCCCGGACCCGCTGCTGGGCGAACGCTTCGACCAGGGCACGACGGTCTGGGAGAACGAGGGCGTGCGCCTGTGGACGCTGGGCGACGACATCGGCATCGTCTCGTTCAAGACCAAGATGAACACGGTCAACGATGCCGTCCTCGACGGCGTGCAGGCCGCCATCGGCGAAGCCGAGCGCGGCCTCAAGGCGATGGTGATCTGGCAGTCCGGCGAGCCGTTCTCGGCCGGCGCCGACCTCAAGGGCGCCGCCGGCCTGATCCAGGCCGGTCGCATCGCCGACTTCGAGTCCATGGTCGCCAACTTCCAGGCGACGTCGATGCGCATCAAGCACGCCCTGGTGCCGGTGGTCGCCGCGGTGCGCGGCATGGCCTTCGGTGGCGGCTGCGAATTCCAGATGCACAGCGCCCGGACCGTGGCCGCCCTGGAGAGCTACATCGGCCTGGTCGAGGCCGGCGTCGGGCTGTTGCCGGCCGGTGGCGGCCTCAAGGAGATCGCCCTGCGCTGCAGCCGGAGCAACCCGGCGGACCCCTTCAACGCGCTCAAGGGCTGGTTCGAGACCGTGGCCATGGCCAAGGTCGCCGGCAGTGCGCTGGAAGCCCGTTCGATGGGGCTGCTCCGGGACTCCGACGTGGTGGTCGGCCACGCGCACGAGCTCTTGCACGTCGCACGCAGCGTCGCCGACGGGCTGGCCGAAGCGGGCTGGCGGCCGCCGCTGCCGGCCAGCGACATCGTCGCCTGCGGCGACGTCGGCACCGCCAGCCTGAAGATGATGCTGGTGAACATGCTGGAGGGCCGCTTCATCTCCGAGCACGACTACGAGATCGCCTCGCGGATCGCCGAGGTCCTGTGCGGCGGGGAGATCGAACGCGGCGCGCTGGTCGACGAGCGCTGGCTGCTCGACCTCGAGCGCCGCCACTTCGTGGAGCTGGCGCAGATGGCCAAGACCCAGGCGCGAATCGCCCACACCCTGACCACCGGCAAGCCGCTGCGCAACTGAGCGACGAGGAACCCAGACCATGAGCAAGCAGATCCAGGACGCCTACATCGTCGCCGCCACCCGCACGCCGGTCGCCAAGGCCCCGCGCGGGGCCTTCCGCAACACCCGGCCCGACGACCTGCTGGCGCACGTCCTCAAGGCGGTCATCGCCCAGGCGCCGGGCGTCGATGTCGCCCGCATCGACGACGCGGTGATCGGTTGCGCGATGCCGGAGGCCGAGCAGGGAATGAACGTCGCGCGCATCGGCGTGCTCCTTGCCGGCCTGCCCGATACCGTCGCGGCAGTCACCATCAACCGCTTCTGCTCGTCCGGCGTGCAGGCGATCGCGATGGCCGCCGACCGCATCCGCACCGGTGACGCCGACCTGATGCTGGCGGGCGGGACCGAGAGCATGTCGATGGTGCCGATGATGGGCCACAAGGTGGCGATGAACCCGGCGGTGTTCACCGACGAGAACATCGGCATCGCCTACGGCATGGGCATCACGGCGGAAAAGGTCGCCGAGCGCTGGAAGGTCTCGCGCGAGGACCAGGACGCGTTCGCGGTGGAGAGCCACCGGCGGGCGCTGGCGGCGATCGCGGCCGGCGAGTTCCGGGACGAGATCACGCCGTACACCCTCGACGACCGCTATCCGGACCTGGCCGGACGCTCGATCCTCCGCGACGGCCGGGTCATCGACACCGACGAGGGACCGCGCAAGGACACCTCGATGGAGGGCCTGGCACGCCTGCGGCCGGTGTTCCGAGCCGGCGGCTCGGTCACCGCCGGCAACGCCTCGCAGATGTCGGACGGCGCCGGCGCGGTGCTGCTCGCCAGTGAGCGGGCGATCAAGGACCATGGCCTGGTGCCGCTGGCGCGCTTCGTCGCCTTCAGCGTTGCCGGCGTGCCCGCCGAGATCATGGGCATCGGTCCCAAGGAGGCGATCCCGAAGGCGCTGCGCCAGGCCGGCCTGAGCCGCGACCAGCTGGACTGGATCGAATTGAACGAGGCCTTCGCGGCGCAGGCTCTCGCCGTGATGCGGGACCTCGAGCTGGATCCGTCGCGGGTCAACCCGCTCGGCGGCGCGATCGCGCTCGGCCATCCGCTGGGCGCCACCGGCGCCGTTCGTGCGGCGACCCTGGTGCACGGCCTGCGCCGGCGCCGGCAGAAGTACGGCATGGTGACCATGTGCATCGGCACCGGCATGGGCGCCGCCGGCATCTTCGAGGCGCTTTGATCGCGCCGGCACGCCGCGACGGTCGCCATGGAGCCGGCGGCCGGAGCGGCGTGCCCGGCTGCTGCCGCCGCGGCTGCCGAGGGCCGCGGCCGCAGGCACCCGAGCAGTCCACCGTCCGACCCGGAGCCCGCCGATGCGCACACTGATCGCCCTCGTCCTTGGCCTCGCGGTGGGCTTCGTCCTGGCCCTGATCGCGGCCCGGGCCCTGGCCACCATCGGCGCCCATCCGAAAGCGACCATGGTGGTGATGGCCCGCCACCTGGACGCGCTGCGCCTCGCCAACGGCGCCAGCGACTGCGATGACGCCGTGGTGGCCGCGCGCCTCGACCAGGTGCGGGCGATGGCGCGCGAGATCGATTTCGCCTTTCCCGGGGACGGTCCGGAGCACGCCGCGTTCCGGCGTCGCAGCGGGCAGTTCCGGTCGCTGGCCGAGACCGCGGCGACCACCAGCGGGGGGTGCACGGGACTGGCCACCGCCCTGGCGGAGCTCGGCCAGGGCTGCCAGGACTGCCATCGCGACTTCCGCTGACGCGGACCTCGCCGGGTGGCCGGCGCCCGCCCCGCGCCCGGATCACGCCGTCTTCACGATCCCTGGTCGCCGGCCATCGCCGGTTCAGGCTGGGGCCGCCGGTTTCGAGTCGCGTTCATGTTGCAGGGGCAACCATCGGACCCGGAAGCAGGCGCCGCCTGCACCACGTTCGAAAAGGAGATCCGACATGATCAATCGTGCCCTTGCCGTTTCCGTCCTCGCCCTCGCAGTCAGCGCCTGCGCGACCGGCCCCAATCATGGCCAGCGCGGCTACTACGGAGGCGGCGGCTACGCCTATTGCCAGTCCTGCGGCGTCGTCGAGCGCATCGAGCAGTACCACGGCGACCGCCAGGCCAGCGGCGGCGGTGCGGTCGCCGGCGCCATCATCGGCGGCGTGCTCGGCAACCAGGTCGGCAGCGGCAGCGGCCGTCGCGCCGCGACCGCTGCGGGGGCGATCGCCGGTGGCGTCGCCGGCCACCAGATCGAGCGCGAAGTCAACGCAGCGTCCCGATTCGACCTGTTCCTGCGCATGGACGACGGCCGCCGCATCGTCGTGAGCCAGCGCGATCTGGGCGGCATCCGCGAGGGGTCGCGCGTCGAGGTCCGCGGCAACAGCGCGCGCCTGCTGCGCTGACCGGTCGCCGCCGCCACTCCGGGAGACAGACCATGAAGGCATCCCTCCTCACCGGCATTGCCGGCAGCCTGGCGCTGGCCTGGGCTGCCGGCGCCGCGGCCGCCGAAGACGCGCTTTCCCGCCTGCTGTCCTGCGCCGCCGGCGGCGAGGTCATCTCGGCCGAGGCCACCCGCCAGTTGGCCGAGGCGGCCGGCTGGCAATGCCGGCTGCACCGCCCGCTCTCCGGCAATGTCCTGCAATGCAGCCCGGGGCGCGGCGGACGCGCCCTCGGACTGGACATCAAGGAGTTCGAGCGGATCGACCAGGCCGATGGCGGGGTGCGTCTCGCCGTCGCCTTCCGGGCCGCGCCCGATCGCGTGCGCCAGGCCCTGGCCGGCGCGCCCGCGCATCCCGGGCCGCGCGCGGGCGCCGAGGTCGGCGAGCGCGAGGACGGCGTCGGCGAACTGCATTGCCGGTTGCGCGGTGCGGACGGCGCTACCGGCAGCATCGCCGGCAGCCTGTCGTTCCGCGGCGTCGAGCCGGTGCCGGCGATGCGCGTCTGCGCCGCTCCACGCATCGATCCGGGCCGCCCGGTCTGCGTCGAGACCCGCACCGGCGAGACCGGCTATCGCATCCCCGACCTGCCGGCGGGCGAGTACTACGTGACCGCCTTCCCGCTGGCGGACAATCCCAACCGCCTGATCGCCGCCCATACCCGACCTCTGGCCGCCTGTGCGCCGGGCCAGTCGGCCTGCGCCGGCGAACAGCTCGCGGTGGTGGCGGTGGCCGCGGGCAGCGAGGTACCCGGGATCGATCCCGACAGCCTGCTGGCCTCCCTGCCGCCGCCGCTGGGCGGCCGGGACGGCGCCCTGCGCCGCGGGCGCTGAGCCGCCGGAGGTCGCGCGGACGGCCGATCCGCGTCGCGGAGGCCGCCATCAGGAAGCGCTGCGACCAGCCGCCGCCGTGGCGGAAGGAAAGCCCCGGTCGGACCGGGGCTTTCCTGGTTCGGCAAGGTCTGGCGCTGAGCCTCAGGCTGGCGCCACCTCCTCTGCCTGCAGGCCCTTCTGTCCCTGCACGAGCTTGAAGCTGACCTTCTGGCCTTCCTGCAGGCTGCGGAAGCCCGTTCCCTGGATGGCCCGGAAGTGCACGAACACGTCCGGTCCATTGTCACGACTGATGAAGCCGAACCCCTTGGCGTCATTGAACCACTTGACGGTCCCGATCTGACGATCCGACATGAAACACACTCCGAAACAGGTGGACGTTGCGCGGCCGCCCCTGGACGGCCAGTCGACTGGAACCCTGCACTGCCTGCGGCGCGCGCGCACCTGGTGGACTGCCCCCCGGTCACGGACGCCCGCCACCGGCGACCGCGCAGACCCAGCGGCACAACTATACCTGAACGGAATCCGCACACGACAAGTGCACGAGTGTCGGGGCCGGCAGGCTGAACCGCGGTCAACGGCGACCGGCGCCCGGGCGCCCAGAAAGACCCGATTAAGCCCCTCTGGGCTTATATGGTCGCGCCGGGCAAGGTCCGGACCTGTGGGGACGCAGCCACCGTCCCGATTCTGGAGGACAGCATGATCCGTATTCCCGCCCGTCCGCGGTCCCTGATCGGGTTGCTCGCGGCCAGCCTGCTGGTCGCCGCCGCACCCGCGCTCGCCGATCCCCCCGACCGCGTGGCACGCCTCGCCTGGCTGACGGGCGAGGCCAGCTTCGCGCCGGCTGGCGAATCCAGCTGGTACGAGGCCGGCATCAACCGGCCACTGGTTCCGGGCGATCGGCTCTGGACCGGGCGCGATGGCCGCGCCGAGTTGCAGCTGGGAACCGCCCTGCTGCGCCTGGATGCCGGCACCGGCATCGAACTGCTCAACCTGGACGACCGGTTCCTGCAGGTCGAGCTGGCCGAGGGCGTCGTCGGACTGCGCATCGACGAGTGGGGGGAAGGCGAGACCTACGAGGTCGCCACAGCCAACCTCGCCTTCGTCTCGGCCACGCCGGGCAGCTATCGCCTCGACATCGCCCCGGACGGCCGCTCGACCCAGGTCACCGTGTTCGAAGGCGCCGCCGAGGTCTACGGGGCCGACGGCCGCAGCCTGCGGCTGCGCGCCGGATCCAGCACGCGCTTCCACGACACCCTGCTGCGCGACGTGCAGCGGATGGCGATGCCGTACCCCGACAGCTTCGACCGCTGGGTGCAGGCGCGCGACGACCGGTACCTGCGTTCGCCATCGCGCCAGTACGTCGCTCCCGGCATGATCGGCTATGCCGACCTCGACGAATGGGGCACCTGGCGCAGCCATCGCGATTACGGACACGTCTGGTTCCCGCGCAACGTCCGCGCCGGCTGGGCGCCCTACCGGGACGGCCACTGGGCCTGGATCGAGCCCTGGGGCTGGACCTGGATCGACGCCGCGCCCTGGGGCTTCGCGCCCTCGCATTACGGCCGCTGGGTCTATGTCAGCAACGGCTGGGGCTGGGTGCCGGGCCCGCGCCACGTCCGCCCGGTCTGGGCCCCGGCCCTGGTCGCCTTCGTCGGAGGTTCCAACTGGAGCGTGTCGGTGAGCACCGGCGGTCCGCCGATCGGCTGGTTCCCGCTGGGCCCCCATGACGTCTACGTGCCGTGGTACCGGGTCAGCCGCCCCTACTTCGGCCGCGTCAACGTCCACAACACCGTGGTGATCAACAACACCTACGTCACCAACGTCTACAACGACTTCTACGTGCAAGGACGGCCGGTGCGCCGGGACTACACCTTCCGCAACGCCGCCAACGCGGTGACGGTGGTGCCGCGCGACACCTTCGTCAGCGCCCGCAACGCCGCCGAGTCGATGGCGCGCCTGCGCCCGGGGGCGCTGGACCAGGGCGAGTTGCTCGGTCGTGCTCCCGCAGCGCCCACCCGCGCCAGCCTGACCGGCCAGTCGCCCCGGCGCGACGCGCCGGTGCAGCGCGTCGGCGACCGCGAGGTCATCGCGCGCACCGAGCCGGCGCGTGGCATGGTGCCGTTCGCGCAACGCGAGCAGGCGATCACCCGCAACGGCGGCGAACCGCTGGCCCGCGAGCAGATCGACCGCATGGGCACACCGGCCAGCAGCGCCCGCGAGCGCATCCGCCTGGTCGAGGGCGCACGCCAGGCACCGGTCGACCGGGCCGGCGCGGAACCGCCGGGCCGGGCACCGTCGGTGCGGGGCGAGGCCGCCCGGCCCGGTCAGCCGCCGCTCCAGGAGGCCGGACGCGCGCGCGAGGCCCGGGACGGCGCCAGCCGCGGGATCGAGGCCCGGGAAACGCCGGCACCGCGTGCGCCGCTGGAGCGCGAGCGGGGTGGTGCCCGCGAGGCGATCAGGGCGCCGCGCGGCGAGCTCGGCCCGGCACCGGCACGCCCGGCAGCGCAGCCGCAGCCCGCGGAACGGGGCATTCCGCTGCCGACCCGCAATCGCGCCGCCGATCCGGAACGGGTGCCCGTGCAGGCACCGGTTCCCCGCGCCAGGGAGGCGGTGCCGCCGTCGGAACGCATGGAGCGGCAGGTGCCGCGTCGCGAGGCGCGCCCGCAGCCGTCCCAGGTCGCGCCGCCGGCCCCGCGCGGCCTCGAGCCCCAGTCCCGGCCGGCGGTCCCTGCGCGCGGGCCGACCCGCGGCATGGATGCGCCGCCGGCGATGCCGGCGCGGGAGTCCCGGCCACCGCAGCGCCAGGACGCCCCGGCGGCGCCGCCGCCCGTTCGCGAGGAGCCGCCGCAGGCCCGCCCCCGGGTGCGCCAGTCGCCCCCCGAGGACGACGGCGGTCGCGCCGCGGCCCGCGCAGCCCGGGAGAGCAGCCGGCAAGGCGGACGCGAGCGCGACTGACCACGGCTTCGCCAGGACTTCACGCTGGCGGCGCTCAACTGCGGACTCTCCGCACAAGGCGCCGCCAACGTGTTCCGAGCCCTGATGCTCCTCTCCGCTGTCGCGGCGCTGTCCGCCTGCGGCAACCTCGGCGACCGGCGCCAGCCGATTCCGACCCGTTCGCTGCCTGCGCTGAGCGGAACCCCGCAGGCGCCCCTGGTGGTGGTCCTGCCCGGGCGCCGCGACAACGTCGGGGTGCTCTCCGAAAACGGCGTCGCTGAGGCGATCCAGGCGGCCTGGCCGGAAGCCGAGGTGGTGCTCACCAGCGCCACGCTCGACTACTACCTCGATGGCGGCCTGGCGCAGCGGTTGCACGAGCAGGTGGTGCTGCCGGCCCTGGCCGGCGGCGACCGCCCTCTTTACCTGGTCGGCGCCTCGATGGGTGGCCTTGGCGTGCTGCTCTACGACCAGGCCTATCCGGGCGTCGTCGAAGGCCTGGTCCTGCTCGCGCCCTTCGTCGGCAACCGCCGGCTGCTGGCCGAGATCGAACGCGCCGGCGGCGTCGAGCGCTGGCAACCCGGTCCGTTGCCCGAGTCGATCGATCGCGGCAACTTCCAGCGGGAACTGTGGCGGCACCTGAAATCCTGGCCGGGCAGCGGACGCGGCGACGGGGTCTGGCTGGCCTGGGGCGACCGCGACCGCCTGCGCCGGGCGGTTCCGGTGCTGGCCCCGTTGTTGCGCCCGGAACAGATGCTCGAGCGGCCCGGCGGACACGCCTGGAGCGTGTGGACACCGGCGTCCGCCGAGATCTTCGCGCGCATCGCCGCCGACAGGGAGCGGACCGGCACCGGCGACGGCCCGCGCTGACCCCGGCGCCGGCCGGGCGGCGCGGCTCAGCCCCGTCGGGGCCGTAGCTGCGCCTGAAGCCCCGCGAGGCTGTCGTGGATCGGCGCGTCGGGCACGAACAGGCCCGGCGCCTGCGCGGCGGCGGGAGCCAGGACGCGGCCGGCTTCGGGCCGGCGGCCGGCAGCCAGCAGGGCGCGCGCCAGCTGCACCCGGGTCTCGATCACCACCGGCGCCCCGTCGCCCAGGGCTGCTTCAAGATCGCCCAGTGCCGCCTCGAACAGCCCGACCGCAGCCGCAGGGTCGCCGCTGTCCAGCGCAAGCTCGCCGCGCACTCGGGCGACCGCGGCCAGGCGCGGGTGGCCCGGCTCGAAGACCTCGGCGAACACGGTCTCGGCGCTGGCCAGCTCGGGCGCCACCTCCGCCAGCCTGCCGCGCCGGCGCAGCCACTCCGCCCGGTGCAGGTGCCGGCGTCCGCGCTCGGTGACGGTGGCGATCGGCTCCGCGCTGCCTTCGATCGGCCGGTCGAGCCAGGGCCAGGCCTCGTCCAGCCATCCGGCCAGCATCAGGCTGCGCCCCAGGTTCTGGCGGTACTGGGGCAGCCGCGGATCGCCCTGCGCCCTGCCCGCCTCCGCCTTGGCCACCAGCTCGCGGAACAGCGCGACGGATTCCGTGAGGTTGCCGGTGCTCTCGTGCAGCGACGCCACATTGTTGAGCGCCACCAGATAGGAGGGCGTCTCATCCTCGCCGCGCTCCCGCAACAGGGCGAGGTTCTCCTCCATCAACGGCAAGGCATCCAGGATCCGTCCCTGGCTGTAGATGGCATGTGCCAGGTTGTGCCGCGCGGTGATCACCCAGGCGCTGCCGCGATCGAGCGTGCGCAGCCTGATCTCCAGCATTTCCGCGAACAGCCGTTCCGCCCGCGCGTACTCGCCGGCCTGGACGTGGCTGTTGGCCAGGTACCCGATCGCCGTCGCCAGGTCGGCATGGTCGGGGGGCAGGACATCGCGCAGCAAGGCCAGCGCGCGGGTCGCCGCGGCGATCGCGTCGGCGGCGCGGCCGCTGCGGCTGTCGACCTCGGCCAGGGCCTGCAGCGCCATGGCCAGCAGTTGTTCGCGGTCGGCCCGGGCGGCTTCGGCGACCGCTACCGCCGCCAGCGCCGAGTCACGGGCCGCGCCGGACTGCCCCAGCCGCAGCTGCGCCTGCGCCAGTCCGCTCAGGGCATCGACCCGGGCTGCGGTCGGACCGTCCAGGTCGTCCAGCAACTGCAGCGCTTCGGTGAACGCGGCCTGCGCCGGCGTCGCCCGTTCCGCCTGGTTCTCCAGGGCCCCGATCGCCACCAGGCTGGCCACGACCCGGTCGCGCTGGTCCAGCTGCCGCTGCAGGGCGAGGGCCTGGCGCAGACCGGCGATCGCCTGCTCGGTGCGTCCCAGCTCCATGTCGATGTCGCCCAGGGCCATCAGCAGCCGGACCTGCTGCAGCGGCCGGTCCGCCAGCCGTGTCTCGACCTGTGCCCGGCCGCGGTCGACCAGTTCGGCGGGCTGGATCGGGCGATTGCCGGCCTGGTCCGGGGCCGCGGCGCGGAACAGCGATACCAGGAACTGCACCACTTCCTCGGCGGTGGCCGATTCCTCGAGCGCCCTCGCCTCGGCCGCCAGCGCCCGATCGCGTTCCTGCGACAGGCGCAGCGTGAAGGCAAACAGCGCCAGTGCGGCTGCCAGCGCGGCCAGGACCGCCCAGCGCTGGCGACGGAGGAAGGTGCTCGCCCGGTACCAGGGACGGGCCGGTGCGGCGCGCAGCGGCTTGTGCTGGAACCAGCGGTCGATGTCCTCGGCCAACGCCGCCGCCGAGGGGTAGCGCTGCTCCACTTCCGGGGCGCAGGCGTGCTGCACGACGGCATCGAGTTCCCGCAGCCGCCGGCGCGCCAGTCCATCCAGGCCCCTGGCGCTTGGCGGCACCACCGTGCCGTCCGGTGCCGGCGGCACGAAGCGCCCGGACAACAGCTCGGCAAGGATCTGGCCGAGCGCGTAGATGTCGCTGGCGGTGCCCACCGGCCCGCCCCGGCGCTGCTCCGGACTGGCGTAGCCCGGGGTGTACCAGGCCCGGGTCTGGGACTGGCTGTCGCTCTCGCCGGCATCGGCGAGACGGGCGATGCCGAAGTCCAGCAGCACCGGTCGACCGTCCTCCCGCACCAGGATGTTCGCCGGCTTGAGGTCGCGATGCACGACCAGGCGCTGGTGGGCGTAGTGGACCGCGTGCGCGACCTTCTGCAGCAGGCGCAGGCGGTCCTCCAGGCCGAGTTCGCGGCCCGCGCTGGCCAGATCGGCGCCCTCGACGTATTCCATCACCAGGTAGGGCTGGCCCTCCGCCGTGCTGCCGCCATCGAGCAGGCGGGCAATGCCCGGGTGGTCGAGATCGGCCAGGAACTGCCGCTCGCGGCGCATCCGCTCGCCGGCATCGCGGCTGGGGATGCCGTTCAGGAACTTGATCGCCACCGTGCGCTGGTAGGCGCCGTCGGCGCGCTCGGCCAGGAACACGGTGCCCATGCCGCCGGCACCCAGTTCCCGGCGCAGTCGCCACGGCCCGACCAGGCCGTCCACCCCGGGCGCCACCGCGCTGCCGGCCGCCGCGCGCTGCAGCACCCCTGGCACCTGGTCGTCGGCGGCATCCGCCGCCAGCAGGGCCAGGACCTCCCCCCGCAGCGCCTCGTCCGCCTCCTGACCGGCCAGCCAGGCCGCACGTTCGCCCGCCTCGCGTGCGAGCGCTCCCTCGAACAGGTCCTGCAGGCGGCGCCAGCGCTCAGCGTCCACCGTTGCGCCCCCCCTCGGGCGCCGGGCGCGGCGCCGGCGCGGCAGTCCCGGGACGCCCAGGCAGGCAGCCCGGCACGACGCCGCGATCGCTGCCGGACTCAGGCAGGGCCGCGTCCACTCATGCCACCAGCCGCTGCTGCAGCCAGGCCCGCGCGAAACGCAGGTCCCGGTCGACCGTCGCCACCGAGACCGCCAGCGCCGAGGCGATGGCCTCCCGGCCGAGGCCGAGCAGGTAGCTCATCTCGACGACGTCGGCCTTGCGGGGGTCCAGATGGCGCAGGGCGTCCAGGGCGCCGTCGAGCTGGTCGACGGCGGCTTCCGGCAGCGGTTGCTGCTCCGCCGCGGAGAGCGTGAGGTGCAGCTGCCCGCCGCCCCGCTTGGCGCTGCTCCGTGCCCGTGCCGCGTCGACCAGGATGCGACGCATGGCCAGGGCGGCGGCGTTGTAGAAGTGCCGACGGTCGGTCCAGGTGCAGTCGCTGTCGAGCAGCCGGATGAACAGCTCGTTGGCCAGTTCGGTGGGCTGCAGGCTGACCGCGCCGGCTCCGACCTGGCCGCGCAGGTGGCGCGCCGCCAGGTGCCGGACCTGGGCGTAGACCGCCTCGACGACACGATCCCTCGCGGCCTCGTCGCCGGCCCGCCATGCCGACAGCAGCCTCGTCACCTGCGCGCGATCACCAGGATCCTCGCCAGCCATCTCGCACTCCCGGGCATCGGCCCCGCAGGAACGCCGGAACGATAGCAGAGTGGATCGCGGCCGCCGGACTCAGACCGCCCGGCCGGCCTGGATCTCGTCGCTGCGCGCCGCCCGGACGCCGGTCACCTCGATGTCGAAGTGCAAGGTGCGGTCGGCCAGCGGATGGTTGCCGTCGACGGTGATGCGGTCGCCCTCGACCGCGGTGACCACCACGTTAATGCGTCCCTGCGGGCCCTGGGCCTGGAAATGCATGCCCGGGGCGAGCTGTTCGACGCCGTGGAAGACCGCCCGGGGCACGGTCTGCACCAGGGCGGGATCGCGAAGGCCATAGCCGTGTTCGGGCGGCACGTCGACCTGGAACCGGTCGCCCGCGCCCCTGCCGGTCAGGGCCTGTTCGAGGCCCGGCACGATGTTCCCGGCGCCGTGCAGGTAGGCCAGCGGGCTGGCCTCCCGGGAGCTGTCCAGCACGGTACCGGCATCGTCGGTGAGGGTGTAATGGAAGGTGACGACACAGCGGGCGGCGATCTTCATCGGGTCTCCTGGCGATGGACACGCTGCCGGCCCGCCGATCGCGGCGCCCGGCGGCACGCGGGTGGCCACACTAGGCGAGCCGCTCTTACACTGCAAGCGATTGCCGGCCGGTCGGAACGGCGCGAGGAATGTCGATGAGCGATGTCCGGATACCCGAGCTGGATGCGGTCGAGGCCCGCGTGCTGGCCTGCCTGGTCGAGAAGGAAGCGACCACACCCGACCAGTACCCGCTGACCGCCAACGCCGTGCAGGCCGCCTGCAACCAGAAGACGGCGCGCGAGCCGGTGATGGCGCTCGACGCCGACACCGTCGCGCGCGCCTTGCGCAGCCTCGAACAACGCTGGCTGGTCCGGTCGATCCATGGCGCCCGCAGCCAGCGCTACGACCATCGCATGGACGAGGTGTACGCGATCAGCCCGGAACAGCGTTGTCTGCTCGCGCTGCTCGTCCTGCGTGGCGCCCAGACCGCCGGTGAACTGGCGACGCGGGCGGGTCGGTTGCTGCCGGCTGCGAGCGTGGAGCAGATCCGCGGGCTGCTCGAGCGCCTGGCCGGTCGGCCGCAGCCGCTGACCCTGCGCCTGCCGCGCCAGCCCGGCCAGCGGGAAGAGCGCCACGTCCACCTGCTGTCCGGTGCGGCCGCCGCGGAAGAGGCCGCACGCGCGCAACCGGCCCAACAGCCGTCGGCCGAGGCCGACGACCTGCTTGCCCGCATCGAGGCGCTGGAAGCCCAGGTCGCGGAACTGCAGCGCAGGACCGATCCGCGGTCGCCGGCACAAGCGCAGGACTGACCGCTCCGGAAGGT
The DNA here is from genome assembly GCA_002344355.1 of Proteobacteria bacterium UBA2363. GTDB lineage: Bacteria > Pseudomonadota > Gammaproteobacteria > Xanthomonadales > UBA2363 > Pseudofulvimonas. Next base: position 124,619 of record DDTN01000017.1, on the reverse strand, counting down.
TCCCGGGCGCGCGGCCGGCGGCGGGGCCCGCGCCGATCCGGTCCGCTGGCCGCTGCGGCTTCGACGCAGGCCGGCTCAGCCGGGTGGTCGCCTCGGGGTGCAGGCGGTTCGATCTCCCGCTGCGGCGCGGCGCGGGCACACGCCCCGGCCAGGGCCTGCATCGGCGTGGCGGTCTGCGCACAGATCGGGCCGGCCCGACCTGACGTCGGCCCGGTCCGGTCCCTGCGGCCGCAGGCAAGGGAACGCCGTGCCGCGACGGGCCGGAACGGGACACCGGCCGCCAGCACGGGCCAGCGTCGCAATGCCCGCGGCTCAGCGCGTGATCCCCCGCCCCGACCCGCGCAGCGAGTCCATGAACAGCGCCAGGTCGGGGCCCGGCGCTCCGGCATGCCCCTGTTCCAGGCGATCCAGCGCCTGCTCCAGGGTCAGGCCCTCGCGAAAGACCAGTCGGTAGGCACGCCGCATCGAGGCGATGCGCTCGCTGTCCCAGCTGCGCCGGCGCATGCCTTCGATATTGAGGCCGCGGGCGCGGGCGGGATTGCCGGCGACCATGGTGAAGGCGGCGACATCCTTGAGCACCAGGGTCATGCCGGCGGCCATGGCGTGGGAACCGATCCGGCAGAACTGGTGCACGCCGGTCATGCCGCCGAGGATGACGCCGTCGCCCAGATGGACGTGCCCGGCCAGGCCGGCGCCGTTGGCCAGCACGTTGTCGTCGCCCAGCACGCAGTCGTGGGCGACGTGGACACCGACCATCAGCAGGTTGCGGTGGCCGATGCGGGTGACGCCCTGGTCCTGCGCGGTGCCGCGATGGATGGTGACGTGCTCGCGGATGACGTTGCCGTCCCCGATCTCGAGTCGGGTGGGCTCGCCGCGGTACTTGCGGTCCTGACAATCGGCCCCGATCGAGGCGAACTGGAAGATCGCATTGCCGCGGCCGATCCGGCATGGCCCCTGGATCACGACATGCGGGCCGACCACGGTCCCGGCCCCGAGCTCGACGCCAGGACCGATCACCGACCAGGGACCGACCCGGACGTCCCCGGCAAGCTGCGCCTCCGGATCGACCAGGGCGAGGGGGTGCAGGTCCGGACCGTGGGCTGGGTTCATGGCGGCGATGGTGCAGTGGCCGTGGATGGAGGGCAAGCCCGTGCGCTCCGGCCACCGGCTCGGCCGGACAGCGGCCTCGCCGCCCGGCCCGCCGGCAGCGGCCACGACCCGGTCAAAGCGTGACCGGCGACTGCGGAAGAGGCGCCACGGGCGGCTCGACCGTGTCCCAGTCGGGTGCCGAGGCCAGCACCGACGGACCCAGGTGGATCGGCAGCGCCAGACGAAGCGCCAGCACCAGGCCGTCGCTCGGCCTGGCGTCGATCCACAGGCTCTGGCCATCCGCGCCGGCGAACTCGATGGTCGCCAGGTAGACGCTGCCGCGCAGCTCGTCGATGACCAGGCGCCTCGGGCTGAGCCCGGTGGCGAGAACGACGTCCACGAGCAGTTCATGGGTCAGCGGGCGCATCGGTCGCTGGCCATCGCGCGCCCGCGCGATGGCGGCCGCCTCGACCGGCCCGATGAAGATGGCGACCCGCCGCTCGCCCTCGCGATCGCCGCTGTCCTCGACCGCCAGCGCCACCGCCGCGCCCTCGCCACCGGGCAGCAACGCCAGCGCATCGAACCGGGCCGGGACCAGCTCGCCGGCGGCGACCGTCGGAGAGCGCGCCGCGGCCGGAGCCCCGACCGCCGCCAGCAGCGCGGCCAGCAACGCGACCGGGAAAGGAATCGAGAAACCGGACCGGCGCATGACGATCTCCAGGTGACGCCCCGCCTCGATGGTAGCAGCGGGCGCCGCATCGTCCGGTCGCCCGGCGGTCGGCACCTCGGCGCCGCGGCACGCTATCCTCGACCCCCGCCGACCTGGCGACGACCATCGATCATGAGCCCCTCGCGCCCCCCGCCCACCGGAGTCCACCTGCGTCGAGGACGCGGGGGCCGGGGTCTGCGCGTGGTTTTTTCCGGGTTAACATCCGGACCGTCCAAGGGAGACGCAAGGCATGCAGTTCAAGCCACCGGTATCGCCGGCGAGGAGCCCCCGCACGAAACCCGGATTCCGGCCCGCCCGGGCAGCCGCCGGTCAAGGAGCTCGCGCATGCGGTCGGTGACCCTGGCGCTGGCCGGCGCCCAGGGCGAACACGCCGCCATCCGCAGCGCCGGCGAGCTCCGTATCGGCAGTGCCAGCGACTGCGACGTCTGCCTGCCGGGTGGCGGCATCGCCCCGGTGCACGCCCGGATCACGCTGGACGACGATGGCGCGATGCTGCGCCTTCAGGGCGATGGCGTGCCGGTGCAGCTGAACGACCGCCTGGTCGAGTCGCTCGCCTTCCTGCACGACGGCGACCTCATCGCGATCGGCGAGCACCGCCTGGAGGTCGGCGTCCAGGGCGAGAAGCAGGCGCCGCGCGGCGCGGAGGAGCCCGACGAGCGCGCCACCCGCGTGCGCCGGGTGGCGCCACGCTATGTCCTGCGGGGCGTCACCGGCTCCCAGTTCGGGCGCCTGATTCCGATCTACGGTCGCCTGGTCATCGGCCGCGGCGCCGACTGCGACCTGGTGCTGGACGAGCCGGGGCTGTCGAGGCGGCATGCGGTCCTGGAGGCCCTGCCGGACGGCCTGTTCCTGCGCGACATGGGCTCGGCCAACGGCAGTTTCGTCAACGGCTCGCGGGTCCGCGACACCGCACTGCGCCATGGCGACCAGATCGTCCTCGACAGCATCCGCTTCCTGGTCCAGGCGATCGACCAGATGGAACAGCCGACGCCGCCAGCAGCCAAGGCGGGCAACGCGCCCGCCTGGCGCCTGCTGCCCTGGTTGCTGGGCGGCATCGCGCTGTTCGCCGCCGGCGTCCTGACCGCCCTGCTGCTGCTGCGCTGAGCGCCCGACCGGCGGTGCGCGCGGGCGGCGGGCTCAACCCTGGCGCTCGACCTGCCGACGCAACGAGAGCACCTGGCGCCGCCAGTCCTCGTAGTTGGCCCGGCGCTGGTCCAGCCCCGCCTGCAGCCGCGCCCGCTCCTGGCGGTCGCCGCTGGCACGGCGCGCGCGCGCCACCGCACTGCGGTCGGCATCGAGCACCCGGCGGCCGTGCTCCAGCCAGGCGTCCAGGCGATCGAGCTGCTGCTCGCGGCTGCCGCTCAGCAGCAGCAGGGGAATCGGCGGCACCTGTTCGAAACTGCCGATCACCGGCAGTGCCGGCGTGGCGGGCGCAGCCACCGCCCTGCCCGCATCGTCCCGCACGGGGCGCGCGGCGGTTCCGGATGCCACGCCAGGTGCGCGTTGTGGCGATGCCGCCCGTGGCCGTTCGCCCGGGACCGGTGCCGGCCGCGCCGCCGGGGGCGCCGGCGCGGAGGCCGGCGCCTGCAGGGGCGCGGCTTCGGCGACTCGCTCCGGGCCTGCGGTCTGCGCGACCCCGGTGGCGTCCGTACCGGTCGCCGGCACCGCCGCCGCACGGGCTTCCGTACCGGAGGCGCCGGACCGGTCGGCCGCGGGGGGCGACTCACCGGCATTTCCGGCGTCGACAGGGGCGGCATCGGCTGCCGGTGCCGCGGCCGGCTCCGGCGGCGATGCCGCCGTCCGGGGCGCCTGGGATTCCGGCGCGGTAGCCGCCCCGGGGGCCTCGTGGTCGCGGGCGCGATCCAGCCAGAGCCAGCCTGCCAGGGTTCCCAGCAGCAGCACCGCCAGCGACGGCAGGCCGACCCGAAGCACGGCGTCGCGCACCGTGGGCGACAGCCAGGTCGCTCCCGGCCTGGCCGGCACGCGCAGCAGCGCGTCGCGCATCGCGCCAGCGTCCGGGAAACGGTCGCCAGGCCGTTTCGCCAGGGCGCGAACCAGCCAGCCCTGCCACTGCGCCAGATGCTCGGGCAGGGCGGGTAGCGGCGCCTGCAGGTGTCCGACCACGACGCTGATGTCGTCGGGCCCCTGGAACGGCGGCGCGCCGGTCAGCAGCTCGAAGGCGATCGCGCCCAGGCTGTACAGGTCGCTGCGGCCATCGGGCAGTTCGCCACGTGCCTGCTCCGGGCTCATGTAGTGGATCGAACCGAAGGTCTCGCCGGCGCGCGTGTGGCGGCTGGCCGCGGAGATGCTGCGGGACACGCCGAAGTCGGCCAGCCTGGCCCGGCCGACGCTGTCGAACAGGACGTTCTCGGGCTTGACGTCGCGATGCACCACGCCATGGGCATGGATGTACTCGAGGGCATCGAGAAGCTGGACCAGGACCTGCCGGGTCCGCTCGCCGTCTCCGCACACCGCGGCCTGGGCCAGGGTGCCGCCGGGGACGTAGGGCATGGAGAAGAACAGCCGGCCGTCCCCGGTCTGGCCGAACTCGATGATGCCGACCACGTTGGGGTGGTCGAAGCGGGCGACGATGGCGGCCTCCTGCCGGAACCTGGCCAGCCGCTCCTCGCCCTCGTCGCCGGGGTTGACCACCTTGACCGCGACCGGCCGGGCCAGCGCCACCTGCTCGGCCAGCCAGATCTCCGACATGCCGCCGTGGCCGAGACGGCGCAGTATCCGGTAACCGGCGATGTCGGGATGGTCCGGGCGCACTCCAGCCCCCTGGCGGATACGGTCGAGGGAGCCCATGCTAGCCGGGTTCGCCCGACCCCGCCCTCGACCGGGCGGCGGCGCGCCGGACACGGCCGCGACCCTCCCGCCTGCGCGCTCCCCCGTCAGGGCGCCAGCAGCCGCTGCCAGAACAGGGCGAGCAGGCGCGGCTCCAGCGCCAGCATGAAGCCGATGCCGTAGGCCGCGCCCCACAGGTGCGCACTGTGGTTCACGTTGTCGCCGCCCCGGTGCGAGGACCAGATGCTGTAGGCCAGGTAGATCGCCGCGAAGACGATCGCCGGAACCGGGATGAAGAACACGAACAGCAGGGCCCAGGGCTGCAGGAGGATGAAGGCGAACAGCACCGCCGAAACCGCTCCCGATGCGCCAAGACTCCGGTACGAGGGATCGTGCCGGTTGCGCAGGTAGCTCGGAAGGATCGCAACCAGCAGGCCGCCGGCATAGAAGGCGACGTACGCGAACGGCCCAGCCAGCTGCCCGAGCACGCCCTCGATCAGGCGCCCGAAGAAGTACAGCGTGACCATGTTGAACAGCAGGTGGGGGCCGTCGGCATGGACCAGGCCGTAGCTCAGCAGTCGCCAGTACTGGCGCTGCCGCTGCACTGCCGGAGGCCAAAGGACCAGGCGGTCGAGCAGGCCGCGGTCGCGCCACGCCAGCATCGAGACGGCGACGGTCGCGAAGATGATGACCAGGGTCGTCGAGAGCGCCAACTGCCTGCCTCCGGATCGGGCGGCGCGCGCCGCCGTTGCCCGGTGGCGGACCGGCGCCTGGCGCGGAACGCCGGAAACGACGATCCCGGCACCTGGCCGGGATCGTCGGGATTGCGCTGAAACTGGCGGAGAGGGTGGGATTCGAACCCACGGTACGCTTACACGTACGCCTGATTTCGAGTCAGGTACATTCGACCACTCTGCCACCTCTCCGGTGGGACCACGCGCCGGACCCGGGTCCGGTGGGCGCCTTGCAGCCGGCACCCCGCGCGGGCTGCGGATTCTATCCCCTGCCGTTGTCCCCGACAAGGGCGTCCGCTTGCGTGAAGGCCCCGGCGAGGGCATCCTGCGCTCCACGCGGAGGGCCAAGATGATCCAGTTCGGCCACGGCAGCCATGTCGGGCGCAGGCGCCAGCACAACGAGGACACCTACCTGGCCGATGCCGGGCTGGGCCTGTGGCTGGTCGCGGACGGCATGGGCGGCCACGCCCATGGCGAGGTTGCAAGTGCCCTGGCCCGCGACGCCATCCGTGCCCGGATCGGGTCCGGCGAGAGCCTGGTCCACGCCATCCGCGACGCCGCCGGACGCATCGCCGATCAGCGCATGCTGGGCTCCGGCCAGGAGCTGCCGATGGGGACCACCATCGCCGCCATCCGCGCCGACGAACAGGGCTTCGAGGCGGCGTGGGTCGGCGACAGCCGGATCTACCTGTGGGACGGCGCCAGCCTGACGCAGATTTCCCGGGACCACTCCTATGTCCAGGATCTGGTCCGCCAGGGAAGCCTGACGCCGGGCGAGGCGCGCCGGCATCCGCAACGCAACGTCGTCACCCAGGCCCTGGGCGTCACCGAAACCGACGCCCTGGAGATCGCCACGGTCGAGCAGCCGTGGAATCGCGACCAGCAACTGCTGCTGTGCAGCGACGGCCTCACCGAGGAAGTCGACGACGCCGGCATCGCGCAGATCTTCGCGCGCGGCTACGCGCCCCAGGAGACCGCCGACCACCTGATCCACGCCGCACTGCACGCGGGCGGTTCGGACAACATCACGGTGGTGGTGCTCAAGCGCTGCTGAGCTGCCCGCGTCCTGCGCGGGATCCCGGCGGGCGGCCGGTCACCGATGCCCGGTCCGGATCGGGATCAGTCGTCGGCGACCCCGGCCAGCGCCGACCACGGTGCCCTTCCGCTGGCCTGCGCCAGGCGCTCCAGCATGGCATCGTGCAACCTGCGTTCCTCGTCGCTGGCGACCAGCACCCGGGGCCGGCCGCGCGCGGCGCCGGGCCGCTCGACCCGCAAACCTTCCCCCGTCGGCTGGCCCGCGGTCTCGGTGGCCAGGCCGAGGTCGGCCTGGCCACTGGTCATCGCCAGCCAGACATCGGCCAGCAGCTCGGCGTCGAGCAGCGCGCCGTGCAGGGTCCGGTGGCGGTTGTCGATGTCCAGCCGGCTGCACAGCGCGTCCAGGGAATTGCGCTTGCCGGGAAAGCGCTCGCGGGCGAGCGCCAGGGTATCGGTGATGGTCGCGCAGTCGGCAAGGCGCCGCACCGGCGCGGCGCACAGCGCAAGTTCCTGGTCGAGGAAGCCGACATCGAAAACGGCGTTGTGGATGATCAGCTCGGCGCCCGCCACGAACTCGAGGAACTCCGCGGCGACCGCCGAGAACGGCGGCTTGTCGGCGAGGAACTCGCTGGTCAGCCCGGTCACCTCGACGGCGCCGGCGTCGAGCTCCCGGCCGGGATTCAGATAGCGGTGGAATCGCCGCCCGGTCTTCCTTCGGTCGACCAGCTCGATGCATCCGATCTCGGTGACCCGGTGCCCCTTGGCGACCTCCAGGCCGGTGGTCTCGGTGTCCAGGACGACCTGGCGACTGCTCACCCAGGGCCTCCCTGCGCGCGCTGGCCGGCCAGCGTCTGTGCCGCCTCCCGGGCCAGGCGGTCGACCCGCTCGTTCTCGGCATGGCCGGCGTGTCCGCGCACCCAGCACCACTCGACCCGATGCGGCGCCGCTGCCGCGTGCAGCCGCTGCCACAGGTCCTGGTTCTTTACCGGCTTGCGATCGGCGGTCCGCCAGCCGTTCGCCTGCCAGCGCGGCAGCCAGTCCCGGATGCCCTGCTCCACGTAGCGGGAGTCCGTGCACAGGCGGACGCTGGCGGGCCGCTGCAGCGCCTCCAGGGCGTGGATCGCGGCCAGCAGCTCCATGCGGTTGTTGGTGGTGTCCGGTTCGCCGCCGGCCAGCTCGCGCTCATGGTCCTTCCATCGCAGCAGGGCCGCCCAGCCGCCGGGACCGGGATTGCCCAGGCAGGCGCCGTCGGTGAAGGCCTCGACCACGGTACTCATGCAGCGCCGGCGCCGTTGCCCTGGCGCCGCGCCACCGCCAGACGGTAGCCGGAGCGACCGGCCGGCACGGCGCGCGCCGGCCGGCTCGGCACGTTGCCCCGCCGGCGCTTGCGCAGCACCCAGATCCTGGCGGCCCGGAAGGCACCGGCGAAGGGCCAGCGCTCATCGCCGCGATCCGGCTTCGGCGGCCGTCCCGGCGCGTCCCCCACGCCGCGCGCGCCCAGGTGGTGGCGGAACTCCAGGGCCAGGCCGCGAACCCGGGCCGGTCGCAGGTCGATCGGCAGCACCAGCGCAGGCGCGCCGGCCCTCCTGCCCACATGCCGGCCGTAGCGCCAGTACCAGGGGCTGAAGTGGTCGAATCGCAGCAGGTACAGCCGGCCCTCCGGGGCAAGCACGCGTGCCGCTTCGGCGAGCAGTCCGGGGCCGTGCCCGGCGCCCTCGTTGACGTGCTGCAGGACGATGGCGGGAACGCTGCCGTCGGCCCACGGCCAGGCCCCGGCGTGGCTGCGCAGTGCGCCCCGCAGGAGACCATCCGCACCGACGTGCAGGGCGAGGATGCCCGGCCGCACCGCGGGCCGCAGCGGCTGCGGCCGCAGCCAGAGCACCGGACGCGACCCGCCGATCTGGCGCAGCAGCCAGGCATCCTCCTCGCGCAACTGGCGACGCCAGGCACGGTGGATCTCGCGGGGAACCTGCGATTGCTCGATGGCCATGTCGGCTTCATTCTCCCGCAAGCCCGGCTATCCTTGCCAGCCCGAACTGCGCTGCACTCCGGAACCGATGCCATTGATCGCCGGCACGCCAACGCGGCTGCACGCCGTGCCCATCCTGGAGGACAACTACGTCTGGCTGCTGGTCGACGGCGGGCGCGCGGTGGCGGTCGATCCCGGCCGGGCCGAGCCGGTCCTGGCACGCCTGGACGGGCTCGGCGCGACGCTGTCCGCCATCCTCGTCACCCACCACCATGGCGACCACGTCGGTGGCATCGACGGATTGCGGCGCGCCTTTCCGGCGGCCCGGGTGTACGGCCCTGCCGACCCGCGCCTTCCGGCGATCGACCGCATCGTCGCCGAAGGCGATGCCGTCGGGCTGCCGGAAGTCGGCCTGACCCTCGCCGTCCTGGAGGTGCCGGGACACACGCTGAGCCATGTCGCCTACGTCGGGAACGGCCTGCTGTTCTGCGGCGACACCCTGTTCAGCGCCGGCTGCGGCCGCCTGTTCGAAGGCACCCCGGCGCAGATGCTGCAGTCGCTGGATCGACTGGGGGCCCTGCCTGATGCGACCCTGGTGTGTTGCGGTCACGAGTACACCCTCGCGAACCTGGCGTTCGCCGCGGCGGCCGAGCCCGGCAATCGCGACGTGATGCGGCGGATCGAGGCGGTCTCGGCGCTTCGCGCGAGCGGACAGCCCTCGCTGCCCTCGACCCTGGCCGCAGAGCGGCTGTTCAACCCGTTCCTGCGAACCGACCAGGCGCAGGTGCGCGCCACCCTGCAGTCCGTCCGTGGTCTGTCGGCCGAGGCCGGGCGGGCCGAGGCTTTCGCTGCCCTGCGCGAATGGAAGGACGGCTTCCGTGGCTGAGCGCGCGATGCCGGGACGCCCTGCTCTGCCGGTGCGCGTGGCGCTGCCCGTGCTGGCCTGCCTGGGCCTGCTGGCCTGCCAGGCGACCCCGACCCGGACCGACCCGAGGGTAGGCAACGCCGCGCCCGTCCCTGAGGCGGCTGCCGCGGCTGTCCCCCTTGTGGCGCCGCAGAACACGCCGGCGCCGGCCGCCTCGCCGCCACGCCCGCGGTCGCCGCCACCCGCCGCGACGACGGCGCCGCCGGAGCCGTCGACCTGGGAAGTCCTGCGCGCTGGCTTCGCCCTACCCGGCTGCGACTACGCACCGGCCGCGCTGGGCTGGACCCGCCGTTATGCAGGCCACCCGCGGCGGTTTGCCGCAACGCTGGACCAGATGCTGCCGGCCCTGGACTGGACCGCGCGGCGGATCGCCGAAGCCGGGTTGCCCACCGAAATGGCCCTGCTGCCCATCGTCGAGAGCCACTTCCGGCCTCATCCCGCGCCCCAGGCGCGGCCCGCCGGCATCTGGCAGATGGTGGCCGGCACGGCGCGGAGCGCCGGCGTCCGCGTCGATCCGTGGTTCGACGGCCGCCTGAACCTGGCCGCCGCCACCGCCGGCGCCATCGTCCTGTTCGACCGCTACCTGGAACGGTTCAACGGCGACTGGCGACTGGCGCTGGTCGCCTACAACGCGGGCGAATACCGGGTCCGCAGGGCGCTGCAACGGCACCCCGAACCCGGTCCCGCGCTGGCCGACCTTGCAGCCCTCGAGCTGCCTGCGGCGTCCCTCGATTACATCGCCCGCCTGCTGGCCCTGGCATGCCTGGTCCGGGACCCGGCGCGCTTCGACCTCGATCTGCCCACCCTGGAGCCCGAACGCAGGCTGGCCCAGGTCGACCTGGCGGACACCACCGGCAGCGCCCTGGCCCGGGCGCTCTCGGGTCTTCCCCGCGAGCGCTTCGAGCAGGTCAACGCCGGCATGCTGCGTGGCCGCACGCCACCCGGCGAACCGTTCGCCCTGCTGGTCGCGCGGCATCGCGCCCAGTCGGTTCCCGAACTGCTTGCGCGGGTGCCGGCGCGGGCCCGCATCGAATGGCACCGTCGCCGCCTGGCCGACGACGAGGACATCGGGCAGCTCGCGGCGCGATCGGGCGTGCCACTCGACGCCCTGCTCGCCCTCAACGGGCTTGCCGAAGCCGGCCTGCCGGCCCCGGGACGGATGCTCTGGCTGCCCGGCGACGGGCGCCAGCAGGCGATCGCGACACCCGCCACGTCCGGTGCCGAACCGGGTGCCGAGGACACCATCCATGTCGTGCGGTCCGGTGAGAGCCTGTGGTCGATCGCCCGCCGCCATGGCCTGACCGTCGCCGAGCTGCTTCGCTACAATCGCCTCGACCACTCGCGCATCCGTCCGGGCCAGCGGCTGCTGCTGCAGCCACCCTGACCAGGTTCCGGCGCCGCCGGGAACCGCCGCGCACCCCTCCAGGAGTCCTCCACCATGGGTTTTCTCACCGGCAAGCGCGCCCTCATCGTCGGCATCGCCAGCCAGCGGTCGATCGCCTGGGGCATCGCCGAAGCCATGCATCGCGAGGGCGCCGAACTCGCGTTCACCTACCAGAACGAGCGTCTCCGCGACCGCGTCGAGGAGGCCGCCCGCGATTTCGGGTCCAAGCTGGTGCTGCCCTGCGATGTCGCCGAGGACGCCCAGATCGACGGCCTGATGGCCCAGCTCGGCGCCCACTGGGACGGCCTGGACTGCCTGGTCCATTCGGTGGGGTTCGCGCCGCGCGAGGCCCTGCAGGGCGGTTTTCTCGACGGCCTGACCCGGGAGAACTTCGCGATCGCCCACGACATCTCCAGCTACAGCCTCGCGGCGCTGGCCAAGGCGGCCCGCCCGCTCATGGCCGGGCGCAACGGTTCGATCCTGACGCTGACCTACCTCGGGGCGGTACGGGCGATGGCCAGCTACAACGTCATGGGACTCGCCAAGGCCAGCCTCGAGGCCTGCGTCCGCTTCCTTGCCTACAACCTCGGTCCGGAGGGGACCCGGGTCAACGCGATCTCGGCCGGTCCGATCAAGACGCTGGCGGCGTCCGGCGTCGGCAACTTCCGCAAGATGCTGGACCATGTCCAGCAGGTCACGCCGCTGCGCCGGAACGTCACCATCGAGGACGTCGGCAACGTCGGCGCCTTCCTGTGCTCGGACCTGGCGGCCGGCATCACCGGCGAGATCACCTACGTGGACGCCGGCTACAACACGGTGGCGATGGCGGGCCTGGGCGACTGATCGTCGCAGTGCGGCAGCGGCAGCCGGAGGGTGGCCCCTGCCGTGCGCCAGGAGACGGGCGTCCGCAAGCGCATCGGCTCGCTGCTCCGGCTGCGCTGCCGCCCGCGCCCGACTTCGTCCGACTGCGCGGTCGGCAGGACCGTGCTCCGGTTCCGCCGGGGGATGGGGACCGGGGACCAGGGAAAAGGTGCGAACTGAACCGGCGATCGGGATTCGGTGAGCGGAGCTCGATCCGCGCTGCATCCCTCCTCGGAGAAGCGCCACGGGAGGACGGCGCTGCCGTCGCGCTGGAGACACGCGTCTGGCTGGGTGGTGGCTGAGAGACGACGCAGGTCAGGTTCCTCCGGGAGCCTGTGCAACGCCGCTTCCGTCCCTGCGCTCCCCCAGGGAAGCCCATCATCGGCATCGTGGCCCGCAAGCCGGCGAAGCACGGTCCCGGAAGTCCGCCACTCCGACGACCGCAGGGCTCCGCCGGGACCGCATGGCCGCCGCCGAAAGGCGAAGATCGGGTCGCTGCCGGAGAAAGGCAGGCGACCGGCGCTGCACCGCCGAAGGCGATAGGCCGGGGCCCGTCAGTCCGATCAGGTCTCCTTGGCGGCGACCATCGCCGGCTGCGGCGGGCGACCGCCCGGCTCCCCGCGGAGGCTGCGACGAGCGGCTGCGCCAGCCGCCGATCCGGCCGTCCGCCGGTACCGCAACCGGCGGACGGAACCGCGGGAACGGGCCCTGGACGAACACGACGCCCGCCCCGTGGCCGCGGGCGCGGCGCCGGTTCCCGGCTGGGGGCACCGGACCGGCGGTGCCGACCTCCCGTGGCAGTGCGGCGCGACTTACTGCATGCGCTCCTCGACCACCACGATCCGCGTGCGCTCGCGCAGGCTGGCGATCAGGGCCATCGCTTCGGCGTTGGCACGGGCCTGCTCCAGCTCCGCCCGAACCTGGCTGCGACGACTGTCCTCGACCGTGGCCGGGTCGCCGTCGGTGACCCCGGTCAGCTCGACCAGGACGTGGCCGTCGGCCACCGCGAGCAGGCGCCGGACCGGGTTGCCATCCTGCGGGCGGGGCAGGCGGAATACCTGCGCCACCAGCGCCGGGTCGGGGATCATGGCGTTGCGGCCAGCGGCGTTCGCCAGCTCGAGGTCGAGTCCGGCCTGCTCGGCTACATCGGCGATGGCAGTGCCTTCCTCGAGCCTGGCGAACAGGCTTTCCGCCCGGGCGCGGACCGCCTCCTGGCGGCGCTGCTCGATGATGCGCGCGCGCACCTGGGCGTCGACCTCGGCCAACGGCCTCGGCTCGCTGCGCTGGTGCTCGACCACGCGCAGCGCCACCATCTGCCCGGGGGTCGGCTCGAACGGATCGCTGACGTTGCCCTCGAGCAGTACCTCGTCGGAGAACGCCACGTCGCGCACGCGCGGATTGGCGAACAGGCCCTCGCCGGCGTCGCGGCCGAACGGGCCCGCGGTCATGGTCGCCAGGCCGAGCGCCTCGGACGCCGGCTGCAGCGAGCCCGGATCCTGGTAGACCAGGTCGATCAGTTCGCCGCTGCGTTCGTTGTAGAGGCGGTCCCGCTCGCCCTCGAGGTATTCGGCGGCAAGCTCGTCCCGGACCTCCTCGAAGGGTTTCTGGGTGGCCTCCCGGATCTCCCGCACCAGGATGACGTGGAAGCCGTCGTCGGTTCTGACCGGATCGGACACCTGGCCGGCCTCGATCGCGAACGCCACCTCCTCGAATGCCGGGTCGGTCAGGCCGCGTTCGATCCAGCCCAGGTCGCCGCCCTGTTCCCGGGAGCCGAGATCGGCCGAGTCGCGGCGCGCCAGCGCCGGGAAGTCGGCGCCTTCGCCGCGCGCCTCGGAGGCGATCGCCTCCGCCTTCGCCAGCGCCTCGCGCTGGGCGTCGGCGTCGCCGCCCTCCGCACGCACCAGGACATGGGAAACCAGACGTGCCTCGGGCGAGCCGAAACGCGCGCGCTCGGCCTCGTAGCGCTCGCGAAGATCCTGCTCGGACGGCTCCACCGCGAGCGCCAGCGCCGCGCGGTCGACGATCAGGTACTCGACGGTCACCGTCTCCGGGCGCATGAACTCGGAGGTGTTCGCCTCGTACCAGGCGGCGGCCTCCTCGTCGGTGACCGCCTGCTCGACCTCGCTCTCTGGCTGGTTCACCCGGACCGCGGCGAAGCTGCGGGTCTGCTCGCTGAGGCGAAGCCGGGCGTCGACCTCGGCATCGGTGACCAGGGCGCTGTCGATCACCGCCAGCGGCAGCTGCCGGGCCTCCAGGTCGCGACGCAGGTCGCGCTCGAACATCGCGGCCGACATGCGCTGCGCGGTCAGCAGGTTGAGATAGGTGGCGCGGTCGAACCTGCCGTCGACCTGGAACGCCGGAATGTCGGCGATCTCGGCCTGCAGGCGCGCGGTCGGAACCACCAGGCCGATGCGCTCGGACGCCTGGCGGAGCACCGCCTCGTCGATCATCCTGTCGAGGACCTGCCTGCGCATGGCGGGCGTGTCGAGGATCGAGGCATCCAGGCCCTGTCCGAACTGCTGCCGCATGCTGTCGCGCCAGCGCTGGAAGCGCTCGCGGTAGTCGTTGGCGCTGATCTCCTCGTCGCCGACCTTGGCCACGTAGGTGTCGACGCTGCGGGTGAAGTAGTCACCGATGCCGAAGAAGGTCAGCGAGAACAGGGCGAGGAACAGGATGGCCAGGGCGAACCAGCTCGAGGCCCTGTTGCGGATCGATTGCAGCATGCGGATAGTCCGGCCGTTCGGTAAACCGCCATTGTAGCCGCAGCGCAGGCGGCCGGCGATGCCGCCCTGTCCCTTCGCGCGGCGCGCCGCCATGCGGCCAACGAAAAAGGGGCGCCTTTCGGCGCCCCTCGGATTGGCGGAGTGGACGGGACTCGAACCCGCGACCCTCGGCGTGACAGGCCGATATTCTAACCGACTGAACTACCACTCCATGAATTCGTGCTGCTTACCGCCTCGGCGAGCGGGGGCGCATTGTAACCGAACCGTCGCGCCGATCAAGGGGCCGTGCCGCGGTGGTGGGTGCTGAGGGTTTCGAACCCCCGACCCTCGCCTTGTAAGGGCGACGCTCTACCGCTGAGCTAAGCACCCGTCGACGACAGGCCGATCAGTTTACGGCATCCTTCAGGGCCTTGCCAGCCTTGAACGCCGGCGACTTCGAGGCCTTGATCTTGATCGTCTGGCCGGTGCGCGGGTTGCGGCCGGTGCGGGCGGCGCGCTTGCGCACGCTGAAGGTGCCGAAACCGACGAGCGAAACCGTGTCGCCCTTCTTGAGCGCCTTCTTCACGACCTCGACCATGGCGTCGACGGCGCGGCCGGCATCCGCCTTGGTCAACTCGGCGGCATCGGCGATGGACGCGATCAGATCCTGCTTGTTCATTCAAGACTCCCGTTCTTATCGTAGTCGAGCTTGCGAAGATTCGAGCCTCGGGGCAGTTCGGCCTTCCGGCGCTCTCTCTGGCACCAGCGGATGATCCGCTGCTGCCGTGGCGCTTTTATACCAGCGCCCCATAGGCCACGCAACAAGCAAACATGCGGGTTTCAGCCGCCCTGGCGGGTCCCGGGGCGGCGATCCGGGAGCCGCTCAGTGCGCCCGCTGGCGACCTGCGGAGGAGCCCGCGGCCGGCTCGGCCGCCGCGACCACCTCGTCGTTCTGGGCGGCGTCCTGGGGCGCAGGCGCCTGTGGCACGATCGGCCGCACCAGCGCGATGTCGAGCACCTCGTCGATCCAGCGCACCGCGTGGATCTCGAGGGAGCCCGTGATGTTGCGCGGGATGTCGGCCAGATCCTTGCGGTTCTCCTCGGGAATGATCACCGTCTTGAGGCCGCCACGGTGGGCGGCCAGCAGCTTCTCCTTGAGCCCGCCGATCGGCAGCACCCGGCCTCGCAGGGTGATCTCGCCAGTCATCGCGACGTCGCGCCGGATCGGAACCCGGGTCAGGGCGGAGACCAGGGCGGTGCACATGGCGATGCCCGCGCTGGGGCCGTCCTTCGGCGTCGCGCCCTCGGGAACGTGGATGTGGATGTCGTGCTTCTGGTGGAAGTCGGCATCGATGCCAAGGCGGTCGGTACGGGCCCGGACCACCGAAAGGGCCGCCTGGATCGACTCCTGCATGACGCCGCCGAGCTGGCCGGTATGGATCAGCTTGCCCTTGCCGGGCACGATGCTGGCCTCGATCGACAGCAGGTCGCCACCGACGCTGGTCCAGGCAAGCCCGGTGACCACGCCGATCTCGTCCTCGGCCTCGACGCGTCCGTAGTCGAAACGCCGCACGCCGAGGTAATCGTCGAGGTTGCGCGCGTCGACCCGGATGCGCCTGGGCTTGGCCGCCTTGCCGGCGGCGGTACCGGCACGCGGCTCGGCCTTGCCCTTGCCCTTGCCCTTGGCCGCGCGGGTTCCGGCGAGGATGAGCTCCTTGACCACCTTGCGGCAGATCTTGGCGATCTCCCGCTCCAGCCCGCGCACGCCGGACTCGCGCGTGTAGTAGCGGACGATGTCGCGCAGGGCGGAAGCGGCGATCGCCAGTTCCTCGGGCGCCAGGCCATTGGCCTTGAGCTGCTTTGGCACCAGGTAGCGCTCGGCGATCGCCAGCTTCTCGTCCTCGGTGTACCCGGGGATCCGGATGACCTCCATGCGGTCCAGCAGCGGGCCGGGGATGTTGAGCGAGTTCGCGGTGGCGATGAACATCACCTCGGAAAGGTCGACATCGACCTCGAGGTAGTGGTCGTTGAAGGTGTGGTTCTGCTCCGGATCGAGCACCTCGAGGAGCGCCGACGAGGGATCGCCGCGGAAGTCCATCGACATCTTGTCGATCTCGTCCAGCATGATCAGGGGATTGCGGCTGCCGGCCTTGTTGAGGTTCTGGATGATCCGTCCCGGCAACGAGCCGATGTAGGTCCGCCGGTGGCCGCGGATCTCGGCCTCGTCGCGGACGCCGCCCAGGGCGATGCGCACGAACTTGCGGTTGGTGGCCTTGGCGATCGACTGCCCGAGCGAGGTCTTGCCGACGCCCGGCGGACCGACCAGGCACAGGATCGGCCCCTTCAGCTTGCGCACCCGCTGCTGGACGGCGAGGTACTCGAGGATCCGTTCCTTGACCTTCTCCAGGCCGTGGTGGTCGTGGTCGAGCACCTGCTCGGCGGCATCGAGGTCCTTGCGGACGCGCGAACGCTGCGACCAGGGCACGCCCAGGAGCCAGTCGAGGTAGTTGCGGACCACGGTCGCCTCGGCGGACATCGGCGACATCTGCTTGAGCTTGTTGAGCTCGGTGCGGGCCTTGGCCTCGACCGGCTTGGGCATGCCGGCCTTCTCGATGCGGCGCGCCAGCTCCTCCAGTTCGTTCGGCGCCTCGTCCAGCTCGCCGAGCTCCTTCTGGATCGCCTTCATCTGTTCGTTGAGGTAGTACTCGCGCTGGCTCTTCTCCATCTGCGACTTGACGCGGCCGCGGATGCGCTTCTCGATCTGCTGGACGTCGATCTCGCTGTCGACGTGGCCGATCAGCATCTCCAGGCGCGCGGCGACGTCGACCGTCTCGAGCACCTTCTGCTTGTCGACCAGGCGGATGTTCAGGTGCGCGGCGATGGTGTCGGCCAGCCGGCTGGGGTCGTCGATGCCGGCGAGCGTGGTGAGCAGCTCGGGCGGGATCTTCCGGTTGAGCTTGACGAACTGCTCGAACTGGTTGAGCAGGGTGCGCCCGAGCACCTCGAGCTCGCGCTCCTCGCGCGCCAGCAGGTCGGCGATCGGCTCGGCGCGCGCGGAGAGCTGACCGTCCTCCTCGCGCAGGCCCAGGACGCGGCAGCGGGAAAGCCCCTCGACCAGCACCTTGATGGTGCCGTCCGGGAGCTTGAGCAGCTGCAGGACCGTCGCCACCGTGGCGATGTCGAACAGCTCACCCGGACCCGGATCGTCGATCTCCGGGCTGGTCTGGGCGACCAGCAGGATCTGCTTGTCGCCCTCCATCGCGGCCTCGAGGGCGCGAACGGACTTCTCCCGCCCGACGAACAGCGGGATCACCATGTGCGGATAGACGACCACGTCCCTGAGGGGCAGGACGGGCAGTTCGGCGTGCTGCGGGAAATCAGTGCTCATGTCGATCGCTGCCATGCGGGACGGGCCGGCGCATCGCCCGTGAGGGGCGCCCGGTCCAAGGAAACTGGGGGCGGATACCGCGAATGCAAGCCGCCCCGGGGCGCAGCCCGGGGCAGAACGAAGCGTTCAGGATCAACCGCTTAGCTTCTCAGAAGCGGTCTTGGCCTGGCCGCCGCCGCCTTCGAAGATCAGATAGGGCTCGGCCTGGCCGTTGACCACGGCCTCGTCGACCACGACCTTGCTCACGTCCTCGAGGGTGGGCAGCTCGAACATGGTGTCGAGCAGGACGCCTTCGAGGATGGTCCGCAGTCCGCGGGCGCCGGTCTTGCGCTGCAGGGCCTTGCGGGCGATCGCCGAAAGCGCGTCGGGCCGGAACTCCAGCTCGACGCCCTCCATGTCGAACAGCTTGCGGAACTGCTTGACCACCGCGTTCCTGGGCTCGGTGAGGATGCGCACCAGGGCCGGCTCGTCGAGCTCCTCAAGCGTCGCCACCACCGGCAGACGACCCACGAACTCCGGGATCAGGCCGAACCTGACCAGGTCCTCGGGCTCGACGTCGCGCAGGACCTTGCCGACGCTGGCCGCCTTCTGCTTGCTGCGCACCTCGGCCTGGAAACCGATGCCGGTCGATTCGGAGCGCTGCTGGATGACCTTCTCCAGGCCGGCGAAGGCGCCGCCACAGATGAACAGGATGTTGCGGGTATCGACCTGGAGGAACTCCTGCTGGGGGTGCTTGCGACCGCCCTGCGGCGGCACGCTGGCCAGGGTGCCCTCGATCAGCTTGAGCAGGGCCTGCTGGACGCCCTCGCCGCTCACGTCGCGGGTGATCGAGGGGTTCTCGCTCTTGCGCGAGATCTTGTCGATCTCGTCGATGTAGACGATGCCGGACTGCGCCTTGTCGACGTCGTAGTCGCACTTCTGGAGCAGCTTCTGGATGATGTTCTCGACATCCTCTCCGACATAGCCGGCCTCGGTGAGGGTGGTGGCGTCGGCGATGGTGAACGGCACGTTCAGCAGCCTGGCGAGGGTCTCCGCGAGCAGGGTCTTGCCGGACCCGGTCGGACCGATCAGCAGGATGTTGGACTTCGCCAGCTCGACGTCGTCGCCGCGGCCGCGCGATTCCAGGCGCTTGTAGTGGTTGTAGACCGCAACCGCCAGGACCTTTTTGGCCTGCGCCTGGCCGATCACATACTGGTCCAGGACCTCGAGGATCTCCTTGGGCCTGGGCAGGCTGCTGCGGGTGCTGGCGGTCTTCTCCTCCAGCTCCTCGCGGATGATGTCGTTGCACAGCTCGACGCATTCGTCGCAGATGAACACGCTCGGCCCGGCGATCAGCTTGCGGACCTCGTGCTGGCTCTTGCCGCAGAACGAGCAGTACAGGATCTTGCCGCCGTCGCCGGCGCCAGCTCCACCGCCCCGGCCTTGCCGCTCTTCGCTCATGCGTTGTGTCCGCGTGCCTTGTCCATGGTCCCCGGCAGCATAACACAGGCCCCAGGCGGCAACGGATCAGGTCACGGGCCGCGGGGACGGGCGCCCCGCCCCGGAAGAACGCGGCGGCCCGAAGGCCGCCGCGTCGCGATCACAGGCTGCGTTCGAACTCGCGGACCTGCTTTTCCGCCTCGTCGCGGGCGACGCCGTACCGCTCCTGGATCTTGCCGGCCAGGTATTCGGAGTTGCCCTCGACCACCTTCAGGTCGTCGTCGGTGAGCTTGCCCCACTTCTCCTTGACGGTTCCGGTGAGCTGCTTCCACTTGCCCTTGATGCGATCTTCGTTCATGGCGTTTTCCTTGGTTCCTGGGTTCGTTTCCGGCGGGAAGCCCCGCCGCGGGGGTCCCGCGCACCCGGGTCGCCGGCGTGCGCGGGCCTGGACCTTGCGGGTCCGGATGGATCAGCGGACGGTCAGCGCCCGGGTATCGACGGCGACGACGCCCTCGATGCCACGGGCGAGGTCGATCGCCCGCTCGACGGCCGCCTGGCTGCCGAGCACGCCGGCGAGGGTGACCACGCCATCGACGGTGGTGACGTTGATGTCGGTGCCGGCGACGTCGCTGTCGGCCAGCAGGGTGGACTTGACCTTGGTCGTGATCCAGGTGTCGGTGACCGGCTGGCTGGAGTCGCGGTCGCCCACGCCATCGCCGTGGTCGTTGGCGAGCGTCAGCGGCGCGGCGACGGCAAGGGCGCCGGCGGCGACCAGGGCGGCCAGGGTGGGCATACGGATCAGCGCGTTGTTGGACATGGTCTTCTCCTGAGAATTGGAATTCGGGTCTCGACGTTGGAACAGCACCGTCAAGCGGCGCACCGGGCTCCAAGCAGCCACCGTGCCAACATCGCAGGGCATTGATTTAAAAGGGACAATGGATCCCGGCTCAGGCCGGCTCCGGGCGGATTGCAGTGCGCCGGAGGCACCCGCCGTGCAGGCTGCCGGCGCATCGCCAGCGCAATCGCCGCCGGCATCGCGGCGTGGCCCGCGCCTGCCCGGGAAAGGCGCCTGCTGGGCTGCGGTCCTCACCGGGCGTGCCGGCAGCGCCGGCATCCGGGACTGCCTCGATCAGGCCGGCTGGTGCACGTACTTCGCCAGCAGGTCGTCCATCGACATCGGATGGCCGATCTCGAATCCCTGGGCGAAGTCGCAGCCGAGCGCGCGCAGCCGGTCCAGCGTCGCGCCGTCCTCGACCCCTTCGGCGACCACGCTCATGCCGAGGCGATGGGCCAGGTCGATCATTCCGTGGACCAGGGTCAGGCAGCGGCGGTTGCTCAGGATCGATCCGACGAAGCTGCGGTCGATCTTGATGCGGTCCACCGGCAGGTCGCGCAGGTAGGTGAACGAGGAACTGCCCACCCCGAAGTCGTCGATCGCGACGCAGACGCCCTCCTCATGGAGCTGCCCCAGCACGAGTCCGCCGAGCTCGGGCGCGTCGAGCATCGCCGTCTCGGTGACCTCGAGCTCGATCATGAACGGCGGCACGCCCCACAGGCGCAGCGAATCGGCCACCTGCTCGGTCAGGCCGCGGTCGCCGAAGGCGCGCGCCGACATGTTGATGGAGATCGGCAGGTCGTAACCCGCGCGGCGGGCACCGGCCAGCGTCTGCAGCGCGGTATGCAGGCTCCAGCGGGTGAACTCGGAGATCAGGCCCGAGCGCTCCGCCAGCGCGACGAAGTGGATCGGGCTGACCTCGCCGAGCTCGGGATGGTGCCAGCGGGCCAGTGCCTCGGCGCCCGCCAGGCGGTCGCCGCGCAGGTCCCAGACCGGCTGGAACGCCATGCCCAGCGAGGCGTTGCGGATGGCGCCTCGCAGGGCCTCGGCGTCGAGCACGTCGATGCCGACGTCGTGGCTGTGGACCTTGAAGCGGTCCGGGGTGAGCACGGCGCTGTGCAGGGCCTGTTCGGCGCGCCGGCACAGCTGGTCGGCGGTGGCGCCATGTCCGGGCGAGATCGCCAGGCCGATCGCGGCATCCGGATCGACATGGCCGGCGCCGACGTCGATCAGCTCCGCATACAGGCGAAGCAGCCGCGCCGCGGCAAGCATGGCGTGCTGGTCGTCGCGCACCGGGACCAGCAGCACCGCGAGCTCGCCCGGACCGATCGCGGCGACCTGGTCGCCGTCGCGCAGGACCCGCCGGGTGCGCTCGCCGAGCTCGTCCATCAGGCTGCCGGTGGCGTCATGGCCGATGCGCATGGCGATGCTTCTCAGGCCGCGAAGACGAACCCGCAGCAGCGCGCACGACGCGCCCCGGCCGCTGGCCTCGGCGAGCGCGGGTTCGGCGCGGGCGAGGAACTCGCTACCCTGGATCATCGCGCCTCCGGACCGGGCGGTGCGGCCGGTGGCCGAGCGGCCGACCCGGATCGGGTCCAGGCGGCCGGCACCGGTCAGTCCTGGCCCAGGAACAGATCGGCCTGGTCGAGACCATGGGCCCCGGCCGGCAGCGCTGCGGTGATCATCAGGCCAGGGCGACCGCTGGCATCGTTGTCGACCTGCATCAGGTCGATGTCGACGAAGCGCTGGTACAGGCGCTTCTCGGGACTCATCAGCACCATCACCCTGGGCTTCAGGCGACGCGCCGGGTTCTGCGCCATCACCACCGCCACCTCGCCGTTGCTCAGTTCGACCAGGGACCCGGTGGGATAGACGCCGAGACACTGCAACAGGTGCTCGATGACCTCTTCCTGGAACAGCGTCTCTCGCTCGCGGTAGAGCGCCTGCAAGGCGGCATGCGGGGCCATCGCCGGCCGATAGGGCCGGTCGTTGATCATCGCGTCGTAGCTGTCGACCAGGCCGGCGATCCGCGCGGCCAGGGGGATGTCCTCGCCGACCAGGCCGCGCGGGTAGCCGCTGCCGTCGTGGCGCTCGTGGTGACCGGCGATCATCTCGGTGATCGCCGGACGCATCAGCCCGGCATGGTGGAGGATGCGCAGGCCGGTCTCGACGTGGGCGCGCACCCTGCCCCGCTGCTCCTCGTCGAGCGGGCCGCGGTGGGCGAGCAGCTCCGGCGGCACCTTGGACATGCCTGCGTCCAGCAGGAAGCCGCCGGTGGCAAGGTCCAGGATCATGTCGCGCGGCATCGCCAGATGGCGGCCGAACGCGGCGGCGAGGGCGCTGCACTGGAGCGCGTGGTGGTGCGCGTAATGGTCGCGGCGGACCAGGCCGAGCAACCAGAAGATGGCGTCCGGATTGCGAAGCACGCTCGCGACCAAGCCCTCGACGCTGGTCTGGACGCGTTCCAGCTCGATCGGCCGGCCGGCCTTGAGGTCCGCCTCGAGGTCCTTCGCCAGGGCGAGCATGTCGATCTTGGCCTTGCGCGCGCCATCGAGCTCGGCGCGCACCTCGTGGCGCACCGGATAGGGCAGCACCTTGCGCAACGGCACGCCGCCCACGCGGCTGCCCTCCAGCGACATCAGCGGGCGCCGCGTCTCCTGCCGTCGCTCGGGGGAGACGTCGATCACCACCTCGCGGCAGAACTCGGCCAGGCGCCTGACGTCCTCCGCGTCCTTGACCAGGAACCCCTGCATGGGGAACGGCGTGCCCAGCCAGTCGCGGTCGAGCCGGCTCACCCACATGCCCGGCCGCAGCTCAGCCACTGGCAACGTGCGCTCGTCAACGGGCATGTCCGGTAGGTCCTCTTTGTCGGCGGCTGTCCGGCGGGCTGCCCGGGGCGGTGCCGGGGCCTCCGTCCGGGCCGCCAGTATCGGGGCAAACGCCGGGGGCCGTCGAGTCCGCGCCCGGCGGCGGCCGGACGGCGACCTGGTCGCGGCCGGCCCGCTTGGCGTCGAACATCGCCTGGTCGGCGCGGACCAGCAGCCGGGCGGCGTCGTCGTCGCCGGCACCGAGCCAGGTCACCCCGGCACTGGCGGTGACCCGCAGGCCCTCGCCGCTCGCTGCCTGCTGGCGGATCCGACGGCAGATCCGGCGCAGCAGTTCGACGCTGGCGGCGGGATCGGCACCCGGCAGGATGACCAGGAACTCCTCGCCGCCGAGGCGGCCGATGCGGTCGCTGCGGCGCAGGCTCTGGCGCACCAGCCGGGCCACCGCCACCAGGACCCGGTCGCCGCCGGCGTGCCCGAGACGGGCGTTGACGGCCTTGAAGTGGTCGATGTCGATGAATGCCACCGCCAGTGGTCCGCCATCGGACCGTGCCCGTACCACTTCGCCCTCGAGCTCGGCCAGGATCGCCCGCCGGTTGCCGAGGCCGGTGAGCTCGTCGGTCCGCGCCAGCACCTGCAACTGGTCCCGCTGCCGCCGCAGGGTGAGCAGGCGGACCGTCAGCACCAGGCTGGAGGAGAGCACGAACCAGGCGCTGGCCAGCATCAGCAGCTCGACCTTCCAGGCGCGCACGGGTTCCGGCGCCAGCGCCTGCGCGATGCCGATCGCCAGGAAGGGGAGGAGCGTCATCAACGCATAGGCGGCCCGGGGCCGGCCCCGGACGATGGCGACCGCCAGGCACCCCGCCAGCAGCAGGCACAGCGCCATGAACACCCCCTCGACCAGCACCGAGGCGAACGGCAGCCAGGCGCCGGGCAGCGCCAGCACTACCAGCGCGGCAGCCAGCAGCAGCCAGACCAGGCGCCGCAGGCCTTCGTCGAGCGCCGGCAGCGACCGGTGCAGGCCGCCCTGGCGCAGGACCAGGCGGCTGGTGCCGCCGAACAGGACCAGCGGCAGCGCGACCGGCAGGCTGGCCGCCAGCGGACCGAGTTGCAGCCAGGGCCGCGGATAGCCCCACAGCCCGGACAGCATGGACAGCCAGAGCGCAAGGACAAGGACGTTGAGGCCATAGGCCAGGAACACCGGCTCGCGCAGCCCCAGGAAGGACAGCAGGGCCGACAACGCCATCGCCATGATCACCGCGGTGGTGGCGATCCTCAGCACGAAGCGCCCGGTGTCGCCACGCTGGACCGTGGCCGGATCCCCGTGGCGCACCACCGGCGGCAGCCAGGGCGTGAGCGTCGCGGGGAAGCCCACCTCGATCGGCGCGGTACTGCCCGCCTCCGGGGTCAGCACCGCGCCGACCCCGGCACGGAAGCGGGAGTCGACGCGCCGGAAGTCCCACTGGCTGCCGCAGGCGGTCACGCCGCCATGCCCGATCCGGACCTCGCCGACGAGCACGTTCGAGACCACGACCGCCACCGGCCGGCCCGTCCAGCCGCCGGGCGGGGCCGCCAGCATCGCCTGCACGCTCCCCACGGAGGCCGGGTCCGGCCGCTCGCAGGCCGGCCCGCCCCCCTCCAGACCGGGTCCAAGGACCGGCACCAGCACGGCCTCGAACGCCGTCGCCACCGCCGGCACGACCAGCACCAGCGCCAGCAGGAGGGCGGCATGGCGCAGCGCTGGAAACGGCTGGCGGGGTCCTGGCACGGGGAGGATCGCCTCGTGTGGGGGCTCTACCGCCAATCTAGCGGGAATCGGTGCCGATGGCTGCGACTTCCCAGTTTCCCATCGGCGTTCCGGCCGCGACCGGCTCAACCGGCGTGCCGGGCGGTTCCCGACAGGTAAGCCCGCAGCGTCGCCGGCGCCATCGGCGCCGCCAGCAGGAATCCCTGCACCAGATCGCAGCCTATCCGTTCCAGCAGCTCCAGTTGCGCATCGGTCTCGACGCCCTCGGCGACCACCGTCATGCCCAGGCCATGCGCGAGGGTCGTCACCACCTCGCAGATCCGCCGTGCCACCGGGTCCTGTTCCAGCTCCATCACGAACTGGCGATCGAGCTTCAGGCGGTCGAGCGGGAACCGGCGCAACTGCGCCAGGCTGGAGTAGCCGGTGCCGAAGTCGTCCATGACCAGCAGCAGGCCCATCGCCTTCAACGAGGCAAGCCGGTGCATGACCTCGTCGGTGTCGAACACCGCGCAGCTCTCGGTGACCTCGAGCGCGAGCCCGCATGCCGACAGGCCGGTGCGCTCGAGGATCTCCCGGACCAGCCGCGGCAGGCCCTCGTCGCGCAACTGCACGACCGACAGGTTGACCGCGACATGGTCGATGCCATGGTTCTCGGCGCGCAGCGCGACCAGCTCCCGGCATGCCTGCTCCATCACCCAGGCGCCGATCTCGATGATCTGCCCGGTTTCCTCGGCCAGCGGCACGAAGGTCGCCGGCGGCACCATGCCAAGCTCCGGATGCCGCCAGCGCAACAGGGCCTCGATCGCGACCGGGCGGGCATCGCCCCGGCGGTGGATCGGCTGGTACTCGACGGACAGTTCGTTGCGGGCCAGCGCGCGGCGCAGGTCGGTGGACAGGCGGACGCGCAGCTCCGCACCCTCGTCGGTGCCCGGATCGTAGGCGGTGAAGCGGTCGCGCCCGAGCCGCCGGGCGCGCACCAGGGCGGCGTCGGCCTGGCGCAGCAGGACATCGGCCACCGCCCCTGCCCCGGCCAGGGCATAGCCGGCGCAGGCGGTGACCGAGATCTCGCCACCGGCCACGAACGCCGGCCTGCGGACCGCGTCGAGCAGGCTGGCGACCCGGCTGCGCAGGCCCTGGCCCTGCAGTCCCAGCAGGACCACGGCGAAGGTGTCGTCGCCGATGCGGGCGGCCAGTTCCCGTGGCCTCAGGGCATCCCGCAGACGACCGCCGAGGTCGCGCAGCAGGCGGTCGCCACCGCGGTGGCCGAGGCTTTCGTTGACCAGGCGGAAGTGGTCCAGGTTGACCACCACCATGGCCACCGGCGCGCCGTCGCCGGCTGCGGCCCGGAGCAGCTCGCCGGTGCGCTCGATCAGGCCGTTGCGGTTGGCCAGGCCGGTGAGCTCGTCATGGCTGGCCAGGTAGGCCAGGCGCTGCAGGCGGTCGTGCGATTCGGTGATGTCGGTGACATAGGCCTCGATCATGCCGCCGCCGCTGGCCTGGTCCATGCGCAGCCCGCGCTCGGAGACCCTGCGCACGCGGCCGTCGGCGCGGACGATCCGGTACTCCAGCGCGTAGCTGCCGTGCTCCTCGAGTCCGCTCTCGATCGCGGACAGCAGTTCGTCGCGGTCGTCGTCGTGGACCAGGTCGATCCAGCGCCGCTCGCCGCGCAGGAAGGCCTCGGACGGATGGCCGCTGAGCTCGAGCACGCCGTCGCTGACGAAATCGAGCGTCCACGGCGGTCCGGGCGGACGCCGGATCAGCGTGCCGGGAAGATTGCGGATCAGCGCCGCAAGCTGGGCCTCGCTGGTGCGCAGCCCCTCGGTCAGGGCGACCCGTTCGCTGATGTCGCGGGCGATGCCCATGGTGCCGACCGCCCTGCCGTCGTCGTCGAGCACGACGAAGCGGATGATCTCGAAGCCGCGCCGGCGACCGCCGCGATCGGTCAGCCAGCGCTCGCTGCGCACCTGGCCGCCGCGCTCGAGCAACTCGCGGTCCTCGGCGTCGATCTGCTCGGCCTCGGCCGGATCGTGAAGATCGTGGGCGGTCAGGCCGATCACCGGGGCCGCCTCGCGCAGGTTGCGCTCGCGGAAGTCGTGCAGGTAAGGCGGATTGACCGCAACGTAGCGGCCCTGGGCGTCCTTGATCCAGGCCGGATCGGGGATCGCCTGCAGCAACAGGAGGACGGCCCGCCATCCGGCGCGGCCGGCCTCCGCGAAGATCCCGGTTTCCACCAGGCTGTCCATGTCGCCTCCCGGGCACCCGCGGGCCGCGTCGGCGCGCGCAACGGTTGCCCTGCCGAGTGTGCGCCGGCACCCGGGCGCTGGCAAGACTTGCCGGCCGCCCGGCCGCCGCGTGGCCGGACGCGGCCGCGCCGCGCCGCGCCGGCACGGCATGCCGGACCGCCCCGGCCAGGGCGCCCGCCGGCCAGGGGCGCCGCAGGTCGGCGTCAGGACCTCGCCGGGTCCAGCATCGGCATGCGCAACCCCTGCTCGCGGGCGCAGTCGCGGGCGAGTTCGTAGCCGGCGTCGGCGTGCCGCATGACCCCGGTGGCCGGATCGTTCCAGAGCACCCGCGCGATCCGGCGGTCGGCCGCGGCGCTGCCGTCGCAGACGATGACCACGCCGCTGTGCTGGCTGTAGCCCATGCCGACGCCGCCGCCATGGTGCAGGGACACCCAGGTGGCGCCGCCGGCGACGTTCAGCATGGCGTTGAGCAGCGGCCAGTCGGACACGGCGTCCGAGCCGTCGGCCATGGCCTCGGTCTCGCGGTTGGGGCTGGCCACCGAGCCGGAATCCAGGTGATCGCGCCCGATCACCACCGGCGCCTTGAGCTCGCCGTTGCGCACCATCTCGTTGAACGCCAGGCCGAGCCGGTGGCGCTGGCCCAGGCCGACCCAGCAGATGCGCGCCGGCAGTCCCTGGAAGCTGATCCGCTCGCGCGCCATGTCCAGCCAGCGGTGCAGGTGCGGGTCGTCCGGGATCAGCGCCTTGACCTTGGCGTCGGTCCGGTGGATGTCCTCCGGATCGCCGGACAGCGCCACCCACCGGAACGGGCCGATGCCCCGGCAGAACAGCGGCCGCACGTAGGCCGGCACGAATCCGGGGAAATCGAAGGCGTTGGCGCAGCCCTCGTCCTTGGCCATCTGCCGGATGTTGTTCCCGTAGTCGAAGGTCGGCACGCCCATCCCGTGGAAGGCGAGCATGGCCTCGACGTGCACACGCATCGAGCGCATGGCGGCATCGCGCACCTGCGCCGGGTCCTCCTGCTGGGCCGTCAGCCAGCGCTCCACGCTCCAGCCCGCGGGCAGGTAGCCGTGCACCGGGTCGTGGGCCGAGGTCTGGTCGGTGACCGCGTCCGGCCTGACCCCGCGCCGGACCAGCTCCGGCAGGATCTCGGCGGCGTTGCCGAGCAGCGCGATCGACTTCGCCTGGCCGGCGCGGGTGCAGCGCTCGATGCGTGCCAGCGCATCGTCGAGGTCGGCGGCCTGCTCGTCGACGTACCGGGTCCTGAGGCGGAAGTCGATGCGGCTCTGCTGGCACTCGATGTTGAGGCTGCTGGCGCCGGCCAGGCTGGCGGCCAGCGGCTGCGCCCCGCCCATGCCGCCCAGGCCGGCGGTGAGGATCCAGCGGCCGGTGAGGTCGCCGCCGTAGTGCTGCCGGCCCATCTCGACGAAGGTCTCGTAGGTGCCCTGGACGATGCCCTGGCTGCCGATGTAGATCCAGCTGCCCGCGGTCATCTGGCCGTACATCGCAAGGCCCTTGCGGTCGAGCTCGTGGAAGTGCTCCCAGGTCGCCCAGGCGGGCACCAGGTTGGAGTTGGCGATCAGCACCCGTGGCGCGTCCGGATGGCTGGGGAAGATGCCGACCGGCTTGCCGGACTGCACCAGCAGGGTCTCGTCGTCGGCCAGTTCCGTCAGGCTGCGCAACAGGGCGTCGAAGCAGGGCCAGTCGCGTGCCGCACGCCCGATGCCGCCATAGACGACCAGCTCCTCCGGGCGCTCGGCGACCTCGGGATCGAGGTTGTTCTGCAGCATCCGCCAGGCCGCCTCGGTCTGCCACGACCGGCAGGTCAGCGTGCTGCCGCGCGGCGCGCGGACGATCCGCCCGGGGGCGTTCCTGGAATGTTCGCTCATGTTCGTTGCCCGCTGTCGGCGAGCCGCGATTATAGGGCCCGGCGCCGGCGCGTCCGGGGCTTGCCCGGTGGCGGCGCCCCGCCCTGCCCGCCGCCGCGGAACCGCAACCGGCCGCTGATATAGTCGCGACCGACCCGGACCGGAGCGGCGAGATGAGCGCGATGCGATGCCTTGCACTGCTGGCGGCCCTCACCGCCGCGCCGGTCGGCGCCCAGGCGCCTGCCGACTTCATCCACCCGGACGGCTTCGAGTCGCTGCAGGCGAACCGGATCGACAGCCTGGTCCTGCGCGACCCGCACTTCTTCGCCCAGGTGCTGATCTTCTGCACCGACATCACCGGCCAGGTCAACAGCGAGATCGCCGCCGGCCTGGACCGCGACGACGACGGCGACGGTTTCCTGGACAGCAGCGCCATGCTGCTGTTCCGGCCCCTGCGCACCGACGACCGCCGGGCGCTCGGCGCGACCGGCGGCGCCCGTTGCAGCGCGCCGGCGACCGGCACCGCCTGCCAGCCCGACCAGCCGCCCAGCCTGGCGCCGATGCCCTACGAGGGGCGCTCGCTGGGCACCTGCCTGGCGCCGCTTCCGGGCAGCACCCGTCCGTACGACCCGCCGGTCGCGACCCCGTCCGGGCCGTGCTTCGCCAGCGAGGCCGCCGCGGCCACGGCCGCCCTCCCCGGCCTTCGGCTCGGCGACTCCGCTGGCGCCGGCCTGCCGCTGCCGCTGACCTCGGTGCGCACCGCCGCCAGCCGCCGCGACAGCCCCCTGCCTGGACTGTCGACCGGCCTGCTGATGGGCTTCCTCAGCGAGGCCGCCGCCGATGCCCTGCTGATCGATCTGCCCGGCCTCGGCGCCCGCCCCCTGTCCAGCCTGCTCGCTGGCGGCGCCGGCGCCTGCCCGACCCACAGCGACAAGGACCTCCACGACGGCGTCAGCGGCTGGTGGTTCTACTTCAACTACACCGCCACCGCGGTCCCGTATGCCGAATGAAGGCGCGGCCGCGGCATGCCTGCTGGTCCTGGCCCTGCTGCTTGGCGCCTGCTCGGGCGCGCCGTCCGCCTCCGGGGAGCGCGCGCAGGCGCCGTCGCATCCGCTGATCCTGCTGTCGCTGGACGGCTTCCATCCGGATTACCTGGACCGGGGACTCAGCCCGCGCCTGCAGGCGCTCGCCGATGACGGGGTCCGGGCGCGCTGGCTGAATCCCTCGTTTCCGTCGAAGACCTTCCCGAACCACTACACCGTGGTGACCGGCCTGCGCCCGGACCGCCACGGCATCGTCGACAACACCATGCTCGACCCGCTGCTGGGCAGGTTCGCCCTGCACGACCGCGATGCGGTCGGCGATGGCCGCTGGTGGGGTGGCGAGCCCCTGTGGGTTTCCGCGCGCCGCGCCGGCCTGCGCAGCGCGACCCTGTTCTGGCCGGGCTCGGAGGCCGCCATCGGCGGCTACCGGCCGGACCGCTGGCTGCCCTACGACGCGGCCCTGTCGATGTCGGACCGGGTCGACCGGGTACTGGCCTGGCTGGCGCTGCCGCCCGCGCGCCGGCCGCACCTGGTGACGCTCTACCTGGAGGCGGTCGACACCACCGGCCACCTGTACGGGCCGGATTCCGCCGAGGTCGACGGCGCCCTGGCGGCGGTGGACGCGGCGCTGGGGCGCCTGCTCGATGGCCTGGCGGAGATCGGCCTGACCGGTGCGGTGAACCTGGTGATCGTCTCCGACCATGGCATGGCGCAGGTCGATCCTGCCCGGACCCTGGTGCTGGAAGACCTGGTCGACCCGTCCCTGGTCGAGATCGTCGGCCTGTCCGAGATCCTCTCGTTCAACCCGCGGCCCGGCCGGACCGCCGAGGCGGAGTCCGCCTTGCTGGCCGAGCGCGAGGGCCTCACCTGCCACCGGCGCACGGAGACGCCACCGCAGTGGCGGTTCGGCAGCCATCCGCGGGTGCCGGCGATCGTCTGCCTGCTCGAGGAGGGCTGGCGCGTACGCAGGCGCGAGCGCTTCAACCCCTGGCAGGACCGCAGCGGCGGCAACCGTGGTGCCCATGGCTACGACCCCCTGTCGCCCTCGATGCGCGCGCTGTTCGTCGCCCACGGCCCCGGCCTGGCCTCGGGCCTGCTCGTGGACCCGTTCGACAACGTGCACGTCTACCCGCTGCTGGCGGCCCTGCTCGGCATCGCCCCGGCCCCCGGGGACGGCGACCCGGCGGTGACCGCCGCCATGCTGCGCTGAGACCGGGCGGGCCGCGCCGGGGGCGCGAACGGGCGGCCGCTCAGCCGCGATTCGCCAGCGCGACGCGAAAGGCGGCCTCGACCGCCTCGCGACGATGGTGCCGGCCGCCGCTGACCACCTCCACCCCGCCCGTCCACACGCGGTCGATGGCGGGTCGCCTGCTCGCGAACAGCCAGGCGTCCAGGAGGGTGTCCTCCTGATGCCCGATCAGGCCGGCCTCTCCGGCGTCCAGCGCCACCAGGTCGGCGTGGCTGCCGGCCCGTCCGGTGGTCGCCGCCGATATCGTGCCGACCCCGGTGCCGCAGGCGCGGCCGCCGTCGAGGGCGGCGGACACCAGGGACTCGCCGACGCTGGGCCGCTCGTCGCTGCAGACCACGTTGCGGCGGCGGTGCCGCAGGCGCTGTCCGTACTCGAGCCAGCGCAGCTCCTCCACCGGCGACACCCCGACCTGGCTGTCGCTGCCGATGCCCCAGGCGCCGCCTTCCGCCAGGTAGTCGACCAGCGGAAACAGGCCGTCGCCGAGATTGGCCTCGGTGCTGGGGCACAGCGCCACGGTGGCGCCGCTGGCGGCCACCGCCGCGGTCTCCTCGCGGGTCATGTGGGTGGCGTGGACCAGGCACCAGTGCGGGTCGACCGGCGCGTTGGCGAGCAGCCATTGCACGGGACGGGCGCCCCGCAGCTGCAGGCACTGCTCGACCTCGGCCTGCTGCTCGGCGATGTGGATGTGCAGCGGCCGACCGGCTGCCAGCCCCGAGGCCAGGCAGCCGGCGAGCGCGTCGGGCGGCACCGCGCGCAGGCTGTGCATGGCCATGCCGACCACCAGCCGTTCGTGTTCCAGTCCGCGCAGGGTCGCGACCAGGCGCAGGTAGTCGTCGAGGTCGTGGCCGAACCGCCGCTGCCCGGCCGCCAGGGCCCTGCCGTCGAAGCCGCCGGTCATGTACAGGACCGGCAGCAGGGTCAGGCCGATGCCGGTGTCGGCGGCGGCCTTCACCAGGGCGCGGCTCATCGCGGCAGGATCGTCGTACGGCGTGCCGTCGGGCTGGTGGTGCAGGTAATGGAACTCGCAGACCCAGGTGTGGCCGGCCTCGAGCATCTCCACGTAGAGCTGGCAGGCGATCGCGTGGAGCGATTCCGGATCGAGCCGGCCGGCGAGCCGGTACATCGCCTCGCGCCAGGTCCAGAAGCTGTCGGCGGGGTCGCCCCGATGCTCGGCACGACCGGCCATCGCGCGCTGGAAGGCGTGCGAATGCAGGTTCGGCAGGCCCGGCAGCAACCAGCGCACGGCCTGCCCGTCGACCGGCCCGGCGGCACCGGCCGCGGCGATCCGGCCGTCGGCGATGGTCAGGCGGCAGCCACGCTGCCAGCCTCCCCGAAGCCAGGCGGCGGCGGCGTCGATCGTTTGCACAGCGCTCATTCCTGGATTCCCGCAACCACCGTCCCGGTCGACGAGGCGGCAGTGTAAGCGCGCGCCGCCGCGACCGGCCAGGCGCGCGCCACCGTCGACCCGCGGCACGCGCCGCCCCGGCGCCCCGCGCCGGCCGTCAGTCGCGCTGCAACGCCCGCTCCAGCGCCCGCCAGGTCGCCGGCAGCAGCGGCTGGTAGCCGGCCATCGCGGGCAGCGCCAGGAAACCGTCGAAGTGCTGGACCCCGGGCAGTTCCTCGAAGGCGACCGTCGCGCCGCGCGCGCGCGCGGCGGCGACCCAGGGACGGCTGCTGAAGGCCGGGGGAACCAGGGCGTCGTCGGCGCCATGCAGGACGGTGATGTCGGGCGTCAGCGGCCTGCCGCTGGCGCGGACCGCGGCGATGCCGGCGCGGACCGCGACGCTGTCCGGCGCGTCCTCCTGCCACAGCCGGCGAAGGCACATCAGCCCGGGCAGGGCCGGATCCTCGCCGCCTGCGGCCGGGTCGACCAGGGCGACGCCGGCGGTGGGGGCGATGCCGCTGCCGTCGCTGCGCCACAGCGCCTGTTCCAGCCCGGTCGCCGCCCGCCGCCGCCCGGCGCCATCCAGGGTGGCGAAGCCGTAGCCGCAGGGATGCTCGCCGACGCCGTGGCGGCCGTAGGCGCTGGCATAGGTCACCGCCACCGCGCGCCACAGGTCGAACGCGAGGTTCTGGGCGGCCAGGCGCAGGGCGCCCGCCTCCCAGCCGCTGGCACGCAGGCGCTCGTGCGCCTCCCTGGCCTGTCCCGTGCCGGTGCGGCTGTCCAGCAGTCCGGCCGTCGCCAGCAACCGGCAGCGCACGCGCGCCTGCGCGCGCAGCGGCTCGGTGGCGAACGGTGCGTCGCGCCAGGCCTCGTCCGCCAGCAGGCACGGCTGGTAAAGCGCCGCCTCGGTCACGTAGTCGTAGATCGGGCGGGCACCGGGCCAGTCGACGTCGACGTTGGGGGCCGCCGCGACCGCCGCCGCCAGCAGCCCTTCGTGGTCGATCTCGGTCGCGCGCAACACGGCGCCGCCGCCGTTAGACAGGCCGGCGGCAACGACGCGGGTGTCGGCGGCGGTGAACGGCGCCCTGCGCAGCCCCGCCTCGCCCAGGACCGCCAGCCCGAAGCGGGCGGCCACCAGCACGTGTTCGCCCCAGCGCGCCTCCGGGTTGTCGCGCGAATGCGCGTGCGGCACGTAGACGCCGCCCTCGTCGAGCGCCTCGAAGTCGGTGCCCGCGCCCTTGTCGGTGTACACGACGGCGCAGCCGCGCGGCAGCGCCACCGGACCGGCCACCGCGATCGCGCCGTAGACGCCACGCGAACCGGACGCCGGCGCCACAACCAGGCAGGGGCGCGCGGCGTCGAAAGCGTCCGGCAGCTGCAGCAGCACCCGGTGCGGTCGCCGATCGCCGGCCAGCTGCAGCTGCGCCCGGAACTCGCGTCCCGTGACCGTCGGCAGCGGCCCGGGCATCGACTGCGGACGCAGGTCGGCGATGCCGCGCCAGCTGGCATGGATCGCCCGCCGGCGCAGCTCGGCGTCGTCCGGCTCGGCGGATGGGGGCGCCGGCAGCAGGCGCAGGCCCTCCAGGCCGAGGCCGGCACTCAGCAGGTCGTCGCCGTCCCGATGGGCGGTCTCGATGACGGTCCCGACCAGCTCCGGCACCAGGCTGGCCAGGTCCTGGCGCGGCATGTTCATGGCGCAGCCGGGCAGTGCGAGGACACAGGCGAGGACGATGCAGGGTGCGCGGGACATGCTGGGTACTCCTGGGCCATGGCGGCGGGACGTGGCGGGCTCCGGTTCGTGCCCGGCAGCATAGCCGGCACGGGCCCGGCGTCCATCGCACCAAGGGGCAGGTCCGGCGCGTATGCTTGAGGCCATGAACGTGCTGCTGGTCGCCGACGACCATCCCCTGTTCCGCAAGGCCCTGGCGCAGACGGTGTCCGAATGCCTGCCCGGGACCGTGGTGCTGGAGGCCGGCGACCTCGACGGCACCGTGGCGATGCTCGCCCAGCGACCGGACACCGACCTGGTCCTGCTCGACCTGCACATGCCCGGCAGCCAGGGACTGCTGGGACTGGCCCGCCTGCGCGCGGAGTTTCCGGCCACCGCGGTGATGATGGTGTCCGGCCACGAGGATCCGGCCACCATCCGAGCCGCGCTCGACGCCGGGGCGATGGGCTTCGTGCCGAAGCGGGCGCCGGCCGCGCAGCTCGGCCAGGCGCTGGCCGCGGTCCTCGCCTGCCGGACCTGGATCCCTCCGGACCTCATCGATGCCGTCGCCGCCGCGGGCCGCGCCGATGCCTCGCCGGCGCTCAGGGTCGCCGCGCTCACACCCCAGCAGCGCCGGGTCCTGGAGCTGGTCGCCCAGGGTCGGCTGAACAAGCAGATCGCCGATGCCATGGGCATCCAGGAGCGCACCGTCAAGGCCCACCTCACCGCCATCTTCGAGCGGCTGGGCGTGCGCAACCGCACCCAGGCCGGCGTCCTGCTCCAGCAGATCGCCGCGCTCGGCGACGGCGCCTGAGTGCCCGGCCGGCACGGATTCAAGGACATCGCCATGCGTTACCTGCACACCATGCTCCGCGTCAGGGACCTCGATGAGAGCCTGCGCTTCTGGTGCGACCTGCTAGGCCTGCAGGAGGTCCGCCGCAGCGAGCATCCGCAAGGACGCTTCACGCTGGTGTTCCTGGCGGCGCCGGGCGACGCCGGACGCGGCCAGATCGAGTTGACCTGGAACTGGGATCCGGAGGACTACGGCAGTGCCAGGAACTTCGGCCATGTCGCCTTCGAGGTCGACGACATCCACGCCACCTGCAGCCGGCTGGCCGCCGCCGGGGTCACCATCAACCGGCCTCCGCGCGACGGCCGCATGGCCTTCGTGCGATCCCCCGACAAGGTGTCCGTGGAGCTGCTGCAGAAGGGCGAGCCGCTGGCCCCGATCGAACCGTGGCGGTCGATGGCCAACACCGGAAGCTGGTAGCCCCGGCCGCCCGGGCAGCGTCAGGCCGGCAGCATGCGGGCCAGCAGCGAGCGCAGCGCCAGGGGTCGCACCGGCTTGTGCAGGAGGTGGCAGCCGGCGGCGGCGACCGCCGCGGCGGTCGCCGGGTCGTGGTCGGCGGTGACCACCACGGTCGGCCGCTCGCCCCCCGCGGCCGCCAGCCTCGCCCGCAGCAGCAGGCCGGTCTCGTCGCCGTCGAGGTGGTAGTCGAGCACCAGGGCGTCCGGCATCCGGGCGCGCGCCAGGGCCAGGGCCGTGTCGGCATCGGCGGCCGACTGCACCTGGTAGCCCCAGTCGCCGAGCAGCGCCGTCATCGCGGCCAGCACCGCGGGATCGTTGTCCACCACCAGGACCCGGCCGCCCGCCGCCGGCACCGCCGCCGGCACCGGCAGCGCCGGCCGCGGCCGCGCCGCGACCCTGGGCACCACGACCGAGAACACGCTGCCCCGGCCCGGCCAGGAGCGCAGTGCCAGCGGGTGGCCCAGCAGCTGCGCCATGCCCTGGGCGATCGCCAGTCCCAGGCCCAGGCCCTGGCCGTCGCGATCCAGGCGCCGGAACGCCTCGAACACCGCCTCATGGTGGGCCTCGGCGATGCCCGGCCCGCTGTCCCAGACCTCGATCCGCAGGTGCCCGCCGGCGCGCCGGCAGCCCAGCACGATGCGACCCGCGCGCGTGTAGCGCACCGCGTTGGCGAGGAAGTTCTGCAGGACCCGGCGCAGCATTCGCGGGTCGCTGCGCACCCAGGCCGTGGTCGGCACCGCGTTCAGCGCCAGGCCGCGCGCCTGCGCCAGGACCCCGAACTCGTTGCCCAGGTGGGCCAGCAGCAGGCCGAGATCGACCGGCTGCAGGGCCGGCTCGATCCGGCCGGACTCCAGGCGCGAGATGTCGAGCAGGCCGCCGAGGAGGTCCTCCGCGGCGGCCAGGGCGGCACCGATGTTGTCGACCGTCGCCGCCAGCGGCCCGCCGGCGACCTTCTGGGCCAGACCGTGGCTGAACAGGCGCGCGGCATTGAGCGGCTGCGCGAGGTCGTGGCTGACCGCGGCCAGGAAGCGGGTCTTGTCCCGGCTCGCCCGCTCCGCCTGCGCGCGCGCGCGCTCGGACTCGGCGGTGCGCTCGGCGACGCGCTGCTCCAGGGTCGAGGCGACGTGCTTGAGCTGCGCCTCGGTGCGCCGGAACGCACTGACGTCGGTGAAGGTCGCCACGAACCCGCCGCCCGGCATCGGGTTGCCGCGAATCTCCACCACCGCGCCACCGGGGAAGTTCCGCTCCGTCACGTACGGCGTGCCGGCCCGCATGTGCCGGAGGCGACGCTCGAGCAGGGCGTCGGCGTCGCCCTGGCCGGCGAGGCCGGCGGCGAGGTTGTGGCGCAGCAGCCGGCGCACCGGCGTGCCGACCTCGAGCAGTCCGGGCGGATAGCGGAACAGGTCGGCATAGCGGCGGTTCCAGGCCACCAGGCGTAGTTCCCGGTCGACCACGCTGATGCCCTGGCTCATGTTCTCCAGCGCGGCCTCCAGCACCTGCTGGTTGAAGCGCAGCGCCTGGGAGGTCTCCCCGACCAGCTCGGCGACCGACTCCAGTTCCTCCGGACCGCGCCGGCGCAGGGTGTCCAGGAGCAATCGCGCGGAGGCGGCGCCGATGACGCCGGCCAGGGCCAGCTCCACCTTCTGGACCACCGCCTGGTCGGCATCGCCGTGCAGGCCGTCAGTGTCAGGCAGGGCCGCGGCCAGGTTGCGGGAATCCAGGAAACGCGCCGCCAGCCGTCGCAGGTCGGCCGCCGGCACGCCGCCGCGCGGCCGCTCCGGCGCGACGCCGCGGGCACCGAGCAGGGCGACCAGGCCCAGGTTCGCCGCGAAGCCGACCAGGGTGGCGCGGCTGAGCGGCTCCAGGGCACCCAGTCCCAGCAGGTTGTCCGGCGCAAGCCAGGACAGCCCCAGCGGGCCGCTGCCGAGCCAGCCCTGGCCGAACCCGGCCGCAAGCACCAGCTGCGGCAGCAGCAGGACGTAGGCCCAGACGCCGACGCCGGCGAGCAGCCCGAGCAGCACCGCCGGGGCCGGGGTCGCCGGCCGGTACAGGGCGAGCAGCACCGCTGGCGCCAGCTGGCCGAGCGCCGAGAACGACTGCGCGCCGATGTCGGCGAGGGCGTCGCTGGCGGCCAGCACCCGGGAATAGGCCCAGGCCAGCAGCAGCACCACGATCACGCCGAACCGCCGCATCACCAACACCCGCCGGCGCAGGTCGCCGGCACCGGCGCGCGCCCAGCCGCGGCCTACCAGGGGGGTCAGCCAGTGGTTGCCGAGCATCAGGCTGAGCGCCAGGGTCGCCACCACGACCATGGCGGTCGCCGCGCTGAGACCGCCCAGGAACGCAAGCAGGGCCAGCAGCGGTTGCCCGGCATGGATGGGCAGGGCCAGCACGTAGAGGTCCGATCCGACCCGGTCGCCCAGCACCAGGGCGCCGGCCCAGGCCAGCGGCAGCACCGGCAGCGCGATCAGCGCCAGGAACAGCGGGAAGCGCCAGCGCGCGCCGCGCACGTGGTCGGCGTCGGCGCACTCGATGACGCCGACGTGGAACTGATGCGGCAGGGTGAACATGGCGAGCGCCCCGAGCACCGCCAGCGCCAGGAATCCGTCGCCGCCGCCCTGCGCCGGCGGCAGGGCGGAGGCCGCCTGCGCGAGCGCCACCGGCCCGCCGCCCGGACCGGAAACGACGAAGGCGCCGATGGCCAGCAGCACCGCCAGCTTGAACAGCGATTCGAAGGCGATCGCCAGCAGCAGGCCCGGATGGCGGTCGCTGGCGGCGGCGCGCCGGGTGCCGAAGGCGATCGTGAACACCGCCATCGCCAGGGCCACCCAGAGCGCGCTGTCCGCCAGCGCGCTGCCGGGTCCGGCGAGCAGGTCGAAGCTGGTCGACACCGCCTTCAGCTGCAGGGCCAGGTAGGGCAGCGTGCCGAGCAGCACGACGCCGGTGATGGTCGCCGCCAGCGCCTGGCTGGTGCCCAGGCGGGCGGCGACGAAATCCGCCAGCGTGGTGCTGTTCTGCGCATGCGCCTGCCTTACCAGGCGGGTCAGGAAGCGCCAGCCGAACACCAGCAGCACGATCGTGCCCACGAAGGTCGGCGGCAGCCACCAGCCCGAGCGCAGCGCCTGGGTCACCGTGCCGTAGAAGGTCCAGGAGGTGCAATACACGCCCAGGGCCATCGCGTAGGTCCACGGACCGGGCTGCCAGCCGCGACGGGCCATGCGCTCGCCGGCGATGGCGACCAGGAACAGCAGTCCCAGCCAGACCGCGGCGGCGGCGACGATCAGCGGGGTGGCCATGCCCTGGCCGGGCTCAGGAGGCCAGGCCGGCGTCGGCGAGCACGGCGCGCACCAGCGGCACGGTCACCCGGCGCTGGCGCACCAGGCTCTCGCGGTCCAGGCGGTCGACCAGGGCCAGCAGCGCCGGCAGGTCCCGCCGGTGGTGGCGGAACACGAAGTCCAGCACGGCATCGTCGAGTTCGAAGCCGCGCTCCCGGGCCCGCCCGGCGATCAGGCGCCGGCGTGCCGGCTCCGGCAGCGGCTGCACCGGCACCAGGCTCGCCGCTTCCAGCCGGGAACGCAGGTCGGGCAGGACCAGCGGCAGGCGCGACGGCGGATCCCGGGATGCCATCAGCAGGCGGCCGCCGCGGTCGCGCAGGCGGTTGTACAGGTCGAACAGCGCCAGCTCCTGGGCCCGGATGCCGGCCGTGCGCTCGACCTCGTCGACCAGCAGCAGGTCGTGCCCCGACAGCGCGTCGAGGGCGTCGCCATCGAAGCTCGCCCAGCGCGACAGCGCGACATAGGCGCAGGCCAGTCCCCGCGCGCGCCCGGTCTCGCCGCAGCCGGCCAGCAGGTGCGTCTTGCCGGCACCGGCGGGGCCGGTCAGGAGGATCGGAACGGCGCCCCGGGGGGCCGACAGCAGGTCC
Organism: Proteobacteria bacterium UBA2363; assembly: GCA_002344355.1. Taxonomy (GTDB): domain Bacteria; phylum Pseudomonadota; class Gammaproteobacteria; order Xanthomonadales; family UBA2363; genus Pseudofulvimonas. Next base: position 85,463 of record DDTN01000017.1, on the reverse strand, counting down.
TGCAGCAGCGGCGGCAGCGTCTCGTTGCCGGTGGCGTCGAACTGGTCGAGCCGGGCGAAAGGCGGCGCCGGCCAGGCCAGCGGCAGCTGCCTGCTCACGCCGATGCCGGCGGCTCGCCCGGGCCGCCGGCCGCCGGGCCGAGGATGACCCTGGGCGCGTCCTCCTGGCGGTAGGCGGCGCTGGCGCGATAGCGCTCCAGGGCGTAGCGCAGGAGCACCATCAGCACCGCCGCCACCGGCAACGCCAGCAGCACCCCGGTGAACCCGAACAGCTGGCCACCGGCCATCACCGCGAAGATCACCGCCACCGGGTGCAGGCCGATGCGGTCGCCGATCAGCCAGGGTTGCAGGACCATGCCCTCGAGCAGCTGGCCGGCGCCGAACACCGCCAGCACGGCCACCAGGTGCCAGAGTTCGCCGAACTGGAACACGCTGGCGGCGACCGCCATGGCGACACCGACGAAGGTGCCCAGGTAGGGCACGAAGGACACCAGGCCGGCGACGATGCCGATCAGCAGCGCGAGGTCGACGCCGAGCACGGCGAGGCCGACCGAGTAGATCACCGCCAGCGACAGCATCACCAGCAGCTGGCCGCGGAAGAAGGCGCCGAGGACCTGGTCCGACTCCCGCGCCAGCCGCACCACGGTGGGCGCGCTGGAGCGCGGCAGCAGCGCATGCACGCGCGCCACCACCAGGTCCCAGTCGCGCATCAGGTAGAACGCGACCACCGGGATCAGCACCAGGTTGATCAGGAACGAGATCACCGCCATGCCCGAGCGGGTCAGGCCGGAGGCCATGCCGGCGGCGACGCCGCCGGCGCCCTGCCAGTTCTCCTTGGCCAGCGCCGCCAGGTCGGGCAGGTCCGAGCCGTCGAGTTCGATGCCCAGGCGGGCGCCCAGCCAGGGCAGCGCGGTCTCCTGCAGCCAGGCCAGCCAGCCGGGCAACGACTCCAGCAGGCGCACGACCTGGCGTTCCAGCATCGGCACCAGCAGCAGCAGCGCCAGTGCCAGCGCGATCGTCAGGAGCACGAACAGCAGCGCCACCGCCCCGGCGCGCCCGAGCCGCCAGCGACCGCGCCCGAGCCGCTCCAGGCGGTCGACCAGGGGATCGCCCAGGTAGGCGAGCAGCGCGCCTGCCAGGAACGGCGTCAGCACCGGACCGAGCAGCCAGAGCAGCAGGCCGGCGACCAGCGCCATCACCAGCCAGAACCAGGTCACCGCACTCATCGCCGCTGCCTCCGTCGTTGCCAGACAGACGCTGCCCGGCGGCTCCAGGTCCACACGTAGTCGCCGCCGCTGGCGAGGATGAGCGCGGTCACCGCCGCCAGGAGGGCCTGCGCCGCCAGCGACGGCAGCGGCAAGCCGGCCATCGCGGCCAGCAGCACCAGCACCAGCACCACCTCGCCCAGGGTGTTGAGCTTGCCCAGCAGGCGCGGCTCCGGCTGCACCGGCTCGACCAGGTTGTGGTAGGCGACGGCGCCGGCGACGATCACCACATCGCGCAGCAGCGCCAGCACCACGAACCAGGCCGGCGCCACCCCGGCCACGGCGAGCGCGACCAGGGCGGACACCAGGAACAGCTTGTCGGCCAGCGGATCGAGCAGGCCGCCGAGCCGGCTCTGCCAGCCGAAGCGGCGCGCGAGCAGGCCGTCCAGGACGTCGCTCAGGCCGATCGCGGCGGCCAGCCACAGCGCCCGCACCGGCTGGGCCTCCAGGATCGCCCAGCCCAACGGCAGGCACAGGACCATGCGCGCCAGGGTGATCAGGTTGGGCAGGTGGCGCAGCATGGGACCGGGCTCAGGGGAATTCTCGTGGAGGCGGCCCGTGCCTGGCCGATGCCACCGGGCCACCCTGCACCGGCAGACCCTGCCTCAGGACCGCCCCGATGGTCGGCAGGATTCTCGCACAGACCGTCAATCCTGCCAGCGCAAGCGCAGATCGGCATCCGCGGCAGGGCCGTCGACCGCCTGCAGGCGTCCGTCGGCAGCCAGCAGGGACAGCAGGTCGCCCAGCGGCGCGGTCAAGGTCAGCCGCACCCGCGCCCGCTCGGCCGCCGCCACCTCGGGTACCAGGCCGGCGACCATCGACTGCGCGGACAGCAGCGCGCTGGCCGCCGCCCAGGCGCCGGCACGTTCCAGGCCCTCGATCCACACCAGGTAGTCGCCGGGGCCGCGCTCGACCTCGCGGGCGGCGGCCAGGACCTGGGCCGCCCGCACCGCATGGCTGCCTGCCAGCACGCCGACCAGCCGGGGCGCGCCATCGGCCAGGGCGATCGCTGCGCCCGGCCCGCCGCTGGCGAAGCGTTCGACACCGGCGTCCGATGCGACATGCCAGTCGACGGCGGCGCCCTCGGCATCCGGACGGATCCAGGCGAGCACGACGGGGCCGCCGGGATAGCGCCCGCCCGCCGCCGCCAGGGCCTCGGCAAGGCCGTCGCCGGCGACCGCGTCGACCAGCCGCAGATCCTCGAGATCGCCCAGCGGTCCGGCCGCCTGGACGCCGCGGGCGGCCAGCCGGGCCAGCAGCTCAGCGGCCAGCGGATCGCGAGCGGTGTCCAGCAGCCGGCGGCCGGCCTCGTCGTCCAGGACCAGCCAGAGCACCGCACGGACGCCGCCGCCGCGCCACACCGGCAGGCCGGCACGGACCAGGAAGCCGCGCAGGGCGACCGCGTCGAACCACCCGTGCAGCAGCAGCCGGATCGAGGGGATGCCGCTGGCGGTCGGCCGGCTGACCTGCTCGTAGCTGTAGCGCTGCAGCACCATCTCGTCGGCGAGCAGCGGCGCCAGGTCGAGCTCGGCGATGCGCTCGGGGTCCGGGGTCAGCCGCTGCAGGGCATCGGCCAGGGCGCGCGCCAGGCCCTCCGGGCGCGCCGCGGCGCCGCGATCGGCGACCACGGCGCTGCCCTGGATGCCTTCCGGCACCTGGCCGGCGGCCGGATGCGCGAGGGCGCACAGGAACAGGGCGACGAGTGCGCCGCGGCACCAGGACAGGGTGGATGGCATCGGATGGATCGCTGTCGGAAAGCGCGGAGTATCCGGAACCCGGCCGGCGCAGTCCATCGCCCGGCCCGCGAAGTCGACCCGTTCGCTATCATCCGCAGGCTGCGGCGGGCCCCGTGCGCCGCCCGACGGCGGTCGCGCACCGCCCGCCTTCCAGGCCGGTTGCCGGCCCCCTTTCCGCCCCGCCCGGACCCCGAACCGCGATGAACCACGACCCGAATGCGCCCCTGAGCTACCGCGACGCCGGCGTCGACATCGATGCCGGCAATGCCCTGGTCGAGCGCATCAAGCCGGCTGTGGCGCGGACCCGACGCCCGGAGGTGCTCGGCGGCCTGGGCGGATTCGGTGCCCTGTTCGAGCTGCCGCCGGGCCGCTGGCGCCATCCGGTCCTGGTCTCCGGGACCGATGGCGTCGGCACCAAGCTCAAGCTGGCCCAGCAGCTCGACCGCCATGACGGCATCGGCATCGACCTGGTCGGGATGTGCGTGAACGACGTGCTGGTGCAGGGCGCCGAACCGCTGTTCTTCCTCGACTACTTCGCCTGCGGCCGGCTCAGCGTCGACACCGCCGCCGCCGTGGTCGGCTCGATCGCCCGCGGTTGCGAGCTCGCCGGTTGCGCCCTGGTCGGCGGCGAGACCGCCGAGATGCCCGGCATGTACGACGACGGCGAATACGACCTCGCGGGCTTCTGCGTCGGCGCCGTCGAGAAGGCCGCGCTCAACGACGGCAGCCGGATCGCCGCCGGCGACCTGCTGCTCGGCGTCGCGTCCAGCGGCGCCCACAGCAACGGCTATTCGCTGGTCCGCCGGGTCCTGGAGCGCGACCCGCAGGCGCTGTCCCGGGAGATCGACGGCCGGCCGCTGGCCGACCTGCTGATGGCGCCCACCCGGATCTACGTGCGCCCGGTGCTCGAGCTGCTCGCGTCCGGCGTGGCGATCCACGGCATGGCCCACATCACCGGCGGCGGCCTGACCGAGAACATCATCCGGGTGGTGCCGCCGGGGCTGGGCCTGCGCATCGACCCGATGGCCTGGCCGCGCCCGGCCCTGTTCGACTGGCTGCAGCGCACCGGCCGGATCGACGATGCCGAGATGTGGCGCACCTTCAACTGCGGGATCGGCTACGTCCTGCTGCTGCCGGCGGCAGCCGAGGCGCCGGTGCGCGCGCGGCTCGGCGCGGCGGGCTGGGACTGCTGGACGATCGGCGCGGTCGAGGACGCCGGCGGCGGCGACCGCGTCCGCTTCGCCTGAGCCCGCGGCCGCGCATGCCCGCGCCGCTGCGGCTCGCCGTGCTGGCCTCCGGCCGCGGCAGCAACCTGGCCGCCCTGCTGGCCGCGCAGGCGGCAGGACGGCTGCCGATCGAGACGGTGCTGGTGGCCAGCGACCGTCCCGCCTGCCAGGCGCTGGATGTCGCGCGCGCCGCCGGGATTCCCGTGGCGGCGCTGCGGCCCCGGGACCATCGCGACCGCGCCGCGTTCGACCGCGCGCTGTTCGAGCGGGTCGCCGCCGCCGCGCCCGACCTGGTCGTGCTAGCCGGCTTCATGCGCATCCTCGACGGCGACGTGGTCGCCGCGATGCCCTGGCCGATGATCAACATCCACCCTTCCCTGCTGCCCAGGTACCCGGGACTCGACACCCATGCCCGGGTGCTGGCGGCGGGCGACGCCGAGCACGGCGCCAGCGTCCACCTGGTGACCGCCGACCTGGATGCCGGCCCGGTGCTCGCGCAGGTCCGCATGCCGGTGCGTGCCGACGACACCCCCGAGCGCCTGGCGGCCCGGCTGCTGCCGCTCGAGCATGCCCTGCTGGTGGCCGTGGTCGGCCTGTTCGCCTGCGGCCGCCTCCATGCGGCGCCAGCAGGGATTCAGTTTGACGGCACGACACTGGCCGTCCCCCTGGTTCTGGAGACGTCCAGCGATGACGCTGATCCCACGGCTGCTCGCCTGCGCGCTCCCGGTGCTCGCGCAGCTCCCGGCGCCGGCGCTGGCTGAGGTTCCGGTCACGCCGTTCAAGGCCGAGTACGAGGTCCTGCGCAATGGGCGCAGCCTCGGCTCCAGCCGGATCGAGCTGTCCGACCTCGGCGACGGCACCTGGCGCTGGCGCGCCGACACCACCGGCGACCGCGGCATGGCCTCCCTGGTCGGTCTGCGCATCGACCAGGACATGCGCTTCCGCTGGCACGAGGGGCTGCCGCGGCCGCTCGATTCCCGGTTCACCCAGCGCGCCACCTTCGGCAACCGCGAGGTCAGCGTCCGGTACGACTGGCAGGCCCTGCGCTACCGCCTGCGCGACCGCAAGGGCGAGCACGAGCACGCGCTGGCCGAAGGCGCCAGCGACCGCTACGGCAGCGGCGTCGCCCTGGTCGCCCACCTGGTCGCCGGGCGCGAGGACTTCGAGCTGGACGTCGCCTATCCGGACGGCCTGCGCAGGTGGCGCTTCCGGGTCGCCGGCGAGGAGGCCGTCGAGACGCCTTCCGGGACGGTGCGGGCACGGCGGGTCGAGCGGGTCCGCGACGCCGACGACGACGACCGCAGCACGGTGAGCTGGCACGATCCGCAGCGCGGCTTCCTGATGGTGCGCATGGTCCAGATCGAGGACGGCGACAGCACCGAGACGCGACTGCGCAGCCTGACGCTGCCCTGAGGCCGGCCGGCCCGCCGGCGACAGGATCAGCCGCCGGCCGGGTCGTTTGCGCGGTCAGCCCGGCCCGGCGCGGGTCCCGGCGTCGGTCTCGATGAAGTCGACCCGCCGCGTCATCCCGCAGACCAGCTCGTAGCCGATCGTCCCGGCGTGGCCGGCGATCGTCTCGACCGGCAGCCCAGGCCCCCACAACACCACCTCGTCGCCGACCGCCGCCTCCGGATGCTGGCGCAGGTCGATGGTCGCCAGGTCCATCGATACCCGGCCGACCAGCGCCGCCGGGCGGCCGTGCAGCAGCACCGGCGTGCCGGGCGCGGCATGGCGCGGATAGCCGTCGCCGTAGCCGATCGCGACGACCCCGACCGGCATGTCCTGCGGGCAGGTCCAGGCGCCGCCGTAGCCCACCGGCTCGCCGGCGGCGACGGCATTGATCGCGATCAGGCGCGCGGTCAGGGTCATCGCCGGCCGGAAGCCGAAGCTGGCGCCGTCGCGGCCGGCGACCGCGGAAACCCCGTACAGGACGCCGCCGGCGCGCACCCAGTCGCCATGGCTGGCCGGCCAGCCCAGGATCGCCGCCGAGTTGGCCAGCGAACGCTCGCCGGGCAGGCCGGCGGTGGCCTGCGCGAAGCGCTCGAGCTGGCCGGCGGTGGCGGGCTGCCCGAACTCGTCGGAGCGGGCGAAGTGGGTCATCAGGCGGATGCGCTCGCCGACCTGCGGCAGCGCGCGCAGGCGCGCATGCACCGCGGCCGCCCGGGCCGGCGGGAAACCGAGCCGGTGCATGCCGGTGTCCAGCTTCAGCCAGACGGTCGGCAGCGGTCGCGGGTCGCGCTCGGCCTCCAGCCAGGCCAGCTGGCTCTCGTGGTGCAGGACCGGCTCGAGCGCCAGCGCCCGCATGTCGGCGAGGTCGGCAGGTTCGTCCATGCCGGACAGCACCACCACCCGGTTGTCCAGTCCGATGGCGCGGATCCGCCGGCCATCGGCGATCGAGGCGACGCCGAAGGCGTCGGCCGCGGCAAGCGCGCGCGCGACCCGCTCCAGGCCGTGGCCGTAGCCGTCGGCCTTGACCACGGCCATCACCCGCGCGCCGGGCGCCAGCGCACGCACCCGCGCCAGGTTGCCGCGCAGGGCATCGAGATGGATGGTGGCGACGACGCGACGGCTCATGCGGTCCCGGGCGGACGGCGGCGGGCCCCGCTCGCGGGGCCCGAGGTGCGGCGTTCTGGGCGCCGGGCCGGGGCCGCCGACGGCACCCGCCAGGCGCCGTCAATGATAGCCGCTGTCCTCGCGCGCGTGGTTCTCGAACTTGGTGTACTGGCCCAGGAAGGTGAGCTTGACGACGCCGGTCGGACCGTTTCGCTGCTTGCCGATGATCACCTCGGCGATGCCCTGCTCGGTCGACTCCTTGTTGTAGTACTCGTCGCGGTAGATGAAGACGATGACGTCGGCATCCTGCTCGATGGCGCCGGACTCGCGCAGGTCCGACATCTGCGGGCGCTTGTCGTGGCGCTGCTCCAGCGAGCGGTTGAGCTGCGAAAGCGCGATCACCGGAACGCCGAGCTCCTTGGCCAGGGCCTTCAGCGAACGGGAGATCTCGGAGATCTCGGTGGCGCGGTTCTCCTTGTTGCCGGGCACCGACATGAGCTGCAGGTAGTCGACGACGATCAGGCCGAGGTCGTGGCTGCGCTTGAGCCGCCGCGCGCGCGCTCGCAGCTCGGTGGGCGACAGGCCCGGGGTGTCGTCGATGAAGATCCGGGCGTCGGCCAGCAGGGTCATCGCCGAGGTGACCCGCGGCCAGTCCTCGTCGGCCAGGCGGCCCGTGCGCAGCGCCTGCTGGTTGATCCGTCCCAGCGAGGACAGCAGGCGGAAGGTCAGCTGCACGGCCGACATCTCCATGCTGAAGATGGCCACCGGCTTGCGCTCGCGGATGGCGGCGTATTCGGCCATGTTGACCGCCAGCGCCGTCTTGCCCATCGACGGACGCGCCGCCAGGATCACCAGGTCGCCGGCCTGCAGGCCGGCGGTCATGTTGTCGAAGTCGGTGAAGCCGGTGGCCAGGCCGGTGATGCTGCTGTCGCTGTGGTAGCGCTGCTGCAGCATCTCCAGGGCCTCGCGTGCGGCCTCCTTGACGCTGACGAACTGGCGGCTGCCGCGGCTGCCGGACTCGGCGATCCGGAATACCTGCTTCTCGGCCTCCTCGATCAGCTCGGCGACCGGCCGCGCGCCCGGCTGGAAGCCGTCGGAGGCGATCCGGGTGCCGGCATCGATAAGCTGGCGCAGCACGGACTTCTCGCGGACGATCGCCGCGTAGGCCTCGATGTTGGCCGCCGACGGCGTCGCATTGGCCAGCTCGACGACGTAGCCGGCGCCGCCGACGTCGCCGACGTTGCCGTTGGCCTCGAACCACTCGCCCAGGGTGACCGCGTCGCAGGGCTGGTTGCGCGCCGACAGCTCGCCGATGGCGCGGAAGATCAGCCGGTGCTCGCGCCGGTAGAAATCCTCCTCGCCGATCTTGTCGGCAACCCTGTCCCAGGCCTGACCGGACAGCATCAGGCCGCCCAGTACCGCCTGTTCGGCCTCGATCGAGTGCGGCGGGACGCGCAGGGGCTCGACGTTGCGGTCGACGACCAGGCGTTCGGCGGGTTGGGACATGGGCGCGGGATCGGGGGTCTGGAGGCCAGCACAGACGATATAGCGCCCGCCGGTCTCACGCCATGCGACAACCCTGTGGAAAACCTGTTGACGCGGGCGGCGGGCGGCCGGCGCCAGGCGCCGACCGTGCCCGCCGGTGCCGCAGTTCAGCGGCCGTGGCCGTCGAAGTGCTCGCCCAGGAAATCGTGCAGCATGGCGTAGGCACGGCGCGCGGCGCGGGCGTCGTACACGCAGCCCGGCGGCATGTCGGCATCGGCCTCGGCGAAGCAGTGCACGGCGCCGCCGAAGCTGGCCAGGGTCCAGTCTGCGCCGGCGGCGCGCATCTCGGCCTCGAAGGCGCGCAGGTTGCCGTCGGGCACCCAGGGATCGTCGGCCCCGTGCAGGACCAGCACGGCGGCGCGCACCTCGCCCTTGCCGGCGGCCAGCACCGGCTCGGGGTTGCCGTGCAGGGCGACCACCGCGGCGATGTCGGCGCCGCTGCGCGCCAGCTCCAGCACGCTGGTGCCGCCGAAGCAGAACCCGATGGCGGCGATCCGGCCCGGCTGCAGGACCGTGCGGCCATGCCGGGAGAGGGCCTCAACGGCGGCCGCCGCGCGCGCCCGGGTGACCGCCCGGTCGGCCAGCACGGCGCCGCTGGCCTGGCCGGCCTCGGCGGCGTCGGCCGGCCGCAGGTCCTTGCCGTACATGTCGGCGACCAGCACGACATAGCGGCTGCCGGCCAGTTCCCTGGCCTTGCCGATGGCGGCGTCGGTGACGCCCATCCAGTTCGGCACCATGACCACGCCCGGCCGGTGCACCCGCAACGCGCCGTCGTAGACCAGGACGCCCTCGAACACGCGGTCGTCGACCGCGTACTCGACCTTCTCGACCACCATTTCCGCCCGCACCAGGCCGGCGGCGAACATCAGGCAGGCAGCGGCGAACATTCTCATGGCGGTGCTCCTGTGGCGCGAGGGGGCGGATACGGGGCCGGACCGCGCCACTGTGCCACGGCAGGCCGTGGCGTGCAGGTGAGGGCCGCGCCGCCGCGTCAGGCCACGCCCAGGCCGGGGATGCCGGTCAGGGCTTCCGGGTCGAACCCGGCGGCCGCCGCGAACGCCCTGCCCCGCTCGGTGTAGTCGCGGAACACCGGGAAGCTGGCGGCCCCGGGCGCCAGCAGGACGACGCCGCCCGAGGGCAGCGACAACCGGGCCAGGGCGACTGCCGCCGCGACATCGCGGCATTCGGCGACCAGGATCCCGGCCTTGCGCAGCAGCGCGGCGATGGCCGGACCGCTCTCGCCCTGGGTGCAGACCAGGTGCGGCTTGTGCCGGGCCATGGCGGCCAGCGCCGGGCGCCAGTCCAGGCCGCGCTCCAGGCCGCCCAGGATCATCGCCAGCGGCCGGTCGCGATAGCAGTCCCAGGCGGCCAGCGCCGCGGCCGGGGTGGTGGCGATGCTGTCGTTGACGTACAGGATGCCGTTGCGCTCGCCCAGTTCCTGGAGCCGGTGCGGCAACGGCCGGAAGCTGCGCAGGTGCTGGAGCATGCGTTCGGGCTCGAAGCCGGCCGCCTCGAGGGTGGCCAGGGCGGCGCAGACGTTGCCGGCGTTGTGGCGCCCGCGCAGCGGCAGGCCGGCCAGCGGCAGCAGCTTGCGGCCGGCCCGCCAGACGTGGCCCTCCTGGACGTGCCAGCCATCGGGGAGGCCGAAGCGCAGCAGCGGGCCGCGACTGCCGGCCGGCAACTCGATGCGGGCCGGCAGCACGCAGCGCGCGGCGCCCGCGAACAGGCGCAGCTTGTCGCGGCGGTAGCGCTCGGCGTCGCCATGCCAGTCCAGGTGCTCCTCGGCCAGACTGGTGAGCACGGCGACGTCGGGCTCGGCGTCGAGATCGGCGATCTGGAAGCTGGACAGTTCGAACACGTACCAGGCCGCCGGCGGCATCAGGTCCAGACCCAGCAGGGGCAGGCCGATGTTGCCGGCCAGCGCCGTCCGGATGCCATGGCTGCGCAGCAGGTGCGCGACCAGCGCGGCGGTGGTGCTCTTGCCCTTGGTGCCGGTCACGGCGATGGTGCGGGCGCCGGGATGCTCGGCGAACCAGATGGCGGTGCCGGAGGTGACCAGGGTGCCGCGCGCGCGGGCGCGCGCCAGGTCGGGCCGGTACAGGCTGATGCCGGGCGACTTGACCAGCACCTCGAAGCCGTCGAGGGCGGCGTCGGCCGAGTCCTCGGCGAGCACGGTCACCCCTGCCGGCGCGGAACGAAACAGGTCCTCGCGCTCGCCGGCCGGCACGATCCAGGCCAGCGGCTTGTCCGGGAACCGCTGCTGCAGTGCGGTCAGCGCAGCCCTGCCCTCGCGGCCGCTGCCCCAGATCGCGACCCGTCGGTACTCAAGCTCGGCGTAGCGCATCGATCAGTCCCACAAGGCGGTCGGGCAGTGCATGGTCGGCTCGGGGCGCCAGCAGCGGTTCAATCGCCAGCTCGGACGCGGCCAGCGCGGGCTGGATCTCCGCGGCGAAGCGGCGCACCAGGGCATCCTCGCGCCAGTCGGGGCGCCGCGCCAGCGCCGCCATCGCGGCACGCGACTCGGCGGCCTCGCCGACGCACTCGAACGGCTTGTGCCGGCGCCACTCGAGCAGGGCGTCGAAGTCCCCGGCCAGGGACGGGTCGTCGAGCAGGTTTCGGCCGAAGATCGCGACCAGGGCCGGCTTGGGCAGGAACGGCGCCAGCGCCAGGAACACGAAGTGGCATTTCGGGCATTGCCCGCACCAGCGCTCCCTGGGCTTGGCGCCGAGCAGCCTGAAGTTGCGGTTGCAGCTCGAGAAGTGCCCGTGGTAGCGGGTCAGGCGCGCGAACTCCCGGGTGATCGCCAGCTCGGTCAGCGGCCGCAGCAGCGAGAAGTAGTCGAGGTCGGCGGCGATCCCGGCGCGCACCTGGGCGGCGAACGCGCGCTCGAAGTCGATGCCCTTGCTCCACTGGTGGTTCACCACCCGGCCGTCCTGCTCGAGGGTGGCGCTGGACGCCGAGGCCTCGTTGGAGAACACCACGGCGTCATGCCCGTACAGCACCGCGGCGGCCACCAGCAGGGCGGAGTTGATCGCCGTCACCGGGATGTGGCCGTTGAGGGCGCCCTGGCGGTTGTACTCGAACAGCTCCGGGGCGAGCTGCCGGCGGATGTTCAGCACCGGCAGGCCGGTGCGGCCGGCGACCGCGGCGATCAGCGGCGAATCGCCGACATGGGCCAGAGTCATCGCCTCGTTGCGGGCGCGCAGCAGCTCGATGCTCACCAGCGAGTCCTTGCCGCCGCCGATCGCGACCAGGCTGCTGCGCGGCAGGCCCAGTGCCGGCGCCGGCGCCGCCTGCGCGCCGCGCGGGAAGCACACCTTGCCGCGCAGGTCGATGCCGTTGCGCCAGGCGAACTCGGCCAGGCCGTCGGTGTAGACCGCATCCAGCAGCGTCGCCAGCGCCGGCGCCGGCGCCGGACCCAGGACCGCGATCCGCGGCGGTACCGCGGCCTTGAAATAGCTGACGCCGGCGATCAGGTGGACCAGGCGCAGCGCGGCGTCGAAGGCCGCCGGATGCGCCGGCACCGGTGCCCCGGGGAAGACGATGCGCTCGACCAGGTCGGGGCCGTCGTCGAATCCGTAGGCCAGGCTCGCCTGCCCGGCACCGGCGTCCCAGGCGACCTGCCGGAACTCGAAGCGGCCGATCGCCTCGCGCGCGAACGCCGGCGCGCTCATGGCACCGCCTCCTGGGCGTCGAGAACGCACTGGCGCGGCCGGCCGCGCAGGTTGTAGTCGCTGGCCATGACCGCGCCATAGGCGCCGGCGAGATCGACCAGCAGGAGGTCGCCGGTGGTGGTGCCTTGGGCCAGCAGGCGGCCGGCGGCCAGGGTGTCGGTGCTCTCGCAGATCGGACCGACGACGTCGGCGCGCAGGTCGACCGGCGCCTCCGCGCGGTCCAGGTTGGCCACCGGATGCCAGGCGTCGTAGAGCGCCGGCCGCAGCAGGGTGTGCATGCCGGCATCGACGCCGACGAACAGCCGCGCGCCCTTGCGCTTGAGCTGGCGCACGCGGGTCAGCAGCACCCCGGCCTCGGCGACCAGGTAGCGCCCGGGCTCCAGCCACAGCTCGAGCCGCGGATAGGCGCGGCGCAGCTCGGCCAGCGCGGCGTCGACGGCGGCCAGGTCGAGGGCCGGCTGGCCCGGCTGGTAGGGGACGCCCAGGCCGCCACCGAGATTCAGCGCGACCACGTCGGGCAGGCCCTCCGCGAGACTCGCCAGCTGCAGGCCCACCTCCCGCCAGTGGCCGGGGTCGAGGATGCCCGAGCCCAGGTGCGCATGCAGGACCTCGACGCGCAGGCCGGCGTCGCCGGCGGCGGCGATGGCCGCCGGCAGGTCGGCCAGCGGCAGCCCGAACTTGCTGTCCTGGCCGGTGCGCACGTGCGCATGCAGGCCGCGTCCGGGACCGAGGTCCAGGCGCAGCGCGATGGCGGTGCCGCCGCCGCTGGCCTCGCCGGCCAGCGCCTGCAGCGGCTCCAGGGCGTCGAAGCCGACCCGGACCCCGCGCGCCAGCGCCGCCCGGTACTCGGCCGCCGGCGCCATGTTCGGGGTGAACAGGAGCCGCTGCGCGGGCAGCGACGGCAGGGCCGCCTGCACGGCATCCAGCTCGCCGGGGGACACGCATTCGAAATCGAAGCCCTGGTCGGCCAGGGTGCGCAGCAGGTCCGGGTGCGGGTTGGCCTTGACCGCGTAGTGCCAGCGGGCGATCGAGCCGAGCGCGCCGAGCGCCCGCGCCCGGGCCCGTACGGTGGCGAGGTCGTAGACGTAACAGGGCGTGCCTTCGGCGGCCAGCGCCGCCAGCGCCGGCAGACGGTCGCGCCACCACGGCCGCGGCCGCAGGCTGCCGGCGCCGGCATAGAGCTGCGCCCAGGTCGGCCCGAACACGGCGTCGTCCTCGGCCGGCAGCGCGCCGGCGGCGATCAGGGCGTCGTGCAGGCGCGGCAGCAGCCCCTCGGCGTCGACCTCGTCGAGCACGAAGGTCAGGTTGAGGTCGTTGCTGGACTGGCTGATCAGGTGCACGCGCAGGCTGCCGAACTCGGCCAGGACGTCGCGCAGCCGGTGCAGCAGGCCGCGCATGCCGCGGCCGACGAAGGTGACCGCCGTGCACGGCGTGATCGCCCGGACCCTGCAGAACGCCGCGAGATCGGCGCACAGGGCGGCCAGCACGTCGGAGTCGACCAGGTTCTCGCTGGGGTCGAGCGAGACGGTGACGTTGGTCTCGGCGGAGCCGATCAGGTCGACCGAGAGGCCGTGCCTGCGGAACACCTGGAAGACGTCGGCCAGGAAGCCCACCTGCTGCCACATGCCGACGGTCTCCATCGACACCAGGGTCACGCCCCGCCGACTCGAGATGGCCTTGATCGAGGGCGGCGCGTCCGGCACCTCCGGCCCGATCCGGGTGCCGTCCAGCTCGGGACGGCCGGTATCGCGGATCCACAGGGGCACGCCGCTGCGGCGCAACGGCGACAGGCAGCGCGGATGCAGCATGCGGGCGCCGGTGGTGGCGATCTCCTGCGCCTCCTCGAAATCGAGCCGGCGCAGCAGCCGGGCGCCGGGGACCTCGCGCGGGTTGGCGCTGAACAGGCCGGCGACGTCGCTCCATATCTCGACGCGCGCGGCGGCCAGGCTGGCGCCGAAATACGCGGCCGAGGTGTCGGAACCGCCGCGGCCGAGCAGCACGGTGCAGCCGTCGCCGTTGCGGGCGATGAAGCCCTGGGTGATGAACACCTCGGCGGCCCGGCCGGCGAGCCGCTCGCGCAGCGCCTCGTCGCGGCCCACCGGCACGCTGGCGGCCAGCCAGCGCGCCCATTCGCCCTGGTTGCCGGTCGCTTGCGCGAGCAGGCAGTCGCGGGCGTCGAGCCAGCGCGAATCCAGGCCGGCCCGGCGCAGGGCGGCGTTGCCCAGGGTGCTCGACATCAGCTCGCCAAGGGCCATCAGCTCGGCCTGCCGTGCCCAGGACCCGGCGCAGTCGCCGCCCGGGCCGACGGCGGCCGCCAGTTCGGCCAGCCGCGCAAGCCACGGCGACAGCAGGCCGGGATCGACCGCCAGTTCCCGGGCGAAATCGATGTGCCGCTGGCCCAGCTCGGCGGCCAGGCGGCGGCGCTCGTCGGCATCGGCGTGGTCGGCGATCGCCTTCAGGGCATCGGTGGCGCCGGCCAGCGCCGAGACCACCAGCAGCACCCGTGCGCCCGCGGCGTGGCGCTCGCGCGCCAGCCCGGCGATGGTCGGCCAGCAGGCCGCGCGGCCGACGCTGCTGCCGCCGAACTTGAGCACGATCCAGGGTGCATCCGGGGGCAGCGGACGGGTCGCTTCGGTCATCGCGTCGGTGGTCGTTGACGAAGCGGCATTCTGCCCGACCCGGACCGGCGGCAAAAGCGCCGGCCGCCGCGCCGCCCGGCGTGGCGACGGCCGTTGCCGGCCGGCCTGGCGGCGGCGCGCCTCAGAACGGCCCGATCGCGTGCGCCTGGGCGATCAGCGCCTGGCGCCGCGCGGCCGGCAACGGCCGCGGGAAGTGCACCAGCAGGTGGGGATGGCCGGTCGCCTCGAAGCCGGCGGCGCAGGTCTCCCGGATCGCCAGGGGGTCGCCGCTGTAGCCGAACAGCGCCTCGCAGCGGTCGGCGTAGAGCGCCAGCGAACGCACCAGGGTGTGCCGGTAGATGCCGCCGGCACCGCGCAGCGCCTGCCGGTGGTCGGCCGGCAGGCGGCGCAGCAGCCGGTCGTCCGAACAGGCGCCGCCCCCGAGCAGGATGTCGCCGTCCCGGCTCCAGTGGATGTAGCAGGCCGGGTGCCGGCGGCCGTCGTCGTCGACCCAGAAGCCGACCACGTGCAGCGGGAAGTCGGGGATCTCCAGGCGGTAGCGGCGCCGGAACAGGTCGCCGGCCAGGGCGGCGCCGTCCGCCACCTCCTCGACCGGGAACCGCGCTTCGATGTCGATGGCCATGGCGGTCGTCGTACGGGCGGGGGGGCGCAAGCATAGTCGAGTCCGCGCGGCAGCCGGCCGCTGCCGGCCGCCCCCTCAGGGATTGCCGACGCCGTGCGGGACGTGGCCGGTGGCGACGAACCTTCGCGCCGACTCGGTGTTGGCCCCGGAGTCGTCGAAGAAGATGTCGGCGGCGAAGGCCTCGAGGAATGGCCCCTTGGACAGCCCGCCCAGGAACACCGCCTCGTCCAGGCGCACGCCCCACTGGCGCAGGGTCAGGATCACCCGCTTGTGCGCCGGCGCCGAGCGGGCGGTCACCAGTGCCGTGCGGATCGGCGGGTCGTCGGCCGGGAACTGCGACTGCAGGGCGTGCAGCGCCGCCAGGAAGCCCCGGAACGGCCCGCCGGAGAGCGGCTGCCCGGCATGCTCGGACTCGTGGCGGGCGAAGGCGTCGACGCCCTGCTCCTGGGAGATCCGCTCGGACTCGTCGCCGAACACCACGGCGTCGCCGTCGAAGGCGATCCGCAGCGGACCGTCCGGGTCGCCGCCGATCGTCGAGGACAGGATGGTCGCGGCGGCGACCCCGGCGGCCAGCGCCCGGCGCACGTCCTCGCCGTTCGCCGACAGGAACAGGTCGGCCTGGAAAGGGCGTATGTAGGGATACGGCGCGGCTCCGCCGGTGAACGCGGCGCGGACGATGTCCAGTCCGTAGTGCTGGATCGAATTGAACACGCGCAGGCCGGTGTCGCTGGAGTTGCGCGACAGCAGGATGACCTCGACCAGGCGCTGGCCGGCACGCTGGTTCAGGGAAAGCAGCTTGCGCACCAGGCCGAAGGCGACGCCGGGCGCCAGCGGCTGGTCTTCCCGTTCGACCTGGTAGCGGCCGTAGGCGTCGACCCCCTCGCGCTCGAACACGGCATGGCTGTCGTCGAGGTCGAACAGGGTGCGCGAGGAGATCGCGACCACCAGGCGCCGGTCCGGGGCGCCGGCCGGCATGACGTCACTCGAACTCATCGAAGAACAGGGTGTCGGTGGCCAGCTGCCAGGCGCCGTGGACGTCGATGCGGCCCCAGCCGCTCACCGGGTTGGGCACCGCGGCTGCGGGAATGCCCGCGCAGACCTGGCTGTGGCCGACCGCCACCGCCGAGCGCCGCAGCAGCTTCTCGATGCGGGCGACCCGGCCGCGCAGGCGCGGATCGCCGGAGATCAGCAGGGCGACGGCGCCGGCGACGTGGGGGCCGGCCATGCTGGTGCCGGAGAAGGTGCCGTAGCTGGTGGTGCTGGTCCGGGTCGCCGAGCGCACCGAAGAGCCCGGGGCCACGACATCGGGCTTGGGCCGGGTGCCGATGCCGGCCGCCACCGGGCCGCGGCTGGAGAAGCCGCTCATGGCGTTGCTGCCGGTCGTGGAGCCGACCGTGAAGCTGGCATCGTAGGTCGCCGGCGGATCGACGATGGTGCCGCAGGCCGAGCCGGAATTGCCAGCCGAGACGACCACGACGATGCCGGCGGCGCGCACGTTGACCACCGCCTGCTCGAGGATGGCCGGCGTGGTGCAGCCTTCCGAGGGCGGGCAGCCCCAGCTGTTGTTGACGACGTCCGGGGCCAGGTCCGGGCGCGGGTCCAGGCCGGCCAGGTCGGTGGGCGCCACGAACCACTGGAAGCACTCGATGTAGGTCGACGGCGTGCCGTTGCCGCGCTCCATGTTGCGGCAGGCGATCCAGCGGGCGTCCGGCGCGACGCCGATCTGGTTGCTGCCGCCGTCGTCGCCGGTGATCGTGCCGATCGTGTGGGTGCCGTGGTTGTTGTCGTCGCAGGGCAGCGGCGAGTCCAGGCCGCAGGGATTGCTGCCGGTGCCGATGATGGCGTGGATGGCGTCGTGCCAGTGGTGGTCGTGGCTGGCGGCGGCACCGTCCCAGCCCCGGTAGCTGGCGCGCAGCGCCTGATGGTCCCAGCGCACGCCGGTGTCCTGGCCGCCGACGGTGACCCCGGCGCCGCGCACGCCCAGCGCCCACAGCTGCGGCGCGCCGATCCGGTCGACGCCCCATTCGACCGCCGTCGGCGCGCGCGGCACGGGGTCCTCGACCGGCGCAGCCAGCCGGCGCGGGGCATCGTCGTGCACCGCGCGCACGCCGGCACGCGCCGCCAGCGCCGCCAGCTGTGCGGCGGTCGCCTCGACCCGGACGGCGTTGACCAGCCAGTAGCCGCGATGGTCGACGCCGAGGCGGTCGAGGTCGGCCAGCAGCGTCGCCTGGCGGTCCGCGGCGTGGGCCTGCCAGTGCCCGACCAGCCGTGCCCGCCACTGCGCCAGGGGTTCGCCGGGATGGCGCGCCGGGGCCGCCGGCGCCGGCTCGAGCTGGACCAGGGCGGCGCGCCGGCCGGCGAAGTCGCGCAGCGCCGGGTCCAGGCTGCCGGCCACGGCCGGCGCGGCGGCGAGCAGCGCCAGCAGGAAGGCGACGGGCGCGGCAGGGCCGCGACGTTCAGGCGAACTGCTCATCGAGGATGCGCTCTTCCAGGTTGTGGTCGGGATCGAACAGCAGGGTGACCGAATGCTCGCGCGCCTCGCGCACCCGGACCTCGACCACGTTGCGGACCTCGTGGGCGTCGGCGGTGGCGCTGACCGGGCGCTTGTCGGGGTCGAGCACGTCGAGGATGATCTCGGCGTCGCTGCGCAGGATCGCGCCGCGCCAGCGCCGCGGCCGGAACGGCGCCAGCGGCGTCAGCGCCAGCACCTGGCTGGCCAGCGGCAGGATCGGACCGTGCGCGCTCAGGTTGTAGGCGGTGCTGCCGGCCGGCGTCGCCACCAGGACGCCGTCGCAGACCAGCTCCGGGAGCCGCACCCGGCCGTTGACGTGGACCCGCAGGTGCGCGGTCTGCCGGGTCTGCCGCAGCAACGAGACCTCGTTGTAGGCCAGCGCCTCGACGGTCGCCCCGGACTCGCCCAGGGCCAGCATCTGCAGCGGCGCCAGCGTCGCCGAACGCGCCTGCGCGATCCGCTCGGGCAGCTGCGCCGGCTCGAACTGGTTCATCAGGAAACCGACCGTGCCCAGCTTCATCCCGTAGACCGGGCGCCCCTCGCGACCGTGCCGGTGCAAGGTCTGCAGCATCAGGCCGTCGCCGCCGAGCGCTACGATGACCTCCGCGGCGCCGGGGCCGGCATCGCCGTAACGCGCCTGGAGTTGCGCCTGCGCGGCGCGGGCGGCCTCGGTGCGTGCGGCGATGAAGGTCATGCGCGGGCTGGTCACCGCCGCAGTCTAGCCGGGAACGTCCCGGCCGATGGCCCCGGCGCCGGCCTCGGTCAGGCTGCTTGTCCGGCGGTTGCCGCGGCCTGCCAGGGCGCCCGCGCCGCCGGCGCCTCGCTCACTCGAATCCGTCGGCGAAGATGCGATCGCCGCCCTCGAACACCGCCAGCGCACGACGCGGCACGCCGGCGATGGCGGTGAAGGCGCCGCCGACGGCAAGGCCGCCGAGCGGACCGGCGCCGAGGACATCGACCCGTCCCTGCACGGCCGGCCGCCAGTCCGGATCGGCGGCGCCTGACACCGTGTCCAGGCGCAATACGCAGGCGCAGGGCGACGCCGCGACCGAGTCGATCTCGCCGGCCGCGTACAGCGCCTGTCCGCCGTCGACGCGCAGCGCCCGAACCGCGGCGCCGGCCAGGACGGCGTCCCAGGCCGGGTCGCCGGCGCCGGCCGGGCCGACCAGCCGGACCACCCTCGCCCTGGCCAGGCCACCGGCCTGGTCGAACAGGCCGCCGGCATAGAGCGCCCCGGCGCCGTCGCGCGCCAGTGCCAGCACCCGCTGGTCGGCGCCCGGGTTCCAGGCCGGGTCGATCTGCCCGGAGGCGGCGAACAGCCGGCCGAGGTTCTGCCTGGGCTGGCCCGCCAGCACGCCGAAGCTGCCGCCGACGTGCAGCAGCCCGCCGTCCGGCAGCAGCGCGTCGACGACGCCGTCGGTGCCCGGATCGAACCCGGGATCGAGCGCTCCGGTCGCGTCCAGGCGTGCCAGGCCGGCGCGTGGCACGCCGCCGACGGCCGGGAAGGCGCCGCCGACGAACAGCCCGCCACCCGGCGCCGGGGCCAGCGCATGGACGGCGCCGAACGGCGCCGGATTCCAGGCCGGATCCAGGCTGCCGTTCGCGTCCTCCAGGAACCGGGCCAGGTTCAGGCGCACGACGTCGCCGGCCCGGTTGAAGGCGCCGCCGGCGATCACCGCACCGCCGCCATCGGCCAGGGCCAGCACCACGTCGTTGGTTTCCGGCGCCCAGTCCGGGTCGATGCTGCCGTCGGCCAGCAGCCGGAGCAGGTTGCCCCGGGCCAGGCCGTTGGCCTGGTCGAAGCGGCCGCCGACCACCATCGCGCCCCCGGCACGCGGCAGCAGCGCGCGGACCTCGCCGGCGCTGCCGACCGCCACCAGCGGTCCTTGCGGCGTGCCGGCGGCATCCAGCCGCGCCAGGCCCAGGCGCGGCTGCGCGGCGATCCGGGCGAACAGGCCACCGGCGACGACGCCGCCGCCGGGCACCGCCGCCAGCGCCCAGACCCGGGCATCGCCATCGGCGGAAAAGCCCGGATCGACGGCGGCCGGTGTCGCCAGCGACACGCGCGCCAGCATCGCCCGCGACGCACCGGCAATGCTGCGGAAGGTGCCGCCCACGTACAGGCCGCCGTCGTTCGCGACCAGCGCGTAGACCACGCCGTTGGGCGCCGGGGCCCATGCGCCGTCGGCCTGGCCGGTCGCGGTGTCGACCCGTCCGAGCCGGACCGTGGCGACACCCGACAGGGTTGCGAAGCTGCCGCCGGCATGCAGCCAGCCGGCCGCCAGCGCCAGTCCGTTGACCGTGCCGTCGGCGTCGGCCTGCCAGCCGGCATCGACCTGGCCGCTGCCGTCGATCCGCGCCAGGCCGGCACGGGCGAAACCATCGATGCTCTGGAAGCTGCCGCCCGCATAAAGCCAGCCGCCGCCCAGTTCGAGGGCATGGACCGGGCCGTCGGCGTCGGCAACGAAGCCGGGGTCGGGCTGGCCGTCGGCCACCGAGACGCGCGCCAGCCGCGCGCGCGGTTGCCCGTCGATGCTGGCGAACGCCCCGCCCAGATACAGCTGCGGCCCGTCCAGGCGCAGCGCCAGCACCGGGCCGTCGGCGACCGGCTGCCAGCCGGCGTCGACCGCGCCGGTGCCGGTCAGGCGCGCGAGACGCGCCCGCGGCGCGCCGCCGATCACGGAAAACGCCCCGCCGGCATAGACCGCGCCCGTGGCGTCGGCGGCCAGGGCCTGCACCGGCCCGTTGGCGCCCGGATCCCAGTCGGGATCGAGGCTGCCGTCCGGGCGCAGCCGCGCGATGCTGGCCCGGGCCACGCCGCCCACCTGGCTGAAGTTGCCGCCGAACACCACGCCGCCGTCGGGTTGGCGCGCCACCGCCAGGACCTCGCCGGCGATCACCAGATCGAGATCGGGCAGCGGCAACGGCGACGGCGACGGCTGGGCGTGGGCGAACGGCGCCAGCAGGGCGAACAGCAAGGCCGGCATCCGTCGACGACATGCGCGGTTCGGTGGCTCGGGCTTGCTCATGTCCGGGCGTCCTCGACTCGGTGCTGGCGCGATCCACGGGGGCCGGGATCCGCGCGCTGCCCGTATACGAAGCCAAGATAGCGCGCCGACCCGGCCCCGCCAAGGCGGAGCCGGGGACGGCGTCGACGGCTCAGCCGCCGCGGCTGCCGGCATTGACCAGCTGCGAAAGCCGGCGCACCGCGACCATCACGGTCGGGTAGTCCATGCCGACCTGGCTGCGCATCTCGGCGAGCATGCCCAGGGTGAAGCGCAGCGAATCGTCGGCCTGCTCGAACCACTGGCCGACCGCGGCGCGACCGGCCTCGGCGCCGCCGGCGCGCAGGAACTGCGCGGTCAGGGCGCGATGCTGGCCGAACAGCTCGTCGCGCAGGTTGCCGCGCGCATGGGCATGCCAGCGCCCTGCGACCGGCAGGTCCTCGATGCGGTCGGTCAGCCACTTCAGGTGCAGCGCCTCGCCGACCTCGAACCAGACCTCGGCGACCCGCGCCACCGGCAAGCCGTGCGCCACCGCCAGCTCGACGATGTCGAGCGCCGACGACAGCGGCAGCAGGGCGCTGACCTGCCCCGCCAGGCCGCCCGGCAGGCCGCGCTCGACCCAGTGGGCGGCATCGGCCTTCATCGCCTCGCGCTCGCCGTCGGAGACCAGGCGGCCAAGCTCCTTGCGCAGCTCGGCGAGGCCGGGGGCGTAGCGCGTCACCGCCCGGGCGATCACCAGCCGCTCGCCCGGCAGGTTGAGCAGCCAACGGGTCATCGCCCGCAGCAGCTGCCAGATCCGCATCAGCGCGTCGATCTGGACGGCGTCGGCGACCTGGCCGTCGAGGGCGTCGATCTGCGCCCACAGGCCGCGCGCGTCGAGCACCTCGCGGGCGATCGAGAACGCCTTGGCGACCTGGCCGGCGGACTCGCCGGTATCCTCCTGCATGCGCAGCACGAAGGTGGCGCCCATCCGGTTGACGATCGAGTTGGTGACCGCGGTGGCGATGATCTCGCGGCGCAGGCGGTGCTGCTCGAGCTCGGCCGACCAGCGTTCCTGGATCGGCCGGGGGAAGTAGCGGGCCAGTTCCGCCGACAGGTGCGGATCTTCCGGCACGTCGGAATCGAGCAGGCGCTCGAACAGGTCGATCTTGCTGTAGGACAGCAGCACGGCCAGCTCCGGCCGGGTCAGGCCCTCGCCCCGGGCGCGGCGCTCCTCCAGCTCGGCGTCCGACGGCAGGTACTCGATGCCGCGGTCGAGCTTGCCGCGGCTCTCCAGGGTGCGGATGAAGTGCTGCTTGGAACCCAGGCGGGCGACGCTCATCCGCTCCATCAGGCTGATCGCCTGGTTCTGCCGGTAGTTGTCGTTGAGCACCAGCTCGGCGACCTCGTCGGTCATCGCCGCGAGCAGGCGGTTGCGCTCGTCCAGCGCCAGCGCGCCGCGCTGGACCAGCTCGTTGAGCAGGATCTTGATGTTGACCTCGTGGTCGGAGGTGTCGACCCCCGCCGAGTTGTCGATGAAGTCGGTGTTGAGCAGCACGCCGGCGTGGCGCGCCGCCTCGATGCGGCCGAGCTGGGTCATGCCCAGGTTGCCGCCCTCGCCGACCACCTGGCAACGCAGCTCGCGGCCGTCGACCCGCAACGGCGTGTTGGCGCGGTCGCCGACCTCGGCGTGGCTTTCGCTGGCGGCCTTCACGTAGGTCCCGATGCCGCCGTTCCAGAGCAGCCCGACCGGCGCCTTCAGGATCGCCCGCATCAGCTCGTTGGGGGGGAGCGCCTCGACGTCGTCGTCGATGCCGAGCGCGGCGCGCGCCTGCGCGGACACCGGAATCGACTTGGCGCTGCGCGGCCAGACGCCGCCGCCCTCGGAGATCAGGGCGCGATCGTAGTCCTCCCAGCTCGAACGCGGCAGCGAGAACAGGCGCTCGCGCTCGGCGAAGCCGCGCGCCGCGTCGGGCTGCGGGTCGATGAAGATGTGCCGGTGGTCGAAGGCGGCGACCAGGCGGATGTGGCGCGACAGCAGCATGCCGTTGCCGAACACGTCGCCGGACATGTCGCCGATGCCGACGCAGGTGAACTCCTGCTTCTGGCAGTCGATGCCGAGCGCGCGGAAGTGCCGCTTGACCGACTCCCAGGCGCCCCTCGCGGTGATCCCCATGCCCTTGTGGTCGTAGCCGACCGAGCCGCCGGAGGCGAACGCGTCGCCCAGCCAGAAGCCGCGCTCGGCGGAGATCGCGTTGGCGATGTCGGAGAAGCTGGCGGTGCCCTTGTCGGCGGCGACCACCATGTAGGGATCGTCGCCGTCGTGGCGCACCACGTCGGCGGGCGGCACGGTGCGGCCGTCGACCAGGTTGTCGGTGACGTCGAGCAGGCCGTTGATGAAGGTCTGGTAGCAGGCGATGCCCTCGGCCAGCACCGCGTCGCGGTCGCCGCCGGCCGGCGGCCGCTTGGCGAAGAAGCCGCCCTTGGCGCCGACCGGGACGATCACCGTGTTCTTGACCATCTGCGCCTTGACCAGGCCCAGCACCTCGGTGCGGAAGTCCTCGCGCCGGTCCGACCAGCGCAGTCCGCCGCGCGCGACCGGGCCGAAGCGCAGGTGCACGCCCTCGACGCGCGGCGAATAGACGAAGATCTCGCGGTACGGCCGCGGCTTGGGCAGGTCGAGCAGCCGCTCGTTGTCGAACTTAAGGCTGAGGTAGTCGTGCGGCTGGCCGTCGCCCCCGGTCTGGTAGTAGTTGGTGCGCAAGGTGGCGTGGATCGCCGCCATCAGGCCGCGCAGGATGCGGTCCTCGTCGAGGCTGGCGACCTCCTCGAGCAGCGCCTTGGCCATCGCCACGGCGGCCTGTTCGAAAGCCTGGCGGCCGGCGCCGCGCGCCTGCACCAGCGCCGGGATCCGGGCCCGCTCGGCGTCGCTGCGCGACAGCCGCTCCAGGGCGCGGCCGAGCAGCGCCTGCTCGCGCGCCGTCGCGGCGGCGTCCTCGGCGTCGCGGGCCGGGTCGAACTTGGCCTGGAAGATCTCGATCAACAGCCTGGCCAGCACCGGATAGCGGCCCAGGGTCTCCTCCATGTATGCCTGCGAGAACGGCGTGCCGGCCTGCAGCAGGAACTTGGCGTAGGCGCGCAGCACCGCCACCTCGCGCCAGAACAGGCGGGCGCCGATGATCAGCCGGTTGAAGCCGTCGCTCTCGGCGCGGCCGCCCCAGACCGCCGCGAACGCCTCCTCGAAGAACCGGTGCGAGTTCTCCAGGTCGACGTCCATCCCCTCGGGAAAGGCGATCTCGAAGTCCTGGATGCACAGGCGGTGGCCCTCGATGTCGAGCTCCCAGGGGTGCTCGGCGAGGATGCGCAGGCCCATGTGCTCCATCATCGGCAGCGCCTCGGACAGCGTCACCTGCGAGCCGTAGCGGTACAGCTTGAAGCGCAGCGGGCTTTCCTCGCCGCGGCCGGCGCGGTACAGGCTCAGGCGGATGGCGTGGTCCGGGGCCAGGGTGTCCAGGGTCTCGACGTCGCGGGCCGCCTCCTCGGGCGTGGCCTCCTCGATGTAGCCGGCCGGGAAGGCCCGGCCGAACCGGGCGGCCAGCCGGACGCCGGCGTCCCTGCCGTGGCGCACGACCAGGCGGTCGCGCAGCTCGTCCTGCCAGTGGCGGGCGATCTCGCCCACCTCTGCCTCGAGCGCGGCGATGTCGGGGGCCGGCGTCGCGCCCTGCCGGGGCCGGACCACCATGTGCAGCCGGGCCAGGCTGGACTCGCCGACCAGGACCTGGGCGTCCAGCGTCTCGCCGTCCAGCGCGCGCAGCAGCAGGGCTTCGATGCGCTCGCGGACCGAGGTGTTGAAGCGGTCGCGGGGGATGAAGGCCAGCGCCGAGAAGAAGCGCCCGAAACGGTCCTTGCGCAGGAACAGGCGCGAGCGCGGCCGCTCCTGGAGGCCGAGGATGCCCCGGGTGGTCGCGTGCAGCTCCTCGGCGGTGCACTGGAACAGCTCGTCGCGCGGCAACGTCTCCAGGATGTGCTTTAGCGCCTTGCCGCTGTGGCTGGCCGAGCGCAGCCCCGAGCGCTGCATCACCTGCTCGACCTTGGTGCGCACCAGCGGCACGTCGCCGGGACGGCGCATGTAGGCGCCGGAGGTGAACAGGCCGATGAAGCGCCGCTCGCCGATCGCCCTGCCCTGCGCATCGAAGCGCAGCACGCCGACGTAGTCCATGTAGCCGGGCCGGTGCACGGTGGCGCGGGCGTTGGTCTTGGTGATGATGATGGCGCGCATGGCGCCCGGCTTCTCGGCGTCGTGCGCGGCCAGGCTGCGCACGCTGCGCGGCACCACGCCGGACTCGTCGCCGCGCATCACGCCCAGGCCGGTGCCGGGCACCGCGCGCAGCAGTTCGTCGCCGTCGCCGGGCACGACCTCGTATTCTCGGTAGCCCAGGAAGGTGAAGTGGTCGTCGGCCATCCAGCGCAGGAAGTCGCGGACCTCCTCGCGCTCGTCGAGCTGCAGCGGCACCGGCTCGGCGGCGAGTTCCTCGGCGAGGTTGCGCATGCGCTCGCGCATCGCCCGCCAGTCGGCGACCGCGGCGCGTACGTCGGCCAGGGCGCGCTCGATCGACTCGCGCAGGGCGACCAGGCGGCCGGGCTCGCCGATCCGGTCGACCTCGATGTGCATGACCGACTCGGCCAGGTCGCCCTGGCCCAGGGCGGTCAGGTGGCCGGCGCCGTCGCGGCTCGCCGACAGCACCGGGTGGAACAGCAGGTGGGTGGCCAGGCCGTTGGCCGCCAGCGCCATGCCGACGCTGTCGACCAGGAACGGCATGTCGTCGTTGACCACCTGGACCACGGTGTGGTCGCATTCCCAGCCGTTGCCGGCGCGCTCGGGGTTGAACACGCGGACCTGCGGCCTGCCGACCAGGCGGGTGGTCGCCAGGTCGAGCAGGTCGGTCGCCAGCGCCGCCCATTCGCGCGCGTCGCGCAGATCCAGCTCCTCCGGCTCGGCCGGACCGAGCAGGGCCTGGGCGAGCACCTGGCCAGCCTGCAGGCGGGCGCCGTCGAGGCGGTTGCCGAGGTGGGTCTGGATGTCGGACAGGGCGTTGGACGCGGCGACGGCCGCGGCAGGGGCGCTCATTGCGGGGGCTCCGGGCCCTGGGCGGGCCGTTGTGGGACGAGGCCGCGAAGGATACCGAGGGGCGCCGGCAAAGGCCATGCGCGGCGCACCCGGCGCGCGGGCCAGGCCCGGCCCCGGGCAGTCGCGCACGGTGGCGGCAGCGCCGGCCGGCGCGGATGCGAAACCCGTCACACTGCGCGGCAATGCGGAGTGGTGGTGGCGCGCACTTGTGCTTCAATGCCGCCATGGCCCGGCTCGGACTCCGTCGCCGCATCTCGATCCTGTTCGCGATCGTGCTGGCCCTGCTCGCGGCCCTCGCCTGGACCGCATGGACCGCGATCGCCCGGGCCCAGGCCGATGCCCGCGAGGTCGCCCACGCCTGGCGCGTGCGCGAGGCGGTGGCGCGGCTGGAAACCGAGCTGCGCTCGGCGGTCGCCAGCCAGCGCGGCTACCTGCTCACCGGCGATCCGGCGATGCTCGCCGGCTACCACCGCGCGGCACCGGTGATCGCCGGCGTGGAGCTGGAACTGCAGGGGCTGCTCGCGCACCAGGTCGCCGAGGCCGCCCGGGCCCGGCGCCTGGGCGAGCTCGTGGGCCTGCGCCTGCGGCAACTGGAAGAGGCGCTGTCGATCTACCGCGAACAGGGCCTCGAGCAGGCGCGCGCGCTGCTCGCCAGCGCCGAGCGGATGGCCCTCGAAGGCGAGCTGGTGCAGGTCGCCGACGCCCTGCTCGCCGGCGAGGCGGCGACGCTGGCCGAGCGCCAGCGTCGCAGCGACGCCAGCCAGCGCGCCAGCCTGGCCATCGCCACCGCCGCCGTGGCAGCGAGCGTGCTCCTGCTCGGCCTCGCCTTCGCCCTGGTGTTCCGCGAGCAGCGCCGGCGCTGGCGGGCCGAGGCCGAGATGCGCAGCAACGCCCGGCAGCTGCAGGAGTCCCTGGCCGAGATGGACCTGCGTGCCCAGGAACTGGGCACGCTGGCGGCGCTCGGCGATGCCCTGCAGGCCTGCCGCAGCCGCGAGGAAGCGCTCGCCGCGGCGACCCGCGCCGCCGCCGTGCTGTTGCCGGAGGCGGCCGGCCAGGTCCTGGTGCCCGGCGGCGAGGGTGTGGCCGAGGCCTGGCGCTGGGGCGAGCCGGCGGTCGCCAGCGCGTCGACCTTCCAGCACGGCCAGTGCTGGGCCCTGCGCAGCGGCCAGCCGGTGCAGGCCGAGCACCCGCAGGCGGCGCGCGTGTGCGCCCACCTGCGCGCCGAGGACCTTGCCGGCGGTGTCTCGCTGTGCCTGCCGCTGACCGCCCAGGGCGAGCCGCAGGGCCTGCTCAACCTCTCGCGCTGGCGGCCGTTCGACCCGCGCGAGCGCCAGCTCGCGGCCAGCCTGAGCGAGCAGCTGTCGATGGCGATGGCCAACCTGCGCCTGCAGGAGGACCTGCGCGCCGAGGCGGTCCGCGACCCGCTGACCGGCCTGCACAACCGGCGCTGGCTGGCCGAGGCGATGCCCCGGGAGCTGGCGCGCGCCCGCCGCATGCGCCAGCCGCTGGCGGTGCTGATGATCGACCTGGACCATTTCAAGCGCTACAACGACAGCCACGGCCATGCCGGCGGCGACGCCCTGCTGGCGGCGTTCGGCCGCCTGCTGGCGGGGCTGGTGCGGGCCGAGGATGTCGCCTGCCGGCACGGCGGCGAGGAGTTCGTGCTGGTCCTGCCGGGGGCCGACGCCGTGCAGGCGCAGGCCCGGGGCGACGCCCTGCGCACCGCGCTGGCCGCCCTGCGCCCCCTGGAGGGCGGCCGCGTGCTGCCGTCGACCACCGCCTCGATCGGCATCGCCGTCACCCGGGCGGACGGCGACGAGACGCCCGCCGCCCTGCTGGCACGGGCCGACCAGGCGCTCTACCGCGCCAAGCGGGACGGGCGCGACCGCTGCGTGGTGTCGACGGCGGACTGAGCGGGGGCGCGGCCGCACGCGAAAGCAGACGGTCCCCTCATGGCCGGCACGTCCCGGGGCCGTCCCCGGCCGGCGGGCGGCTCAGCCGCCCTGGAAACCGTTGCCGAAGATCGGGTCGGACACCGCGCAGGCGACCGCCAGACGGACGCTGTCCTGGGACTGGCGCACGGTGCCGGCCGTGTTGCGGATCTGCGCGTGCACGGTGGCGGTGCCGCCGGCCGGACCGGACAGGGTCCACAGCACGTCGGCGCTGAACGCCTGCCAGGGCGACCAGTTGGTGCCGTCGTTGCTAAGGCGGTACTGGCTGGCCCAGCCGCTGCCGTACAGATGGACGTCGATGCTGCAGGTGGCCACCTGCCAGGCCTCGCGGGCGATCACCACCGGCATCACCGCGTCGCGGCGGCCGAACTTCTGGGTCCAGTAGTGGCCGAACGGGCCGATGGTGGTGCTGGAGGTGCAGCCCCCCGCCGGGTTGAAGCGAATATTGCCGGTGTCGGCGCTGTCGAAGAAGTGGCCGGTGCCGACTTCGCGATGGCTGGTCGAGAGAATGTTGGCGCGATGCCCGGAACTGCCCATCCATCCCGCGACCACCTGCGCGGCACTGGAATAGCCTGCGGCGATGTTCTCGCCCCAGCCGTTGCCGGCATAGCCGGCCGCCACCATTCGGTCGCCCGGCGAGGTCAGCGTGTCCGGGTCGCAATGCATGAAGAAGTTGCGCACGCCCATCGCCTGGCTGTGGCCGTTGGCGGCGGCGTCGAGATTGGCCTGGCCCTTGAGCGGCGGCAGCTGGCCGTTGTTCCAGCGCTCGACGTTGATCCGCTCCAGGACCTGCTCCTGCAGGGTCTGGGCGGACAGCGGCGCGGCCAGCACGGCGAGCAGCAGGGGCAGTCGGCGACGGCGCATGGCCGGATCCTCGGGGTGACGACCTGGCAGCCTAGGCGCAGCGCGGGCGGCGATCCGTGACTGCCGCCACAAAAACCTCCCCCGGGTCACGAACGGCTCAGGCCGGCGGGCTGCGCCCGGGCGTCCGCCGCGGGCAGGGAGCGCCCGGGACCCGGTGGGCGCACGGCGGGCCGCCCGGGACAACCAGGTCGCCAGGCGGGCCGACCTCCCCGCCCGGCCCGGCGCCGCGCGTCCGTAGGACAGGCCGGGCCCCGCTCAGCGCACCCCGGTCTCGTTGCGGGCGATCACCAGGCGCTGGATCTCGCTGGTGCCCTCGTAGATCTCGGTGATCTTGGCGTCGCGGAAGTAGCGCTCCAGCGGCATCTCCTTGCTGTAGCCCATGCCGCCGTGGATCTGCACCGCCTGGTGGGTGATGAACATGGCCGCCTCGGAGGCGTACAGCTTGGCCACCGAGGCCTCGGTGTTGAAGCGCGCGCCGGTCGCCAGCGACTGCTGCTTGGCCCAGGCCGCGCGCAGGGTCAGCAGCTCGGCGGCGTCAAGCCGGCACTTCATGTCGGCGATCTTGGCCTGGATCATCTGGAAGCTGCCGATCGGCTGGCCGAAGCTCTTGCGCTCCTGCACGTAGGCGACCGAGGCGTCGTAGGCCGCCCGCGCCAGGCCGACGGCCTGGGCGGCGATGCCGATGCGGCCGGCGTCTAGCACGCCCATGGCGATCCGGAAGCCCTCGCCCTCGGCGCCGATGCGGTCCTCCACGGGGATCTTGTAGTCGCTGAGCTCGATCTCGCAGGTCGCCGAGGCGCGGATGCCGAGCTTGGGCTCGGTCTTGCCGCGGTGGAAGCCCTCGCGGTCGGTGTCGATGATGAAGGCGCTGATGCCCTTGGCGCCCTTGGCCGGGTCGGTCACCGCGAACAGCATGATGTACTTGGCGACCGGGCCGGAGGTGATCCAGCTCTTCTTGCCGTTCACGACGTAGTGCGAACCGTCGGCCGACAGCACCGCACGGGTGCGCATCGCCGAGGCGTCGGAGCCGGACTGCGGCTCGGTCAGCGCGTAGGCGCCGATCGCCTCGCCGCTGGCGATCGGGGTGACGTACCGGTGCTTCTGCGCCTCGGTGCCGTTCTTCAGCAGGCCGTTGCAGTACAGCGTGTTGTTCACCGACATGATGGTCGAGTGCGCGCAGTCGGCGGCGGCGATCTCGAACATCGCCAGGGTGTAGCCGATCGCATCGAGCCCGGCGCCGCCGTACTCGTGCGGCACCTCGATGCCCATCAGGCCGTTCTCGCCCAGCAGCCGGATGTTCTCCAGCGGGAATTCGCCGCTGCGGTCGAACGCCTCGGCGCTCGGCGCGATCTTCTCCTGGGCGATCCGGCGCGCGACGTCGCGGATCATCAACTGCTCTTCGGTGAACTGGAAATCCATGGCCTGGCCTGTGCGATGCGAAACCTTTGCAGCCTAGCGGAACGGCTGCCGCGCCAGCAACACGCGGCGCCCGGACGCCATCGTCGCGGCGGCCGGGTCGATCCGGAGTGAAGCCGCGCGCGATGCCGCGGCGCGCCCGGACCCTCGCCCGGCCCGGGAGGCCGGGCGGCGCCCGCCGGCCTCAGGGCTCGAAGCCGTCGGCGAAGATCCGGCCGGTGAGCCGGTAGCCGCCGACCCCGCCGGCGCGGACCAGGCGCATCACCCGGGGAAGGACGTCGGACTTGAAGGTGAACGACACGACGCCATCGGCCGAGTCCATGTACCAGGCCACGGTCGGCGAGTTCGCCACGGTCGTCGACGACCAGTGCACGTTGCCCGCCGGCGCGTTGGGAAACACCAGGTCGTTGAAGGCCGGCGCGCGCCGGCAGGCCTCGTGGATCGAGACCAGTTCCTTGATGTTGGGCATCCGCCAGTCGCTCTGGCCGGCGAAACCGGCAGCGCCGTCGTTGTCGGCATCGCTGGCGCCGCTGTTGATGTCGCGGACCGTGCGCAGGGCGGCGCCCCATTGCGGGAACGACATCGCCTGGCCGCTGCAGCCGGTGCCGGTCCAGGTCTGGCCGATCGCGCAGCGCATCCAGACCAGGCCCGTGGCCAGGTGCCTGGCGGTGCCGTCGGCGTCCGCCTCGAAGTCGGCGTCGGGGGTGCTCGGCGCGACCCCCGGGTTGAAGCAGGACAGCGCCGATGCCGGCGCCGTCCAGCCGGCGACCAGGGCCAGCAGCAGGCCGGCGATGCCGCGACGGATCATGGTGGCGTTCCCAGGGTCGAAGGGGGTCGGACGGGCGGCGGTCATGGCGCGCTCCGGACCAGGCGCACCGAACGCGCGCCGTTCTTGCCGTTGCCGGGCAAGGCGGCGCCGAATTCGAAGTAGACCGACCAGGCGGAGTCGGAGAACGCCGCCGGCGTCCCGGTCCAGGTGATGTTGGGCGGCACGTTGGGGTTGCCCCAGTCCCCCGGCACGTTGGGGAAATAGTGCGTATCGATCGCCGGCGCGCGGCTGCCGAGATCGAGCAGGCCGGCCAGTTCGGCGCGGGTGGGCATGCGCCAGTCGCTGGCGCCGCACAGGCCGGCGGCGTTGACCGCGGCCACGTAGCCGGCGGTGTCGCAGAAGTTGCCCGACGGATTGTCGACCGGGTCGTGGCGGTCCAGGCAGGTGCCGCGGTTGGCCCCGCCGGCGTCGCCGCCGTTGTTGCCGTTGGCGGTGCCGTCCGGACGCACGGCGCTGCTGTACCAGCTGTAGGTCCATGCGCTGTCGAACAGGTCGGCCGGGGCGCGCCGGGTCTTGACCTCCCAGACCAGGCCGGTGGCGTTGTCGCGCACGCAATGCCAGCGCGTGCCGGCGGCCGGATCGCCGGCGTCGAAACCGTCGCCGTCGCGAAGCCAGGCCTGGTCCTGGATCGCCAGCGGCTGGCCGCCGGCGTCCAGCTTGGTGAAATCGAAGCCGGCCCGGCCGCCGCCGAGCCGGGCCAGCACGCTGTCGGCCCGGGCCGCGTCGCGGCCCAGCGAGGCGTCCTGGCCGGGATAATCGGCCGGCTCGCCGCCCGGCACCGTCGCCGAACCGGTGTGGAACAGGTTCATGCCGGTGTCGTTGAGCGGGCGGGTGCCGGCGTCGCCGGCGGCCACGGCGGCGGGTGCGGCCGCCGCCAGCAGGGCAAGGCCGAGGCGCGCCGGGACGACGCGCCGGGGGCGGGACGGCGCGGGACGGGGGCGGCGATTCGGGGGCATCCGGGCGTTCCAGGTGGCGGACGGGAGATCGGGCGCTGGGGTGATCGCGCCCTCGCCTACCCAATCCCCCGGCGGGCGAAAGCGAACAGCGCCCCGGCTTGACCCGCTACCGACGCGCCACTAGGCTCTTTCATCGTTTTATCGCGATCAAACGATGGAGCTGGAACACGGATCCGCGCTGCTGCGCACCCTGGCCGACGCCACCCGGCTGCGCCTGCTCGCCCTGCTGCGCGCCGAGGAGCTGAGCGTCGCGGAGCTGTCGGCGGTCACCTCGCTCGCCCAGCCGCGGGTCTCCACCCACCTGGCGCGGCTCAAGGACGCCGGCCTGGTGCAGGACCGCCGCCAGGGCGTATCGGCCTACTACCGCGCCGCCGGCGAGGCCGAGCCGGGCGCCAGCACCCTGTTCGAGGCGCTGGCCGGCCAGCTCGACGACGCCCTGCTCGACCAGGATGCGGCCCGCCTGCGCGCCGTGCTGGCCGAGCGACGCGGCGGCGCCTGGGCCGATTCGGTGGCCGGCAGCATGGAGCGCCACTACTCCCCCGGGCGCACCTGGGAGACGCTGACCCATGCCTTCACCACCCTGCTGGAGCCCGGCGACGTGCTCGACGTCGGCTCCGGCGACGGCGTGATCGCCGAACTGCTGGCGCCGCGCGCGCGCAGCCTGACCTGCCTGGACATCTCCGAGCGCGTGGTCGCCGCCGCCCGCGAGCGCCTGGCCGGGGTGCCCAGGGTCCGGGTCGAGGTCGGCGACATGCACGCCCTGCCCGAGCCGGACGGCCGCTACGACCTGGTCCTGCTGCTCAATGCGCTGACCTACAGCACCACCCCGGCCCAGGCGATCGTCGAGGCGGCCCGCGTGCTGCGCCCGGGCGGCCGCCTGCTGGCCACCACGCTCAGCCGCCACGCCCACGCCGCTGCGGTGAAGCCGTTCGGCCACGTCAACCTGGGCTTCCGGCGCGAGGACCTGCGCCGGCACTGCCAGGCCGCCGGGCTCAAGGTGCTGTCGCTGGAGCGCAGCGGCCGCGAGCGGCGGCCGCCGCACTTCGAGATCCTCACCCTGCTGGCGGCGCGGCCCTGAGCGCGCCCGGCGTCCGGCCGCCCCCGGCCACCCCGACAAGGACGACACCGTGAGCGAACTGCCCTGGCTGGAGCCCGACCGCGTCGAGGCCCTGCGCCGCGCCCTGGCGCGACGGATCCTCGTGCTGGACGGCGCGATGGGCACCATGATCCAGGCGCACCGGCTGGACGAGGCCGACTTCCGCGGCAAGCGGCTGGCCCGGCACGGCCACGAGCTGCGCGGCAACAACGACCTGCTGGTGCTGACCCGGCCGGAGGTGATCGCCGGCATCCACCGCGAGTACCTGGCCGCCGGCGCCGACCTGGTCGAGACCAACACCTTCAACTCCACCCGCGTCAGCCAGGCCGACTACGGGCTCGAGGCGCTGGCCTACGAGCTCAACCTGGAGGCCGCGCGGCTGGCGCGCGCCGCCGTCGACGAATACAGCGACCGCACCCCGGACCGTCCGCGCTTCGCGATCGGCGTGCTCGGCCCGACCAGCCGCACCGCGTCGATCTCGCCGGACGTCAACAACCCGGGCTTCCGCAACGTCTCCTTCGACGAGCTGGCCGAGAACTACCGCGAGGCCGCGCGCGGCCTGCTCGATGGCGGCGCCGACACGATCATGGTCGAGACCGTGTTCGACACCCTCAACGCCAAGGCGGCGCTGTTCGCGCTCGACCAGGTGTTCTCCGAGCGCGGCCACCGGGTGCCGGTGATGGTGTCCGGCACCATCACCGACCGCTCCGGTCGCACGCTGTCGGGACAGACCGCCGAGGCCTTCCTGTACTCGGTCGAGCACGCCCGGCCGATCAGCGTGGGCCTGAACTGCGCGCTGGGCGCCGAGGACCTGCGACCGCACGTCGAGGCGATCAGCGGCGGCGCCGCGATGTTCGTCAGCGCCCACCCGAACGCCGGCCTGCCGAACGCCTTCGGCGGTTACGACGAGACCCCCGAGCAGATGGCCGGCACGCTCGGCGGCTTCGCACGCGACGGCCTGCTCAACATCGTCGGCGGCTGCTGCGGCACCACGCCGGCGCACATCGCCGCGATCGCCCGTGCCGTCGAGCGGGTCGCGCCGCGGCCGCTGCCGGCGCCCGACACGGTCACCCGGCTGGCCGGCCTGGAGCCCCTGCGACTGATCCCGGAGCTCAACTTCATCAACGTCGGCGAGCGCACCAATGTCACCGGCAGCGCGCGCTTCCGCAAGCTGGTCCAGGCCGGCGACTACGAGGCCGCGGTCGAGGTCGCCCGCCAGCAGGTCGAGGCCGGCGCCCAGGTGATCGACGTCAACATGGACGAGGGCCTGCTCGACGCCGAGAAGGCGATGTCGACCTTCCTCAACCTGGTCGCCGCCGAGCCCGACATCGCCCGGGTGCCGGTGATGATCGACAGCTCCAAGTGGTCGGCCATCGAGGCCGGCCTGAAGTGCGTGCAGGGCCGCGCCATCGTCAACTCGATCTCGCTCAAGGAGGGCGAGGCGGCGTTCCTGGAGCAGGCGCGCAAGCTGCGCAGCTACGGCGCCTGCGCCGTGGTCATGGCCTTCGACGAGCAGGGCCAGGCCGACACCGCGGCGCGCAAGGTCGAAATCCTGTCGCGCGCCCACGACCTGCTGGTCGACGCGGTCGGCTTCCCGCCCCAGGACATCGTCTTCGACCCCAACGTGTTCGCGATCGCCACCGGCATCGAGGAGCACGACCGCTACGCGCTGGACTTCATCGAGGCGACCGCCGAACTCAAGCGCCGCTTCCCGCTGTGCCACGTCTCCGGCGGCATCAGCAACGTGTCGTTCTCGTTCCGCGGCAACGACTCGGTGCGCGAGGCGATCCACAGCGTGTTCCTGTACCACGCGATCCGCGCCGGCCTGGACATGGGCATCGTCAACGCCGGCGCCCTGGCCATCTACGACGACCTCGACCCCGAGCTGCGCGAGCGGGTCGAGGACGTCGTGCTGGCGCGCCGGCCGGACGCCACCGAGCGCCTGCTGGAGATCGCCGGGCGCTTCCGTGGCGGCGCCCGCGGCGCCGCCCAGGACGACACCCGCCTGGAGTGGCGCACGCTGCCGGTGGCCGAGCGGCTGTCGCACGCCCTCGTCCACGGCATCGACGAGTTCGTGGTCGAAGACACCGAGGAGGCCCGCCAGGCCTGCGCGCGCCCGCTCGACGTGATCGAAGGGCCGCTGATGTCCGGCATGAACGTGGTCGGCGACCTGTTCGGCGCCGGCAAGATGTTCCTGCCCCAGGTGGTCAAGTCGGCGCGCGTGATGAAGAAGGCCGTCGCCCACCTGATCCCCTTCATCGAGGAGGAGAAGCGGCGCACCGGCCAGGCCGGAAAGCCGAACGGCCGCATCGTCATGGCGACCGTCAAGGGCGACGTCCACGACATCGGCAAGAACATCGTCGGCGTGGTCCTGGCCTGCAACAACTTCGAGGTGGTCGACCTCGGCGTCATGGTGCCGGCGCAGAAGATCCTCGAAGCCGCCCGCGAGCACCAGGCCGACATGATCGGCCTGTCCGGCCTGATCACGCCCTCGCTGGACGAGATGGCCCACGTCGCCCGCGAGATGCAGCGCCAGGGGCTTTCCATCCCGCTGCTGATCGGCGGCGCCACCACCTCCCGCGCGCACACCGCACTGCGCATCGAACCGGCCTACCCGGCAGCGCCCACGGTCTGGGTCAAGGACGCCTCTCGGGCCGTTGGCGTCGCCCAGTCCCTGGTCTCGCCGGGACAGCGCGAGGATTTCGTGCAGGCACTGCGCGCCGACTACGCGCAGGTGCGGGCCAGCCATGGCGACCGCGGCCCGGGCAAGCAGCTGATCGACTGGGACGAGGCACGGCGCAGGCGGCCGCAGGTCGACTGGTCCGGCTACCGGCCGCCGGTCCCACGCCAGGCCGGCCTGACCCGCTTCGACGACATCCCGTTGGCCGAGCTGGTGCCCTGCATCGACTGGACGCCGTTCTTCCAGACCTGGGAGCTGTCCGGCCGCTACCCGGCGATCCTCGACGACGCCGTGGTCGGCGAGCAGGCGCGCGCCCTGTACGCCGATGCCCGCGCCATGCTCGGCCGCATGGTCGGCGAGAAGTGGCTGCAGGCGCGTGCCGTGGTCGGAATCTGGCCCGCGCAGTCGCACGGCGAGGACGTGGCGATCGACGCCGGCGACGGCCGGACCCGCCGGCTGCACTTCCTGCGCCAGCAGGCCGACAAGCCGGCCGAGCGTGGCAACCTGTGCCTGGCCGACTGGGTGGCGCCGGCCGGCAGCGGCACCGAGGACTGGATCGGCGCCTTCGCGGTCACCGCCGGGCTCGGCATCGAACCGCACGTCGCCCGTTTCGAGGCGGAGCACGACGACTACAGCGCGATCCTGCTCAAGGCCCTGGCCGATCGCCTGGCCGAGGCCGCCGCCGAATGGCTGCACCTGCGCGTGCGTCGCGAGCTGTGGGGTTACGCCCCCGACGAGGCGCTCGACAACGAGGCCCTGGTCGCCGAGAAGTACCGCGGCATCCGGCCGGCCCCCGGCTATCCGGCCTGCCCGGACCACACCGAGAAGCGCACCCTCTTCGAGCTGCTCGACGCCACCGACGCGGCCGGCATCGAGCTCACCGAGAACTTCGCCATGTATCCGGCGGCGGCGGTGTCCGGCTACTACTTCAGCCACCCGGACAGCCGCTACTTCGTGGTCGGCCGGCTCGGTCGCGACCAGGTCGCCGCCTACGCCGGGCGCAAGGGCATCGGCCTGACCGAAGCCGAGCGCTGGCTGGCGCCGATCCTGGGTTACGAGCCGGCGCCGGCGGCCGCGGCGGCCGCGACGGGCTGAGGCAGCCGGCCACGGCCCCGCTCAGGCCTGGCCGTTGCGCGACAGCAGCACGGCGATCGGCCGGGTCTGCGGGAACTCCGACAGCGCCAGCGCCACCACCGCGGTCATCGGCACCGACAGGAAGGCGCCGGCGATGCCCCACAGCCCGGACCAGATCGCCAGGGTCACCAGGATCACGAACGGGCTGAGGTTGAGCGTGTTGCCCATCAGCAGCGGCTCGAGCAGGTTGCCGATCGCGAACTGCGCGGCGATCAGGCCGGCCGACATCGCCAGCAGCGGTCCCGGTTCGCCCAGCTGGACCACCGCGAAGGCGACCGGGAACAGCACGCCGAGAAAGGAACCGATGTAGGGCACGTAGTTCATCACCGCGATCAGCACCGCCCAGAACGCCGCCAGCTCGAGGCCGAAGGCGACCATGATCAGCCAGCTGACCAGTCCGAGCAGGATGTTGATCAGCGTCTTCAGCGCCAGGTAGCTGCCGATGCGGTCGTTGACCTTGCCGATGATGTGGCGGATCCGGGTGACCGTGACCGGATCGCCGGACAGCCGGCCGACCTTGCGGTCGAAGCCCTGCCGTTCCAGCAGCAGGAAGCCGACGTAGAGCAGGACCAGGCCGATGGTGGTGAGCACCGTGGTCAGCGACACCACCGCCGACCCGACCAGGCGCTGCAGGCTGACCTGCTCGAGCACGTCGGTGCGCAGGCTCTGCCAGGTCGGGGTGAACTCGATGCCCAGCCAGGCGGCGCTGCCCTGGATCACCGACAGCAGCGACTCCTGCAGTTGCGGCGCCATCTGCACCAGCTTGCCGATGTTGCTGCTCAGCAGGGCGGCGCCGGCGGCCAGCGCCAGCACCATGGCCAGCACCGAAAAGGCGACCAGCAGCCCGCCCGGCACCCGCGCGCCGACCACCGGCAGGCGCTGCAGCATCCGGGCCAGGCCGAGGATCACGTAGGACAACAGCACCGCGAACACGATCGGCACCAGCACCGCCTTGCCGATATGCAGCACCCAGCCGATGATCACCGCGAGCACGGTCGCCAGCACCACACCCAGCAGTCGTTCGTTCGCCATGGCCGCTCCGGTCGCAGGCCTCGAGCATAGCCCGACCCGGGCCGGCCGCCCCCTGCTAACCTGCGCGGCGATGACCGCCACGACCCTGTTCGACCAGGCGGCCGCCGCCTACCGGCAGGGCGACGATGCCCGCGCACTGGCGCTGGCGCGCCGGCTGCTCGCCGCCGACCCGGGGCAGGCCGGCGTGCTGACCCTGGCGGCCAACGCCGCGCTGCGCAGCGGCGACTGGCCGGCCGCGATCGAATCGCTGCAGGCGCTGCTGCGGCAGCAGCCGGGCCAGCCGGCGCTGCTGCGTGCGCTGGCCCAGGCCTGGAACCGCCAGGGCAGCGCGCTGCGGCGCGAAGGCGAGCCGGCGGCGGCGGAGGCGGCGTTCCGCTCGGCGCTGGCGCTGCTGCCCGGGCACGGCGATGCGCTGTTCAACCTGGCGATGCTGCTCGACGACGGCGACCGTGCGGAGGCCGCGGTGCCCCTGTGGCGGGCGCTGGCCGAGGCCAGCCCGGGCGACGCCGAGGCCGCCATCCGCCTGGCCCGGGGCCTGGCGCTGGCCGGCGATGTCGACCAGGCCGGCGGCCTGCTCGATGCCCTGCCCGCTCCCGGGTCGCCGGCGATGGCGCTGGACCTGGCCGAGGCCCAGGCCGCCTGCGGCCGGCCCGCGCAGGCGGCGCGCACGGTCGCGTCGGTGGCCGCCGACGAGGCGCTGCTGCCGCGCCTGGCCACGGTCGCCGAGACCCTGGCCCAGGCCGGTGCCGACGAGGCCGCGCGCGACCTGCACCGGACCTGCCACCGGCTGCTCGGCGACGGCGCGCGCGCGCCCGGCCTGCGCCACCTGTTCGCACGGCACCTGATGCTGCCGGCGGTGCCGACGGACGACGCCGCGATCGACGCCGCGCGCGCCCGCTTCGCGGCCGGGCTCGATGCCCTCGCGGAGGAACTGACGCCGGCGCGCCTGGCCGGCTGCGCCAGGACCCTGGACCAGCTCGCCTTCAGCAATTTCTACCTGGCCTACCACGGCCGCGACGACCGCGAGCTGCAGAGCCGGTTCGGCGACCTGCTCGGCCGCTGCGCCGCGGCGCTGGCGCCGGCCGGCCTGGCACCGGCCGGCGGCAGCGGCGGCCGTCGCCGGATCGCCCTGGCCGGTTCGATCTTCCGCCACTGCACCGCCGGCCACTACTTCGCGTCCTGGGTGCGCATCCTTGCCGGTGCCGGTTTCGAGGTGCACGTGGTCCAGCTCGGCCCGGCCGGCGACGCGTTCACCGAAGCCATCGCCGCGCCGGCCGCCGCCCTTCACCGCATCGACGGCGGCGCCGATGCCCTGGCGCGCCGCCTGGCCGACCTGCGCTGCGACCTGATCGTCTATCCGGAGCTGGGCATGGAAGCGCGCCTGCCGGCGGTCGCGGCCCTGCGCCTGGCGCCGCGCCAGGCCTGCGCCTGGGGCCATCCGGTGACCTCCGGCCTGGCGAGCATCGACGCCTACTTCTCCTGTGCCGGCATGGAACCGCAGCAGGCCGGCGACCACTACCGCGAGCCCCTGCGCCTGCTGCCCGGTCTGGGCACCCACTACCCGCCCGTGCCGACGCCGGCGGCCGCCGACCGCGTCGCCCTGGGCCTGCCGGCGCAGGGCCGGCTGTACCTGGTCCCGCACGCGCCCTACAAGCTGCACCCGGACAACGATGCGGTGCTGGCGGCGATCGCCGCCGGCGATCGGCAGGCCCGCTTGGTGCTGTTCCGGGGCCAGGGCCGCGGCAGCGGCGCGGCCCTGCTGCGCCGGCTGGCGGCCGCCCTGGCCGCGGCAGGCGCCGATCCGGACCGGCAACTGGTGGTGCTCGCCAACACCAGCCGGGAAGGTTTCCTGGCGGTCAACCGCGCCTGCGACGTCATGGTCGACTGCCTGCACTGGTCCGGCGGCAACACCAGCATCGACGCCCTCGCCAGCGCGCTGCCGGTCGTGACCCGCCCGGGCCGCTTCATGCGTGGCCGGCAATCGGCGGCGATGCTGGACGCGCTGGGCCTGCAGCGGCTGGTCGTGGACGGTCCGGAGGCGCTGGCCGGGGCGGCGATCGCCCTGGCCTCGGACCACGCCGGGCGTGACGCCTGCGCCCGGCAGATCCGGGCAGGCCTGCCCGACCTGCTGGCCTGCCCGGCGCTGCCCAAGGCCCTGGTCGCCCATGTCGAGGCGCTGATCGAAGGCTGAGGCCGCGAGCGCCGGCCTGGGCGCGTCGCGCCCGGTCGTCCACCGCCTTGCCCGATGCCCGGCCGGCGCGTAGGCTCGCGAGGTCCCGGCGATCCCTGCCGGTGCCCCGGAGCCGGACCGTCGATGAGCCCCCCCGACCAGCGCGCGTCCAGCCGCCGTCCCTGCAGTGAGCCCGCCGTGCTGAGCGACGGCCTCAGCCGCTGGGAAACCCGCCTGGTGAACCTCTCCGAGGGCGGTGCCTGCGTCCTGCTGCCCGACGGCTGGCCGGACATCGACCCCGAACACCTCGCGATCAGCTTCCGGATCGACGACCAGGCACACCGGCACCGCTGCGAGATCGCTTGGGGCGACCTGGAACGGCTCGGACTGAGCTTCCTCGACGACGAGGACGGCCCGGTCGCCGGCGACTGAACGCACCGCGCAGCCTGCCCCTGCGGCGGGCCACTACACTGTCGCCCCCTTTCCTGCTGCGGACCGCACACCGTGAACCCATCCAGCGTCATGGCCGCCATCACCGGCGGCGCCTCCGGCCTCGGCCTCGCCGTCGCCCGCCACCTGGTCGCGGGCGGCGCCCGCGTCGCCCTGCTCGACGTCCAGGCCGACAAGGGCGCCGCGGCCGCTGCCGAACTCGGCGAGCGTGCCGTCCATTTCTGCGCCGACGTCACCAGCGAGGCCGGGATCGTCGAGGTCCTGGCCCAGGCCCGGGCCGCCATGGGCGGGCTCAATGCCGCCATCAACTGCGCCGGCATCCTCGGTGCAGGGCGGGTCCTGGGCAAGGACGGCCCGATGCCGCTGGAGGGCTTCGCGCGCACGGTCGGCGTCAACCTGGTCGGCAGCTTCAACGTCGCCAAGGCCGCCGCCCAGCTCATGCAGGAGAACGCCCCCGGCGAGGACGGCGAACGCGGCGTGATCGTCAACACCGCCTCGGTGGCCGCCTTCGACGGCCAGATCGGCCAGGCCGCGTATTCGGCGTCCAAGGGCGGCGTGGTCGGCATGACCCTGCCGATGGCCCGCGAGCTGGCCCGCTTCGGCATCCGCGTGATGACCATCGCGCCGGGCATCTTCTGGACGCCGATGGTCGACGGCATGCCGCCGCAGGTCCAGGAGTCGCTGGCGGCGTCGATCCCCTTCCCGTCGCGCCTGGGCCGGCCCGAGGAGTTCGCCGGACTGGTCGCCTTCATCCTCGCCAACCGCTACCTCAACGGCGAGACCATCCGCCTGGACGGCGCCGTCCGGCTGGCCCCGAAGTGACCGGCACCGGAGCAGCGCAGCCATGAGAGCGAACGAGATCAAGCGCGGCAACGTGGTCGAGCACGACGGCCGGGTCTGGCAGGTGCGCGACATCGACAAGTCGGTGCCCACCGCGCGCGGCGGCAACACCACCTACCGCTTCACCCTGTACGCCATCCCCGGCGGCCAGAAGCTGGACCTCAGCCTGCGCGGCGACGACGACCTCAGGGAAGTCGAGCTCAGCCGGCGCGCGGCCAGCTTCTCCTATCGCGATGGCGACGCCTTCGTGTTCATGGACGCCGAGGACTACAGCCAGTACCTGCTGTCGCCGGAGCTGGTCGGCGAGCAGGCCGGCTACATCACCGACGGCCTGGAGGGTTGCTTCGTGCAGCTCATCGAGGGCGATCCGGTCGGCGTGCAGCTGCCGCCGAACGTCACCCTGGCGGTGGTCGAGACCGCGCCCGAACTGAAGGGCGGCACCGCCACCAAGCGGCCCAAGCCGGCGCGCCTGGAGACCGGCATCGAGATCATGGTGCCCGAGTACGTCGGCAACGGCGACCGCGTGCTGGTCAATACCGGCACCGGCGAGTACGGCGGCCGCGCCTGACCGCACGCGCCTGACCGCACGCGCCGCGGCCGCCGCACGCGGCCGCGGCGGCATGACCTGTGGCACGCGCCCGGGCCCGGCCCGGGGGCCACTCTGGCGGCCAGCCATCCACAGGAGCCGACCGCCATGACCCGCCGCCGCCGCATCCTGTGGAGCCTCGCCGCCAGCATCGTGCTGGCGGTCGCCGCGCTGGCGCTGGTGCTCCGCTACGAGTCGTCCTGCCCGCCCGCGCCGGCACCCGCCACCGGCGCGGCGACCATGCAGGCGATCCACCAGGCCTGCTACGGACCGCCGTCGCAACTGCAGCTGGTGCGGGTGGCGCGGCCGCAACCGGGCGCCGGCGAACTGCTGGTGCGCGTGCATGCCGCCGGCGTCAACCCGCTGGACTGGCACTACCTGCACGGACAGCCCTATTTCATGCGGCTGTCCTCCGGCATCGGGCGCCAGTCGGACCCCCGCACCGGCGTCGATTTCGCCGGCACCGTCGAGGCGGTCGGCGACGGCGTCGAGCGGTTCCGGCCCGGCGATGCGGTGTTCGGGGTGCGCAACGGCGCCTTCGCCGAATACCTGGTGGTGGCGGCCGACCGCAATGTCGTGCACAAGCCCGAGGCGATCGGCTTCGAGGCCGCCGCGGCCGTGCCGATCGCGGCGCTGACCGCGCTGCAGGCGGTACGCGACGCCGGCCGCCTGCAGGCCGGCCAGCGGGTGCTGGTCAACGGCGCCTCCGGCGGCGTCGGCACCTTCGCCGTGCAGATCGCCAAGGCCCTGGGCGGCCACGTCACCGGCGTCAGCAGCAGCCGCAACGTCGACCTGGTGCGCGCGCTCGGCGCCGACGCGGTGATCGACTACGGCCGCGAGGACTTCACGCGCGGCGGCCGCCGCTACGACCTGATCATCGACAACGTCGGCAACCACGACCTGGCGGCCCTGCGCCGTGCGCTGCACGAGGATGGCACCCTGGTCATGGTCACCGGTCCCAAGCACAACCGCTGGCTGGGACCGCTGGCGCGGATGCTCTGGGCCAGGCTGAGCGCGCCGTTCGTCAGCCAGACGCAGGTCTCGCTGCTGGCCAGCAGCAACCCGGTCGACCTCGCGACGCTTCGCGACATGCTCGCCGACGGCCGCCTGCGGCCGGTGATCGATCGCCGGTTCGCCCTGTCCGAGGTGCCGGCGGCGATCGACTGGCAGGGACAGGGCCGCAGCCGCGGCAAGAACGTCATCGTGCTGATCCCGGATCCGACCGCGCCGGCGCCCTGAGCCGTGATCCTGGCCGCCTCCCGGCATGCCGCCCGGTCCGGTCCCGGCCGTTGCGCCAGGCTCGGGCCGGCCTCAGCGGATCGCCCCGCCATGCCGGCGGCGCAGCTCGCCCAGCGCCAGCAGCAGCAGGGTCAGCAGGGTCAGCGGCACCGCGAAGAACAGCATCACCGCGCTGAACTCGGGCAAGGCGTCGTGGTGCGAGGCCGCCAGCACCAGGTAGACCGTGTAGGCCAGCCAGTAGGCCAGGAACAGCGCGCCTTCGGCGCGGCTGATCACGCCGCCGGTCAGGAAAACCGGCAGGCAGGCGAACGCCACCACCACCATGACCGGCAGGTCGAAGGCGATCGCCGGACCGGACACCGCGATCCCGCCGGGCGCGACCAGCGCGGCGGCACCCAGCACGCCCGCCAGGTTGAACAGGTTGCTGCCGACCACGTTGCCGACCGCGATGTCGCGCTCGCCGCGCAGGGCGGCGACCACCGAGGTGACCAGCTCCGGCAGCGAGGTGCCTGCGGCGACGATGGTCAGGCCCACCACCAGCTCGCTGACGCCCATCAGCAGCGCGAACGCCACCGCCGCGTCGACCAGCCAGCGCGCGCCCAGCACCAGCAGCACCAGGCCGGCGACCACCATCGCCAGTTGCCACGGCCAGCCGGCGGCGCGGCCGCCGGCGTCGACCCCGGCGGCGGGCGCTGCGGTACCGTCGAACTGCGCTTCGCGCCGGCTGCGCCCGACCAGGAACACCAGGTAGATCGCCAGGAGCGATGCCAGCAGCGCGCCATCGAGCCTGCCGATCCGGCCGTCGTGGGCCAGCACCAGCACCAGCACCGACAGCGCCACCATCAGCGGCACGTCCAGGCGCACCAGTTGCCTGGCCACCACGAGGGGCACCACCAGTGCCGACAGGCCCAGGATGAACAGGACATTGAAGATGTTGCTGCCGACGACGTTGCCGAGCGACAGGTCGCCCTGGCCGCCCAGCGCCGCGCCGATGCTGACCGCCAGCTCGGGCGAACTGGTCCCGAACGCGACCACCGTGAGCCCGGCGACCAGCGGCGAGACGCCGGCCGCCAGCGCCAGGCGGGAGGCACCTCGGACCAGCAGTTCCGCTCCGGCCA
Source organism: Proteobacteria bacterium UBA2363 (assembly GCA_002344355.1). Taxonomy (GTDB): domain Bacteria; phylum Pseudomonadota; class Gammaproteobacteria; order Xanthomonadales; family UBA2363; genus Pseudofulvimonas. Next base: position 41,218 of record DDTN01000017.1, on the reverse strand, counting down.
CCAGGAGCACGAGTCCGAGAAGGAACCACAGCAGGCTGATCACGGCAGGGCGGCATCGCAGAGCGGCGGGGCGCCCATGCTAGCGGCAAGCGCGCTGCCGGGCATGCCGGCAGCGGCGCCGCGCCGTCGCGGCGCGACCCGGGCCCGGGGCGCGGCCGTTGCGTGGCCGTCGCAGCCGCTCGCGGTGGAACGACCCCGTGTCGCGACCGGCCGTGCCGGCATGCGCCGTGGCAGGCGCCGCGTTGACGCGTCCGCGGCTAGGCTGGGGCAGGTCCGACCGGAGCACCTCTTGCCCAGCCTGCCGTTCCGCCTCGCCCATTCCCCGCCCGCATCACGGCCCGGCGCCGGAGCACGGCCGTGACCGGCGCGCTGGCGCGCCTGTTCAACCTGCGCCGCGACGAGGTCGTCCCGGTGCTGCTGGCTGCGGCGTTCTTCTTCTGCGTGCTGTGCGCGCTGATGGTGCTGCGCCCGGCGCGCGACGCCCTGGGCATGCAGCGCGGCATCGAGGCGGTGCGCTGGCTGTTCATGGCCACCGCGGTGGCCACCCTGTTCGCCAACCCGGTGTTCGGCTGGCTGGTCGCGCGCTACCGCCGGATGGCCTTCATCGCCGCCACCTATGCCTTCTTCGCCGCCTGCCTGGTCGGCTTCTGGGCGCTGCTGATGCTCGCGCCCGAGGCCGTCGGCGAGGCCAGCGGCATGGTCTTCTACGTGTTCTTCAGCGTCTTCAACCTGTTCGCGACCATGGTGTTCTGGGCGCTGATGGCCGACCGCTTCAGCCTCGAGCAGGGCAAACGTTTCTTCGCGCTGATCGCGGTCGGCGGCACCCTCGGCGCGATCGCCGGGCCGGCGCTGGCCTCGCTGCTGGCGCAGCCGCTGGGCACCCCGGCGCTGCTGCTGGTGGCCGCCGGCTTCCTGCTGCTGGCGATCGTCGCGGCCTGGGGCGTCGCCCGTGTCCGACCGCAAGCCGGCGACCGCGAGCGGCCGGACGCCGGGGCCGGCCATGTCGTCATCGGCGGCGCGGCCTGGGCCGGCCTGCGCGCCGTGCTGCGCTCGCCGTACCTGCTCGGCATCGCCGGCTACGTGGTGGTGATGACGGTGATGGCGACGCTGCTCTACTTCACGCGCCTGCAGATGGTCGCGGCGCTCGGCGACGACCTCGACCTGCGCACCACCGTGTTCGCGAACATCGACCTGATCGTCCAGCTCGCGACCCTGGTCCTGCAGGCGGTGGTCGCCGGCCACCTGATGAAGCGGTTCGGGGTCGCCTTCACCCTGGCCCTGCTGCCGGTGACCGTGGCGCTGGGCTTCGTCGGCCTGGCCATGGTCGGCACGCTGGCGGCGCTGATCGTCTTCGAGGCGACCTTCCGCGCGGTGCAGCGCGCCCTGACCCGGCCAGCCCGCGAGACGCTCTACACCGTCACCTCCCGCGAGGACAAGTACAAATCCAAGGCCTTCGTCGACACCTTCGTGTACCGTGGCGGCGACGTGATCGGCGCCCAGGTCGAAGGCCTGCTGGTCCGCCTGGGCCTGGGCCTGGCCGCGCTGGCCAGCGTCGCAGTGCCGCTCGCCCTGGCCTGGGCGGCGCTGGGCCTGTGGCTGGGCCGCGCCCAGCAGCGCCTGGCCGCCACAGGCGAACGGATCCATGGCGCCGCCGCGGCGCCCGCACCCCCACCGCAAGGAGACCGTCCATGATCAGCCGTCGTGACTACCTGAAGCTGTCCCTGGCCGCCGGCGTGGCCCTGGCCCTCGACCCGCGCCGCCTGCTCGCCGCCGGCGACCAGGCCCTGCCGCTGATGACCCGCGCCATCCCCTCCTCGGGCCAGCAGATCCCGGTGGTCGGCCTGGGCAGCTCGGCGACCTTCGCCCAGGTCGCGCGCAGCGAGGACGTCGCCGCCCTGCGCGACGTGCTGCGCGCCCTGGTCGAGGGCGGCGGCAGCGTGTTCGACACCGCGCCCAGCTACGGCGCCTCCGAGCAGGTCGCCGGCGACCTCGCCGCGGAGCTGGGCCTGACCGGGCGCATCTTCTGGGCCACAAAGGTCAACGTCGCGCGCGGGCCCGGCGCTGCGGCGGATGCCGACGAGGCCCGCGCGCAGATCGATGCCTCCTTCGGGAAGCTGCGCAAGCCGGTGCTCGACCTGATCCAGGTCCACAACCTGGGCGATCTCGCCACCCAGCTGCCGATCCTCAGGGAGATCAAGGACGCCGGACGGATCCGCCACCTCGGCGTCACCACCACCTCGGCACCCCAGTACGAGGAGCTTGAGGCGCTGATGCGCCGCGAGCCGCTGGACTTCATCGGCATCGACTACGCGATCGACAACCGCGTCATGGAAGAGCGCATCCTGCCGCTGGCGCGCGAGCGCGGCATCGCGGTGATGGTCTACCTGCCGTTCGGCCGCACCCGGCTGTGGGAGAAGGTGCGCGGCAAGGACCTGCCGGACTGGGCCGCGGAGTTCGATGCCGCCACCTGGGGCCAGTTCTTCCTCAAGTTCGTGCTGGCCCACCCGGCGGTCACCGTGGTCACCCCGGCGACCAGCCGGCCGCACCACATGGTCGACAACCTCGGCGCCGGCCGCGGCCGCCTGCCCGACGCCGCCCTGCGCCAGCGCATGATCGAGCACATCGCCTCGCTGTGAGCCGACCTGGTCGCCACGAACGCCCGGGGTGCGCTCAGCCGCGGCTGAGCGCACCCCGGGCCGGCGCCGGTCCGCGTGCCAGCCGCCGCCAGAGCCGCTCCACCGGGCCCTGGCCGAAGCGCGCCAGCCACGCCCGGCTGGCCGCGGCCAGCACCGCCAGCACCGCCAGCGCGTAGAGCACGCCGGCCAGCGCGCTGAACCGTCCGGCCAGGCCGAGGCCGAACACGGTGAACGCCGCCACGCCGAGCAGGCTGTGCGCGAGGTAGTTGCTCAGCGCCAGCCGCCCCAAGGGCACCAGGAACAGCAGCCATCGCCGGGCCCGCGGCTGCACGAACAGCAGGGCGAAGCCGGCCGCCCAGGCCGCCGCCAGGGCCGGCACCGCGACCGCGTAGACCGCCGCCTGCAGCAGTCCGGGCGGCTGCAGCGCGTAGAACGCGTCCTGGGCCATCAGCCAGGCCAGCATGCCGTTGCCCGGGAGCCCGACCAGCAGACCCCAGACCAGCACCCGGCGCAGCCAGGGTCCCTGCTCCTGGGGGGCCACTGCGACACCGCGGCGCGCCAGCCACAGCCCGAGCAGGAACATCGCCAGCACCTTGAACGGCCGGCCGGTGAACAGCAGGTCGGGCCAGCGACCGGCCAGGTAGCCGACCGCGTTCGTCTGCAGGGCCTGCAGGCGCGGCCCGTCGGCCATCAGCGCCACCAGTCCTTCCATGAACGCATGGCGCTCGGCCGCCTGCGCCGGGGACTCGGGCTGCTGGCCCAGCATCGCCATCATCAGGACGTACTGGACCACTGGCAGCCACAGCAGCACGCCAGCCCAGGCCAGCAGGCGGCGCTGCCCGAACCTGCGGAAGAGCGGCAGCAACAACCCCAGCAGGGCGTACAGGGCCAGGATGTCGCCCAGCCAGACGAACAGGCCGTGGACCAGGCCGATCGCCAGCAGCACGGCCATGCGCCGGCGCCAGGCGGACAGGAAGGGGCCGGGTTCGGCGCCGGCGCGCGTCAGCATCAGCCCGAAGCCCAGTCCGAACAGCAGCGAGAACAGCGAGTAGAACTTGCCCTCGACCAGCACCCGCAGCGCCGCGATCGTCGGTCCGTCGGCGGCCGCCAGCGGCAGCGTCGCCCGGCTGCCTGGCGACAGGTACTGCCAGCCGTCCAGGAAGTGCACGTTGGCGAGCAGGATGCCGCACACCGCCAGCCCACGCAGGGCGTCCACCACAGCCAGGCGCCCGACCTGGCCGGTCGATCCGGTCGTGCTGCCGGTCATGGCCTGCGCTGCCTCCCCGCGGCATGCCCCGCGTCGAACCGGGCGGGGACGGCGGCTAGACTGTGCCACCCCGCCGCCCATCGCACCAGCGCCCTATGCTGCCCAGCCACGAATGGTTCCGCGCCCGCCTCGACCGCCCCTGCCTGATCGGCCCCTGGTCGGAAACGTCGCAGCCGCCGGCCTGGCCGGCGCGCCTCGTCGAGGTGGGCGAGCGCCGGGTCGTCGCCGGGCACGAGCAGTTCGCCGTGGTGTTCCTGCGCAGCGACCCGCACCCGCCGGCGCAGGGCTTCTGCGCGGTCGCCTTCGAGGATGCCGGGGCGATCGACCTGCTGCTGGTTCCGATCGGCCAGGATGCCAGCGGAGTCCGCTACGAGGCCTGCTTCAACCGCCCGGTGTCGCCCGCCAACGGTCAGGCAGGCGCCTGATCAGGGGGCCGAGAACACCACCTGGAAATGCCGGCCCTCGAGGCCGACCGGCGTCCCGAACGCCACGAACCCCGGCATCCGTGCCGATGCGAAGGACTTGAGCCCCTCGCCGGGCATCGGCTCGCCCGGCAGCGGCGCGAACCGCAGGGCATGTCCGCCACCGGAAGCCGCGCGCTCCACGGCGACCAGGCGCATGCCGGCACGGGCCCCGTCGCCCTCGACCTGGAAACGGTCGCCCACGCAGGCCTCGCACAGGCCGGCAGTGGGCGGCGCGCCCGCCTTGGGCAAGGCGCCTGAGGCGGGCGCCGCGACCGCGGCGGCCAGGCCGCGACCGAACAGCACGGTGCCGGCAAGCGCGCCGACCTGGCCGATGAACCTGCGACGCGCCTGTGCCATGGAAGCATGCTGCCCGACGGTGGAGTGACACGGAGTCTAGTCAGAACCGAACGGCCCGCGCAATTCTGGAAAATTCCTTGAGCGGCCACCGCTACCGGCCTAACATGGCGCCTCGGCACGTTTGCAGCACGGGGAGACCATGGGCACACCTTTCCTGGGCGAGATCCGCATTCTCGCGTTCCCGTTCGCGCCCAACGGCTGGGCGTTTTGCAACGGCCAGTTCCTGGCAATCAACCAGAACCAGGCGCTGTTCGCCCTGCTCGGCACCACCTACGGCGGCAACGGCCAGACCACCTTCGCGCTGCCCGACCTGCGCGGCCGCACGCCGATCCACGAAGGCCCGGAGCATGCACTTGGCGAGCGGGCCGGCGCCGAGCAGCACACCCTGACGCCGCTCCAGATGCCTGCCCACGGCCATGCCGTGCAGGCGGCGGCCAGCCCCGCCTCGACATCGCCCGTGGCGGCGCTGCCGGCGGCCGGTGCCGTGGCCCCGGGCTTCCGGACCGGCGGCAGCCCGGACACGCAGCTGGCCGCCACCGCGATCGGCGTCGCCGGCGGCAGCCAACCGCACGAGAACATGCAGCCGTCCCTGGTGGTGAGCTTCGTGATCGCCCTGCAGGGCATTTTCCCTTCGCAGAACTGAGGCCGCCGCCATGTCGCAACCCTACATCGGCGAGATCAGGATGGTCGGCTTCAACTTCGCGCCGGTCGGCTGGGCCCATTGCGATGGCAGCCTGCTTCCGATCAGCCAGAACCAGGCCCTGTTCGCGCTGATCGGTACGACCTATGGCGGCAACGGGCAGACCACCTTCGCCCTGCCGGACATGCGCGGCCGCATCCCGGTCCACCAGGGCGCCGGCCCCCTGCTGTCGCCGCGGCCCCTCGGCCAGGCCTTCGGCAGCGAGACGGTCAGCCTGCTCGCGTCGCAGATGCCGGCGCACGGCCACGCGCTGGCAGCCGCCTCCGGCGGCGTGCGCAGTGCCGCCGCCAGCGGCGCGCTACTGGCCAGCGGCGAGTCCGACACCTGGACGCGCGCCACCGCCGACGGGCTGATGGCCGCGAACGCGCTGGCCACCGCCGGCGGCAGCCAGCCGCACGAGAACATGCAGCCGTTCGCCTGCGTCAACTTCATCATCGCCCTGTCGGGCATCTTTCCCACACCGGCCTGAGAGAGCGACATGTCGGAGCCCTTCCTCGGCGAGATCCGCATCGTGCCGTTCAACTTCGCGCCGAGCTGGTGGGCGAGGTGCAACGGCCAGCTGCTGCCGCTGGCCCAGAACACCGCCCTGTTCTCGCTGCTCGGCACCCAGTTCGGCGGCAACGGCCAGACCACCTTCGCGCTGCCCAACCTCCAGGGCCGTGCCCCGCTGCACCAGGGACAGGGTCCGGGCCTGTCGCTGCGCGAGATGGGTCAGACCGGCGGCAGCGCCGCGGTGACGCTGACCCAGGCCCAGCTGCCGGCCCACACGCACCCGGTGTCGGCCACCAGCGCCGCCGCCGATCGCGCCAACGCCCGCGATGCCCTCCCGGCAGTGGCGGCGGATGCCGCCTACGGTACGGCGGCGCCGCTGCAGGCACTGGCCGCCGCCGGGGTCACCCCGGCCGGGGGCGGCGCGCCGCATCCCAACATGCAGCCCTACCTGGTGCTCAACTTCATCATCGCCCTGAGCGGCATCTTCCCGTCGCGGCCATGATCGGACCCGCCGATCTGGCCGGCACACCGGCCCTGGCGCTGCGGCCGGTGACTCCGGCCGACGTCGGCTTCCTCGACCACGTCTATGCCAGCACCCGGACCGCGGAGCTGGCGCCGCTGGGCTGGCCGCCGGCCGAGGTCGAGGCGTTCCTGGCCCAGCAGGCGCGCGCGCAGCGCCAGCACTACTGGCAGCAGTGCGACACCACGCAGTTCCACGTCGTCGAGGCCGACGGCGAAGCGGCGGGGCGGCTGTTCGTCGAGGCGCTCGCCGGGGAACTGCGCATCGTCGACATCGCCCTGCTGCCGGCCTGGCGCGGCAAGGGCATCGGCAGCCGCCTGCTCGCCGCCCTGGCCGCCGTCGCCGAACGCGACGGCCTGCCCCTGCGCATCCATGTCGAGGCCGGCAACCCCGCGCAACGGCTCTACCAGCGCATGGGCTTCCGGTTCACCGACGCGCCCGGGCAACCCGTCGTCTACCGCCTGATGGAGCGGCCGCCCGGCTGCCCGCGACACGCGGCCTGAGCGCACCCACACCCTGACGGAAGCCGACATGGCCCCTGCCCTCCTCGTTCGACGCCTCGTCCCGCTGCTGGCGCTGATCGCCGCCACTGCGGCGCATGCGGGTGTGGTGACCACCGCCGCCGACGACGGCAGTCCCGGCAGCCTGCGCAGCCAGGTCGCCGCTGGCGGCGTGGTGACCTTCGCGGCGGCGGTGCAGGGCCAGGCGTTCGTCCTGGTCCAGGGGCCAATCCAGGTGCCCGACGGTACCCAGATCGAAGGGCCCGGTGCGCAGCAGCCCGGCGTGGTCGGCTCGGGCGCGCGCCTGTTCGCCATTCCCGCCGGCGCCAGCGCGACCATCCGCAACCTGCGCCTCTCCAACGGCAACGCCGGTGCCGGCCAGCGCGGCGGCGCCATCCTCAACGAGGGCACCCTGCTGATCGAGGACGCGGCCCTGACCGGCAACTCGGCGGGCGACGCCGGCGGTGCGCTCTACAACCGCGGCACCGTACTGGCACGGCGCAGCCTGTTTGCCGGCAACCAGGTCCTCGACGCCACCTGCGCGGGTGGCGGCGCGATCCGCAGCGAGGGCCCCGACAGCAGCCTGCGCCTGGAGGACAGCACGGTCAGCGGCAACGTCGCGCTTCCGTGCAACGGCGGCGGCATCAGCTTCAACCGCGGCACGGCGACCCTGGTCACCAGCACCGTGGTCGGCAACCAGGCCAACCTGGGCGGCGGCAACCTCTACAAGGGCAGCGCTTCCTCCGGCCTGAGCCTGCACGCAACGGTGATCGCCGATGGCGCTGCCGGCGGCGGCACGCCGGTCAATGCCGACCTGCATGGCGCCCAGGCCGGACTGGTGTCGCTGGGTCACAATCTTGTCCGCCAGCGCGGCGACGCCACCGGCTGGCTGGCCAGCGACCTGCCCGATGGCAGCGATCCCCTGCTGGCTGCGCTCGCCGACAACGGCGGCGGCACCTCCAGCCACCTGCCGCAGCCCGGCTCGCCCCTGCGCGAGGCGCAGCCGGCGCCCTGCCCGACCGCGACGGACCAGCGCGGCAACACCCGGCCACAGGGCGCAGCCTGCGACATCGGCGCCGTCGAGTACCGCCTGAACCGGCTGACCGCCACGGTGACCGGCGGCGGCGCGGTGAGCGCGGCGGCGACGCCGCCGCCGGTGGCCGGCGCCATCGCCGCCTGCACCGGCACCTGCAGTGCCGACTACGACGGCGAGGCGACGCCGGCACCGGTGGTGACGCTGACCGCGGTCGCCGATGCCGGCCAGCAGTTCGAGGGCTGGGGCGGCGACTGCAGCGGCAGCGCCGCAAGCACCCTGGTGACCCTGGACCAGGCGCGCGCCTGCAGCGCCACGTTCGGGCCGGAACCGATCCTGGTCGAGGTCGTCGTCGGCGACAACGGCAGTCTCACGCCCGGCAGCGCACAGCTGGTGCCGCCCGGCACCGTGCTGGTGTTCACGGCCACGCCCGACCCCGGCTACCGCATCGACCAGGTCGGCGGCTGCGGCGGCACCCTGGCCGGCGACCAGTTCACCACCGCGCCGATTTCCGCACCGTGCACCGTGACCGCCAGCTTCGCGGCCAACACGTTCCATGTCGGCGGCCAGGTCGTCGGCCTGTCCGGCAGCGGCCTGGTATTGCGCCTCAATGGCGGCAACGATCTCGCCATCGCCGGCAACGGCCCGTTCCAGTTCCAGCAGCCGCTGAACGACCTGTCGCCCTACGCGGTCACCGTCGCCGCGACCCCGGGCGCGCCGTCCCAGGACTGCACCGTCGCCAACGGCACCGGCGTGCTGAACGGCACCGATGTCGACGACGTGCAGGTCAGCTGCCTCGCGCCGGCCGCCCTGCAGCTCACCCTGGACAACGGCCGCGACCACCTGCGCTACGGCGCGCTGGCCGACTGGACCGTGACGCTCACCAACACCGGCGCCAGCGACGCCACCGGCCTGGGCCTGGGCGGCCTGCTGCCGCCGGCCCAGGTCGACCTGGCCGCCACCACCTGGACCTGCACGGGCGCAGGCAACGGCGCCACCTGCGCGGGCGCCGGCACCGGCAACCTGGCCGACGGCAACATCAGCCTGCCGGCCGGCCGCAGCCTGACCTGGCTGCTGACCGCGCCGGTGCGCTTCGACGCCCCGGGCGCCCGGCTCGCCTGGACCGCCAGCGCGGCGGGTCCGGGCCTGCCGGTGGTGCTTGCCAGCGACGACGACCTCCTGGTCCTGCTGCGCGACGGCTTCCAGGGCGGCGACGGCGCGCAGGCGCCCGGCTGCGCGCTGGCCGTGGACCTGGGCGCCGGCCACCTGTTCGAGGCCGGCGTGACGGCCGCCGACCGGCGCATCGGGACGGTGCTCGATGCCGGGGCCTTCGCGGTGGAGTCGATCGCCGTCGACACCGCGATGCATGTCCGGCTCGCGGGCCTGGCCGCGGACGGCGGCGGCCAGGCCAGCGCTTGGCTGCAGGTCGCGCCCGGCGCGACCCTGCACCTGGCCGCCACGGCGGTCGGGCCGGCGACCACCCGGGTGGAACTGGACGACGGCGCGTCGCGTCTGGCGCTGGACCTGCCGGTCGCCCTGCCGGCGCGGGTGCCGGCCCGACAGGCCTGCCCGGACTAGCCGACGGCCCGCGGCGCCGCGGCGCATGCGCAGCGGGCCGCACCGCCGTTGACGTCCGGTCCGTTGCCAGGTCGCGCCGGGCACGGGCCGGGCGCGGGCCGCAGCGACCGGCCCCGATGGGGTCAGCCGGTGCGGTCCGGCGGGTCCAGGTGCAAGGTGGCGGTCATGAAGGTGCGCGCCGTGCCCGACAGCAGCACCCGGTCGCCGCGCACGGTGCAGCCGACCTCGCCGCCGCGCCGCGAGCACTGGAAGGCGCGCAGTGCGTCGCGGCCCAGCCGCGCCGCCCAGTACGGCGCAAGCAGGCAGTGCGCGGAACCGGTGACCGGGTCCTCCGGCACGCCGACGCGCGGCACGAAGAAGCGGCTGACGAAGTCGTGGCGCTGGCCCGGTGCGGTGACCACCAGGCCACGCCCCGGCAGGGCCAGCAGGGCGGCCGTGTCGGGCGCCAGGGCCCGCACCGTGGCCTCATCCTCGAACACCGCCAGCAGGTCGCCGTCCATCAGCACCTCGTTCGGCGTCGCGCCCACTGCCGCCGCCAGGCCGGGCGGCACGGCCACCGGTCGCGGCCGGCGCGCCGGGAAGTCCATGAGGTAGCCGTCGCCATCGCGGCGCACCCGCAGGGTGCCGCTGCGGGTGGCGAAGGCGAGTTCCGGCAGGTCGACGCCGCGGTGCCGGTACAGGACGTGGGCGCTGGCCAGGGTGGCGTGCCCGCACAGGTCGACCTCGGCCAGCGGCGTGAACCAGCGCAGGCCCCAGCCGCCGCCGTCCGGCACCAGGAAGGCGGTCTCCGACAGGTTGTTCTCCGCCGCGATCGCCTGCATCAACCCATCGGGCAACCAGGCCTCCAGCGGCACCACGGCGGCCGGGTTCCCGGCGAATAGGCGGTCGGCGAAGGCGTCGACCTGGTACTGGACGAGCTCCATGGCGGCTCCGGGAATGGATCGGGGGAGGCGCCATTGTCGCCGAGGCGGCCGCCGACCGGGGTCGCGCTGGGCGCCCCCCGACGCAGGACTTTTCGCGCTGCCGCCCTCAGGGACCGTCCGGGATCTCCGGCTCCACCAGCAGCGCCAGCAGGGCCAGCGACTCCTGCCAGCCCTGCTGGCAGGCCTCGGCCGGGATGGCGTCGGGCAGGCCCTCCTGCAGGATGCCCAGGTCGGTGCCGATCGATACCGCGCGCAGTTCGATGGTCAGGCGCATGGTGCCGGGCAGGCCGGGATCCTCGAAGCGGTCGTCGCAGACGATGCGCTCGCCAGGGACCAGCTCCAGGTAGGTGCCGCCGAAGTGGTGCGCGCTGCCGGTCGAGAAGTTGGTGAACGACATCCGGTAACCGCCGCCGACACGGGCGTCCAGCGTATGCACGGTGGCGGTGAAGCCGTTCGGCGCGTTCCACTTGGCGAGCGCGGCGGCGTCCAGGAACGCCCTGTAGACCCGCTCGGGCGGCGCGCGAAGGATGCGGTGGACGCGGATGGCATGGGGCATGGCGGTACTCCTGTGGGGGTCGATCGATCCGGGCTGCGGCACGGGGTGCGCCGCGGCCAGACGGTTGCGGAGGTCCGAGAGCGCGCTCAGTCCGGCACCGACCATCGGCGCAGGTGCACGGTGGCGGTCTGCGCGACACCCTCGCCATCGGCCCAGCGCTGGACCACCTCGACGTGATCGTCGTCGACGCGATGCCAGCAGAAGCTGGAGGGCGCCTGCACCGGTTCGAAGCAGGCGCGGCCGGGCGCCAGCTCGACGCCGCGCCAGCTGAACACGTTCCAGGTCGAGGTCACGATGCCGTCCTCGAACCGGACCACGCTGGTGTCGGTGGGCTCCCCGAAGCGCGCGTCGGCATGGCGGGTGCTGCGCAGCGCGTGCGGACCTTCGAACGCATAGGTCTCATGGAAGGTCGACCCGTCGGGCGCGGTACCGACCCAGCGGCCTTCCAGGAAACGCAGGTGGGCGAAATCGTCGGGATCGTGCATCGCGGGCTCCGTGGCGGTGGCGAGGATCGGCAGGACCAGCAGGCATGCCCGGGCAAGCAGGGCAAGACCGCGGCCGAACGGTACCGCCGCGGGCGGGGTCGGCGCCGGCGGCGGGTCCTGGCCTCGGGACGCGACGGCGAGCCGAACGTCCACCTCAGAGCGCCCGGCCATCGAAGTGCTCGACGGGCAGGCTGTCGACGTCCACGCCTTCCAGGCAGCGGACATTGATGGCCGCCATGGCGCGCCCCTGCGGGTCGCTGCCCTCGCCCCAGGCGTGGATGCCGCAGTCCGGGCAGAACCGGTGCCGGATCGCGGCCCGGCCGAAGGCATAGCTCGCTGCCCGCTCGTCCGGCATCGCAAGGCGCAGGGCATCGCGTGGCACGAACCAGAGCAGCGATCCGCGCCTGCCGCAGATCGAGCAGTTGCAGGCCAGCGCCGCCGCGCCGGGATCGGCGATCTCGACCGCGAACCGCACGCGCCCGCAATGGCAGCTTCCCGTGTACTCCATCATCTGCCTTCCCCTTCGATGCCCAAGGGTGCCACCTCAGGTTGCCGGCCCGGCGGTGCACGCCGGTCCGGGCAGCCCACTTGCCCTCCCCTCCCCGCACGCGGGGGAGGAAGTGCAATGCCGTCGCACCGACAACACATTGCCAGGCGGGCCGTTCGACCTTACCTGGTCGAACGGGAGGGCGCCGGATCGACAGCGCTGCGGGCGCAGGATACGCCGTCCCGGCGCCCGGCCTGCCCCGGTCCTATCCAGGACGATGCCCAGGCCAGGATCAGGGCGCCGCATCGGCCAACGACCGGAACAGCGCGGCCCACTGGCTGGCGCGCAGCCCGCCGGCGCCGCGCCCCAGCCGCGCCACCACCACCGACCGCGACGGGTCCACGTACAGGAACTGGCCGTCCTTGCCCTGCGCCAGGTAATCGCCGCGCTCAGCCGACAGCAGCCACCAGCCCAAGCCATAGCCGCGGAACCCGGCCGCCACCGAGGCCTCCGGCCAGACCGGCGACGCCACCGCGGCGCCACCCGCCGACGCGGCGATCCAGTCCGCGGCGACGATCCGCGTCCCCTGCGCCACGCCACCGTCGAGGTACAGCTCGCCGATCCGGGCGAGGTCGCGGGCACTGCCGGCCAGGCAGCACCAGACCTTTTCCAGGCCGCCGTCGCGGTCGAGCGACCACATACCCGCGTCGGACAGCGGCAGCGCCGACCACAGGCGCGTCTGCGCGTAGTCCGTCAGGGTGCGCGGCGCCAGGGCGCGGGACAGCACCAGGCCCAGCAGGGCGGTGTCGCCGGACTTGTACTCGAAGGCCTCGCCCGGCGGCCGGCGTGGCCGGAAGCGCAGGATCATGCGTTCGATGTCCGAGGTGTAGTTGAAGGGCACGTGCAGTTCGAAGGGATTGTCGCTTTCGACGTAGGCCAGGCCCGAGGTCATGGTCAGCAGGTGGCGCACGTTCAGCGCATCCAGGCCCTGGCCGGCCAGCTCCGGCACGTGGTCGACCACGCGCGCATCGACGCCCGCCAGGATCCCGTCATGGATCGCGGCGCCGACCAGCACCGACAGCACCGACTTCGAGACCGAGAACCATTGCGAGGGCGTCGACGCCGAAGCCTCCGGCGCGAGGTACTGGTAGCGGAGCGCGCCATTGTGCCGGACCACCAGTGAAATCGTGCCGCTGTCGGCCAGGAAGCCGGCCAGATCGCGGTGGCCGGCATCGTCTCCCGGCACCGCCACCCGCGGCTGCCAGTCGGTGCCGGCCACGCGCCCGGCATGGCGGCCATCGCCGGCGCCGCGCAGGGGGCGTCCCGGGTAATGGCGGAAATCGTCGACGGTAGTGGTGCCGTGGCGGAGCAGGCGCAGGCTTGCATCCCAGCCGCCGCGCACGCCGGCGACCTGGAACCAGCGCCCGAACACCGCAAGGCACAGCAGCAGCGCGAGCGCCACGAGAAGAACCAGCGACCGGACCAGCCACCGCAAAGGCAAACCGCGCATTCCGCCCTCCCGGCAAGGCACCGTCGCCGCCCCGTCCATCGCGTGCGGCGCGGAAAGCCCGGCGGCTGGTCAGAAACGATACTCCAGTCCCAGCCCCGGCCCGGCGACATCGGCATCGACCGCCAGCCGGGGGCTGCGCCGCTTCATCGAGACATGGCGGTAGCCGAGATGGACCGCGGCGCGCTCGCCGACCTCGCGGCCGACCGCCGCCATGATGTCGGCCTCGCCGCCGTCCGGATCCACCAGCAGCCAGCCGGACAGGAACCAGCGGCCGCCGGGCGACCACCGGGCCTTGAGGCCCAGCTGCGGATCGAGCCAGTCGACGCCGGCGCTGGCGCCGCGGTCGATCGGAGCGCCGATGGCGACCCTGCTGGAGAGTTGCCAGGCGCGCATGCCCGCCAGCAGGTCGAGATGTCCGGCAGGGCCCTCGACCAGCCGGTAACCGCCGGCCAGCAGCGCGGTGCTCGCGCGCACCCGCATCCGCGCCGGCACCCCGGCCAGCGGCACCGTGCCCGACTCGCTCAACTGCACGTGCAGGACATCGGCGAACACCACCAGCCGGTCGCGCCGCGCCTGGAGCGAGGCCATGGCCGCCCAGTCCAGGCTGGACAGGGCGTCCGAGCCGCCGCGCCGGCTGGCCACCGGCGGCAATCCCGCATGCCGGACCTGCCCGTCCAGTCCGGCACCCCAGGCGTAGGGAGCCAGTACGAACGACCAGTCGGCACCCTGCGCCCACGACCCCGGCATCAATGCCAGCGCCAGGCCGGAAAGCAGCCACCTGCCCAATCCCGCCATGTCCGAACCCCTCCGGCGACGAACCGCTACGCCCTGCGCGCGCGGACCGCACACGCCGCCACTGTCGCGCCACCGGCGAGCCCGGTCAATGCCCGCCCTCTTCACATCTGTCGTTTGCAGCACGTTCTAGACTGCTGGTCGCGATCGGCCGTCGGGGGTTGGCGCCGGCCGCGACGCCTGCCGTCCACAGGGGAGCCGAACCATGTCCGCACCATCACTCGTCCGGGCGGCGATCGTCGCCATTGCCGTCGTTCTGCTGCCTGGCCGGACGTCCGCGCAGGCACCGGAGCAGCGCGGCCTGTTGTTCGAGAACGTCCGGGTGTTCGACGGCAGGTCGGACCGTCTCACCCCGCCCTCGAACGTGCTGATCGTCGGCAACCGCATCCAGGCGGTCTCGCGGGCGCCGATCACGCCCGATGCGGGGCTGGATGTGCGGCGCGTCGACGGTGGCGGCCGGACCCTGATGCCCGGACTGATCGACGCCCACTGGCACGCCCTGCTGGTCGCCCCGGACCTGATGACGGCGATGACCGCCGATGCCGGTCTGCTCAACTTCATGGCCGCCGACGTCGCACGGCAAACCCTCATGCAGGGCTTCACCAGCGTTCGCGACGTCGGCGGCCCCAGCTTCGGCCTGAAGCGCGCGATCGACCTGGGCCTGGTGCCCGGCCCGCGGATCTTCCCGTCCGGGGCGATGATCTCGCAGACCGGCGGCCATGGCGATTTCCGCCTGCCCCACGAGGTGCCGCGGCCGACCGCCGATGGCCTGAACCATGCCGAGCGGATGGGCGCGGCGATGATCGCCGACGGCGCCGACGCGGTGCGCGTGCGTGCCCGCGAGCAGCTGATGCTGGGCGCCAGCCAGCTCAAGCTGATGGCCGGCGGCGGCGTCAGCTCGCTGTACGACCCGCTGGACGCCACCCAGTACACCGTCGCCGAGATCCGCGCCGCGGTCGAGGCCGCCGAGAACTGGGGCACCTACGTCACCGTGCACGCCTACACCACGCGCGCCGTCCGCCAGGCGATCGAGGCCGGCGTGCGCTGCGTCGAGCACGGCCAGCTGATCGACGAGGACACCGCGCGCCTGATGGCCGAGCGCGGCGTGTGGTGGAGCCTGCAACCCTTCCTCGACGACGAGGACAGCAATCCCAAGCAGGGCGAGGCGCGGCGCAAGCAGCTCATGGTCGCGCAGGGCACCGATCGCGCCTTCACCCTGGCCCGGCGCCTGGGCATCAAGGTGGCGTTCGGCACCGACATCCTGTTCAACCCGGGCGGCGTGCCCCGGCACAACGCCCAGCTGGTCAAGCTGTCGCGCTGGTTCAGCCCGGCCCAGGTGCTGGCCATCGCCACCGGTGGCAACGGCGAGCTGCTGGCGCTGTCGGGCGAGCGCTCGACCTACCGCGGCGCCCTGGGCGTGATCGCGCCGGACGCGCTGGCCGACCTGATCCTGGTCGATGGCGATCCCCTCGAGGACCTGGCGCTGATCGCCGACCCGGTGCGCAACTTCCTGGTCATCGTCAAGGACGGCGTGGTGGTCAAGGACGCCCTGGCCGACGGCGCGGCGCCGGCAGCGCCTTCGCCATGAACGCGGCCGTGCCCGGGCACAGCCCGGCGAACTGCGTGGTCGCGGCGATCGCCGGCGGTGCCCGCTCGCGCGCAAGGCGCAGGTAGCCACGCCGGGCGAAGAAGGCCTCGGCGGTCTGCGTGAGCAGGTAGAGCGTGGCGATGCCCTGGTCCGCGGCCCAGTGCTCGGCGGCGTAGACCAGGATGCCGGCAAACCCCAGCCCGCGCGCGTCCGGCGCCACCGCCAGCGAGCGCAGCAGGCCCGCGGCGCCGTGCCGCTCGACCCCCACCACGGCGACCAGCACACCGGCGCGGCGCATCCCGAACAGGGTCGGCGCATCCGGACCGTCGAGGTCGGCCACCGGCAGGCCGGCATCGGCGAGCAGCGTGCGCACCTCGGCATCGGCGCGCAGTTCGACGATGCCGTCGTGGGCCGACGGATCGCGGATCATGTCGGTGTCCCCGTCGCCGCGTCGTCGCCCGCATCGCGGAGGTCGAGCGCAGGCCACGGCGGCCGGCCGACGCGCCGGGCGCAGGTCTTGCGCCACGCCCTGCCCCGCGTACCGGAGGCCGGCCGGTGCAGTCGTGCGACGCTCATCGCCCGGCCCCGGCCGACCGCCAGTCCGGGCGCTCGAGCCGGTAGACCATGCAGTCGTCCAGCCCGAAGCGCCGCGGCCCGACGGCACGGAAGCCCAGGCGCTCGTAGAAGCGGCGGGCGCGCAGGTTCGAGGCCAGCGGATCGAGCAGGATCGCCGTCACCGCCGGATCGGAAAAGCAGCGGTCGATCGCCCAGCGCATCATCGCCGTGCCCAGGCCGCGGCCCAGGAAGTCGGCCTCGCCGATCCAGATGTCGAGGGCGCGCAGGTCCGGCGCGACGTCCTCGCCCCAGTAGTGGCTGTCCTCGCGCAAGGGATCGATGAGCTGCAGGAAGCCGAACGGCACGCCGTCCAGCTCGGCGATCCACTGCTCGCGCCAGTCCGGCGAGCGCGCCAGTTCCTGCGCCCAGCCCCAGTCGTCGTTGGGATCGGATTCGACCACGTGCGGGGCCTCGTCCCAGCGCTGCAGAAGCGCAAGGTCGGCGAGGGTCGCCGGGCGGAACGTGGGCATCGCGCTCATCGGCAGCGCCCCCGCCCAGCGCTCGACGCGGCCGCTTCGGCACGTGCGCGGCTCATGCCCTGCCCTCCCCGTCCGATCCGCCGCGCGGCCGCCGCCAGGCGCGCAGCAGCAGCACGACGGCCGCCAGCGCGAACAGGTTCAGTCCGAACGACGCCACCGCCACGTTGCTGCCCAGGAAGAACTGGCCGTTGGCGCCGAAGTGCAGGTTCATGACCAGGTTGGAATCGCGGCCCGCGCCGGCGAGCTGGACCGCCACCTGGATGCCCGTGAACCAGGTCCAGTGCAGGGGCGAGGTCGCCAGCACCGGAACCTGCAGCAGATAGAGCCCGAGGGCGAGGCCAAGGCCGCCGGGCGCCTCGCGCCACAGCATGACCCCGGCGACCGCGGCCGCCGCGAACAGGACCAGCCAGCCCACCGTCAGCACGACGACGATGCCGCCCTGGCCGAACAGCGTCGGGGTGTTGGCGGCCAGGATGGCGATGCCCACGCAGCCGCCGACCAGCAGCGCGGCGGCCAGCAGGCGGCGCACCCAGGGCTTCATGCGCCCGCCCCCCGCGGACCGGCCCGGACGCGGCCGGGGCCTGCGACGGTCACGGCGGCAGGCCGGGCCAGGACGGCAGCGCGTGCAGTTCGCGGTCCCACCCGGCGCGGCTGGCGGCGAACAGGTGGCCATCGGGTCGACGGTCCAGCGGGTCGTCCAGGCTGCCGGCCGGGACCACCGCCAGGTTGCCCTGCAGCCAGGGCAGCGCCGACCCGCAGGTGGCGCAGAAGCTGCGCGCATGGCGACTGCCGGTCAACGCGAAATGCCGGACCTCGCCAGCGCCCGCCAGCCAGTCCAGCCGGGCGTCGGCCAGGAACAGGTTGGCGGCATGGGCCGATCCGGTGTCCTTCTGGCAATGACGGCAATGGCACAGGTAGAAACGCCCGATGCTTCCCTCGATCCGGAAGCGTACCGCGCCGCACAGGCAGGCGCCGTGGTGACAGGTCCGCATCTTCGCCCCCTCCTGGCCGACCGGCCCCGGCGATGGTCGCACGGCTCAGCCCGCGGCCGGGGCACGCACGCACAGCGCGCGCATGTTGAAGCGGGCATGGCCCGGGAATCCCCCCAGCGCGCCGTCCCACAGGTTCACGGCAAGGCGGTCCTCGCCGCTGCGGGCCCCGGTCCAGTACCAGCGCGCCTGCGGACTCAGGCGCACCAGCACCGGCTCCGACTCCCCGGTGCCGTGGACCTTGGTGCCGCCCGGCACCTGGGCCTCATGCAGGGCCTTGAGCTGGGCCGGCGTCGGCAGCACCCAGCCCCGGCCCAGCGCCGCGCAGTGCGCCTGCGCCTCGCCCAGGTCGGCATCGCCGGCGATCGGGTCGCGCCCGACGCCGCTGTCGCAGGCGCTCCAGGTAAGGCCGGTGCCGGTGTCGAGCACGCCCTGGGGCGTGGCCAGGAAGCGGCCGTCGGCACTGGCCTGGCCGGCGGCGATGCTGCGGCAGGACCGGGCCTCGGTGGCATCCGAACGCTGCCAGAGGGCGAATCCGGCGCCCAGGACCGCCAGCGCGCCGACCGCTACCAGGATCGGCGTACGCCCGCGCGGCCCGGCGGGCCCGGTGCCGCCGCGGGGTCCGTCAGGCCAGGCGGTCACGGATACGACCGGAAAACACGTAGACGCCGATCAGGATCGGCAGGGCGACGCGCGGCAGCAGCTCCGGCAGGTCCGCGCCGACTTCGGCCAGCGACCAGACCACCACCACGACCAGGGTCGCCCCGTACGCCCAGGCGCCCAGCAGCCGGCCCAGCGCGATCAGCACGCCGGCGGCGACCGCACCGAGACCGACCACCAGGAAGTAGGCGCTGTCGCCGGCCCTCAGCAGGCCGATGCCGCCCACCGCCAGGGCGGCGCCCAGCAGGGCGAGCAGCAGGCCGAACAGGCGCGGCGGATTGGGGTGTGCCATGTCGTGACTCCCGGTCGGGTAGCGAAGGAAAAAGAATCCCGGTCGCCAGCGAACCTGCTGCGCGGCGGGTGGATCGATCGGTCCGCGGCGGGCCGCATCAGCTGCGTCGCAGGATGCTGCGGAACAGCAGCACGCCCAGGCCGAGCATTGCCAGCATCGCGGCATCCAGCCACGGCATGCCGCGCTTCAGGGGGGCGCGCTGCACCCGCGGGTCCTGGCCGGCGCCGGCCGGTGGCGGCGCCGGGTTCGCGGCCAGCAGCGCGCTCGCCCAGTCGGCGGCGGCGCGCCGGCTCCAGTCCAGGTCGGAAGCCTCGCCGAAGGCGTACAGGAACAGCACCTTGCCGCGCACGTGCACGAGGGTCGCGGTCGCCACCGAGACGAAGGGGGCCGGATTGCCCCGGGCGTCGGTCATGTCGTGGTGGACCCGCATGGAGTAGGACAGCGAGTGCGCGTCCTCGTGGTGCGCCGGCAGCGTCTCGATGTCGCGCACCGCCATCGAGAAGCGGCTGCCGGACTCCGCGGCCAGGTCGTCGGCCAGGTCGCGCATGGGCTCGGACAGCGCCGCCACGGCCCGGCTGCCCAGGGCCACCGCGCTTTCCCTGAGCGCCCGCTTCAGGCGCTGGAAATCGGGCTGCGCGACCCGCGGGCCGACCAGGTGACGGCCGGCCTGCAGAGAGAACCGGCGCGGCAGCGCGGCCAGCGTGTCGGCCAGGGCGGCATCGACATCCTCGCGCGGAATGAAGGCGGCGAACTCGATGTTGTCGGGCGCCACCATGCGCCGGGACAGCGCATGCAGCGTGGTCATCTTCGTGGTGATCTCGGCGAAACCCGCCGGCGCCGGGACGGCGATCGCCACATCGCCCACGGAAACCCTGGCCGCATCGGCCGCCGCGGGCGCCGACGACGCCGCCAGCGCCAGGCCCAGCCCGGTGATCATGCCCCGCATCGTCGCCCTCCCCGGCCACGTCATCCCTGCCGTGTGCACCGCACGTGCCGGCAGCGTCCCCTGGACCGCCCGGCCTTCGGCCCGCGCGGCGGCCGGCAGCGTACCCGAGCCCGGCGCGGCTGGACAGAGGCAGTCGCGCTCAGTCGGGCGCTGGCGGCTCCGCCGCCAGTGACCGCGTCATGAAGAGATTGAAGCCACTGGCCGTGTACGTCCCGAACGGACCGCACCACTGGAAACCGTTGCGCAGGTAGAGCCGATGCGCGGCAGCGAACGGCGCGCCGGTGCCGGTTTCCAGGTACAGGCGTTGCCAGCCACGGGCGACGGCTGCCTGGACGATCCCATCCAGCAGGCGCTGGCCGACGCCCCGCCGGACGAAGCCCTCGGCCGTGCGCATCGACTTGATCTCGCCACTGTCCGCATCCAGACGCTTGAGCGCCCCGCACCCGCACAGCACGCCCTGCGACCAGGCGGTCCAGACGGTGATGTCCGGGTGGCGCAGGTCCTCGATCGCCAGGGCATGGGCCAGGCCTGGCGGCGAGTGGCCGCGCATCGCCGCAAGATGGCCGGCGAGCAGGGCCTGGACATCCGGCGAAGACAGGTCGTCGACGCGCAGGTCGATGCCCCTGGCCGCCCGCCCGGCGCCTTCGGCACCCGATGCCTGGGCAGGCCCCGACCCGCCGCTCATCGCGATTGCCGACGGTACAGGTACGCCTGCGCATGGCGCGCGACCCGCAACGACGGTCCGGCGAAGCCGCGCTGCCGGAGCGCGGCGCCCAGCCAGGCCATCATGCCGGCGTGCGACACCACCAGCACGTCCCGGTCCATCGCCACCAGGCGGTCGGCGACCGTGGCGACGCGGGTCCGGAATTCGTCGCGACAGTGCCGCTGCGATGCGTGGCCGCTCATCCAGGACAGCCGCAGCAGCCACTTCCAGGCGCCGAACGGCAGGCGCAGTCCGCCGGTCCGGAAGCGCGCGAAACGGGCCTCCCTGAGCAGGGCCGTGTGCTCGACGCCCTCGCCATAGACCCTCGCGGCGGTGGCGATGGCGCGTGGCTGGTCGCTGCACAGGCAGGCCTGCCACTGGACGCCGCCCAGGTCGAAGTCGCCGAGCACCGGCTCGGCGGCGTCGTAGCGCTGCTGCCACTGGTGCAGGTCGTCCGAGCTCAGCCATCCCCGCGGCATGGCCTCGGTGACCGGAAAGTGGCGGATCAGTCCGATCTGCATGGCCGATGGTCGACGTACGGGTTTCTGTCGGGGGAACGTCCGGGTTCAGTCGGACGGGCAGTCCGCGGCCAGGTCCGCCGCGAACAGGTCGACGACCGCCAGCGGCAGCTCGCGCGGCGGCATCGGGCATTCGCGTCGGGCATGCGGGCGGTTGTTCCGGTGCACGGCATGGACGATGCGGCCGCCCGGGTAGTCCACCGAGACGCTGTCCACGCTGTCACCGACGGCCTCGTCGCCCTGCGCCGCGTCCAGGGTCAGGAACGCCACCTCCATGCCCGCCAGGCGCCACTGTTCCTGCTGCCGGGCGAAACTGAAGACCTGGCGCCCAACGGGCGCGAAGCGGTGCAGGGAAACCTCGAAGCGGTCCGGTCCCCTGGCTTCGACGGCATCCAGCACCGGGGTCTTCGCCGACGCCTGCCACACGAACGCGGCCGAACGCGCCTCCTCCGACAGGCCGGTCCCGGTCCCGTGCAGCACGAAGAGCATGGCGAGTGTCTCCCCGGGCGTCGCGCAGGCGGCACCGTCGCTGCAGATCCACTGCGCCACGCCGTAGACCTGGCCGCCGTGCCGATCGCTCAGCACCCGGGCGCCAGGACCCGCCGTCGCCGCAACGTAGGCATCCACGTCCGCGTATTCCGGCGCGCACGGTGCGGGGACGGCGGCGCCGGCCAACACCAGCAGCAGCGCCCTCGTCCCGACGGCCGGGACGACCGTGGCGCGGGCGCGGGCCGCGCCGATCGCGGGCCTCATCGCCACGGGCGATGCGCGCAAGCCGGGGCTGGCCGGTGCCGCCTGCCCCAGGTCGATCGCTGCGGCACGTCCATCCCCACCCTAGCGGATGAGGGCCGCGAGGCATTGCTGGAACGCAGCCGTCTCCTCCGACCGGTCCAGCTCGGTGCCATCGCTCACCGACATCTGCCCGGACAGCACGGGTGCTTCGCCGGTGGCATCGACCCTGCCGGTGATCTCGAACGAATAGACCTGGCCGGCCGGCAGCAGGGCCGCGCACTGCTCCAGCGTGCGCGGTCCCTCCGACGGCTGCGTGGCCCAGGCCGTGCCGACGAGGAGGACGCCGGCGACGGTGAACAGGCAGGGCAAGGCACGCATGGCGACTCCGGGGGGCTGGAAGGCTGCGCCGCAGTGTCGCCGGCGAACGGCCCCGCGGCAAGCCGCCCGGCGGAATCCCCGCATGCGCCAGACAGACGCGATGCCGCGTCAGGGCAGCTTCCGCGAGCTCGCCACCTGGCCGTTGGGGGGCACGAAGACCTGCCCGGCGACCCGGCCGGTCTCGTCCCTCAGGAACACCAGCACGCCGCCCGCACCGTCCACCCTGAAGGTGTCCCGCGCCACCGCGACCAGGCGCGCCGGCGGTCCGCCATCGCTGACCCCGAGCACGTCGCCGTCCAGGCTCACCGTATCGACCAGGCCGTCGCCGTAGTCGTAGCGGCCGGCGTACCCGGCCAGCACGTCCGCATCGACGGCGATCGCCCGGGCCGGCTCGACGACCGGCGTCTCCTGGTGATGCACCAGCAGCCAGCGCCCGTCCTGGACACGGAACAGGTTGCTCTCCACCCAGCGCGCGGTGGCCGCCGGCGCCTGCTCGACCATCACGCTGTCGACCAGCACGTGGCCGCCCAACGGTCGCCAGTCCAGCGCCTCGACCCGGTACCGGACCGCCGCGCCGTGGCCGCCGTGGCTGCGCACATAGGCCGGCATGTCGGCGCGGGACCGACGCACGCCACTGTCGGAGACGTGCACGAACCCGTCGGCCAGCAGGGCGCCATAGCGTTCGGCATCGCCGTCCGCGAACGCCGAGATCCGCGCCAGGATCAGCGCCTCGAAGACCTCGGCCGAGGGCGGCGGTGCGGACGCCCGGCCGGGCACCGGAGCCAGGACCGCCGCCGCGGCCAGTGCGGCGATGAGGAACCGGATCATGGGCTTTCCTCCTCAGTGCCTGGCGCGGCCGCGACCGTCAGCCGCATCGGCAGGAAGCGTATCCCATCGCGCTCCACGAGGTCGCCGGCCGGCCGGAAGCCGAAGGCGCGGTAGGCGGCCACGGCACCGGGACTGGCATTCACCGTGAACGCCACGATGCCCCCCGGCTGCTCCTGCCCGGCCAGGTCCCGGGCACGCTGCCACAGCATCCGCGCCACGCCGGTGCGCTGGTGCGGCGCCGCGACGAACAGGTGGAACAGGTGGCTGCCATCGCGCAGGGCGATGAAGCCGGCCAGTGCCCCCGCCCGTTCCGCGACCAGGAACCGGTAACGCGGCGACGCCAGGTAGCGCCGTTCGGCGGCCTCCGACACCGAAGCCAGGAAGCCCTCGGCGCCAGCGCCGTCGGGATCGACGGTGAGCTCGCGCTGGAAACCGGCGATCAGTGCGGCGATCGCCCGGGCATCGTCCGGGGTGGCTGGGCGGATGATCATGGCGGCAAGCCTACGGCCGCAGGATGCAGCGGCGCACCGTTCCTGCCAATCCCGACGCCATGGCGCTCAGGGCGCCGAACGCTCGCGCTGCAGCCGTTCGAGGGTGCCGAGGTTGGCGCGGAACACCTCGGCGTCCTCGACACGCAGGTCGGTGCGTTCCAGGAGCGCCCGGTAGGCCGCGGCACTCTCGGCATGCCGGCCCAGCTTCGACAGGTAGGCGGCGCGGTGCTGCGCGATGAAGCAGTTCCCGGCCCCCTGCTCGAAGGCCAGCGCCGTATCCAGGCAGTCCAGCGCCGCCGCGGTGTCGCCCTGCTTGTCGCGCACGGTGGCGATGTTCACCCAGGTGATGCCCTTGTCGAAGTCCGGCAGCTCGCCGGCGAGGATCTCCTCGAACAACGCGATCGCTTCGGGGTAGCGCGCGTCGTCTACCAGGTCCGACGCACGACGGGCCAGTGCGACGTAGGTGCTGCGGTCCATGCTGCGGTCTCCTCGTGGGCCGATGGCCGGGTCCTTCCCGCCGGTGGGGTGTATCGCCGGAAGGCATGCCAGGTCGGCCTCTGCCCGGCCGCCCTCTCCTCCTCCGATTCGGAAGATCCCGCGCCCGCGGGCCACACCCGCGCAGGTCGTCCTGCCGGCCGGGTGCCCGGCGTCCCCGCCCTCCGGCCCGGACGCCGACGGGATCAGGACATCGGATCGAAGCCGAACGCGCGCACTTCCTGGTCGCAGCGGCAGGCCCGGGCCAGGCGCGCCGCCCAGGCGATCGCCGCCTCGCGCGAGGGCAGCTCCAGCACCGCGAAGCCCCCGTCGAGCTGCGGGCCGCCGGGATGGCCGCCATCGATCACGGCACCGTCGGCCGCCACCCGTACCGGCGGCACCGAGGCGTCGATGCCGCCGCCGAACACGTACACGCCGGCCGCCTTGGCCGCCTCGATCACCGCATGCGAGTCGCGGACCACCGCCGGCATTTCCGCCTCGGTCACGACCAGGGCGGCGGCGGGAAACGAGATCAGGTACTTGGCCATTGCCGGGCAGCCTCGGGAAGTGGAAACATGCGTCGCGGTTGTGGCCGCTGCCTGGCCGCCGGCGCACGGGACCGAGCCGATACCCGCCGTGTCCGCGGCGCCCACACGGGGCCGGGCCTCAGCCAGCCTCCCCGTCGTCGCCGCCCTGGCGCGTGCCCACCCGGGCCAGCGCCGTGATGATCGCGACCGCGGCCAGGATCAGGCCGGCGAACCGGAACCCGGCGTTGTCGGTGTAGCGGCCGACCAGGTAGAGGAAGCCCGCGCCCAGCAGCATCGACACGGTCGCCGCCGGGACCCGCGGCGCCTTCATGGCGCACCCCCGTCGGGTGCCCCGAACAACCGCTGCGCGGCGCGTTCGCCGCGCGCGAGACCTTCCGGGGTCAGCACCACCGACTTCGCCTTGCCGCGGGGATTCTCGATCATCCCCTGCGCGTGCAGGCGGTCCATGATGTCGAAGTCGTAGCCCTTCCAGCTGCGGCCGCCGGAAAAACTGCAGGCGGCCAGCAGGGCCAGCACGGCCTCCTCGAGGCGCGATTCGTCGTAGCTCATGGCACTCCTCCTGTACGGCGACGGGACCCGCCGATCGCACTGTGCGCGTTCCGGACCACCGGCCCCGGGCGTCGCCGGCCGCGCTCAGCCGGGCACCCAGGCCAGGCACAGCCCGCCCGCTGCGAACAGTACCAGCCACGACAAGTGGCGGCCGCGGGTGATGGCCAGCGGCAGCAGGCCGGAGACCAGCATCGCCCCGCCGATCGTCCGCACCAGGTCGACGGCATCGTGCGGCCCGGCGAGCTGCACCAGCAGCAGCGCCAGCGCCCAGGCCAGCACCGTGGTCAGGTGCCAGGCGAAGCGCAGCGTGTGTCGCGTGAACGCGGGGCCGCCGAACAGATGCGGCAGCTCGCGCCGGAACAGGCGGACCAGGAGGTAGCGCTCGCCCAGCACGGAGTGCGCCAGGCCGAGCAGGGCGATCAGGAGGGCGGCGGCATGCAGCATGGCGTGTGCTCCTGTCACGACGACGCGGATGCCGGACGCGGTGCGGATTCGACATCACCCGGCGCGCAACGCCGCGACAGCCAGCCGTGGATCAGGCCGGCCTGGAAGAACCGCACCGGCAGCGGAAAGCCGCCCTCGCGCAGGATCGCCTCGACCCCGGCGGGCGGCAGCACCGCGACGTCCTGGCCGTAGGCGCGGCGCATCCGTTCGATCGCCTCGGGCGCGACGTCCGCGGCAGCCATCATCCGCGCCCAGGCCTGCAGCAACACCGCGTACTCGGACGAGTCGATGTCCGCTGCCAGGTCGGTGCTGGCCAGCAGGCCGCCCGGTCGCAGCCGCTGCGCGATGCCGCGGAAGAAGCCGACGCGCTCGCCCCGGTCCAGCAGGAACTGCGAGACCAGGAAGCAGGTGGCGGCATCGAACGGCCCGGCCTCGGGCAGGCTGTCCAGGTAACCCTCGTGGAAGACGCAGCGTCCGGCGAACCCCTCGCGTTCCGCCAGGGCGCGGCAGCGCCGCAGCATCTCTCCGGAAGGCTCCACCGCCGTGAACCGCCAGCCGGGCCTGGCCTGCGCCAGGTGCGCCAGCTCCTGCCCGGTGCCCAGGCCCACGCAGAGAACGCTCGCCTCGTCCGGCAGGTCGGCGAATGCGGCACCCAGCAGCAGGTAAAGGCACTCCCGGATCGGCCGCGTCTTCTCCCACTGCGCGTCGTAGCCGGCGGCCTGCTGGTCGAACAACGCCCTGATCTCTTCCTGGTCCATGCGCCCTCGCTGCATTGCCGATGACCGACAGCCTAGCCCACCGCCGTGCCCGGATGGCCGACGATCGGCAGTGCCGAGAACACCCGCTGCAGGGAGCCTGGAGTGCCGGCCGCACCGGTGACGACCAGGCAGCGTGACACCGCGTTGCAGACCCAAGGCGTGGGGGGAAGGCATCGGCCGCTCCTGGGTCCATTGCAGGGCTGGGCACCGCATGCTGCGGCACTCGCGCGCGACGGCGGCCTGCTCCACCCGGGCACTGGCTGGCATGGCATGCGCCGCCACCGTGCCGGCCCGCTCATTCCCAGGCAGTGGCACCCTCGTCGAAGCCGTCCCGGTAGGGCTTGCCGACGCAGAACCGCTGTCCGGTGGGCGCCCGCATCACCACCCACCCGTCGTGCCGCGCGTCCAGCGTCGCGCCCAGAGCCGCCAGACGCGCCACCTCCCGTTCGATCGAATCGGTTTCGATATCGAGGTGCGCGCGGGATTCGTGGCCGACCTGCTGGACGATCACCTGGACCTGCCCCGGCGGCGTCAGCAGGCGCACGTAGCCGCTGGCCGCGTCCAGCGGCTCGGCAAGCGGGTAGCCCAGCGCGGCGCTCCAGAACCGGGACGCCGCCAGCAGGTCGCCGGTCCGGCAGTCGATCACGATGTTGCCAAGGCGGCTTCTATGCATGACGTCGATCCTCCGGGCACGCCCACGCCCGCGCGACGCGCCCGTGTCCGCCCCGCCACCCCGCAGCAGGGGCGGCCGAACCGCTCCGTACAGCGCGTCGGCTCCCCACCTGCTTCGCCGGCCGGCAGCCAACGGGCACCGCACGCACTGGCGGCCAGGTCGACGCTCCCCGCTCGCGGCGTCCGGCCGCCCCCTGATCAGCGCGCAGCCGCCGGTCGGGCTCCAGCGGCGTGGCAGGGGCACGGGTGAGCCGGAGCCGGCCGCTAGCCATGCACGTCCGCCACCTGGTCCAGGTAGAACTGGTTGCCGTCGGGGTCGGCGAGCATCGCCATGTAGCCGCCCCAGGGCTGCCGGGCGGGCGGCATCGTGAACCGCACGCCCAGCGCAGACAGCCGCGCGTGCTCGGCCTCGAGGTCGGCCACCTCCAGGCCGATCCCGGTCGGGCGCCCGACCAGGTCGGCGTGCGCGGTCCCCGGCAGGGAAACGCCCAGCCGGACCGGGCCCGCCGAGAACGAGGCATACCCGTGTTCCGGCGAGGCGAACTCCAGGGCCAGCCCCAGCGTATCGCCATAGAAGGCCACGGCCCTGTCGAGGTCGGTGACGAAGACGTTGACGTAGGCGAGCTTCATGGCGGCTCCTGGGGTTGTCCGTGCCGACGGCCGGTCCGGGTCGACCGTGCACCCGGCCGGAAGTGTAGCCCCGCCCGGCCCGGCCGCGCGCCGGCCGGCCCCGGCCGGTGGCGCCCCTCAGGCCTCGGCCAGCGCCCGCCCGAGCCGCGCCAGGTTGGCGATGAAGGTTTCGCCATGCGCCCAGTCCGGCTGCAGCCTGGCCCAGACGGCGAGGCGCCCGAGGGCGCGCTCGACGTAGACCTTCGCGGCCGGATCGATGGTCCCTTCATCGGCGAGCTGGCCGAAGCCGGTCGCGACCACCGAGATGTCGGTCGTGTAGATGAAGTGCTGGTCGTCGAAGTCCGGGTCCTCGATCTGGGCGGCGACCACGGACTCGTCCAGGATCGCGTCCGAGTAATCCGCCACGGACATCTCGCCGACCGCCTCGATGGTCCAGACCAGGCACTCGGACAGCGGCCGGTCCGGGTTCTCCTTGCGCCAGTTGCGGTACTCGAAGAGCGCGGTGTCGCCCTCGTCCGAGCCGAACGGGCCCAGCTCGTCCGTGCAATCCCAGAAGAATTCGTCCGGGATGATCTGCAGCGCCCGCGGGTGGCCGCGCTCCTTGTCGATGCCGTCGGCGTGCGGGTCTTCCACGGATCCTCCTCGAGTCGTTGGGGCTGTCGAGCGGGGCACGGCCATGGCCCGCCCCGGCGCTTGCCTGGCGGCATTGTCGGGCGGAAAGGGGGCACGGTCCAGGACATCGCGCACCGACGGCCGGATGCCAACGGAGACCTGACAAAGCCAGGGAGGGCGGCCGCGATGACTGTCGGCTCCCGGAAGCCTCAGACGCTACCCTCGCGCTCGACGACCAGGATCCTGGCTTCGCCGATCGGGTGGGCGACATGCTCGGTGCCGACGGTGGCGTGGAAGACGTCGCCAGGCGCCAGCAGCACGCGCTGCTCGACGCCCGCCTCGCGATAGCGCATCTCGACCCGGCCGGTCAGCACCGCGAACACCTCCTCGCCGTCGTTGACGTGCCAGCGGTAGGGCTGGTCGGTCCAGTGCAGGCGCGTGGTGATGCCGTCCATGCTGGCGATGTCGATCGCGCCCCAGGGGCGCTCCGCGCGCCAGGTGCTGCCGCGGATCACTTTCATGTGTGCTTCCTTTGCGAACAGGGGGCGCGGCCAGCGCCGGTCAGGACATACGTCCGATTCTCTGTGCGACATTCCGGGAAACCGGGGTCAGAGCGGAAACCGGGGTCAGAGTGCACTTTCCAGGAGCCGTTACTTCAGAAACTCGACTCTGACCCCGGGGAGGTTGCACGGAGGCCGGCCCCTGCGCCGCGCGCGCCAGCAGCGGACATCAGACCAGGTTCCTGCGGATCAGGGCCGCCGTCTCCGCCATCTGCCCGGGGGAGGCCAGGACCCGCTCCCGACGCCGGGCATCGCCGCCGGGATCGTGCGGGGTGCCGGGGACACGCCCTGCCCCCTCGAAGGTCGCGAGCTGCGGCGGGCCGATGCCCCAGTCGCTGCCCGGCTGCCGGGGCACGACATGGAAATGGAAGTGCGGGGTCTCCTGGCCGCTGTAGACCCCGTTGTTCTGGAAGGTCAAAAGGCCCAGCGGCCGGAAGGCCTGCAGCAGCGCCTGCCCGACGCGCTGGGCCGCCAGCATCACCGCCATGCATTCCTCCTCGCGCAGGTCGAGCAGGGTCGCGACATGGCGGCGGGTGATCACGCAGCACTGGCCACGCTCGAACTGCCAGGGATTGAGCACGGTCAGCGTGTACTTGCCCTGGTCGACCACCGCCCAGCGCGCCTCGCGGCCGGCCATGCCTTCGCACAGGTCGCAGGGGTCGCGTACGGGAAGCTCGAACATGGGCGGCGTTCTCGATGGAAGGCTAGACCACCAGGCGTGAAACCATGTAGCTCTCCCCGTCCCTGGCGACCACCCGGACCGGGTGGGTGCTGTCCCTGGACAGGAGTTCCGAAGCAGACAGCGGCTCGTCGGCCAGCTCGATGGTCTGCTGCGCAAGGCCATCGGTCGCGATCGCGCCCCGCTTGTGCGGCTCCTCGATGACCTGCTTGTTGGCGATCTCCACGCGGCCGGCCATCAGCAGGCGCATGTCCTGGATGAGGTGGGCCGCAAGCTCATGGTCGGAGATTTCGCTGCCCGGGATGTCCAGGCGGAAGTCCCGGGCGGACAGGCTGCCGCCATTGGTGAAATGCACGACGAAATCGAACCTGACAGGATGAGCGGTCATGACGTTCCTGGTGGTCTGCCGCCTGGATCCTGTCGCATCGCAAGGCGGTGGTGGCGCGAACGCAGGGTTGGGCGTTGACGAAGGATCAGCCCCAGAAGCAGGCCCATGGATCCTCCCTCACAAGATCGACGAACGCCTCCACCGTGTCCACGGCTGGAACCGGCGCGTATCCGTGCCATTTCAGATCGCTTCTCATCCAGAAGACGCGCCACTGATCGACGGTGCGCACATAGGTGGCCTTTGCGACGGAGCGCTCGCGCGTTTCCCCGGGCTTGCCTCTCCACACCGGGCGGATCTCGAAGATCTCAACGCTCTGGCCGGCGATTCGGTAGCCGATGTCGAGCTGTGGACGGACGTGCGCCGGCGGTCGCCTGGCCTCTACGAAGGCACCCACCACCTTCCGGGCGCGGGCTGCCTCGAACTCGCTGAATGCCATGGGTTCGATGCCTACGCCCGGTTCTGGTGGCGGCGCGGCGAACAGACTTCAGGAAACACCATGGCCTCTCTCCGCGGTCGGATTGAACCAATGAACGAGTGTCTGGACCGGTCCACACCCTGGCGATCAATGCCTGTCCGGATCGTGCGCATCGTAGTCAAACCGGGGTCAGAGTGCACTTGGTGGCGCCGGGCCGCGGTCGTTTCGGAAGAGGCGACTCCGAGCCCGGTTCTTCCTACCGCGCCACCGGCAGGACCGAGATCCGCTCGCGCGGGTCGGTAATGCCCGGCAGCACCCGGCTGGCGACCAGCCAGGACACCCCGAAGGCGAACAGCGCGGCCTGCTCGCCTTGGAAGACGAGCCGGGGCACCTTGTTGCTGATCGGCCCGCCCGCGAAATGGTCGAAGGCCAGCACCAACATGACCAGCACGATGACGGCACAGCACAGCCCGTACAGCCAGGAGCGCCAGATCGCCTCGCGGTGGCCCTTGCCACGCGCGCGCCGGAAGAAGATCAGGCAGAACCAGGCCAGCACCGCGAACAGGACGGCCGCCGAGACGTAGTGGACATAGGGCAGGATCTCCTCCCCGGTGCCGCACTCGCAGGGAAACAGCGCCACCCCCAGGGCCGAAACCGCCGCCAGCTTGCTGAGCAGCATCTCGGTGCTGCTGGCGCCGTTGTAGGCGATCAGGAAGGAGGCGATCGCGAACAGGATGCCGACCAGCACGTCGCGCGCCCAGCCGCCCTGGTGGTAAGCGTCGCTGATCGAGGCCAGCGACTCGCCCGACAGCAGCACGGTCAGCCTCGCCAGAAACATGGCCGACAGGCCGACGATCAGACGCAGCGTGTGGTAGTCGATCTCGTGGGGCTTGAAGTTGGCCTTCATGGAGCGTTCCCCTGCGAACCGGCGGCCTTGCCGTGTCACGACCTTCGGTTGCCGGATCGCGATGCCCGCCGCCCGGAACCGGACGCGCTGCCCAGCGGCGACGGCGCGGAACCGGGGTCAGGGTACACCGGGCGCACGCCAGGCGCCGTCCTGCCGGAAACCCGACTCTGACCCCGGTTTTCCTGACGCCGGTTCTCAGAACGCCAGCCGCAGGCCCGCATTCAAGGTGGTGATCTTGCCCAGCTCGTAGCCGGCGACCAGGGCGATGTTGGGCCGGAAGTACCAGCGGCCGTTCACGCCGACCAGAACGTCGGAATCGAAGGCGTCGGCGCCGCGCTCGGCGACCTTGCCGACCGGGGTGTAGCGCACGTGGCCCTGCAGGTGCAGCGACTGCGTCGCCGCCCAGACCAGGCCGACCTCGCCGCCGACGCCATCCTCGTCGGCGCTGATGTCGACGTCGAAGCCGGCCACCCGCGCGTCCTTGAACTCCAGCGTGTCGAAGCTGACCCGGCCATAGAAGGCCAGCGTCTCCGAGAACGGGTAGGCATAGCCGACGCCGATGCGCCAGCGCACCAGGTCGAAGTCGCCGGTGACGGTGGTGGCCGCGTCGCTGACCTCCAGCTCCTGGCCGCCCGCCCAGTAGTCGCCGAACAGGTGGAAGTTCCCTGCGAACTGCCAGGCGCCGCCCACGAAAACGCCGGCGTCGGCATCGGTCTCGACCTCGAGCGGGCCAAGGCTGCCCCCGAACCGGTCCGACCGCTCGACGTCGTTGACGAAGCCGCCGGCGATGCCGGCCTCGAGGTAGGTGAAGCCGACCGCCTGGGCGCTGGCCGCCGCCGGCGCGCCCAGGGCGGCCGCCACGGCGATTGCGATGATCTTGTGATGAATGGACATGGGGACACCCCTGCTGGGGAACGGGAGGACAGGACCGGCGATTGCCGCCGGGGGTGGCGAGACGACCTGGCGATCGCTACGCGCGTATCAAACTCCGGGGCCGGTGCAGGGCGTGTGATGTCCGGCCGGCGGTCTCGGAGGGCGTCCGCGATGGGCCAGGGCGCTGGCCGGGGACTACGAAACACACACAAGCGGCGACGGTTCGGAGCGGCCTGGGCGCGGCCGCAACTTGCCAGATGGAAAACAGGACCACTACAGCACCCGGCTGTGGCGCAGCACCCGCCGCTTCCTGTTCCGCGCCGGCAACCTGACCCGGGTGTTTCGCACCAGGGTGCTGGCCGCCCTGCGCGCCCCGGGCCTGACCCTGCCCGACCCGCTGCCCGACACCTGGGTCGCCGACTGCACCCGGGTCGGCCGCGGCGAACAGGCCCTTGCCTACCTCGCCCGCCACCTCTACCGCGGCGTGCTCAGCGAACGCGACCTGCTCGGCTGCGACGACCAGCACGTGCGCTTCCGCTACCGCGACAGCACCGGCCCGACCCGCATCCGCAGCCTGCCCGGCGCCGGGTTCCTGGCCCTGCTGCTCCAGCATGTCCTGCCCAAGGGCTTCCGCCGCGTGCGCGACTTCGGCCTGCTGCACCCCAGGCGCAAGGCCCTGCTGGCACGCGTGCAGCTGCTGCTGCAGGTCCACCTGGCCGACCTGCCCGACCTGCCCGCACCGGCCCGCTGCCGCCTCCTGTGCCCGCACTGCGGCGAGCCCATGCGCATCGTCGCCACCCGCCTGACGCCCGCCCAGGCGCACCGGCGACGAACCCCGCACCACGACCACCGGAGCCGTGCCATGTGAGCGCGAACACACCGTGCTGCACCGAAAGGCGGGGCCGTGCGCCTCGACGGGCGGGCTGCGTCCGAAACGGCCCTTCGCGCCCATGCGCTGGCGAAAACCGGCCGGGCAACCTCGCCACGAACCGCTCCGCACCCCGCACCGCACGCGCGCAGCGTCAACGCGACACCGCACCTCGGCACCGTCGCGAATGCTGTTTCCCTTAAGAACGTATCGGCAAGCCTGACCGGGCTTGTTCAACAACCGGATCAGATCGCGGCTGCGCGCGATCTATCCTTTGCCGTTAGAGGGCAGTCGCGAGATGCCCTGAGGAATGATCTTGAACCAGCCGTTGGCCGGCTCATGCACAGCCACATACACAAGATAAGAGGTGTCGCAAGCGCTGCAAGACTCAATGCGAAACTTCGGCCAACCGTCTACTAGTGACCTGTCTTGACGGAGCCCAAAGTGAAGCCTGATGTCTTCCGCGTAGGAGGCGCCGAGCACGCTTTCGCGGTCTTGGTAGTTTCCGATGAAAGATGGAAGATCAAGCGAGATCTGATTGCCGCAGTGGGAACACGCAAAGGTAAACCAACGCCCCGAGCCGGGCGCGCTTGAGTCGTAAGGAGCCTTGCGATTCTTGTCGGGTAGCAGAACGCGATCGCCGAACACCTGTAATGCCCTCTAACGCCGTGTTAAGCCGCCGCTGGCCAGCAGCGGTCGGAAGGGTTGAGTCCCGCCTCCAGCGGTCGGCTTGAACATACAGTTAGGTGTCACTGCCACGGCCAACTAGAACCCGGGTGGCAAGCCACCGCTCGGATTGCCCGCTCTTCGTATTGCATCCATAAGATGGCCCTTTTGCAGAGTGCGCGTCGTAGCTCGGTTGATATTCACGATATTCGACCTGAGGCGACCGTGTTGGTCTTGCAGCTGAAACCCAATACCAGGGCTGACGCCTTCGACAAAGACTACGACACAGCCTGGTGCAATATTGGCGAGCTCGCGTATGAGCTCTGTCCGGAACTGATGTGTCTCAACCTCACGCGCCTTAGCCATGACGTGTCACCTAACGCTCAGCATCAGCGGCGGCGCGCAGCGCCGTCCGCTGCATGCTGTTGTTAGACGACAGACCACCGCGGTCATTGAATCCGGGCACGATCACCTCGCAGAACGTCTGCGATCGCGGGGCCAAGGCCACTACCAATGAAGTCGCCGTGAATCCACGGCTCTGAAGCGACCCGCCCCCCGCCCATACCACCAGGTACTCCGCTGCCTGCGGCGAGCCGCTCGTAGTAGACGCGTCTCATGTTGGGATCATTCCCGGGCCATGCAAGCTCGTCGAGATCGACAAGAAGTTGATCGAGAGTGGCTTCGGCACACCGGACCAATGAGGCCGGACAGACGACGTAGACCTGGCCGCCATCATCGCCCTGAAGAATCACAACGCCGTCGTCTGCGGCCTTCGCCTCGGCCAGCGAAGCCAAGGGGCGGAACGCGACACCGTGGGCGTCGGCCATGAATCGAGCGAGCGGTCGCTCCTCGTCTGGAAGCGCGTCCGGCTTGTAGATCTTGGGATCCTGGCTCATCGTTCTTTCTGTCGTCTAACGCCTGAATTAAGCCGCGCCGCGAAGCGGCGTCGGCTTGAATGAATTGTTGGGGCCCTAAGCCGACAAGCTTGGCCCGATTGGGGGAGCCTGCCACGAACCCTCTCAGCTCGGCAACGAAAGAGTCAATCGAGGCGGGGTCGCAGCGCATGAAAAGACGTGCTGTCTCATGTTGCTCGGAGCGACCGACCGGATAGGTCGACTCGAAGGAAGCCCAGAGACCGACATGCCCCAGGCGATCAGTACAGAAGAACTCGATCAAACAGTAGCCGGTGCCCGATGTGCCAAAGGTGTAGCTGGCCGTTGAGTCTGCTGATGCAGGGAAGTCCTGCAATGCCTCTGCGAGTTGCAAGTGGTCGCCGACGTTACCCCACGCTGAAGTGCTTGCTATAAAGCTCCCGTTTGAGAGTCGCACGGTGTAACGGACGAGCCCATCCCCGTCATGCTCTAGAGAACCACCAACTTCTAGTGTCGCCTCCATAGGGCCCTAACGCCGTGTTAAGCGGCCGCGCACGCGTGGACCCACCAGAATGACAAACCCAAGGTTGCGCGGTCCGCTTGAACACATAGTTAGGTGCGTGCCGTACCGAAGCGGGCAGCAGCGAGTCCGAGCGAGCCGGCGCCCACCAGAAACGCGATGTGGAGGATGGGGACAACATTCCCATGCACTACTTCGGGAAGCACGCCCGTGTAGGCGACTTCGCTAGAGCTCAAGGCATAAGTCATCGGAAAGGCGGACATGACACCCGAACCCGCCGCGAAGACTGCGAATAGACCAAGAGCGACGAGCGCGCTGTGCCTACGCGAAACGCGCCAAAGCGAGTAGGCGGACCACGCAAGGAGGGCGCCGGTCGCGACCGGAATCCACGGGAAGATGAGACTCGCGATTTCGTTCATGGCCTTCAGCACCTAACGCTATTTCTGCCCCGGGTCGGGGGGTTACGGGCTGATTGTTCAGCTTTGTGGTGGGCGCGTCAATCGGAACTTTCCGACGTGCGATCAGGGACTTCGCTGACGACGGCGCGGGGTGGGAGCGGCCAACCTCAACATCCTTCAACCCCGGATCGCGGCTGTTATGGGTTATCGGGACCAGGGCGGGGTGTTAAGGGGCACCGACGATGCGCCTGCGGCGCCGGCGAGGCCTCGGCTGTTCGACGAGGTACGCCGCTGCCTGCGGGTTCGCGGTTACAGCCTGGCGACCGAGCGCGCCTACCTGCACTGGCTGCGGCGGTTCATCCTGGCCAACGATCGGCGCCACCCGCGGGAATTGGGCGCGGCACAGGTCGAAGCCTTCCTCTCGGATCTCGCCGTGCGCGGCCAGGTCGCACCCAGCACCCAGAACCAGGCGCTGGCCGCGCTGCTGTTCGTGTACCGGCACGTTCTGGCGCTCGACCTGCCATGGCTGGACGAGGTGGTTCGGGCAAAGCCGCGGCATCGTGTGCCGACCGTGCTGTCCCGGGACGAGGTGCGGTTGCTGCTGGCCCACATGGAGGGCCGCCCCTGGCTGCTCGCCGCCCTGCTCTACGGGACCGGCATGCGTCTGATGGAGTGCCTGCGCCTGCGCATCAAGGACGTCGACTTCGGTCGTAACGAGATCACGGTGCGCCAGGGCAAGGGCGGCAAGGATCGGCGCACGGTGCTGCCGGCCAGTCTCGCCACTCCTCTGGCACGGCAGATCGACCGCGCCCTTGCCCTGCACCAGCGCGACCTGGCGTCCGGGCTGGGCGAGACCGCGCTGCCGGACGCGCTGGCGCGCAAGTACCGGGGTGCCGGCCGGCAACCGGGCTGGCAGTTCGTGTTCGCGGCGGCCCAGGTGTCCCGGGATCCGCGTGCCGGCGTGCTGCGCCGGCACCACGTCGACGACAGCGTGCTGGCGCGCGGTCTGGCGCGGGCACGACGCGCTGCCGGACTGCTCAAGCACGTCACCGCGCACACCCTGCGCCACAGCTTCGCCACCCACCTGATCGAGGATGGCTACGACATCCGCACGGTGCAGGAACTGCTCGGTCACGCCGACGTGTCGACCACGCAGATCTACACGCATGTGCTCAATCGCGGCGGGCGCGGGGTGCGCAGTCCGTTCAACGGACTCCCCGTCCTCAGTGCCCTTGGTGGCTGAGCACGTCTTCGCGGAGTTTGCGCCGCCAGCCGACTACAGCCCAAACCACGCCAGCAAAAAAGAACAGCAGGCCGAGGACGACGGCCATCGACGGTGCCTCCCGACCGCCGAACACAGGCCTCAGGACCTGGGTAAGGACCGGGATCAGCACGGCGGTGGCGACGAACGTAACCGCAAACCGCGAGAACAGGCGTCGATTGGCGCTTCTGGCGCGCTGCTGGAACGCGGCCATGTAGGACTGGACGAACTCGTTCGGGCCCAGTTGCGCCAATGGGCTCCCGGGCTGTTCCCGCTGCAGCTTCTCTTGCGCGGCGCGCGCCTGGAGCTCGACGGCGCGCATTTCCGAGCCGCGGGATGCCACGACGAGAATGACTGCCACCAGGGGCAGCACCACGAACACGATCAGAAGAAAAATCCCCATGCCACCCTCCTGGCGTCAGCTTTGCATCCAAGTCCGGACTCCCACGCTCCAGCCAATGCATTGAAGCCGACAGCATGCAGCGCAGGGTGGGAGTCGCCCGCGGATCCAGCCTCCCCCTTTTCCTGGGCCGGAGCAGCAGTGCGCTTCGAAATATATCGCAGGCAATCCAGCCCCCGCAGGCAACACAGTGCAAGTCCACCGCTCGTCAGCGCAGGCGATCGCGGAACCTGCGTATCGTGCCGTCCGTTTCGGCACTGGTCGGGCAGGCTCCCGGGCCCTGATCGGGTTGCGAGGACAGCCAAGGCGCAGGCGTCGCCTAACCCTGAAGCACCCGCTCCGCCATCCGGCGCAGCGAGGCGTCGAAGCCGGCGTCGTCGGCGACCTGGCGCAGCGGCCACCAGGCCAGGTCGTTGGATTCCGGGCCGACCACGAAGTCCTCGCCGGCGGTGGCCTGGACCAGGAAGCGGACGTCGTAGTGCCAGTGGCCGGGTTCGCTGCCGCGTTCGGGGATCCAGTGGCGGTCGAGGTCGAGCAGGCCGGGGTGCAGGTGCAGGCCGGCCAGGCCGGTTTCCTCCTCGGCTTCGCGCAGGGCGACGCGGGCCAGGTCGGCCTCGCCGTCGGCGTGGCCGCCGGGTTGCAGCCAGCGGCCCAGCTTGCGGTGGTGGGTGAGCAGGGTGCGCTGGCGGTCGGCGCTGACCACCAGGGCGGAGCCGGTGAAGTGGCCCTGCGCCGGGCAGCGCGCGAAGGCACCGGCGTCGCCGGCCGCCAGGCGCTGCCGGAACAGGGCGACGGTGTCGGCGGCCCCGGGGTGGCGGGCGGCGAAGGCGGCGAGTTCGGCGGCGAGGTCGAAGGGGGGCATGGGGTGGGAGCGGGACTCGGGACTCGGGACTCGGGAATCGAGGTACGTCGGGGGATCGGGGACCGGGTGGAGCGTGGGCATTCTGGCGGGAGGCGGGGGTTGCGGGAAGGTCGGACAGGCTGCGCACGGGATACGCGGCGGCCCCAGTGCCGGCTGGGTTCTTGCGGCGCAGCAGCGGCGGGGTTTGGCGTGGGGCGGCTGGCGGCCCTACACTCCGGCGACTTCTGGGGAGGACCGGATGCGCAAGCCCACGCTGTTGCAGGCCCTGGTGCCGCTGTTCGTTCTGGTGGTTCTGCTGGTGCTGTCGGTGCGGCTGTTCGGCGACGGGTCTTCGGGCGGGCCGAACCAGATCGCCCTGCTGATGGCGGCGGGCGCGGCCATGCTGGTGGCCCTGCGCAACGGCCTGCGCTATGCCGACATGCAGCTCGCGGTGGTCAAGGGCGTGTCGCTGGCGACCACGGCGATCTTCATCCTGCTGGCGGTCGGCGCGCTGATCGGCGCCTGGATCCTGTCCGGCACGGTGCCGGCGCTGATCTATTACGGCATGAAGCTGCTGCACCCGAGCTGGTTCTACCCGGCGGTGTGCCTGATCTGCGCCCTGGTGGCGCTGTCGATCGGCAGCTCCTGGACGGTGGCCGGCACCATCGGCGTGGCCCTGATGGGCGTCGCCATGGGCCTGGGCCTGGACCCGGCGATCGCCGCCGGCGCGGTGATCTCCGGCGCCTACTTCGGCGACAAGATGTCGCCGCTGTCGGACACCACCAACCTGGCGCCGGCCTCGGCGGGCAGCGAGCTGTTCGGCCACATCCGGCACATGACCTGGACCACCCTGCCCGGCTTCGCGGCGGCCCTGCTGATCTTCACCGGCATCGGGCTGAGCCGGGCCGGCCAGGGCGACACCGGCGCGCTGGAGCCGCTGCTGGCGGCGCTGGACGCGCGCTTCGACATCGGCGTGCACCTGCTGCTGCCGCTGCTGGTGCTGCTGGTGATGGCGGTGCGCAAGGTGCCGGCGTTCCCGACCATCGCCATCGGCGCCCTGCTCGGCGGCGTGTTCGCGGTGCTGTTCCAGCGCGAGGCGGTGCTGGCCCTGGCCGGCGTCAACAGCGACAACACCGCCCTGCAACTGCTGGGCGGCGCCTGGCGCTCGCTGTTCGACGGCTATTCGGCCGATTCCGGCGACGCCATGCTGGACGGCCTGCTCAATCGCGGCGGCATGGCCAGCATGCTGCCGACCATCTGGCTGATCATCTGCGCGATGGCGTTCGGCGCCTGCATGGAGCGCGCCGGCCTGCTCGACCGCATCGTCGAGTCGATCCTGCGCGCGGTGCGCGGCCCGGGCTCGCTGGTGGTGGCCACCATCCTGACCGCGATCGGCGTCAACGTGATCGCCTCCGACCAGTACATCGCCATCGTCCTGCCCGGCCGCCTGTACCGCCTGGAGTTCGACCGCCAGGGCCTGGAGCCGGTCAACCTGTCGCGCGCCATCGAGGACGGCGGCACCCTGACCTCGGCCCTGGTGCCCTGGAACACCTGCGGCGCCTACATGGCGGCGACCCTGGGCGTGGCGACGCTGGACTACCTGCCGTACGCCTTCTTCAACTGGATCACGCCGATCATCGCCATGGCCATGGCCGCGGTCGGCTACAAGCTGCTGCGCAAGCCGGTGGCGGTGCGGGCCTGAGCCCGCCCTGCCCCGTCCTGCGCATGCGTCGTCGTCTCCTTCTTTTTCGGCACACCTGACTGGCATGGACAAGAACTCGATCCACGGCATGTGGTCCTCGCGCATGGCCTTCGTGCTGGCCGCCACCGGCTCGGCGGTGGGCCTGGGCAACATCTGGCGCTTCCCCTACATGACCTCGGACAACGGCGGCAGCGCCTTCGTCCTGGTCTACCTGGCCTGCATCGCCCTGGTCGGCCTGCCGATCCTGATGGCCGAGATCCTGATCGGCCGGCGTGGCCGGATGAGCCCGATCAACAGCCTGGTCAAGGTCTCGGCGGATTCCGGCGCACGGCGGAGCTGGGTGGGCCTGGGCTGGCTGGGCATCCTCGCCGGCATCCTGATCCTCAGCTTCTACAGCGTGGTGGCCGGCTGGACGCTGTCGTACTCCTGGTCGTACCTGGGCCAGCTGTTCGGCGGCGAACGGATCACCGACCCCGGCGCCACCTTCGGCGGCCTGCTCGGCGACGCCTGGGCGCTGACCGGCTGGCACGGCCTGTTCATGGTGATGACCCTGGCGGTGGTCGCGCTCGGCGTCGAGAAGGGCCTGGAGCGCGCGGTCAAGGTGCTGATGCCCGCACTGTTCCTGCTGCTGCTGGTGCTGGTCGGCTACGGCCTGACCACCGGCCACTTCGGCACCGCCCTGGGCTTTCTGTTCAAGCCGGACTTCTCGGAGATCGACGGCGGCGTGTTCCTGGCCGCCATGGGCCAGGCCTTCTTCAGCCTCAGCCTGGGCATGTGCACGATGATGGCCTACGGCGCCTACCTGCCGCGCGGCATCTCGATCCCGCGCATCGGCGTCGCCGTGGCGCTGGCCGACACCGGCGTCGCCCTGCTCGCTGGCATGGCGATCTTCCCGATCGTGATCGCCTTCGGCATCAATCCGGCCGGCGGCGGGCCGGGCCTGATCTTCACCTCGCTGCCGCTGGCCTTCGACAGCATGCCGCTGGGCCTGCTGTACGGCCTGCTGNNCGCCAGGCGGCGCTCGGCATCGGCCTTTTGTGCTGGGTGCTGGGCCTGGCCTCGGTGCTGGGCTTCAACCACTGGTCGCACGTGCGCCTGTGGGGCCTGGAGATCATGGACTTCGTGGCCAAGGTCGCCAACGACATCATGCTGCCGCTGGGCGGCCTGCTGATCGCCCTGTTCGCCGGCTGGGCGGTCCGCACCAGCCTGCTGCGCGAGGAACTGCCGGAGCTGTCCGACGGCCTGTTCACCGCCTGGCGCTGGCTGCTGCGCGTGGTCTCGCCGGCCCTGGTGGTGATCGTCCTGGTGCGCGCCTTCCTGTAAGCCGGGCGGCCCGCGACCGGACCCCAAACCTACCCGCGTTCGGTTGTACCGACAACGCCGCCCTGACTAACCGGCCCTGCCGCGACACCGCACATTTCCTCTCCCCCTCCTGCGGGGGAGGGGC
>DDTN01000017.1:0-176 GCA_002344355.1 Proteobacteria bacterium UBA2363 | reverse complement strand
GCGGGGGAGGGGAGAAGTGCGGCGTCGTCGCACGGGCGGCACGCGCTTGGCAGGGGGCAGAGGGACGATGCTGATCAGGTCTGCCTGAGAGGGCGCGCAGCAGAGCACGCGTCCCCCATCGCCCCGCCGTCCCAATCCCTCGTCCCGAAGCGTCGCCCCGATCCGTCGCCCCGATC
>DDTN01000006.1 GCA_002344355.1 Proteobacteria bacterium UBA2363 | reverse complement strand
GGCACGTAGGCCTCGGGCTGGTAGTAGTCGTAGTAGCTGACGAAATACTCGACCGCGTTGTCCGGGAAGAAGGCCTTGAACTCGCCGTACAGCTGCGCCGCCAGGGTCTTGTTGGGCGCCATCACCAGGGTCGGCCGCTGCACCGCCTGGATGACGTTGGCGATGGTGTAGGTCTTGCCCGAGCCGGTGACGCCGAGCAGGGTCTGGTGCGCCAGGCCGGCCTGGAAGCCCTCGATCAGCCGGGCGATGGCCTGCGGCTGGTCGCCGGCCGGCGGGAACGGCGTGGCCAGGCGGAAGGCGTCGGAACGTTCGTCGGACATGACCGGCATTTTCCTACGGGCGATCGGGGCGGTCGCCGACGACGCCGGCGACCCGACCGGACACAGTGGCGGCCATGGACAGCCCATGCAAGCCCGACGACACCCTGCCCGCCCGCCCCGTTCCGGGCGGGTTCACCCTGGTCGAACTGCTCGCCACCCTGGCGATCCTGGCGATCCTGGCTGGCATGGCCGCGCCGTCGCTGCGCGAGCTGGCGGCCCGGCACCGGCTGGCGACCGCCACCAACCAGTTCGTCGCCAGTTTCCAGCAGGCCAGGATGCATGCCCTCTCGCACCAGTTGCCGACCGAGCTGTGTCCGGCCGCTGGCGGGGCCGCCTGCGCGGGCGGCCTGGACTGGAGCGGCGGCTGGCTGGCCTGGCAGGACGACGACCGCAACCGGCGCCTGGACCCCGGCGAACCGGTGCTGGCGCGCTTCGACCCGCTCCCGGCCGGGCTCATCGCCCGCAGCAGCATCGGCCGGCCGCAGCTGCGCTTCCGCCCGGACGGCAGCGCCAGCGGCAGCAACCTGACCCTGACCCTGTGCGACACCCGCCTGCCCGGCCAGGGCCGCGCCATCGTCGTCAACAACGGCGGCCGGCCGCGCACTGGACCGGCAGCGGCCGGCGCCTGCCCCTGAGCGGACGTCGCCAGGCGCGGGCACCGCCCTGCCCGCTGCGGGTCGACTCCGCCGGCAGCGGCCGCCGGGACGCGCTCAGGCGACCCAGCGGGCGGCGCCCCAGAGCAGGCCCTGCACGACCAGTGCCACGGCGACCAGCCCCAGCAGGAACTGGATGCCCCGGGCGATCGCATGGGCCAGTCGATTGCGTCCGGACCGCTCCGGCGCCGTCGCCCAGACGGAAACGAAGGCGCCCAGCAACAGGCCGCCGAGGAGCAGGGGCAGCACCAGGGCAAGGCCCGTTCCCGTCACGCGGGCGAGGAAGGCCGCCACGGGCAGGCTCGATGCCAGCGCCAGCAGCGACACGCGGGTCCCGGAATGACTCATTGCCCACCCTCCGATGTCGATGACCGCGGCCAGACTCGCGGTTAGCACCGGCCAAGGCCACTGACAAACGTCAGCCGGCCGCCCCGGCCAGCCGGGCAAGGCCGGGGAACGATCCGGCGAGCACCGGCGACCCGCACCGGGTCCTGCCGGTCTGAATCGCGGTGTCGCCGGATGTCGTGCGGGTCCGGCGCCGCGACCCGGCCGTGCCCGACCGCGTGCGCCGCCGCAGGCGAACGGCCGCCGCCGCGGTTTGACACTTTGCACACCCGGCCGGGACAATCGCCGGTCCTCCCTGCGCCGTCCCGCCGTGCCGACCCCCGATTGCCTGGTCGTGATCCCCGCCTACAACGAGGGCGCCTCCGTGGCGGCCGTCGTCGCCGGCGCGCGCGCCCTGCCCGGCGCCGTCGTGCTGGTGGTCTCGGACGCCTCCGAGGACGACACCGTCGCGGTCGCCCTCGACGCTGGCGCCACCGTGCTCGAGCTGCCGGCCCGGCTGGGCGCCTGGGGCGCGATCCAGACCGGCCTGCGCTATGCCCGCCGGCACGGTTTCCGGCAGGTGCTGACCCTGGACGCCGATGGCCAGCACCCCACCGAGGCCCTGCCCCGCCTGCGCGCAGCGCTGGGCCGGGACGACGTGGTGATCGGCACCTGCCCGGCGCGGCTCAGCCTGGCGCGGCGCATCGCCTGGACCT
The DNA here is from genome assembly GCA_002344355.1 of Proteobacteria bacterium UBA2363. Taxonomy (GTDB): domain Bacteria; phylum Pseudomonadota; class Gammaproteobacteria; order Xanthomonadales; family UBA2363; genus Pseudofulvimonas. The sequence goes on along the minus strand of DDTN01000006.1, from coordinate 133,893 downwards.
ACTTCCGGCTGCTCACCGGCCTGAAGGTGGTCGATGTCACCTCCGGCCTGCGCGCCTACGGGCCGCGCGCGATCGACCTGCTGGCCCGGTCCGAGGCCAGCCTGCTCGACTACCAGGACATCGGCGTGCTGCTGCTGCTGTCCGGCCAGGGACTGACCATCCACGAGCTGCCGGTGGCCATGCGCAAGCGGGAGAACGGTCACTCGCGGGTGTTCTCCTCCTGGTTCAGCGTCGTCCGCTACATGGTCCACACGACCGTCCTGTGCCTGGCGCAGATCCGCCGACGGCTGCCCGAGGAGGCCGGCGCATGAGCCTGATCGTGGTCACCCTGGCGATCGGGCTGGCGCTTGCCGGCACCATCCTCTACATGGTCAGGCGCGACCACCTGCACGGCCCGTACGCCCTGGGCTGGCTGCTGCTGGCCGCCGGCATCATCGGTCTTTCCGCGTTTCCGCGGGTGATCGACCGGATCGGCGAGATGACCGGCGTGTACTACCCGCCGATCCTGCTCTGCCTGGTCGCGATCGCCGCGCTGCTGATCAAGAGCCTGCTGGGCGACCTGCAGCGCTCGCGGCAGGAGCGGGCACTGCGCCGGCTGTCGCAGAAACTGGCCATCCTCGAGCAGGACATGGAGGAGATGCGGGTGCGCCAGGGCCTGCCGGCGCTCCGCCGCGAACCCGGGCGGGACTGAGCCCCCTTGCGGCACGCCCCTGCCTGCCGCTGTCGCCCCCGGACGGCTTGCGGAGCCTGACGTGGCCGGCACCCGCCCGCCCGCATCCGGACCGGCGCGCCGGGTCCTCCACCTCGGCAAATTCCTGCCACCGCATCCGGGCGGCATCGAGCGGTTCCTGGCCGACCTGCTGCCGGCCCAGCGCCGCCTGGGGCTGCGGCCCGCCGTGCTGGCGCACGCCGATGCCAGCGATCCGGCGACCGGCTGCCGACCGGCATTCGGTGCCGCGGCGGTCCGCGCCCGCGTCCTGGCGCAGCTCGCCTACGCGCCGGTGAGCCCCGGCTGGCCCTGCCTGCTCGATCGCCTGGTCCGGCGCTGGCGCCCGCACCTGCTGCACCTGCACCTGCCGAACCCGTCGGCGTTCTGGGCGCTTGCGCTGCCCTCGACGCGCCGACTGCCCTGGCTGGTGCACTGGCACGCCGACGTCCCGCATGACGCGCTGTCCCTGCGCCTGCGCCTGCTGTACCCGGCGTACCGGCGGCTCGAGACCGCCGTGCTTGCGCGCGCCCGCCGGGTGGTCGCCACCAGTGCCGCCTATGCGGCGTCCAGCCGGCCGCTGGCGCCCTGGCAGGACAAGGTCGAGGTGCTCCCGCTGGGCCTGGCCGATGCCGCCCCGGCGTCCCCGACGCCGGCCGCCTGGCCTGCCGGCGATGGCCTGCGGGTGCTGTTCGTCGGCCGCTTCAGCTACTACAAGGGCATCGGCAACCTTCTGGAGGCGGTGGCGGCGACGCCCGGCGTGCGCCTGTTGCTGGTCGGCGACGGCGAATACGCACGGGCCGCGCGCGAGCGCGCCGGGCGCCCCGACCTGGCCGGACGGGTGGCCCTGCCCGGCGCCCTGGACGATGGCGCCGTGGCCGGCGCGCTGGCCGCCGCCGACCTGCTGTGCCTGCCCTCGATCGAGCGCAGCGAGGCCTTCGGCATGGTGCTGCTGGAGGCGATGCGGGCAGCCGTGCCCTGCCTGGCGACCCGGGTCGCCGGCAGCGGCATGGCCGAGGTGCTAGACGCCGACGGCAGCGAGCCGGCCGGCCTGGTGGTGGCGCCGGCGGACGTCCAGGCCCTGGCTGCGGCACTGGCCCGGCTGCGCGACGACCCGGGGCTGCGCACGCGTCTGGGCGAGGCCGGATCGAGGCGCTTCCAGCGCCGCTTCCGGATCGCCAACGTGGCGCGCGATCTCGACACCGTCTACCGCGCCTGCCTGGGCCCCGCCGCAGGCCCCTGAGCGGCCGGGTCCGTCCGCGCGTCGCCGGCCCGGTCAGGCCGCCGGCATCGCCGTGCCGGCCGGAGCCCGCGGCGGCCGCGTCGCCAGCACCATCAGGGTCACCGCGGTCGGCGCCAGATGCATCACCAGACGGTTGACCACCGTGTAGCTCTCGGCCCAGCGACCGGCCTGGGTGAACAGGAACAGGCCGAGGATCAGGCCCATGCCGGCCAGCACGAACAGCGCGACGCCGGCCAGGGCGGGATTCGCGCTCAGCCGGCGCCAGCGCCAGGCGAGCACCAGCGGCAACAGGTACCAGAGCAGGTGCCAGTTGCCCTGCGCGAACAGGCCGGCGGCGGTCGCCAGCAGCACGCCGCCGACCGAGCGGCCGGCGCCGTCGGGGGCCGGCGTCATCAGGTGGCGAACGGTTTCCAGCCACTGCAGGCCGAGCAGCCAGGACAGCAGCACCACGGCCGCCGCACCGCCGGCCACCGCCAGCACGCGCAGGCCGGTGCGATGCGGCGCCAGCGCGAACCACAGCACCAGGGCGACGATGCCCAGCGCCCAGACCATGCCCTCGAACTTGAGCGCCGGCAGCACCGCCACCAGCACCAGGGCCAGCGCCAGATGGCCGCGCTCGCCGCGCTCGATCCAGCGCAGCCAGGACAGCAGGGCGAACGCCAGGCAGGTGGCCAGCCACATGTCGGCGTAGCCGGGCAAGGCGGCGTGGACGGTCAGCAGCGGCAACGAACCCAGCCCGTAGGCGCCCAGTGCGGCGGCGGTCGGCGAGGCGCCCAGCACCCGCCACTGGCCGGCACAACCCGCCAGCATGGCCAGCCACAGTGCCGGCCAGGCGAGATTGATCGCGGACTCGCGCCAGCCACCGGCCAGGCTGGCCAGCCAGACCTCGATCCAGCTCAGCAGCTCGGGATAGTGGTGCGCCAGCGAGATGCGGGCACTGCCCGGCGGCTGCTCCAGCCAGACCTGCGCGGGCGCGAACTCGACCGCCTCGCCGGCCAGCGACCAGGCCTTGGCCTTGGCGCTCCAGGCCAGCCAGGCGTCCCAGCCGAACAGCGGGCGCAGCCAGGCCTCGTCGATGATCCAGGCCAGCCGCAGCGCCAGCAACGACAGCACGGCCAGCACCAGCCACGGCGAGGCCGGCGGCCAGGCGACCGCGACGGGCGCGGCCGGCGCACCGCCAAGCAGGCGCGCCACGGGCCTCGCCAGGAGCCAGGCCAGCACGGCGGGCAGCGCCGGCCAGGCCCAGCGCCAGGCCGGCAGCGCCTCGATGCCGAGCATCGAGGGCAGCCGCATGACGAAGCCGACGCCGACCAGGCCCAGCACCACGGCGTAGCCGGCGAACGCCAGCCAGCCGCCGGCGCTGGCCGTGGGCCGGCCCGCCAGGCAGCGCTGCAGTCCGGCACCCAGCAGCACCAGGACCAGGAGGCCGGCCAGCACGGTCATGGCGCCGCCCCCAGACGGAAGATGCGCAGGGCGCCGTCGAGCAGGATCGGCTCGGCCGCCATCGCGACATCGGCGAAATGCAGGAGGCCCGCGTCCGGCTGCCAGCGGGGTGCCCGGGCATCGAACAGGACCACCACCGCACCGGCACGCTGCGCTGGCGTGCCGTAGGTGACCAGGTTGACCGGCGCCACGTTCAGCGGCAGCAGGTGGTAGAGCAGGCGGGCGCGCTGGTAGTCCGAGCCGGCGTCGACGAACACCCGGGTGTCGGTGTCCATCCCGGCCAGGGCCTCGCGCACCCTTGCGGCGGCATCGAAGGCCGCCTGGTCGGGCTGCAGGGCGGCGCGGGCCTCGGTGTCGAGCCCGGCGTACACGGCCCGCGTCGCCTGGTGCCTGCCGTTGAAATTGTGCAGCCAGCGCAGGTCGAGCAGCAGCCAGGCGATCGCCGCGAGCAGCAGCGCCGCCCGTCCCGCGCGCGCCCCGCGCCAGCGCAGCAGCACGAGACCGGCCAGCCAGAGGCCGCTCGCGGCCAGCACCACCAGCACCGGCAACGGCCAGCCGCGCACCTGCGGCGAGTCCGGCCCGATCGCGCTGAGCGACATCAGTTCCCAGTTCTGGCGGCCGAACCAGTCGTGCCGGCGGACCGCCAGGGCGCCGCTCCAGGAGGGCGACTGCAGCTCGACGCCGAGCAGGGTGAACGGCCGGAACGCTGCGCCCGGCGGCACCGATTGCGCACCGGGATACTCGGCCAGGCCGATCTCGGTGATGGTCCCCCGCCAGTGCGGCGAGGTCGACAGGTCGACCGCCCCCTCGCCGGTGCCGACGCCTGGCAGGCTGAACACGCGGACGTCATCGGGCTGGTCGGCGCGCCGGAACACGAAGGACAGCTCGAGGGTCCGCGGCAGGCCCTCGAACCGGTAGCGCAGCACCGGCAGCTCCTCCGCCCGGAACGGCGCCGGCGCGTGCACCTGCAGGGCGCCGTTGGCGCCGGCCATGGCGGTGACCCGCAGGCCGCCCTCGCGCACGCGCGCCTGGCCGATGGCGCTGGCGAACCGCTCGCCGGGAATCGCGAGCGCCTGGGCCGGGCGCGGCGGATCGCCCGGACGCAGGGGCACGAACGCGGCGACCAGCCCGATGCACCAGGCCAGGCCCACCACGGCGAAGGCGAACCGGCGCATCAGGCGACCCGCTGCCCGAGCCGTTCCAGCTCGGCGCCGCTGAAGCCCGCGGCGCGGCGCGCCTCATGGTTCAACGGGCCGCGCAGCACGCCGGCGGCCAGGCCGTCGACCAGCTCCCGGAAGCGCGTCTCCGGACAGACCCCGGCCCGCTGGCAGCACCAGCGGAACCAGCGGCTGCCGGCGGCCACGTGGGCGACCTCCTCGGCCAGGATCGTCTCCAGCACCGCCACGGTCTCGAGGTCGCCGGCGGCCCGCATGCGCGCGATCATCCCGGGCGTCACGTCCAGGCCCCGCGCCTCCAGCACCCGTGGCACCAGGGCCATGCGCTGCAGGCAGTCGTGGTCGGTGCGCACGGCCATCTCCCACAGGCCGTTGTGGGCGGGAAATTCGCCGTACACGTGGCCGTAGGCGGCCAGACGCGCGCACAGCAGGCGGAAGTGGCGGGCCTCGTCGTCGGCGACCGCGACCCAGTCGTCGTGGAAGCCGGCCGGCATGTCGCGGAACCGGTATACCGCGTCCCAGGCCAGGTCGATGGCGTTGAACTCGATGTGCGCCACCGCATGCACCAGCGCGGCTCGACCGCCGGCGGTGCCGAGGCCGCGTTGCGGCAACTGGCGCGGCGGCACCAGGCGCGGCAGCGCCGGCCGTCCCGGCCGCTCGATGCGCTCGGCCGGCGGCAACCCGACGGCGTCCGCGCGCAGGCGCCCGGCGCGCCAGTCGGCGACGGCCTCGGCGGTCAGGGCCAGCTTGTCGGCGGGCTCGGCGGCGGCCAGGCAGGCGCGGGCGCGCAGGTGCAGGTTGTCGTCGATGGTCGCCATCCGCCCGTCGCCGAACCGGCTCAGGACGCCAGGCGCCGGGCCTGCTTGGCCTCGTCGGAACGGATCAGCTCGAGGTCGCGCAGGTAGTTGGTCTCCAGGCCGGTCACGTACTCGCCGGAAAAGCAGGAGGTGTCGAAACGGGGGATGTCGGCGCGGCCGTCGCGGACGGCGTCGACCAGGTCGTCCAGGCCCTGGTAGACCAGCCAGTCGGCGCCAAGCAGGGTCTGCACCTGCTCCTCGGTGCGGCCGTTGGCGATCAGTTCGAGCGCCGAGGGCATGTCGATGCCGTAGACGTTGGGGTGGCGGACCGGCGGCGCCGCCGAGGCGAAGTAGACCTTGCGGGCGCCGGCGTCGCGCGCCATCTGGATGATCTGCTTTGAGGTGGTGCCGCGAACGATGGAGTCGTCCACGAGCAGCACCACCTTGTCGCGGAACTCCTGGCCGATCGCGTTGAGCTTGCGGCGCACCGACTTCGCGCGCTCGGTCTGGCCGGGCATGATGAAGGTGCGGCCGATGTAGCGGTTCTTGACGAAGCCCTCGCGGAACGGCACGCCCAGGGCGGCGGCCAGCACCAGGGCGGCGCTGCGCGCGGTGTCGGGGATCGGCATCACCACGTCGATGTCGTGGTCCGGCCGCAGCGACTGGATGCGACGCGCCAGCACCTCGCCCATCCGCACGCGCGCCTGGTAGACCGATATCCCCTCGATGATCGAGTCCGGCCGCGCCAGGTAGACGTACTCGAAGATGCACGGCGCCGGCGTCGCCTCCGCGCACTGGCGGTGGTGGAGGACGCCGTCGAAGCCGATCAGCACCGCCTCGCCCGGCGCCACGTCGCGGAGCAGCTCGAAGCCGAGGATGTCGAGCGCGACGCTCTCCGAGGCGACCGCGTACTCCATGCCCTGCGCGGTCCAGCGCTGGCCCAGCACCAGCGGCCGGATGCCGTGGGGGTCGCGGAAGGCGACCAGGCCGTGGCCGAGCAGGAGCGCCACCGCGGCGTAGCCGCCCTTGCAGCGCGCGTGCACCGCGCCGACCGCCTTGAAGATGTGCTCGGGCGTCAGCCGCATGCGGTCCTGGATCGCCAGCTCGTGCGCGAACACGTTGAGCAGCACCTCGGAATCGGAGGAGGTGTTGATGTGCCGGCGATCCTCCTCGAACAGCTGTCCGCGGATGGCATCGGCGTTGGTGAGGTTGCCGTTGTGGCCCAGGGCGATGCCGTAGGGCGAATTCACGTAGAACGGCTGCGCCTCCTCGGCGTTCTCGGCGCCGGCGGTCGGATAGCGGCAGTGGCCGATGCCGGCGTGGCCGGTGAGGCGCGCCATGTCGACCGGGCCGAACACGTCGCGGACCAGGCCGTTGGCCTTGTGCAGGCGCAGCCGGCTGCCGTCGACCGTGGCAATGCCCGCGGCGTCCTGGCCCCGGTGCTGGAGCACGGTGAGTCCGTCGTAGAGGGCGCCGGCGACGTCCGACTTGCCCATGATTCCGATGATTCCGCACATGTCCGGACGGCGTCCTGGGTCAGTTGCCGGCCGGGGCCGGGAGGGGCGGTTGCGGCAGGTCTGCGGCGGCCGGCAACACCGGCGGCGACAGCGCCTGCAGCGCCGCCAGGGTCTCGGGAAGCTGCTCGCGCAGCCAGGCGGCCACCGGCTGGAAGCGCGGGATCAGCTCCGACTGCTGCCACCAGGGGTCCTGGGGAAACGGCGTGTAGCCCAGCACCAGCACCAGCGCGGCCACCACCAGGCCGCCGCGCAGCAGGCCGAAGCCCAGCCCGAGCAGCCGGTCGGTGCCGCCCAGTCCGGTGCCGCGCACGATCCGGCCGACCAGCCAGCCGAGCAGGCCGCCGACCACCAGGACCAGCACGAACACGGTGCCGTAGCCCAGCGCCGTGCGCGCCGAGGGGAGGTCGATCCATGCGGCGTAGAGTTGCGCGACCTGGCCGCCGAACAGCAGGGCGGCGGCGATCGCCGCCAGCCAGGTCAGCAGGGACAGGGCCTCGCGCACCAGGCCGCGCCACAGGCCGACCAGCACCGACAGGCCGAGGATGGCCAGGATGATCCAGTCGGCGCCATTCATGGCGTCCGGCCCCGGCTCAGGGGTGCGCGACCACCAGCCCGTCCAGGCGCTGGCTGGACTTCAGGCGGTCGAGCTGGGCCTGCGCCTGTTCGCGGCGGGTGTACGGCCCGACGCGCACGGCATGGCTGTCGCCCCGACGCACCACGAAAGCCGGATAGCCTGCGCCGCGCAGGCGCTCGCCGAGCTGGCGCGCCGTCGCCTCCTGGGCGAAGGCCCCGACCTGGACCGCGAAGGCGCCGGCACCCTGGGGGGCGGCACCGGCGGCGGCGACCGGTGCACCGCCCGACGCGTCCTCCTCGACCTTCGGCTGGGCATCGGGCACCGAAGCCACCAGCCGCTGGCGGGCCTGTTCGGCCTGCGCCCGGGTCGCCCAGGGACCGGCGCGCAGGCGCACCAGGGTGCGACCGCCGGTCTGCACCTGCTCGCGACTGACCGCGGCGCCAGCGCGGCGCGCCGCGGCCTCGACGCGATCGGCGTTGCCGGCCTGCCCGTAACTGCCGAGGCCGACCCAGAAGCGGCCGCCGGCCTCGCTGGCCGGCAACCCGCCCGCGGCAGCGGCCGGCTGTGCTGCGGCACCGGCGGGGGCACGGGCGGGTGGCGGTGGCGGGGTGCCCGTCGAGGCCGTCGAGGCCGGCTCGGGCGGCGCCGTGGTGGCGGGCGCCGGGCTCGCGCCCGCCGCTGCGGCCGGCTCCGGCTCCGGCTCCGGCTGCGGGGCCTGGGCCGCGGTGTCCACCGTCACCACCCGGTCGGGATCGGCGACATCGCCGGCCAGCGGCAGCTCCATGCGGGCCAGCTCGCGCTCCGGCGCCGGCGGGATCTGCAGCGGCAGGCTCTCGCTGCGGCGCTGCTCCGGCGGCGGCCCGGCGAGGAACATCGGCAGGACGATGGCGGCCAGCACGATCAGCACGGCGGCGCCGATGAGGCGCCTCTTCAGGGTCGGATCCATGACGCCGATTATAGGCCAAGCGCCGATCGACCCAGCCAGGCACCGGTCACAAACGCTCGCGACCGGCGTCGGCCGCGGCACGCGGGTGGCGACCGCCGGCCGGCCCGCCGCCGCTGGCGTTCAGGCCGGCCGTTCCGGCACGCGCAGGGCGGCCTCGGCCCGGGCGACGGTCAGGAAGGAGCCGAACACCAGGATCCGCCCGTCGGCGGCGGCGCCAGCGCGCGCGGCGGCCAGCGCGGTCGGGACATCGGCGTGCAGGCGCACGCGTCCGGCCGGCAGCAGGTCCGCCAGCCGGCGCGCCAGCGCATCGACCGTCAGGCCGCGCGGGCTGTCGCCGGCGAGGCCGGCCAGGTGCCAGATGCGCACATGCGCCAGGAGCGGCGACACCACGCCCGCCAGGTCCTTGTCGGCAAGCGCCGAGAACACGGCATCGGTGGTGCCGTCCTGCGCGGCCAGCCAGCGGGCCAGCTCGGCCGCTGCCTGGGGGTTGTGGCCGATGTCCAGGACCACGCGGGGGTCGCCATCGGCGACCTGCAGGCGTCCGGGCAGGCGGGCCTTCGCCAGTCCGCGGGCGGCGGCGGCGAGGTCGATGCCGGCATCGAGGGCGTGCAGGGCGGCGAGCGCGGTCGTGGCGTTGTCCCACTGCGCCGGCGCCGCCAGGGGCAGCCGGTCGGGCAGCTCGACGCGGCGCTCGGCCAGCAGGCACAGCGGCGGCGGACCCGGCAGCCAGTCGTGGTCGCGGCCGAGCCGCAGCGGCCGCGCGCCGATCGCTTCGACAGCCGCCAGCAGCGCCGGTTCGGCGTCGCGCTCGCCGACCAGCAGCGGCCGCCCCGCGCGGGCGATGCCGGCCTTCTCCACGGCGATCGCGGCACGGCTGTCGCCCAGCCAGTCCTGGTGGTCCAGCGCCACCGTGGTGACCACGGCGACCTCCGCGTCGATCAGGTTCACCGCATCGAGGCGGCCGCCCAGCCCGACCTCGAGCACCGCCAGGTCGATCCCGGCCGCGGCCAGCACCAGGAAGGCGGCCAGGGTGCCGGCCTCGAAATAGGTCAGGGCGATCCCGCCGCGGGCGCGCTCGACGCGCTCGAAGGCGGCGACCAGCGTGGCGTCGTCCACGTCCTGGCCGGCGATGCGCACGCGCTCGTTGTAGCGGTGCAGGTGCGGCGAGGTGTAGCAGCCGACGCGCAGGCCGGCGGCGCCCGCCGCGGCCTCCAGGAAGGCGACCGTCGAGCCCTTGCCGTTGGTGCCGCCGACGGTGATCACCCGGGCGCCCGGGCGCGGCGCGCCGAGCGCCCGCCAGACCCGGCCGACCCGGTCCAGGCCCATGGCGATGGCCTGCGGATGGCCGCGCTCCAGCCGCCGCAGCCAGGCGTCGAGATCGTCGCCGGGGGCGGTCATGGCGCGGGCGTGGGCGCGCCCCGGGTCAGGCGCCGGCATCCGCCGGCAGCGGCCGCGGCTGGTTGCCCAGCATCGCCAGCAGGCGCGCCAGGGTATCGCGCTGCTCGCGGCGGTCGACGATCAGGTCGATGGCGCCGTGCTCGAGCAGGAACTCGCTGCGCTGGAAGCCCTCCGGCAGGGTCTCGCGCACCGTCTGGGCGATCACCCGCGGGCCGGCGAAGCCGATCAGCGCCTTCGGCTCGGCCAGGTTGAGGTCGCCGAGCATGGCCAGCGAGGCGGAGACGCCGCCGGTGGTGGGGTGGGTCATCACCGAGATGTAGGGCAGGCCGGCCTCGCGCAGCCGCGCGATCACCGCCGAGGTCTTGGCCATCTGCATCAGCGACAGCAGGCCCTCGTGCATGCGCGCGCCACCGGTCGCGGAGAAGCACACCAGGGGCATTCGCTCGGCCAGGGCGGCCTCGCCGGCACGGGCGAAACGCTCGCCCACCACCGAGCCCATGGAGCCGCCCATGAAGGCGAATTCGAAGGCGCAGGCGGCCAGCGGCCGGCCATGCAGGGTGCCGCGCATGGCGACCAGGGCATCCTTCTCGCCGACCTTCTTCTGGGCGGCGGCGAGGCGGTCCTTGTACTTCTTGCCGTCGCGGAAGCGCAGCGGGTCGTCCGGTTCGATGCCGGCGGCGATCTCGGTGGCGGAACCGGCATCGAGCAGGGCCAGCAACCGCTGCCGGGCGCCGATCGGCCGATGGTGCCCGCACTTGGGGCAGACCTGCAGGTTGCGTTCCAGCTCCGGCAGGTAGAGCGCGGCGCCGCAGCCCTCGCACTTCTCCCAGACGCCCTCCTTGACGCCGCGGCGGCCGTTGCCGGCCTCGGTGCGGATCCGCGAGGGCATGAGCTTGGACAACCAGTTCATTCGGGACGGCGGACTGCGGAAGAGCCGCCAACGATAGCGCGGCGGCGCCACCGGGGCCAGTGACGGTCCCGGGCCAGGCGGGGTGCCTGGTCCTGGCCGGGCCGCTGCGGCGCCGGTGGCACGGGGACTGCCGGGCGCCGCCTCAGCCGCCCTGGTCGAGCGCCGCGCGCAAGGGCGCCAGGAAGGCCGCGGCATCGGCTGCCGCGGTTTCCGGGTCGGCGCAGCCGGCGAGCGTGTCGACCAGGGCGCTGCCGACCACCACCGCGTCCGCATGGGCGGCCACGGCGCGCGCGGAGGCGGCGTCCTTGACGCCGAAGCCGACCGCCACCGGGACGCTGCCGAGCGCCTTGATGGCGGCCACCCGCTCGGCGACGGCAGCCGGTTCCAGGTGGCTGGCGCCGGTGACGCCGGCGAAGGCCACGTAGTACAGGAACCCGCCGGCCTGGCCGGCCAGCCGCTGCAGGCGATCGCCCCGGGTGGTCGGCGCCGCCAGCAGGATCTGGTGCAGGCCGTGACCCGCCAGCAGCGGCCCGAGGCTGGCCGACTCCTCGACCGGGGCGTCGACCAGCAGCAGGCCGTCGACCCCGGCCTGCGCGGCTTCGGCGACGAAGCGCTCGCGGCCATGGATCTCGACCGGGTTCAGGTAGCCCATCAGCACCACCGGGGTGTCGCCGTCCTGGCGCCGGAACTCCCGGACCATGGCCAGCACCGCGCTGGCGCCGACGCCGGCGGCGATCGCGCGCTCGCTGGCCTTCTGGATCACCGGTCCGTCGGCCATGGGGTCGGAGAACGGCACCCCCAGTTCGATCAGGTCGGCGCCGGCGGCGACCAGGGCATGCATCACCGGCACGGTCGCCTCCGGCAACGGGTCGCCGGCGGCGATGAAGGGGATCAGGCCGGTGCGACCGGCGCGGGAAAGCTCGGCGAAGCGGCGGTCGATGCGGTTCACAGCTCGATGCCCTCGCGCGCGGCGATGGTCTGCACGTCCTTGTCGCCGCGGCCGGACAGGTTGACCAGGACGGTCTGGTCCGGACGCATGTCGCGCGCCAGGCGCATCGCCAGGGCGATCGCGTGGCTGGACTCCAGGGCCGCCAGGATGCCTTCGCTGCGGGCCAGGGCGTGGAAGGCGGCCATGGCCTCGTCGTCGTCGACGCCCAGGTAGGTGGCGCGCCCGGTGTCCTTGAGCCAGGCGTGCTCGGGTCCGACGCCCGGATAGTCCAGGCCGGCCGAGACCGAGTGCGTCTCGGTGATCTGGCCGTCGTCGTCGCACAGGACGTAGGTGCGGTTGCCGTGCAGGATGCCGGGACGGCCGGCGGCCAGCGACGCGGCATGGCGGCCGCTGGCGATGCCGTCGCCGGCGGCCTCGGCCCCGTACAGGGCGACCCCGGGATCATTCAGGAACGCATGGAACAGGCCGATGGCGTTGCTGCCGCCGCCGACGCAGGCGACCAGGGCATCGGGCAGCGCGCCCTCGCGCTCCAGCATCTGGGCACGGGCCTCGCGGCCGATCACGGCATTGAAGTCGCGCACCATCATCGGGTAGGGGTGCGGGCCGGCGACCGTGCCGATGATGTAGAAGGTGTCGGCGACGTTGGTCACCCAGTCGCGCAGCGCCTCGTTGAGGGCGTCCTTGAGCGTCCGCGAGCCGGAGGTCACCGGCACCACGGTGGCGCCGAGCAGCTTCATGCGGAACACGTTGATCGCCTGCCGCTCGATGTCGGTGGCGCCCATGTAGACCACGCAGTCCAGGCCCAGCCGTGCCGCCACCGTGGCGGTGGCGACGCCATGCTGGCCGGCGCCGGTCTCGGCGATCACCCGCGGCTTGCCCATGCGCCGGGCGACCAGGGCCTGCCCGACCGTGTTGTTGATCTTGTGCGCGCCGGTATGGTTCAGGTCCTCGCGCTTGAGCAGGATGCGCGCCCCGCCGACCTGGCGGCTCAGCCGCTCGGCGTGGTAGATCGGGCTCGGACGGCCGACGTAGTCGGCGAGGTCGCGCTGCAGTTCGGCCTGGAACGCCGGGTCGCCGCGCAGGGCCCGGTACGCCTCGTCCAGCTCCGCCAGCGGCGCCATCAGGGTTTCCGCCACATACCGGCCGCCGAACGGGCCGAACCGGCCTTCGGCGTCGGGCCAGGCGTGGAAGTCGATGGCGCGGGGATCGGTCGGGATGGCGTTCATTGCGATGCAGCACGAGGGAAACGGGTCGCAAGCTTAGCCCTGAAGACGACAAAGGTGTGTCCAGGTGCGGCAGGCGTGCTGCAGTGCCAGACCGGTGGTGGGGGACCGGCGAACGGGGACCGGGGACTGCAACCGGGGACCGGGGACCGGGGTTTGGGGCCGCGATCGGACTCGGCCGGGTGACGGGGTCGAGGTTCGGGAAGGGGCGCGCGATCGGCTGGTGGGCTGCCCTGCAGCGTGGCCGGAAGCGACACCGATCGGGTCAGGCGGGGGCTGTGGCGGCGACCGCCGCCATGAAGGCCGCCATGACGCGCTCGTCCTTGATGCCCGGTGCCGACTCGATGCCGGAGGAGACATCCACCGCCCAGGGCCGGGTGGCCGCGATGGCGGCGGCGACGTTGTCCGGGCCCAGCCCGCCCGCCAGCACCAGGCGTCGCCCGGACGCCGCCGGCCAGCGCCGCCAGTCCAGGCGATGGCCGGCACCGCCGGCCGCGCCCGGCGGGTGACCGTCCAGCAGCAGGGCCTCGGCACCGGGATGGCCGGCCAGCAGCGCCGACAGGTCGGCGAGCCCGGCCGCGCCCAGGGCCTTCCAGTACGGCAGGCCGAACCGGCTGCAGAAGGCCTCGTCCTCGTCGCCGTGGAACTGCACCAGGTCGGGCTCGATCCGTGCGATCGCGCCGGCGACCGCGTCGGGGCGGGCATTGCGCACCAGCAGGACGACGCGCGGCGGCCGCGGCTGCCGGCGCGCGACGGCGGCGAGCGCCGCGGCCTGCTCAGGCTGCAGCTGCCGGGGGCTGCCCGCTGCCAGGACCAGGCCGATCGCCGCGACGCCCAGCGCCGCAGCCCGCTCGACGTCGATGGCCCGGGTCAGGCCGCAGAACTTCACCAGGGGCACGGTCACAACGGGTCGTCGCATTCCAGCCACGGCGGCAGGCCCAGGCCGCGCGGATAGCGCGGTCCCAGGAAGGTCAGGCCTTCCGGCGGCGCGGTCGGTCCGGCCGGCTCCCGGCGCCGCCCGGCCAGCAGCTCGGCGATCCAGGCCTGCGGGCGCCGGCCGCGACCGACCAGCAGCAGCGACCCGACGATGTTCCGGACCATGTGGTGCAGGAAGGCGTTGGCCTCGATCTCCAGGACCACCAGGTCGCCGTCCCGCCTCACCGACACCTCATGGACGGTGCGCATCGCGTGCCGCGCCTGGCAGGCCAGCGCCCGGAACGCCGAGAAGTCGTGGCGGCCGACCAGGACCGCGGCGGCGGCGTCCATGGCGGCGTGGTCGAGCCGGTGGTGCTCCCAGGTCAGGAACCGGCCCTGCAGCCCGGGCCGGGCGTCCCGGTTGAGGATGCAGTAGCGGTACCGGCGTCGCCGGGCATGGAAACGGGCGTGGAACTGCGCCGGCACGACCCCGGCCCAGACCACCGCCACGGTGTCCGGCAGCCAGCCGTTGCTGCCCAGCATCCAGCCGCGCGGGCTGCGCCGGGCGGTCGTGTCGAAGTGCACCACCTGGGCGCGGGCGTGTACGCCGGCGTCGGTGCGGCCGGCACAGGTGGTCTCGACCGGTTCGGCGGCGACCCGCGACAGCACCGCCTCGAGCGTCGCCTGCACCGTCGTGGTGTGCGCCAGCCGCTGCCAGCCCGAGTACCCGCTGCCGTCGTACTCGACCGCCAGCGCGATGCGCTGGCGGTCCGGCAGGGGTGTCGCGGTCACAGCGTGGCCAGCAGCTTCCGGGCTTCCTCGCGCTGCGAGGTGTCACCCTCGCCCAGGACTTCCTCGAGCATGGCGCGGGCGCCGTCCGGATCGCCCATGTCGAGGTAGGCGCGGGCCAGCTCGAGCTTGGTCGCGGCCTCGTCCATGCTGGCGCCGTCGTCGACGGACACGGATGCATCCATGGTGTCGTCCTCCCCGAAGGTCACTTCCGGCTGCGCCGAGACCGCCTCGACGGTCTCGAAGGTGTCCCCGAACGACAGCGGCGGCAGGGCATCCTCATCGGACTCGCCGTCCTCGGCGGCCGGGGTTTCCCGGGCCACCGGCGGCGAGACCGGCTCGATCTCGTCCAGGCGGGTCGGCTGGAAGTCGATCGCCGGCGCCTCCGGCTCGAGGACATCCTCGATCTCGTCGGGCTCGGGCAGAAACTCGGTGCCCCCGATGTCGACGACCCGGCGGACCGGCTCATCGATCGGCGCCTCGCCGGCGGCTGCCGCGCCGACCGGGTCCGGCTGGTCCCAGCCTTCGTCGCTGAACTCGCCGTGCTGCGCGGCATCGGCCGGGCCGCCGGCGCCTGCGCCGGCGACGAACAGCGGGTGGCCGGGCGCCAGCTCGGCACCCATGTCCAGCGCCTGGGCCCACTCGGCGCTGACCGGCGCGCCAGGTCGCGCGTGGAAGCGCTCGGCGGCGGCCTCGAAGCGCAGGCGGTCGCCTTCGGCGTAGTGCAGGCTGAGCAGCTCGAGGTGGGCGCCGAAGTCGTCCGGATCGGCGGCGACCTGGTCTTCCAGCGCCCGGGCCTCGGCCTCGACCTCGTCGGTCGCGGCCACGGCAGCGGCAGCGGCGGCAGCCGGCGCCGCCGGCCCGCCCTGTCCGAACAGGTCGGCCACCGAACGCCGTGGCGGCTCGACTTCGGCCTGGGCCTGGGCGCTCCTGCGCTGGCGGCCGGCAAGCACCGCCAGCAGCAGCAGCGCCAGCACACCCAGGCCGATCGCGCCCTGCACCATCGGGTCCATGTACCAGGGCCGCGCTGCCGGAACCGGCTCGGCGGGCACCTGCGCCACCATCGCCGGGGCAGGTTCGGCGACCGGCGCGGCCTCGGGGGAGGCCGGTTCGGCCACGGGGTCGATCACGACAACCTCGGCACCCCCGGTGGCCGACTCGGTCCCGGCCAGGTCGGCCCCGGCCTCCGTGCCGGCCTCGACCGGCACCTCGGCGACGGGCTCCGCCAGGCTGTCGTCAACAACGCCCGGCTGCGCGTCCATCACCGGCTCGCCGGCTTCGACGCCCGACTCCATGACCTCGTCGGGCGCCGTCGCGACCATCGGCTCGACGGCCTCGACAGGCTCGACGGCCTCGACCGGCGCGACCGCGACCGCCGGGGCGGCGACCTCGGCAACCGGGGCAGGCGCCTGCGCCGCCTCGGCCAGCCGGCGCTGCAGCTCGGCCACCTCGGCATCCTTGAGCTCGAGCAGACGGGCGTTGCGCGCGTTGAGTTCCTCCAGGTCGCGGATCCGCGAAGCCAGCTCCGAGACTTCCTGGTCCTTGCTGCGCAGATCCTCGCGCGTACGTTGCAGCTCCGCTTCCACCTGCGCCATCTGCGCTGCCCCCTGGTCGCTGCCGGCCCGGCCGGCGGATTCGCTGTCGCCCCCCTCGCCGCGCGGCGGCACGATGGCAAGGCGGTCGTCGACCGCCACCGGCGCCGTCGGCACGCTGCTGCGACGCGGCGCGGCGCCGGCATCGGCCAGCGCGGTGGTTCCGGTCCAGGCCTGGTTCTGGGCGCGCACCGTTGCGCTCGCCTCGCGCGCCGGCAGGGCCCGGACCTGGTCGGCGTCGGGAACGCGCAGCACGGCGCCGGCCTTGAGGGCGTTGATGTTGTCGGCGAAGAAGGCGCGCGGGTTCTCGCGCTGCAGGGCGATCATCATCTGGTTGGTCGCCACGCCCTGCTCGCCGGCATAACGGGCCGCGATAGCGCCGAGGGTATCGCCGCGCTGGACGGTGTAGCTGGAATCGGACGCGGCCGCGGCGGGCGGGGCAGCGGGGCGGCTGCCCGGCGGCTGCGCGAAGCCGGTCGGCGGGGTGCTGGCCGCCGGCGCCGGGGCGGGCGCGGGGCTGACTGGTGCCGGGGCGGGCGCTGGCGGCGCCTGGACCGGCTCGGGGACGGCGGCCTGCGCCGGCGCCGGGCCGCTGGCGGCCTCGGCCAGCGGCGCGGTGGCCGCCGGTTCCGGTTCCGGGGCGGGCGCCGGAGCGGGTGCCGGCGGCGCGGCGGCCGGGGCCGTCCGGGCGATGGTGCTGGCCGGGGCCGCCACCGGCGGATCGAGCAGGATGCCGTACTCGCGCAGCAGGCGACCGCCGCCCCAGCTGGCCTCGACCAGCAGGGTCAGGAACGGCTCCCGGACCGGCTCGTCGGAGCGGATCCGGATCACGGTCTGGCCGCGCTCGTTGCGGCCGGTCTCGAAGCGCGGCGTGACCGGCATCCGGGCGCGTTCCAGGCCGACCCGGGCGAAGTCCTCCTGGGAGGCGAGCCGGGCGACCAGCTGTTCGGCCTCTCCCGGGAAGGCCTCGCGGACCACGATTTCGGCGCTGAGCGGCTGGTTGAGCCGGGAATTGACCACGATCTCGCCCAGCCCCAGCGCCCAGGCGGCGCCGGATAGCAGCACCATCAGGCTGGCGGCCAACAGGACTCGGATTTTCATGCTCGGTGACTCCCCCGGATGACTGGACGCCGCTGCGGACCATCCGCGCCGCGGCGGTGCCGGCGGTGGCGGCCGGATCCCGCTGCACCGGCCCGGACCCGCGCCCGATCGGGCGACAGGACCTGCCGGCGACTTCCCCTGCCCCGCGCCACCCCCGTCGCCCGCGCACCCGACTCGGCCCGCGCGCCGGCCCCCGCTACCGGGGCCAAAGTGTGACGCAGTCTCATAACTGCGGCGCAACTATAGATCACGCCACGTCTTTTACCAAGATTTCGGCCAGCTGAACAGCATTCAGCGCCGCCCCCTTGCGGATATTGTCGGCGACGATCCACAGGGCCAGCCCGCGCGGGTGCGACGGGTCGGCGCGCAGACGCCCGACATAGACCGGATCGGTGCCCGCGGCATGGGTCACCGGCGTCGGCCAGCCGCCCGGCCTGGGTTCGTCGACCACCACCACGCCGGGCGCCGCCGCCAGCAGCGCACGCGCCTGCCCGGGGGTGATCGCCTCGCGGGTCTCGACGTGGCACGCCAGGGCATGGCCGTAGAACACCGGCACCCGCACGCAGGTCGGGTTCACGCCGATCGCCGGGTCGCCGAGGATCTTGCGGGTCTCCCAGACCATCTTCATTTCCTCGCGGGTATATCCGTTGTCCGTGAACTCGTCGATCTGGGGGATCAGGTTGAACGCGATCTGCACCGGGAAGCGTTCGGGCGCCGCGTCCTGGAAGTTGAGCAGGCGGGCGGTCTGGCGGCCCAGCTCCTCCATCGCCGCGCGGCCGGCGCCGGACACCGACTGGTAGCTGGCGACGTTGATCCGCTCGATGCCGACCGCCCGGTGCAGCGGCGCCAGCGCCACCATCATCTGCATGGTCGAGCAGTTGGGATTGGCGACGATGCCGCGCGGGCGCCCGGCCAGGTCGCCGGGATTGACCTCGGCCACCACCAGGGGCACGTCGGGCTCGTTGCGGAAGTGCGAGGTGTTGTCGATCACCACCGCGCCGGCCGCCGCGGCGCGCGGCGCGTGCAGCGCCGAGACCGCGCCGCCGGCCGAGAAGAAGGCGATGTCGATGCCGGCGAAGTCGAAGCCGTCGAGCTCGCGCACGGTCCAGTCGCGGCCGCGGCAGCGCACCTGGCCGCCGGCGGAACGGGCGCTGGCCAGCGGCACCAGGTCGGAGAACGGGAAGCCGCGTTGACCGAGGATCTCGAGCAGGGCTTCGCCGACGGCGCCGGTGGCGCCGACCACGGCGATTCGGGGGGAGGGGTTCATCGGTCGGGTCTCTCCATGGCGGGCTCGCCGCACTGGCCGCGGTGGCGCAGGTACTGGTCCGCCAGCACCAGGGCGACCATCGCCTCGGCGATCGGGACCGCGCGAATGCCGACGCAGGGGTCGTGGCGGCCCTTGACCTCGACCGACACCGGCCGGCCGTCGGAGTCGATGGAATCCACGGGAAGGCGGAGGCTGGAAGTCGGCTTCAGGGCGATCGCGCAGGTCACCGGCTGGCCGCTGCTGATGCCGCCCAGGATGCCACCGGCATGGTTGCTGGCGAAGCCGCCGGGGAGGATGGCGTCGCGGTGCCCGCTGCCCTTCTGGGCGACCACGGCGAAGCCGTCGCCGATCTCGACGCCCTTGACGGCGTTGATCGACATCAGGGCGGCCGCCAGCTCGGCGTCGAGCTTGCCGTACAGCGGCGCGCCCAGGCCTGGCGGCACCGGATGGGCGACCACCTCGACGCGGGCGCCGATGGAGTCGCCGGACTTGCGCAGGGCGTCCATGTAGGCCTCCAGCGCCGGCACCATGTCGGGGTCCGGCCAGAAGAACGGATTGCGCTCGACCGCGGCTGCGTCGAAGCGTGCCGGCCGCAGCTCGCCGATCTGCGCGACATGGCCGCGGACGACGGTGCCGAAGCGTTCCGCCAGCAGGCGCTTGGCCAGCACCCCGGCGGCGACCCGCATGGTGGTCTCGCGCGCCGAGGCGCGGCCACCGCCGCGATGGTCGCGGATGCCGTACTTGGCCTGGTAGGTGAAGTCGGCATGGCCGGGCCGGAACACGTCGGCGAGGTCGTCGTAGTCCTTGCTGCGGGCGTCGGTGTTGCGCACCAGCAGGGCGACCGGGGTGCCGGTGGTGCGGCCGCCGTGGACCCCCGAGAGGATCTCGACCTGGTCGGCCTCCCGGCGCTGGCTGGTGTGCCGGCTGCGGCCGGTGGCGCGACGGGCGAGGTCGGCCGCGAAATCCTCGGGGGCGATCGCCAGGCCGGGCGGGCAGCCGTCGATGACGCAGCCGATCGCGGGACCGTGGCTCTCGCCGAAGGTGGTGACCCGGAACAGGTGGCCGAAGGTGTTGTGCGACATGGTCAGCCGCTCCTGGTCCTCTGCGCCGCGGCGATCCCGCCGGCGTGCGCGACCAGGTCCTCGCGGGTCAGCGCGAAGACGCCCATCTGGCCGACCCGGAACTCGATCCAGGCGAACGGCACGGCCGGCAGCAGCCGTTCCAGGGCGCGCTGCGACTCGCCGACCTCGACCACCAGCACGCCGTCCTCGCTGAGGTGATCGGCGGCTTCGCCGAGGATCGCCAGGGCCAGATCGAGGCCGTCGTCGCCGGCGGTCAGCCCGAGCCGGGGCTCGTGGGCGTACTCGGCGGGCATCGCCGCGTACTCGTCGTGGGTCACGTAGGGCGGGTTGCTGACGATCAGGTCGTACCGTTCGCCCTGCAGCGCGGCGAACAGGTCCGAGCGCAGCAGGCGGACCCGGTCGCCGACCTCGAAGCGCTCGACGTTCTCGGCGGCGAGCGCCAGCGCGTCGGCGCTGATGTCCACGCAGTCGACCTGCCAGCCCGGGTTGTGCACGGCCATGGCGATGCCGATGCAGCCGCTTCCGGTGCACAGGTCGAGCGCACGCGACACCTCGACGCCGTCGGCCCAGGGCGAGAAGCCCGCCTCGATCAGCTCGGCGATCGGCGAACGCGGCACCAGGGCGCGCGGGTCGGAACGGAAGCACAGGCCGGCGAACCAGGCTTCGCCGGTCAGGTAGCAGGCCGGCACCCGCTCGTCGATGCGCCGCCTAAGCAGCGCCAGGACCTGGGCGCGCTCGTCCGCGGTCAGCCGCGCCGAGGCGTAGACCGGCGACAGGTCGTGCGGCAGGTGCAGGGCGTGCAGGACCAGCTGGGTCGCCTCGTCGAGCGCGTTGTCGTAGCTGTGGCCGAAGCTGAGCCCGGCACGGCCGAACTCGCTGGCGCCGAAGCGGATGAAGTCGCGGATGCTGCGCAGCTCGGTCATGGCCCTGCCTGGCGGTTGCATTCAGCCCGCCAGCGTAGCGGAAGCCCGGCCGGCCGTGGGCGCGTACGCGGCCGGTTCACCGGCGGCCGCTATACTCGCGCCCATGAACACCGCCCGTTCCCTGCCCTGGCTGATCGCCGCGGCGGCGCTGGCCGGCGCCCTCGGCCTGTTCCTGGGCCAGCGCTGGTACGCAGCCGACGACGCCCCGGCCACCCGCGCCGCGCTGGTCTATCCGGTACCGCGCGCGCTCGAGGACTTCGCCCTGCAGCGCCCGGACGGCAGCGCCCTGACGCTGGCCGACTGGCGCGGCCGGTGGAACCTGGTGTTCATCGGTTTCACCCATTGCCCCGACGTCTGCCCGCAGACGCTCGCCGTGTTCCGCGACCTCGAGCGCGCCTGGCCCGCCGACGCCGGCGCCCTGCCCGGCCTGTATTTCGTGTCGGTGGACCCCGAGCGCGACGAGCCGGCGCTGCTCGCCGACTACGCCCGCTACTTCAGCCCCACGATCGTCGCCGCCACCGCCGGCCACGAGGCCCTGCTGCCGTTCACCCGGCAGCTCGGCATGATCTACCTGCGCGACCCGCCCGAGGGCGAGGACTACACCGTCGACCACAGCGCCCACCTGGCGATCGTCGATCCGGACGGCCGCCTGGTCGCCCTGGTCAGGCCGCCCCTGCGGGTCGACGCGATCGTCCACGACCTGCGCCTGCTGGCCGGACGCGGCGCCTGATGCGGGGCGCCTACCTGCTGCTGCAGAAGCTGCTGCCGCACCACCTGCTGACGGCGCTGGCGCGCCAGTGGGGCGCGATCCGCTGGCGGCCGCTGAAGAACCTGCAGATCCGCGGGGCGGTCAGGCAGTTCGGCATCGACCTGTCGGAGTCGGAGAGCGCCGACCCCGACCACTACCCCAGCTTCGATGCCTTCTTCACCCGCGCCCTGCGGCCCGGCGCCCGGCAGGCGGACCCCGACCCGCGCGCCGTGCTGGTGCCGGCCGACGGCCGGATCAGCGCCGTCGGCGAGATCGACGGCGACCGCATCCTGCAGGCCAAGGGCCGGGACTACTCGCTGGCGGCCCTGGTCGGCGACGCCGGCGACGCCGCCGCCTATGCCGGCGGCAGTTTCGCCACGGTGTACCTGCAGCCGCGCAACTACCACCGCGTGCACATGCCGGTGGCCGGCACCCTGCGCCGGACCACCTACGTGCCCGGCCGCCTGTTCAGCGTCGCGCCGGTCACCGTCGAGGGCATCGACGGCGTGTTCGCGCGCAACGAGCGCCTGGTCTGCCACTTCGACACCGACACCGGGCCGCTGGCGGTGGTGATGGTCGGGGCGATGATCGTCGCCGGCATCGAGACGGTGTGGGACGGCTGGATCCAGGCGCCGCGCGGACGGACGGCCAGGGTCACCGAGTATCCGGCCGGCAGCCGGCGGCTGGAGCGCTTCGCCGAACTCGGCCGCTTCCACTTCGGCTCCACCGCCATCGTCCTGTTCGGACCCGGCCAGGCCCGGCTGGACCGGTTCGCGCCGGGCCAGGAGGTCAGGGTCGGGCAACGGCTGGGGCTGCTCGCAGGCTAGCGGCGGCGTCCGCCACGGGCCGGTGCATCCATCCGGCCGCATCCCCGCGTAGGTAGCGGCGCCCGACCGGGCGCCGTCCCGCAGCGACGCGGGCCACCCCCGGCGCGGCAATGCCACCGCCCCGAGGAATTCAGATGCAGCGCCGCTACCGCTCCGCCGTGGCCGTGACCATGGCCCTCGTCCTGTCCGCCTGCGCCTCGGTGCCGCCACCGCCCGCACGGGCACCGGTGGCGGGGCCGGAGGACGCCCGGGCCGCCGATCCCGTGCCCGGAACGCCGGACTCGCCGGCGACCCCACCGTCCGGTGACATGCCGCCATCGACCGCGGCCGCGGCAGGAATGCGCCAGGCCTCGCCAGAGGCCTCGTCCGCGCCAGCGCCTGCGCCAGCGCCTGCGCCTGCGCCTGCCCCTGCGCCTGCCCCTGCGCCTGCGCCTGCCCCTGCCCCTGCGCCTGCCCCTGCCCCTGCGCCTGCGCCGGCGCCTGCGCCGGCCCCGGCGGCCGCCGCGGGACCCCGACCGGCGCCTGCGCCACGAGCGGTGCCGCCGACCGATCCTGCGCCCGCCCCTGCCGGGGGGTCTCAGGACGGGCTGCCGACGACCGGGTCGCGTGTGCTGCAGGGAACGATCCGCCTGCAGGCTGGCCGCGGCCAGGCCGTGAACGCCGCCGAGCTGGCGAACTCCGTGGTCCTGTACCGGCCGCAACGGCAGGTCCCGGCGCCGCCACCCGGCCGGTTCAGCATCGTCACCCGCGGCAAGCGATTCCTGCCGACCACGCTGGTCGTGCCGGTGGGCAGCACCG
Organism: Proteobacteria bacterium UBA2363; assembly: GCA_002344355.1. Classification (GTDB taxonomy): domain Bacteria; phylum Pseudomonadota; class Gammaproteobacteria; order Xanthomonadales; family UBA2363; genus Pseudofulvimonas. The sequence goes on along the minus strand of DDTN01000006.1, from coordinate 110,970 downwards.
TCGCCTTTCCCAACGACGACGAGGTGCTGCACAACGTGTTCTCGGACACGCCGGGGAACCGCTTCGATCTCGGCCTCTATGGCGAAGGCGAGAGTGCCGATGTCGTCCTGGGCGCGCCCGGTGTCGTGATGGTGTTCTGCAACGTGCACTACGGCATGTATGCGGCCGTCGTGGTGGCCGACACCCCGTTCGCGGCGCGCGTGTCGGCCGACGGCGGATTCCGGTTCGACGGCGTGCCCGCCGGCGGCGGACGACTGGAGATCTGGCACCCCCGGGCCGAGCCGTGGCAACGGCCGATCGCTGCCGGCGACCGGCGACTGGAGGACATCGTGCTGGTGGTCGATCGTCCGTTGATCCCCCAGCACCAGCGGATCGACGGCAGCAGCTATGGCCCGGCCAGGTGACGCTGCCCCGGCCGGCATGCTGACGGCCCGCCTGGCGGCGGCGTTGGCCGCCGTCGTCGCCGCGGTCTCCCTGGCCTGGTCCTGGCAGGAGGCCGCCGCCCTGCGTGCGGAAATCCGGTCGCGGCCCCAGGCCGGCCTGGCCCTCGTGAATGCTGCGCTGCAGGCCCAGCAGGCCGAACTCGCCGCGCAGGTGCAGCGGCTGGCCGACGACAGGGGCTTTGCCGCCTATGTCGCGGCGGCCCTGGCGCGCAGCCCGGTCGATGCCTTCTCGTTGCGCGACCTGCTCGACGAGCGGGTCGATGCCGACCAGGTGCCCGGGGTGATGCTGCTCGACAGCGCTGGGCGGCAGGTCCTGTCCGTGGGCCTGCTGCAGGCTGCCGCGGACCGCGGCGACGACCTGCCGGGCGTCGCCGCGGTCCTCGCCAGCGGAGCGGCTGCGGGTGGCTTCTGGACGGTCGCCGGCGGCCCGGCCAGCGTCGCCCTCTCGCCGGTGCGCCAGGGCCCGCTGCTGCACGGCGTGCTGGTGTTCGCGCGACCGGTGTCGCCCGTCGACCTGGCCACGATCGCCCGCCAGAGCGGCGTCGACCTGGCGCTCGAGATCCTCGATGGCGGAACGCGCCTCGGAAGCCCGGGCGCGAGTCCGGCGGACGCGCCGGCCGGCCAGGATGGCCTGCAGCGGATGGCGCTGCCCGACCTGGAGGGCGAGGCGCGGGTGGAGGCTTACCTGCCGGTTGCCGAGCGACGCGCGAGGATGGCCCGACAGCGGACGGCCCAGATCCTGGCAGGCGTCGCGGCCACCCTCATGGCCCTGGCCCTGTGGTTCGCCTGGCGGCATCGACGCGCGGCGGCGTCCGCGCGCCGGCCGACCCGCCGCGAGGACGCCGGCGGAGGCGATGCCAGCGCCCTGCTGATCGCCTGGCTGGACGGTACGGCACCGGCCGCGGCGCCGCCGGCCAGCGACCTCGCGGCGTGCAGTACCGCCCTGCCCGAGCGCTTCCAGGCGCTCGCGCGCCTGCCCTCCGCGCCCGGTGTGGAGCGGCTGCGGGCGCTGGATCGCCAGGAGGGCGGCCTGGTCGACCTGCTGGTGTTCCTGCGCGGCCAGGCCCGCCGCACCGCGCTCGCGTTCCGCCTGGGGGCGGAGATGAAACGGGCGGCACAGGTGCACCACCCGGCGCTGCAGCGGGTCGTGCACGTCGGCCAGCACCAGGCCCACCTGCTGATCGCCATCGAGGAGCTGGCGGGCCGTTCGCTGGCCGACCTGCTGGCCCGGAACGGACCACCCCCGGCGGCCGTGGGCCTGCTGCTGGCGCGCCGGGTGGTGGCCGCGCTGTCGGCGCTGCATGCCGGCCGCGTGGTGCCGTGGACCCTGCATGCCGGCCAGGTGCGCATCCAGCCGGGCGGACAGATCCGCCTGTCGCCCGTGGATCCCGACGCGCCGTTCGGCGACCGCGACGGCGCAACCGCCGATGCCGGGCCGGCGGATGCGCGCGCGCGCCTGATCGGCGACCTGTCCGCGCTGATCGAGGCGCTGTTCGACCGGCCGCCGGCGGACATCGGCGCGCTGCTGGCGCGATGCCGTGGCGGCGGCGCCGTCGCGCTGGAGGAGATCGCCAGCGCCCTGGCCAACGCCAGGCCCTGAACCAGATGGCGGCCTTGCCGGGTGCGCCTGCTCGCACGCGTGCGCGCGGCAGGCCGGCGTCGGTCCGCTGCCGGGGCCCGGCGGCCCTCAGCGGCAGACCGAGAGGTCGATCCTCTGGCCCGGGCGGATCGCGTAGTTGGGGCCGCGGATGTGGTTCGCCCGTGCCAGCGCCACCATGTTGCAGCGGTTGCGGGTCGCGATGGCGTACAGGGTCTCGCCGCTGCGGACCGTGTGCACCCGGCCGGGCCGTGCCGGGTCAGCGCCCCCGGCGCGCGCCGCGAGCGGCAGGGGACTGACCGGCAGCCGGGCGCCGTTGAGCTCGGCGGCGACCTGGGCCAGCGGTCCCTGCACGCAGTCGCGCTGGTAGGCCGGCACCACCACGGCCGGCACCTCCAGCTGGGTCCCTTCCGGCAGCACCTGCTTGTTGTCGTACTGGGGGTTGAGGTTGCGCAGCGCCCGGAACCAGCCGGTCCGGACGTTGCCGGCGTGGCCGAGGCACACCGCCAGCTCGTTGATGGACGCCGCGCGACGCAGGGTGATCACGGCCGGCCGGGTGTCCAGGCGCGGGAACTCCAGGCCGTACTGCTCCGGATGCAGGAACAGCCAGGCCGCCGCCAGCACCATCGGCACGTAGATCTGCGTCTCCCGCGGCAGGGCGCCGAACACCTCGGCATCCCACAGGCTGCGGCTGCCGTTGCCCGATAGCCGTGCAAGGCGTCCCTCGCCGCCGTTGTAGGCGGCCACCACCAGTTCCAGGTTCTCGTTCAGGCGGTCGAACTGCTCGTTGAGGTAGCGCACCTGCGCGCGCGTCGCCAGGCGCGGGTCGTAACGGGTGTCGAAGCCGGCCTCGTTGCGGCCCAGCCCGAAGCGGGCGCCGGTGGCCGGCATGAACTGCAGCGGACCGGCGGCGCCGGCGTGCGACACCGCGTGCACCTTGCCCTGCGATTCGCGCGCCATGATCGCGAACAGCAGGGCCTCGGGCAGCCCGGCCTGCTCGTATTCCGGCCACATCATGAAGCGCATGAACTGGTAGTTCTCCCAGGCCTCGATGAGGTTGGGCCGCAACCAGGTCAGCCACTCGTTGATGGCGGCCTTGACCGGCTCGTTGAGCTGGATCACCTGCGCCAGGTCGCGGCCGCGCAGCAGGGTGATGGTGCGCTGCGACTCGGGAAGCTGCGCGAGCACCGGCGAGGTCGCGTGCGCCTCGATCGTCGCCGGTTCCGCCTCGGGACGGTCGCCGCGCGTGCCGGCCTGCGCCGCCTCGCGGACCAGCGCCTCGTAGGTCGCCAGGAAGCGGCTGCCGTCGCACTGCGGCAGGGCGACGCAGCGGTCGCCGGCGATGCGAAGCTCCTCGAGCGCGGCATCGCGCTCGGGGTTGCCACGGGCATCGCCTGCGGCCAGCAGACGGGTGCCCTCGGCGAAACGGTCGGCGGCACGGCCGAGCCGCTCGTACAGGACGGCGGTCTCGCGGTCGCCGTTGCCGCCGGCCGGCGGCGTGGTGCGCGAAGGCTGGGCGGCGCAGGCGCCGAGCAGGAGGACGAAGGGCAGGACGGGCAGCGTTCGCAGGTTCATGACGGCAAGTCTAGCCCGCATTCCGCGCAGTCCCCATGCCGCGCACGCCGATCCAGTGCGGGCGCGGCGTACCCGGGCGACACCGGCCCGGCGCCCGGCCGGAGCGGTGTCCTGGGATGGTCGCGCGCCAGGGACGCGGAAGTCGCGCGCTGGCCACGATGCCCGGCAGGGCTGGCCGCGACCGCGCAGCAGCCGCCTCGCGAACGGTCCGGCTAGAGCAGCACCACTTCCTCGGCGCTGCCGGGATGGATCGCCACGGTGGCCTGGAAGTCGGCGCGCGTGGCGCCCATGCGCATCGCCACCGCGAAGCCCTGCAGGATCTCCTCGACCCCCGGACCGACCAGGTGCAGCCCGACGACGCGCTGCGCCTGCCCCACGCACACCAGCTTGATCCAGACTGGATCGTCGCGCCCGGCCAGGGCCTCGCGCATCGGCTGGAAGCGGGTGGCGTGGACGCTGACCGCGCCGTCGCCGTGGCGATCGCGGGCCTGCGCCTCGGACAGGCCGCAGCTGGCCACCGGCGGCAGCGCGAACACCACGGTCGGCACCTGGGCGGGGTCGAAGCAGGCCTCCGGCTGGCCGCCGAACAGGCGGTCGGCCAGGCGCCTGCCGGCAGCCACCGCCACCGGCGTCAGCGCCGGCTGGGTGCCGACATCGCCCAGGGCGTACACGCCGTCCACGGTGGTCCGCTGCTGCGCGTCGACCGCGATGTGGCCGCTGGCGGTGGTCGAAAGGCCGATGTCGGCCAGGCCGATGTCCTCGCTGTTGGGCACCCGGCCGATCGCCCACAGCAACCAGTCGACCCCGGTGCGGCGTGCGCCACCGGCGCAGGACACGGTGCGGGTGCCGTCGGCGGCGCGCTCGACGGCGGTCACCTCGACGCCGGTCGAGACGACGATGCCGCGGCCGCGCATGGCCGTCGCCAGCGCCTCGCCGATGCCCTCGTCGAAGCCGTCGAGCAGGCGCCTGCCGCGCACCAGCAGCTCGACCTCGCCGCCGAGCGCGGCCAGCAGGCTGGCCATCTCCACGGCCACGTAGCCGCCGCCGACCACGACCACCCGGCGCGGCGGCTGCGTCAGCGCGAAGACGTCATCGGAGACCCGTCCCAGCTCGAAACCCGGGACCGCCAGCCGGCGCGGTCGGCCGCCGGTGGCGATCGCGACGTGGCGGGCGCTGCGCACGCCGGAGGCCGACGCGACGCGCCGCTGCGGCAGCAGGTGGGCGCGCTCGGCGACCACGGTGACGCCCAGCCCGGCCAGGCGCCTGGCATAGCCGGCCTCGGCGCGCTCGACGTAGGCCTGGCGGCGCGCCAGGAAGGCCGGCCAGTCGAGTCCGCCGGCGTCCAGCCGGAAGCCCAGGTCCGCCGCCAGGCCGAGCTGTTCGGCCGCCTGCGCCGCCAGCCACATCGCCTTCTTGGGCACGCAACCCAGGTGCACGCAGGTGCCGCCCAGCCGGCCGGGCTCGTAAAGCACGACGCGGGCGCCGTGCGCGGCGGCGCGCTGCGCCAGCGCCAGCCCGCCGGAGCCGCCGCCGATCACCGCCAGGTCGCAGTCGTCCGCCATGCCCCGCTCCAAGCCGTCGCCAGGGCCCCAGCTTGCCATGGCCGCAGGCCGGGCCGCCGGGCGCAGGCCGTATCATCGCCGCCATGGCCTCTCCTTCCGTGCCCGACGTCGCCGCGCTCAAGCGCGACATCCTGGCCTGGGGCCGTGAACTCGGCTTCGACGCGGTCGGCATCAGCCACATCGACCTGTCCGCCGACGAAGCGGCGCTGGACCGCTGGCTGGCCCTCGGCCGGCATGGCGAGATGGCCTGGATGGCCCGGCACGGCCGCCGGCGCAGCCGGCCCGCCGAGCTGGTCCCGGGCACGCTGAGCGTGGTCAGCGCGCGCATGGACTACCTGCCCGGCGAGGCGGCGCCGATGCCGGAGGTGCTGGCCGACGGCGGGCTCGCCTATGTCTCCCGCTACGCCCTGGGCCGCGACTACCACAAGGTGCTGCGCGCGCGCCTGCAGGCCCTGGCCGACCGCATCGGGGCGGCGATCGGTCCGTTCGGCCACCGCGTGTTCACCGACTCCGCGCCGGTGCTGGAGAAACCGCTGGCCCGAAACGCCGGGCTCGGCTGGATCGGCAAGCACACCAACCTGATCGATGCCCGGACCGGCTCCTGGTTCTTCCTGGGCGAGCTGTACACCGACCTGCCGCTGGCCCCGGATGCCGCGGCCGGCGACCACTGCGGCAGCTGCAGCCGCTGCCTGCCGGCCTGCCCGACCGGCGCGATCGTGGCGCCCTACGAGCTCGACGCCCGGCTGTGCATCTCCTACCTCACCATCGAACTGGACGGCGCGATCCCCGAGCCGTTGCGGCCGCTGGTCGGCAACCGCGTGTACGGTTGCGACGACTGCCAGATGGTCTGCCCGTGGAACAAGTTCGCGCAACCGACCCGGGTGCCGGACTTCGCGGTGCGCCATGGCCTCGACCGCGCCACCCTGGTCGAGCTGTTCGCCTGGGACGAGGCGACCTTCCTGCGCAACACCGAGGGCTCGGCGATCCGCCGGATCGGCTGGCGGCGCTGGCTGCGCAACCTGGCGGTCGGCCTCGGCAATGCGCCGACCTCCCCCGGGGTGGTCGAGGCGCTCACGGCACGCGCCGAACACCCCGACGGGATGGTCCGCGAACACGTGCACTGGGCGCTGGCCCGGCATGGTGCCGATCCCGTCCGCGCGTGACGGCTCAGACCCTCCGGCCCAGCCGGTCGCCCAGCGCCACCGCCACGAGCCAGGTCGCGACGCTGGCCAGCACCAGGCCGAAGGCTGCGCCGGCCCCGTGTCCGGCCAGGTGGTGCACGGCCTCCAGGCTGAAGATCGAGAAGGTGGTGAAGCCGGCGCACAGTCCCGGCAGGATGAAGACCTGCACGGCGACGCCGTGCGGCCGGCGGCTGCCCGGGCCATGCCGGCCGGCGTAGAAGCCGGCGACAAGGGCGCCCAGGGCGTTCACCCCCAGGGTCGGCCAGGGCAGGCCAAGGCCGGCACCGGTCATCAGCAGGGACAGCGTCCAGCGCAGGCCTGCCCCCAGGCCGCTGCCAAGACCCGCCCAGAGGACCAGGGACGGGCTCATGTCGCCGCCAGCCACAGGCCCAGCCGGACCGCGGCCAGGCCGGGTACCACGGTGGCCACCAGATAAGCCAGGGCCTGGCCGCGGCGGCCACCGCGCAGCAGCGCCAGGAACTCGACCGCGAATGCCGAGACCGTGGTGTAGCTGCCGACCACGCCGACCAGCAGGGCCAGGCGCAGGCCGTCGTTGGCAATCGGCAGGCTGCCGGCGAGCAGGCCGATCAGCGCGGCACCGCTGAGGTTGACCAGCAGGGTCGGCCAGGGAAAGGCTGCGCCCAGGCGCCCTGCCAGCCAGTGGCCGAGCGCGAAGCGCAGGGCACCGCCCAGGGCGCCGCCGGCCACCACCACGGCCAGGCTGGTCGCCAGCGGCGGACTCAATCGCCCCCCTTCCGCCGCGCCCGCAGTTCGGACAGCTTCTGCAGGATCTTCGCCTCCAGGCCGCGCTCGACCGGCTGGTAGAACACCTGCCCGAGCAGTTCGTCCGGCAGGCACTGCTGGCCGGGCGCGACGCCTTCGTCGAAGTCGTGGTCGTACCGGTAACCCCGCCCATGGCCGAGCGACTTCATCAGCCGCGTCGGCGCGTTGCGCAGGTGCAGGGGCACGGCCAGGCTGCCGTGCGCCTGCACCTGGGCGCGCGCCGCGTTCCAGCCCGCGTACACGGCATTGCTCTTGGCGGCGACCGCCAGGTACACGGCGCACTGCGCCAGCATCAGTTCGCCCTCGGGCGCGCCCAGGCGCTCGAACCCGTCCCAGGCATCCAGGGCCAGCGCCAGGGCGCGCGGATCGGCCAGGCCGATGTCCTCGCTGGCCATCCGCACCAGGCGGCGCGCCAGGTAGGCGGGGTCGGCGCCGCCGTCCAGCATCCGGGCCAGCCAGTAGAGCGCGGCATCGGGGTCGGAGCTTCGCACCGACTTGTGCAGCGCCGAGATCTGGTCGTAGAACGCATCGCCGCCCTTGTCGAAGCGCCGGCCGCGGTCGGCCAGCACCTGGGCGAGCAGGTCGGCGTCGAAGCGGTCGGCGGTGCCGGCCAGCTCGGCGGAGATCTCGAGCACGGTCAGGGCGCGCCGCAGGTCGCCGTCGGCGGCCTGGGCGATCTGCAGCAGGACCTCGTCGTCGACCCGCCAGGCGCGGTCGCCGAGCCCGCGCTGCGGATCTTCCAGCGCCCGGCGCAGCGCGGCGACCATGGCCATGGCCGGAACCGGCTTCAGGACATGCACCCGGCAGCGCGACAGCAGGGCGGAGTTGAGCTCGAACGACGGGTTCTCGGTGGTGGCGCCGACGAACACCACCGTGCCGTTCTCGATGTGCGGCAGGAAGGCGTCCTGCTGGGCCTTGTTGAACCGGTGCACCTCGTCCACGAACAGCACGCTGCGACGGCCGCGCGCGAAGGCCTCGGCGGCCTGGGCGGTGGCCGCGCGGACCTCGGCGATGCCGCCCAGTACCGCCGACAGGGCATGGAAGTCGGCATCCACGTACTGCGCGACCAGGCGGGCCAGCGTGGTCTTGCCACAGCCCGGCGGCCCCCACAGCACCATCGAATAGGGACGGCCGGCCTCCAGCGCCCGACGCAGCGGCGTGCCGGGACCGGTGACGCCGTCCTGGCCCACGACCTCGTCCAGCGTGGCGGGGCGCATGCGGTCGGCGAGCGGCCGCTGCGCCTGCCCGGCCGGCTCGGGTAGCGCCAGGCCAGGCGTTCCGGCCGGCGGCCGTCGCGACGTCATCACTCGCCCTCGTCGGCCACCGCGGCGGCGTTGTCGAACTGCGCGAACGCCGCGAGAACCGCTGTGGCATAGGCGCCGGCCGGGAGCGCGAAGGACAGGGCCAGGGTGTCGCCGGTGCCCTCGTCCGCCCACCGCCAACGCAGATCCCGGGGCAGGACGCGCAGCGCCCGCCGCTCCTGACGCAGGCCGAACCGGGACAGCCCCTCGGCAAGCTGCGGCTCGGCGGCCGTCACGGCGGCCTCGATCATTGCCGCCTGGTCGCCGGCGGGCGACGCACCCTCGCCCCAGAGCGGTCCGGTGGCATGGATCTCGCCGCGCTCCAGCCGCGCGCGCAGCACCTCGTCGATGACCGGCTCGGGGCCGAACCAGCTGCCGCGGCCGTCCAGCTGGAAGCAGTCGCCCGGAATGCCCTGGTGCCAGTCGCCGCGGCCGACCCGCGCCGCCAGCACCTGGTTGAACAGCCAGGCGCGCGCCGCGCCCAGCAGCAGGGCGCGCCGATGCGGCGGCAGGCGCGCCCGGCGCGCTGCGGACAGCCAGCGGCGTGCCGCTTCGACATTGCCCCCGCCATGGCCGAAGCGCTGCTCGCCGAAGGCGTTCGGCACGCCACCGGCGGCGATCGCCCGCAGCGTCGCGTCGGCGCCCTCGCGGTCGCCCTCGACCGCCCGCAACACGATCGCGAAGCGATTGCCGCGATGGCTGCCGCGGCGCAGCTTGCGGCCGTGCCAGTGGCGCGCCAGCACCACGGCGCCCTCGATGTCCGGACCGGTTTCCGGCGCGACCCGCCGCGGCAGGTGGACGCCGAACCATTGCCGGGTCACCGCGTGGCGGTCCTTCAGGCCCGACCAGGACACCGCTGCCGGCGCCACGCCCGCCCAGCGGGCCAGCTGGCCGGCGACCCAGGCGGTGTTGGCGCCGCGCTTCTCCACCCACAGCAGCAGGTGCTCGCCCTGCCCGTCCGGCTCGAAGCCCAGGTCCTCCTCGACCTCGAAGTCCTCGGGCAAGGCCCGGAACACGGCGCGGATCACGAGGCCGGCACCAGCAGCACGACGGCCTGTGCGGCGATGCCCTCGCCCCGGCCGGTGAAGCCCAGCCCTTCGCTGGTGGTGGCCTTGACGCTGACCGCGTCGCGGCCGACGCCGAGGTCCTCGGCGAGCAGGGCGCGCATCGCCTCGGCATGGGGGCCGATGCGGGGTCGTTCGCAGACCACGGTCAGGTCGGCATTGCCCAGCCGCCAGCCACGGTCCTGCAGCAGGCCGCGGCAGTGGCGCAGGAACACCCGGCTGTCGGCGCCGGCCCAGCGCGGATCGCTGGGCGGGAAATGCCGGCCGATGTCGCCCAGCGCCAGGGCGCCGAGCAGGGCATCGCACAGCGCATGGATGACCACGTCGCCGTCGGAGTGTGCGACCAGGCCGCGGTCATGGGCGATCCGCACGCCGCCCAGGACGACGTGGTCGCCGTCGCCGAAGGCGTGCACGTCGAACCCCTGGCCGATCCGCGGAACGTTCATGGCGCGATTGTACCGGCGCGGCCGGCGCGACCCGTTACCCTATGCGGCCATCGAACCGTCCGGTTGCCGGAGCGACGCGATCGCACCCGCGGTCCCGGCCGGGCTCCGGGTCGCAGGACCCTGACCTGGAGGCGCTCGCCGCCCGAGCGGACCGCCCACCACCCGCAACCCTCCACGCGCCACCGCCATGCCCTACACCCCCATCCTCGCCACCCTGGGCTACATCCTTTCCCCCGATCGCGCCCGGGTGCTGATGGTCCACCGCAATGCCCGGCCCGGCGACCAGCACCTGGGCAAGTACAACGGCCTGGGCGGCAAGCTGGACCCGGGCGAGGACGTGGTCAGCGGCTTCCGGCGCGAGATCCGCGAAGAGGCCGGCGTCGAATGCACGGACCTGGCGCTGCGCGGCACGCTGAGCTGGCCGGGGTTCGGCAAGGCCGGCGAGGACTGGTTCGGCTTCGTGTTCCTGGTCACCGCCTTCACCGGCGAGCCGCCGGCCGGCAACGCCGAGGGCAGCCTGGAATGGATCGAGCTGGGGCGGCTTCCCGACCTGCCGCTCTGGGAGGGCGACCGCCTGTTCCTGCCGCTGGTGTTCGACGACGATCCGCGCGCCTTCCACGGCGTCATGCCCTACCGCGACGGCCGCATGCAGTCCTGGGCGTTCCAGCGGCTGTAGCCGACCGCCGGAAGACCGTCCGCACGGGCGCGGCCGGGCGACCCGGAAATCGATCCGGACGGTGGCCTGCATCGACCTGTCGGGTCGGGTCGGGTCGCATCGCGTCACGGCCAGACGCAGGGGCCGGCAGCGGTCCACCGGGGACCTGGCTGCGGCCGGGCGATCCTCGCCCGCCCGGGCCCGCCAGCGACGGCTGCCGGTAAAATCCCCGCCCTGACCTCGAACCCGGAGCGGGCGATGCCGGACTGGCTGGTGCTGGCGGCGATGGGCGTGGCGATCGGCGTCGCCGTCGCCGCGCCGGTCGGCGCGGTCGGCATCCTGGTGATCCGCCGCGCCCTGCAGGACCGGCCCCGGGCCGGCTTCGTCGCCGGCCTCGGCGGCGCCACCGGCGATGCCCTGTTCGCAGCGGTGGCCGGCCTCGGCCTGACCGCGGTCACGCAGGCGCTGGAAACCTGGCAGCGGCCGCTGCAGATCGGCGGCGGCGTGGTGCTGGTGGCGATCGGCCTGGTCCTGCTGCTGGGCATGCGCCGGCCCCACGGCGTGGAGGTGCGCGCCGGACAGGACCCGGGCCAGATGATGCCGGGCGGCCACCCGATGATGTCGGGCGGCCAGGCGTTCGCGACCGCCCTGGCGCTGACCCTGGGCAATCCGGCCACCGCGTTCTCCTTCATCGCCATCTTCGCGGCCACCGGCCTGTCGCAGCCGGACCCGGAGCTGGCCGACGTCGCCGTCCTGGTGGTCGCCGTGTTCGCAGGTTCCGCCGCCTGGTTCGCCGCCCTCAGCGCCGGCGCCTGGAAGGTCAGCCAGCGCTGGGGGGAGCGCGCCGCGCGCGCGTTCGATGCGGTCGCCGCCCTGCTGCTGGTGGCGCTTGGCCTGCTGGCCCTGCTGCTGCCCCCGCCCTGAGGCGGTGCCGGCTCACGCCGGCCGGCCGGACTCGGTGTCCTCCGCCGCCAGCGCCACCGCGTTGTCGGGCCGGTTGTAGGCCGCAAGGTCGAGCAGCCCGGTGGCGCGCGCCACCAGCACCGGCACCAGCACCTGGCCGGTGACGTTGGTCATCGTGCGCATCATGTCCAGCACCCGGTCGATCGCCACCAGCAGGGCCAGCCCCTCGAGCGGCAGCCCGGCGGCGCTCAGCACCACGGTCGCCATCACCACCGCGGTGCCGGGCACGCCGGCGGTGCCGAAGCTGCCCAGCACCGAGGCGAGCAGGATCACCAGGTACTGCGACAGGCTCAGCTCCAGCCCGAAGTACTGGGCGATGAACACCGCGGCCAGGGCCGGGTAGATGGCGCCGCAGCCGTCCATCTTGATGCTGGCGCCGAGCGGCACGGCGAACGCCACGTAGTCGCGGTCGACGCCCAGGCTGTGGCTGGCGCAGCGCATCGCCACCGGCATCGAGGCGAAGCTGGACGAGCTCACGAAGGCCACCTGCATGGCCGGCGCCGCCCCCCGGAAGAAGGCCAGCGGGTTGAGGCGGTGCGCCAGCAGCAGGCCGCCATAGACCACCACGACGTGGATCGCGCAGGCCAGGTACAGGGCGAACACGAAGTCGGCCAGCGGCAGCAGGCGCTCGAAGCCATAGCTTCCGACCAGGCCAGCGATCAGGCCGAAGGTGCCGATCGGCGTGACCTCCAGGACGAAGCGGGTCACCTGGATCATGGCGTCGCTGGCCTCGCCGGCGAGCGCGCGCAGACGGGCGGCCTTGTCGCCCAGGCGCACCAGGGCCAGGCCGAGCAGGGCGGCGAAGAAGATCACCTGCAGGATGCGGCCCTCGGCGAGCGCCGCGAACGGGTTGGCCGGCACCACGTCGAGCAGGACCTGGACCGGCCCGGGCACCTCGCGCGGCGTCCAGTCGGTGGCCGCGACCAGGCCTTCGGCGCCGCTGCCCGGCTGCACCAGCCAGCCGGTGCCCAGGCCGACCAGGACCGCCAGCACGGCGGTCGCCACGAACCAGGCGAAGGTGCGCCCGGCCAGGGCGGCGATGCGCTGCTGGCCGTGCAGGCGCGCCACCGCGTTGATCACCGCGAAGAACACCAGCGGCGTCGCGATCATCCGGATCAGGGTGACGTAGAGGGTGCCCAGCGGCGCCAGCCAGGTCTGCGCGGCCGGACCCAGCAGCCAGCCGGCCAGGGCACCCAGCACGAAGCCGCCCAGCACGCGCTGCCAGAACGGGATGCGGAACCACCAGGCCATCACGGTCGCGCCCGGCCCCGGCTCAGAACGGCTTTGCCAGCACCAGCCAGATGATCGCCAGCAGCACGAACACCGGCAACTCGTTCAGCAGGCGCAGGCGACCTGGGGCCGGCAGGGCGCCCCCTGCCGCGGCGCGCCGCAGCAGCCGTCCGCTCCAGATGAAATAGGCCAGGAGCACCGCCACCAGGGCCAGCTTGGCGTGCATCCAGCCGCCGCTGGCGGCGACCGGCGGGAACCAGGCCGGATCGATCCGGAACCCCAGCCAGAGCGGCAGTCCGGCGACCAGGGCCAGTCCGAACATCAGGTGCCCGAAGCGGTACAGGCGCCTGCCCATCAGGGCCAGGCGATCGCGTACCGCGACGCCCTCGCCGGTCGCCTCGACCATGTTCACCAGGATGCGCGGCAGGTAGAAGACGGCCGCCATCCAGGCGATCACGAACAGCAGGTGCAGCGACTTGGTCCACAGGTAGGTCATGGGTGCGGCCTGAGCTGGGTGAACGGACGCCCGGATCCGGGCACCGGCGACCGCCGGCGGGGTGCGCACGCAGGCTATCATTGCCGGCCTGCCGGCGCCGACCCGGCCGCCCTGCCCCGGATTCCCCGCCTTGACCGACGCCAGCCCGCCACCCAGCTTCCAGTCCCTGGCCCTGCCCGAGCCGCTCCTGCGTGCGCTCGCCGACGTCGGCTACGAGGCGCCCTCGCCGATCCAGGCGGCGACCATCCCGCCGCTGCTGGCCGGCCGCGACCTGGTCGGCCAGGCGCAGACCGGTACCGGCAAGACCGCGGCCTTCGCCCTGCCGGCGCTGGCGAAGATCGATCTCGCCCAGGCCCGCCCCCAGGCGCTGGTGCTGACACCCACCCGTGAACTGGCGATCCAGGTCGCCGAGGCCTTCCAGCGCTACGCGGTGCACCTGCCCGGCTTCCATGTGCTGCCGATCTACGGCGGCACCGGCTACGGTCCGCAGCTGTCCGCCCTGCGCCGCGGCGTGCACGTCCTGGTGGCCACGCCGGGCCGCCTGATCGACCACCTGGACCGCGGCACCGTCGACCTGTCGGCCCTGCGCATGGCGGTGCTGGACGAGGCCGACGAGATGCTGCGCATGGGCTTCGTCGACGACGTCGAAGCGATCCTGCAGAAGACCCCCGAGCAGCGCCAGGTGGCGCTGTTCTCTGCGACCATGCCGGCGCCGATCCGGCGCATCGCCGAGCGCTACCTCAAGGACCCGGCCAAGGTCACCATCGAGCAGCGCACCAGCACCGCCACCGGCATCCGCCAGCGCTTCTGGTGGGTCACCGGCATGCACAAGCTGGACGCCCTGACCCGCATCCTGGAGGCCGAGCCGTTCGACGCGATGATCGTGTTCGTGCGCACAAAGCAGGCCACCGAGGAGCTCGCCGGCAAGCTCGAGGCGCGCGGCTTCGCGGCCGCCGCGATCAGCGGCGACATCGTCCAGGCGCAACGCGAGCGCACCATCGCGCGCCTGCGCGACGGCCAGATCGACATCCTGGTCGCCACCGACGTCGCCGCGCGCGGCCTCGACGTCGAGCGCATCAGCCACGTGCTCAACTACGACATCCCGCACGACACCGAGGGCTACGTGCACCGGATCGGCCGCACCGGACGGGCCGGCCGCAGCGGCGAGGCGATCCTGTTCGTCTCGCCGCGCGAACGGCACCTGCTGCGGTCGATCGAGCGCGCCACCGGGCAGCCGATCGAGCCGATGACCCTGCCCAGCGCCGAGGTGGTCAACGACCAGCGCGTGGCGCGCTTCAAGCAGCGCATCGCCGAGGCGCTGGCCAGCGACGACCTGGCGCCGTTCCGCGCCCTGGTCGATGCCTTCGAGGGCGAGACCGGCGTCGCCGCCAGCGAGATCGCCGCCGCCCTGGCGCGTCTGGTGCAGGGCGATGCGCCGCTGTTGCTGCAGCCCGACCCGCCCGCCGCGGCGGCCCCGCCGCGCGGCCCCGCGCATCGCGAGGAACGCGGTCCGCCCGGCGCGCGCGGCGATTCCCCGCGGCCCCGCCACAAGGCCGACCGGCCGCCCGATCCGGGCATGGCGCGCTTCCGGGTCGAGGTCGGCCACGCCCATGGCGTGCGTCCGGGCAACATCGTCGGCGCGATCGCCAACGAAGCCAAGCTGGAGGCCGGCGCGATCGGCCGCATCGACATCCGCCAGGACTACAGCCTGGTCGACCTGCCGGCCGACCTGCCCGCCGCCACCCTCGGCCACCTGCGCAAGGTCCGCGTCGCCCAGCAGCAACTGCGCATCCGCCCCTGGCTGGACCGCCCGGCCCGCGAAGGCGGCGACGAGCGCCCGCGCCCGCCCAGGCCGCCACGTCCGCGCGGCAGCTGACCGGCGATGATGGCCTTCCTGTCCTTCGCCGCCGGCCTGGTGCTGCTGGTGGCCGGCGCCGAACTGATGGTGCGCGGCGCGTCGCGCCTGGCCCTGGCGCTGGGCATCTCGCCGCTCGTGGTCGGCCTGACCGTGGTCGCGCTGGGCACCAGCGCCCCGGAGTTCGCGGTGGCCATCAAGGGCGCCATCGAAGGCAAACCCGACCTGGTGATGGGCAACGTGGTCGGCAGCAACATCTTCAACGTCCTTGCCATCCTCGGCCTGACCGCGCTGGTCGCGCCGCTGGTGGTCAAGCGCGAGGTGGTCAAGCGCGAGGTGCCGATCATGATCGGCGTGTCGCTGCTGTTCACGGCATTCGCCCTGGACGGCCGGCTGCTGCGCGTCGAAGGATTGGTGCTGGTGCTGCTGCTGGGCGTCTACCTGGCCATGCTGGTGTGGCTGGCGCGCCGCAACGGCAGGGAGGCGGCGGCGGTGGAGGCGGAGCTGCCCGACCCCGACGAGAAGGGCCCGATGCGGCTGCGCAGCGTGCAGGTGCTGGCCATCCTGGCCGGCCTGGCCATGCTCGTGCTGGGCTCCAACTGGCTGGTCGACGCGGCGATCACCTTCGCGCGCTGGCTCGGGGTGAGCGAGCTGGTGATCGGCCTGACCATCGTCGCGGCCGGCACCTCCCTGCCCGAGATCGCGACCTCGATCATCGCCGCGCTGCGCGGCGAGCGCGACATCGCGGTCGGCAACATCGTCGGCTCCAACGTGTTCAACCTGCTCGGCGTCGCCGGCGTCGCCGCCGCGCTGACCCCGGGGGGCCTGGAAGTGGCCCGGTCCCTGCTCACCTTCGACATCCAGGTGATGGTGGTGGCGGCGATCGCCTGCCTGCCGATCCTGTTCACGCGGCACATGATCGCGCGCTGGGAAGGCGGCCTGTTCTTCGGCTACTACATCGCCTACACCACCTACCTCATCCTGTACGCCCAGGACCACGATGCCCTGGACGAGTACACCTTCGTGATGACCACGGTGGTGATCCCGCTCACCGTGGTGACCCTGGTGGTGGTGATGGCGCGGGAGTGGAAGCGCCGGCTGGCCGCCTGAGCACGCCCGGTCGGGCCGGAACCCGGCACCGCCCCGCCCCGCCACGGCGACCCCTGCGGTGAATGCCCGGGCGCCCGGGCCACGGTCACGTCGGCGGCCGGGAAAAGCGGTTATGCTCGCCCGTATTGCACTGCAACACGGGCCGTGCCCGCAGGATCCCGCCATGCTCTACCAGCTCCATGAATTCAATCGCGCCCTGATGGGCCCGGTCACCTACCTGGCCGAGGCCGGGGCGCGCATGTTCACCGCCCGCGGCAGCTGGCTGGCCAACCTGCCGGGCGCCGCCCGCCTGGCCGCCGGCTACGAGCTGCTGTACAGGATCGGCAAGGACTACGAGAAGCCAGAGTTCGGCATCCACAGCGTCGAGACCCAGGGCGTGCGGATCCCGGTCGTCGAGCAGGTCGCCATGGCGCGGCCGTTCTGCCGGCTGCTGCGCTTCAAGCGCTTCAGCGACGACGCGCGGATCATCGACGGCCTGAAGCAGGACCCGGTGGTGCTGGTGGTGGCGCCGCTGTCCGGCCACCACAGCACCCTGCTGCGCGATACCGTGCGCACCCTGCTGCCCGACCACAAGGTGTTCATCACCGACTGGATCGATGCCCGCATGGTGCCGGTCGAGCAGGGGGCGTTCACCCTCGACGACTACGTCGACTACATCCGAGGGTTCATCGCGCACATCGGCGCCTCGCGCCTGCACGTGATCTCGGTGTGCCAGCCGACCGTACCGGTGCTGGCCGCGCTGTCGCTGATGGCCGCCAGCGGCGAGGCGCTGCCGCGCAGCGTTACCCTCATGGGCGGGCCCATCGACACCCGGCAGAGCCCGACCCAGGTCAACGACCTCGCCACCAACCGGCCGATGAGCTGGTTCGAGACCCAGCTGATCCACGAGGTGCCGGCCAACTACCCCGGCCGCGGCCGCCGGGTCTACCCGGGATTCCTGCAGCATGCCGGATTCATCGCCATGAACCCGGGCCGCCACATCAACTCGCACTGGGACTTCTACCAGGACCTGCTGCGCGGCGACCTGGACGACGCCGAGTCGCACCGGCGCTTCTACGACGAGTACAACGCCGTCCTGGACATGCCCGCGGAGTACTACCTGGACTGCATCCGCATCGTCTTCCAGCAGCACCTGCTGCCGCGCGGCATGTGGCAGGTGCGCGGCGAGCGGGTGGCGCCCGAGGCGATCTCCGACACCTCGCTGCTGACCATCGAAGGCGAGCTCGACGACATCTCCGGGCCCGGCCAGACGCGCGCCGCGCACGACCTGTGCGTCGGCATCGATCCGGCACGCCGGCAGCACATCACGGTCGAGGGCGCCGGCCACTACGGCATCTTCAGCGGCCGGCGCTGGCGCCAGAGCGTCTACCCGCAGGTTCGCGACTTCATCGCCGCGGCGGACAGCGGAACCGCCGCGCGCCGCCACCTGCGGGCGGTCTGACGGCGAACGAACGGCCGGGGGCCGGCCCTGCGGGTCGCCCGGCCGCCGCGGCGATGGCGGAGCCGGTCCTCCGCCCGCTCAGCGCACCAGCGCCAGCGACAGCCAGGGCACGTAGGTGATCACCAGCACCGCGGCCAGCAGGATGGCGAAGAACGGCAGGCAGGCCCGGACCAGCGACCAGATCGGCTCGTTGAACCGGTAGCTGGCGATGAACAGGTTCATGCCGACCGGCGGCGTGAAGTAGCCCAGCTGCAGGTTGGCCAGGAAGATGATGCCCAGGTGCACCGGATCGATGCCGTAGCCGAGCGCCACCGGCAGCAGGATCGGCACCATGATCACGGTCGCCGAGAAGATGTCGAGCAGCATGCCCAGCAGCAGCAGGAAGAGGTTGAGCAACAGCAGGAAGGCGAGCTTGCTGTCGATCCGCTCGCGGATCGCCTCGAACAGGCGCGACGGCACCTCGGCGTCGACCAGGTAGTTGGTGAACGCCAGCGAGACCCCGAAGATCAGCAGGATCGCGCCGACCAGGACCATCGACTCGCGCATCACCCGGGGCAGCGCCCGCAGCGGCACCTCGCGGCGGATCGCCACGGTGACCAGCAGCACCCAGGCGATGGTCACCGCCGCCGCCTCCGAGGCCGCGAAGAACCCGGCGTAGATGCCGCCCAGCACGACCACCGGCAACGGCAGCTCCCAGGCCGCGTCGCGCAGCGCCGCCCGGATCTCCGCCAGGCTCGCGGCCGCCTGCGGCTTTGGCAGGCGGCGGCCGTGCCACCAGGCGTAGACGCCGAGCATCAGCACCATCAGCAGGGCGGGCAGCAGCCCGGCCCGGAACATCTCGTCGACGCCGACCGGCGGCGTGGTGCCGAACTGCTGGGCCACGACGGCGTACAGGATCAGCGGCAGCGCCGGGGCCAGCAGCAGGCCCAGGCTCCCCGACGTGGTGATCAGGCCGAGGTTGAAGCGCCGCTCGTAACCGGCGTGCCGCAGGGCCGGGTAGAGCAGCGCACCCATCGCCACGATGGTGACGCCGGAGGCGCCCGTGAAGGCCGTGAACAGCGCGCAGATGAACAGCGCGACCATCGCCAGGCCGCCCGGCAGCCAGCCCAGCAGGGCGTCGGACAGGCGCACCAGCCGGCGCGGCGCGCCGCTCTCGCCCAGCAGGTAGCCGGCCAGCGTGAACAGCGGGATGGCGACCAGCACCGGCATGTCGGCCAGCCGGTAGAACTCGATGGCGACGATCGAGAGGTCCAGGCCCTCGCGGTGGAAGCCCCAGAAGGCGACCGCGGCGATCACCGCGAACAGCGGCGCGCCGACCAGGGCCAGCAGCGCGAGCAGCACGGTGAACGGCGCGAGGGTCACCGCGGCGCAGCCGGGTCGAGGCCGGTGGCGGCCGGATCGCCGCCGGCGGGCCGGGGCGGCGCCAGGGCCCCCAGCGCGAGACGCAGGGCGATCACCGCGAAGGCCACCGGCAGGATCGCCTGCACCCACCAGACCGGCACCTGCGCGAACGCCAGCGTGCCCATGGCCCGCTCGTCGGCGACCATCCGGGCGGCCTGCCAGGCGAGCAGGCCGGACACCGCCGCGGCGAAGCCCCAGGACAGCAGGCGCGCGATCCGCGCCGGCAGCGGGGGCAGCAGGCGGCCGGCAAGGTCCATGCCGATGTGCCGCCCCTCGCGCGCCGCCACCATGGCGCCGAGCATCGCCACCCACAGCACCAGGGCGCGCAGCAGCGGGTCGAGCCAGAGCAGGCCGGTGTCGAACACCGTGCGCAGGACGATCTGCAGCACCGCCAGCAGCACCAGCAGGGCGAGCAGGAGCGCCAGCACCAGGTCCTCGGCCCGGTGCAGCCAGCGCCAGCGCGAGCCGGTCCCCGGCATCAGCCGCCGGACGCGGTACGCGCCGCCGCCAGCGCCGCCATCATCGCGTCGTAGTTGGCCCGCGAGAACGCCTCGCGCTCCATCAGGCGCGCCGCGGCCCGCTCGCCGATGCCCTGCCAGTAGGCGAGCTCCTCGGCATTGGGCTGGAAGAATTCGATGCCCTCGCCGCGCAGGGCCTCGCGCGCCGCCTCGTTGTCGCGCCGGGTCTGGGCGTCCAGCCGCTCGATGCCGGCCGCCATTTCCGCGTGGACGATCGCCTGGTCCGCTGCGTCCAGGCGGTCGAAGCTGCGTTTGTCGAGCACCAGCACGCCGACGATGTAGGCGATCGGCATGTCGACCAGGTGGCGCACCCGGGTGTGCCACTGGAACGCCAGGGTGCCGGACGGGGTGTTGGCGACGGTGTCGACCAGGCCGGTCTGCAGGCCGGTGTAGACGTCGGCGATCGACAGCGGCACCGGATTGACGCCGGCCTCGGCGTAGGTGACCTCGGAAATGATGTCGCCCTGCGGTACCCAGGCCTTGCCGCGCACCAGGTCGTCGCGGCCGCGGATGGGCCGCGTGCCGAGCAGGTAGGCGAAGCCGCCGCCGGTGATGCCGACCGCGACGAAGCCGCGCTCGGCCAGGCCCTGGACGATCAGCGGATCCATGCGCGCGCGCACCGCCTCGACCTCGGCATGGTTGCGGAACAGGAACGGCAGCCCGTAGATCATGGTGTCCGGGTAGACGCTGGAAAGTTCGCTGCCGGTGAAGGCGCCGCCGTTGAGCTGGCCGACCCGCATCTTGCGCAGCACGGTGGCGTCGTTGCCCATCACGCCACCGGGATAGAAGCGGAACGAGACCCGGCCCTCGGTGCGGGTCTTTACGGCCTCGCCGGCGGCGCGCATCTCGCGCATCCAGGCGGTGCCCTCGGGGGCCAGGGTGGCGACCTTGAACACGGTCTCGGCCAGGGCCGGCGTACCGGCCAGTGCGAGCAGCACGGCCAGCAGGGTCGAAAAGCGGTTCATCCGGGCTCCTTTCGTTGCCAGTTCAGAAGTAGTCGTCGGCGCTGTCGCGCAGTTCGGCGGCGCGTTGCTGCGCCAGCACGTTGACCAGGGTCAGGCCGGGCGCGCGGGGATCGGCGGTCAGCACCTCGGCGACCAGGCGGTCGTGCAGTCCGCGGTCGAACACCAGGCGGGTGTAGTGCTGCGCGTACAGCACGCGGGCCATCTGGTTGCGGCCCCCGGACAGGGCCAGGGCCCGCTCGAAATGGGCCTGGCCGTCCTCGGGCCTGCCGCCATAGGCGGGCGGCAGCAGGGTCGCCAGCACGCCCAGGTACAGCCACGGCTGGCCGCCGGCGTGCGCGGGATCCAGCTCGACCACCCGGCGCAGCAGGGCGTCGACCTTGGGGATCTCGGCGATCAGCGCCCAGTCGCCGCTGTCGGCCTGGATCATGCCGGCCCAGGCGGCGGCGTAGGCGTACAGGGCCTCGAGGTCCCTGGCCGGGAGCTGCGCGACCTGCGCCTCGAACGTCTCGAACGGCTGGCCGCGCGAGGCGCAGATGCCCGGATGTCCCGGGCAGAACGCGCGGCCGGCGTAGTCGTAGGCGCGGCGCGCCAGGCGCCGGGCGCGCGCCGGCTGCTCGACGAACACGCCGGCGTAGACGCCGTACAGGCGCGCGCCGGCGATCAGCAGTCCGGGATTGTCCGGGCTGCCCTCGATCAGGCCGTCCAGCATCAGCAGGTAGGCCGGCAGCGCGGTGGCCACGGTCTCCGGGTCGTCGTGGTTCTCGATGCCGGCGCTGAGGTTGCCGGCCAGGTTCGAGGTCGCGCGTCCGACCACGGCGGCGCAGCCCTGCAGCAGCAGGACGGCCAGGGCAAGGGCGACGGCGGTGACGGCTTGCTTGGGCATGGGGCGGTGGCCAGGACGGACCCGGACGACGAGGGGGCGCCCAGTCTAGCGTCTGGCGGCGAACGGTCCGTGACCCCGGCGACGACCCCGGTCAGCGACGATTCCAGCAAGCGCGGATCCGGCGCGCTTGGCATTCGCGCGCGCTCACGTGACACTGCCGCAATGGCCGACGGCAAGCGCTACGACCGCGACTACTTCGACCGCTGGTACCGGCGGCACGGCATCAACCGCGCCGCGACCCTGACGCGCAAGGTCGCGCTGGCGGTGGCCTGCGCCGAGTACCACCTGGGCCGGCCGCTGGCCAGCGTGCTGGATGTCGGTTGCGGCGAGGGCGCCTGGCGGGCGCCGCTGCGCCGGTTGCGGCCGGGCGTCGAGTACCTGGGGCTGGACAGCAGCGGCTACGCCGTCGAGCGCTTCGGGCGCAGCCGCAACCTGCACATGGCGCGCTTCCGGGACCTGTCCGGCCTGCGCTTCGATGCCGGCTTCGACCTGGTGGTCTGCGCCGACGTCCTGCACTACCTGGACGACGCCGAACTGCGCGCCGGCCTGCCCGGCCTGGTGGCCAACGGCCATGGCGCGGCCTGGCTGGAGACCTACTGCGCCGAGGACGAGGTCGAGGGCGACCTGGACGGCTTCCATGCCCGGCCGGCTGACTGGTACCGGCGGGCGTTCGCGGACGCCGGCCTGGTGCAGGCCGGCAGCCACTGCTGGCTGCTGCCCGACGCGGCCGGCCTCGCGGTCGCCCTGGAGGTCGCGCCGGCGCCGCGCCGCGGCCTGTTCGGCCGGCGATGAGCGGGCCGGACACACCCTACGCGGGCCTCGGGCCGGAGGCCGTGCTCGACGCGGTGGAGTCCCTGGGACTGGACTGCGACGGTCGCCTGCTGGCCCTGGGCAGCTACGAGAATCGCGTGTACCGGGTCGGCATCGTCGATGCCGCGCCCCTGGTGGCCAAGTTCTACCGTCCCGGCCGCTGGAGCGACCCGGCGATCCTCGAGGAACACGCGTTCGCCCTGGAGCTGGCCGCCGCCGAACTTCCCGTGGTCGCGCCCCTGGTCCACCGGGACGCCTCGCTGCACCACCACCAGGACTGGCGTTTCGCGCTGTTCCCGGTGGCCGGCGGCCACGCGCCCGAGCCGGACGATCTGGACACGCTGGAGCTGCTCGGGCGCACGCTGGGCCGCATCCACGCGATCGGCGCGACCCGGCCGTTCCTGCATCGCGGCCGGCTCGATCCGGCCAGCCACGGCCGCGAGCCGCTGCGCTTCCTGCTCGAGAACGGCTGGCTGCCGCCGGCGATCGAAGCGCGCTTCGCGCAGGTCGCCGACGCCCTGCTGGGCGCCGCGGAAGCCGCGTTCGACGCCCTTGCCCCCCTGGCCACCCTGCGCCTCCATGGCGACTGCCACCTCGGCAACCTGCTGCTGCGCGACGGCGACCTGCGCGTGGTCGATCTCGACGACTGCCTGACCGGGCCCGCGGTCCAGGACCTGTGGATGCTGCTGGCCGGCGACCAGGACCAGGCGATCCGCCGCGACGCCCTGCTCGAGGGCTACACCCTGTTCCGCGATTTCGACGCCCGGCAGTGGCGCCTGGTCGAACCCCTGCGCAGCCTGCGCCTGCTGCATTTCAGCGCCTGGCTGGCGCGGCGCTGGAACGATCCGGCCTTCCCTGCGGCTTTCCCCTGGTTCGGCCAGGCGCGCTACTGGGACGGACTGCTGGCGGACCTGCTGGACCAGCTCGAGCGCATGTCCGACGGCGAGGGCGCCTGACCGTCGCGACCACCTGCGGGGGCCACCGCACGCCGTGCGCAGGACAGCGCCGCCCTCGCCTGCCGGGACGGTCCCCCCGCGTTCCCGGACCAGGCCGACGCGACGCTGGACGACAACGGTCCGGCGTGCCTGGCCCGACGGTCCGCGCGACCGGCGCGGCGCCGACGCAGGCGACCTATGATGGCCGCTGGTTCCGGGGAATCCATGCCAGTGCGCCGCTCGCCGTCCGCCCTGCCTTACCTGCTGCTGGCGACACTGGCGGCGCTGGCGACGCTCGCGCCGATGCCGGCGCGGACGCAGGCGCTCGACCCGGCGCCCCTGCTCGATGACGCCGCCCTCGATGCCCGCGTCGAGATCCTGGCCGACCCGGACGGCAGCCTCGCGCCCCTGGCCGCCCTGCAGCGGCTGCGCGACGGACACGGCGGCCCGCCGCCCGCGCTGGAACGCCGGGGCGGGTTGCGCCACTGGTGGCTGCGGCTGACCCTTCCGGAAGCGGCAAGCGGCCAGGCGATGGTCCTGCGCGTGGCCCGCTATTGGCAGGAAGTCGTCCTGTTCGACAGCGCCGGCGCGGTCCGCGGCAGGGCCGGCAGTGCCGTGCCGCTGGCCGCGCGCTCGCTGGGCGCCGACGTGCCGGTGCTGCTGCTGCCGCCCGGACAGGCCGAACTGCTGCTGCGCTTCAGCGCCCGGTTCGACGGCTACCTGGCGCCGCTGCGCTTCCTGGATGCGCTCGAGGAGGAGCGGGGCTTCCAGCAGCGCCTGCGCCGCTTCGAACTGCTCAACGGCATCTATGCCGGCGTGATCCTGGCGCTGGCGGCGTTCAACCTGTTCCTCGCGATCAGCCTGCGCGACCGCGTGTACGCCTGGTACGTGCTGTACGCGCTCAGCTTCGGCGCGATCTGGATCGTGCGCGCCGGCATCGGCCTGCAACTGGCCTGGCCGGCCTGGCCGGGCTGGAACAGCCTGGCCAGCTTCTTCCTGATCGCCCTGGCGATCGCCAGCGGCAACCGCTTCGTCCAGGTGTTCCTCGACCTGCCGCGCACGGCGCCGCGCGCCCACCAGGCCCTGCATGGGGTCAGCGTGCTGGTCCTGCTCACCGTGCTGGCCGGCCTGGCCGGCTTCTGGCAGCCGGCGACCACGGCGCTGGCCCTGCTGGCCCTGCTGTCCAGCCTGGCCTACTTCGGCATCGGCCTGCGGGCGCTGCAGCGCGGCTACCTCCCTGCCCGGTTCTTCCTGCTGGCCTGCAGCGCGCTGATCTTCGGCGTGATCGCCTATGTGGGCGCCTGGTGGGGACTGCTGCCCACGGTGTTCGTCACCATCTACGGCGCGCAGATCGGTTCGGCGCTGGAGGTCCTGCTGCTGGCGTTCGCGCTGGGCGACCGGATCAACCTGCTCAAGCGCGAGAAGCTGGCCGCGGAATCGCGCCTGCGCGGCGCGCTGGAGGTCGAGGTCGGGGCGCGCACCGCCGAACTGGCCGAGCGCAGCCACCAGGTCGAGCAGGCCAACGCCCGCCTGCGCGAGGCGAACACCCGCCTGCAGGCGATGAGCCGGATCGACGGCCTCACCGGGGTCGCCAACCGGCGGCGGTTCGAGGAGCACCTGGACCAGGAATGGCGACGCATGCTGCGGGCGGGAAGGCCGCTGTCGGTGCTGCTGTTCGACGCCGACCGCTTCAAGGACCTCAACGACCGGCATGGCCACCTGGCCGGTGACGAAGCGCTGCGCCGGATCGCCGCTTGCCTGGCGGCCGGCGCGCGCCGGCCCGGCGACCTGGTCGCGCGCTTCGGCGGCGAGGAGTTCGCGATGGTGCTGCCGGACACCGACGTCGGCGCGGCGCAGGCGCGCGCCGACGCGCTCCGGGAACGCGTCAGCACCCTGCAGCTGGTCGACCATGCCGGGCGGTCGTTCTCGGTCGCGGTCAGCGCCGGGGTCTCCGGGGTGACGCCCGGGCCGGGCCTGGACCCGCAGGACCTGCTGCATGCCGCCGACCTGGCCCTGTACGCCGCCAAGCGCGCCGGCCGCAACCGCGTCCACGCCAGGGCGCCGGCCCGGCGCACCGGCGAGGCGGCCGACTGACCGCGTTCAGCGCGGGGCGACACACCGTGTGCCACCATGCCTCGGTCCGGGACGACCCGGACCGGCGTGGCGGCCTCCGCGACACGCCCTTCACGAGCGCAGGGACGGCCCCGCATCCATCGGATCGGAGCACACCATGTCCTGGACCCTGCTTGCATTCGCCGGACTGTTCGAGATCGCCTGGGCGGTCGGCCTGAAACTCTCCAACGGCCTGACCCGCCCGGGTCCCGCCGTGCTCACCGTGGCGGCGATGGTGGTCAGCCTCTGGCTGCTGGCCCTGGCGCTGCGCAGCCTGCCCCTGGGCACGGCCTACGCGGCGTGGACCGGCATCGGCACGGCCGGCGCCTTCCTGGCCGGCATCGTGCTTTTCGGGGAAAGCGTCTCCGCGCTGCGGGTGGCCAGTGTGCTGCTGATCCTCGCCGGCCTGGTCGGGCTGAAGCTGTCCAGCTGAGCGACGCTGCCGGGGCGGTTTCCGTGAGCGGCGCCGCGCAGCGGCGCATGGCCGGTTTCGCCCGGCCCCGGCGCACGGGCGGTCGCCACGCCGGCCCGGGTCATCGTCATCCGCGCCATACTTTGACGCCCAAGCAGCCAGAGGACACCGGCCATGCGCCCAGCCAGCCTGCTTCTCGCCCTGGCCGTGCCGACGATCGCCGTCGGCGCGGCGTCCGACGTACCGGTGCGGGAACCGCCCACGCTCGCCTCGGTGCTGGCCGCCGCCGGTCCGGACGACTGGCACACGCCCGATCCGGCCGATCTCGTCTACTTCGATCTCGAGGGCGAGCGCCGGGTGATCGTCGAGCTGGCGCCGGCGTTCGCGCCCCGCCATGCGGAGAACGTCCGGCGCCTGACGCGGCAGCTGTACTGGGACGACCTGCCGATCCTGCGGGTGCAGGAGAACTACGTGGTGCAGTGGGGCGACCCCGATGCCGACGACCCGGGCAAGGCCCGTCCCCTGGGCGAGGCGGCTTCGCCGCTCGACCCGGAATTCGTGCGACCGGCCGCCGGCCTGGCCTTCACCCGACTGCCGGACGGCGATGTCTATGCCCCGCAGGTGGGCTGGGTGCAGGGCTTCCCGGCAGCACGCAGCTCGGCCACCGGTGAGGCCTGGCTGGCGCACTGCCCGGGCATGGTCGGCGTCGGGCGCGGCAACGACCCGGGCTCGGGCAACGGCAGCCAGCTCTACGTCGTGATCGGCCACGGGCCGCGCCACCTGGACCGCAACATCACCCTGGTCGGACGGGTGCTGTCGGGCATCGAGCACCTGTCCAGCCTTCCGCGCGGAAGCGGCCCCCTGGGCTTCCACGAGGACCCGGGACACTGGGTGCGCATCGAGTCGGCCCGGCTGGCCGCCGACCTGCCCGAGGAGGCGCGCGAGCCGTTGCAGGTGCTGCGCACCGACACAGCCACCTTCGGGCAGCTGGTCGAATCGCGCCGGAACCGCCACGAACCCTGGTTCCACGAACCCACCGGCGTCGTCGAGCTGTGCAACGTGCCATTGCCGGTGCGCCGCCTGCCCGCAGACGGCGACACCGGCGCGCCGCCCTCGCGGTAGCGCGCGCGGAGCGCGCGTGGGCGCTGCCGGATCACCCGCCGGCGATGCCTGGCAGCGTGCGCTCCGGAACACCACCCTCTTCCCCTCCCCTCCCCCGCAGGCGGGGGAGGGGAGCGGATCACGCTCCGCTGCCCGCATCCCGCAACCCGAACCCCTCTTCCCGAATCCCGTTTCCCGCTTCGCGCCTCACGGATCCCGGATCACGGATCCCGGATCACGGGTCCCGGATCACGGATCACGTAATCCCGGATCGCGGATTCCGATTCCCGATTCCCGATTCCCGCATTCCGCATCCCCCATCCCCAATCCCGGATGGCTTATCACGGATCTCGGATCTCGGATCACGGATCACGGATCACGGATCGCGGGTCGCGGGTCGCGGGTCGCGGGTCACGGTTCGCGGATCACCCGTTCCGGTCGTGCCGCAGCACCGCACTTCTCCCCTCCCCCGCCTGCGGGGGAGGGGCGGGGGAGAGGGCAGCCCCGGCCGCGCCGATCAGCCGGTCGGCTGCCGCGGCCCCAGGCGCTGCCAGTCGACCATCAGGCAGCGGTCCTGGACCACGGCGATGCCGGCCTGGGCCAGCGCCAGAGCGAAGGCGTCGTCGCGGATGCCCGACTGCAGCCAGACCGCGCGCGGCCGCGCGGCCAGCAGGTCGTCCAGGTGACCCGGCAGGTCGCGGGCGCGCCGGAACACGTCGACCAGGTCGACCGGGCCGTCGATGTCGGCCAGGCGCCGGTGCACCGGCCGGCCGAACAGCTCGGTGAGCTCGGGGTAGTAGACCGGCACCGGAACCACGTCCAGCCCCGCCCGATGCAGGTATTCGGGCACGTACCACGCGGGCTGGTCGGCCTGCGCCGGCGTCTTGATGCCCAGCACGGCGACCCGGCGGACGCCGGCCAGCAGGCCGGCGATCGCCGTGTCGTCGGCGAGGATCAGCGGATGTTCCGCGGCCGCCACGGGCACCCGGTACCGGTCAGGCCGGCACCGCCTCCGGGCGCCGCTCGAGGACCTGGTCGATCAGGCCGTATTCCTTGGCACGCGCCGCGTCCATGAAGTTGTCGCGGTCGGTGTCGCGGGCGATGGTCTCGATGTCCTGGCCGGTGTGGCGGGCCAGGATACGGTTGAGCCGCTCGCGGGTGTCCAGGATCTCCTTGGCGTGGATCGAGATGTCCGTGGCCTGCCCGGAGATGCCGCCCGCCCAGGGCTGGTGGATCATGATCCGCGAGTGCGGCAGCGAGTAGCGCTTGCCGGCCGCGCCCGAGGCGAGCAGCAGGGCGCCCATGCTGGCGGCCTGGCCGATGCACATGGTGCTGACGTCGGGCTTCAGGAACTGCATGGTGTCGTAGATCGCCAGGCCGGCGCTGACCGAGCCGCCCGGCGAGTTGATGTAGAGCGCGATGTCCTTGTCGGGGTTCTCCGACTCCAGGAACAGCAACTGCGCGACCACCACGTTGGCCATGTAGTCGTCGACCGGCCCGACCATGAACACCACGCGCTCCTTGAGCAGGCGCGAGTAGATGTCGTAGGCGCGCTCGCCGCGCGAGGTCTGCTCGACGACCACCGGCACCAGGTTCAGGGCCTGCGGGGAAAACGGGGTACGGTCCATGGCGGTCTCCGGGGAATCACTGGGGGCAGGATGCCAGAGTTTGGGCCGGGCGGAGGGAAAGCAAGCGCGTCGGGCGGGACGGGCCGCCTCGGCGGCACTGGCATCGCCCGCTACCCGCACCCGCCAGGTCCTGTCGGGTCCCAGCCTGGACCAGTCGCTGTTCGAAGGGCACCAGGCGGCACGGACCCGGAAACGAAAAACCGCGCCCGGGGGCGCGGTCTTCCTGGATGCCGGGATTCGGTCCGGATCAGCCCTGCTGCGGCTTCATCACCTCGGCGAAGCCGAGCCTGCGGGTGTCGACCTTGGCCTGGGTGGCCACCCATTCGGTGACCTGGTCCTCGAGCACGCGCTGCTGGAGGCCGGCCATCAGCTGTTCGTTGGAGTAGTACAGCTGCACCACCTGGTCCGGCTCCTCGTAGGTGGCGGCGATCTGCGCCAGCGCCTCGCGCACGCGCTGCCCGTCCAGGCGGATGCCGTTCTGCTGGGCGATGGCGCCGATCAGCACCGCGGCACGGACCCGGCGCGCGGCCTGCTCGGCGAACGCCTCGGCCGGCGGCACCGGCGGCAGGTCCCGGCCCTGCTCGCGGGCCTGCTGGCGCTGCCGCTCGGCATCGCGCTGCATCGCCTGCGCCTCGGCATCGACCATGCCCTGCGGCACCGCCAGGTCCTTGTGGGCGTCCAGCAACTGGCCGATCACGGCGTTCTTCAGACGCGCCATCAGGGCGTTGGCCAGCTCGCGCTCGAGGTTGGCGCGGACATCGGCGCGGAACTTCGCCATGTCGCCCCCGGCGATGCCGAAGCTGCCGATGAAGGCCTCGTCGACCGCCGGCAGCTGCGACTCCTGCACGTGGCTGACCTTGACCGACACCTTGGCGGTCTTGCCGGCCAGGTTGGCGTCGCGCCAGTCGGCCGGGAAGGCCAGATCGAAGGACTTCTCCTGGTCCGGGGAGAGGCCGACCAGCTCGGCCTCGAGGTCCTCCAGCATCGCGCCCGAGCCCAGGATGGTGCCGGCGCGGTCGACGCCCTGGGCCGGCCAGCGCTGGCCATCGTGCTCGGCGACGTGCTCGAACAGCACCATGTCGCCGGCGACCGCCGCCCGCTCGACCCGGTTCCAGGTGCGCCGCTGCAGGCGCAGGGTCTGGATCATCTCGTCGATGTCGACCTCGGACACCGAGGCCTCGACGCGCTCGATCGACAGACCGGAAACGTCGACCTTGTCGAGCTCGGGCATCACCTCGAACTCGGCGGTGTAGGCGACCTCGCCCCGCTCCGGCTGCGCCACCGGGGTGATCCGCGGCGCCATCGCCGGCCGCAGGTTCTCCTGGCGCAGCGCCTCGCCGAAGGAGTCGCGCACCAACTCGCCGTAGGCCTCCTCGCGCACCTGGGCGCCGAAGCGCTTCTCGACCACCGACATCGGCACCTTGCCCGGGCGGAAGCCCTTCAGGCGAACCTCGCGGCTCAGGCGCTGCAGCCGGCTGCGGACGGCGTCGTCCAGGCGCTCGGCGGGAAGGGTCACCGTGAGCCTGCGCTCGAAGGTGCCGGTGTTCTCGAGGGAAATCTGCATGGAAGGTCCTGCGGCAGGTGGCCCGCAGCCGGGCGCATGCCGGAGTCCGCGGGGCGGTGGTTGTCGATCAGTGGCGTGGTGCGAAAGGAGAGACTCGAACTCTCACGGGTTGCCCCACTGGAACCTAAATCCAGCGCGTCTACCGATTCCGCCACTTTCGCCCGCGTGGGACCGATGCCTGCGTGCACGCGTCCCTGGAAGAAAGTGGTGGGCTGTCAGGGACTCGAACCCCGAACCTACTGATTAAGAGTCAGCTTCATTCAGTCCGGAAATCAAGCACTTGACCGCGCCAGCTAAAAAATAGCCAGTCCCGGGGAGCCCGCGCAGTTGCTTAGGGTACCATCGAGATTGTACGTGCGGGAAGCGCCCGGCTCGACCAGCTGACGTACCGTGCGCGAACCGGCCCGAACTGGCCCGATTCTGACCCCCATTCACGAATCCTTGACCCTGGCGCCCGGACCCTCCACTGTGAACCGGAACCGGGTATCCTCCCCGGCCACAGGGAACAGGCGCCGCCAGCAGGGCGTCTCACAGGACCATGAAGAAGCAGATGTTCATGACGCATGCCAAGCAAGGTGATCGCCATGCGGTCGCCGCGCACCTGCGCGTGCTGATCGTGCCAGCCGCGAAAGGCGGGTTCGTCGCCCAGGGGCTCGAGGTCGACTACGTGGCCACCGGCGCGACGGTCGAGGATGCCCAGCACCGCTTCGCCGAGGGCTTCCTGCGGACCGTGCGATCCATCATCCGGCGGGACAGCAGGCTGGACTCGCTGTTCAAGAGCAAAGCGCCGCGCGGCGCTTGGGCGGCCTACATGGAAGGCGACCGCCAGGACACTCTCACCTGCGGAGCGGTGGTTGACCTGTCGGACGACGTTGCCAGCCGCATGCCCTTCCAGGCCCTCGAGTTCTGCCTTCCTCGCGACCGGGCACCGCTGCCCACCGCGTGCGCCTGAAGAAGGGGCCCTGGGATGGCGCGCAGCCGCGCGAGCACGTCCTAGGCGTCCTGAGGAAGCACGGGTCCAAGTGACCCCCGATGGGGACGACTTCTACGAGCTGATCGACTTCGATGGCGACGCGGTGATCGTCGCCATTCCCCAGCCCGTCCTCAGCGAGACCATCGCCTTCCTCTACCGTCGCTTCGGCGAGCTGCACGGGTTCGAGATCACGGCGCTGGTCCGGAAGCACTGACCTCTACTCCACCCCCAGCCGCTTCCGCGGTCGGCCGGTGTTCTCGCAATCCCGGTACCGCACTGGCAACTGTGTCACCATGTCCACGTCGGCGCGTTCGGGGGGACGCAGCCGCGGGAGGACATCGCCATGCTCACCCTTCGCGCCGCGGCCCTGGCCGCGCTGCTGGCCGTTCCGTCGGCGGCCCCCGCCCATCCCGGCGGCCTGAACGCCGAGGGCTGTCACAACGACCGCCGGAACGGCACCTACCACTGCCATCGTGCGCCGGCCGGCGGCGGCACCCGCCCACCGGTTCCGGCTGCGGGCTTCGCCCCAGGCGGCACCGGCGCCACTCATGCTGTGCCCCGCGCCAGCGACGGCGGCGCGGTCTACTACCCGAACTGCGCCGCCGTCCGGGCCGCCGGAAAAGCGCCGATTAGGCGAGGGCAGCCAGGCTATGCCACCCATCTCGATCGTGACCGTGACGGCTTCGGCTGCGAGTGAGGCAAGTGCTGACCAAATTCATTAATCCAGGGTATGCTGTCTGCCAGCTGCCCATAATGGGCTTGAAGGACTCTAGTGCGTCTTCCAAGCGCGCTGAGACCTTCAGTGGCACCACTGAAGCGCCCCAGAATGAGGGCGATGATTTTTCTTGAGTACCAGGGGCGCGCAGCCGCCGATGTGCGCCCGATCATTCCTCAGGGGTCTACGAGATAGGGTGTCCAGCATGAATTCACCAGGGAAACACACCATAGCTGCGAGCGATGGAGCTGCCGCCGTGGGCGGCGATTTGCCGGGCAGCCTCTTCGAGCCGAAAGGAACGAGGCTATGAAGAGCACGAAGCGCCTAAGGTGGGTGAAGCACGTGATTCTCGATCTGGAAACTTCGCCGCATCGCGAATTTGCGACGAGCGTAAGTCTGGATGCTGTGCTGAGATTGGCCAAGCAGAGGTTGGATGCGGGAGAACAACTACAGAGAAGGGGTCCAGCGGATCCATCCAAGCACTTACGAATTTTAGATATCTCCTTTTCCGACTGCGGTAAGTTCGCGTCTGTACTGTTCCGGCTGGTCGACAAAAACGCTCCGGACTCAGTGTACGAAGACTTTACGGATGGGAAAGTCGACGCACACCCGAAGACGCATACTCAGGGGAATCGATCAACTGCGCACCTCGCGATTAACTTGACATCCAGAGTCAAGGGCTCTGCCCTACGATTTAGAGCGATCTTGGAGTGCGTCCCCGGAATTAGCGCGACCCAGGTGGAGCAACGGATGTCTGGTCTTGGGCGCCGGTGTGGAAAGGGCAGTGGCAGTCTCGACGGAAACAAGACGACCGTGAACTACCACTGTTCGTTTAGCATCAAACCATACGTTGAGCGGACCATTGCGAGAGAGCTTGAACAGGGCGTACTGAACTCTTTCGTTCTGACCCACGCTCTGGATGATAAAACCGGCTTCGACGAACACAAGCTCGTCAAGCGTGAAAAGAAAAAAATGGAGGTCAAAGTTGTCGCCGCCGATACCAAAACGAAGGTGCGCGAAATATGGAAAACGGTTCAAGGCATTGCGATTCAGGACGGCTACGAGCTAGTACGTGCTTACTACGAAAGTGCGGAGGGCCGGCCTGCAAGCACAGAGATCAATGCTGCCCGCCAAGATGCGCTTGAGGACCTCGTTACCAAGGTAGAGCCAGTCGACCTGGACTATGATTTCCATCCAAAGCAGACAACAGTTGACGAGAAATTTGCCGCGCTGCTCTTCCAGCGAATCGCCTAGACGGAGCGCCTTAATGAACTTCGCTGTAGTACGTCAGCTACTCACACCATTGTGCTACCTACGTGTGCGAGGTGAGTCGAAGCTCAGCGTTGACCTTGTGGCACCCGTCGTCTTGGCTGCTTTATCAACGATGGGAGTAGTAGCAGTCCGAGCTCCAATCTTGGAGGCGCCGGGACTCGTGAGCCTGGTCAATGAGCTGCTGCAGGTACTTGTCGGCTTCTACGTGGCCGCATTGGCAGCCATCTCAGTGTTTGGCAGTGTCGCCCTTGACCAGCCCGTTCTAAAAGCAACACTGAATAACAAGAGCATCTCCCGCCGCCAGTTCTTGGCATACGTGTTCGGCTACTTGGCATTGATCAGCTTGGTTAACTATTGCTTGGGTGTTGTAGCGGTGCTCGCGGCGGACGTGCTTTCGTCATCGCCGTTGGCCCTGCGAATTAAGCCGGGCCTCATTTTTCTCTACATGCTCTTGTGGTGGAACATGGTTACGGTGACGTTGCTCGGCCTTTACTACCTAGTCGATCGCGCCTACCGCGCAGACCCGATTGTTCACCAAGCCCCGGGAGACACCGAAGACTGACCACGTCCCTCCGCGTCGCAGGTATCACGCGACGCGACGTCCCTGCCCGAACCTCCGTGCATGACGACCCCCACCGTAGACAAGTGCTGGGCCTTGGATATGCTGGCCGCGCCGCGCCGGGAGCGCTGGGCCTGGGTGAGCGCGCGGTGCGCGCTGCTGGAGTCGCACCTGGCCGAGCTGCGGGTCGAGCTGCAGGCGGCGGTGGATGGGAAGCGGCCGGCGGGGCCGGCGCAGAAGCGGATCGAGCACCTGCGGAGTGCCCTGGACCTGATCGACAGGAAGCTGGCCGCGCTGGAAGAGGCCGGCGCGTGCCCTACCCTTCCCCCGCCTCACCCAGCACCAGCTCCGGGCTGACCCCCAGCCGCCTGGCCAGCCCCCAGGCCTCGCTGGCTACGGGCGACAGCAGCGCGCCCCACGGGCCGTCCGGGTCCGCGCCGTGCAGGCGCGCGAGCTTGCGCCAGATCTGGGCGAGCTCGGCCAGGCGCTCGAGGTCGGTCTTCGGCTCCACGGTCCCAGCGTAGCGCCGGGCCAGCGCCTCGGCGTCATCCCTCTTCGCGGTCGACCGTCGGAGTTTTCCGACCCTTCGCCCACGCCGCCAGCGCCTGCCCCGCCGGCTCGGCCAGCTTGAAGCCGGCCGCGCCGCCGGCCTGCAGGCCGATCAACCAGGTCACCAGCTCGACCCACTGCGGGCCGGTCAGGATGGCGCCGGCGCCACCGCTGGCGCCGAGCAGGACGAAGCTGGTTCCGGTGGCCAGCGCCAGCAGGGACAGCATGAACAGGCGGGAGGTGTCGGGCATGGGGTCAGACCACCTGCGTCACACCCGAGAGGCTTGGCGCGCTGTCGACGATGCGGCCGTCGAGCACGAACACGCCGGCGCCGTTGGCCCAGGTCTGGCCGGGCAGCGGGCGGGCGCGGATGGTGCTGCCGTCGGTGGTGGCCACGCTCACGGATCCGTCGCTGTTGGTGGCGGTGACGTTGCCCTTGAGCACGCGGCTGCCGGGCAGCGCGGCCTGAAGTTGCTGCCAGGGGTTGCTGGGGGCCGGCACGGTGGTGCCGCCGCCCAGGGCGTTGCGGCCGCGCTCGCGGGCGACGTCGTGCTGGGTGATCAGCCGGTCGACGATCATCGGCAGGCGCACGTCGCCGGCGGTGCCGTCGCGGATGACCGGGTCGGCCACGCCCACCTGCTCGCCGCTGACCAGGACGTAGGTGTACAGCGGCTCGGCCGGGGCCGGGTCGAGCGTCACGGTCTGCTCGATGACCAGGGCCTTTGCGCCGTTGCCGGATTCCACGGTGACGAACTGGATGTCGACGCTGTCGACCACCGCCTTCACCGACGTCGGGCCGACCAGCTCGGCGAGCTGCAGCGGCTCGACCAGGCCGGGCTTGTCGGTGGCGCTGGGCGGCCACAGCGGCAGGGTGACGGTGCGCCGGCCGCGGGCGCCGGTGCTGCCCTGCCCGCCCGTGCGGGTCAGGTAGTCGTCCTGGATGGTCACGTCGGGCGCGGTGCTGGCCCAGGCCCAGGGCGAGACGGGGTAGCGCGGGCGAACCAGGAGGGTGTCTTCGTAGGGATGGGCCAGCACGACGGCGCCGGCGGCCTGGGCGATGCGGGTGACCGCGGCGATCGGCGTCAGGCTGTCGTAGGTCCACACGCCGCCCGGCACGGTCCAGGCCCAGCCCATGAGCACGTCGGCGGCGAACCCGGTCAGGGCCAGCTCCTGGTCGATGAGCTGCTGGCTGGTGCGCTCGGCGGCCTCGGTGACGCTGCGCGCCGGGGCGTAGGGCGCGTCCAGCAGCGCCGGACGGCTGCGGCCGGACACGCGCACGCTGCGGCCCGGGAACGCGCGGTCCTCGCTCCAGTCCTCGACAATGCCGGTCCAGGGCCAGCCGTTCAGGTTGATCTCGACCGACTTCGGGCCGCCGGTGCCGGGCAGCAGCAGCGCAAGGTCGTCCGGCGCGATCTCGAGGTCGAACGACCGGAACACGCTGTCGCGCGCGGCGCTGATGCGGCCGGCATAGACGGTGACGGGCGTGCGCTCGGGCAGGCGCACCACGGCGGCGCTATTGAGCACGATGTACCTCCGGGGGCGGGGCCAGGCGAAGTAGCACTGGGCGGGACCCAGGGCGAGGGGCACGCGGTTGCCGGGCGGGTTGGGCCAGGGGCAGCGCAGGGCCAGCGGCACGCGGTTGCCCGGCGGCGGCTGGTAGCCAGGGCGCGGCGGAACGACCGGCGGCGTGATGCCGGGCGACGGCACGACCCAGCGCACCGACTCGCCGACGCCCCAGGGCAGCCAGGCCCGCACCTCGCGCTGCGGCGGCGACGTCCAGGGCACCCCGGCGGTGCGATCCAGCCGCGGCGGCATGGTCCATGGCAGGCCAGCCGACAGGCGGCGCTCCGGCGGCGACAGCCACGGCGTGCCGGCGGACTGGCCCAACCGCGGCGGCAGGCCCCAGGGCAGGCCGACGTGCACGTCCACCCGCGGGATGGCGCGCCATGGCCAGCCAGCCGAGGCCCGGGCGGCGCCAGGCGTCGACCACGGCAGCCCGGCACGCGCCTCGCGCCGCGGCACCTGCGCCCAAGGCAGGCGCACCGCGCCGGTCACCGGCGGCGGGGCCGACCACGGCAGCCCTGCGGCCACGGCACGCCGCGGCGCCGCCGCATAGCCGGCGCGGACGGTGCGCAAGCGGCGGGGCGGCAGGCCCCAGGGTAGGCCGGCGGCCTTGACGGTGAAGCGCACGGGCTCCGGTGGCGGCGGCTCGGGGTCGTCGTCCGGACCCAGCGGCAGCGGCACCTGATCGCCGGGCGGAACTGCCCACGGCCGAATCAGGCGCAGCGGCACCTGATCGCCGGGCGGGACGCTCCAGGCCGGCATCGACCGGCGTCACCGGTACGGGATGGGCAGCACGGCGCCCACGATGTTGTCCTGCCACACGCGCTGCCAGTCGCGGACGATCAGGTCGTATTCCTCGCCGACATAGACGCCGTCGATGCGGTAGGTGCCATCGGCAGCCGATAGCGTGCGCTCGACCACGGTGCCCGTCTGCCGGTGGACCACACGCACCTCCCGGCGAGCGGGCGCATCGTTTACCGTGACGATGCCGGGCGGGTCACCGTCCGGCTCGCCGGCCAGATAGCCCATGGCGACGCCGTCGCGGCGGAACGGGAAAAACCGCTGCCGGCCGAACGTGGTCAGGATCGCCTTGGTGGCCATTACCAGCCGAGCCTCGACTCGACGCCCAGGTGTCCGTCGTACTGCGCGAAGAACCCGCCCCAGGTGGTGTTGTGCCTGACGATGGTCAGCCGGCTGTTGGCCGGAAGGCCGACCGCGTCTTCACGGTCCAGCCCGGCGGCCACGCCATCCAGGCGGTTAGCAGGGATGTAGACGCCGCGCAGGCGCCCACGAATTGTGTTCTCGCAGCCTATCAGGGCGGGGTACCAGTATTCGGCCGCGCCGCCGGGCGACGAGGCGACCAGGTTGTTTGTGCTTCCGCCGATGGCCGCGACCACGCCGTCACCGACGTTTGCCAAACGGCAGAGCGCCGCGCGGATCGGACCCGTGCCCGACGAGCCGGACAGGTTGCGCGCAAGCCAGAAGGTGCTGGTAGCCGCCGCCACGTAGGCGTTGCTGCAGCCAAGGAACAGGCTGCCTGCGTCGGTCGGGTTCGCGCCACTGCTGGCGCCGCGGCCGGAAATGAAGAACCGCCACGGGTCCGCCGGCACCTCGCTGTCGAAGTCTCCCGCAGCGTAAGTCCCGGGCGTGCCGGCACCATCATCGTGAACGCACAGGTAGCAGGTCAGCTCGTCGGCGTTCAGCGTCCACGCCCGGGCGGTGCCATTCAGGGTGTTGGACTTGCGCCAGACACTGCCGACCGAGACTACCGCCGCCGCCGGCGTGCGATCGGCGCCGGTGTCGATGTCGCTCATGCTGCTGTAGACCGCGCACAGCGCCTCGCGCGCACCGGCCGAGCCGGATCCGTTGTCGTCCACGCGCAGCACCATGCCGGTGCCGCCCTCGGCCACGCTGTTCTGCAGGGCGATCTTGTTGTTGCCGACGTCCTCGAAGGCAATCGACCAGCCCGCGGCCGCCTTCTCGTTCGGGCCGGTGCCGTAGGCCACGCCGGACGTGCCGACCAGGCACGCCTTGAGCAGGGCGTGAAGCGAGCCCACCTGGCCGCTTAGGACCGGCGCGCCGCTGTCCGTGCTGCGATAGATCCGCGTCGTAGTCATCAGTTCGCGTTCCCGTAGACGTTGATCCGCACCGCGTCGTTCGGCTCGGTGATCTCGCCCGGCAGGGTGACGCGGGCGCCCCAGGTGGGGCGGGTGGCGGACACGGTGTTGAAGCGCAGCGCATTGCCGGCGCTCCAGCCGGTGCCCCAGCCGTCGGCGCGGATGGTGAAGTAGGGCTTGCCGGACACCGGGTTGATCGGCGCGATGTCGCTGCCGATGCCGTACGGGCCCATGGCCTCGCGGTCCTGCGACAGCACCAGCACGGTGTTGGACGACTGGAACACCAGCGCCCACCGGTCGTCCGTGGCGCTGTCGTTCTCGACCTCGATGGGGTGCAGGATAGTGTTGTAGTTGCCACTCGCCGGGCTGCCCTGCACGACGTCGGACCACACCGCCGGCGTGCTCCAGGTGGCCTGGTCGAAGACGTTGGTGACGCGCGACTGCATGTCGCCGTAGGCCAGGGCGTTGGACAGCACGCTGCCGGCGGGGAAGTTGCGCACCAGCGGCACCTGCAGGGTGACCTGGCCGGTGATCTGCACGTCGGCGATCTGGCTGAGGTGCTCGATGCGGTGCCGGATGTTCACCGGCATGGTGTAGCCGGACAGGTTGAGCGGGTTCGCCCAGGTGACGGTGCCGGCGGCCAGGTCGACGGTGTACCAGACGTCCTCGATGGGCTCGGGCGGGTCGCTGCTGTCGTAGATCTCGGCGAAGCTGAGCTGGGTGCGGCCCAGGTTGGTCACGTCGTCCGCCGCCGGCGTCAGCGTGATGATGGCGGTGTGCGACAGCACGCCGACGGTGCCCGGGTTGAAGCCCAGCACGCGGCCATCGCTGGGCAGGCGCACCGGGTCGATACCGACCAGCTCGGGGTCGACCGGGATGCGGCGGAACAGCACGCAGCCGAAGAAGACGCTGGCCGGGTCCACCGCCAGCGGGCGCCAGATGTCGCCGTTGCTGTCGACCGCCGCGGCGTCGTACCAGGGCTGGCCCTCGTTGCCGGCGGCGACCACGCGCTCGCCGAAGGCGATGCGGTACAGGCCGGTCTGCCAGTCGACCTCGCCTTCCATCTGCGCGCCGGCGATGGTGCCGTTGATGTCGGCGCTGCCGGTGATGAGGTCGCCGGCGAAGGTGGTGGCGCGGATGGTGTACTGGCCGGGCACCAGCGGCGCGCCGGGCGGGCGGCCGAAGATGCTCGTCACGCCGGGGTCGACGTGGCGCGTGGCCAGCGACACGATGGTCACCGTGGTGCTGGTGCCAGCGGGGTAGTCGGTCAGGACGGCGCGGCACTCCTGGTAGTTGAAGGTGCCGCCGACGGTGCCGGCGTTGGTGGCCGGGTCGACGCCGTAGACCAGGCTGCCGCTGCGGTCGACGTAGGTGCGGCCGCGGAAGGTGAACCGCACGCTGCCGGGCACGGCCGGGCCGACCGCGTTCTGCCCCATGAAGATCTCGACGGCGCCGATGGGGTGACCCTCGACGCGGTCGTCGACGCTGGTGCCCTGCGACCAGTAGCGCACCGTCACCGGGCTGCCGGAGGGCATCGCCCAGGTGGGCGACGGCACGGCCTGCTGGGCGGTGGGATAGGCGGTGGTGGCCTGCGGCGTGCCGGCCGGCGGCGTCGGGCCGGTGGTGACCGGGTTGGCCAGGCCGGGCCGGATGGTCAGGGTGGGCCGGTACTGGGCCGGCGGGGTCAGCAGGGCGATGGGCAGTCCCATGGGTCAGTCTCCGTCCACGGTGAGCACCAGCTCGCCGTCGGTGTAGTCGATGGTGCCGCCGGTGCCACCGCTGCCCATGCCGCCGCTGCCGTTGTCGCGGCGGCCGCGCGGGCGGAACAGGCGGCCGGTGAGCTGGCCGTCGCCGGCGGTCTGCTGCCACAGAGCGCGCACGCTGCGCTCGGCCACCGGGGTGTTGGTCAAGGTCACGGTGATCTGCCCGCCGGCGACCGACGGGGTGAACGTGTCGCTGTGCACGGTGCCGTCGACGAAGTCGTAGTCGTAGGTGATGTTGGCGTCGGGCAGGTGGGCGGTCGTGAACCACACGATGCCAGCGGTCTCGTCGATGACGCCGGCGGCGTCGCCGGTGATCACGCCGTCGTTGTCGGCGCTGGCGGTGCGCGGGTCGCCGCCGCTGTCCCAGGTCATCACCAGGGTGCCGGGCACCACGTCGCCTTCGTCGAGTTGCTGCTGGTAGCGCGGCGTCGGGATGGTGACCTCGCCGCTGCTGTCGCGCACGCGCAGGTCGACGCCGTAGCTGACCAGGATGGCGCTGTCGATGTCGGGCAGCGCGCCGAGCGTGACCGACACCGAGCCGGTGTCGTAGTTGACCGTGCCGACGCCCTCGCCCGGGTTGCCGGTGAGCTGGCCAGACCCGGTGTCACGCAGCCGGATCCACTTGCCCAGGGCGCGGTAGTCGATCAGGACCGTGCCGCGCGCGGGGAAGCCGGGGAGCTGGAACACCTGCGTGATGGCGCGGTTGTTGGCCGTCACCATGCGCGAGAACGTGTAGCCCTGCTCCAGCACCGCCGCGGCCGGCGTGGCCACGATGCTGACGCTGCCGCTGAAACCCACGTCGCGCTGCAGGACCACGGCACCGGTCTGGTAGTCGGCGACGCCGGTCCAGCCCGGGTTGGCCTCGGCGTCCACGGCGCGGATGCCGCCGGCGCCGTCGTCCTCCAGCGCCGTGCTGCCGACGGTGACGGCCAGGCTGCGGCGGGCATAAGGCGTGCCCAGGTAGCGGGTCACCGCGGCGTTGGCGCCGGCCGTGACCGAGCCGGACCAGGTCAGCGCGCCGGCGGCGCCAGACGGCACCATGGCCACGGTGCCCAGGCCGGCCAGCTCGTCGACGATGGGCGTCTCCGCGCGGCTGGTGGGCACGATGGGGATGTAGGGGTCGCCGATGTCGACCACGGTGTCGCCGGTCTCCGGCGTGCCCAGCACCGGCTTGACGCCGTAGTAGCGCGCGGCGTCGGCCACCTGGGTGAGGCGCACCACGGTCGGCGGCGGGTTGGCGCCGGTGATGCGCTGGGGCGGATCCTGGCCCAGGAAGTTCTGCCCAAGCGCCGCGGTGATGCGGATCTGCAGCACGTCGCGCTGGAAGT
This sequence comes from Proteobacteria bacterium UBA2363, assembly GCA_002344355.1. Classification (GTDB taxonomy): domain Bacteria; phylum Pseudomonadota; class Gammaproteobacteria; order Xanthomonadales; family UBA2363; genus Pseudofulvimonas. Next base: position 70,100 of record DDTN01000006.1, on the reverse strand, counting down.
CGCCGCCACCGTCGGTGAAGGTATTGGTGGTGCGCGTCAGCACCTCCTGCACCTGCACGAACTGGCTGGCCGGGGTGAAGCCGCTGGCCTCGACGCTGAGCATCAGCACGTCGCCGATGTCGGGGCTTGGGATCTCGCTGCGGCAGTAGACCTGGACGACCTGCATGCCGGTGAAGTGGTCGCCGTACAGGACGTACTGCGAGCGCACGCCGGCGACCCGGTAGTTCTCGACGTAGTTGCGTGCGGCCGCCCTTGTGTCGGTGACGCTGCCGGTGTCGAACAGGCACACCGTCACCAGCGGCTCGGCGGGCGGCTCGGTCAGGAAGGTGAAGGCGCCGAGGTAGGTGTCGGTGTTGGCCGTGTTGACCTCGAAGAACCACTTGCGCAGGGATACGCGGCCGATCAGCGCGTCCAGCGTGGATCGGTCGGCGAAGACGTTGTTGAGCTGGCCGTCGATGATCTCGACAGCCGACATGCGGCCGCCGCCGTCGGCGAAGTCGGTCATCCGCTCGGACTGGCGGAACTTGAGGTCGAGCGTGGTGATTGCCATCAGACGAGGACCATGCGGATGGTGGGGATGAGGTAGTCGCCGGCGTCGACCGGCTGCTGGTCGAGCACGTCCTCGCCCTCGACGGCCGGGCCGTCGGTGCGTCGGAACATCGCCTCGAACTCACGGCCGTCGTGCAGGACGACGGTGTAGGTCGCGTCCGGGACCTGGGAGAGTGCACGCAGCGCATTCAGCTCGGCGCGGCTGACGGCGCCGATGACGCGGTTGCCCTCGCGGCGGCCCTGCAACGTCAGGCGGCGCCCGGCCTGCTGCGCCGAGGCCTGGATCACCAGCGCGCCGGTGATCGACACGCTCTCGACCTGACCGACCAGGTCGCTGCCGCGGCCGAACTCGTCGACCCACACGGGCAGGCTCGCGCCGTCGAGCACGACCGAACCGATGGTGATGCTCATCGACCAATGCTCCCGCCGAAGCCGCTGTTGCGACCGGCCCGGGTGAGTTGCTCGATCACCTGCCGGAGGGTGTCTGCGTCCTGAGGCGACCGGACACCGAGCTGGAAGGGCGGAAGCCCGGCGATGTTGATGGTGACGTTCGATCCGCCGCTGGCCGCTGGCGCAAGGCCACCGCCCTGACCGCCCGCGCCGGCAGGGCCGGGGGACGAGGACGCGCTGCCGCCGGTGTTGCTGCCAGACTGGCGCCGCTTATCGTCGGCGGCGCGGCGATCAGCTTCCTTCCGTTCCTGCTCCTCCGCGCGGATCTCAGCCAGGCGCGCCTCGTGCTCCTGGCGCGCGAGCCGGCGGGCTTCCTCGGCCTGGGCGCGCGCGGAGGCGCCGCCCTGCTCCTCCAGCTCCTTGATCCGCTTCAACTGGTTCTGGAACTCGATCTTGGCCAGCGCCTCCTGGTCGTTCGCACGCTGCAGGGCATTCCGCCGGAACTCGTCGCTGAGCGCCTCCAGGCTGGCCTTGGCGCTCTTGCTGGCGTCGTCGATCCGGCGCAACTCGCCGGCGGCGCTGGACAGCGCCGACCGGAGCCGGGAGAGGTCCTCCTCGCCCATGAGCTTGAACGTCTGCTCCACGCGCGCGGCAGCGCGCTCGAGCCCTTCGGCCGTGCGCCCGGTCTCCAGCATCGAGCGGATCCGGGCCTCGGTCAGATTCTCGTAGCCCCTGATCTGGGTCTCGATCAGGATCTTTTCCTGCTCGACCTGCTGCCTGGTGAACTCCTGTGCCTGGCGCAGCGCGCGGAAGAAGTCGTCCACGCTGCCGGTGAGGGTCTTGAAGCGCTGGGCGGCCGTGGCGTCGAAGAGCTGTGTTGCCCCCTCTGACAGCTGCTCGAACTCGCTGCGGACCGCCTTGTAGATGTCGGCCAGGCTCAGGCCGGCCTGGCCCGCGCGATCGGCCGCGCCCGCCATCTGGCCGGCCGCATCGGCACCCTGCTTCATGCCCTGGGAGATCTGCTGGCCAGCGCCCTGACCCTGCTGGCCGGCGCCGCGCAGGCGGTTGCGGACCTCGTCGATCTGGCCGTTGAGCGCCCGGATGAACGCGTCGAGCTGCTGAAGCTCCTCGCGGAGCGCGCCGATGTTGTCGCTCTGCTGCGCGATCGCGCCGTTCAATTGACGCGCCAGGACCTCGGCGGTCGCCGCGGCGGCGCCGCGGGTCGCCTCCAGGGCACCGAGCTGCTGCTGTAGGGCCTCGCGGGCCGACTCGCCGGCGCCGCGCTGCGCCTCGCTGAGGGCGAGGATCGACTGCTTCGCCGCCAGGTTGGCCTCGACCTGCGCCCGGGCGGCGTCGGTGCTGTTCTGCACCGCGGTGCGCGCCGCCTGGGCGTAGCGCTGGAATGCCGCGCGCGCGTCGTCCCAGGAAGCCTCGCCGCGACGGGCGGCGTTCTCGATGACCTCGAAGTTCTCACGGGCCCGGTCGGCAGCCTCATCGAGCGACTGCCGGGTCTTGATGCCCAGCTCCTCGTAGGCGTCGCTGAGCCGTCGGGCCTTCGCCTCTTGCTGCTCCAGCTCGCGCGCGACGTCGGCAGCCGCCTGGCGCTGCTGGCGCAGCATGGAGAGGTTCGCTTGCAGGGCAGTCGTGCCGGCTTCCAATGCGCGGACCGAGTCCTCCTGTGCTGCCACTGCGCTCTGGAGCTCGGTCAGGCGCGCCTTCTCTGCGCGGGTCAGGTCGCGCGTCGTGGTGAGCGCGCCCAGCCGGGTCTCCTCGGCCAGCAGCTCGGCTCGATTCAGTTCCAGCAGCGCGTCGGCCTCGGCCAGTGCCGCCTCCGCGTGCTGCAGCGCTGCCTCTCCTGCCTCGATGCTGCGCTCTGCGTTGGCGGTGTTGATCTTCTCGAGGTCCGCCAGGGCGCGGTTCACGTCATCGAGTGCGGTGGCCGCTTCCTCGGCGGGCTGCTTGATCCCCAGGAGGCGCTGCACCAGGCTGTTGAGCCCGCTCAAGCCCTGCCCGACGAACCCGGCCATGCGGCCAACGGCCGAGGCCACCTCGCCAATGGCCTCAGCCAGGAAACTGTTCCGGATCCGGTCGACGACACCCACCACGGTGGTGGCCAGGCTGAGGAACGCGTCCGCGGCAGTGCGGAGGAACCCAACGGTCGAAGTGATGGCGGCACCGATGCTCTCGGCCCATCGAGTCAGGTCGCCGCGGGCGGACAGCTCCTCGATTCGGTCCCGGACGTCGCGGATTACCTGCTTGACGGATTCGAGCGCACCGGCATCGGCGATCTTGTCGTAGGCCTCGACCACGACGTCCTTGAGCTTCGTCCATAGCGCCGAAAGGGTGTTCGCCCCTTGCTTCGCTGCCCCCTCGTTCGCCTCGGCCATGGCCCCGATCAGGTCCCGGACGGCGTTGGCGCCCAGCTTCCCCTCGGCGGCCAGCTGGCGCACCTGCGCCACGTTCTTGCCGGTGGCCTGCGCCAGCAGCTCGTAGACCGGCACGCCGGCCTCGACCAGCTGGTTGATCTCCTGCGCCTGGAGCTTCTGCTTCGCCCAGGCCTGGCCCAGCGCCAGGCTGATCCGGCGCAGCGTCTCCTGCTCGCCGCCGAGGGCGGCGGTCTGGTTCAGGACGGCCTCGAGGCTGCCGTCGAGCGGGTCGAGGCCCAGGGTCTTGAGCCGGATGCCGGCCTGGACGACCTCCTCCAGCGAGTTCGGGACGTCCCGGGCGATCTCCCGGAAGCGGCCGAGCGCGGCCTGGCCGGCCTCGAAGCCGCCGAACACCACGCCGAGCTGCTGGCCCAGGCGATCGAACCGGTCGCCCGTGGTCAGGATGTCGACCAGGGTGTCCTTGAGCTTGCGCAGCGTCAGGAACCCGGCCGCGCCGGCGATCAGGCGGCGGATCGTGCTTTGGAGGCGGTCGACCGGGCCTGTGGCCTCGCCGGCGGACTGGCCGACGCCGCGGTTCTCGCGGGCGAGTTTCTCCTGCTCCTTCGCGGCGCGCTCGGCGGCCTTGGCCAGCGCCTCTTCGTCCTTCGTCAGCTTGTCGAGGGCGGCGTTGTACTCCTCGACCGAGATCGCGCCGGAGGCACGCAGCCGGTCGAGCCGCTCTTCCTGGTCGGCCAGTTCCTCGGCGCTGCCGGCGCCGCGCTGCAGGATCTCCTCGTAGTCCTGCAGGTCCTGCAGGGTGGCGCGCGCGGAGGCGCCCAGCCGGTCCTGTGAGGCGGCGGCGCGCTCGACGGTCTCGGCGGTGGTCTGGACGGCCTCGGCCGCCTCGCGCTCGACCTGGACGCCGCGGCGACGCTCCTCGACCGCACGGCGCTCGGCGTCGACCCGCTCAAGCGAAGCCGCCACCATGTCCCGGATGCGGTCGGCGCTCTCCTGGGCGGTCTCGGCGAACTCGCCTTCCGCCCGGGCGGATTCGAGCGCGGCCTGGCCGACGTCGCCGAGCTGGGCGGCGAGGTTCGTGCTGCGCTGGGCAAGCTCGGCCTGGGCGGTCGCGAGGTCCTTGGTGCTCAGCCCGGCCTGCTCGATGCGCTCGGCCAGCGGCGCCAGGCGCTGCTGCAGGCGGTTCTGCGCCTCGGCGGCCCGCTCGTAGTCGGTACCGGCCTCCTTTAGCGTCCGGCCGCTCTGCTTCCAGGCGGCCTCCGCTGCAGCGACCTCGCGGGAGGCGGCGCGCACCGCCTCGCCGAGCTGCTTCTCGGTCTGGACGGAGCGCTCACCGCTCGCGGCATAGTCGGCCTGGGCGGCCTTGGCGCGCTCCAGGGCCTGGCGGCGCTCGTCCACTGCCTGGGCGGCGGCGGCCTCCTGCTGGGTGGCCAGGCGCAGGCGCAGGCCGGCGCGGTCGACCGCGGAAGCCAGGTCCTCCTGGGCAGCGGCCAGGCGCTCGTAGTCGGCGGCGGCGCCGCGGAGCTCTTCGGTGCGGGACAGTTCGTCGAACAGGACCGACAGCCGGTCGCGCAACTGCGCCCCGACATCGCCGAGGCCCTCCAGGGTTTCGGCGAGCTTGCGGACATCCTCCTCGCCCGCCGTCTGGAGGGCGATGCGAAGGACTTCCTCGAAGGATCGGGCCATGCGCTACTCGGTCACAGCGCCAACTGGCGCTCGATCTCGCGGGAGAGGACGTTGCGGCCGAAGCTCAGGAGTTCGTCGACCACGTCGTCGCGACGGTGCGCAGCCAGGCGGCCGGGGCCGGCGGGCTGCAGGGTGCGGCGCAGGGACGGGCCCTTGCGCGCGACCACGGGGAGGCGATGCACCAGGCCGCTGGGCCCGCTGGACATGCCGGCGCGGGCCGGGATGCGCTGCCATACGCCCTTGCCGGGGCGGACGAAGGCATGCGGCAGGCGCTTGGCCGGGGAGTCCAGCCAGGTGGTGACGGTGACGCCGCTGGTCTTGCTGACCTTCGGGCGGAAGGCCTGCAGGGGAAGCCGGGTGTTGCTGGCGGTCACGGCCACGTAGTCAAGACCGCCGGCGCTTCCCTGGTCGACGCGGATGTACGGGCTGATGGTGCGGGCTGGCAGGTTCAACTGCTTCTCGGCGACCTGCCGGGCCGTCTCGGCGCGCAGGCTGCGGACGAGGGTGGCGCGCGTGCGCTGGACCGCCTGCTTGACCTTTCGGTCGGGCACGCCCCGGATCTGGGCGGCCGCCCGGCGAAGGCCGGAGACGTCGATCACCACGCGGGCGCCCTTGGCCATGACGGGGGTCCAGAAAGGCCCGGCCGAAGCCGGGCAAGGTCCTGTGGTCGCAGGTCACTCCGGGACGACTGGCGCAGGCGAGATGAGGCCCTGCTTGCGCAGCCATTCCAGGGTTTCGGGGCGCGCGTCCGGGAGCGGCGCGCCGGCGGGCAGTAGCTCGCCGCGGTGGTAGTGCTCCCGGAGCAGGCGAACCTCGCCGCCAGGCGGCGGCGAGGGTGGCTGCCGCCGGGCCATCAGGCCGCCCGGGGCTTGTTGATGGAGATCAGCGGCAGGCCGGGCAGCTTGATCGGCGAGCCCGCCATCTCGAAGCTGGTGAACTCCTGGCCGATCAGCGGCAGGCCGCCAGACGCCGCCAGCACCGCGCGGGGCACCACGATGTGGATCGGCTCGTTCGTGGCCAGGTTGCGGCCCTCGCCGTCGATCCGCACGCTGATGCTGGGCACGGTGCCGCCGACGATGGTGTCGCCGGTGAGCGCCGCGGCGGTGTAGCTCACATCGACGTTGCCGGTCGCGATCGCGCCGGACTGCGTGGGCAGGATCAGGCCGCCGATCAGGTCGACGATGTAGTCGGTGCCCAGCACATACGCCGTACCACCCCCGGCCGGCTGGACCACCAGCGAGCTGATCTGCCGGTGCGGCAGCTTCGTCCACAGGCCCTTCGTGACCGCGGTGGTGGCCTCGGTCACGGTGGCGCCGGACTGCGTGTAGCCGGTCACCTCGCCCGAGAAGGCCCAGGCCATGACCTGGCTGTCGCCGGTCTCGTCGGTGCCCATGGTGATGGTGGCCGGGTTCGGCCGGACGACCTCGTCCAGGACGTTGCCGAAGGAGTCGCGCAGGTTGCTGGTGCGCTGGATGCGCTCCGGCTCCGGCTGCTCGAAGGTGAAGTTGACCGGGTTGATCAGGCCGATGTAGCCACCGCCCGTCAGCTGCCCGGCCGCGTCGACGTAGGCGATGCGCACGTCGAGACTGCAGATGAGACCTGCCATGTCGTGTTCCTCTCAATGAAAAAGCCCCGCGGGTGCGGGGCTGGTGGATGGCCGGGACGGCCGGATCAGGGGGCGATGTAGACGACCTGGGCGCTGAGGTTGAGCACGGCGACGTCGCCGCCGGCCTCCCATTCGCCCATTTCCCAGGTCTCGGGGGTGACGTCGATGATGCGCGCCGGCGTCGGCTTGATGCACTTCGCCAGAGCGCGCTCGAGGTCGGCGAGCATGTCCAGGACGGCGCCCTGGGCGTCGTCGCGGGAACAGGTCATGGCCGCGGCGAGCTCGATGCGGGCCCGGCGCGCCTTGGGCCCGAGGGCCGTGCGGGTGATCGGGGCGGCCTCGCCCGCGAGGCTGAGCTGGCCGCTTCGAACGGCGATCGATATGCCGGGCAGGTGGTCCTGCTCTCGAAGGTCGATGCCAACCAGGACGTGCTCGCCGATGTCGGTGAGCCAGTCGTTCTCCTTGGTGATCTGGCCCAGGTGCGCGGCCAGGTCCGTCAGGAAGCCCTTCAGGCCGCTCATGCCTTGCCCACCACCCAGACGGTGCTGGCCTCGTCCTGCGACTGCAGCTCCTCCAGCCGGAGGGACTCGCCGCTGGCCAGGTCGATGCGCGCGTGACGCGCCGGTGCCGGCACGTCGGCGCGGAGGATCTCCACCGTGGTGGTGTCGAACACCACCTGGCCGACGTCGCCGGTGCGGCCGGCGGCGCGTTCGACGTAGACCCCGCAGGGGATGCCGGGGCCAGACGCCGGGCGGTACACCGCCTCGTCGGCCAGCCCATGCCGCCGAAAGCGGGCATGGGCCAGCGCCTCGAAGCGGGCCAGGAAGCTGTTGGTCATGCGGATGCGCCGGCCCCGGTCGCCCGGGGCCGGCCTCGGCTCAGACCTTGCCGCGCAGCAGCATTTGCGGGCGGGTGCAGATGTGCAGCGGGTAGCTGTACACCTCGACGTCCACAAACATGTTGCGGTCGCGGTCCGGGACGATCACCGCGTACATGTCGCGGCCCAGCTGGTTGACCCACTCGAACGACTCGCCGGGCGACTGCGCCACTTCGAACACGCCGGGGGCGCCGACGGGGAAGAAGCGGGCGCTGTTCGGCGAGACGCCCACCGCACCGTCGTCGGTGCCGCGGTAGTTCACCCAGCGGATTCCGCCGAACTCGAACTGGCCGAAAGCGAGGTTTCCACGCAGTTCCGCCGCTGCCTGCCAGTTCAGGTAGGTCTGCTTGACGTCCGGATGATTGGTGAGGGCGTCATAGAAGTTGTCGCCCGCAAGGGCATACACCTGGGTGGTCGGCAGGAACGCGCCCTCGGACAGCTTGGCCATTTGCCGAGTGATCTGGTGGCACTTGGTCCGGATGTCGGTGTCCTTACTGGCGAGGGCCCAGGACGACTCGGTCGGCGCGTTGATGCCGAACTCGCTGAACCAGTTGCGGATCGTGCTGCCGTCGGCATCCAGGACGACACCCGAGACCGCGCCGAGGCGCATGTTCTCGTGGGTCAGCTCGACGTCGCGCCGGACCTTGATCATGCGGCGCATGACCTCGGCCTGCACCTGCTGCAGCTCCGACTCCGAACCGAACTGGCGGATGTTCTGGATCTCGGAGGCGTTGATGCGGTCACCCTTGGCAACGCGAACGGTCCGGAAATCCCGGATGTCGCGCAGATCCTTGGTCGCTTGGGGGAGCGGCGCGCCACGCTGGCTGGTCTGCACCAGGGCCAGCGTGTTGCCACGGCGCTCGACCGCAACGGTCTCGGTCCGAACCGGGCGCGGCTCGAAGATGTTGAGGGAACCCAGCCACGACGGCTGGAACGGAACACGCTCGAGGGCGGTGGTGAGCTCGATCGAGCTGAACGCGTCGCCCGTGAAAACGTCCATGGTGGCCATGGTTGGATCCTTTCAGCGATGGCCACGCGACGCGCAGCCGTGAACGAAAAGCCCCGCCAGAAGGCGGGGCCCGGGATGCCCTGTCGGGCGACTTCGGTTGCCGGCGTTACTCGGCTGCGGTGACGACGATCGGGCCGCTGACGGCGGCAGTGAGGCCGGACGCCGTGGCGGTGATGGTGTAGGTGTCGTCTGCGCTGAACGTGATGCCGGCGAAGGTGACGATGCCGTTGACCGCGGTCTGCGGCGTGCCGCCGGTGACGGTCAGGGTGCCGGAGCCGGTGACCTTGGCCAGCGCGACGGAGGTCGCGTTGTCGCCGGTCATCAGCATGCCCTCGGCGTTCTCGACGCGGACCACGACCTGGCCGATGTTGGTCGCCTCCTCGCCACCGGCCGGCACGGTCTGGAAGACCAGGCGGGTCGGCGACACGGTGGCCAGCGGCGCGTCGGCGGGCAGCAGGGCGATGTTCTTGGCCTCCAGGGCCGCGATCGCCGCATTGAGGTCGTTCTCGCTGATGCCCGGGGGCCAGACCAGCTCGGCCCGGTTGACCGCGGCGAGGCGATGGACGACCAGGCACGGCTTCGCGCCGCCGCTGGCGTCGACCGGGGCAAACAGGATGGCGGCCGCAATCTGCGCGCCGGTATCGGCACCAGGCAGCAGCGGCACGTAGTTGCCGCCGCTGGTGAGCTGGCCGAGAACGGTGCCCGCCTGGCAGTTGCCGCTGCCGAGCGTGCCGGCCTTGCGGCTGATGTTGGTGTCGGGCTCGCTGACCAGGAAGGCGCCAGCGTGCGGGGTTTCCGTCTTGACGGTCATGTCACTTACCTCCGAACTTCGCGATGGTGGTGGCCCACTGACCGGAGGCCTCGGTGCCCGAGGACCGGGCGGGGATGGTGGTCTGCAGCTCCGGCGCGCCGGCCGACTTCGCCTCCATCAGCTCGCGGCGCGCGGCCTCGATGCTGGTGTGCTTGACGATGTAGTCGTGGGCCAGGCTGCGGTCGCCGGCGGCGACGCACAGGTCGACGACGGCGCGGGCGTGGGCGATCCGCTCCTCCACCGACTCGGCCCGGAGGTCGGTCTTGGGGTCGAGCAGGGCCGCCGCCAGGTCGCCGGGCAGGCCGGCCGCCGCCACTGCCACTGCGGCGGCGCCGCGGCTGGCGCGGGCGGCCTCCTCGGCCTGGACACGCTGCGCCTCGGCGGCGGCCGCCTCGCGGGCGGCACGCTGCTCGTCGGACTCGACCAGGCTGGCCAGGGCTTCGCGGAAGCTTCCCAGGCGGTCGGCCATGCCGGCGTCGATGGCCTTCTGGCCGTGGTAGGTCAGGGCCTGGGTGGCGCGGACGGCCTCCGGCTCCATGTCGCGGTAGCGGGCCACGGCCGCCACGAACATGCCGTAGAGGTCGTCGATCACCGCCTGTTCCCTGGCCATGGCCTGCTCGCTGAGCGGCGCATGCGGGCTGAAGTCGACCTTGCGGTCGCCGGCGAAGATCGGCGTCACCTTGACGCCCAGCTTCGCGTCGTAGCCCGACTGGTCGAAGTGGAAGGCCACCACGCCGACCGAGCCGACGCCGCCGGTGCGGCTGACCCACAGCTCGTCGCAGGCGGCGGCGAGCGCGTAGCAGGCGCTGTAGGCGTAGTCGTCGGCCACCGCGATGATCGGCTTCCGGCCTCGGCTGGCGAAGACGTGGTCCGACAGATCGAAGCACCCGGAGACCATGCCGCCGGGGCTTCGCATCCGGAAGACGATGGCGCTGACGCTGTCGTCGGCCAGGCTGGCATCGAAGGCCTGCCGGATCTCCTCGTAGCTGACCGGGCCCGGGTCGCACAGGCCAGGCTGGGGACGGTCGACCAGCGCGCCGGTGATGTTGAGCACGGCGACGCGCTGCGCGGCCGGCTTCTGGCCGGTGGGCTCTGCCATCACCGGATCCGGCGCGTCGACGCTGCCGGCGAGGTAGGCGCCGATCAGGCGCTCGCCCATCCCCGGCTCCACCATCAGCGGCTGGCCGATGGCCTGGGCGCTCAGGGCCGCGAGCACGGCGCTGGACGAGGTGTTGCGCCGGAGCATGCGCCCCAGGATGTTCAGGGGGTTTGCCATGTCAGCTGCCCTTGTCGTTGGTGGGAGTGGCGTCGCTGGTGGGCGCCGCCTTGTCCTGCGCGCCCTCGCCGCGCTTGCGGCGGCCGTCGCTGTCGTAGACCAGGCCCAGGCGGTCGGCCCGGGCGTTGTCCTCGGCCTGCTCGGCGTCGATCTCCTCGACGTCGTCGCCGTTGCTCATGACCACGTCGCCGCGGCTGGTGAGGCCGGAGCGGATCGCCTTGATGTCGGCGTCCACGTCCTGCACCGGGTGGCTGTACGGCCAGCCCTGCGGCACCCAGAGCGTGTCGGTGAGTTCGGCGCGCCGCTCGGCGTAGCCGGGCAGCTGGATCGCCCCGGACAGCACGGCCTGGTCGAGCCAGGCGGCGCGGACCCGGGTGCAGAACATCGGGATCATGTAGAGCCACTGGTCCATCTCGATGGCCCGGCGGAACTCGTTCAGGATCAGCCGAAGCGATCGGTCGCTGACGTCGCGCAGGTCGCCGGTGAGCACCTCGTAGGGGACGCCGTGCCGCGCTGCGATCGCCATCAGGTGGCCGCGCACGAACTCGGCGTAGGTGTCGCCCGGCCCCGGCGGGTTCGAGAACTTCGGTTCGACGCCGGGCGGCAGCTCCTGCATGGTGCCCGGCTCCATGCCGGCCAGGGGCGTGCCGTCCTCGTCCTCCTCGGTGACCATGCCCGCGGTGACGCCGGCGTCGTCGCTGGCCTCCGACTTGCTCACGTACCAGCCGGTGAACAGGTTGGCGATGTTCTGCCGCTCGAGGACCTTGTCGTCGAGGCGGTCGAGCTGGAACATCCGCACAAGCACCGCGGCGGCATCGGGCACGCCGCGGATCTGCCCGGCGCGCAGCGGCCGGTAGAGGTGGATCACCTCCTCGGCCGGGATGCGCACCAGCTCGGCGGCGTTGACGATGCCGGTGTAGATCTCGCCCGGGTGGGCGCGGTACATCCAGTAGGCGGTGCGCCGGCCGATGCGGTCGAACTCGACGCCGGCGCGGATCTGGTTGCCGTTCGGCGCCTGGGCGTAGTGGTCGTGCGGGCACTGCTCGGCTTCGATGAGCTGGACCTGCACCGGCACGCGCAGCCCGTCGGACTGGCGGCGGTAGCGGATCCGGGCGAACACCTCGCCGGCCTCGCGCCACTCCCGCCAGGCCAGTGCCTGCAGGCCGTACAGGTCCAGCACGCCGTCCGCGTCCAGCTCGCCCAGCGACTGGCGCCACAGCGCCTTGAGGTCAGCGCGCTCGGCGTCCGTGCCGCCCAGTGGCTTGGCCTGGATGCCGACGCCGATGCCGTTGGCGACGCTCTTGTCGAGCGCGGCGCCGGCCCAGGGATCGTTGCGGGCGGCAGAGCGCGCCCGCGATCGCACGATGCCCAGGCCGCTGAGGCTCGCATTCGGCCCGCTGTTCGGCGTCCGCCAGATGCGCAGGCGGCGTCCCTGGCCGGCGGCCGTGTACGGCAGGGCCTCGCCGGCCGGCACGCGGAAGCCGTCGCTCATCAGGTCAGCCCCGTGCCCTTCTCGTAGATCCGGATGGTCCGGCGCCGGCGGTTGCCGGACGCACGCTCGATGTCGCGCTTCAGGTCGGCGATCGCCGCCCGCAGGTGCTCGCCGGACTGGAACTGCAGACGGCGGCCGTCCTTCTGCTGGATCAGCAGGCCGCTGTCGCGCAGGTCCTCGAGGTCGCGGAGCTTCTCGCGAAGCCTGGCCAGTTCGATCGGGTCGCTCATCGGCTCATGTAGCTGCTGGCGACCCGGCGCAGCTTTCGCCGCGGCGCGGGCCTGGGGATCGCGGGCGCTGCACCGGCGGGGTCGTCCCCGGCGAGCAGCTCGGTGTTCGTGGGCCAGTCCTCGGCCCAGCCCGGCGGCCGGGTCCAGTCGATCCGGTCCGCCTTCATCAGGATCGCGGCGACGCGGTTGTAGACCGACAGGTCCCAGGCCTCGTTGCGCACGCCCTTCGGGCACTCCCAGCGCTTCGCCCCGCGGGTCTCCGCGGTCAGCTCGGCGAACCAGCTGCCGGGCAGCCAGTCCGGGAAGTGCACGTAGCCCGGGCCGTGGTCAGGCCGCGACAGGTTCGCCGCCAGGCCGTCCTTGAGCAAGGTCGCGTTGAGCAGCACCAGCGGCACGTCGCCCTGGCTGCCGGAGTTGCGGTCCTTGCGCTTCGTGGTGTCCGGGTAGACCGTCCTGATCAGCGGCTTGCTGGGGTCGACGTCGGTGCCCTTCACCAGGCGCACCCGGTGATGCAACCCGCGCGACCGCAGCGTCCGCCAGAAGGCGTAGGCGTTCTGGGTCACGCCGTCCTCACCGCCCGAGTCGATGGTGACGAACAGCACCGGCATGGTGCGCCGGGAGCCGTCCGCCAGCTCGTACCGGCGGGTGATCACCTTGTCGATCAGGACGTCCCAGTCCTCGAGGTAGGCCGCCGGGTTGAGCGGCAGGACCTCGCCGGACTCGTCCGGCCGCACACTGCTGCGCAGGCTGTACCGGTCGACGTACCAGCGCTCCAGCCCGACGCCCCAGCCCTCGACCTGCACCACGAACCGGCCGGCCTGGATGTCCACCGCGGCGGTCAGGAAGCGCACGCCGGCAGGAACCAAGCCCTTCTCCCATCGTTCCGCCCGGGCCTGCAGCTCGGCCGGACCGCGCTCGCCGCGGCTCACCGAAAGCGGCAGGTAGGCCCGGCCCTGGTCCAGGTTGACCGTCGACTTGATCTCGGTGTCGTCGCCGGTGCGCCGGTACTCCAGGATGGCCGTGGCGTACTTCTCGAGCACCTTGCGCCAGCTGCCGTAGGCGGCCGCGATCGAGGAAAGCTGGAAGCTGGCCACGTCGGTCTGACGCGGCTCGCCTTCGATCTCACGATCGCCGCTGACCGTGCACCCGTCCGGCACCCAGATGCCGTCGTTGTTCAACTGGCGCTTATGGCGCTCCTGCACCTGGGTGCCGCAGTGCTTGCAGGCCAGCACAGCCATGTCGCCGGCCCACTGCGCCGGGTCGGCGCCCTCCATCTGCTCGACCAGCTCCACCAGGGGGGGTAGGTCGAACATCTGGTGGATGTCCGGATGCAGGGCCATCCACTCCCCGCAGCTCAGGCAACGCCAGTAGTACCAGCAGCGCGTCCCGATGTTGTAGAGCATCGTCGCGCCGCTGGCCGGCGGCGCCATGTGCGGCCACTCGGGCGGCGCACGCCACTTCGCGTCGGTGTAGACCCGCCTGATCGAGGTCTCGACCAAGGTCTTGCCGGCGCTCATGTACGTCTCGGCGCGCTTGCTGCCCAGGGCGTAGAGGCTGCCCTCGCCTTCGATGTCGTCCGCGCTGGCGTCGTACTCGGTGATGGCGACGTAGCGGAAGTCGCGGCCGGACAGCTGCGCGCCGGAAGGCCAGCCCAGGGCCAGCACCATGCCGTTGGCGAACACCTTGTCGTAGGTGTTGTCGTCCTGCCGCCTCGGCGACAGCCGCGCCCGAACCTCCGGCGATGCCTCGATGGCGCGCTTGATGCGCACCTTGCTGTAGTACCTGGCGAGGTCCTGGCTCGCCTGCACCACCAGCATGTCGCCCGGCGCGTAGCGCACGTTCCGGGCGATCCATCCGTCGATCAGCGTGACCGTCTTGCCGGTGCGCGCCGGTCCGATGAACACCACCGTCCGGTACCGGCGCGAGTCCAGCATGTTCGCCGGCTCGGCCATGTAGGGCGTCAGGCCCGGGTCGTAGGGCCCGGTCGCGGTGACCAGCGTCCTGGCGATGCCCTCGCTGACGGTGATGCGCTCCGGCGGCCGCAGGCTTTCGGCGACGCCGCGCCGGATCTCAGCCGCGCTGGCGTACACCGTCTTCCTCGTCGTCGACCTCGGCCTCCATCACCCGGTCGCACAGCTCGACCCGCAGGCGATGCACTTCGCCCTGCAGGTACTCGACCACCTCGGGCGTCACCCGCAAGTCACGCTCGACCCGGTCTGGGAGCGTCTCCAGTGCCCGCACCACGGTCTTCGCCATCTCGGCCATCTCGGCCTCGACCTCGGCCGCCGGGATCAGCCGGCCGCTGTCTGCCTCGGCCTTGAGGCGCTCGTTCTCCGACTGGTACCAGGCGCGGCGCTCGGTCGGCGGCAGCCGGGAAGGGTCGAAACCCTCACCCAAGCCACCGGGCAGCTCGCCCTGCACCACCGGCACCAGATCGCGCATCCGGTAGACCGGATACCCGCCCCGCCGGCCGTCCGGCCGAATGCCCAGCTGCTCGATCCGTCGGGCCACCGTGTTGCGGCTCATACCGAACTCGGCGGCCACCTGGCTGATGCTCAGCCGCAGTGCAGACCGGAACTCCGTCACGTCTCCCATGGCGCACCCGGCGCACCGCCCCGGGCCGCGCCACTATTGAAAAAGCCCATGGGTGCTGCTGCTCCCTATAGGCCCGAAAAACTGGCGAACACCGCGACCTTTTCGCCCCCGTGGTTGCCCGCGCTCCCGCAGGGTCCCCGGCGATTTGCGACGATGGCCGACGTTCGCAGCAGATGGCGGCACGATGCGTGCATGATGGTCACTGTCTCGGCGCCCGCATCACCTGGTCGATGGCGCGCAGCTGGGCCTTGGCGTCGTCCCGGTCCTTGCTCAGCAGGTCGATGATCTGCAGGAGCTGCTCGCCGGAGTAGCACGGCGAACCCTCGCAGCCCGGCGCACCGGCGGGCACCGCGGGCTCGGGCAACGCGGGCCCTGGCTGCGGCTCGGCCAGCTCACCGACGTCGACCCACACTCGCTCCGGGATCGTGATCAGCTTCGGCTGCTGCACCACCACCAGGTCGCGGGGCGAGGGACTGGCGCAGCTGGTCAGAAACAGGACCGCACAGAGGAGCATCAGCCCACGCGCGGCAATCATGATGAAGGGCATAGGTCGTCTCCCTGGCCTTCTTGAGGTTGTCCAAGGCCATGGCCGTCGCGGCGCGCTGGCGCGCGAGCGCGCGGCGCACCTCGGCCAGGTCCTGCTCGATGGCGACGTTCTGTCGCACCACGGTGTCGTACATCCCGGCGATCTGGTCGACCGCTTCGGTCAGCTCGGTGTTGGCGATCTGGTACTCCCGGATGGCGGCGTCGCGCTCGCGCACCCGCTCCTTGAGATCCTTCACCTCGCCCTGAAGCTGCTCCACCTGCTCGCCCAGGCCCTTGGCCTTGGCGTGCCAGTGGAAGCTGGCGACCATGGACGCGGCCAGGCCGAGCGCCATCACGCCAGCGGCCCACCACAGGGCCGTGCTCACCCAGGGGCGAGCGAGCAGCTTGAGCGCCATGTCAGAAGCCCCCGTCGCCGAACTCGATGGAAGGATCGGGATCGGCACGGCCGGCGCGGGCGATTGCCCCGAACGCGACTGCGACCCCCAGGCCGATCACCAGCGCCAGGACCAACGCCACCAGCACGACACCGATCAAGCCCATGTCATCCTTCCCGAACAGCCAGGTCCGCCTCGGCGTGCCGGCGCCGGCGCATGCCGGCCTCGATGTCGGTGCCGATCCAGACCCGCACCATGGCGCGCAGCTGGGCGGCGATGCACTGTGCAGCGGCACTCGGGTCGCTATGGGACCGAGGCGCACAGTCGTCACGCATCACCCGAATCTCGCGCCGGCTGTCACCGGCAGTCCCGGTCCCGCGATTCATGTGCACGCTTCGAAGCGCTCCCCGCGTGCAGGGCCACATATGCTGCCAGGCGTCGCCGTAGAGCCGGGCGGCCCGCGCGTCGTAGAGCGGCAGGGTGCTGGCCGCGAACACCGACCTGGCCAAGGCCAGCGGCGTCCGGACGTCGCCCAGCTGCGTGGCGACCAGCGGCCTGCACGCCGCCTGCCCAGTCACGCCGCTGGTCTCGACCAGCCGGCCAGCGTCAGGGTGCATCGTCCAGTCGCCGAGTATCCGGGCCCGGGTCTGATGGCCACCGTCGTAGCCGATTCCCCAGGTCGGGCCGCTCGCGGCCGGCGGGCAGATGACCCCCTGCAGGCGCCGCTCGTAGTAGTCGGAGCTGATGACCTCGAACTGCACGATCAGGTCGATCGCCGTGGGGCACTCCCATGGCGTGATCGCTGGCGCCGGCGGGGGCGGGGCGATCGGCTCGACCACCTCGCGCGCGGCGACCACGACAGGCACGACCACCCCGGCCGTCGCTTCCTGGGCAACCGTCACCGGGTCGCGGGAACAGCCGACCAAGAGCACCAGGAGCAGCGGGAGCAGCAGGCGGAAGCTCATCGCGGCGGCGCGAAGAACAGGGCGTAGACCACGACCAGCGCCAGGTAGAAGGCGGCGTTGACCACGTAGACCGTGATGGCTCCGCGCTCGCCGGCGAGCAGCCGCCGCCACAGCTCGGCCTTGCCGGCATCGTCCAGCCGGTACGACCAGCGGCGCCACGTCAGGTAGGCCAGGCCGGCGGCGGCCAGCGCGTAGCCGGTGACGATCGGCAGCTCCAGCAGCCAGCGCACCAGGTCGTCGCGCCCTGCGCTCGCCCCCAGCACGATCCAGCCGACCACGGCCAGCACCGCCAGCAGCGGCAGCCAGCCCGTGAACTCCTGCCACCGGCGCAGCCAGTCCTTCACAGCAGGAACTCCCCGGCCCTGGCCACAGGGAGGCTCGGGCACATCTGCATGGTCTGCGGACGCGGCTGGCCGTTGTCCCAGCGGGGACGGTAGACGTCACGGCGCAGCTCGGCCACCTGGCTCTTGAGCTCGCGCTGGGCGTCCATCAGGGACTCCATGCGGGTCTCCAGGCGCGCGGTGGTGAGCTGGCTGCTGCCGAAGGCGGCGAGGGCGGCGATCATCACCGCCTCGACGACACGAGGGAAATTCAGCACGGTCTTGTGCTCCGGATCAGGGGAGCGGAACGGTGCCGGCGGGCCACCGTGCTGCACGGAATCGTTCATTGCCCGGCGCCCCCATGACACCAGACCGGATCCGCCGGGCCTGGGGATGGGAAGCTGAACCATGGGCCGCACCGGCCGATGGCGCCTTCGCGGGGCGTGACCGGCTCGAGGGCACCGGTGTCGCGGCTGATCGCCTGGCCTGCGTGGTCGACCTCGAGAAACAGCCGGAGCTCGCCCTGGCTGCTGATCGACAGGATCGCGTAACCGACCTGGAAGCCGGGGGCATTGGTCTCGGTCCGGGTGAACACGCGCAGCTCATAGCTTGCGCCATCCCAGGCCGATCCGGTCCACTCGATTGCGGTGTAGAAGCGCGGTCCTTGGTCGGTCAGCAGGTAGAACTGGACCATCACTACGGGCTGGCCGGTGCCCGCGTCGAGCCACACCCGGAGGTCGTAGCCCTCGCCGACCTCGGCGGGGTCCAGCCAGTTGGCCGAGTGGCCCGGCTGCAGCGGCAGGTAGCCGGGGGCCGCGATGGCCGTGCACGCGCACATCGCCAGGACCAGCCCGGCAAGGATCTTCGTCAGCATGGCGCACCTCCGTGGTGCCACGCGCCGAGGCGCGCGGTCGTGAATAGATGGCGGCCGAAGCCGCCTGCGCGGTCACCCGGGTCCCGAGGGAGTTCCAGCCCAGGCCCACGCTGCCGGCGTTGTAGGCGACACCTCCGGCTGGTCGCATAGGGCGGTGCGGGCCTCACGGCCGGCGCCGCCCAGGTCGCGGCACCAGCACGGGCCGCAACGAAAAAGGCCCGCGGGAGGGCGGGCCTTTGGATCAGCAGTTCACCGAGGGTGGCGAACCGCAGCATGGCGGATTCTGCATAGGTTTCGTCTAGACGCAATACTCACGCGTCCTTCACATGGCAGGGGCTGGCATTGCAATCTGCAAGTCCGTCAGGAGGGCCCTGCCTTCATCGCTTGTTTCTCCTGGGTCTGGTACCTTTTCGTCTCACGAGATGCGACCGGGGCAGCCCTTCGGTCGTTTCCTATTTGGAGATCCGTCATGAACGTCAAGCTGGACAGCTTCCTCAAGGGGATGGGAAGCCTGTTGGTGCTGGCACCCACCGAGGCGTCCCTGCGCACGATCCAGATGAGGTCCATCGGAGACTACTGGGTCGAGGTCGGCGGTTACATCACGGAGGCGATGTATGAGCAAGCGCGGGAAGGCCGCGAAGCGACAAAATGTCGTCCTCAAGAGCAACGGAGAGTCACTGCCGGTCGGTGAGTTTCGGCCGGACGAAGTTCCAGGAGCAGTGATCGCCGGATTCGAGTTGCATCATCATTCCGGACCGCTTCCGCCGCCAAGCCAGCTCGCCGAGTATGATCGAGTCCATCCTGGACTGGCTGAGCGCATTGTCGGAATGGCTGAGCGGCAGCAGGCCCACCATCACGCGACCACGACCCGAGTCCTTGATGGCACCCTCTCCACCACCAAGCGAGGCCAGATTTTCGGTCTGGTAGCTGTTGGAATGGCCTGCGTTTCGGCGGTCTTCATCGCCTCCTTCGGCGCGCCAAAAGTCGCGGGCGCGATAGTTCTTGTGGGACTTGCCTCCTTGGCCGGGGCATTCATCGTCCAACACCGGAAAGAAAGGGAGGGTCCTGGGCAAAAGAAGTCTGTCGATAGAGGCCAGCGGGGCTAGCCCAACGCTTCCGAGGTGGTCCTGACGGTGGGAAGGTTTTGACCCAAGAGCCTTCCCATAACGAACGCACTGGCGACCCTGAGCCGAGTGTAGTAGGTCGGCTTCGACATGCCCTGCCCCACCCGCCGCAGCCGCTGCAGCTTCGCCTCCAGCGGCAGCCGGGCCTGGAAGTATTCGATGCGCAGGACCTGGGCCTCGGAGCGCAGGCCGCACTCCTCCATCTGCATCACGATGGCCTCGATCTCGTCGGCCGGCGTTCCGGTGGGGACCGGGCGGTGCCCGCCGCCGGTGGGGACGAAGCCCTTGTGCGCGATCAGCGTGGCGATCAGGTTGTTGCCGCTGTAGCCCAGCTGCTCGTAGCGGCCACCGCGGAACTCGTCCGCCCACTCCCGGAGCCGCCGCTCCAGCTCGCGCTCATCGATCGGCATCCGATCCTCCGAAGGTCTCGAACTTCCAGGCGCCCTGCACGCGCTGCACAGCGACGAACCGCAGTGGGAACATGGCCGCGGCCACCTTGATCTTCACCCGCGCGTCGTCTTCCCAGTGGCCCTTGACCTCGTGCACCTCAAGGCTCAGGTCGGCGAGCTGGACGGCGAAGTCTGGGTTGTAGAAGGTCTTCTCGGCCAGGCGCAGTCGCAGGCCCTCGAACGCGAACCACAGGACCTCGCCGGCCTGCTGGCGCGCGGCCAGGTGCTCGGCGTAGGCGGCCTCGGTTTTGTTCATGCCACCGTCGCGCGGCGGCCGGCCGCGGGCCGTGGCTGTGCTGGGGGCGGGCTGACCGGTCTGCTGGGCGAAGCTCTGGAAGGGTTGGGCAGGCTTCGCCGGCGCGGCCGGGGCCAGCTTGCCGGCGACCTGGTGGCGCAGGTGCTCGGGCAGCTCGTCGACGGTGGTGATGCGCAGGGTCACGGCGCCGGCACCAGGGTGTACAGGTAGGCCGGCTTGCCGGCCTTCCGGGCCACCGGCTGGTACAGCTCCCGTGTCACCCTGCCCTGCCGGTACAGCGCCGACAGGTAGGCCGAGACGTGCTGCCCGCGCATGCCGGTCTCGGCCGCCAGCTCGGCGCTGGTGGCGGGGCCTTCTGCCAGGAGCGACTCGATGCGCTCGCGCTGGTTCACTGCATCCTCCGGCGGCGGCGCACCATGATCTGGGCCATGGCGCTGTGGCGGCGGCCGGCGTCTTCGAGTTCGGTGGCCAGCTCGTCGTCGCCTGCGCCGCGCACCAGTTGCAGCCAGCGGTGTGCGGTCGCGCGGCTGACCTGGCAGCGCTCGGCGAGCTGGCGGGCCGTGGCGTTCGGGTGCCGGGCCAGGAAGGCCACGCCCTCGGTCGGCACGGCCGACAGCCCTCCGGCGAGAACCGGCGGCGCCTGGAAGGGGCAGAGCAGGGGCGCGCGGGCGCTCATACCGGGGTGCCCTCGTCGATCTCGCCGACCTCGTCGTCCACCTCGACCGGCGGGCGCCCCACCAGCCGCATCATCTGCTCCACGTGCTGGGCCACCACCTCCGGGCTGGCCTTGCGCGGCGGCGGTGCGGCGGCCTGGCCCTCCAGCTCCGCGATCGGCAAGTCCGGCAGCGCCCCGCCGCGCATGACGTGCTCCCGGGCGGTCTCGTAGGCGTCCCGGATCAACCGGCCAGCCTCGTCCGCGTTCGCCTGGCGGAACCGCCAGCTGTCGATGCGGGACCACACCTCCAGGGCGAACCGCGATCGGGTGGCGGCGCCGGGGCGCAGCTCCTGGCGCACGGTGCTGAGGGACGGGATGCCGAGGCACAGGGCCCGGAACTCCGGCAGCGTCGGCGGCCAGGGCTCGGCGCTCGCCATGCAGGCCGAGACACCGTCGCCGATCTGCTCGGCGCTCAGGCCGGCAAGCCCCTTCGCCCAGGTGCGACCAGCGCCGGTGAGCGGGTCGTCGCCGTAGCTGCTGGGCCAGCGGTGGCCGTAGATCTCGCCCATCCGCTCCCACAGCCGCTCGATCACCCGGTCAGCCAACGCGGGTGCACTCGCCATCGACGACTTCGGCGTCTCCGCGCTCGACCGCGCGGCGGCGATTGAGCTCGGCGATCCGGCCTCCAACGCCGACAGCGTGGCGGCCGCTACCTGCTGAACCTGCTGCATGGGTGTCCTCCGGCTTCGGGGTGTAGACGTCCTGCCAGCCGTTCACCGTCGATCGGTCCAGGCAGGTCTTCGGGCAGTGCCCGGCGGCGCGGAAGCGGTCGAGCTTCGCGAACAGCAGCGCGGCGGCGCGGGCGGTGAGTGGCTTTTTCATCCGCCGCCGCATTTCGACGAACCCGTCCCAGGCCTCCCGGTCGATCCACTCGGGCGGGTCGGGCAATCGTTCAGGGGCGGCGCGCTTCGCATGGTCAGGGGCCGGCGCCGCAGGCGCGGGCCTCTGCTCTTGGATGACGGTTCCTGACGGTTCTTGACGGTTAGAGTCCGCCTGGCGGACGGGTGCGGTCCGCGAGGCGGACTGGTTCGGTGCGCCTGCCGGACCGGTCCGCCGCGGCGACCGGTCCGCCTGACGGACGGGTCTGGGCTCGATCAGGGGGCGCTGTGCGACCGTCACCGTGTACCGGGTGTGCCGCCCGTTCGACCGGTCCGCTACCAGGTAGCCGATCGCCTCCAGGCCCCGGATCGCGTCCATGACGGCGGTGCGCCCCAGGCAGGTGCGCTCGCAGATGGTGGGTATCGACGGCCAGCAGGCGCCGGCGTCGTTTGCGTTGTCGGCCAGGCTGATCAGCACGGCCTTCTGGGTCGGCGGCAGCTTGAGGGGCCAGCAGGCGGCCATGATGACCGTGCTCACGTGGGGCGCCCTCCCCGCGCCAGCGGCATGGGGTCGGGCATCAGCTCGCCGGCGGGGTCGTAGGCGTCGGCGAGGGCGCCCAGGACGTGTAGGGTGGGCACAACGGCCTGCAGGCGGGCGTGCAGCTCGGCGTCGGTGGTGTCGAGCTGCAGCAGGATGCTTCGGCCCAGGTCCTCGAGCGGGAGCAGTTGCTGGATGCCCTCGAGGCGGGTCAGCAGGTCCAGGACGATCGGGGCGGTCTTGGAGCGCGGCTTGCGCAGTGGCGGGGGCGCTGCGGGGGCAGCGCGCGCGGTCACCTGCTCGCCGGCCTTGGCCTGCTGGATCAGCGCGCGGCGCTCTTCCACGGGCTTCTTGGCCAGGGCGTCCAGCTCCACGGCCTTGTCGAGGCTGGTGCCGCGCAGGTCGGCGGGGTCGGCGCCGGCCTCGGCCACGGCGCGCGCGCGGGCCAGCTCGCGGTTGACCTCACGCTTATCCTTTCCAGTGGCCGCCGCGGTCTCAGCGGCGAATTGCTGCTGGTGCTGGGCGCCCTTCCGTCGACCATCCGCCAGTCGTGCATTTTGACTGCTGGGGCAATTTGTCCCACCAGTCTCGGCCAGGCCTCGCTTCGCCTCCCACAGGTCCGCCCGGCGGCGGATGGCCGCGGCGCGCTCGGCCGGGCTCAGCTCGTGCCGGCACAGGTTCTCGTCCAGCTCGGCGATCTCGGCGTCGTAGCTGTTGTGGGGACAGGTCAGGACCGTGGCCGGGATCTCGTGCCGGTCGAGCTGGCGGAAGGCCGCGACCCGGTGGTGGCCGGCGACGATGCGGAAGCCCTCGACGCTGACGCCGCGGTCCATTACCGGCGCGCGCACCACGACGATCGGCTGCAGCAGGCCGTGCTCGCCGATGGATCCGACCAGCGCCTTGACGGCGTCATGGTTGGTTGGCCGGGCGTAGGGAGACGGCGCCAGCAGGCGCAGGGGGATCTCGACCAGCTCACCCACGGCGCACCCCCAGCGGCGTGCCGGCGATCACCAGGGGATCGTCCTCGCGGATGCGGATGCTGCGCAGCTCGCGGCGCGCGTGCCAGGCGTTCCAGGCGGCGACCGGCTGCAGCACGGTGAGCCGGGCGCCGCCGGCGTTGAGCGCCCGGCAGGCCAGGTCGATCAGCAGGGCCTTGCGGGGATCGCCGCGGCGCAGGCCGTCGTCTTCGGCCACGCCCCGCCAGAAGGTCTGGGCCTTGGCGGCGCAGTGGCGCAGGGTGTACAGGGCGACGGCGGTCAGGCCGGCGCGCCGGAGGCTGCGCTGGACCGGCGCCGGCGCGGCCGCGACGATCCCCTCCCAGTGCCCGGCCTCGCGCGCCCAGTCGTGCATCTGGGCGTGGCGGCTGTCGGCGTCCCGAGCGTCAGCGGCGGCGGCAGCGTTGCCCGGCGGCTCCAGGCCGTTCCGGAGGAAGCCCAGCGCGTCGTAGAGCGACCGGGCGCCGGCGCGGCTGATGCCGATCGACTCGGCGATGCCGATGGCGTCCAGCACCTCGCCCTTCGTGCGGCGGCCGTCGTCGCGGTCGTGACAGGCGTAGAGCTGGCGAACCGCGGCCATGTCGTCGCAGGGCACGATGTTCAGCCGGACCTCGATCGGCTGGCCGGTCAGCAGGCACGCCGTCAACCGGTGCTGGCCGTTCACCAGGTAGACCCGCTGGTCGGGGGTCATGGCGAACTCGATGATGCTGGTGGCGCCGATCCACTGCCCCTGCTCGATCCAGCGCCGGGTGCGCTCGACACGGTGCGGGTTGATCGGGCGCTGCCCCTGCCAGTTGCAGGTGTCCAGGATCGCCCGGGCCATCGCCGGCGCCAGCCGGACCGTATCGCCCTGGGCCTGCGCGGCGAGGTAGCGCACCTGCCGCGCCACCTCTGCGGCACCGGGTTGCAGGGATGCCTTCGCCACGTGAGGCGACGGATGGGATCGGCTCTGGGACATGGCAGGTCTCGCGGGTGCAGGCGCACGCTCCAGCGCAGCGCGTTCGGACGGGGAAAGCGGCTGGCCTTCCAGCAGCTTCCGGGAGGCGGTGATATGCAAGTCGGCCAGGGTGGTCACGCGGTAGCCCTCGATGCGGCGAGCAGGCGGTTCTGGGCGGCGAGCAGGAAGGCGTCGTCGCCGTAGGTGGCGCGGAAGGTGTTGGGCATGCGCGCGAGGCTGGGGCCGAAGCGCGCGGCGACCCGGCGCGCCGGCCAGGCGTCGCAGCCATGGGGGAAGTGCTTGCCCTGGTGGTGCCAGTGGCACAGGCAGACCGTGGCGTCCTGGCTGTACCGGTGCCCACCCCTGAGCTGGTGGTGGATCTCGACCCACATCCCGGTCGGCCGGAAGCCGCCGACCTCCTGGTTGATCCAGCACGCGACGCAACCCATCGACCGGGCGGCGTCCTGTCGGGCCTGCTGGTCAGGGGTGCATTTCGCGAGGGGCGATCGCATCAGGGCGTCCTCGCGGTTTTGGCGCGTGCCTTCGCCGCCTCAACGGCTGCCGCCACCCGGTAGGTGTCGGCCAGGTAGTCGCGGTTGACCTGCCGGCAGCCGCGCGCGGCGTGGCCGCACCGGTCAGGGTGGGCGCAGGCCTCGGGCACGGCGGCGAGCCGGGCGGCGACCTGGTCGGCCGGCACCCGGTCCCTGGCGATCACCAGGGCGTGGTCGAGGCAGTGAGTGATGCCGCTCATTCGGCGGCCACGCCGTGCTTGTAGGTCAAACCGGAATCCATCCACCGATCCCAGACCGCGCGCGGCATCTCGAACACCGCTACGCCAGCCTCGCCGTACCAGTGCGTCTTGCATCGCCGGCACATCCGGTTGACCATGGGCCTGGCGTCCTCGTAATGGCCGAGGGTGTGGTCCATCCTGGCAACGTCGGTATGCGGGCAGTCGTCAGCCATGCCCAACCCCCGTCTGCGGTACCAGCTCCCACCCGTACCGGGGCACGAAGCGCACGAGGCCGTCGGCGATCAGCGTGTCGAGCTCGGCGTACAGGTCGCCATCGTCGCCAGGCGGCAGCAGCCGCTCGACCCGGCCGCGCAGCGCGAAGGCATCCACCGGCCCGCCGGCCTCCGACAGCGCGCGCAGGATCGCCTCGCGCAGGGTGATCGGCGCCGCGGACTCGCTCACCGGCGCAGTGCCTCGCCGGCGCGGCCGATCAGCATGGCGACCACCCACAGCGCCCAGGCGATTGCGACCAGGGACTGGCCGAGCAGGGACCGCGCCATCAAGACGCCGCCCTCCCCTGCCCTGCCACCAGCCGGAAGGTCTGCACTGCGCGGCCTTGGCACAGGCCGGAAGCAGTGAGCAGGAGCTGGCCAGGAATCGCTTCGACCTGGTCGAGGGCAACCAGCCGGCGCACGGCGTCGCGGGTCGCATAGAAGCCGCGGCTGATGCCGTCTGCAATGTCGTGCACCGCGGCGGCGCCGTGGCGGCGCAGGTAGAGCAGGACGCTGTCCTCGACCCGCACCGCCATGGCCGGGCTCACCTGCCCGACCGGGGTGCGCAGGATCTCGGGGGAGACGTTGGGGCGGTTGTTCGGTCGCCGGCGGGGCGGCGGCAGGACGCAGGCGGGCAGTTGCATGTCAGCGCGCTCCCCTGATCGCCACCACCGGCCCGCGGCTGCTGGCCTTGTGCATCTCATGCACCCGGCGCAGCAGCAGGGTCAGGGCTGCCTGCTTGCCGGCGGCGGCGCTGGCGATGGCCCGCATTTCGTTCTCGCTGATCGCCCCGTCGGCCAAGGCCTGCTGGAGCGCCGCGGCGAACTCGCCCTGGGCCTGGGACTGGTTGAGGGTGAGGTCGAGCAGGCTGTCGTCGACACCCTCCCCGCCCGCGATCGGCAGCGCGACGTGGTCGAGCTCGGCTGCCAGGGCATGCAGCATCCGGTGGTCGCCCGAAACCGCCATGACCCGGGCCGCCTCGACCAGGGTCAGGTGGTGGGTGGTGTTGTTCGGGTTGACCTTGGAGCGCAGGACGGCGGGGATGATGCCCACGCGCGGACCCAGCGCCTCGCTGCCGCCCGGGTACTCGGCGACAGTGGCGTGGGCGGTGTCGATGATGTTCATGGCTGCTCCCGTTGAACGTGTGCTGGTGGGGAGGTAGGGGTCACACTGCGGGCATGGACACGCAGTGGTCAGTCGGGGGGATTGGGCGGGGCCGCGCCGGCGAAACGGCGGTCCTGGTCGGCGGACTCCGCAACCCGGAGCCGGTAAAGCGCCTCGATGCAGAACTTCGGGGTGCCGGTGACGTAGACCGTCCGGTTCGGTGCCAGCGGCCAACTCACCGAGCACAGGCCGGGGTCTTCGCGCTCTTCGAGGAGGGCCTCTACGCGCTCGGCGAAAGTTCCTCCGTGCTGGCCAAAGGTGTCGTTCATGGGGTGCTCCAGGGGTCAGGAGGCATGGCAAGGCCGGGGCTCGGCCGGAGGCGCCCAAGGCCCGAGGGGCTCGAAGCCCGACTGCTCCAAGGCAGCCGCGACTTCGGGCCGAGTGAGGGCCAGCGCCTGCAGGGTCTGAAGGCGGGCAGGGGGAATGCCGGAGGATCGCCAGCCGATGACGCTTGGCACCTTGATTCCATCGAACAGGCGCGCGACGGCCGCTGGGCCGCCGAGGAGCTTGATCAGGTGGGAGGTGTCCGGACTGCTGGGGTTAGGCATGGCTTATCTTAGCCACACCTATAGCCCCAACGCAAGCCATAGCTAAGTCCCGGCGCCCTAGGCTTGCCTAATGACTAATTGGGGTGATCGAATTCGGCTGGCGCGCGAGCGCCGGGGCATGAGCATGGCGCAGCTCGCGAGGCGCCTTGGTCTGAAGCAGCCATCCGTGCATGCATGGGAGTCAGGAAAGGCCAAGAAGCTCAAGGGCCCGAACCTGCTGGCTGTACAAGAAACTCTTCAGGTCCCTGTGGAATGGATCCTTCGGGGCACCGTGAACGGAAAGCCCACGCCTGACGTGCCGGGGACGGCCCAAGTCAACGAAGGCCAGGTCCCCTACCCTGCGCCACAGGAGCTTGAAGACGACGAGTTACGGCTGGTCGAGGCCTACAGGTCCATGAACTCCGACGGCCAGGAAGCGCTTCAATCGATTGCGGTTCAGATGCGCCGGCACTTCCCAGCGAAGCAGCGGCCCTACGAAGAGCTGGAAGACGAACTCGTCGGCGCACTTGAGCCCGACGGCCCGGATCGAGAGCACTACTAGGCACGAGTCGCGCTACCAGGTCGGCCTGACTGATCCTCCACAGCTCGGGCATCGGTAGCCGCCGATTTTGCCTAGCGCGACCAGGACCCACACGATGGCCCAAAAGCCAGCCGTGGCAATGGTCAACAGCAGGTGCAGGACGTGGTTGGGGCGACTCCCGACTGCCAGTATCTCCTTCTGGCAGCGGATGCAGTACATGCCGCGGTGCTTTGTCGACATCTCTCAACCGCCTCCCGCCGCGCGTGCCTGATCTTCTCGGCGCCGGCGATCCTCGGCGCACTGCGCCCGGTAGCTCGCCGCCAGGCCGCTGGCCGTGCTGCGCTCCGTGGCGATGGCCTGGTGCAGCGAGGCGATCTCCTCCCGCATGCCGGCCTCCCAGGTGGCGCCGGCCAGGTTGTTGGCGCGCTGCGCGATCTGAGCCTCGAGGTAGGCGATGCGGCGCTGTAGCTGGCTCACCCGGGAGTTGAGCGGCCGGTAGGCCCGGTCCTCGGCGCGCCGCAGGCACGCCGCCTCATCGTTCTCCAGGCTCACCCGAGCCGCCAGGTCCCGGGCGCGCTCGCCGGCCTCATCGAGATCCCCTTGCGGCGGCGCCACGACCTTGATCTGGATCTCCTCCGCGTCATCCGCGCAGGGGTTCTGGCTGAAGATCGGCGCGCCGTCGGGCCCGGTGCACCGGTACGCGGTCTGCGCCAGCGGCGCGCCGTGCCAGGCCGTTGCGACGGCGGCCAGCGCCAGCCATCCGATTCGAGTGCCCATCGCCCCTCCCGTTGCGGTTGCGCTTCGGCCATGAGTCTACCAGTGCAAAAGCGAACCGGATCACGGTCCTTTCGCTGGCCTGTCGCTTGAAAGTTAGCTGTGCCTATTGACATTGAAAATAGCTGGCCCTAACTTAGCGGTGCCTAACCCGACCAGCACCCGGAGGCCCCATGGAACACCCCGCCTACCACCGCGCCCAGGCCATGCGGATCGCCCGCCAGTCCCTGTGGCCGGTTGCCACCCTCTGGCTGATCGGCACCGTCGCCCTGTGGTGGGGCATGCCGGCCCTGGGGCTCGCGCTGCTGGCCGCAACGGCCTTCCGGGGCGGCCTGGCCTGGCGGTACGCCGACGCCGCGGCCGAGGCGCTCATCGAGCAAAGACGTTACCGGGTCAGGGGTTGGGCCTACTCGCTTCCGCCCGTGCTGGTCGAGACGTTTTTCCGCAAGTACCGGCTCGGCGGCTGGAGCCGCGGGCCACTGCTCCGGGCTGAGCTGGCCGGCTCCTGGCTGCTGCACCCGCAACTGGCGCATTTCGACCTGGATGACGTCGATGTCGATGCGGGCGACGTCCGGTCCTCTCTGCACACCGAGGCACGCACTGCGGCCAACGCCATCGCCCCACGATCCGTGGCGGCCGAGCTGGCTGAACTGCACACGCTCGAGCAGGAATTGATCCACAGCTTGCCGACCGAGGCGCCTTACGGCTTCCTGACGTGGGTCTCGATCGCGACCCGCGCGCGGCTGCGGCGCCTGGGGCGACTGTTTCGCCGGGCACACCGCGCCCGGCAGGTGCCCGCCGCGCGCGCGGACGAGGTCCAGCCGTGATCGGCCGGCGTCCACGATTCGCCGACCGGGTGCGGGCCTTCCGCCCGGGCCTCGGGTCGGCCCTTGCGCTGGTGATCATCGCCGGCGGGCTGTGGGGAGCCACGGCTGCGTACAGCGACTTCCGCGACATCAGCGCCCGCCTGGCCGCCGCCAAGGCTGAGCGCGATGCGGCCATGCGGACGCTCCGGCCATGAGCCGGCCCGCCTTCGCCTGGTTCCTGGTGGCGATCGCCGTCGTGCTGTTGGCCGGCGCCGCGTCCCAGGTGATCACCGCCATCCGCGCCAACGCCGCGGACCGGCAGCACGCGGTGGCTTGTCGGGCACAGGGCCTCGACGAGTCCGCGTGCTGCCGGCACCCGGGGACCGACCGCCACACCTGCCCCCTCACCAGGACCGCGCCATGACCGCAACCATCCACAGCATCGCCGGCGCGCGCCAGCGCCGCGACCGCGAAACCCGCGCCCACGCAGTCGCCACCCTCGCCCGGGAGCGGGCCCTGGCCAACGGGCTGTCGCCCGACCTCGCCGAACGCTGTGCCCAGGAAGCAGCCAGCGGCGTGCGCCTGAACACCTGCAGCCCTGCGGCGGCGCTGGCCTTGCGCGGCCGCCGCCGGCGCGGCGACAGCCCGGAGGTCGCCTGATGTTCCGCCTCCCCTTCCCCCTCGCGCGCGCCGCGCGCCCCTCCAGCCCGCGCTCCGGCGCCGACCGACCCCCTGCGGTCGCGAGCGCGGGCTCCATCGAGCAGCGGCGCGACCGGCGAGCCCTCGACGAGCTGGCACTGATCGTGGCCCTGCTCGAGGTACGCCGCGACATCGTCGGCCTGACCCTCGCCATCCCGCTCGAAGAGCGCCAGCGGCAGATGAAGCAACTGGAGGATGCCGCGGCCGAGCTGCGGGTGGACTTCACGAAGGCATCTGGCCTGTACGAGAGCCGCCACGGCCGGGCTGGCATCACCGAGCGGGGCATCCGCCGGGTACTTGCGGCTGTGGGACTCACTCAGGAGCAGCCGCGATGATCGAGCTCTTGGTCGCGGGCATGGCCGGAATTGCTGTCGTCTGTGCCAGCTCACTGCTGCTGCTGCGTTCGCAGCGCCAGCGGCACGCCGTGCGCGAGCTGCGCCTGCAACGGGCGCTCGGGTTCTACGCCCGCGAGACGAACTGGCAGCGCTACACCGAGAACCTGCCGGGCAAGGGCCGCACCTGGTCGAACAGCCTGGTGTCGATCGACCGCGGTCGCACCGCGCGCGAGGCCCTGGCCGAACACCACGGCATCACGGTCGACGAGCTGGTGGCGCGCAACCTCGCGCGCGCCGCCGCGGCGACCACGAAACACCCGCCGGGCGGCAGCGGTTCCTCCCCCGCTGATCGTCCCTCCCGCCCGGCGGGCCCTTCCTCGGAGCCGGCGTCGTGAACACCGACGCCTTCCTGGCCACGCTGCGGGACGTGCTCGGCTGCCAGCCCGACACGGACCTCGAGTGGGTGCTGCACCGCGCCCGGCAGGCCGCGGCCGCCAGTCGCGACCTGGATGACCTGTTGCCCCTGGTGCTGGCGGTGACCACTCCCGCGACCCCCCACGCCATCGACCTGCAGCGCCTGCGCGAGGTCGGCCGGCGCGTGGACCTTCGGGCCGGATGAGGTGAACGGCCGCCCGTTCTCCCGCGCCGAGCTGGCGCTGATCAAGCGCCGCCTCGCGGCCGGCGACAGCTACTCGGCGATCGCGCGGGAGCTGGATTGTCGGGATGCCAGCAGCGTGCGGAGGCGGGCCATTGCGGCGGGCTGGCGGACCACGCGGCACTACTCGACGCGCCAGCGCTGGACGGCCGAGCAGCGCGCCGAGGTGACGCGGCGCTACCCGAACGAGCCGACCGACGCCATTGCGCGCGACCTGGGGACGACCGACCGCGCCATCTACGCCCTGGCCCACGGCATGGGACTGCGCAAGTCCACCGAGTACCTGGCCAGCGAGGCCGGGCGGATGCAGAAGGGCGTCCGGCGCAGTCCCGGCACCGAATTCAAGCCCGGGCACAAGACCTGGAACGCCGGCAAGAAGGGCTGGAGCCCGCCGGGATCCGAGCGCGGCCACTTCAAGCCCGGGAACCGCCCGCACACCTGGTGTCCGATCGGCACGCTGCGCCTGCCGGCCAAGGGCTACCTGCAAATCAAGCTCACCGACACCGGCAACACCGTGAGGGACTTCATCCCGATCCACCGGCTGATGTGGGAGCAGGTGCACGGCCAGCCGGTTCCCGAGGGCCACGCCGTCACCTTTCGGGACGGAAACATCCTGCACCTCAGCCCCGCGAACCTCGAGCTCAAGAGCCGCGCCGAGGTCATGGCCGGCAACAGCATCCACGCCCGCCTGCCGCCCGAGGTCGTGGACCTCGAGCGCCTGCGCTGGGCCCTGAACCGTCGAATCAAGAAGGCCACCGAACGATGAAAAACCGCATCCAGGACGTCCGCAATCACCTGGTCAACGCGATGGAGGCGCTCGGCGACCCCGACACCGCCAACGCCGAGGCGATCGAGCGGGCGAAGGCCATCAGCGGCCTGGCGAACGCGTTCACGCAGACGGTCCGGGTCGAGCTCGATGCCCGGAAGATGGCCGGCAAGGAGGGCGAGCTGCCCGATGTGCTGACGGCGGCGCCGCTTCTCACCGGGCCGGCCGGCGCTCGGACGCGGAGCTGACCATGTTCCGCAACCTGACCGCCTTCCTGGTGCCGCTGGCCAACGTCCCGGCGCCCGCAGACCTGGCCGCGGCCCTGGCCGAGCACCCCCTGCGCGACCCCGGCGCGCTCGAGCTGGCAACCGAGGGCTGGGTTTCCCCCATGCCCGGCCGGGCCGACGAGTCCCTGACCCGCACCCTGGGGCAGCACACCCTGATCGCCCTGGGCACGTGCAGCCGGATCCTGCCGACGCAGGTCGTGCAGGAAGCCCTGGCCGAGAAGCTGGACCAGCTCGAGACGCAGCGCGGCCGGCGACCGGGCGGCAAGGAGCGCCAGCGGATCAAGGACGAGGTCATCACCGACCTGATGCCCCGGGCCTTCCTCAAGCGCGGCCGCACCCTGGCCTGGCTCGATCACCGCGACGGCCTGCTGGTGGTCGACACCGCCAGCCGGAAGGCCGCCGAGGCGGTGGTGCACCGCCTGCGTGAAGCCCTCGGGTCGTTCCCGGCGACGCCGCTGCTTGCCGGGATGAGCGCCCGGCAGGAGCTGACCGACTGGATCACCGGCGACGGCGTGGGAATGCCCGACCAGCTCACCCTGGGCGACGAGGCCGAGCTGCGTGACCTCCGCGACGAGGGCGCCATCGTCCGCTGCCGGCGCCAGGACCTGGCCGCCGAGGAGGTCCGCGAGCACGTCAACGCCGGCAAGCAGGTGGTGCAGCTGGCGATCACCTACGACCGGCGCCTGCAGTGCGTGCTGGCCGAGGACCTAACGGTGCGCAAGCTGCGCTTCGAAGACGTGGTGACGGACCAGCTCGGCGACGTCGCTGGCGAGGACGCCACCGCCGAGCTGGACGCCCGCTTCGCCCTGATGACCGGCGAGCTGGGGCGGCTGTTCGCCTTCTTGGCCGAGACCTTCGACTGCGACCACGGCACGCTCAAGCTCGATGGTGGGCAGGGCATGCCCCCGGGACTGGCCGCATGATCCGCCGCGCCTGGCACACCCTGACCGGCAAGGTCGCCGCCCGCTGCGCGCGGGTCTGCGCGCGGCGCCAGCCCGACTTCATCGTCGGCGGCCGGGACAACCCCTACCTGCTGCGCTGGTACCTGACCCCCTGGCGCCGCTGGTTCCTGGACCCGGCCACCGGCAAGACCCGGAAGGGCCTGACCGGCTGGCGCCGCTGGGCCGCCGCCGTCACCGGCCGGCTGCCGAACCTGTACCTGCACGTGTTCCTGCGGCCCGACGACGATCGGGCGCTGCACGACCACCCCTGGGCATGGGCGTCCTGGCTGCTGTCGGGCACCTACATCGAGCACACCATCGCCGCTGGCGGCATCCGGCACCAGCGCACCAGGCAGGCCGGTTCGCTCCGGTTCGCTTTCGCGCGCGGCGCGCACCGCGTGGACCTGCTGCCGCTGCCGGTCGATGGCCCGTTCCCGCGCCTGGGGCACTTCGCCGTGTTCGCCGTCCTGGACCGTGGGCTGGTCACCCGCATGGCGTACCGCCCCGCCATGACCCTGTTCCTCACCGGCTTCCGCACCCGCAACTGGGGCTTCCACTGCCCCGAGGCCGGCTGGGTGCCTTGGGAGCAGTTCACCGATCCGGCCACGGCCGGGACCACCGTCGGTCGCGGCTGCGACCAGTAGGAGACCACCATGCCCAAGACCACCCTGCCCCTGCGCGATGACCAGGGCAACCTGGACCGGCCGACGTCGCTTAGCGGCTGCCGCTTCCCGCGCACCGTCGCCCGCGTGTCCTGGGACGCCGGCCTGCAGCGGTGGATCACCACCGTGGGCGGCCAGGTCGTTGGGACCGGCACCACCCGGAAGGATCAGGTCGACTCGGCGCGGATCGCCCTGCGCACGCTCTGGACTGAGCACGGCATCCCCGGCCAGCTGTGGGTGCAGAACCGCAAGACCGGCTGGTTCTCGAAGGCCGCCGAGGCCACCTACGGGCTGGATCCGCGGGGGTCGAAGGGATGAGCGGGCACACGCCGGGGCCGTGGAAGCTGACAGTTCACACGGGAGATGGGAGAACCATTCAACCGCTCGACGACTGGAGCCTCCAGGGTTCCGAGTCAAGGTGTGTGATCGCCTGCGAGGGATGGGGCAACCCTAACGCCGATGCGGACGTCCGCTTAATCGCCGCCGCCCCGGACTTGCTTGCGGCGTGCCGACTTGCGGCGAGGTATCTGGACCCGCGGCACTACAGCGACGCGATCCGGGAGATAGACGCCGCCATCGCCAAGGCCACCGGCCAGGAGGGAGTCCCGCGTGGCTGACGGCACCCAGCAGGGCTTCGGCTTCCGCGAGCTGCCGGCGTCGCGGCTGCGGCCGGGCGAGATCGTCGTCGACCTGTTCGCGGGCGGCGGCGGGGCGAGCGAGGCCCTGCGCCAGGCCCTGGGCCGGGACCCCGACATCGCCATCAACCACGACGCCGCGGCGATCGGCATGCACGCCGCGAACCACCCGTACACCCGGCACCTGCAGGAGGACGTCTGGCACGCCGATCCGCGGCGCCTGGTCGCCGGCAGGCCGGTCGGCTGGCTGCATGCGAGCCCGGACTGCACGCACTTCTCCCAGGCCAAGGGTGGCCAGCCGCGCAGCAAGGCGATTCGCTCGCTGGCGTGGGTGGTCCTGCGGTGGGCCGGCTCGCTGGCCCGGGATGGCGTCGCCCCGCGCATCCTGAGCCTCGAAAATGTCAAGCAGCTGCTCGGCTGGGGACCGCTGGTCGCGAAGCGTGACCCGGCTACCGGCCGCGTGGTCACCCTGGACATGGTCACCGGCCCGGACGGCCGCCGCGTCCACCGCATTGCGGAGCCGGGCGAGCGCGTCCCCGTGGAGCGCCAGTTCCTGGTCCCGGACAAGCGCCACGCCGGCCGCACCTGGCGGCACTTCGTCGCCTCGCTCCAGGGCCTGGGCTACACGGTCGAGTGGCGCAAGCTGCGCGCCTGCGACCACGGCGCCGGCACCACGCGCGAGCGGCTGTTCGTCGTCGCGCGGCGGGATGGGCGGCCGGTGTGCTGGCCGGAGCCGTCGCACGGCCCCGGGCGGGCAGCACCCTACGTCACCGCCGCCGACTGCATCGACTGGTCGATCCCGTGCCCGTCGATCTTCACCCGGAAGCGGCCGCTGGCGGACGCCACGCTCCGGCGCATCGCCCGGGGCATCGACCGGTTCGTCCTGCGCGCGGCCGAGCCCTTCATCGTCCAGTGCGCGAACGCCAGCGCCGACGGTCTGTCGCCCACCGACCGACCCCTGGGCGTGGTGACGGCCTGGCCCCGCGGCGGAACGCATGCGGTGGTCGCTCCCACCTTGGTGCAGGCCAGCCACGGCGAGGGGCGGCCCGACGGCGTCAAGCGGTGGGGTGCCGGTGCCGCAAGCACCGAATCGCCTGTTGGAACCATCACCGCGACCGGCAGCGGCGGGCATGCGCTGGCCAGCGCCACCCTGGTGCAGACCGGCTACGGCGAGCGCCCGGGCCAGGCACCGCGCGCGCCGGGGCTGGGGAAGCCCCTGGGGACGGTGGTCGACGGCCAGAAGCACGCCCTGGTGACCGCCTACCTCGAGCAGGCCAACGGCGGGCCGAGGAACGCCAATCTGGCGGGGCACGGCGCCGACGAGCCGGTCAGCACGATCACGCAGGCGGGCAGCCAGCAGCGGCTGGTGGCCGCGCACCTGGCCACGCTGCGCCACCACAGCACGGGGGCACCGGTCACCGACCCGCTGGGGACCATCGCCGCCCAGGGCGAGCATCACGCCGTAGTCGAGTGCCAACTGAGCCCCGAGCACGAGGAAGGCGCCCTGCGGGTCGCCGCGTTCTTGATCAAGTACCACGGTGCAGGCGCCAACGTGCCCAGCCTG
This sequence comes from Proteobacteria bacterium UBA2363, assembly GCA_002344355.1. Lineage (GTDB taxonomy): Bacteria > Pseudomonadota > Gammaproteobacteria > Xanthomonadales > UBA2363 > Pseudofulvimonas. Next base: position 34,926 of record DDTN01000006.1, on the reverse strand, counting down.
GCCGATCCGATGAGCACGATCAGCACCAAGGACCGACTGGCGCTGGTCACCGTCCTGGTCCGGGGCGTGCCGCACGTCATCGTCGACATCGGCCTGCGGATGCTCAAGCCGCGCGAGCTCTACGCCGCCCAGGGATTCCCGGCCGACTACATCATCGACCGCACCGCCGACGGCCGGCGCCTCACCATCAGCGAGCAGGTCCGCATGGTCGGCAACAGCGTCAGCCCGCCGCCGTTGCGTGCCCTGGCCGAGGCGAACCTGGACCCGGTCGAGGCGAGGGCCGCGGCGTGAAAGCCCTGGCTTCAGTACCAGTCAGGCGGGAGTTCCCCGGCAAGGTGCTTCACCACGTCAGTCGCGGAGAAGCCCCGCGTTTCGTGGTTTCGCTCCAAGCGAAGGTAGAACGCATGGGCGGAACTCACACCAACTTCGCCCCCGGTCTCTTTGAGGTATTCCGAGTAACCCGCGCAGACCAGGTTGAGCAACCTGATCCGCTGCATGTCGACCTGCTTCATCACCGCCTCCCATCCGGCAGAAACCGAATCGTGGCGGCAGAAGACCACGCCTGCAAGCGGCAGCAGATGGCGCCGCCCATTGAGGCCGCCGCATGACCCCCCCTGCTGGCGCAGGTAGCGCCGTGACCAAGGAGACGACGATGCGCCCCGCCCTGCTCGCCCTGCTGCTCCCCGCGCTGGCTGCCGCGGAGCCGGTGCACGTCGACGCCCTGGTCGTGATCGACGGCCAGGCCCTCGCGCTGCCCGGCGCGATCTGCCGGCTGGACGAGCCTGCGGTCTACTCGCGCGAGGACGGGCGGCTGACGCTGCGGATCGCGGGGATCACCTGCGCAGACCGGGTGTTCGCGGACGGGTTCGAGTCGCCGGCCCCGCTGCCGGCATGGAAGGAGCCGAGATGAGCGAGCAACAGTGCTGGGCCTGCAAGGGCGCAGGCATCATCTACCGGTGGCTGTCGGACGGCCGCGGCCCGGCCGCTTTCCACGCACGCGGCTGTAGCTGCCAGTTCGCGCCGTTCCACAAGGTTCCGCGCCCCGCCGCCCAGCCCGACAAGGAGACGACGTGATGGATCAGAAAGCGCGATACCGGAACGCAATGCGGGCAGCAGATGCTGCTGTGGCGCTATCCGTGTTGGACACCGCCGCTGATTTGCTTGAGAAGCTTCCGCACATTGATGCCCGACTGCAGCGGCTTGAATCATCGGTCACCGAGCGGCTTCGCAAGGAGCGCAACAGGATGCTCGACGTGATGGATGCGGCCCACAAGAGGGCCGGCGTCGCCCAGCCCGCCACCCCCGACACCCGGAGCCCGACACCGTGACCGCCACCCCGACCACGCACCCGCTGTCCCCGAGGCTGCGCGAGCTTTCCGATGCCGTCACTCAGGGATGCGAGGCTGTGGCACGCGAGTTCACCATGCGCGTGCCCGCCGAGCCGGACCGGGACGCCGACCTGGTCCTTTCCCGGGCCGCCGACGCACTGGACGCGGTGCACAAGGCGGATCAGGAGATCGCCCAGCTCAGGCAGAGCCTCAACTTCTACCGGTCCCGGTGCGATCTGCTTCAGCAGTGGCAGGCCCGCATGCGCGACCCGGAACGGACGTTGGTCTGCGACATCCTGGCGAACGGGGCGACGCTGTCCGACCCGCACGGGGAGCGATACACGCCGGCATCTGGCGAGTCTGCGGATGAAGGAACCCGCCTGCGCGCGGAGGTCGAGGCGCTACGGCGTCTCGCAGCGCTGGCACGGGAGATCGTCCCGGCGCTGGAAGCAACAGGCTTAAACGTCAGCCTCGCAGCGGACGTGAGGAAAGCGCTGGACGCCGCCCGCACCAAGGAGAACACCGATGGTTGAGCTTCGCTGTCTGGTCCCGTCCTCGACGTTTGTCCCCGGCGGTGAGTGGCCGAAGTTGCAGTACCGGATCCACCAGCCGGTGGTTGAGGTCGGAGAGACCCTTTGCCTTGGGCGCTGGACCGAATGGAGGGACGTGCCGCTGGTTGTGTTTGATGGTACCAAGGAGAACACCGATGCCTGACCGCGGCCGCCTCGAAGCGTTGGCCCGACTCGAACCGTGGGCCTGGCTGCTGCAGGGCGCCTACTGGGCGATCATCGGCCTGGGTGGACTCAAGGCAGCGGCGATCGTCGCACTGCTGTGCGGGATTCAGGGAGGCTGGTTGCTGGGCCGGCGCCGGCGGGAGGGACGCCGTGGCTGACCAAACCGCCATCGAGTGGACGGACTCCACCTTCTCGCCCTGGACTGGCTGCACCAAGATTTCGCCCGCGTGCGACCACTGCTACGCAGAGTCCTGGAGCAAGCGCGCTGGCGCCCGGGTTGGGAAGTGGGGGCCTGGCGCGCCGCGGGTCCGCACAGCGCCGGCCAACTGGCGGAAGCCGGTGCAGTGGAACGCCAAGCCCTTCTACGAGTGCCACCGCTGCTGCTGGCGCGGCGACACGCCCTCCCAGCCGGCGGACGGCGGCCTGTGGTTCTGCCCGGCATGCAAGAGCCTGGACGTGTTCACCGCCCGCCGCCGCGTGTTCTGCGCCTCCCTGGCCGACGTGTTCGACAACGAGGTCGATCCGCAGTGGCGTGATGACCTGTTCGACCTGATCGCCGCGACCCCGAACCTGGACTGGCTGCTGCTGACGAAGCGCATCGGCAACGTGCGCGGCATGCTTCCGGCAACCTGGACGATCGGCGCCACGAAGCCCTGGCCGAACGTCTGGCTCGGCGCCACCATCTGCAACCAAGCCGAGGCCGATCGCGACGTCCCGAAGCTGCTGGCGATCCCGGCCGCGAAGCGGTTCCTGAGCATCGAGCCGATGCTGGGGCCGGTAGACATGGCGTGGGCCTTCCCAGACACCCGTACTGGGTGCTGCCACCGTTGCGGCTTCCGCACGAACCGCGTCGGCGGCATCTGTCCGAACGACGGGGAAACGCTGCGCGGCGACATCGGCGTCGACTGGGTCATCGCCGGCGGCGAGTCCGGCCCCAAGGCCAGGCCGATGCACCCGGACTGGGTGCGGTCGCTGCGGGACCAGTGCGCCGCGGCCAGGGTCCCCTTCATGTTCAAGCAGTGGGGGGAGTGGGTCGACGCGGACAGCGGGCCGGACGACGACGAAGCCTACGAGGGCAAGCCCGACTGCTGGGTCGACCCATCCGGGCGGGCCCACGACGGCGCGCTGGGCGTGGACTTCTTCCACGGAACCTATGCCATGTACCGCGTCGGCAAGAAGGCCGCCGGCAACACCCTGGACGGACGCCAGCACCTGGAGTGGCCGCGGTGATCCGGTCCTTTGTGGTGGCGTGTGCTTTCCTAGTTGTTGGCGCCGTCGCGGCGGCGAAGGGCGCCTCCTGGGGCGCCCTAGCCAACGGCGTCGCTTCCGGGGTTTGGCTGTCGCTCGCCCTCCAGGAATACATGACGAGGCGCCGCCGTGGCTGACCGTCCGCCCACCAGCGCCGATATCCGGTCCGCGTTGCTGCTGCGATACCCCGCGCAGTCGCACGCGCTGCTGTGGGAGGTCGCCAACGGCACCGGCAGCAACTCGCGGACTTTCGCCGATGCTGTGGCGTTCGGCCTGTGGCCCTCGCACGGGCACGAAATCGAAGGCATCGAAATCAAGGTCAGCCGAGGCGACTGGCTTCGGGAGAAGGCCAAGCCCGACAAGTCGCAGCCGGTGTTCCGGTATTGTCGGCGCTGGTGGCTGGCGTGCCCCAAGGGCATGGTCGCACCGGACGAGCTGCCGCCCACCTGGGGGCTGCTGGAGCTGACGGGCGCCGTCCTGCGGGTGAAGGTGAAGGCGCCCGCCCTGGAGCCGGAGCGGGTGTCGCTCGGTTTCGTGGCCGCCATGCTCCGGCGGCACGCCGGCGTCGACAGTGAAATGTCCACCAACGAGGTCGAGCGCCAGGTGCGGGAGCGGGTGGCGGCGATCAAGGATCAGCTGGAGAAGCGGGCGCAGCAGCAACTGGCATATCGCCAGCGCAATGCGGAGGAAGGAATCGCCCTGCTGGACCGGGTCGCCGCCGAGACGGGCGTCGACTTTCGGACCCACATGCCCGACGGTCTGCTGGCAGTGGTCCGGCTTGCGATGGCCATCAAGGGCGAGCGAGCCTGGCAGTCCAAGGTCGCCACCCTGAGAAACACCGCGCGGGACCTGATCGAGAGCATCGAGGCGATCCCCGGCATTGCGGATGCCCTGGGAGACGACCAGCCGTGAACCCCCACCTCGTCCCCGAACGCGACCTGGCTGCCCTCACGGGGCACCTGGACGCGGCTGGGGGCGTGCAGCGGGGGCAGCTCAAGCGCTACCTCAAGCGCAAGGGTGTACCCTTCCTGCCCGGAGCAGGGGGCACGGTATGGACGACCGTCGACGCGCTCAACAGGGCCCTGGGGATCCAGCCGGAGACCCCGACGCCCGCACCGAGCACCGAAACCTATCCCGAGGAGATCGTCTAGTGCGCCCGGGCCGGCGCCGCACGTTCGATCCCAGCATCCCGGGCCACATCGCCCAGGACAAGCTGCCGGTCGGGATCTACTGGGACCGCCGGCACCGCACCTGGTACACCCTGCTGACCGACGAGGACGGCCGCCGGCGGCGCCGCAACGTGGCGCGCGCCGAAGCCAAGCTGTCCGAGCTGGTCGCCGCGGTCGAGGCGGCCCGCCAGGCGCCCGCCAGACGCCCCGAGGACACGCCCGGGACCGTGGCCTACGTCTGTGCCCTGTTCCACCGCTCGCCGGCCTTCCGCGAGCTCGCGCAGACCACCCAGCGCGGCTACGGCCAGTGCCGGGGCTGGGCGGTGGCCGAGCCGACCGCGCTCGGGCCCCTGGGCGCCCTGCAGGTCGACCGGCTGACCCCCGTCATCATGCGCCGCCTGGTCGACCGGATCGCCGAGGCGACGCCGTCGAAGGCCAACGCCATCCTGCGCTACCTGCGCCGCACCTGGTCCTGGGCGCGTGAGCGCGGGCACTGCAAGACCAACCCGGCCGCCGGCGTGAAGCCGGTGAAGGAGCGCAAGCAGGCCAAGGTCCCCGAGACCAGCGTCCTGGCCAGGGCGATCGCCGACGCGCGCGAGCGCGGCGCCCGGCCCCGGTCGGCCCCAGGCCGGGTGCCGCCCTACCTGGCGATCGTCATCGAGCTGGCCTACCTGCTACGCCTGCGCAGCATCGAGGTCTTGGACGTCACCCTGGCCTGGGAGACTCGGGCCGGGATCGCCGTGACCCGGCGCAAGGGCAGCCGCGGCAACGTGGTCACCTGGTCGCCGCGGCTCCGGGCGGTATGGCAGGCGGCGCTCGAGCTGCGGGCGGCGACCCTGGCCGCCAGCGGCGCCGTCACGCCACTGCGCGCGGAGGATCGCCGCCTGATCTTGGGCGAGGACGGCGGGCCGCTGGGCATCGAGGCCCTGCGCACGGCCTGGCAGCGGTGGATGCGCATGGCGACCGGGCCGGACGGCGCACTGGAGCCGAGCGAGCGGTTCGCCTTGCACGGCGTCAAGCACCGCGGCATCACCGACACCGACCGCGCCGACCGGCGCGCCGGCGGCGGGCACGTCAGCGACGCCATGGCGGCGCGCTACGACCACGACCTGCCGGCGGTGAAGCCTGCGGGAGGCGAATAATTGTACGTGGGGTTTGTACGTGTCGGCCTGTGGTGGCCAGCGAGTCGGCCGCAAGGCCTTGAAAGAAGTGGTGGGCTGTCAGGGACTCGAACCCCGAACCTACTGATTAAGAGTCAGCTGCTCTACCATTGAGCTAACAGCCCGCCGAGACGCGCAGAAGCGAGATTGTGACGACTCCCGGCGCCGCGTGCAAGATCGCGGCGCGGGCTCCGCGCCGGTGACGCACCCGGGTGCGGGCCGGCGATCGTGCCGGCGGTGGCCGGCGCCTCGAACAGTGGGGTGGAAGACGGGGATCGAACCCGCGACACCTGGAGCCACAATCCAGTGCTCTACCACTGAGCTACATCCACCACAGCGGACGCGCATTCTAGCAGGCCACAGGCGGATTGCCAGAGGCCCGCGGCGGTCCGGCACCGGAACAGCCCCGTCACCGCCGCGCCCCGACGGGTCAGGCTTTCCGGTCGCCGGGGCTGGCGGCTGCCGAACGGTGCGGCCGGGTGCGGCGAGCGCCGCGCGCCCGGGACGATTCGGCAATGCGTTCCACGCCGACAACCAATGCTCGGCCGCCCCGTCCGCCGGGGCCCTCCGCCTCTGGCGGGCGGCACCGGACTGCGCGCCGCCGCCGGCCGCTCGCAGGCGACGACCGATGTCCGGGCTTCCGGCGCCGCCGGTCCGCGACCTGGCGTTCCGGCGCGCGTCCGACGCGCGCGATCCGCCGATGGCCTGCCCGGGCTCGCCGCCACGGCCGACGGCAGTGGGCTGACGGGGCGCAACGCGAAGGATGCGGGCCTGCCGGTCTGCTGCCCACGGGGCCCGATTCGCCGACCTTGACGAGGCTGCCGCAGGTGCGCCGCCCGGGCGGGACGGCGGCTGCCGGTCGCCTCCTCGCGCCCCGTGGGCCAGCGGAACCGGACGGATCGGGAGCATCCCCGGGCGGCGCGTGGAGCAGCCGGCCGCCGCGGCTTGCTGCCGCGCGGGGCGGCGCGTACCATGCCGCGGCGCGTCCCCGTCGGGACCTGCACGGCATCGGGGCATAGCTCAGCCTGGTAGAGCGCCAGCTTTGGGAGCTGGATGTCGAGAGTTCGAATCCCTCTGCCCCGACCATCTCCCGCTCGCATGACCGGTCCGGTCCTCCTGTGCCGGCCGCCGGCACGCCATGGGCCGAAGGCCGCGTCGCCGGCCAGCGCCGGCACGGCGTTCGCTGCGGATCGAGGCCACGACCGCAGGGCGCGACGCGCCGGTGCAAGACATCGCATCCCCGGCGCCGCCCGGGCCGTCGATGCCCGAGCGCCCATGCCGACGCGAAGGCAGGGTGCAGCGCGGCAAGGGTCCGCGTCGCAGGATCCAGGATCGGCAGCGCGCGCGCCGCACCGGGTCCACGCGCTATCCTTCGCCGCACGCGCCCGTAGCTCAACCGGATAGAGCACCGGCCTTCTAAGCCGGTGGTTGCAGGTTCGATTCCTGCCGGGCGCGCCACCCGATCGAGCCGCGCAGGCTGTCCCGCCCGCACCCGGGCCGGGGTCCGGCCGGCGGTCGCCTTGCAGATCGCCGGCCAGGAGCGCGCCCGGTCACGGATGGCCTGGACAACCCGGGCCCCGGCCACCACCCGGAGCCCGGGGCACGTCTCGCCCCCTGCGACGCGTCCCCGCGATACTGGGTGCCGCCGCACTCGAGGTGCACCGTCATGCCCGGCTCCGTTCCGCCCGTCGCCAGCCGCGATGGCCCTCAATCCCCCGTGGATGCGGGCATTTCGGTCGGAACCTTGGACGCCGGGTCGCTCACCCGCCTGGTCGACGCCGCCAACCAGCGCCGCGCCGAGGGCGACGCGGCGGGGGCGCTGCGCCTGCTCCAGGCCGCCGCGCCGCTGGCCGTCGGCGACGGGCGGGACTGGCGGCACGCGCGGGCCGCCCTGGCCAACGCCCTCGGCCTGGCCCTGTTCGACCGTGGCGAGCTTGCCGCAGCCACCCGCCACCTGCGGTCCGCCCTGTCCGGCTGGCGCCGGGTGCGCCCTGCCGACCCCGGCCACCTCGCCGCCGCACTCAACAACTTGGGCCTGGTCGCCGAGGCGCAGTCCAGGCCGGCCCGCGCGGCGCGCCTGCACCGGCTGGCGCTGACGCTGCGCGAACGGGCAGCGGCGCCGCATTCTTCCACGCAGGTCGCGCAGAGCCTGGTCAACCTGGGTTCGGCGCTGCGAGCCCTGGGCCGCCACGACGAGGCCGGGGATCGCCTGCGCCGCGCCCATGCGCTGTTCCGCAAGGCTCGGGGCGACGGCCATCGCAGCACCGCCAATGCCGCGCGCCACCTGGCGCTGCTGCGTGCCGACCAGGGTCGCTGGCGGGACGCAGAGGCCCTGCTGCGCCCCGCCCTCACCGCCGTCGAGACCATGCTGCCCGCGGGCGACTGGCTGCACGCCGCCCTGCTCAACGACCTCGGTGCCGTCCTGGAGAACCTCGGCCAGGCCGCCGCCGCCGAGGGCCTGCACCGGCGCGCCCTGGCCATCCGCGAGGCCAGCCTGGGCCCCGGCCACGCCGATGTCGCGCGCAGCCGCGAGGCCCTCGCCGTGGCCCTGTCCGCGCAGGGCCGGCACGGCGCCGCCGAGGACCTGCTGCGCCAGGCCCTGGCCGACAAGCAGGCGGCCCTGGGCGCGGACCATCCCAGCGTCGCCATCAGCCTCTACAACCTGGCGGTGAAGCTGTGCGAGCGCCGCGACTGGGCCGCCGCCCTGCCCCTGCTGCGCCGCTGCCTGGCGATCCGCTGGCAGCGGCTGGGCACCGACCACGCGCTCACCCGCGACGCGGTCGAGCTGCTGGCCAGGGTCGAGCGGCAGATGGCCTGAGGCGGCCGCGCGCGTCGCGCACTGTTCATGCGTGCGCCTGCACGAAGGCCGATCACGGCGCGCTGGCCCGGCGCTCGTGCCGGGCATCTGCCGGCGAAGCGAGCCACCCGGTCATCGTCCTTGCCGCGCGCGCCGTGTCGCGCAGGGCGCCGCACCCGATCGCCTGCACCCCCGGTGCCCGCGTTTCCGGCGCAGGCGACACGCAGTTTCCCGGGGCCGGAAAGCACGACGGCTTCCCGAAGGAAGCCGTCGTGGGTGCAGATGGCGCGCCCGGAAGGATTCGAACCTCCGACCACCAAGTTCGTAGCCTGGTACTCTATCCAACTGAGCTACGGGCGCGAGGCGGCGAAGTATGGGGACTCCGCCGGCATCCGTCAACACCTGGGCACCGGAACCCCGGCGAGGGCCTTGGCAACCTGCCGCCAGACACTGGCTGCCACGCGCCCTTGCGCTTGACGGGCCGATCCGCTGCCGTCACAATCCCGCCCCTGACCCGATCCCGAGTAGCTCAGCCGGTTAGAGCATCTGACTGTTAATCAGAGGGTCGTCAGTTCGAGTCTGACCTCGGGAGCCAGTCACCAAGGGCCTGCAGAGATGCGGGCCTTTTTCGTGTCCGGCGACCAAGTGCTGTCGCGGAATCGCGGCTGCTCTCCCTGCCCGCATTTGGCGCGACATGTCCCCCGGGGCACCCGGCGCAAACGCGCTGAAGGGGTGACCCGAATGGCGTGCCGGGCTTGCCCGCAAGGTCTCCTTCAATGGCCGCGGCAACGCTGGACCGATGCAATCTGCGACATCTGTCCTTGCCGTCGGGATCGCCGGATCAAGCCCGGTACCGGTTCCGACGTCAGTGCGCTCCAGCCCGGAAAGCGTCCTCTGCTCGTGTGAACGACCGTGCCAGGATCCTGCTGCCACTGGCCTGGAAACGGTGGGGCCCTCCGCCACGCCGGTCGACTGAGTCCTCGTCATCGCAGGACGGAGGGCTGCGGGAGTCGGCGCACGCCCGACCCCGCGGCGATGCCGTCGCCCGGTGCCGACAAGAAAAAAGCCCGGCTTGCGCCGGGCTTTCGAAACCAACGTGGGCCGCCAGCGACCCGCGCGGAATCAGTCGACCGAGAAGCTCTGCAGCTCGACCGGCAGGATGCCGGTGACGGTCGCGGTGAACGGACCGCAGGCGTCAGCCGGGCCGCCCGGATCGCCGGTGATGATGACGTAGTAGGTCGCTCCGTTGGTCAGACCATTGACCGGCATCGGCGTGGTGAAATCACCCAGAGCAATGGGGTCGGTGGACGACGAGCAGGGAGACGGCATCACAAACATCGTGGCACCGAACGGGGCACCGGTATGCGCCAGGGAGATCGTTGCATTGGCGCTCTGAGCCACGAAACTATAGATGATCTCGGTCTGCGGGCTCGGAATGCCACCGTAGCCAGGCAGCGTGTTGCTTGCGGTGCAGGTATCACCCGACACAGCCGAATTCGACTGGATCGGCAGCGGGGAGGCACAGGTCTGGGCCATCGCGTTGGCACCGAAGGCCAGCGCGATGGAGGCGAACAGGACGCGCTTCATTCGTTAAATCTCCTAAGTCAACCAAAAATCAATTGCCGATGAACGTCTGGCGACGCGAGTCGAACTCGTCGAAGCCGACGGCACGATTCAACTGGGCAGCTCGGAAGGCTGCACTGCCAGCCGCCAGGCCGAGAGTGGCAAAGTCGACACCACCCCAGCTGTTGCTGTTGCCATTGAGCGTCGCGGTCGGCGCGCCCTCGTTGGTGTTGTTCACCCAAACACGGAGCGAACCGGTGGGGCCCTTCTGCCAGTCGATCTCGATGCGGTTGGTGCCCGCGGTCAGCGGAGCGGACGCCGAGCACAGATTGGAGGGCTGACCCTCGCAGACGGTGAAGACACCCAAGGTCTTGGCAGTACCGGCGACGTTGCCCACCACCGTGAGTCGAACAACCTCCGACTGGCCACCGAACGGAGCATCGGTCGACGCGCCGAACACCTTCACGCTCTGGATGGTGTTCTGGCCGGTCAGGGTGTCCAGATTGATCAGGAACTGAGCGCGATAGCGCGGTTCGCTGGCCGGCGTGTTGTCACGGACGAACGCGCTGGCACCGCCGATGTTGCCAGTGATGGTCGAAGCCATGCGGCAAGACGTGCCATCATAGCCACCAGCGACGATGGCAACCGTGCCGCCCAGAACGGACTGCGACGACCACGGCGGAACCGGGCTGCTCGGGCACTGCGCGAAAGCGGAGGAGGCGAAAGCGAGGGCGCCCAGGCCCAGAAGAGCATTGAACTTACGAGACATCTGATTCATCTCCCATCAGATTGAGTGTCGAAACAGGGCTTGCGCCCGCCAAGTTGTATCTGCCCTCCCGGCGCAGCCTAAGCGCAACCTGAACGGCGGATGCCCGACGCGGCGACTCTAGGGGGGGTACCCGGTCAAGTCAAGTGTTTAGAGACACTTGTGACGCGGATCGCAACCCGGTTGCCCGGGCCCCGCCAGCCGGACCGCACTGACAGTCCCTTATACGGGGGCGCGGGGGCGTTCGTATCACGCCGGCGGCCAAGAAGTGTTGCCGCCCCGGTCCGGGATCGAGCGCCCCAGGAGAAACACGAAGCAGGACAGGGCCTTGCGCCAGCACGAGCGCCCTCTCCCCGCCCTTCCCCCGCGCCGCCGGGAGGGAGAAGTGCGGTCTCCACGCAAGCAGCCCACGCAGTTCGCCGACCACTGCTCCCTGCTCCCCGCTCCGCTACCATGGCCGCCCCCTTCGAACCCGCCCTCCAGCCCGCCCATGCGCCTGTCCCGCTTCCACCTGCACACCACCAAGGAAACGCCGGCCGATGCCGACGTGGTCAGCCAGCAGCTCATGCTGCGCAGCGGCATGATCCGCAGGCTGGCGGCGGGCATCTACACCTGGACGCCGCTGGGCCTGAAGGTGCTGCGCCGGGTCGAGGCGGTGGTCCGCGAGGAGATGGACCGCGCCGGGGCGCTGGAGCTGCTGATGCCGTCGATCCAGCCGCGCGAGCTGTGGGAGGAGACCGGCCGCTGGCAGCGCTTCGGCGGCCAGCTCCTCAAGCTGAAGGACCGCAAGGACGCCGAGTTCTGCTACGGCCCCACCCACGAGGAGGTGGTCACCGACTGGGCCCGCGGCGAGCTGTCCAGCTACCGCCAGCTGCCGGTCAACGTCTACCAGATCCAGACCAAGTTCCGCGACGAGATCCGGCCACGCTTCGGGGTGATGCGCGCGCGCGAGTTCCTGATGAAGGACGCCTACTCCTTCCACGTCACCCCGGAGTGCCTGGCGGCGGAGTACGAGAACATGCGCCAGGCCTACACGCGCATCTTCGAGCGCCTGGGCCTGCGCTTCCGCGCCGTGCAGGCGGATTCCGGCGCGATCGGCGGCGACGCCTCGCAGGAATTCCACGTGCTGGCCGACTCCGGCGAGGACGTGATCGCCTACTGCCCGGACTCCGATTACGCGGCCAACCTGGAGAAGGCGGTGGCCGCGGCGCCCGGACCGCGGCCGGCCCCTTCGCGTGCCATGGAAAGGGTGTCGACCCCGACCCAGACCACCTGCGCCGAGGTCGCCGCCCTGCTCGGCCAGCCACTGGCCGCGACGGTCAAGTCGGTGGCGGTGGTCGGCGCCGCCGGCTTCGTGCTGCTGCTGGTGCGCGGCGACCACGAGGTCAACGAGGTCAAGGCCGGCAACCTGGCCGCGCTCGGCCCGGACTACCGGCTGGCCACCGACCAGGAGATCGTCGACCACCTGGGCTGCCGGCCGGGCTTCATCGGACCGGTGGCACCGGCCCGTCCGGTCACCGTCATCGCCGACCGCGCGGTCGCGGCGCTCGCCGACTTCACCTGCGGCGCCAATGCCGAGGGCTTCCACCTCAGTGGCGTGAACTGGAGCCGCGACCTGCCCGAGCCGCACGCCATCGAGGACCTGCGCTCGGTGGTCGAGGGCGATGCCTCCCCCGACGGCCGCGGCACGCTGTCGCTGTGCCGGGGCATCGAGGTCGGCCACATCTTCCAGCTCGGCCAGAAGTACGCGCAGGCGCTGGGCGCCACCGTGCTCGACGAGGCCGGCGCGGCACGGGTCATGCACATGGGCTGCTACGGCATCGGCGTGTCGCGCATCGTCGCCGCCGCCATCGAACAGAACCATGATGCCAGCGGCATCGCCTGGCCGGCGCCGATGGCGCCCTGGCAGGTGGCGGTGTGCGTCATCAATCCCAAGGGCAGCGCCGAGGTCGAGTCGGCCGCGGTGGCGCTGTACGACGAGCTGCGCGGCCTGGGCATCGACACCGTGCTGGACGACCGCGGCCTGCGCCCCGGCCCGATGTTCGCGGACATCGAGCTGATCGGCATTCCGCACCGCGTCGTGGTGTCGGAGCGCGGCCTGGCCGCCGACAGCTTCGAGTACCGCGGTCGTCGCGACAGCGAGGCGCGCAGCCTGGACAGGGCGGGGTTGCTGGATTTGCTGCGGGGTTGAGCGGAACGGGGACCGGGACGGTCCGTGGATTGGGGGGCTTGCGCAAGACCTGCAGCGCCCCGACCCGGCTCGAACGCCCTTCCCTATGCGCTCGGCGAAGCGGCAGGCACGCTGAGCGGCCAGTTCCACCCAGCGACCGGCCCGCCCGGATATGTATTGAAGGACCCGCCTCGAATCGCGCGCCGGTAATTCGGGGGCTGTCCGCAGGCGGCTGCCGGATGCGTCCGGTTCATCCGGGCCTGATGTGCAATCGCGTCGACGCAGGTTTCGTCCCGTTCCGCCCCGCCGCGCCGCAGTGGGCTCGCGCATAATCGCCTGTAAAATCAGTTCCTGACCGCAAAGGTGACGGCAATCACACTCCCTGCGCAGCCGGATGTGATTGAATGCGCCACGGTTTCCCGGGTTTCAGCGGCACCGAACCGGTTCCACCCGTTTTTCCGTTTCCGCCCCGGGCACGGCTGCCCGGTACGGCAATGGTTTTTCCCACGCGCGCTTCACGGAGAATGCAATGGCAAGTGTCGATATCACCAAACTTTCGCAATCGGAGCTGGACGCATTGATCCGACAGGCCCAGGACCGCAAGGAAAACCTGCACCGCGAGCAACTCGACAACGTGCGTGGCGAGGTCATCGCCTTCGCCCGCGAGCGCGGTTATTCCATCGAAGAACTGTTCGGCAAGGCCTCGCGCGCCAGGAAGGGCGGCAAGCGCGGTGTCGTTCCGCCCAAGTACCGCAACCCGGGCAACGCCGAGCAGACCTGGACCGGCCGCGGCAAGCGCCCGCGCTGGTTCCAGGCCCTGCTCGACAGCGGCAAGAAGGAAGCCGACCTGCTGATCAAGTAATCGGTTCCCGGCCAGCTCCGCCTCGGGGCTGGCCGGGATTTCCGGGGATTGCTCCGTTCAGCATTCCGCTGACCTCGACCTGCCGGTTCCCGGGCGGCTGCTCCTCGCGTCCCCCTTCCCCCGGGACGGACGCGATGCCCGCGCTTCAATCTCCCTGCTCCCTGCTCCCCGCACCCTGCTCCCCGCTCCTCACAACGACCGCCGCGGCGGCACCAGCAGGTTGCCGAACAACAGGCCGGCAACCAGGGTGATGAGGATGGACAGCAGGGTGAAGCCGGTGTCCAGGCTGAGGAAGATGTCGCGCTCGAAGGCATGGGTCAGGCTGCGGAAGCCGACGCTGCCGGGCACCAGCAGGATGATGCCGGGCAGGCGGATCAGGGCGCCGGGACGGCGCCACAACCGCGCATAGAGGTTGCCGGCCGCGCAGGCGACCAGGGCGGCGATGAATACCCCGGCGCCATTGCCGATGCTGCTGCCGAACCAGCGGGTCAGCAGGTAGCTGCCGATCGCGGCGGCCATGACCAGGGGGAAATCCCGCCAGGCCGCACGGAAGCTGACCGCGAAGCCGAACGCGGCGCCGACCAGCGCAGGCCAGAGCGCCCAGGCGGGTACCGCCGTGACCTCGCTGGCCGCCGTGGTCCAGCCGAGCAGGTGGCAGATCTGGGTGCCGGCGACCACGCCGAAGGTGAGCTTGAGCAGCACCGCGAACGCACCGGCGAAGCGCGCGACACCGGAAACCAGGTGCTGCGTCGCCAGCTCGTTGATCGCCGTGGTCAGCGCCAGGCCGGGCAACAGCACGATCAGGCTGGACAGCACCACGGTCTGCACCGACAGCGGCTGGACCAGTTCGCTGACCCCGTAGGCCAGGACCGTGGCGACCAGGGCGCACACCGCCTCCGTCGAGGGCGCCAGGTTGGGACGCCGCGCGCAGGCCTCGGCCACCACGCCCACCACCAGGCTGATGGCGCCGGCGGCCAGCACGTCCGCCCAGCCGCGCGCGAGCAGGACCGCCAGCGCCGCCCCGATCACGCCGTAGGCGGCCAGCACCAGGCGGCCGTCCCTGCCGGACATCGCCTCGATCTCCAGCAGGCGGGCGTAGCCGTCGTCGACGTCCAGCTCGCCGGCGAGCACGCCCTCGACCACGGCATCGGCCAGGGTCAGGCGCTTGAGATCCAGGCCGCCCGGCTCCAGTCGCACCACCCGGGTGACTTCCTCGAGCACGGTCTCTGGACCGCCTTGTTCCCGGAACGAGAACAGCAGGGAGGTCGGGTTGGAGTTGATGTTGCAGACCAGGCCGATGGTGTCGGCGACCTGGCTGACCGCATTCTCCAGGCGCGGCGCGGGGGTTCCGTAGCGGTGCAGGCTGCGCGCCATCTCCACGACGAAACGCACGCGCCGCACCATGTCGGCCTGGCGGGCGCTCAGGCCGGGTTCGCCGCGCCCTGCGGGCGGCCGGCGCGGCACCGGGGACCAGCCGGGCAGCCAGGGCTTCATGGCGGTGCGCCCGGTGCCGTCGCCAGGCGCAGGCGGCCGGCCCTGGCTGGCTGCAGGGCGCAGGCCCGCGCGGAACCGGCCCGTCCCCTGCCTCGCGCGGCGATGGCCGCGCCGTGGCGGATGAGGTAGCGTGCCGCGGTCATGGTCATCGGTCTCGGCGAGGCCCTGTCGCTCGGTTGCGCGCTGACGTGGGCGGTGGGCGTCATTATCTACAAACGGCTGGGCGAGCACCTGCCACCGCTGCGCCTGTGCCTGCTCAAGAACCTGATCGTACTCGCCCTGTCGGCGCTGACCGTGGCGCTGCTGGCCTCCCCCCTGGCGTCGTGGCTGGGTCTGGCGCCGCTGGCCTGGCCGCGACTGTCGCCGCAGGTGCTGGTTACCGTGCTGGCCAGCGGCGTGATCGGCATCGCCGTCGCCGACACCCTGTACCTCAAGGCGCTCAACACCCTGGGCGCAGGCCGCATGGGCGTGGTGGGCAACCTCTACAGCCCGTTCGTCATCGCCCTGTCGTTCCTGTTCCTGGGCGAACGCCTGGACCTGTGGCAGGTGGCCGGCTTCGTGCTGGTCATGGCCGGCGTGCTGCTGGTCAATGCCCCGGACCGGTTGTCGGTGCTGACCCCGGCCCAGGTCCGGCGCGGCGTGGCGACCGGCGCGCTGTCGGTGGCGCTGATGGCCGTCGCCATCGTCATGGTCAAGCGCGTCCTGGAGACCGAGCCGTTCTGGTGGATCGTCCTGCTGCGCGTGCTGGGCGCCGTGCTCGGCCTGCTGGCGCTGGTCGCGGTATCGCCCGCCCTGCGCAGGCAGGCGGCCGGCGGCGGCGCGCCGACCCGCTGGGCGGCGCTGTTCGTCGCCGCCCTGGTCGGGCAGTACCTGTCGATGGCGATGTGGCTGGGCGGCTACAAGTACACCGATGCCTCGGTCGCCTCGATCCTCAATGAGACCGCGTCGATCTTCATCGTCGTGTTCGCCGCCGTCTTCCTGGGCGAGGCGCTCAGCCGCCGGCGCGTGCTGGGCGTGCTGGTCACCCTGGCCGGGGTGGTGCTGATGGTGCGCTGAGCGCGCCGGTCAACCCGCCCCTGTCCTGCAGGCCGACCCGGCGCGACGACGCGCCCGCGGGAGCGGGAAAGCCCTCGCCGGGTCGCAAGGCGGGGTGCCCACCCGGCACCGGAGCCTGGAAGGCACCTGCAACTCGCCCTGTACGTCGATACCAGGCGGGGCCGCGCGGTGAAGCGCGCGGCGCGGCAGTCGCCTGCCCCGACCCCCTGCCGACCGGGGCGACGGCACGATCCCGGCCACGCCCACAACGGTCGCTCCCTCGCAACGCCGGGACGGCGCGGCAGGGTCCGCGCCGGCACACACCCTCAGGCCGGGGGGTACTGCGCGCGTTCGGCGGTGGTCAGGGCGACCTTGTCGCGCAGGTAGGCCGGCTCGATCAGGCCGGGATCCCGGTCGAGGTCGGCGCCCAGGTGATGCGCGAGCGCGCCGATCGCGACCGCCCCCGCGCTGCCGAGGCCGAGCACTTCGACGGGCTCGCCCAGGCGCGCGCGCAATGCGCCGCCATGCGCCGGCCAGCCCGAGCCCGCCACCCGCCAGCCCCGTCGCGCCGTGGCGGGGTCGACTTCCTCCGGGCGACACAGTCGTTCCCGACCCTGGAGGACGATGCCGCCCATGGCATCGGCGCCGTACCACCCCGCATAGATCTCGCCCATCCGGGCGTCCAGCACGGCCAGTACCGGCAACCCGCCATCCCGGCCCGGCCAGGCCAGCCCGGCCAGGCTGGACACCGGCCGCAGCGGCACCTGCCAGGCCAGGGCCAGGCCCTGTGCCACCGACAGGCCCAGCCGGATGCCGGTGAAGGCCCCCGGTCCGATCGCCACAGCGATGGCCTGAACTCCGGCGTGCGCAACCGACGCCTGGGCCAGCAGGCGCTCGATGCAGGGCAGCAGCCGACTGGACTGCGCCCGCGGCTCGCCCAGCTGGGCCTGGCCCAGCACCTGCCCTTCGCGGAGCAGGGCCACGGAACTGAGTTCTCCCCCGGTATCGATCGCCAGAACCACGCCCATCCTGTCCCGCCTCCTGCGTCGCCCGCACCGCCAGGCGGCGCCGGGCAGGTCGGCAAGCGTGCCACAACGGCCGAGGGCGGCGGCGATGCCGGGCGCTGGTCGAGGGCCGCGGCTGGACGAATGCCACCGGCGACGGCGACGAGGGGCGGCACCGGATGCATCAAGGCAACGGTGTGCCGATGTCGCAGCCGGACCGGAGGCGCCTGCCGGGCCGGGGCAAGGCGCCGCGGGGGGTCGCAATCCCACAAACAAAACGGGGCGGGGATTTCTCCCCGCCCCGAAGGACACGCGGTGTCAGCTGAGCGTCAGCGGGCGTCGCCCACGTTCGCCACCGACCCGCGGATCTCGCCACCGATGTTCGAGATCGCACCAGCCGTGATCGACACGGTGTCGATGCCGATGTAGTCGGACGCCGAGCCCGAGGGGCCACCGTTCTCCACGTAGTAACGGAAGGCCACGCGGCCCTGACCGCTGGTCGGCAGGCCCTCGGCATTGGTCAGCGTGTACTGGGTCCACGCGTCCGGATAGACGCCCACGGTCTGCCCCGGGTTGATTTCCAGGAGCATGGTGGTGAACCCGCCGACGCCCGCCGAACCGGCGCCCAGATCGGTGCACGGCGCCGTTGTGCACAGCCGCACCTGCAGGCGATCCGGGAAGCTGCCGCCGATGCTGCGGGTCCAGAAGCTGACCGAGGAGGCGTTGTTGAAGGTCAGCAGCGGCGACACCAGCCAGTTGCTGATCGTGTTGGTGCCGCCCACGCTGTTGAAGTTCACGCCGATGTAGTGGGTCGGGTCGCCCACGTGGGCCGGGAACACCGCGCTGTTGCCCTGGAACCAGGACGCGGTACCCGCGGGCACCGAGTTGTTCTGGATGATCCAGCCGTCACCCGCCAGGGTGGTGATGTCCTCGAAGCCCTCGTCCAGGGTCACCGATGCCGTCGGGATGGTGATCGGATTGCCCAGGCGGTTGTAGGCGTAGCTGACGATGGTCAGCGGGAAGCCGGTCGGGCCGGTGCTCTGGATCCGGGCGTAGCCGTAGTTGACCGCGCTGGTCGTCGGGTTCACGAAGCGGAAGCCAAGGTAGCCGTCGGCTCCGGCACGCCAGCGGATGGCGTTCGCCGCACCCAGCGCGGTGCCGAAGGTCGAGGCGGCACCGATCGTGTCGCCCGGCACCAGGATGCGGTACTCGGTGCCGTCGACCACGCCGCCACGGGTGGCGGTGCCGGGCCAGAAGAACGCCACGTTGCCACCGGACAGCCAGACGTTGAAGTCGAACGGCGTGGTGTCGCAGTTGCAGGTGTTGCCCGTGCTCCACTGGATCGAGCCACCGGTGCCGTCGGCGGGCGGCAGGAAGTTGACGTTGTCGAACACCACGATCTCCGGCGGCTCGCCGCCGGACTCGACGGTGAACGCCACCGGCACCGACACCAGCGGGGTAGCCGCGTCATTGCTGGTCACGCACAGGTTGGCGTTGTAGGTGCCGGCGGCCAGGCTGGCCGGGTTGAGGCTGACGGTGACCGGGCTGCTGGCGCCGCCGGCGGTGGCACCCGCGGTCGGGGACACGCTCAGCCACGGCACATCGGCCGGGTTGTCGCAGGGCAGGCCGGGGCCGCCGCTGGTGGTGCCGGTGGCGCGCACCATCCAGTTGCCGGCGAAGCCGAACGAGTCGATGGTGTTGAACGTCGCGGTCGGGAACACCGGCGGGTTCGGAATCGACGCGCCGAAGCCCACCCACGAACGCACCTGCGAGGCGGTCTGGTCGATCGCTGCCGGGAACTGGCTGGCGCCATCCATGCCGGTCCGGTTCACCACGGCGACCAGGATGTCGCCCGGGCCGTTGATCGTGGTGGCGGCGGGCAGGTTGACCGTATTGAACACGTCCAGCGCGGAGATCGCGTTGCCGGTCACCCCGGCCACGAAGGTCGCGCCATTGGCGGGATTGCCATCGGCATCGCTGTAGATGTAGACGTCGAAGCTGGCGCCCACGGCGACCGCGTCGGCGGTGCGGAACAGCACCTGGACCTGGTTCAGGGTGATCGGGAAGTCGCCGGCTGCCGGGGTGAACCGGTTGAACCAGACGAACTGGCCGCCCGCGGTCAGGCCGATGCCGTTCTCCGCCGAACCGTCGTCGACCTGCAGCGTGATCGGCGAGCCGCCGGCGGGAACCGCGCCATTGGTGCCCTTGTCGCCATCCAGCGACAGCACGATGCTGCTGGCCGGGGCCTCGGCGATGCTCCAGTTCAGGGTGCCGCCGCCGACGTTGCCGATGGTCAGCGGCGCGGTCACCGCGGCACCGCCGGCGGTGCCGGTGGCCGCGACGCTGGCCGGGGTCACCTGGATCTGCGGGGAACCGCCGCCGCTGCCCTCGCCACGGATGGCGACGGTGATGTGCTGCTGCGGCGAACGGGCGCCGGTCTCGGTCAGGTTGACCTCGCCGAACGCGACCGCGGCGGTCAGGTTGGTGGTCGGGGTCGCGGTGATGGTCAGGACCTGGGTCTCGACGGCCGCCGGCTGGTCGAAGCCGCTGAAGAACACGGTGTCGACCGGACGGATGCCGGCGCCGGTGAAGCTGAAGCTGCTCGGCGAGACGGTGATGTCGAAGCCCGGGGTGATGTTGGCGCCGGCCGCGGTCCAGCTGCTGGCACCCGGCAGGGTGTTGCGCACGGTGCGGGTCCAGGAGCAGCTCGGCGTGCAGTTCATGTTGCGCACGGCCGGGATGTTCAGGGTCTTGACGTCGCCGCTGAGCGCCGGGTTGGCGGCCAGGTAGTTGGCGGTGGTCTCGTGCATGACCAGGCCGGCTCGGGCCGCCTTGGTCAGGTCGACGCGGCCGCTGCCGACGTCATCCCAGTCCCAGGTGCTGACGATGTTGTCCTTACGACCGGCCTTCTTGGCGGTCATCATCAGCGCCGACTTGATCTCGGCGTCGGTCCAGGTCGGCTGCACCTGCTTGATCAGCAGGGCCGAGCCGGCCGCATGCGGACCGGACATCGAGGTGCCGCTGAGGCTGCCGTAACCGGCGGCGCCGGTGTAGGCGGCGTAGATGCTGACGCCCGGCGCGGTGATGTCGGGCTTGGTCAGGTCGGCCAGCGGCGCCGGGGTCGGGCCGCGCAGGCTGAAACCGGCCAGCACGTCGCCGTTGACGACGTCGGCGTTGATGGTGGCGTCGGTCGGGTTGGCAGTGACGAAATCGCGCAGCGCGTTGCCCGGCGCCTGCTCGATCGAGTAGGCCGGGACGTTCGGCTGGCCAGCGGTGTTCATGCTGAACGCGGCGGCCTGGTTGTTGCGGATGAGGACCAGGGCGGCGCCGGCGTTGAAGGCGTTGGTGATCTTGGTGGTGAACGGGCAGGTGCCGCGGCTGATCAGGGCGGCTGCGCCGTTGAAGAAGCCGGCCGGGAACGCCGGCAGGTCGGCGGGCGCGCCGTCGACACCGGCAGTGCAACCCTCGAACGCCTCCGGCTGGCCGGTGAAGCGGCGGATCGGCAGGTTGGTGGCGCTCGACGCGTTCGGCGACTCGCTGCCCTTGCTGGCGGGGATGTTCTGGGTGTTGCCCGGCGGCGTACCCGGGCCGCTGGCCGAGATCAGCGCGCTGGACTGCGCGTCATGGGTCGAGGCGGCGACGCTGAGCACCCAGGGACCGCGGTGGTTGACGTTGCCGACCGGGTTCGGGACCGAAGCGCTGGTGTTGCCGGCCGAGGCCGCCACGAACACGCCGGCGTCGACCAGGTCGAGCTTGCGGCGGTCGTTGTCGACCCAGGGGCTGGTGCCGCCGGAGATCGAGAAGTTCATGACATCGGCGTCGCCGTGCAGCAGGACGCTGTTCATGCCCGCCTGGATGTCGGCGCCCGGGCAGCTGGTGCCGGGACAGGTCTTGTAGGACCGGATCTTCGCGCAGGGTGCGACGCCCGAGATGTAGGTGAAGCCCGGCGGCAGGACCGGCGCCGGGGTGGCGGCGGCGGTCACCACGTTGCCGGCGACGGTGCTGGCGGTGTGGGTGCCGTGGCCGTTGGTGTCGGTCGGATTGCCGCCGTTGCACAGGCCGGTGCCGTCGGTGCTGGAGCAGTCCAGGTTGGACAGCACCTTCGGGTTGTCGACGCTGAAGCCGCAGGACGCGTCGTTGGCGAACGAGGGATGGGTCACCGAGACCAGGCCGCTGTCCAGGATCGCCGCGACCATGCCGTTGCCCCGGGCATTGGCGCCGGAGGGCACGTTGGTGCCGTCCCAGATGCCGCCGGCGCCGATGAAGGTCGGGCCGTTGAAGGTGTCGAGCTGCTGCGGCACGTCGATCTCGACGCGGGCGACGCCCGGGACGCCGCGCAGGGCCTCGGCCTCCTCGGCGCTCAGGCGCGCGGCGACACCGCTGTGGGTGGCCAGGTAGTGGTGGGTGAACTCGATGGGGCGGCCCGCGGCGCGCTCCAGATCGGCCTTGCGCTCGGCCTGGATCGCCATCAGCTCGCCCATGTAGGCGACCGTGTTGGCCTCGCGCGGGTTGAACTTGTCGCCGCTGAAACCGCGCAGGTCGCGCTGGAACTCGACCAGGCCGGGCTCGACGAACTCGATCAGCCACGTCTGGAGGGCCGGGTTGGCCTGCAGCTGCGCGTGCGCAGTGCCGGCGGTAATCGCCCCTCCACCAAGACCGACGCCCATGGCGGCGGCCAACAAACTACCTCGCAAGAAATTGCGCATTTGAACTGTCCCTCGACTTGAGCTGGAACACACGAACGCCCGCGACACGGACGACAGGGCCTGATCGGGAGGTCCATCCCGAGCGCGGCCAGCCGGTCTTATAACACCAACTGAACCGGCAAGTGTGTTGCTGCGCCGCAGCAAGTCATTGTTCAGGATGGCCTGCGCCCGGACGAGGCCCGGAAATGCCCGGTGTTTCGCGGCCATCACGAGTCGCTTCGTATGCCCCGGCCGGCACGGTTGCGCCGAACCGAAACTGGCGCGGGCCGAGCCGTTTGCCGCCCCGCGGGCACGACTCTGCCCCGACCACCCGGCCGGCGGACCGGGCGGGCGCTCGCCGCAGGCTTCGCCCCGGTCACCCTGCCCCGCCCGTGCCGCCCGGCCTATTCGCCGATGTTGATCATCTTGTCCTGGCGGCGCCCGAGCTCGACCAGCCTGGCGCTGGTCGCCGGATCCAGCAGCCAGTCGGCAGCCAGCCCGGTCGCCGGCGGCGCCGGCGGCCAGCCGCTGCGGTCCAGCGCCTGCCAGAGCCGGAGCAGGTCGCCGCGCACCGCCTCGCGCTGGTCGGCGGGGCCGATGTAGTCGAATCCGTCGCTGCGCGCCCGCAGCGCCGTCACCGCTTCCGGCACCGGCGCCGGCCAGGCGTCCAGCAACGACCTCAGGCTGTGCCAGGCGAAGCGCCGGCTGGACGGATAGATGTCGGCCATCGCCTCGAGCAGGAACGGCACCAGGAAGGCGCGGTCGCGGCCGCTGGCGCCGTCCCGCAACTGGCCGGCCTGGAAGGCCAGCACCGCCTTCTGCACGGGATCGCCGGCGAGGATCGCCGCGACCTCGGCGGTGCCCGGGTCCAGGCCATCGGCGCGCGCCGGCAACGCGGCCGCCGGCCGGCCCGCCCACCCGGCCAGGGTGTCGGCCGCCCACTGCGCCGACTGCTCGAGATGGCAGTTCAGGCAGGCGTTGGGACGCCCGGCGGCGGCGTCGCGCGCGGCATCGGGCACCTCGATGCGATGGCTGCGGTGGATGGTCATCACGCCGTACTTCACCTGCGGCATGTGGCAGGCATAGCAGAGGGAACCCTCGCCCTCTGGAGCGTGGCGGGTGTGGTCGGCGAGCGCCGCCTCGGCGCGGTACTCGCGATGGCAGTCCAGGCAGGGCGCGTTGCCGCGGTTGCGCTCCGTGATCTGCCCGGCCGGATCGCCACCGTGCACGGAATGGCAGTCGATGCAGGAGAGCTGCGCCTCCTGGTGGCAGGCGGACAGCAGCAGCCCCTGGTACTCGTAGGCGCTCAGCCGCGGCGTGCCGTCGCCCCAGAAGCGCAGGGCGAACAGGTCCTCCTGGCCGGCCACCGGCGCCCGCGTGTGCTTCCAGACCGCGTCGACGTGGTCGTGCAGGGGCTGGCCGGCGCGGTAGGTCGGGCCGCTCTCGACCCAGGTCCGCACCAGGTGGGGCTTCGGGGTGCGCTGGCCATGGCACTGCCCGCAGACCTCGGTGGCGCGCACCGGGTCGATGTTGTCGGGATTGACGATGCTGGCGTCGCGGCCGCGGTTGGCGCGCATCGCCAGGCGGGTGAAGGCGCTGGCGGCCCGGTCCACGTGTTCGCTGCCCGGTCCGTGGCAGGTCTCGCAGGAGATGCCGAGCTCGGCGACGCTGGAATCGAAGCGGCTGTCGGTGCCGACGTTGACCGGTTCGCCGGCGGCGGCGCGCAGGCGCATCTCGTCGTAGTTGCTGATGTTCGGCTGCGGCCCGGTGTTGTGGCAGAAGATGCAGTTCTGGTTCCAGATCGCGACGTTGGCGTCGAACGGCTGGTCGTCCGGACCCAGGAAGGCGGCGTTCATGTGCACCCAGCGCTGCTCGCCGGCGTGCCAGAGGTAGTGCAGGCGCACGTAGGTGCCGTCGTCGGGCAGCCGGCTGAGGTACTGCTGGTAGCGGTGCGAGCCGACCGTGCGCTCGACCTTCTGGCTGCCCAGCGGTTCGCCGGTGCCCAGGTCCTCGTAGTCGAACCAGTAGCCGCCGTCGCGGGTCACCGGCCGCACGCGCACGCCCCAGTAGTCCAGCGCCTGGCCGTCGAAGCGCCCCTGCACCGCGGCCGGCGTCGCCTCCTGGGTCATGGTGCGGTGGTAGGTCGCGTACCAGGTCTCGTGGCGGTCGCCGTGGCAGTCCTGGCAGGCCGCGGAGCCGGTGAAGTGCGCGCCGGCGGGATCGAAGGGCGCGTTCAGGGCCCGCCGCTCCAGGACCACCCCAGCCACCAGCGCAAGCAGGCCGGCAACCGCCAGCACCGCCAGGGCCGGCAGCAGCCAGCGGCCGCGCCGGGGCGGCGGTGCCGCCGGCGGGGTCGTCGCCGCCAGCGCGGCCGGAGCGCGGCGGCCGCCTCGCCTGCGTGCCATGGGCTACTCCGCCGCCTTGCGGTAGGTCCGCTCGCCGGCCGTGATCGCCAGGTCCAGGCGGTTCTCGGGGGGCGGCAGCGGGCAGGTGGCGAAGGGCGTGTAGGCGCACGGCGGGTTGTAGGCGCGGTTGAAGTCCAGCTCGACCCGGCCCTCGGCGTCCGGCGGTGCGGTGTACAGGTAGCGCCCGGCGCCGTAGGTGGCGCGGCCGCTGGTGCGGTCGGCGAAGATCAGGAACAGCTGCTCGGCGCCCTCCTCGCGCAGCGCCTCGATGCGATGGCTTCGGCCGTCGTGCTCGAACACCAGGGCGCCGGGATTGGCCATCGGCTCGATGGTGTCGATCACGGTGGCGATGTCCAGCGTGCGTCCGGGCGGGTGGGCCTGCCAGCGCGCGACCAGCCGCCAGTCCGGGTCGGGCGGATACCAGTCCAGGCCGGCATGGCCGGCGCGCGCGGCCGCCTGCGCATGCCAGACCCGCAGGCCGGTGCGTTCGCCGCGCTCGATCAGCGCCATCCGCACCGGCCCGTGCCGCAGGCGCGTCTGCGGCCGGGTCGCGGTGGCGGCACGGTCGCTGACCAGGCGGACCCGGTCACGCGACTCGACGCCATCCGCCTCGACGACGACGCCCTCGGCCGGCGCCAGGGTCCAGTCGCCATCGGCGCCACGCGCCAGGGTGCCGAACTCCGCAGGCAGGCCGTCGATGACCAGGTCGGCGCCGGCGCCGCCACCGACCCGCAGCGGGCGGCCGTCCAGCCAGTGCAGGCCGACCAGGTTCAGCCAGCCGGTCGCCGCGGCCAGTGCCGTGGCCCGCTGGCCGCGCCAGTCCTCGAGGCCGCTGCGCCAGTCGCTGGCAGGCGAGGCTGCGCTGAGCGCAAGCAGGGCGAGCAGTACCGGCACCGGGCCGGGAAGTCGGGCACGCAGGTTCATGACCGCGAGTGTAGCGGCCGGCCACCAGGGGATGCGTGGTCGCGGCCTGCACGCCCGACGGCGGCGCAGCGTCTGGCGCGCGGCGGTCGCCAAGCCGCGGCCGCCGGAATCAGCGACCGCGCAGGAACAGCCGGTCCAGCTCGGCGACCGGCAGCTCGACCCAGGTCGGACGGCCGTGGTTGCACTGGCCGGAGCGCTCGGTCGCCTCCATGTCGCGCAGCAGGGCGTTCATCTCGGTCACGGTGAGGGCCCGGTTGGCGCGCACCGAGCCGTGGCAGGCCATGGTCGACAGCAGGGCGTTGCGCGCCTCCTCGCCGATCCGGCTGTTGCCGTGCTCGGCCAGCTCGGCCAGGACCCGGATCGCGAGATCGCCGACGTCGCCGCCGGCCAGCAGGGTCGGCACGCCCAGCACCCGGGCCTGGCCGGGCCCGCTGGCGACGATCTCGAAGCCCAGCCCGGCCAGGGTGCCGGCATGCTCGTCGAGCGCCGCCATGGCGCGCGCACCGGGCTCGATGGCCACCGGCACCAGCAGGCGCTGGCCGATCACGGCGCGGGCGTCGTGCTGGTGCTTGAGGCGTTCGTAGGTGATCCGCTCGTGCGCCGCATGCATGTCGACCAGCACCAGGCCTCGGCTGTTCTGGGCGAGCACGAACACGCCATGCAGCTGGGCCAGCGCATAGCCCAGCGGCGGTACCTGGTCGGCCTCGGCGACGGTCGGCGCCGCGGGCCGGTCCGGCGCGCCATACAGGCCGGCCCAGGCCGGCAGCGCCTCGGCCACGGCCAGGCCGAGGCCGCCCTGGGCCGGCCGCCAGCCGGCACCGGCGGCCGGCAAGCCCGGTCCCGGCGCGGCAAGCGCCCCGCTCGGCGCAGCCGTCGCCGCCTGGCCGGCACGGGTCCCGGCCAGCGCCTCGTGCAGGCTGCGGAACAGCACGTCGTGGACCAGCCGGCTGTCCCGGAAGCGGACCTCGGACTTGGCCGGATGGACGTTGACGTCGACCGCCGCCGGATCCAGGTCCAGGAACAGCACGTAGGCCGGATGCCGTCCGTGGTGCAGGACATCGGCATAGGCCTGGCGCACCGCGTGCGCGACGACCCGGTCGCGCACCGGCCGGCCGTTGACGTAGAAATACTGCAGGTCGGCCTGGCCCCGGGCGCTGGCCGGCGCCCCGAGCAGGCCGCGCAGGCGCATGCCGGCGGCGTCCACCGCGACCTCGACGGCGGACCCGACGAATCCGGGATCGAGCAGCTCCGACAGCCGCAGCGGATCGAACGGCCCGCCCGCGGGCTTCAGCATCAGCACCGCGCGGCCGTTGTGGCTGAGCCGGAAACCGACGCCCGGCCGGCCCAGGGCAACGGTGCGCAGCCAGTGCTCGACGTGGCCGAACTCGGTGCGCTCGGTGCGCAGGAACTTGCGCCGCGCCGGGACGTTGAAGAACAGGTCGCGGACCTCGACCGTGGTGCCGACCGGGTGCGGCGACGGCGACGGCGCGCCGACGCGACCGTGCTCGGCGTCGATCCGCCAGCCGTGGTCGTCGCCGGCGGTGCGCGAGACCAGGGCGAAACGGGAGACCGAGGCGATCGAGGGCAGGGCCTCGCCCCGGAAGCCCAGGCTGGCGACCCGCAGCAGGTCGTCGAGGTCGGCGATCTTGGAGGTGGCGTGGCGGGTCAGGGCCAGGGCCAGCTCCCCGGGCGGGATGCCGATGCCGTTGTCGCGCACCCGCACCAGCCGGGTACCGCCGGCCTCGATCTCGACCTCGACGCGGTCGGCGCCGGCATCCAGGGCGTTGTCCAGCAGTTCCCGGACCACGGCGGCCGGCCGCTCCACCACCTCGCCGGCGGCGATCTGGTTGATCAGGGGATCGGGCAGGACGCGGATGGCCATGGTCGGGGCGCTCGGGGGCTGCGACTTTAGCAGGGGCAGTGGCCCGTCCTGCCGAGGCCGCACCCTGCGCCCGCCCTCACGAAAATCGTTCAAGCTGCTGTTTTATATGGACACGGCATGCGGGATCCGGCGCCCCCTCGGGCCAGCCGGGGGCGCGCCTGGGCTATGATGGCGGCCATGACCGCGCCCGCCTCCCCCCGAAACCCCATGGCCGAGCGCTTCCGGGGCTTCCTGCCGGTGGTGGTGGATGTCGAGACCGGCGGCTTCGACCCCGGCCGTCACGCCCTGCTCGAGATCGCCGTGCAACCGCTGGCGATGACCGAGGACGGCGTCCTGGTGCCCGGCGAGATCACCAGCACCCATGTCATCCCCCACGAGGGCGGCGAACTGGACCCGCGCTCGCTGGCGGTCAACGGCATCGATCCGCACCACCCCCTGCGGGCCGCGCGCCAGGAACGGACCGCGCTGGACTTCGTGTTCAAGCCGATCCGGGCGGCGATCCAGGCCGCCGGCTGCCAGCGCGCCATCCTGGTCGGCCACAACGCCCATTTCGACCTGGCCTTCCTGAATGCCGCGGTGCGCCGCACCGGCCACAAGCGCAACCCCTTCCACGCGTTCAGCGTGTTCGATACCGCGACCCTGTCCGGCCTGGCCTACGGCCAGACCGTGCTCAGCCGCGCCCTGCAGGCGGCCGGCCTGGACTGGGACAGCACCGAGGCGCATTCGGCGCGCTACGACGCCGAGCGCACGGCCGCCCTGTTCTGCGGCATCGTCAACCGCTTCCGGGCCCTGGGCGGCTGGCTGCAGCCCGGCCGCGCCGACGCGGCCTGAGGACCGGTCGCGCAGGCCACCCCGCGCCCGGACCGGGCGGGTCGCCTTGACGGCACCCACGGCCGCCCCCACCCTGCGGACATGCCCATCTACGAGTACCGCTGCGAGCAGCCCGGCTGCGGCCGGCACGGCGAGCGCTTCGAGAAGCTGCAGCGCATGGCCGACCCCGACGCGCCCTGCCCGGCCTGCGGGCACCCGGCCGTCCGCCTGCTGTCGGCGCCGAGCGTCGCCATGGGCCAGGCGCACACGCTGAAGGAGAAGCACTTCAGCGAGCGCGGCTTCACCCAGTACAAGCGGCTGGGCAAGGGCGTCTACGAGAAGACCGCCGGCAAGGGCCCGGCGATCATCTCCGACCCCGGGGATTGAGGCGGCCGGGCCGCTGCCGCTAAGGTGGCCGGCCCGCATCCCCTACCCGGACCTGCCATGAATCCCAGCCTCCGCGTCCTGCTGGTCGCGGCCTGCGCCGCCGCGCTGACCGCCTGCTCCAATCCCGCCGCGCCCCCGGCCGGCACCGATGCCCCGCGTGCTTCCGATACCCCGATGAGCTATCCGAGCAGCCGCACCGTCGAGCACACCGACACCTACCATGGCGAGGCGGTGGCCGATCCCTACCGCTGGCTGGAGGACATCGACTCGGCCGACACCCTGGCCTGGATCGAGGCCCAGAACCAGGTCACCTCGGCGCACCTGGAGGCGATCGCCGGTCGCGACCGGCTCAACGCGCGACTGACCGCGCTGTGGAACTACGAGCGCTTCGGCGTGCCCGAGCGGCGCGGCGAGCGCTACTTCTACACCTGGAACGACGGCCTGGCCAACCAGCCGCGGCTGATGGTGCAGGACGGCCTGGACGGCGAGCCGCGCGTGCTGCTCGACCCCAACGCGCTGTCCGAGGACGGTACCGTCGCGCTGAGCGGCGCCGAGGTCAGCCGCGACGGCCGCTACCTGGCCTGGGGCACCTCCTCGGGCGGCTCGGACTGGCAGGAGTACCGGATCCGCGACATCGACAGCGGCGAGGACCTGCCCGACCTGGTGCGCTGGGTGAAGTTCAGCCAGCCGGTCTGGGCCGCCGACGGCTCGGGCTTCTGGTACGGCCGCTACGACGCGCCCGAGGGCGAGAACGCCCTGAAGGCGGTCAACAAGTTCCAGAAGCTGTACTTCCACCGCCTGGGCACGGCGCAGGACGAGGACGTGCTGGTCTACGAGCGCCAGGACCAGCCCGACTGGGGCTTCGCGCCCACCCGCTCCGACGACGGCCGCTTCCTGGTGATCTCGGTTTGGCGCGGCACCGAGGAACGCAACCTGGTGCTGGTCAAGCCGCTCGACCGGCCGGACGCGCCGGTGGTCGAGCTGGTCGGCGAGTTCGAGCACGCCTACGACTTCGTCGGCAACGACGGCGACACCCTGTTCTTCCGCACCGACCGCGACGCGGCGCGGCAGCGGCTGGTGGCGGTCGAGCTGGCCCGCCCGCAGCCTGAGCACTGGCGCGAGCTGGTCGCCGAGTCCGACGCGACCTTGCGCGCGGTCAGCCGGGTCGGCGACCGCTTCGTCGCCCAGTACCTGCGCGACGCCGCCAGCGAGGTGCGCCTGTTCGGGCTCGACGGCAGCGCGGCCGGCGCGGTCGCCCTGCCCGGCCTGGGCAGCGCCGGCGGCTTCCCGCGCGCCACCGAGGGCAGCGAGACCTTCTTCGCGTTCACCAGCTTCAGCCAGCCCGGCGCCATCCACCGCCTGGACGTCGCCACCGGCGAGGTGACGCCGTTCCGTGCGCCCGAACTGGCCTTCGACCCGGCCGACTACGAGACCCGCCAGGAATTCTTCCAGAGCAAGGACGGCACCCGGGTGCCGATGTTCGTGGTCAGCCGCCGCGACCTGCCGGCGGGGCCGCGGCCGACCTTCCTGTACGGCTACGGCGGCTTCAACATCCCGCTGACGCCGGCGTTCACGCCGTACACGCTGGCCTGGCTGGAGATGGGCGGGGTCTATGTCTCGGTCAACCTGCGCGGCGGCGGCGAGTACGGCCGCGACTGGCACGAGGCCGGCATCAAGCGCAACCGCCAGAACGTCTTCGACGACATGGCGGCGGCGGCCGAACACCTGATCGCCGAAGGCGTCACCGCGCCGGAACACCTGGTCATCCACGGCCGCTCCAACGGCGGCCTGCTGGCCGCGGCCGTGGCCATGCAGCGCCCGGAGCTGTTCGCCGCCTCGGTGCCCGGGGTCGGCGTGCTGGACATGCTGCGCTTCCGCGAGTTCACCATCGGCTGGGCCTGGGAGAGCGACTACGGCTCGGTCCTGGATGCCGACGAGTACCGCGCGCTGCGCGCGTACTCGCCGCTGCACAATCTGCGCGAGGGGGTCGACTACCCGGCCTTCCTGATCACCACCGGCGACCACGACGACCGCGTCTACCCCGCGCACAGCTTCAAGTTCGCCGCGGCCCTGCAGGCGGTCGCGCCGCCGCGCCCGGCGCTGATCCGCATCGACGTGCGCGCCGGCCATGGCGCCGGCAAGCCGACCGACAAGCAGATCGCCGAGTGGACCGACATCCTGGCGTTCGCGGCGCACCACACCGGCCTGGACCTGCCGGCGGCGCCGGTCCCCGAGTAGCACCGGCCCGCCAGTGGGGCGCCGGCCTGAACGGCCGGCAACGGCGGCCGTCCACCCGTTGAGGGGGGCGGCTCCGCTTCGCGTTTCCGGAAGTACATCCACATGGAGCACTTCCCGCATGACCCCCAAGCCCCGCCTGGATCTTTACCGCGGCATCCACAAGGCCCTGCGCAAGGCGTTCGCCGACACCCTGGTCGGCGTCGGCGCCCTCGAGGTCGAGGACGAGGCCGCGCTCGCCGCCGGCCTCGATGCCGTCGATGCGTTGCTGACCCTGTGCCGCCGGCATCTCGAGCACGAGAACGCCTTCATCCACGCCGCCCTGCTGCGGCGCCGGCCGGCCATGGCCCTGGCGACCGCGGAAGACCACGACCACCATCTCCTGCATATCGACCGGCTGGCCGCGCAGGTGCAGCGCCTGCGCGTGACCGGCCCGGCCGGCCGCCCGCCGCTCGCCGACCGGCTGTACGACGAACTGGCGGATTTCGTGCAGGACAACCTGGCCCACATGCGCGTCGAGGAGCGCGACAACAACGCCGCGCTGTGGACCCTGTACAGCGACGTCGAACTGGCCGACCTGCACCGGGACCTGGTCGCCTCGATCCCGCCGCAGGAGATGCTGGACGTGCTGCGCCTGATGCTGCCCGCCTTCAACCCCGGCGAGCGGCACGCGCTGCTCGCC
This sequence comes from Proteobacteria bacterium UBA2363, assembly GCA_002344355.1. Classification (GTDB taxonomy): domain Bacteria; phylum Pseudomonadota; class Gammaproteobacteria; order Xanthomonadales; family UBA2363; genus Pseudofulvimonas. The sequence continues at coordinate 3,586 of DDTN01000006.1, read as the reverse complement.
GACCTGCAGGCCACCCTGCCGCCGCCGGTGTTCGAGGCCCTGGTCGGCAGCCTCGCCGGATGCCTGGCAACCGAGCCGTGGCAGCGGCTGCTGGGCTGCCTCGCGGATCCGGCCCCCGCCCAGGCCGCGTAGTCGGTTCCGAGGGCGCGATCCGCCGCGCCTCCGGCCCCACCCCCGCGGCGCGGGCGTGGGGTGTAGCTCAGGCCGCCGGGCCGCGCTGGCGGCGCGCCTCGAACAGGCAGATGCCTGCCGCCACGGAGACGTTGAGGCTTTCCATCGCGGCATCGATGGGGATGCGTACCAGGAAATCGCAGTGCTCGCGGGTCAGGCGGCGCATGCCCTCGCCTTCTGCGCCCAGCACCAGGGCCAGAGGCCCGGTCAGCTCGCGCTGGTACAGGGACTGCTCCGCCTCGCCGGCGAGGCCGACGATCCAGACGCCGTCGCGGCGCAGCTGTTCCATGGCGCGGGCCAGGTTGGTGACCCGCACCAGCGGCACCGCCTCGGCGCCGCCGGCGGCGGCCTTGCGCGCCGCCGCGTTCAGCGGCGCGCTGCGGTCCTTGGGCACGACCACGGCCGTGGCGCCGGCAGCCGCGGCCGAGCGCAGGCAGGCACCCAGGTTGTGGGGATCGGTGACGCCGTCGAGCACCAGCAGCAGGGCCTGCGCGCCCGCGGCCGACACCAGCGCCGGCAGGTCGCGCTCGTCGGCCGCGGCGCGCACGCGGGCGTTCGCCAGGACGTCCTGGTGGCGCAGGCCGGCAGCCAGGCGATCCAGGGTGGCCCGCGGCGCGCGCTGCACGGCGATGCCGGCGGCGCGGGCCTGAGCGGCCAGTTCGTCCAGCCGCGGGTTGCGCGCCTCGCGCGCGATCATCAGCTCCAGCAGCGCGGCCGGATCCTTGTCCAGCAGCGCGGCGACGGCATGGATGCCACCGATCCAGTCGCTGCCGCTCACGCCTTCGCCTTGCGCGCCCGGGGAGCCGCCACCGGGCCCGAGTCCTCGACCAGCCGGAAGTCGATCTTGCGATCCTCCAGGCTGGCGCGCAGCACCAGCACCTTGACCCGGTCGCCGAGCCGGAACGCCAGGCGCCGGCGCTCGCCGGACATCATCTTGCGCACCGGGTCGAAGTGGTAGTAGTCGTTCGGCAGCTGGGTGACGTGCACCAGGCCGGTGACCCGCGACTCGTCCAGCTCGACGAACAGTCCGAAGCTGGTCACGCCGCTGATCGTGCCCTCGAAGGTGCTGCCGACGTGCTGCTCCATCCAGGCGCACTTGTAGCGCTCGTCGACGTCGCGTTCGGCCTCCTCGGCGCGCCGCGCGTTTTCCGAACAATGCGTCGAGAGCGTGGCGATGTCGTGCGCGGCGTAGTGGTAGTCGGTGGCCTTGCCGCCGGTCAGGGCGTGCCGGATCGCGCGGTGCACCAGCAGGTCGGCATAGCGACGGATCGGCGAGGTGAAGTGCGCGTAGGCGTCCAGCGCCAGCCCGAAGTGGCCGATGTTCTGCGGCTGGTAGACCGCCAGGCTCATCGAACGCAGCAGCACCGATTCGAGCAGGGTGGCGTCGGCGCGCTTGCGGACCTTCTTGAGCAGGTTGGCGTAGTCCAGCGGCGTGACCGAGCCGTGCGCCGGCAACGACAGGCCGAACTCGACCAGGAACTCGGTGAGGTCGGCGAACTTGCCCTCCGGCGGGCGGTCGTGGACGCGGAACGGGGCCGGCACCTTCTTCTTCAGCAGGAACTTCGCGGCCTGCACGTTGGCCGCGATCATGCACTCCTCGATCAGCTTGTGGGCGTCGTTGCGCTCGTAGGCGCCCATCGACACCACCTCGCCCGACGGCGCCAGCCGGAAGCTGACCTCGGTCGACTCGAAGTCGAGCGCGCCGCGCGCGGCGCGCCGCTTCGCGAACAACCGGTACAGGCGGAACAGCTGGCGCACCGGCGCCAGCATCGGGCCCAGGCGCTCGATCGCCTCGGGATCCTTCTCGCCGACCGCGCGCCAGACCTGGTTGTAGGTCAGCCGGGCGTGCGAGCGCATGACGCCTGGGTAGAACCGCGACTTGCTGACCTCGCCATCGGCGTCGACCACCATCTCGCAGACCATGCACAGGCGTTCGACGTCGGGGCGCAGCGAGCAGATGCCGTTGGACAGGGTCTCCGGCAGCATCGGCACGACGTAGCCCGGGAAGTAGACCGAGGTCGCCCGGTTGCGCGCCTCCTCGTCCAGCGCCGAGCCGGGGCGCACATAGTGCGAGACGTCGGCGATCGCGACGATCAGGATGTAGCCGTCCCGGTGTGGCTCGCAGTACACGGCGTCGTCGAAGTCCTTGGCGTCCTCGCCATCGATGGTGACCAGCGGCAACTGCCTCAGGTCGACGCGGCCTTCATGCTCGTCCGCCTGCACCTGCAGGGGCGTCGCTCCCGCATCGCGCAGGACCTGGGCGGGCCACTCGTCGGGAATGCCATGGCTGTGGATCGCGGCCTGCACCACCAGGGAGGCGGTCAGCCGGTCGCCGAGCACCGCCACCACGCGGCCCATCGGCGGCCGCCAGCCGGTCGGCTGCTCGGTGATCTCGCAGACCACGAGCTGGCCGTTGCGCGCCTCGCCGCGGGCGTCGGCCGGGATCACCACCTCCATGTGGATGCGGGTGTCGTCGGGCGCCACCGTGGCGATGCCGGCCTTCTCGCTGAAGACGCCGACCAGACGCGCGGCGCGCCGGTCGAGGATCTCGACGATGACGCCCTCGGGCCGGCCGCGCCGGTCCAGGCCGGTCACCGAGACCATGGCGCGGTCGCCGTGCAGCACCCGCCGCATCTGCGCCGGCGGCAGGAAGACGTCGTCGCCACCGGCATCCGGGCGCAGGAAACCGAAGCCGTCCTCCTTGCCGAGGATGCGACCGGCGATCAGCTGCAGGCGGTCGGCGACGCCATAGCCGCCGCGCCGGTTCATGTGCAGCTGGCCGTCGCGCAGCATGGCCGCCAGGCGCTTGCCCAGGGCCTCGAAGCGGCCGGGATCGGACAGGCCCAGTCCCTCGGCGATGTCCTCGGCCTGCATCAGCCGGCCCTGCGCGCCCAGGAAGCCGATGATCGCCTCGCGGCTGGGAATCGGGTTCTCGTAGCGGCGCTGCTCGCGCTCCGCGAAGGGATCGCGGACGCCGCCCGCGGCCCCGGTGGCCGTCCGCTTCGACGCCGGCCGGGGCGAGCCGGACCGCGACTTTCGCGACGCCGGTGCCGCGGGCGTCGCCGGAAACTCCGGCGGCAGCCAGGGCGCGGCCTTCGCGGCGCCGCCGCGACCGGCCTGCTTGCGGCCCGCCGACCGGACGCCGGTCGCCGAACCCGCCCCGGCGGGCTTGCCGGGCGTGCCCGGGGTCTTCGCGGCGCCGCCGGAACGCTTGCCGCCCCCGCCCGCGCCACCCTGGCGGCTTCCGGCGCCGCCCTTGCCCTTGCTGGTTCTGGTCATGAGCGGCATGGTACCCCGCCACCCCCGACCCGCGGCGGAACGCGACCGGCACGTTGACAAGCCGCGGCCGACTGCCTATTGTTGCGCCCCCTGCGCGGTCTCGCGCTCGGCACCTGCCCAGGTGGCGGAATTGGTA
>DDTN01000025.1 GCA_002344355.1 Proteobacteria bacterium UBA2363 | reverse complement strand
GGGGAGAGGGCCGCCCCGGCCAGCGCGGCCGGTCGGCGCGCGGCCGGAACCCCGGCACGGCGCGGCCACGATCATCACCCACACCGGGGTGAATCCAGATGCCCGCCTGCCCGCATCCAAGCCTCCGAAGCGCTGCGATCCGCCAGCGCAAGACAGGAGTTGCAGGATGCATGCGAGAACACCAACCCGGGGCGGCCTGATCGCCTTCGTCCTGGCCCTGGCCGCGGGCCTGGCGAACGCCGCCGGCACACCGGACGCCGACACCGCCGAAGGCGGCGATGCGCACCCGGTGCTGGCCCAGGCCGGCCACTTCTGGCAGACCGTGGCCGCCGACGCACCGGCGCGTCCGGCCCTGCTGGAACGCCACTTCAGCGCAGGCATCCGTGCGCGCAACGGCGACGACAGGCTGCTGGAGACCTTCGCGATGCTCGCCGAGTCGCTGGCGCCGGAACTGGCCACCCTGCCGCCCCCCGAGCGGGTCGGCGAGGACCAGCCCCGGGCCGGCGAGCTGCACTACACCCTGGCCAGCGGCCGCCGCGTGGCGCTGGCGCTGGAACTGACCGACACGGATCCGCAGCGGATCGAGCGCTTCTCCCTGCGACCGCTGCCGCCCAGGGTCGAGGCGGTCGGCCCGGCGGAGTTGCCCGGTGTGATCGACGCGCGGCTGGCCGCCGAGGCCGCCGCCGGCCGCTTCTCGGGCGCGGTGCTGGTGGCCCGCGGCGAGGAGGTGATCTACGAGCGCGCGGTCGGCCTGGCGGACCGCGCGACCGGTCGCGCCAACACCCTGGACACGCCGATCAACCTGGGCTCGATCAACAAGATGTTCACCGCCCTCGCCATCGCCCAGTTGCAGGCGTCCGGCAAGCTGGACTGGCAGGACACCGTCGGCCGCCACCTGCCGGAGTTCCCCAACGCGACCGTCCGCGACAAGGCCACCATCCACCAGCTGCTCACCCACACCTCCGGTGTCGGCTCCTACTGGAACGCGGCCCACGACGCGCGCCTGCACGCGCTGGACAGCCACCAGGCCTTCCTGGACACCTTCGTCGACCAGCCCCTGCTGTTCGAACCCGGCCAGGGCCTGGAGTACAGCAACGGCGGGCCGGTCATCCTGGGCCTGGTCATCGAGGCGCTGGGCGGCAGCGACTACTACCAGTACATCCGCGAGCACATCTACACGCCGGCCGGCATGACGCACGCCGACCACTACCGGCGCGACGACACCGAGGCCGGCTTCGCGGTGGGCTACACGCGCGACCAGGACGGCACCTGGCGCGACCACCGCGCCGGGCTCAGCCTGCGCGGCTCGGCGGCCGGCGGCGGCTATGCCTCGGCGCGCGACCTGCACGCCTTCTCGAAGGCGCTGGCGGACGGCCGCCTGCTGCCGCGCGAAAAGCTGGAGACGCTCTGGCAGGCCCATGTCCAGACCGGACCCATGGGCTACGGCTACCTGTTCAGCGTCGGCGACCGGCCGGGGCGGCGCTTCGTCGGCCACAACGGCGGCGCGCCGGGCATCTCCGCCGAGTTCCTGCATTATCCCGACCACGGCCTGGCGATCGTGGTCCTGGCCAACCAGGACCACGCCGCGGAACCGATGCGCGAATGGCTGCAGGCCCAGGTCGAGGCCGCGCTGTTCGGAACCGAAACCCCCTGACGGAGCAGGCGCCATGGAAACCCTTCCGGTCCTCATCATCCCGCTGGCGCTGGTGCTGCCGCCGATCCTGATCACCGCCCTGGTGCTGCGCCATCGGCGCAGCCGCGCCGAGATGCGCTACCGCCTGCTGCTGCAACTGGCCGAGGCCGGCGTGCCGCTGCCGGCGACCCTTCCCGGCGAGGCGACCCCGCAGCACTGCGACCGCCGCCGCGCCCTGGTGCTGCTGGCCGGCGGCATCGGCCTGAGCCTCACCCTGCTGGCCCTGCCCCTGGACTACCACGCCGGCCATCGCCTGGCCGAGCTGTGGGGCCTGGGCATCCTGCCGGTCGCGCTGGGCCTGGGTTACCTCGGCAACTGGATCCTGACCCGGCGCGGTCGTGGCCACGGATGACCGCGATGCGCAGGCGCGCATCGACCGCGCCCTGGTCGACCGGGCCCTGCAGGACGACGGCGCGCGCGCCTTCGAGGCCCTGGTGCGCCGGCACCAGGGCCGGGTGCGCGCGCAACTGCGCCGCCTGCTGGGCGACGACCCGGCGCTGGCCGACGACCTCGCGCAGGACAGCTTCGTCCTGGCCTGGCGCAAGCTGGCGCAGTTCCGCGGCGAATCGCTATTCGCCACCTGGCTGCACCGCATCGCCCACGCCCGTTTCCTGCAGCACCTGCGCAGCCGCGCCGGGCGGGCAGGGCAGGCGCCCGGGCTGGACGAGGACGGGGCCCCGGCCGCAGACCGCGGTGGCCCCGAGGCCGGCCTCGACCTGGACGCCGCCCTGCGCCGCCTGTCGGCCAACCAGCGCGCGGCGCTGCTGTACTGCGTGCAACTGGATTTCACCCACGAGGAAGCCGCCGAGGTGCTGGACATGCCACTGGGCACCGTGAAGACGCACGTGGCGCGCGGCAAGGCCCGCCTGCGCACGCTGCTCAAGGACTGGGCACCGGGAGACAGCAACGATGAATGAACCGGACGAACTCACCGACCGCGCGCTGGACGCGCTGCTGCGCAAGGGCTTCCCGGGCGAGCTGGCGGACGACGGCTTCTCGGCGCGGGTGATGCGCGCCCTGCCACCGCGGCGCCGCCAGCGCCCCTGGCTGCTGCCGGCCGCGGCCCTGGCCGGCGGCCTGCTGGCCTGGCTTGCCGTGCTGCCCGCGCAGGCCTGGCAGGACATCGCCCGCGAATGGCTGGCCGGCGCTGTCGGCCCGGTCACGGTCGCGACCGGCGTGCTGCTGCTGGTCGTCTCGGTGCTGGGCTGCGCCTGGGCGCTCGAAGAAGGCTAGATCGGTCTGGAACGCGCCTGCCGGTTGTCTCGGGCGTGGACTGCTGGCGGGTGCCTTCTGCGTCGTGCAAGTTCGCCCGCAGTTGGCAGGCTGTTGAAAGACAGCCTGCTGACGGCGGCCATGGATGGCCGTTCGGCGAAACAAGAGCGCAAGCAGTTGATTCGACGGGAGCCCGTCCGGACCTGCGCCGGACGGGCGACTTGAAAAACGACCAGGACGGTCGCTTTTCAGCAAGCTGTTGGCGCGGACAGTGCAGATCCGCCGGTGGGCGTCGCCTGTCCCCAATCCGCGCCAGCGTCTGCTCCCGGCTACCGGTCCGGATCGATGATCGCCTGCATCAACGCCATCTCCCTCGGCGAAGCGCCCAGCGCGCGGGCCTGCCGCTGCCAGTCGCCCACCGCGGTGCGCACCTGCGACGCCAGCGCCGCCGCGACCTTGCCGGTCAGGCGGTAGAAGTCGGCGGTTGCCAGAAGCAGGCCCGAGTCCGGCGAGGCATCGTCGCCGTCGATCGCCAGCACGTGGTGGTCCTTGTCGAGGTTCGGGTTGACATCGAACGCGGGGGACAGCCGCCAGCCGTCGCCCGTCCGCAGGAAACCATGGTTGCGAAGGTGGTCGTCGCGGTTGCCGATGAGGATGTTGAACAGGACGCGGCGGAACAGTTGTTCGAGGTCATGCGCGATGTGCGTCGACGCGCCTTCGGTCTCGATGGCCTGCACCAGGTCGAGGTAGCTGTGGCCCTCGCTGTGCGTCGCATCCAGGCGGGTCATCGCCGAGGAGAACACGCGGCGCGAGTTCCGCGTGCGGTCGAAGCGCTTCACCGTGTAGGTGTGCCCGCGTTCGGAGAACCGCATCAGGCGTGCCTCCGGCATCTCGATGCCGGCACCCAGCGCCAGCCGGTAGGCAAGGAACTCCCAAAGGCCGACGTCGACGTTGTCGTCTCCCGACGGGAACTTGGCCAGCCACAACCGGCCAGCTTCATCCCGGAAGCTGGCCTTCGGCCGGGCGCCGCCGAGGGACGCCCCCGGCGCGAGGATCTGCCGCAGCCAGCGGACCCGCTCGTCGGACAGGTCGGCATCGCCGCGTTCGAGCTGCGCGGCGATGGCCTCGAGTTCCCTGAGCTCGGTGATCGGCGGGGCACTGCGCATGCCCTCGTCCACGAAACGCCCCGAGTCGGGGTCCCGCAGGCGCAGGGCGCCCATGCGGGTTTCGTCGTGAACGCCGGTCAGGTAGTCCCAGGCGCGCAGGCTGCGCACCCTGCGTTCCTGTTCCCGCGCCTCGATCGCCTCCCGGCGGTCCATCAGGCGCTGGCCCCAGCGATCCGGCGAAGTGTCCTGGAAGGCGCCCGACAGCGCGCCCGCGCCCGCCCTGGCGAACTGTGTCCCGCTCGCCAGCATGAGCTCGTGATCGAGCGCAAAGGTTGCCATCGGCCCCTTGCCGGCCAGCCACTCGGGGTCGTACTCGAAGCCCACGGTATCCCCGCGCCTGCTGGCGGTCTTCGACAGGTGGCCGACACGCGCCATGCCGCCCAGCGACTCGTCGTCGAGCCAGACCTCCAGCAGGTTCACGGCGGGTCACGTCGTGGCCGCGCAGTGGGCCGCCTGAGCGCGTTGTCCTGCAGCTCGCGGCCGACCGTGTCCTGCACGGCGATCCGGTCGATGTCGTCCGCCAGTCCGAGCACGGCCAGAACCCGGAGCAGGGTGGCCAGACTGGTCGACGGCTCGCCGTTCTCCAGTTTGGCGAGGGTAGGCACGCTGACGCCGACGCGTTCGGCCATGACCTCCTGGGTCATCGCCCGCCGCAGCCGGGCGGCACGCAGGCGCTGCCCCAGCGCTTCGATCTGGCGCCGGGCGCGCGGGTGGGTGGGAGGCGTCCGCTTGGCCATGCCAAATTAAATTACGACATCCGCCCGGAAATGCAAGTTAATTTTGCATCTCGCGGCAGTCTCGTTCAGTCAGACGGCCTTGGGCAAGCCATTTCGCTGCAGTCGCTGCCAGCGGCCGGCGCGGCACCCTGGCCCGGTCCACCGCCGGCTTGCCCTGGCCCGCTCGCCCCCGCTTCGGCAAGCAGCCCGCCCAGCAGCGCCCCCAGACGCAGGTCGTCCACCTGGCCGAAGGCGCGCAGGCGCAGTCGGCCCTCGGCGTCCAGCACCAGCAGGCTGGGCGTGCCGGCCAGGTGCCAGGCGCGGAAGGTCGCCGGGCGCGGGTCGTCGCCGTCGTGGGCGTCGACCGCCACCGGGAAGTCGATGCGGTATTCGTGCAGGAAGGCCGCCAGCGCCACCGGCGTCATCGCCGCGTGGTGCTCGAAGACGCTGTGCAGGCCGATCACCGCGACCCGCTCGGGCGCGAACGCCACGCGCACGCGCTGCGCCTGCGGCAGGCCATGGCTGACGCAGCCCGGGCACAGCATCTGGAAGGCCTCGACCACCACCACCTTGCCGCGCAGCCCGGCCAGGGTCGGCGCCGTGTCGGTGTTGAACCACGTCGCCACCTGCCACTCCGGCAGCCGCTCGCCCCTTGCCGCGCCAGTCATCTCGCTCTCCTCCTGACCCGCTGCAGGGCAGGCCGCCCCGCATCGCCTGTTCCTCGCACCACGCATGCCCGCCGCAAGCCCAGGCCCCGACCGCGCATCCCGCCCCGCCGAAGGCGCGCCCCGGTCCCGACCGCGCCGCCGCACTCCACGTCGCCCCTCCCCCGCGTGCGGGGTACGGGCCGGCGCGATGAGTCTTCAGGGAAGAGGGCCGCCCCATCCAGTGCGCGCGGCTCCATCCTCCCCCGACCGGGATCGCCAGGCCGCAGAAGGCGAGCTTCCTGTTCCGACTGCGCCGCAGCACTCCACTTCTCCCCTCCCCCGCCTGCGGGGGAGGGGCCGGGGGAGAGGGCCGCCCCATCCAGCGCGCGCGGCTCCACGCCCCCGACCGGTAACCCAGGCCGCAGTAGGCGAGCTTCCGGTCCCGACTGCGCCGCGGCACCCCACTTCTCCCCTCCCCCGCCTGCGGGGGAGGGGCCGGGGGAGAGGGCCGCCGCATCCAGCGCGCGCGGATCCAAGGCCCCTCTGCGCATCACGCCGCCTGCCGCAGCGGCACCGCCGGGAAATCCACCGGCACGTCCAGCGCCACGTTGACGTAGTTGGTGTACAGGTTCAGCGCGACATGGGCGATCACTTCGACGATGGCGCCATCGTCGAAGCCCTGCGCGCGCAGCGCGGCGATGCGCGCCGGGTCGACCTGGCCGCGCCGCTCGACCAGCTCCAGCGCGAAGGCCAGGGCCGCCGCGGTGGCCGGGTCGTCGGACTCGCCGGCCTGGGCGCGCGCCATCTCGGCGGCGCTGGCGCCGGCCTTGCGCCCCAGGGCGGTGTGCGCGGCCAGGCAGTAGCCGCAGCGGTTGCGGTCGGCGATCGCCACCGCCAGCTTCTCGCCCAGCACCGCGGGCAAGGTGCCGCCGCCGAGGGCGCCGAAGCCGGCCCACATCGAGGCCAGCGCGGCGGGGGAATGGGCGACCGCGGCGAACATCGCCGGCACGGTGCCGAACGCGCCCTGAATCTGCGCCAGGGTGGCGCGGCTGTCGGCGGGGGCGGTGCTGGCGGTGAGCAGGGGAACCTGGGACATGACGGACTCCTTGGATTGAAAGGGGGTTGGGATACGCCGCTCGGGGCGTGCCGCCATCTTCCCGGCCCGGACCGGAAGAAAGGTATGCTTTCGTCCATGAAAGTTGACCATCCGTCCGAAACCCCGCCCGACCGCCTGGACGCCCTGCTGCGCCACTTCCGCCTGTCCGCGCGCCTGTTCCACGCCGGCGCCCTGTGCGGCCTGCACGACTTCCCCGGCGACGGCGCCAGCGGCCAGCTGCACCTGGTGCGCGCCGGCGCCGTGCAGGTGCGCCACGCCGGCCAGCCGCCGCTGACCGTCGACCAGCCCAGCCTGCTGTTCTACCCGCGCCCGTGCGCGCACCGCTTCGAGACCGACCCCGAACGCGGCGCCGACATGGCCTGCGCCGACATCGCCTTCGGCGACGGCCCCGACAACCTGCTGGCGCGCGCCCTGCCGCCGTTCGTCGTGATGCCCCTGGCCGAGCTGCCCGCCGCCGGCACCCTGCTCGACACCCTGTTCGAGGAAGCCTTCGCCGCCCGCTGCGGCCGCGCCCTGGTGGTCGACCGCCTGTTCGAGGTGGTGGTGGTGATGCTGCTGCGCCGCCTGCTCGATGCCGGCGTCATCGGCCAGGGCGCCTTCGCCGGCCTGGCCCACCCCGGCCTGGCGCGCGCCCTGGTCGCCCTGCACGCCGCCCCGCAGCGCGACTGGGACCTGCCCGCCCTGGCCAGCGCCGCCGGCATGTCGCGCAGCCGCTTCGCCGAGCTGTTCGCGCGCATCGTCGGCCAGACCCCGGCCGCCTACCTGGCCGCCTACCGCATCGAGCTGGCCTGCGCCGCCCTGCAGCGCGGCCGGCCGCTGGCCCTGGTCGCCGACGAGGTCGGCTACGGCAGCGCCGCGGCGCTGTCGCGGGCGTTCACGGCGAAGATGGGCGCCTCGCCGCGGGCATGGCTTCGGCAGGCACAGGCGCAACGCTGAGTCCGCGCGCCGGCACCGCCGCTTCGTCCGACGCCTGGCGTTCCGTCTCCCGCTGCAACACCCATACCCAGGCCGGCGGCAGGTTGCCGGCCACGAAGGCCACCCGCCGCGCCCGCAGCCCCAGCCGCCGGCGCAGCGGCGCCGCCACCGGGCAGCGCAGCCCGTAAGTGAACTGCACCAGGCGCAGCGCCGGCGCCGAACAGGCCAGCACCGCCGCGACGATGCGCTCCACCTGCGCCGCCGGCATGGCCCGCAGCGGCAGCCCCGACAGCACCACCGCCGGCGGCGCCGGCAGGGCGTCCGCCGTCAGCGCCCCGGCATCGCCCTCGATCACCCGCGCCTGCGGCCAGCGCGCCCGCAACAGCGCCGCGAACGCCGGCAGCCGCTCGACCAGCACCAGCGCCGCCGGGTCCACCCCGGCCTCGACCAGCGCCCGCGTGAACACGCCGGTGCCGGCGCCCAGTTCCAGGACCGGCCCGTCCAGCGGCCCGGCCGCCGCGCACATCGCCCGCGCCAGCGCCCGGCTGGACGGCGCGATGGCGCCGACCGTGCGCGGCGCGGCGAGCCAGCGGCGCAGGAAGGAGAGGAGGTCGGCCGTCGGGCCGGGGGTGTCGTGGTGCACGGGTGGGCTCCGCTCAGGCGCCGGGGTGGCGCGGTGGCGGAAGGGTGGGCTGGGGGGATCAAGTGGGGGTCAAATGGCGGGGTGGGCAGTCTGCGGATTTGAAGCCGCGAGGCGCCGAGGTAGGCCGGTTGCGTTGGGGTCTATCCAATGCGAGGATTCCACCACGCCAACTCTGTCCGCCTGGAAACACGGACAGATTAGGTGGACAGCGCAGACCTGGTGCTCGGAGCAAACGATTGAAACGTCTGCAGTGTTTTCCATCACGCCATGGCGTCGCCCGGCTTACGCGGACGGATTATACCGGCGGTGTGCCGTGGATTAGTAGTTAGGACTCACATGAAGATATTCGTCAGTCACTCCAGCAAGGACAAATGGGCGGCCCGAAGAATCGCCAAAGATGTCGAGGAGCTCGGGCACACCGTTTTCCTGGATGAGAAAGACATTGCGACGGGAGAGTCAATTACAGACTCGATCCAAACCCACCTCAAAGAATCCGATCATCTCCTGCTCTTATTGAGCCCAGCGAGTCTCACTAGCTCCTGGGTGCTCGTTGAGCTTGGCGGCGCCATGGCGCTTGGAAAGAAGGTAATTCCAATACTCCTATATGTTGGAGCAAACGAAATCCCTCCAGCTATCAATCTCAAGCTCGCCCGTGACATCAACGACATTGGCAAGTACTACGAGGAAATAGGCGGATATCCAACGCCTCCTAAGGCGGCTTCTGAGGCGACGCAGACGCCACCTCAGAAGGCTAGACCAACACCTAAGTTTGATATTGGTGCGGAAGTTGTAATTCACACCTCAAAACCTGAAAAGGTAATTCGTCAGATAGGCCCAGTGACTAACTTCACGCCTGAAATGGAACAGTATCTTGGGCAGAAGGCAATCGTTGTCGGCGTTGATATTGACGGCGACCTCAAGCTTGACATCGATGATCAAAGATTTGCGTGGGCAACCCCTTGGTTGCGGGCAGCGCCGTCTGGTGAGTCCTAACTAATCGTTCAAGCGGACCTGCGGTCCGCACCCAACAACGCTCCTGATCTTGTAGCATTGTTGGGTGCGGCCCGCAGGCCGCTTAACTCTGGTGTTGGAGCCTTGTGACCACTGACCTCTCTCGTTATGTGCCTGAAGGAGTGACCTGGATCCGTGCTGCGGTTTCCTGCATCCCGCTCGTTGGCGGCGCTCTAGATCACCTCATCTTCGATAAGGCTGATGCCATTCGGCTTAAGAATCTTGAGACTGCTATTCAGGCAATTTCGGATCAGGTCAATGCAGCTGGTGAGGACTCAATTGACAAGTCGTGGTTCGAGAGCACAGAAGCCCTCGCGACGTTCAAGATCATGTCGGATAAGGTCTCGTATGAATCAAGCCCTGCAAAAGTGGATGCAATTGGGCGGATAGTTGCGGCCTGCGGCAACAAGGCACATTCAGCGGATCCAGAGAAGATATCCGTAGTGGAGCACCTTTCCCGACTTTCCGCGGTACAAATCAAGTTGCTTTCTGTCATCGCAGGTATCGCGCCAACTCAGAAAAAGATCAGCACCGGCAGCCTGGAGCAAACTGCAGTTGCGATCTGGCTCAGCGATATTGTCTCTGCGTTGCGTGCCGGCCCTCAGTTTTGGAGTGGAACTCTCACCATTGATCAAGAGCTAGAGGTGCTGGAGTCATTCAATACGATCCGGCGGGTCCAACTTATGGGACCATCTGAAGCGGCATACGTGATTACAGCTATCGGCAAGCGGGCCGCAGGTTATGTACGCACAGCAGGGCTCTAACAGTTCATTCAAGCCGACGCCGCTTCGCGGCGCGGCTTAATTCAGGCGCTAGAGCCCAAGGATGAACTTCGTCGTGCGATCAGGCGTTGTGCGTCGATTGCCTGCTCGGACAGAGGTACTTTCGTTGCTGAGGGCCGCAGAGTTTCACTGGCACTTCTCACAAGGCATAATTGCGCTAGATCAGCGGCTCTACATTCCAGGCTGTTTGTCATTACTCACTGGAATAGAGGCGAGCATCCGCTGCACCATTCAGCAGCGCCGCGATCCTGGGGTGGTGCCCGAGCAGCTTGGGTCCACCCTCAGCAATTCTTTGCTTAGGGAGGCATCCCGCGTTGGTCTTCCCATCCATACGCTTGTCGTTCCGGGCGAGGCTGACTTCTGGGAGCGCCTGCCCGAGCGGTCTGATCACGTGCGCATAGTGCAGCTTAGACACGATCTAGCCCACGGCAACCTGTTGGGCTACATGCAACAGACAGAGCATGGACCCCTTCTCGTTCCAGAGTTCATTCAGCCAACCGCGAGAACGCTGAGGCGACTATCGTTGAACTGGTGTCGTGAGCTTGCAGCTTATAGAGCACGCGAGCTTGGGCTCTAACGATGAGTTCAACCGGACCTGCGGGGAAATGATCCGAATGAACCGATTGCTTTCGGCCGCAGGCTGGTTAACACGGCGCAAGATGCCGCACCCATGCAACGTCACGTTTCGTCTTCCAATGGTGGTGAGGAGATCGAAGTTGACCATGATCCATATCGAGTTCCACAAATCAGAGAAGGGGCGTGGTGATGAGGACTGGTACAGTCTACGAATCGACCCTAACGAAGGCCAGATGGCCGTGCGGCACACGTGGTCGCACTCCTCTGGTGGAGCCACGTTTCTGAGTGGCGAGAAACTGTACTCCCTTGAGGAATTCGCCAGGCTCAAGCCAAATCAGTATCGTTGGCTGCTTGAATGGCTGACCTCGAAGCTTACGCCGAAGTAGACCAGCCCTTTGAACCGCCCCGGCTTTCCCGGA
>DDTN01000035.1 GCA_002344355.1 Proteobacteria bacterium UBA2363 | reverse complement strand
CCGAAGATCAGCACGTGGTCGAGCGCCTGCTGGCGGCGCCGTGCCGCCTCGATGTAGACCGACAGCTTCTCGCGCACCGGCACCTGGCCCAGGTACTCGTCCAGCCGCCGCGGCCGGATCGACGACTCGATCCGGGCCTCCTCGGGGCTGCTGTCCGGGGCGATCAGACGTTCACTCATGGGGCAGGCGGTGGCGGGGCTCGATGGGCGGCCAAGGTGACCCCTGCAACGCGCCGGGGCCGGCCAGGGGGTCGGTCGGGACGCATTATCAACCAGCCACGGCCGCCGTGCCGGCCAGCGCGCGCCGCCTGGCCGGCCACGATGCAGATCATGGNNCGCCGCGGGAGAGGGGAGCAGATCCCGCTCCGCTTCCCGCTTCCCGTTCCCTGCTTCCTGCTTCCTGCTCCCTGCCGCCCTCCCCTCAAGCCTTCAACGCCGCCTTCAGCGCCTTCCTGATGATGGCCTCGGCGTCGTCGCCCTCGACGGCGGCCTGGCGGGCCATGCGCAGGGCGTCCGGGGGTTTGTAGCCCAGCGCCTGCAGGGCGGCGGCGGCCTCGGACTGCGGGTCCAGCGGTACCGCGCCGGCGGCGCCGGACAGGCGGGTGCCGCCGCCCAGCACCAGGTCGGCGGCCTTGTCGCGCAACTCGACCAGGATGCGCTCGGCGGTCTTCTTGCCGATGCCCGGCACCCGCACCAGGGCAGCCGGGTCGCCGGCCTGGACCAGGGCCGCGAAGGCCTCGACGCTGACGCCGGACAGGATCGCCAGCGCGGTCTTGGCGCCCACGCCATTGACCTTGAGCAGGGTGCGGAACAGGCCGCGCTCGGCCTCGCGATGGAAACCGTACAGCGCCACCGCGTCCTCCTTCACCGCGTAATGGGTGACCAGGGTGACGCTGCGGCCGGTCTCGGGCAGCTCGTAGAAGGTCGACATCGGGCATTCCAGCTCGTAGCCGACGCCGCCCACGTCCAGCAGCAGCCAGGGCGGCTGCTTGCCGACCAGGGTGCCGTGCAGTCGTCCGATCATTCGGGACTCCGGGTTCTCAAGGGGTGATCCGATCCGGGCATCCTAGCCCGGATGTTTCGCGGGGACGCCCGGCGACGTGGTGGGAACCGCGTCGCGGTGCAGGCAGCGGACCGCCGGACGGTGCAGGCGCAGCCGGCACGCCATGGAACCGGCCTGCGGGAGCAGGCCGCGCCACCGCACCAGGACCGGCGGCCGCGCCGACACCCGCATGACCCCTGCGTCCCGGGGCCTGGAGGCACGAACTGCCGGCACGGCTGCGCTGGCGAGACCGGCAATGCGCCGTCCGGGACGCTGCGCGCGCCGGCCGGAACGGCGTACGGAAAGCTCCGGCCGGCCCCGCTCAGCGGCCGCGCCGCCAGCTGCTGCGCGCGAGGCCGGTGCGACCCAGGGTGGCGCGGGTATGGGCGTGGGTGAGGGCGATCGCCAGGGCGTCGGCGGCATCGGCCTGCAGCGGCCCGGACAGGCCGAGCAGCATGGCGACCATGTGCTGCACCTGGCCCTTGGCCGCGGCGCCCCGGCCGACCACGGCCTGCTTGACCTCGCCCGCCGCGTATTCGTGCACGGCCAGGTCGCGCAACACCACGGCGCAGATCGCCGCGCCGCGCGCCTGGCCCAGCTTGAGCGCCGACTCGGCGTTGTTGCCCTTGACGAACACCTTCTCGATGGCGACCTGCTGCGGCTGCCAGCGGTCGATGGCGGCCCCGACGTCGTCCAGGACCTGGCGCAGGCGGTCGGCGAAGGTCTCGTTGTCGAGCAGGCCGATGGTCTGGTGGTGGACATGCGTGCTGCGCCCGGCGGCGTCGACGTCGATCACGCCGATGCCGGTGCGCTGGCTGCCGGGGTCGATGCCCATGATGCGGAGCGGTGCGCGTACGCCGGGGCTGGGCGACGAGGAGGGGACGCGGGCGGCAGGAGCGGCCTCCGTTGCCCCCATGACCCGTCGGGTCGGGCTGCGGGGATCACCCATGTGCCGGTTCGCCAGGCGTCGCGCCGGTTCCGGTCACCACGCTCGGCGCCCTCGCGCGCGCTGCCGCTGCGGAGAGCGGGAAGGAGAGCACGGCCCGCCCTGCCCCCTTCGTGCACCTGCCGCCGGTGCCGCGGCACCGCACCTCTCCCCCGCATGCGGGGGAGGGGCGGGGGAGAGGGCCGCCCCGGCCAGCGCGGGCGGCCGGACCGGCAAGCGTTCGGATCATGGCAGGCACCGACCCTCTTCCCCAGCCCCTCTCCCGGAGGCAGAGGGGATCAGATCGCGCTCCGCGTCCCGAGTCCCGAGTTCCGAGTCCCGGGCCCCGGCCCTACTCATACGCATCCGCCGGCAGGTCGGCGTTGGAGTAGACCTCCTGGACGTCGTCCAGGGACTCCAGGCGGTCGAGCAGCTTGGCCACGGCCTTGGCGGTGTCGCCCTCGACCGTGACGTCGGTGTCGGCGCGCAGGGTGATCTCCGCCTCGTCCGGCTTCTGGCCGGCGGCGGCCATGGCGTCGCGGACCGCCTCGAAGGTCTCCGGCTGGGTCAGCACCTCGATCGAGCCGTCCTCGGGGAACACCACGACATCGTCGGCGCCGGCCTCCAGCGCCGCCTCCATCACCGCGTCCTCCGAGCAGCCGGGGGCGAACGACAGCACGCCCAGCTTGCGGAACATGAAGGCCACCGAGCCGTCGGTGCCGAGGTTGCCGCCGTGCTTGCTGAACGCGTGGCGGACGTCGGCCACGGTGCGGTTGCGGTTGTCGGTCAGGCAGTCGACGATCACGGCGACGCCGCCGGGCGCGTAGCCCTCGAAGCGGGTCTCCTCGTAGCTGACGCCCTCGAGCTCGCCGGTCGCCTTCTTGATGGCGCGCTCGATGTTGTCCTTGGGCATCGACGCGGCGGTGGCCTTGTCCATGGCCAGGCGCAGGCGCGGATTCATCGCCGGGTCGCCGCCGCCCATGCGCGCGGCGACGTGGATCTCGCGCACCAGCTTGGTGAACTGCGCGCCGCGCAGGGCGTCCTGCTTGCCCTTGCGGTGCTGGATGTTGGCCCACTTGGAATGACCTGCCATGGTCGCTGCGGCTCCTGTCGCGTAGGTGGCTAATCAGCTGGTCGAAGAACGGCCGTCCTGGTCGTCGCTCAGGTCGCCCGTCCGGCGCAGGTCCGGACGCGCTCCCGTCGAATCAACCGGTGTCGCGGTTGCTTCGCGGAGCGGCCATCCATGGCCGCCGCCAGCAGGCTGTTCTACGACAGCCTGCCAACCGCGCGATTCTAACCGAGGCCGGAAGCCAGCCCGTCGGGCGGGGCCGCCGGCAGGCCCTGCCCGGCCAGCCAGGACGCGGCCAGCCCGGCCGCCTGCGCCGACAGCAGCAGGCCGCTGTGGCTGGTGCGCAGCACGGCATGGCCGGCCAGGCCGGGATGGCGGGTCTCGGCCACCGCCACGGTGCCATCGTGCGGGCCGGAAAGGCCGGGCACCAGGGCGCCGAAGCCCAGCGGCAGGGAGCCGGCGACCATGGCCACCGGCACCTGCCCGGGCAAGGCCTCCGCGCCGCGGCACAGCAGGTCGCGGGCGCCGCCCAGGCTCCAGCGCAGCGACCGGCGCCCGGCCAGCGCACGCGCCACCGCGCTGCCGGCCAGCGGCGTGCCCAGGCACAGCACCCGGCTGCCCGCCGGCAAGGCGTCCCGGCACGCCGCCTGCACCGCGAGCAGGCCGCCCAGGCTGTGGCCGACCAGGTGCACCGGACCGCCATCCGCCAGACCCTCCAGGCGCCGGGCGATGCGGTCCAGCGCCCGTGCCGGGGCGCCGGCCACGCTGGCGTAGTCCAGACAGGCCACGGCGTGGCCGCGGGCGCGCAGCCGCCGCGCCAGCAGCGCCAGCGTGAAGCCGCGCATCCAGATGCCGTGCAGGAGCAGGACCGGCGGGGTCATGGCGGCAGTCTACGCCGGCTCGCGGCGCGCCGGAGAGGCTGCCGGGACCTCGTCCGGGACGCCGCGGGGCGTCCGGCCGGCCCACCCCGGCGCGGTGGACGCCGCGCCGGGCGCGCCCTGCGGCCGGTGGCCGCGCCCCCGGCCGTGCTTCAATGACGCCCCCTGCCCGCCCGTGGCGGCCGTCCGGACCCCGGCCGGCCGTCGCGCGACAGCGGCCCGAACCCCCTGGAGCCTCCCGGATGAAGCTGAACGTCCCGCCCTCCCTGCGCCTGCTGGCGCCCGCGCTGGCCGTGGTCCTGCTGGCCGCCTGCGGCAAGCCCGAGACCGCGCCGCCGGCCGACACCGGCACCGTGGCGGACTCGCAACCGCCGGCCGTCGCGCCGCTGACCGCCACCGATCCCGCCCTGCCGGCGCCGCCGGTTGCCGAGGTCCGGCCGCACACGGTCGCCGCCCCGCACGGCGCGAGCCGCGAGGACGAGTACTACTGGCTGCGCGACGACAGCCGCGCCGACCCGGCGATGCTGGCCTACCTCGAGGCCGAGAACGCCTACACCGATGCCGTGATGGCGCCGCTGCAACCGCTCCGGCAGCGCCTGTACGACGAACTGGTCGGCCGCATCAAGCAGGACGACAGCTCGGTGCCGTACCGGTACAAGGACTACTGGTACCAGACCCGTTTCGAGGAGGGCAAGGAATACCCCCTCCATGTCCGCCGCAAGGGCGCCATGGACGCGCCCGAGGAGATCATGCTGGACGTCAACGCGATGGCGCAGGGCATGAACTTCTACCAGGTCGCCACCTGGGAGCTGAGCCCCGACCAGACCCGGATCGCCTACTTCGAGGACAGCGTCGGGCGCCGCCAGTACACCCTGCGCGTCAAGGACCTCGCCACCGGCGAGACCCTGCCGGTGGCGATCGGCGGCCTGTCCGCCGGCGCCGCCTGGTCGGCCGACGGCAGCACGATCTTCTACGTCGAGAACGACCCGGTCACCCTGCTGACCCGGCGGGTCAAGGCGCACCGCCTGGGCAGCGACCCGGCCCAGGACACGGTGGTCTACGAGGAGACCGACGACAGCTTCTACATGGGCATCGGCCTGACCCGCTCCGAGCAGTACATCTGCATCTTCCTGGCCAGCACGGTGTCCAGCGAGCAGCGCTGCACGCCGGCCGCCGCGCCCGGCGAGTTCCGGGTCCTGGCGCCGCGCGAGCGCGACTTCGAGTACAGCGCCGACCACCTGGCCGGTCGCTGGGTGATCCGCACCAACTGGAACGCCCGCAA
Source organism: Proteobacteria bacterium UBA2363 (assembly GCA_002344355.1). GTDB lineage: Bacteria > Pseudomonadota > Gammaproteobacteria > Xanthomonadales > UBA2363 > Pseudofulvimonas. Next base: position 22,457 of record DDTN01000035.1, on the reverse strand, counting down.
CTTCAAGCTGATGAGCGCGCCCGAGGACGCCTGGGGCGAGCGCGACCGCTGGACCGACCTGCTGCCGCACGACCCGGAGGTCTTCATCAGCGGCGTGCAGCTGTTCGACGGTTTCCTGGCGGTCGGCGAGCGTTCCGGCGGCCTGACCCGCATCCGCCTGCTGCGCGAGGGCCGCGATGCCGAGTACGTCGCGGCCGACGAGAGCGCCTACACCATGGGCCTGGCCGGCAACGCCGAGCCGGGCACCGACTGGCTGCGCTACACCTACACCTCGCTGACCACGCCGGCGACCACCTACGAGCTGAACGTCGCCACCGGCGAGCGCCGCCTGCTCAAGGAGCAGCCGGTGCTGGGCGGCTTCGACAAGGCCGACTACGAGACCCGCCGCCTGTGGGCGACCGCCCGCGACGGCACCCGCATCCCGGTCTCCGTGGTGCACCGCACCGGCCTGCCGATCGACGGCAGCGCGGCCCTGCTGCAGTACGGCTACGGCTCCTACGGGTCGAGCTCCGACCCGCGCTTCAACGCCAACATCGTCAGCCTGCTCGACCGCGGCATGGTCTACGCCATCGCCCATGTCCGCGGCGGCCAGGAAATGGGCCGCGACTGGTACGAGAACGGCAAGCTGCACAGCAAGATGAACACCTTCACCGACTTCGTCGACGTCACCGATTTCCTGGTGAAGGAAGGCTATGCCCACCCGCAGCGCGTCGCCGCCCTGGGCGGCAGCGCCGGCGGCCTGCTGATGGGCGCGATCGCCAACCTGGCGCCGGAGCGCTACCGGGTGCTGGTGTCGCTGGTGCCGTTCGTGGACGTGGTCACCACCATGCTGGACGCCAGCATCCCGCTGACCACCAACGAGTACGACGAGTGGGGCAACCCCGAGGACCCCGAGTTCTACCGCACCATGCTCGCCTATTCGCCCTACGACCGGCTCGAGGCGAAGGCCTACCCGGCCATGTTCATCGGCACCGGCCTGTGGGACAGCCAGGTGCAGTACTGGGAGCCGGCCAAGTACGTCGCCCGCCTGCGCGCGCGCAAGACCGACGACAACCTGGTGGTGTTCCGCACCCAGATGGAAGCCGGCCACGGCGGCCGCAGCGGCCGCTTCCAGCGCTTCCACGAGACCGCCGAGCAGTACGCCTTCCTGCTCAACCAGCTGGCGGTGGCGCAGTAGGGGCACGTCCGCGCGCCCGGGGCGCTTGCGCGCGCAGCGCCCCGGGCCGACTGCGGCACGACCGCGGGTCCAGGCCGCGGCAGCGGGCGCGCCCCGGCGTCCCGCTTGCCTGCCGAAGGGGTCAGCGCGGCGCCAGGCGCAGCACCAGGTCGTCGACGCGCACCAGCAGGTCGGTGCCGGCCTGGTGGTAGTCCAGGCGCGCGTCGCCGCAGTCGACGCGCAGGGTGTCGACGACGGCCGGCAGGTCCGGCGCGGCCACCACGGCATCGGCCTGCAGCGCCGCCAGGACCACCGCGCGGTCCTGGCGCAGCCGCTTGTACCCGGCCCGGCGGCAGGACAGCGGCGCCTCGGCCAGCACCCGGTGCCGCTCGAACCGGACCCGGCTGCCCAGCAGTCCCGTGCCGGCCCGGCCGGCCGTCCCCTCGCCTGCCCTCCCCGGCAGCGCCTGCGCCGCCACCACCTGCCATTCGCCGTGGCCGCCGCGTCCTTCGAGGGTGAACCAGGCGACCAGGAAGGGCACCAGCGCAACCGCCAGCAGGGCCAGGTTGGCCAGCCGGTGGCGGCGGCCCTCGCGACTGGGCGCCAGGCTGCGCGACAGCCGCCCCGGCAGGGTGCGCGCCGCCGCCGTCGAGCGCGCGATGGACGCCGCCAGCCGCCGCATCTGCGGGCTCGGCTCGGGCGGCGGCCTGGGCGGCTGGCTGTCCATGGCGGGAGCCATGTTCGCACGCCTCGGCCGGGGCTGCGGGGCGCCGCGACGGTCGCGCCACCGCCGCTGCCGGCACCAGTCGCCGGCGGCCTGTTGCCGGTCGCCGCGACCTTGCCGTACCTGCCGTGGGGCAGGCGCTCAGCCGGCGATCTCGTCGTAGCCGCGGCCGAGGAACTGGATCAGGCAGAACCCATGGCCGAACGGATCGGCCAGCGGGGCCAGCCGGCCCCAGCGCTGCTCGAGCACCGGCCGCTCCAGTCGGGCGCCCGCCGCCAGCGCCCGGGCCAGGGCCGCGTCCAGGTCCTCGACGACGATGTCCAGGTGCACCGGCGTCCAGTGCCGCGAATAGTCGCGCGTCGCGCCGCCCGCCGGCACCGCCGCCGAGCCGGCTGCCTTGGCCAGCAGGTAGACCGGCGTCGTGCCGCCCAGCAGTTCCAGCGCATCGCCGCCGAAGCGCCGCCCCGGCCGCAGGCCGAACGCGGCGGTGTAGAAGCGCTCGGCGCGCGGCAGGTCTTCGACGTCGATGTTGATGAGCAGGTTCATTGGCGGCTCCGAGACCATGCGGCACCGGCACGACGGAGAGCGCGAGCCGCGGCGACCAGGAACGTCAGGCCGACCAGAACCTGCAAGGCAAGCATCAGCCAGACAACCCGGGGCGTCGCGCCCGCCAGTACCGGCTGGTCGGTTGCGATGCCGGTCGCCGCGGGTTGCGTGAGGTTGTAGAGCATCGCGGACTCGCCAAGCAGCGCCGCGTGCCTTCGGTCCGACAGCAACCAAGGGACGAGGAGGCGCCCATTGGGGAGCGGCCAGGCCGCGGCGATCGCCTGCAGCGCCAGGGGACGTGCCAGGTCGCCGCGACCCGCGCTGCGGGCTGCACCAATCCCGAAGGCAGAAGCCGCGGTGCCACGGCCCAGAAGAATCGGCCCGGAATCGACGTCGCCATCTTCGGCTGATGGATCGCCGGGACGGAACTCCCGGAATCCGCTCAGCCAGCGGTCCGCCTGCCAATGCTCGCGCTCGTGCGCTGACATCCATATCCGCGCCTGGTCCGGCCAGAGGAACGGCGCATGATGCAGCAACCAGGAGTTCGCCGATCCGCGGACGGTGGTAGGCCGTGAGGGTGCTTCGCCGAACCATGCATAGGGTGGAAGGCCGCCGCTCGGCGCCATCGCCCCGGTGAACCCGCGCATACCCGCGCCGATCTGCTCGCGATGATCGGTGCCCAGCAGCGGGTCGGCCCGCAGGATGGCGTGCCATGCCGCGGCCACATCGGCGGGAAAGGTCTGCCCGGGGTAATCCGCCAACAGGCCGGTCTCGGCAGCGGCAAGCTCCGCGGCAAGGCCAGTGACCTGGTCGTGGAGCAGTTGCCTGTGTGGTGTGGAGCCCAGCATCCGCCACTGGCTCGCCAGGCCGTCGATCACCAGCATGCGGTAGAACACGTTCTCGTGGCTCAGATACCGGTCGGCACCCCAATGCAGCTTCACCCAGTGCGCCTGGGCCGGATCGGCGAGCAGGGCGGCAGCCGCGTCGATCGCCGCCCGCGCATACTGCGCTGGCGGATCGCCCTCCGGATTCCGAAGCCAGGCAATCTGGAGGCTGTCGGTTGCCCGCAAGTAGTACATCGCCGAGAACAGCGGCCATTCCGTGCCGCTGATGTCGTGCATGGAGAGCGTCGTCGCCTGCTTCCGCATCAGGCGGTCCTCCGCCCACTCCGCGAAACGCGGCGAAAGGGCCCGATGCCAGCGCCCTGCCTGCGTGGCTGGCGCAGGCCCGCCCAACGCGGGGTCGCGCAAGGCGAGCACCAATTCCCCAGCCGGCCAAAGAAAAAACACGCTGCAGGCGGCAAGCGCCAGAGCGACCGCAACCGAGACCAACAGTCCTGCACGGTTCATACCTGCAACGTTAGCTCAGGCTGCAGCCACGCAGATGAGGGATGAAGGTCGACAGGCTCCGCCCCCTTGAAGAAGTCAAGCTGGGGACGTTCCGGACGACCAGACCGGCGAGACGCGGCGGTCACTCCGCGCGGGACGTTCCGTCTTCGGGGACGGGGGCGCCGTCGAATGCTGCGCGGCGGCACTGGCGCAGACGCGACTGCGCACGGGCGTGATAACACCACCCGACATCCTCGGAATCCCGGTTGGTATGTTCTGCATGTGTGCGCGTATAGCCTTTGTCCTAATTGTCAGACAGGGTATCGTAGGACCTGAACTTCCAGGGAGCAGCGCCGCATGGCCCGCCGCAAGAGCAGCCTCATCCACGCCCTCGCCGACCTGCCCTGGCCGCTGTGCCTGGGCATGGGCGTTGCGGGCTTCCTTGCGATCCGCTTCGGCGTCCCGGCCTGGTCGACAAGTTCCGGCAACAGGTTCGGGCAGATCTTCAGCCAGTCGCGCGCCCTCGAGGTCGTGTCCCTGGGCTGGCTGGCGATCTGCGCCCTGGCCGCCCTGCTTTCCTTTCTGGGCGCCCGGCGGCGCCGCCGGTTGCTGGACACCCGGACCGGCCTGGAAAGCCTCGCCAGCCTGGGCTGGCCGGACTTCGAGCGCCTGGTCGGCGAGGCCTTCCGGCGCGAAGGCTACGCCGTCGAGGAAAGCGGCCTGGGTGGCGCCGACGGCGGCATCGACCTGGTCCTGCGCCGCGACGGTCGGCGCACCCTGGTGCAATGCAAGCAATGGCGGAGACAGAAGGTGCCGGTCAACGTGGCCCGCGAGATGTACGGGCTGCTCGCCCACCACGGCGCCGACGCGGTCTGCATCGCCGCCCTGGGCGGCTTCACGCCGGATGCGGGACGCTTCGCGCAGGGCAAGCCGATCCGGCTGATCGACGGCGCGGAACTGCTGGGCATGATCCAGGCGGGGCGAGCCGCAGACGCGACCCCCGCAGCCGGGCGCATCCCGCCGGCTACGGCCGCAACCGCCGGACCCGAGCAGGAGACAACGGGGGCACCGCCCTGCCCGCGCTGCGGGAGTGCGATGGTCAGGCGCCGGAATCGCAGTACCGGCAGTGCCTTCTGGGGTTGCCCCGCCTGGCCGAGATGCCGTGGTACCGCCGCGTGAACGCACCGCAGCGCCCCGAAGGTACCGGACCGCCCTCGCCGTCTCAGCCGTACACATAACCGTCGACGCCCGGCGCTATCCTCCCGACCGAGGGAGGACCCGACGATGATCAGGCTGGCCGTTTCGCTTGCGCTGCTGCTCCCGGTCGTATCCGTCTGGGCGGGCGGGTCGCCGCCGCTGAGCGATGCCTGGCGGGTGCAGGCGCCGCGCCTGTTCGCGCCCGCGGAGCCGTGCTGCTTCGACTTCAGCGGCAACGGCCAGCCCGATGACCGGCTCGGGGCCTACTTCGCCTCGTTGGCGATCTCCGGCGGCGATGCCCAGGCGGTGCTGGACCAGGCCGTGGCGGACGGCGCGTTGTCCTGGTTCTTCGTGTGGTCCGGAGCACCCGTGACCCAGGCCGACCTGGTGCCGGGCCAGGTGGTGTCCGGCTCGCGCAGCGACGGCAGCGGCGTGGCCCTGCTCGATCCTGCCGGCTATCCGGGCAGCGGCCCGGGCCTGTTCTCCCTGACCGCAGGCTCGGCGGACGGCCCGTTCGGCGCCACCCTCGACGGCTTCCAGGTGCCGTTCCCGGTCGGCACCGAGGTCCTGCTGGTGGAGGCGGAGCTTGCCCTGGCCGAGGGCGTGTTCGCCGTGGACGGTCCCGGCTGCGCCGGCCGCTGCACCGTCGATCCGTTCCACTCCGGAACCAACCCCAGCGTCGGCGGGCTCAGGCTGGGCGCGGTGGTCCCCGGCATGACCCTGTTCGGCACCCTCGATGCCCGCTACCGGAGCTGCACCTGTGCCGGCCTGGACCCTGACCAGCCGGTCCTGCTGTTCGCCGAGGGCCCGGGCAGCTTCACCCTCGCCTGCTCGGGCAACACCGGCGAGCCGGCGAACTGCGCAGGCATCGACGAGGTCTGCGCCGGCCTGGACAACTTCTGCGCGTTCACGCCGATCCTGGTCGGCCTGTTGCTGGACCTGGACCGCAATGGCAACGGCGTGAACGAATCGATGAGCGCCGGACTGCGCCTGTCGCTGGCGGGCAGCACGCCGGTGGAAACGCCGATCTTCGCCAACGGCTTCGAGGCGCCGCCTCCGCCCTGAGCGACCCTGCGGCCTGGCCTTGCCGCCGTCCCCGACAGCCGCCGTGCCGGGACCGGTTGCGTCGAGCGATCCGCGCCGGCAGGACGCGTCGGCAGCGCCTCGATGCGGGCCGGCTTGCGCTCAGCCGGCCGGACGCCCAGGCACCTTGCATCTCACGTTTCCGTGGCCGCGACTTCCATCCGGGCGATCAGCGCCGCATCCAGCTCACGTGCGCGCACCACGGCCGGATGCGCGGCGACGCGCTCGATGTAGGCGGTGATGGCCGGCAGCCGGGGCACGATGCCGAAGTCCGTGGTCCAGGCCAGGGCGGTGCCCCAGAGCAGGTCGGCGGCGGTCGGGGTGTCGCCCAGCAGATGGTCGGCGCGCGAGAGCTGGGCCACCAGGGTCTCGATCACGGTGTCGTAGTCGCGGTAGGGCGAGGTCGACGGATCCAGCGGTTCGCGCTTGAAGGCGTGGTCGACCACGGCCGGTTCGAAGCAGGCGGCATAGAAGGCCAGCCAGCGCAGGTACGGGCCGCGCGCCGGGTCGTCGGTGGCGGGCGCCAGGCCGGCGTCCGGGAAACGGTCGGCCAGGTAGATCGTGATCGCGACCTGCTCGGTGACCACGGCACCGTCGTGCACCAGGGTCGGCAGCTTGCCGAGCGGGTTCAGCGCCAGGAACGCCGGGCTGCGGTTCTCGCCCTTCGAGAAGTCGATGGGCTCGATGGCGTAGGGCACGGCCAGCGCCTCGAGCAGCACGCGGATGCCGGCGGAGCGGGAGCGGGGGTTGTGGAACAGGGTGAGTCCGGGGGTTGCCATGGCGGCTCCTGGTGGGCGGGCGGAGTGGGATACGGCGTGCAGACAAGGTAGCCGGCATTGCGGACAGATTCTGTCCTCGATAGGCTGGCCGCGTGCTTTCCACCTCCGCCCGCCTGCTGCGCCTGGCCAGCCTGCTGCAGTCGCGCCGGCACTGGTCCGGCCCGGCGCTGGCCGACCACCTGGGCGTCGATGCCCGCACCGTCCGCCGCGACGTCGAGCGATTGCGGGGGCTGGGCTATCCGGTCGAGGCCTCGTCCGGGGTCGGCGGCGGTTATGCGTTGGGTCGCGGCGCGGCGTTGCCGCCGCTGGTGCTGGACGACGACGAGGCGGTGGCGCTGGCGCTCGCCCTGCGCGCCGCCAGCACCGAGGTCGGCGGCATCGAGGCCACGGCGCTGCAACTGATGGCCAAGCTCGAGCACCTGATGCCGACGCGCCTGCGCCGCCGCGCCTCGGCCCTGCACGCGGTCACGCTGTCGTTGCGCAGCGGGCCGCCGCCGGTCGACGCCGGCCTGCTCAGCGACCTGGCCACCGCCTGCCGCGACTGCCGCAGCCTGCAGTTCGGCTATCGCACCCACACCGGCGAGGCCGGCCCGCGCAACGTGCAGCCGCTGCGCCTGGCCAACTACGGCCGGCGCTGGTACCTGATCGCCTGGGACACCGACCGCGACGACTGGCGCAGCTTCCGGGTCGACCGCATCGACGGCCGGCCCCGCACCGGCAGGCCGTTCCCGCCGCGCCCGGTCCCGCCCGACGTCACCGCGCGCCTGGAGCGCGGCATCGCCTACACGCCCTTCCCCTGCCGGCTCACCGTGCGCCTGGCCGGCAGCGTCGCCGACCTGCAGGCGGCCCTGCCGGTCTGGTGCGGCGTCCTGGAACCGGAAACCGAAAGCCACAGCCTGCTGCGCATGGGCGCCGACTCCCCGGACGCCCTGCTCGCCCACGTCGTGATGCTGGGTCGCGACGTCGAGGTCGTGGAGGGTCACGACCTGGTGCCGCGGATGCGGGCGGTCCTGCAGCGGACGGCCAGGGCCGTCCGGTCCGGATAGCGGACCGCTGCGCCACCGCCACGACGGGGGCCGACTTCAATCAGAGGACGCGCGAACCGGGCAGGCTCGAGAGGCGCCTGCGGAAACGTCCGTTCACTCCCTGCACGCTGCACACGAACAGGTCGCCGGGCAGAACCGCCAGGCGAAGGATCTGGTCCCGGACGTGCACGAAATCGCACTCCCGATTGAAGAAGATGTGTGGCGCGATGGTGAAGCCCAGGACGTAGTGCGGACGCTCGGGATGGTGCTTGACGGGCTTGCGCGCCAGCCAGAGCTTGCGCAGGTCCTCGACCGGCCGGAGGCTCTCGCGCAACGCCTGCAGCGCCGGCTCGTCGAGACCATGCGGCTCCAGGGGGTCGCGCAGCGACAGCGTGCTGCGCTCGTGGTAGGCCTCCTCCTGCACCGCGATGCGCTCCTCCAGGATTTCGCTCCACCGGGCTGCAGGTCCGGTCTCACCGCGCTGGAGGTGGAAGTCGCGCAGTATCTGCGCCCCCGGGGCGATCGCCTCCTCGTCCAGCGCGATCGCCCGCTCAAGGTAGGCCACCGCCTGTCCGTCGCCGCGAAGGGCCAGCCGGCGACCCACGGAGAAGGCCAGTTCGGGATCGTCGGTGCGCGCGTCGGCAAGCTCCCGAAGCAGGTCCAGCGCCACATCCGGGCCGAGGCCGACCCGTTCCTCCAGGAAGGCCCGTTCCACCCGCTCCTCCTCGCTGCAGCGGTCGTCCTCGACAAGCCCCCGCAGCTCGACCAGGCGCGCCTGGTCGGCCTGAAGGCTCGCGTGGAGTTCGCGCCACTCCCCGGCGACCGATTCCCGCCACCTGCCGTCCAGTGCCGCCACCAGGTCCGCAAGCGCCGGCTCCAGGAGCCGGTCGGCGCCGGCCCCTTCCGCAGGCAGCACCACCCTGGGCGCCATGCCGATGGCCGCCAGGCGGTCGCTCAACGACGGGTGGGTGTCCATGTCATCGGTGCGGCGCGCCATGGCCCGCTGCACCCCGGCCTCGATCGCGCCGGCCGACAGCGCCTGACGGGTCTCCGCCGCCAGCAGGTCGTACACGCCGTCGACCGGCTCGGCCTGCGTCGCCGCCCGCCCGTAAACCGCCGGCCAGCACTGTTCCGGGAGCAGACCGGCGACCAGCTCGACGGTCGTCAGCGCCTCCGCGAGGGTCGCAGGCGAGGTCTGCGCCGCGGCCGAGGCATCGGCCTGGTACTCGTTCCGGCGCGCCATCGGGAAGGTGGCCTTCGTGAACCGGCCCACGTACCAGCCGAAGAAGGGCTTGACGAGAAAGCTTCCCCAGTGCGACTGGCGCTCGATCTCGCCGACCAGCCGCTGCCAGCTCTGCCGCAACCTGTACAGCCAGTTGGCCATGCGTCCGTGCCCCCTTGCGAGGTGGCCGAACTCGTGGGCGAGCACCGCCTTGAACTGCTCGGGCGTCAGCGCCCTCAGCAACGGAAGCCCGATCAGCAGGTAATTGCGATGCCAGCCCAGCGCGCCCAGCCTGGGCACCTGGACCACCGCCGCGTTGAAGTCGTCGGTGATCAGGACCCGATGGAACCGCGGCGCGCGCATGGCACGTCGCAGCGACCGGATCATGTCCATCAGGGCGGGCGCATCGCGCTGGCCGATGCGCAGTCCTGGCGGCGGGGGGACCTGCACCCAGAGCGAGCGGACGACCATCCAGGCGAAGCCGCCAACAGGAAGGGCCAGCTTGACGAGCAGCAACGACTTGGCGAGCACCATGGAGACCACGAACCAGGCCAGGACCGCCACGAGCAGGAGCAGCAGGCCGGCCAGGTAGGCGTAGCCCAGCAGGACCAGTCCGACCACGCCAAGCACATTCCCGGGTGGATGCCCGCCTGCGATCGGCAAAGCGCTGTCGTCGACCGCCAACTGGTCCATGTCGCAATCCCCAAAGGTTGCCGATGCTATTCCGGGAGCGGACGTGCCGACAACCCGGCACAGGGCCGCCATCGCGACGCCCCCGACCGCTCGGGGAAGCCTGGTTCGCGTCGTGTCCCAGCTCAGGATAGGGGACCCGGGACCAGGACCTGGTGTTCGGATAGCGGAGCGCGCTGTGCTCTCCTCTCCCTCTGGGGGACCTGATTGGCGTCGTGTCCCAGCCCGCTGCCACGCGGCGTTTCGCCCGAGCGGCGGCACCGCACTTCTCTCCTCCCCCGCCTGGGGGGGAGGGGCGGGGGAGAGGGCCGGGGCTGGCCATGTTCCGCCTCGTTGCCGGCCCAGCGGGCGCGCCGCCGCGAGATCAGCCCACGAAGCGTCGCAGCCGCGTATGCCGCACCAGCGCCTGGTAGCCGAGCAGGCACACGGCCAGGGTGCCGGCGACCGCGGCGAGGTACTTGAACGGCCAGGGCCAGGCCAGGTCCATCAGCAGGTACTGCAGGACGAACAGCACCGGCAGGTGCGCCAGGTAGGTCCAGTACGCCGCCTGGGCCAGGTAGCGCAGCACGGCGTTCGGCCGGGCCAGCCAGCGCCGGCCGGCGAGCAGGCACAGCGCGGTCAGCCAGACCGCCAGGCAGGCCTCCAGGGCGGCGACCGGCCAGGAGGCCGTGGCCTGGGCGATGCCGGGTGGCTCGGCTGCCAGGCGCCAGAGGAAGGCGAGGTAGAACGCACTGCTGCCCACCAGCAGCCAGGGCGCCAGCGCACTGCAGCGGTCGAGCCAGGCGGGCCGTTCGTGGAGCTGGACGCCCCAGGCGTAGAAGGCGCCGTAGAAGGCGATCGCCCAGAACTGCGGCACCAGGCTCTCGGGCGCCGGGTGAGGTGCACTTACGAAGGCCAAGGCGGGAACCAGGAGCAGCGGCAGGCCGAGCAGCAGCCAGGCCGGGTGCCGGGCGACCAGCCATTCGCCGATACGGGCCAGGCCGAGCGTACGCGCCACCCAATGCAGAACGCCGAACAGCAGCAGGTAGTACAGGAACCACAGGTGGGCGGTGCCCGGTGGCGGGCTCGGGGCATCGGCCATCAGCAGCCAGGGGCGGATCATGGCGAGCAGCGGCGAGGGGTGCTGCACGTTGAGCGCCGCCCACTGCGTGCTCGCCGACATCGCCCACCACACCAGCGGCCAGGCCACCAGGAACGGCACCAGGATGCGCCGCACCCGCTGGCGCGCCAGCGCCGTGCCGCCGCGCCGCGCCAGCACCCAGGCGGCGAAGAAGCCGGCGACCAGGAAGAACAGCGGCATGCGTACCAGGTGCATGCCCCAGACGACGGCATCGACGCCGGCGCTGGCCTGGCGATCGGCCAGCGGCCAGAAGCCGTGCATCAGCGGGCTGTAGGCCAGGGCGGCGTGGAACAGCACGCCGGCCAGCATGGCGAGCGCGCGCAGGTGGTCCATGTGGTGCAACCGGTCGGACGGGTGGAGGTCGGTCATGGTCGGGGTTCCGCGGCAATCCTGTTCGGCGTGGCGTCCCGGCGCGAATGGCCCGGGACAGGTAGGGAAACTGGGCGAGGCGGGCCGGTGTATCGGCACCCATCGAGCGCAGCGCGATCCGTTCCCCTCTCCTTGCGGGAGACCATCGAGCGCACCGCGATCCGCTCCCCTCTCCCCAGGGAGAGGGGCCGGGGGAGAGGGGCGGCACTTGCCGTGATCCTCCTCGTGGCCGCTGCAGGCACGCGCTCTGGCCGCGGCGGCCCTCTCCCCCGCCCCTCCCCCGCAGGCGGGGGAGGGGAGAAGTGCGGTGCCGCCGCAGGGCCGGGAGGGAAGAAGTGCGGAGCCGTCGCACAGCCGGGAGGGGAGAACTGCGGGGCCGTCGCAGGGCCCGGACGCGCCTTGGCGGGAGGCGCGGCCTGGCGATGCGCGTTGGACGACGGTACCGGCAGCCGTGCGGGTGGCGACCTGTCAGTAGAACGCCGGCTTGCGCGCGTGGTGCCAGGTGGTGGCGGCGATGATCGCCAGCGCCAGCGCCGCCAGGGTCGCCAGGATCGCCACCGCCGGCGCGGTCCAGACCACGGCGTCCTCGCGCACCCGGTCGCTGATCGCCGGGACCTGCGCCAGCGCCATGATGTAGGGGTTGATCAGCACCATCGAGCCGATCATCCCGAAGGTGGCCCAGCCTTCGGACTCCACCGACATCGCCACCGCCCAGGACACCGCGAAGGCGAACAGCAGCCAGGCGAAGATCAGCAGGGCATAGACGAACAGCCCGTCGGGCAGCGGCGTGAACAGCACCAGGCCCAGGGTGCCGGCCAGCAGCACGAGAAACGGCACCAGGAAGGTGAGCAGGTTGCCGGCCAGCTTGGCCACCGTGAAGTCGGCCGGCGACACCGGCAGGCTCATCACGAAGGCCAGGGTCTGCTCCTTGCGTTCGACCACCAGCGAGGTGGAGATCGAGAAGCAGGCGGCCGAGACCAGCACGATGATCAGCGTCAGCGAACCGACGTAGAACGCCCAGGGCTTGCCCAGGCCCAGGAAGCACAGCGCCACCAGGCCGGCCAGCACGTAGACGGCGAGCTGCTTGCGGAACAGGTGCCAGTCCTTGGCGACCAGCAGCCGGATCACGGGGATGTTGAGGTTCATGCCACGGCTCCTGCGCGGACGGCGGATACGAAGATGTCTTCCAGGCTCATCGGGTCGTCGCGCTGCACGGTCAGGCCCTGGGCGGCCAGGCGCGCGGGCAGTCCGGGGTGCCAGTCGCGCACCTTCAGCTCGACCAGGCTGCCGTTGGCGCGGGCGACGGCGACTTCCGGCCAGGCGTCCAGCCCCGCCGGCAGGGCGCCCTGGCAGAGCACGCGGCGCCAGCGTTCCAGGAAGGCGTGGCGGTCGGCACAGGCGACCAGCCGCCCCTCGTGGACGAAGGCGATGGCATCGGCGAGCTGTTCGACATCGTGGGTGTTGTGCGAGGAGAACAGCACGCTGCGCCGTTCGTCGCGCAACACCTCGGCGAGCGCCTCGAGCACCTCCAGGCGGGCGACCGGGTCCAGGCCGGTGGTCGGCTCGTCGAGCAGCAGCAGGCGCGGCCGCCGCGCCAGGCACAGCAGCAGCAGCGCCTTGACGCGCTGGCCGTGCGAGCAGCCGCCCAGGACCTGCTGCGGGCGCAGGTCGAAGCGCCGCACCAGTTCGGCCGCGTAGTCCTCGCGCCAGCCGGGGTAGATGGCGGCGACCAGGTCCATGTGCCAGCGCAGCGTCTGGCTGCGGTACAGACGCATGTCCTCCGACGCGAAGCCGATCTCGCGCCGGGCCGCCACCTGCCCCTGCGGCAGGCGATGGCCCAGCACGACGACCTCGCCGGCGTCCGGCGCGGCCAGGCCGGTGAGCAGGCGCAGGAGGGTGGTCTTGCCGGCACCGTTGACGCCGACCAGGCCCATCACCTGGCCCTCCGGCAGGTCGAGGGAGACGTCCTGCAGGGCGAAGTGCGGATAGCGCTTGCCGATGCCGGACAGGGAGAACGCGAGGCTCATGGCTTGGATCCTGGCGGTGGGACGGAGCCGGACACGCTGCCCGGGTCGGAATCGAGGGCCTGGGCGACCCGGGCGAGCACCTGCTCGCGCGTCAGGCCCAGGCGGGCGGCACAGGCCAGCAGCGCGTCGAGCTGGCGCCGGAGTTCCTCGTGCATCAGCGCCACCGGCAGGTCGCTGCGCTCGGCGACCACCGACCCCTTGCCCTGCCGGGTGCTGATCACCCCGGCGCGCTCCAGCTCCTCGTAGGCGCGACGCACCGTGATCACGCTGGTGCCGCTGGCGGCGGCCAGCTCGCGGATCGAGGGCAGCGCCTGGCCGGCCGGCCAGTCGCCGGCCATCACCTTGGCGGTGACCTGGTCGACGATCTGCTGGTACATCGGCCGCGGATCGCTGGCGGAGAGGAAGAAACGGGGGTCCACGGGGTCACTGTGCCTGTCAGGTATGCACAGTATGCACAGTCTGGGCGGGATGGCAAGGGCCCCGGTGCCCCGGCGTCCGGGCGTCCGGGCGTCGGGGCGTCGGGGCGTCGGGGCGGGGCCACGGTCGCATCCGTGGCGTATCCTCGTCCGGCGCCGCACGCCCCCCTTGCCCAGCTCTCCACTGCGTCGGGGCGCGGCCAACCCCCGACCTGCGCCCCAACCGTCGCCCGTGCCCGACCAACTGTCCTTCGAGCCCTTGACAAGGGCGCACATCGACACGCTGGCGCCGGTGCTGCGCCATCCTGCGGTGTACGCGCACATCGAGGACGCCGTCCCGACGCTGTCGGATTTCCGCCTTGGCCTGCAGCGCGCCCTGGACGGCCCGCCGGCCTCGCGCCCCGGCGAGCGCTGGCTGCACTTCCTGGTCCGCGACGCCACGGGCGCCGCGGTCGGCCGGCTGGAGGCCACCGTCCACCACGGCCTGGCCGAGGTCGCCTTCCTGTTCGGGCCGCCGTACTGGGGACGCGGCTGGGCGCGCGCCGGGCTGCAATGGCTGCACGGCGAGGTGGCCCGGCGCACCGGCGTCGGCGACTTCTGGGCCACCACCACCCCGGGCAACCTGCGCTCGCAGCGCCTGCTCCGGCGCTGCGGCTATGCGCCGTCGCAGCCGCCGGCAGGCCTCCTCTACAGTCACGAACCCGGGGACCTGGTGTTCCATCATCGCCCCGGCGGATGAGGCTGCGGAAGCGCTCACCTTCGCCTCGATCGCCGCGGCCTGCGTCGTCGACGAGTGTCAGGTCCCTGTCGGCACCCTCGGGCGGCACCCTGGCCGGGCGGTGATGCGGGTTGCGGCAGCGCTGCTACGCTCCGCGCTGATCGCGATATGGCGCCTGCGCCTGGGCGATCCCGCCGCCTCGCCGAGGCTCTTCCTCCGGATCTCCGCCGACATGTTCAATCGCAGTCCTGGCGCCGTCGAAATCGTCGTCAGGCCGCTCTCCCGCCAAGACGCGCCCGCCCTGCATGCCGCGGTCCGCGACTCCATCGCCTCCCTGTCGGCCGCGTTTCCCTGGTGTCGTCCCGGTTACGGCCTGGCCGACGCGCAAGCCCGGGTCGCCCACTGCGAGGCGGCCTGGGAACGCGGGTCCGAGTTTCCTTTCGGCATCTTCGACGCCAGCGGCCAGGCGCTGCTGGGCTGCGCCGGCCTCAACCAGGTCGATGCCGGCCACCGGTCGGCGAATCTCGGCTACTGGGTGGGCGAGGCCCACCGGCGCCGTGGTGTGGCAGTGGCCGCCGCCATCCAGGTCGCGCGCTTCGGGTTCGGGCCACTGGGCCTGGTGCGCATCGAGATCGTGACGACGCCGGGCAACCACGCAAGCCAGGCGGTGGCCGAAAAGCTGGGCGCGACGCGGGAGGCGGTGGCCCGCAACCGGCTCGTGGTCCGGGGCGTGCCGACGGACGCGCTGGTCTACTCGCTGGTGCCGGCGGACCTGGCCGATCCCGGCGTCGCGCCCGCTGGGGCCGGCGTGCCGCCCCGCCGCACCCCGGGCGAGCCGGCATGAGCACCCGGTGCTTCCGGCGCACCGCGTTCGAGCGCGACGCATCCGCCGGTGCCGATGCGGCCAGGCAGCCCAGGTCCTGACCGCCATGTCCGCCGTCGAACTGGTCCCGTACAGCGCCGCCTGGCCCGCCGCATTCCAGGCCATCGAGGGCGAGCTGCGCGCCGCGTTCGCGCCCGCCCGCGTGGCCATCGAGCACATCGGCAGCACGGCGGTCGATGGGCTGGTGGCGAAACCCGTCATCGACGTGCTGCTGGGTGCAGGATCGCTCGAGGCGGTGGAGCAGCGGATCGACGCGCTGGCGGCGCTCGGCTATGCCTACCGTCCCGCCTGCGAGCAGCAGATCCCCGAGCGCCGGTACTTCGTCAGGTCCCGGGCCGGCGAGTTGCGCGTCCACCTGCATGCGGTGGTGCAGGATGCGCCGCTGTGGCGATCGCACCTGGCGTTCCGCGACGCCCTGCGCGAGGACCCGGCGCTCCGGGCGGCCTACCAGACGCTCAAGCGCCGCCTGGCAAGCGAACATGCGGACGACAAGGCGCGCTACACCGCGGCCAAGGCGCCTTTCGTCCAGCGCGTGCTGGCCGGACGCCGTGGCGACGCGGACTGACGGCCGGGGCAGGCATCGCCGCGCCTCGCAGCGCCCCGTACGCTTGAGCAGCCTCGACTCCCAGCCACCCCCGACGACCAGGCCCGGCCCCGCCCGCCAGGCGCGTGCCACCCATGCGACGGCACCACACTTCTCCCCTCCCCCGCCGTGCGGGGGAGGGGCGCGGGGAGAGGGCTGCCCGGCCAGCGCGCGCTGCGGGGACGGCAAGTACGCAGCCTTCGGAGTTGCGCCGGCAGCGCAGCGGGCTGCGGGATCTCAGGGTCAAGGAGCGGGCAGCGGATCGTCTCCGGCCGGGCGCTGACCGGGGCCGCATCGCCCTCGCCCTGGCCTGCTCGGCGTACTACCTTTGGCAGCCCTCGCAGAGTGAATCAACCAGGCCCTGGACCAGGGCGAGGAGGACCCGCATGCATCTCGGCGACCTGCAGAAGTCCGCGCTACAGCTCAATGCGCTCTATGAGCAGCTGGAGACACGAAAGTACGGCCGGGCCTGGACCCCGCAGGAACTCGCCCTGGGCTTCATGGGCGATGTCGGCGACCTGGCAAAGCTGGTCCAGGCGCACGCCGGCGTCCGCGACATCGACGACTGCCAGGCGAAGCTGGCCCACGAACTGTCCGACTGCCTGTGGTCGATCCTGGTGCTGGCCGACAAGTGCGGCGTCGATCTGGAGGCGGCCTTTGTCAGCAACACCGCACAGATCGCGGCCCACGTGGCCAGCCAGCTCGAGGCGCAGCCGGATGCCGTTGCCGCAGGCGCCGACCCGGGCAGCGGCGCGGCGACGACGCAGGGCGTCCGGGTCAACCTGTCCGATCTCGAGCTCGCCTTCATGCTCAAGGACGCGGCGCCGGGCGAGAACGAGGTCTACATCGACCTCGTCACCGGCGCGACCCATGTCCGCTCGCCCTACGCCGACGACGAGCCGCCGCTGCCGGACGACATCGACGACGACACACGCTATGTCGAGCTGCCGGACAAGCGCGAACTGGACCTGGGCCGGGACCTGGTGTTCGACTTCGTGGACAAGATCGCCCCGCACCTGGCCGACGCGGTACACGCGGCCTTCGGCCGCCGCGGCGCCTACCGGGCGTTCAAGGCCATCCTGGAGCGGAATGGCCTGCTCGGGATCTGGGACGCCTTCGAGGACGAGGCCACCAAGGCGGCGCTCACCGGCTGGGCGCAGGCGCACGGCTTCACAGTGGTGACCGGGGAGGGCGACTGATTCCGCCCGGACAAGGGGCAGCGCCGGCCGGCTGCGACGCCAGGGTTGCCGGCGGGTTCATCCAGACCCGCCAGCCGCCTGCCGGATACGGCTTGCGGCTCGCCCTCGCCGTCGCGGCGCTGCTGCTCGCCCTCGGCGGCTGCGCGCTCCGAGGCCCGCCCCGCTGCGTCCCCGACCTGTTCCCCCTCGACGAGTCGGGGCCGGTACCGAGGTCGCCGCTGGTCCACCTGCGCCGCGCGCCGCCGGAAGCGGACGCGCTGCTGGCGCTCATCGAACCCGCCGACCTGCAGCCCGCCCCGCGGGCGCGCACCCGGGCCGCCTGGTTCCGGACCGGATCCGGCCTGCTGGTCTACCACGTCGGCACCCCGGTCACCGGCGTCTGGATCGGCTTCGTCCGTTCCGGCGAGGGCTGGAGGAAACTGCCCAGCGACCTGATGCACGTCTGTCTCGACTAGCCTCCTGCGGGGTGCAGGCGGAGGGGCCATCCTTCTTCGCAAACTGCGGCCTCACGGCCGTACCGGGTTTGCAACGAGGGTGGTCCTCTCACGACAGCAGGGATCCCGGTCATCTTCCGTTGCAGGGCGACCGACACGGGGCCATGGCTCTTGACGCACACCGCGTCTCCGGCACACCCTCGGGGCACGCGCACCGCCCGAGATGAGCATGTCCATGCCCAGCGAAGTCCTGGATTTCTGGTTCGACGAGATCGACCCCAAGGCGTGGTTCGCCTCGGACCCGGCGTTCGACGCGGCCCTGCGGCAGCGGTTCAGCGGCCTGCTGCGGCAGGCGGCGGCCGGCGAGCTGTACGAATGGCGCGGCACTGCGGAAGGCCGGTTGGCCGAGATCCTGGTGCTGGACCAGTTCCCGCGGAACATCCACCGCGACACGCCGCAGGCCTTCGCGCAGGACCCCATGGCCCTGGCGCTGGCCCAGGAGGCGGTCGCGGGCGGCGCGCTGCAGGCGCTCGACGCCGTGCGCCGCAGCTTCCTGCTGCTGCCCTACATGCACAGCGAGTCGCGCACGATCCACGTCGTCGCCGAGGCGCTGTACCGCGACCATGCGCCGGCCGACAACTACGACTACGAGCTGCGCCACAAGGCGATCATCGACCGCTTCGGCCGCTACCCGCACCGCAACGCGGTCCTGGGGCGGGAGTCCACGGCCGAGGAGCAGGCGTTCCTGCTGGAGCCCGGATCGCGGTTCTAGGCGGCAACCGGCCGACGGGCCCAGCCGGAGCGGAGTCGACCCGTCGCGACGGTGCGACGATCGCGCGCCGCCCGCGCGCGCCGGCCGCCGGCCCCGGCAAGCACCGCGGACTTCTCGCCCGATGGCCCCTGGCGCCGGCCTTTCCCGTACCGAATGGGAAGCCGCAGCCACCAGGTCAGACCATGTCCCAGCCCGCCCGCCCCATCACGCCCGCCGATCGCCGCCCGCGACCGGCCTGGCTGGTACCGGTCGTCCTGGTCGCCCTGGTCCTGCTGGCCGTGCTGCGCTCGCAGCTCGGCACCCGGCTGGACAGCTTCACCATCGACGAGCCCTGGCACATCGTCGCCGGGGCCAGCTACGAGCGCACCGGCGACTGGCGGCTCAATCCCGAGCATCCGCCGCTGACCAAGCGCTGGGTCGGCGCCTGGATGCCCGAATCCCTGCTCGCCCTGCCGCCGCTGGAACCGCTGGTCGACAAGACCCAGGAGCGCGACTACGTCGAGCGCATCGTCTATCTCGACAACGACGCGCTGGCGATCCAGCAGCGCGCGCGGCTGGCCATGTTCGCCTTCAACGGCCTGCTGCTGTTGCTGACCGGCCTGCTCACCTGGCGCCTCTTCGGCGCCGTGCCGGCCGTGGCAATGGTCGGCCTGGTGGCACTGGAGCCGACCCTGTCGGCGCACATGCCGCTGGTGATGACCGACCTGCCGCTGGCCCTGACCCTGATGCTCGCCGCCTGCTGCGCGGGGCTGCTGGCCAGCGACTGGCGCTGGCGCTCGGCGCTGCTGACCGGCCTGGCCATGGGGCTGGCGCTTGCGACGAAGCATTCCGCCCTGGCCGGCCTGGCCGCGCTGGGCCCGGGCCTTGTGCTGGTGCTGGCCTGGCAGTCGCGCC
Source organism: Proteobacteria bacterium UBA2363 (assembly GCA_002344355.1). Lineage (GTDB taxonomy): Bacteria > Pseudomonadota > Gammaproteobacteria > Xanthomonadales > UBA2363 > Pseudofulvimonas. The sequence continues at coordinate 3,292 of DDTN01000035.1, read as the reverse complement.
GCGCCCGTGTGCGGGAATCGATCAGGCGTCTGGGCCAATTGCTGGTCGCCGCCGTGCTCGCCGTGGCCGTGCTCTGGGCCCACTACGACTTCCGCTTCCACACCAGCCCGGACGGCAGCGACCCGTTCAATCGCGAGATCGGCGCCAAGATCGAGGACCTGAACCGGCCGGGGCTGCGCACGCTGCTGGCCACCGCCGACGACCATCGCCTGCTGCCGCGTCCCTACCTGTGGGGGCTGGCCGACACCCTGCGCGCCGGCGTCGAGGGGCGCGGCCAGGTCAGCCACCTGCTGTGGGGTCGGCAGTACGTCAACGAGACCCCCTGGCACGTCTGGCCCAGCCAGATCGTCTCCAAGCTGCCGCTGGCGACCCTGCTGATGCTGGCGCTGGCCCTGGTCGTCCTGGTCCGCGCCTTCATGGACCGCGGCGAACGCCTGGCCAGGACATCGCCTGGCCCCGCTGCCGCGGGGGCTGATCTTCGCGCCGCGGCGCCCGTTGCGTCCGTTGGCCAGCCCGAGCGGATGTCGGTTGCGTCCTCGCCGTCCCAGGGTCCACCGCCCGCAGCACGGCTCGATCCCGATGACCCCGCCGCGCGTCGCCGGCAAACCTCCAGGCTGGCGCTTCTGATGGTGCTGATCATGGCGGGTGGCCACTTCGTGGCCCTGGCCGGCTCGCAGGGCGCCTACGCCGGCATCCGCCACGCCCTGCCGGTGGTCCTGGCGCTGTTGCTGCTGATCGCACTGGCGCTGCGCGAGGTGGTCGCCGGGCTGCGCGCGCCCGGGGCGACGCGGCGGGTCCGGTTCGAGGCCGCCGCCTTCGCCGTGCTGGCGGTCGCGCTGCTGGTCGCCACCCTGCCCGAGCCACGCCTGTACGAGTTCCACAACCGCCTGGCCGGCGGCAGCGAGAACGCCTGGCGCAACTTCTCCAACGAGTCCGTGGACCTGGGACTGCGCTTCCATGAGATCAGGGCCTTCCACGACCAGGTGGTGGTCGACGGCGGGCTGCCGTTCTACGGCAGCCGGTCGCGCCAGACCGAAGGCGCCGGCATGCGCATCCGCAACCTGGTGGAATCGCTCGACGACGACAATGTCGACGGCATCTACGACGGCTACTTCCTGATCCGGATGGGCGCCCTGGTGCCCTGGCCCGCCTTCGACTGGGATCCAGACACCTTCTACGCCGAAACCGAGGAGGTGTTCCGCGCCGGCAACATGCAGGTTCGCAAGGGCCGCATCCGCGACCCGCGCGCGCGCGCCAACAGCATCGCCGGCCGCCTGTTCGACTACATCTACCGCGACAACGGCGACGACTGGGCCATGGTCATCCGGCGCGCCACCGAGGTCCTGGCCGTCGACCCCAGGATGGTGGCCGGCCATATCGAGATCGGCAATGCCCATGTCCGCCTGGGCCAGCGCGAGGGCGCTCTGGCGGCCTATCGCGCCTTCGTCGACCAGACCCTGGTGCCCATGGACCCGGACTTCGTCGAACAGGTCCGCCAGCAGATCGCGCGGATCGAGGCCAGCGAATCCCTGGACGGCATCACCCCGATGCGGCAGCCGTTCCTGGAGTAGGCCGGCGGCCGCAACGCGCCAGGCTTGCCCTCACCCGGACGCATGCAGGCCTGGCCCCGTCGGGCGGATCCAATCCCATTCGGCACTGAGCACGCCGCTGTGCCGGGCGCAGCCTGTCGCTGCCACTGCACCGCACTTCTCACCTCCCCCGCCTGCCGGTGCGACGGCACCACACTTCTCCCCTCCCCCGCCATGCGGGGGAGGGGCGGGGAGAGGGCCGCCCCGACCAGCGCGCGCCGATGGGCCGGCGACCACGGCGCCGAAAAGGGCGCAACATCGCCTTCGCCCTGCCGGAAGCGGCACCGACTTCGTTTGTGGACGCCAGGGTGGCCGGCGCCCCCGTCGACGAAGTCCACGATTGCTGCCATCTTGCCGGCCGTAAACCCCACCCGTACCGGGCTAGAGGATTGGCATGGCCAGCAGCGAAAACCCCATCCAGCCATGCCGCTCCCTGGAGCAGGTCCGCTCGCATATCGACCGCATCGACCGGCAACTGGTCGGCCTGCTGGCCGAGCGCGGCGCCTACGTGAAGCAGGCCGCGGCGTTCAAGACCACCACGGCCAACGTCCGGGCACCCCAGCGCGTGGAGCAGGTCGTCGCCCGGGCGGTGGCACTGGCGCAGGAGCTGGGCGCCGACCCCAAGGTCACCGGGCAGGTCTACCGCGCGATGATTGCCGCCTTCATCGAATCGGAACTGGCCGAGCATGCCGCGCTGAATGCCGCGCCTGGCCAGGACTGACGCCAAGGTCGCCCGGCCGTAGAACAGGGTCATGGGGCCCTCACCCTGCTGCAAGTGAACCTGATCCCGTCACCGCAGAAGTGAACCCGGCCCCGTTGCCGGAAGCGAATCTGGCCCGATTGTCGCCCCGGCCAGCGGCGCCGTATGCTCGTGCAGGGCCAGGAGGACTGGGCATGGCGATCAGGGGAAGCTGCCTGTGCGGGGCGGTGGGCTACGAGGTCACCGCGCCCTTCCGGTTCCTCGGCCACTGCCACTGCTCGATGTGCAGGAAGTCGAACGGTGCCGCGTTCGCGACCTGGGGCATCCTGCAGCCGGGCAGCTTCCGGTGGACCTCCGGCGAGGACTTCGTGCAGGCCTACGAGAGCTCGCCCGGGACCAGCCGGTGCTTCTGCAGGCGATGCGGATCCGCGCTGGCGAGCGCCCACGACGGCCTGGTCGGCGAGGTCGTGGTGGCAAGCGTGGACGGCGATCCCGGCGCACGCCCGCGCGAACACATCTTCGTGGCGTCGAAGGCGACCTGGCACGAGATCACCGACACGCTGCCGCAGCACGACGCGTGGCCCCCGATGCCGGAGCCGCCGGGCCCGTAGCGCCCCGGAGGCCGCCGTCGAAGGGGGACGGGGTCGCCTTCGCCTTCCTGGTGGCGAACATGGGCCCGCCTGTGCAGCGGCGCGCGCTGGCCGGAGCGGCCCTCTCCCCCGCCCCTCCCCCGCAGGCGGGGGAGGGGAGAAGTGAGGTGCCGCGGCTCGTTCGGAACTCGGGACCCGGAACTCGGAACTCGGGACTCGGAATTCGGAATTCGGAACTCGGAACTCGGAACTCGGAACTCGGAACTCGGGACTCGGGACTCGGGACTCGGGACTCGGAACTCGGGACTCGGAATGCGGGAATCGGAATGCGGGAATGCGGGAAGCGGAGCGCGATTTGCTCCCCTCTCCCGCGGCGCGGGAGAGGGGCTGGGGGCATACGCGTTAACCTAAAT
>DDTN01000018.1 GCA_002344355.1 Proteobacteria bacterium UBA2363 | reverse complement strand
GGGCCCGGGGCCCGGGGCCCGGGGACCGGGGAGCGGGGAGCGGAGCGTGGCCTGGTCGGGTCGCTCTCCGGGGACCTTGTCAGCGTCGTGTCCCGGCCAACTGCCAAGCGGCGTGTCGTCCCTGCGACGGCACCGCACTTCTCCCNNGGGGAGGGGCGGGGGAGAGGGCGGGGCTGGCCATGATCCGCCATCGTTGCCGGCCCCGGCCGCGCAGGGCGGGCGGCGCCCTCCGGGCCTGGCCGTATAATTGCGCCCCCGCAACGAACCCGGTGCCGCCATGTCCGAGATGATGAACGCCCTGGTCAAGCGCGAGGCCGGGCCCGGGATCTGGATGGAACGCGTGCCGGTGCCGGCGATCGGCCCCAACGACGTCCTGGTCAAGGTCGTCAAGACCGCGATCTGCGGCACCGACCTGCACATCTGGAAGTGGGACGAGTGGTCGCAGCGCACCATCAAGCCGGGCCTGGTGATCGGCCACGAGTTCGTCGGCCGCATCGTCGAAGTCGGCTCCGCGGTGCGCGGCTACGAGGTCGGCCAGCGCGTCTCCGCCGAGGGCCACATCGTCTGCGGCCACTGCCGAAACTGCCGCGCCGGCCGCCAGCACCTGTGCCCGAACACGGTCGGCATCGGCGTCAACCGCGCCGGCGCCTTCGCCGAGTACATCGCGGTGCCGGCCGGCAACCTGTGGCCGATCCCGGACCAGATCCCCTCCGAGCTGGCCGCATTCTTCGATCCCTACGGCAACGCCGCGCATTGCGCGCTGGAGTTCGACCTGGTCGGCGAGGACGTGCTGATCACCGGCGCCGGCCCGATCGGAATCATCGCCGCCGGCATCGCAAAGCACGTCGGCGCCCGCAACGTGGTGGTCACCGACGTCAACGACTACCGGCTCAAGCTGGCCGCCGACATGGGCGCGACCCGGGTCGTCAACGTCTCCAAGCAGTCGCTGCGCGAGGTGATGGCCGACCTGCACATGGAGGGCTTCGACGTCGGCATGGAGATGAGCGGCAACCCGCACGCCTTCAACGACATGCTCGACTGCATGTACCACGGCGGCAAGGTCGCCCTGCTGGGCATCCTGCCCAGGGGCGCCGGCATCGACTGGGACAAGGTGATCTTCAAGGGACTGGTCATGCACGGCATCTACGGCCGGCGCATGTACGAGACCTGGTACAAGATGACCCAGATGGTGCTGACCGGCTTCCCGCTCGGCAAGGTGCTCACCCACCAGATCCAGATCGAGGACTACGAACGCGGCTTCGAGCTGATGGCCGCCGGCCAGTGCGGCAAGGTGGTCTGCTCGTGGAACTGATCCGGTCGGACGGAGAACGGCGATGAAGGCGATCCTGGCCACCTACGAGGCCGACCGGCCGGACCTGGTGTTCGCGCTGCCGCAGGGCCGCATCGACATCGGCCGCGACCCGGGCTGCCAGTTCCAATTGCCCGACCCGGAGGTCTCGCGTCGGCACGCGGAGGTCGAGGCGATCCCCGGCGGCTGGTGCGTGCGCGACCTCGGCAGCAGCAACGGCACCCGCGTCAACGGCCAGGCGGCGCAGTCGCGGCGCCTGGCGCATGGCGACCGGATCGGCATCGGTCCCTTCGAGATCTGGTTCCTGCTCGACGTCGACGCCGAGGCGTTCCAGCCCTCGCTGCGCATCGACCTGTCCGCGCAGGCGGTCAAGCCGACCCGGACGCCGGCGCCCGACTGAGCCACTGACCGCCAGCGCCCGCCGGGCGGCCACCGCCGCTCAGGGCGGCAGCACGGACGCGCTGGCCCGCCAGCGCCAGGCGACCAGCGCGAACATCGCGGTCAGCCACAGGCCGAGCTGCCATTCCAGGACGTTCTCGATGCGGTGGCGGGCGGCCTCGCCGGCCACCGTGGCCGACGCCACGGTGCTGGCGATGCCCAGCGCCAGCATCGCCAGGGCGACGACCAGCAGCGGCCGGTACAGGCGGTCCGCGGCCGGCCGGTGCAGGTGCCGCAGCACCAGCAGCAGGGCCAGGTAGGTGGCCGCGAAGTAGATCGTTACGCCATAGCGGCGCAGCAACTGGTAGATCTCGCCCTCGGTGCCCAGGAAGGTCGCGTACAGCGCCAGGAAGGCACCGGCGACCAGGCCGAGCGCCGACAGCGCCGCGCCCGGGTCGCGGCCCAGGCCGCGCAGCCAGTGGCGCAGCAGCCACCACAGCAGCACCTGCAGCATGGCAGCCGGCAGCACCAGGGCCCGGAACACGGCGTTGCCCAGGCCGTGCCGGGCCGCGCGGCTGATCGAGGTGCAGCCGTCCCAGAACGGGTTGCAGGCCTCGATGTGGCCGCCCTGCACCGACAGCGCGAAGGCGATCCAGGTGGCGACCAGCGGCAGCAGCGCGCACAGCAGCGGCAAAGGCCACAGGGGCAGGCGGACGGGAGTGGGCGGGGGACTCATGGGCGCAAGTCTACGCAAGGTCGGATCAGCGCCTCCCGAAACCGGCCCGGCCGGCCTTCGCCGGCCGCTTCCCGCCCCTGGCGGCCGTCGCGGCGCCGGTCGGCGGACGCCGCCGATGCCGGCCGTGGTGGGCGCCGGTTCAGCCGCTTCCGGCATCATCCGCGGTCCTGTCCCGGAAGCGTCCATGTCCGCCCTCGCCCGCGCCCTGCCCCTGCTGCTGTCCCTGCTGGCCGCCGTCGCCACGCCGGTGCAGGCGCGCCTGTCCCCGGAATCCGAGCCCGTGCTCCCGGCGATCGAGCTGGCGCAGCCCGCGCTGCTGTCCGGACCGGGCTGGCAGTTGAAGCCGCAGGTGCCGGTGCTGGGCTTCATGGCCCGCTTCACCCTGGACACGCCGCACGGGGCGATCGTCGCCGACAGCGTCGAGCTGCTCGAGGTGCGCGCCGCGGAGATGGCGGCCATCGAGGTGCTCGACCAGGTCAGCGCCGGCGAGGCCTTCGCGCTGGCCGGCCGGGAGTCGCTGGAGGACTCCGGCGAGGCGCTGCTGGCCGTGGTCGGACGGCCGGTGCAGACCCTGGTCGACCTGCCCGCCGGCGTGCTGCGCTATTTCCAGCGCCAGGCCGACCGCTGGGGCGACCGCTACGACCGCCACCGCGACCGCATCGGCCAGCGCGCCGGCAACGAGGGCGATCCCTACGACATGGTCGGCCCGATGAACGCCGGTCGCGAGGAGCGCGCCGGACCGCGCAACAAGCGCCGCTGGTGGCAGCGCGCCGGGCGCGAGGGCACCCGCCTGGTCAAGGATTACGCCAAGTACGGCGCGGCGCGGCGGACGCTGGCCCGGGAGCTCGGCATCGACCCCTACGCCGCGACCAGCAACCCGGCCCTGAACGCCCGGCTGGACCGACTCGCCTGGGCCGCCGCTGCCGGGTCGTTCGGCGCCGGCCAGCTGCTCGGCGGATTGCCGGCCGCCGGCCGCGAGGTGCTGTCGCAGGCCGGGCGGCTCAACGAGGTGGTGTGGGAGCTGCCGCCCGAAGACCTGCGCGCGCGCAACCGCGAGCTGCTGTCGCGCTGGTGCGGCGACGAATTCCAGCTGCGCCGCCTGTCCCGGCACCGGCCGTTCCTGGCCAGCGTGCAGACCCGGCTGGCCGACGCCATCGACCGCCTGCAGCCGGCCTCCGGCTGCGAGCACGTGCTCGACCTGGCGCTGTCGGCCGAGCACGAGGTCGAGGCGCGCTTCCTGGCCAACGCGCTGCACATGGCCGCCGAGTTCCTGGGGCCGGCCGCGGCCGGGGCCAGGCTGGACACGGTCACCGCCGCCCTGGTCCTGGACCTGGCCGACGGCGTCAAGGTCGTGCCGCTGCCGGTCGACCACCTGTCCTGGACCGCCGAGGCCCGGGACTTCTTCAGGCAGCCGGCGCTGTCGGCGGGACCGCGCACCGTGCTGGTCGCCGGGAACGTGTCCGACCGCGCCCTGCGCGAGCTCACCACGCTGGGCTGGGAGATCGTCGTGCGCACCCCGTTCGCCGGCGCGCCGGCCTACCCGGCGCGCTGCTGCGCCTGAGCATGCGGCACCGCGACCGCCGGCGGCTCAGCCGCCGCGCAGGATCCGCACGCTGCCGCTGAACGACTCCAGGCGGACTTCGGCGGCGCCGCTGCCCTCGCGAACGTCCAGGCGCTGGCCGCCGCCGATGCCGCCGCGTTCGGGCGTGCCGAAGTCGCTGCGCACCGGTCCCGAGAAGGTGCTGGCCTGGATCCGCGCATCGACCGGCCCGGGCAGGCTCAGTTCGATCGCGCCCGACACCGACTGCATCGCCACCGTCGCCGCCTGGGTCAGGGGCACGCTGGCGCGGATGCGGCCGGACACCGTCTCGCCGCGCAGGCGGGTGACCGGGCCGGCGGCGAGTTCGATGGCGCCGGACACCGATTCCACCCGCAGGTCGCCGGCGATGCCGTCCAGGCTGACCGCGCCGCTGACGGTCCCGACCGTCCACTGCCGTCCCTCGCCACGGCCCTCGATGCCGCCGCTGACCGACTTCAGGGTGACCTGCCCGGCGGCGGACACGGCATCGATGCTGCCGCTTACCGTTTCCAGTTCCAGTCGCTCGCCGGAGACGCCGTCGACCCGGATGTCGGCGCTCACGGTATTGACCTCCAGGCGGGTCCGCGCCGGCACTTCGAGGCGCAGGCGGGTGGGCGCCATGCGCTGGCGCCAGCCGCCGCCGTTCTCCGGCTCCACGCGCACGCTCATGCGCTCGGGGCCGCCCTCGATGCGCAGCGGCTTGCTGCCCTCGCCGAGTTCGCCGGTGACCACCAGGGCATCGTCGCTGCCGACCACCACCTCGATCGAGCCGGCGATGTTGTCGACGCGCAACTGCAGGGTCGGGGTGGCCGGACGGCGTTCGTCGACCGGCGTCGCGGCAGCCAGCGGCAGTGGCAACGAGGCCAGCAGGACGAGACAGAGGGCGGCTATCGGTCTGGCGTTCATGGTCATGTCGGGTTCCGGGGTCGATGTCGTGGTTCAGGCGTCGAGGGCTTGTCTGGCCAGCGCGGCACGCTGCTGCAGGGTCTGATGCAGGAGACGGCGCAGGAGTTGGGAGTCGGGTTCGCTGCGCAGCGCCGCCGCCAGCGCGGCGGTGGCCTGGTCCAGTTCGCGGACGGCGCCGCGGATCCCGGCATGGCCGGCCGGCATCAGCACGGCGTCGCTGGCGCCGGCGGCGGTTTCCGCCGCCAGCACGGTGGCATAGGCGTCGAGCAGCAGCAACGCCGGATCGTCGGCCATGGCGGCGGACTGCCCGGTCGGCACAGGCGGCCTGAGCAGCGCCGGAACAAGCAGCACCACGGCGAGGCTGGCGGCGGCGGCGAACAGCCAGGGCCAGCGTCGCATCCGAGCCGGCATCGGGCGTGATGCGGGCGCGGCGCGGGCCGGCAGGCGCGCGGCGATGTCCGGCCACAGGTCGCGGGCCGGCTCGCGGCGCTCCGGAAGGGCCGCCAGCGCCTCGCGCAGGCGGGGGTGGCCGGGATCTGCTTCGATGGTCATGGCGTGTCCCCGAGATGGTTGCGCAACAACCCGCGCGCACGGTGCAACTGGGCCTTGGAGGTGCCGACGGCGATGCCCAGGGCAACGCCGATCTCCTGGTGCTGCCAGCCCTCGATGTCGTGCAGGACCAGCACCGCGCGGGCGCGTGGCGGCAGCGCGGCGACCGCACGCTCCAGGTCGTGGCACAGGTCGGGCTGCTCCTCGACCTCGCCCGCCAGCACGGCCTCGTCGGCGCCGGCGTCGATCCGGCCTTCGGGCCGGGCCGCCAGCGCGCGCAGCTGCATCAGGGCGGTGTTCACCGCCAGCCGATGCAGCCAGGTGCCGAAGCGGCTCTCGAAGCGGAACCCGGGCAACTGTTGCCAGGCCTGGATGAAGGCCTCCTGCAGCCAGTCCTCGGCGCGCGCCTCGACACCGCCGGCCAGGCGCCACAGCACGGCGTTCAGGCGGCCGGCATGGCGCCGGTACAGGTTCTCGAAGGCGCGCACGTCGCCCGCCGCCGCCGCCCGCACGTCGCCGGAGTCCTCGTCGAGGAACGCTGCCATCGCCAGAGCGGGCACCCCACTGCCATCCATGCCCGGTCCGATGCTAGCAGCGGCCGGAAGGTTTGCACGGCGCGGCGCGGCAGCGCAGGTCGGGCACCGGGACCCGGATCCGGGAGGCCTACCCCTGCGCAGCCGCGGCACGGACCATCGCGCCGGGCCCGGTTGCGGGACGCCGGCCGGCCTCAGGCCCTGCGTACCGCCGGCACCGGCCGCCATGTCCGCGCGGCGGCCGCGGCCTCGATCACGGTCGCCTCGTGGATGTCGACGATGTCCTCGACCTCGTCGGCATAGCCGCCGGCCATGGCCACGGCCACCGGCATCCCCGCCTCCCGGCAGCGGCGCAGCACCAGGCGGTCGCGCTGGCGCAGGCCCGGCTTGCTGAGCGCCAGGTACCCGAGGCGGTCGCCGGCGAACGGGTCGGCGCCGGCCAGGTAGATCGCGGCATCGGCGCCGGACGCGGCGATCGCCCGCGGCAGCGCGGCGGCCAGCAGGTCCAGGTAGGCGGCGTCTCCCATCCCGTCGGGCAGGGCCAGGTCGAGGTCGCCGGGCGGCTTCACGGCCGGGTAGTTGCGGGCGCCGTGCATGGAGAAGGTGTAGACGCTGGGGTCGTCCCGGAAGATCGCGGCGGTGCCGTCGCCGTGGTGGACGTCGAGATCGATGACCAGCAGCCGGCGCGCCAGCCCGTGCGCCTGCACGTGGCGGGCGGCGACCGCGGCATCGTTGAACACGCAGTAGCCGCCGCCGCGGTCGACGCCGGCATGGTGCGTGCCGCCGGCCAGGTTGACGCCGACGCCGTCGCCGGCGAGCGCCTGACGCAGGGCGGCGATGGTGCCGCCGACCGAACGCCGGGCGCGCTCGGCCATCGCCGGCGACCAGGGAAAACCGATCCGGCGCAGCTCGCCGGGCGCCAGGCTGCCGTCCATGACCCGCTGCACGTAGCCGCTGTCGTGGACCCGGTGCAGGTCGTCCGGGTCGGCCGGCGCCGGCTCGACCAGCACGACGCCCAGGGCGGCCGCGCGGTCGAGGATGCGCGCGTGCAGGCGCGCGTACTTGGCCATCGGGAACGGGTGCCCGTCCGGCAGCGGCAGCACGAAGTGATGGCAGTAGCAGGCGATCATGGGCGGGCGCGCGCCGGGGCGCCGGCCGCCGGCGCCCCGGCGGCCGCCACCCGTCCGCCGGGGGCGCGCGCGCCGCGCCTCACTCGAGCAGGTCGACTTCGCCCAGGCCCTTGGAAAGCGAATGGGCGTCGCCGCCCTTGGCGAGCTTGATCGCCAGGCGGACCTCGTTGCTGGAGTCGGCGTAGCGCAGGGCGTTCTCGTAGGAGATCTCGCCGGCGTGGTAGAGCTCGACCAGGCTCTGGTCGAAGGTCCGCATGCCCAGGTTGGTGGATTCCTTCATCACCTCCTTGAGCTTGTGCACGTCGCCGTTGCGGATGTAGTCCTGCACCAGCGGCGTGCCCAGCAGGACCTCCATCGCCACCCGGCGCGCCTTGCCGTCGACGGTCGGCAGCAGCTGCTGGGCGACCACGCCCTTGAGGTTCAGGGACAGGTCCATCAGGGTCTGCGGCCGCCGGTCCTCGGGGAAGAAGTGCAGGATGCGGTCGATCGCCTGGTTGGCGTTGTTGGCGTGCAGGGTGGCCAGGCACAGGTGGCCGGTCTCGGCGAAGGCGATCGCGTGGTCCATGGTCTCGCGGGCGCGGATCTCGCCGATCAGGATCACGTCGGGCGCCTGGCGCAGGGTGTTCTTCAGCGCCGCCTCGTAGCTCTCGGTGTCGATGCCGACCTCGCGCTGGGTGATGATGCAGCCCTCGTGGCGGTGCACGAACTCGATCGGGTCCTCGATGGTGATGATGTGGCCGGACGAGTTGCGGTTGCGGTAGCCCAGCATGGCCGCCAGAGAGGTGCTCTTGCCGGTGCCGGTGGCGCCGACGAACAGCACCAGGCCGCGCTTGACCATGGCCAGCTCCTTGATCACCGCCGGCAGGTTCAGCTCCTCGATGGTCGGGATCTTCATCTCGATGCGGCGGATCACCATGCCGACCGCGTTGCGCTGGTAGAAGCAGCTGACGCGGAACCGGCCCAGGCCGGAGACGCTGATCGCGTAGTTGCACTCGAAGGTCTTCTCGAACGCCTCGCGCTGGCTGGGGTTCATCGAGTTCAGCACCAGTTCCTTGCTCTGGTGCGGGGTCAGCGGCTGCTCGGCCAGGGGGTGCAGCTTGCCGTGCACCTTGATGCAGGGCTGCTTGCCGGCGGTGATGAACAGGTCGGACGCCTTCCTGTCGACCATGGTCCGGAGGAAGCCGACCAGCTCGATGCCTTCCTCGCTCATCGGAAGATCTCCTTCTGCTTGGCGTAGCTGATCGCCGTCTGCTTGGTGACCAGGCCGCGCCGCACCAGGTCCTGCAGGCACTGGTCGAGGGTCTGCATGCCGTGCTGCTGGCCGGTCTGGATCGCCGAGTACATCTGCGCGACCTTGTCCTCGCGGATCAGGTTGCGGATCGCCGGGATGCCGACCATGATCTCGTGCGCGGCGATGCGGCCGCCGCCGACCTTCTTGAGCAGCGCCTGGGCGATCACCGCGCGCAGCGACTCCGACAGCATCGAGCGCACCATCGGCTTCTCGCCGGCCGGGAACACGTCGATCACGCGGTCGATGGTCTTGGCGGCGCTGGAGGTGTGCAGGGTGGCGAACACCAGGTGGCCGGTCTCGGCGGCGGTCAGCGCCAGCCGGATGGTCTCCAGGTCGCGCATCTCGCCGACCAGGATGTAGTCGGGATCCTCGCGCAGCGCCGAGCGCAGCGCCTCGGCGAAACCGTGGGTGTCGCGGTGGACCTCGCGCTGGTTGATCAGGCAGCGCTGCGGGGTGTGCACGAACTCGATCGGGTCCTCGATGGTCAGCAGGTGCGCGTATTCCTTGCGGTTGATGTGGTCGATCATCGCCGCCAGGGTGGTCGACTTGCCCGAGCCGGTCGGCCCGGTGACCAGGATCAGGCCCTGCGGCTGGTCGAGCAGCTCCTTGAACACCGGCGGGCAGCCGAGGTCCTCCAGCGACAGCACCTGCGAGGGAATCGTGCGGAACACCGCGCCGGCGCCGCGGTTCTGGTTGAAGGCGTTGACGCGGAAGCGCGCCAGGCCGGGGATCTCGAACGAGAAGTCGACCTCGAGGAACTCCTCGAAGTCGCGGCGCTGCTTGTCCGACATGATGTCGTAGACCAGGCCGTGGACCTGCTTGTGGTCCAGCTCCGGCAGGTTGATCTTGCGGACGTCGCCGTCGACGCGGATCATCGGCGGCAGGCCGGCCGACAGGTGCAGGTCCGAGGCCTTGTTCTTGACCGAGAACGCCAGAAGCTCGGCGATATCCATTGACTCCCCCGCGCGTAGAATCCCTTCCGGAGCCGGATCGGCCACGCGGGCCGGTCGCGGCGCTCAATGCCGGCCCGCAGGGCCGGCCCGCCCGAGTATAGCGCCGCATATTTCCCAGATGAGCGACCCGCTTCACGACGCCTGGCGGCGCTGCCGGCAGGCCATCGACGACGTCGCCGGACCCGGGCGCCGGGTGGTCCTGGTCGCCGCCAGCAAGGCGCAGCCGCTGGCCCGGGTGCGGGCGCTGGCCGCGGCGGGGCAACGCGATTTCGGCGAGAACTACGTGCAGGAGGCGCTGGCCAGGATCGCCGGCTGCGCCGACCTGGACCTGGTCTGGCACTTCATCGGGCCGCTGCAGTCGAACAAGGCCCGCGAGGTGGCCCGCCACTTCGACTGGCTGCACAGCCTGGACCGCGCCAGCCTGCTCGACCCCCTGGACCGGCACCGGCCGGCGGCTTCGGGCCCGCTGCAGGTGCTGGTGCAGGTCAACATCGACGGCGAGGCCGGCAAGGCCGGTTGCGCGCCGCAGGACGTCGCGGCCCTGGCCGACGCGGTGGCGGCGCGTCCGCACCTGCGCCTGCGCGGCCTGATGGCGATCCCGCGGCCGGACCCCGACCCGGCCCGGCGGCGCGCGGCGTTCGCGGCGATGGCGGCGCTGTTCGCGGAGCTGCGCACGCGGCACCCGGAGGCCGACACCCTGTCGATGGGCATGAGCGAGGACTGGCCGCTGGCGGTCGCCGAAGGCGCCACCCTGGTGCGGATCGGCTCGGCCCTGTTCGGGCCGCGCCCGGCGAAGGCGGCCGCGGCGCCGGACTGAAGCGCGCGGCGCCGCTCAGCCGCCGGCCAGGCGCCGCCGCTGCGCCAGCAGGGCCTCGCGCTGGCCCTGCCAGTCGGCCAGGCGGGCGCGTTCCTGCTCGACCACCTCGGCCGGGGCGTTGGCGACGAACCGCTCGTTGCCGAGCTTGCCCCGGCACTTGCCGATCTCGGCGTCGATCCGCGCGACCTCGCGGTCCAGGCGGGCCAGTTCGGCGTCGATGTCGATCAGCCCGGCGACCGGCACCAGCACGCGCTGCTCGCCGGCCTGGGCGACCAGGGTGGCGCCGGCCGGCTCGGCCTCGCCGGCGGCCAGCACGCGCAGCGCCGAGGCGCGGGTCAGGAAACGCAGCTGCGCCTCGAAGCGGCCGATCAGCGCCTGCTGGCCGGCATCGCCGCCGGCGAACAGCAGCTCGACCTCGCGCCCGGGGGACAGGCCCATCTGGCTCTTGAAGGCGCGCACGCCGGAGACCACGGACTTCAGCCACTCGATCCGGTGCACCGCCCCGGCATCGCCGGCGCCCGCCTGCGGCCACGGCCGCAGGCACACGGTGGCCTCGGCCAGGCCCAGGCGCGGCGCCACCTGCTGCCAGATCGCCTCGGTGACGAAAGGGATGATCGGGTGCAGGGCGCGCAACGCCGCCTCCAGCACGTGCAGGGCGGTGTGCTGCACGCTGCGCCGGGCGTCGCCGTCGTCGCCCTGCAGGGCCGGCTTGGCCAGCTCCACGAACCAGTCGCAGAACTCGTCCCAGACGAAGCCGTACAGCGCCTGCGCGGCCAGGTCGAAACGGTAGGCCTGGAACTGCGCGTCGACCTCGGCGACGGTCGCCGCCAGCCGCGCCAGGATCCAGCGCTCGGCATCGCCGGCGCCGACCGGCGCGGCGGCGCCGTCGGCGCGGAAGTCCTCGGTGTTCATCAGCACGAAGCGCGCGGCGTTCCACAGCTTGTTGCAGAACGCCTTGTAGCCCTGGCAGCGGTCGAGGTCGAACTTGATGTCGCGGCCGTGGCTGGCCAGCGAGGCGAAGGTGAAGCGCAGCGCGTCGGCGCCGAACGCCGGGATGCCGTCCGGATAGTCCTTGCGGGTCGCCTGCTCGATGGCCTTGGCCATCTTCGGCTGCATCAGTCCGGCGGTGCGCTTGGCGACCAGCGCGTCCAGGCCGATGCCGTCGATCAGGTCGATCGGGTCGAGGATGTTGCCCTTCGACTTCGACATCTTCTGGCCGTCCTTGTCGCGCACCAGCCCGGTGATGTAGACGTCGTGGAACGGCACCTTGCCGGTCAGCCGGTCGGTCATCATCACCATCCGGGCGACCCAGAAGAAGATGATGTCGAAGCCGGTGACCAGCACCGAGGACGGCAGGAAGCGCTCGTAGCCGCGGCCGGCCATCTGCTCCGGGTCCGGCCAGCCCAGGGTCGAGAACGGCCACAGCGCCGAGGAGAACCAGGTCTCCAGGACGTCGTCCTCGCGGCGCAGGGGGCCGTGGTAGCCGGCGGCGCGCGCGCGCGCCGTGGCCTCGTCCTGGTCGCGGCCGACGTGGATGCTGCCGTCCTCGCCGTACCAGGCGGGGATCCGGTGGCCCCACCAGAGCTGGCGGCTGATGCACCAGTCCTGGATGTTGCCCAGCCAGTGCCGGTAGGTGCTGATCCAGTTGCCCGGCACGAAGCGCACCTGGCCGGATTCGACCAGTTCGAGCCCGCGCCGGCCCAGCGCGTCCATGCGCACGAACCACTGCCAGGTCAGCCAGGGCTCGATCACCTGGCCGGTGCGGTCTCCGCGCGGCACCTGCAGGGTGTGCGGCTTCTCCTCGACCAGCAGGCCCTGGGCGTCGAGGTCGTCGAGCACCGCGCGACGCGCCTCGAAGCGGTCCAGGCCGCGGTAGGCGGGCGGCGCGTTGTCGTTGAGGCGGGCCTCGTCGGTGAACAGGTTGATCATCGGCAGGCCGTGGCGCTGGCCGATGGCGTAGTCGTTGAAGTCGTGCGCCGGGGTGATCTTGACGCAGCCGGTGCCGAACTCGCGCTCGACGTAGGCGTCGGCGATGACCGGGATCTCGCGGCCGGTCAGCGGCAGGCGAAGCATCTTGCCGACCAGGTGGGCGTAGCGCTCGTCCTCAGGATGCACGGCGACCGCGACGTCGCCGAGCATGGTCTCGGGGCGGGTGGTGGCGACCGTGAGGTAGCCGTTGCCGTCGGCCAGCGGATAGCGGATCGACCACAGCGAGCCCTGCTCGGCCTCGCTGACCACCTCCAGGTCGGAGATCGCGGTCTTCAGCACCGGATCCCAGTTGACCAGCTTCTGGCCACGGTAGATCAGGCCCTCGTCGTACAGGCGCACGAAGGCCTCGACCACCGCCGCCGAGGGCATCGGGTCCATGGTGAACACCTGCCGCGACCAGTCGCCGGAGGCGCCCAGGCGCCGCATCTGGCGGGCGATGGTGTCGCCGGACTGCTGCTTCCACTGCCAGACGCGGTCGATGAAGGCCTCGCGGCCGAGGCCGTCGCGGCTCAGGTTCTCGGCGGCGAGCTGGCGGCTGACCACCATCTCGGTGGCGATGCCGGCATGGTCGGTGCCGACCTGCCAGAGCACGTCGCGGCCGCGCATCCGCTGCCAGCGCACCAGGGCGTCCATCAGCGTGTGCTGGAAGGCATGGCCCATGTGCAGGGTGCCGGTGACGTTCGGCGGCGGCAGCAGGATGCTGTAGGGCTCACCCTGCCCGGAAGGCCGGAACACGCCCAGACGCTCCCAGCGCTCGTACCAGGTCGATTCGATGGCGGCGGGATCGAAGCTCTTGTCCAGCATGGGCGGTTCCAGAGGGCGTCACGGCGCAGCCCGGCATTCTACCGCGCCGCCGCGACCCGGCCGGCCGCTCGCCGGCGCCAGGCGCCCGCGGCTCGCCCGCGCCGCGGTCGCGGCCGGTCCCGCCGACCGCCCCCCGCGGTCCGGACCGGTGCCCCCGCCATCCGGCCGGAACCCGTCTGCAGGCGCCCGCCCCCCCATGAGCCTCGGCCGGTCGCACGCCGGAACGAAGCCGCCGTCGTCCTGGCGTGAAGGCCGCGCGACTGGGCGCCGGCCCGGCAACTCCCGTGGCTTCCAGCACATCACTGCAGCGACCGGACGGCCCCACCCTGACTCCCGCCGCGAGAAGCGAACGCCATGCGCCCGATCGAATCCGCCGTCAAGAATCCCGCTGCCGTCGCCGTCGTCGTGTTCCTGGTCCTGCTGTTCGGCGCGCTGTCGCTGCTGCGACTGCCGCTGCAACTGTTCCCGGACATCGAGCGGCCGCAGATGTCGGTCCAGGCCAACTGGCGCGCGGCGTCGCCGGTCGAGGTCGAGGCCGAGGTGCTGGAGCCGATCGAGGCGGTGCTGCAGGGCATCCCGGGGCTGCAGGAGATGAACGGCAACGCCAATGCCGGCGGTGCCGTCGTCAACCTCGCATTCGCCCTGGGCACCGACATGCAGACGGCCCTGGTCGAGGTGCTGGGCCGCCTGAACCGGCTGCCGCCGCTGCCGGTCGACGCCGACCCGCCGGTGGTGCAGTTGCAGGGCGAGGGCGCCAACCAGGCCCTGTCCTGGTTCTTCGTCCAGCAGTTGCCCGGCACCCGGGGCGAGATCGCCGACCACCGGCGCTTCGTCGAGGAGGTGGTCAGGCCGCGCATCGAGTCGATCGCCGGCGTCGCCGGGGTGCAGGTCAACGGCGGCCCGCCCGAGCAGTTGACCATCACCCTGGATCCCTCGCGCGCGGCGGCCCTGGGGATCCAGTTGCCGCAGCTGGTCGGCCTGATCGGGCGCGCCACCGACGTCTCGGGGGGCACCATCGAGGCCGGCCGCCGGCAGTACACCCTGCGCCTGGCCGGCCGTTACCGGCCCGACGAGCTGCGCGAGCTGATCCTGCTCTGGCGCGATGGCGCGCCGGTGCGCCTGGGCGACGTCGCCGAGGTGGCGATCAGGCGCCCGGACCGGCAGTTCCTGGCCTACCAGAACGGCAACCCGGCGATCGGCCTGCGCGTCGACCGGGAAACCGGCGCCAACGTGGTCGCGACCCTCGACCGGGTCCGTGCCGAGGTCGCGCTCATGCGCGAAGGCATCCTGGCCGAGCGCGGCCTGGGCATCGAACAGAGTTTCGACCCCTCGCTGTTCATCAACCGCGCGATCGGCCTGCTCGGCGGCAACCTGCTGGCCGGCATCGCGCTGGCGGTCGCCTGCATCGGCTGGTTCCTGCGCAACGCCCGCGCCACTGCGCTGATCGCGACCGCGATACCGATCTCGCTGATGGCCACCTTCATCGTGCTGGCGCTGACCGGCCGCACCCTCAACGTGATCTCCCTGGCCGGCCTGGCGTTCGCGGTCGGCATGGTCATGGACGCGGCCGTGGTCGTGGCGGAGAACATCCTGCGCCTGCGCGAGACGGGGATGCCGGCGGTGCAGGCCGCGATCCGGGGGGCCCGCCAGGTCGGCAGCGCGATCCTGGCCTCGACCCTGACCACCGTCGCGGTGTTCCTGCCGGTGCTGTTCCTGGCCGACGTCGAAGGCCAGCTGTTCGCCGACCTGGCCCTGACGGTGGCGATCGCGGTGGCGATCTCGATGCTGGTCGCCCTGTTCGTGCTGCCGGTGGCCGCCGGCGGCTGGCTGAAGTCGCGGCCGCGCGCCGCCGGCGGAGGCGCCTGGCCGGCCCTCACGGCGCGCCTGCTGCGCGCCAGCGACAGCCAGGCCAAACGCCTGGGCTGGATCGCCGGCGTCGCCGTGCTGCCGCTGCTGCTGGGCTGGCTGCTGCTGCCCCGGATCGACTACCTGCCGCCGGTCAAGCGGGCCGCCATCGATGCCTTCTTCCAGTTCCCGCCGGGCATGGGCGCCGAGCTGATCGACCGCGAGATCGTCGCCGAGCTGAACGCCCGGATGCTGCCGTACATGCGCGGCGACCGGCAGCCGCAACTGAGCAACTACTACATCCTGGTCTGGCCCGGCGGCGGCACCCTGGGCGCGCGCGTGGTCGACCCGTCCCGGATCGGCGAGCTGGAGCGGATCGTCCGCGACGAGATCGTGGCCGGACTGCCGGACACCCGGGCCTTCGTCACCGAGGGCAACCTGTTCGGCGGCTTCGGCGGCTCCAACCGCGCGATCGCGCTGGACGTCCAGCATGGCGACGCCGCCGTCCTCAGGCGCGCCGCCGAACGCGGCCAGGCCCTGCTGGAACAGACCTTCCCGGGCGCCCAGGTGCAGGCCTTCCCGAACGCCGACGCGGTCCAGCCGGAGCTGCGCCTGAGCGCCGACGACCGCCGCCTGGCCGAGGCCGGGTGGACCCGGAGCGAACTCGGGACGGTGGTGCGCGCGCTCGGCCAGGGCGTCTGGCTGGGCGAGCATTTCGACGGCGACCAGCGCCTCGACATCATCCTGCGCGGCGTCACCGGCCTGCCGCCTGAGCGTCTGGCGGAGGTGCCGCTGGCGACGCCGCTGGCCGGCGTGGTGCCACTGGGCGAGCTGGCGACCGTCGCCACCACCCTGTCGCCGAGCCAGCTGCGCCGGGTCGACCGCCGGCGCACGGTCACCCTGACCATCGACCCGCCCGCCTCGATGGCGCTGGCCGACGCCCTGGCCCGGGTCGAGTCCGAGGTGGTTCCGGCGCTGCGCGCCGAGCTGCCCGACGGCACGGGCATCCGGCTTTCCGGCAGCGCCGACCGCCTGGACGGCATGCTCGCCGGCCTCGGCGGCAACTTCCTGATGGCCCTGCTGCTGCTGTTCGCGCTGATGACCGCGCTGTTCAGGTCGCTGCGCGATGCCAGCTACGTGATGCTGGCGATGCCGGTCGCCCTGCTCGGCGGCGTGCTCGGCCTGCGCGCGCTCGGCCTGGTCAGCGTCCAGAACCTGGATCTGCTGTCGATGATCGGCTTCATCATGCTGCTGGGGATGGTGATCAACAACGCCATCCTGCTGGTCATGCAGACCCGGGCCGGCGAGGCCGACGGCCTGGCTCGCGATGCCGCGGTCGAGCAGGCGCTGCAGCAACGGCTGCGGCCGATCCTGATCGGCGCGCTGACCGGCATCCTCGGCGCGCTGCCGATGGCGGTCAATCCCGGTCCCGGCGCGGTCATCTACCGCGGCCTGGCCGCGGTCACGGTCGGCGGCATGCTGCTCAACCTGCTGTTCATCGCCGTGCTGGTGCCCAGCCTGCTGCGCCTGCGCGGCCGCCGGTCGCGCGCGGTACGGCGCGCACGCCCCCTGCCGGCCCGGCCCGCGGCCGTCACCGCCCTGGTCCTGCCCGAGCGCTGAGCGCCCACCTTCCCCGCCCCGGAGATCCGCCATGAACAACGGCAAGCCGCTCGTCATCACCCTGCTGGGCTCGGTCCTCGCCGCCCTGGCCGCCGCGCTGGCCTGGCCCGGCGCGGAACCGATCGCGCAGGCCGCCGGCGAGGCGCCGCCCGCGCCGGTGGCGGTGGTCGAGATCGCCCTGGCCGAGCTGCGCGAAAGCGCCGGCGTCTCCTGGGTGCCCGGCTCGGTGGTCAGCCGCAACGACGCCCGCCTGTCCGGGGAGGTGCCCGGGCGCCTGGTCTTCGTCGCCGAGGTCGGCGCCGGGCTTTCCGAGGGCGATGCGGTCGCGCGGATCGACGACGAGGGCCTGCGCCTGGAACTGCGGGACGCCGAGGCCGTTGTCGGCCGCCGCCAGGCCCAGGCCAGCCAGGCGCAACGGCAGCTCGAGCGCCTGCGGGCGCTCAGGGACAACCGGCTGGTCGCCGCCAGCCAGCTCGACGAGGCCGAGTCGGCCCTGGAGATCAGCCAGCGCGAGCTGGTCCAGGCCCAGGTCGCCCGCGACCGCGCGCGGCAACGGCTGGCCCGGGCCACGGTGCGCGCACCCCACGCCGGCGTGGTCGTGGAGCGGCTGGCCCAGGTCGGCGAATACCTGCAGGCCGGCGGCCCGGTCGCGCGCCTGGTCCAGACCGCCGACGTCGAGCTCAGCGCCCGCGCGCCGGCCGCCCTGGCCCAGCGCCTGCAGCCCGGCCAGCAGGTCGAGGTGCGCCAGGACGGCGTGCGATACCAGGCCCGGATCCGCGCCGTGGTGCCGGCCGCCGACCAGGTTTCGCGGCAGCTCGAACTGCGCCTGAGCCTGGACGACGGCCGATGGCTGGTCGGCAGCGCCGCCGAGGTGGCCCTGCCCCAGGCCGCGCCGCGCACCGCGGTGACCGTGCCGCGCGACGCCCTGGTGCTGCGGCCCGAGGGCAGCTTCGTGTTCCGTGTCCGCGCCGACGGCACCGCCGAGCGGGTGGCGGTCAGCGCCGGCGAGATCGCCGACGACCGGGTCGAGGTCGATGGCGGGCTGGCGGCCGGCGACCGCCTGGTCGTGCGCGGCGCCGAGCGGCTGCGCGACGGTCAGCCGGTGCTGGTACGCAACGACGACCCCGCGCGCGCGACGCGCGCGTTAGCGGCGGTTAACACGGCGATGACTGCCGGCTGAAGGCGGCCGCTTCCGGACTGAACCGATCCGGGCCGGGCCGGTCGGAACATCCAGACACTCCCTTTCATCGGGGCGCTCCCGCCCCCTTGGGCACACCGTCCGGCCTCCCCGGACGGTTTTTTTTTTGCTCCGCGCGCGCTCAGTAGCCGGTGGCGGCGCCCAGCTCGGTGCGGACCTCGAACAGTTCGGGGAAGAAGGTCAGCTCGAGCGCCCGCTTCAGGAAGGCGACGCCGCTGGAGCCGCCGGTGCCGCGCCGGAAGCCGATGATGCGCTCGACCGTCTTCATGTGCCGGAACCGCCACAGCTGGAAGCTCTCCTCGATGTCGACCAGCTTCTCGGCGACGTTGTAGGCGTCCCAGTGGCCGGCCGGGTCCTCGTAGATGCGCTTGAACACCGGCAACAGGCCGGCGCAGCGGGCGTAGGGCAGCGACCAGTCGCGCTCCACGCACGAGGCCGGGACGTCGTGACCGTGGCGGGCCAGCCAGCGCAGGAACTCGTCGTACAGGCCGGGGCCTTCCAGCACCTCGCGCAGGGCCGCCTGGCGCGGCGGGTCGTGGTCGAACACCGCCAGCATGCCGGCGTTCTTGTTGCCGAGCAGGAACTCGATGGTGCGGTACTGGAACGACTGGAAGCCCGAGGCCGGGCCCAGCAGGTGCCGGAACTGCAGGTACTCGCTGGGGGTGAGCGTCTCCAGCACGGCCCACTGCTCGAACAGCTGGCGCTGGATCTGCTTGACCCGGGCCAGCACCTTCAGGCACTGGTCCAGGCGGTCGGCGCGGATGAAGCCGATCGCCGCCTTCAGCTCGTGGATCGCCAGCTTCATCCACAGCTCGGCGACCTGGTGCTGGACGATGAACAGCAGCTCGTCGTGGTGCGGCGGGTCGGACACCGGCACCTGCGCCGACAGCAGGCCGTCCAGCCGCAGGTAGCCGCCGTAGTCGAGCTTCTCGCGCAGGTCGCGCTCGATCCCGGCTTCCAGGTCGCGCAGGTTCTCGGTGCCGGCCATGGCCGTCTCCGTGGCGTGGAAGCCCGCCAGTATAGCCGCTGGCCGGTGGCGCCCCCGTGCCGGCCCCGGGCTGTCGCATCGCGGCTTGCCTTGCCCGGCCGGCCTTGCTATTCAGGGCGTCTCACCGGGACAAGGACCCACCGTGACCACCGCAGCGACCTTCGAGATCGAGTACCGACAGTACCTCGACCCCGACGGCCATCCGATCGGCAAGCAACTGCCGGCGATCGCCAGGGACCTCGACCACCTGGTCGAGCTGTACCAGTTGATGAGCTTCACCCGCGTCTTCGACACCAAGTCGATCGCCCTGCAGCGCACCGGCAAGCTCGGCACCTACGCCTCCTGCCTGGGCCACGAGGCCGCGCACGCGGCGATCGGCTCGGCGATGCGCCCGGAGGACGTTCTGGCGCCCGCCTACCGCGAGTACGCGGCGCAGTTCTACCGCGGCGTCAAGCCGCGCGACGTGCTCATGTACTGGGGCGGCGACGAGCGCGGCAACGATTTTTCCGGCCCGCGCCACGACTTCGCCTGGTCGGTGCCGATCGCCACCCAGTGCCTGCACGCCGCCGGCAGCGCCCTGGCCTTCCGCATCCGCGGGGAGCAGCGCGTTGCGGTCAGCGTCTGCGGCGACGGCGGCTCCTCGAAGGCCGACTTCTACGCGGCGCTCAACTGCGGCGGCGCCTTCGAGCTGCCGCTGGTGCTGGTGGTGGTCAACAACCAGTGGGCGATCTCGGTGCCGCGCAGCCGCCAGACCGGCGCCAGGACCCTGGCCCAGAAGGGCATCGCCGGCGGCCTGCACTGCCTGCAGGTCGACGGCAACGACCTGATCGCCTGCCGCGAGGCCATGGACCAGGCCCTGGAGCGCGCCCGCAGCGGCGGCGGCGCCAGCGTCATCGAGATGGTCACCTACCGCCTGCACGACCACACCACCGCCGACGACGCCCGCCGCTACCGCGACGACGCCGAGGTCAAGGCGGCCTGGCAGCGCGAACCGATCGGCCGCCTGCGCGCCTACCTGACCCGCCTGGGCGCCTGGAGCGATGCCAGGGAGGAGGCCTGGAAGGCGCAATGCGAGGAGCGCGTCAACGAGGAGGTCGACGCCTACCTGTCGACCCGCGCCCAGCCGGTCGAGGCGATGTTCGACCACCTGTACGGCGACGTGCCGCTCGAGATCGCCCAGCAACGCGCCCTTGCCGTGGCGCGCGAGGTGAAGCATGGCTGAGATCACCCTGATCGAAGGCGTCACCCAGGCGCTCGCCTGGGAGATGCGCAACGACCCCTCGGTGGTCGTGCTCGGCGAGGACGTCGGCGTCAACGGCGGCGTGTTCCGCGCCACCGTCGGCCTGCAGGAGCAGTTCGGGCCGTGGCGGGTCATCGACACGCCGCTGTGCGAGACCTCGATCGCCGGGCTGACCGTCGGCATGGCCTGCCAGGGCCTGAAGCCGGTCGCCGAGGCGCAGTTCGAGGGCTTCATCTACCCGATGCTCGAGCACCTGATGTGCCACGCCGTGCGCATGCGCAACCGCACCCGCGGCCGGCTGACCTGCCCGCTGGTGGTGCGGGCGCCCTGGGGCGGCGGCATCCGCGCGCCCGAGCACCACTCCGAGGCCAACGAGGCGCTGTTCGCCAACGTGCCCGGCCTGCGCATCGTCATCCCGTCCTCGCCGGCGCGCGCCTACGGGCTGCTGCTGGCGGCGATCCGCGATCCCGACCCGGTGATCTTCTTCGAGCCCAAGCGCATCTACCGGCAGTACAAGGAGGAGGTCCCGGACGACGGCGAGGCGCTGCCGCTGGACGTCTGCTTCGTGCTGCGCGACGGCCGCGACGTGACCCTGGTGAGCTGGGGCGCGACCATCAAGGAGACCCTGGAGGCCGCCGACGCCCTGGAGGCCGAGGGCATCAGCGCCGAGGTCATCGACGTCGCCACCATCAAGCCGCTGGACTTCGACACCATCCACGAGTCGGTGGCCAAGACCGGCCGCTGCGTGATCGTCCACGAGGCCCCGAAGAACGTCGGCGTCGGCGCCGAGATCGCCGCCCGCCTGGCCGAGCAGGCCATGTACGACCTGCTGGCGCCGGTCGAGCGCGTCACCGGCTACGACACCCACATCCCGCTGTTCCGGCTGGAGATGAAGTACCTGCCGCCGGTCGGCCGGATCGTCGAAGCCGCGAAACGGACGCTGGCCGCCTCCTGACCGGAGGCGCCGGCGTCCAGGCCGCCCTGCCGGCCCGGCCCCGCGCCGGGCCGGGCCCGAATCCCCAAGCTCCGGATCCTGCCCCCGACATGAAGACCTTCATCCTCCCCGACCTTGGCGAAGGCCTGCCCGACGCGGAAATCGTCGAGTGGCACGTCAAGGAGGGCGATTTCATCAAGCTCGACGCGCCGCTGGTCTCGATGGAGACCGCCAAGGCGGTGGTCGAGGTGCCCTCCCCCTACACCGGCACCGTGGTCAAGCTGTTCGGCGGTCCCGGCGACGTGATCGCCACCGGAAGCCCGCTGGCCGGCTTCGAACTGGCCGAGGGCGCCGCGCAGCGCGCCGAGGCAGAGGACACCGGCCACCACCATGCCGGCCCGGTCGGCCACAAGGGCGCCGGCCGCCCGGTGCCCAACGAGGCCAGCCGCGACGACGGCGACGCGACCACGGTGGTCGCCTCCGACGTCGGCGGCGAGCTGCTCGAGGACGACACACCGGCGCCGGCCGGCAAGGCCGGCGGCGACGCCGGCACCGTGGTCGGCGCCATGGAGAGCTCCGACCGCGTGCACAGCGAGCGGGTCGCCACGGTCGGCGGCGTCAAGGCGATGCCGGCGGTCCGGGCGCTTGCGAAGAAGCTGGGCGTCGACCTGGCGCGCGTGCGCGCCACCGGCAGCGGTGGCGTGGTCACCCTGGCCGACGTCAAGCAGGCGGCGGCGGACGGCAGTGCACGCGCCGGCGCCCCGGCCCCGGCCGTTGCGCCTGCCGCCGCGCAGCCAGCCGCACGGACCGCCGCGCCCGACGGCGGTGGCGGCGCCCGCGAGCGCACCACCGTGTCGGCCGCCGGCCGGCCGGTGCGCACCTCGCCGCCCGGCGACACGCCGCGTACCGGCCAGCCGGAACCCCTGCGCGGCGTCCGCCGCAACATGGCGCGGATCATGACCCAGGCCCATGCCGAGGTGGTGCCGACCACACTGTGCGACGACGCCGACCTGCACGCCTGGCCGGCCAAGACCGACGTCACCGCGCGGCTGATCCGCGCCATCGTCGTCGCCTGCCGCACCGAGCCGGCGCTGAACGCCTGGTTCGACGGCGCCGCCGCCACCCGCACCCTGCATCCGCACGTCGACGTCGGCATCGCCGTCGACACCCCCGAAGGCCTGTTCGTGCCGGCCCTGCGCAACGCCGACCTGCTCGATGCCGGCCAGATCCGCGAGGCGGTCAACCGCCTGCGCGGCCAGGTCGAGGAGCGCTCCCTGCCGCCCGAGGAGCTCAAGGGCTACACGATCAGCCTGAGCAACTTCGGCGTGTTCGCCGGCCGCTACGCGACGCCCATCGTCGTGCCGCCATGCGTGGCGATCGTCGCCGCCGGCAAGGCGCGGCACGAGATGCGACCGGTGGTCGGCGGCTTCGAGGCGCACAAGGTCATGCCGATCTCGCTGACCTTCGACCACCGCGCCTGCACCGGCGGCGAGGCCTCGCGCTTCCTGAAGGCCCTGCTCGACGACCTGCAGTTGGCGGGCTGAGCGCAGCGGGACGGTCCTGCCGGCGGCGGGTCCGTGCTGGGGCGCCGCCGGTCGCCGCCGGCGGCCGACAGCGCCCCGCCGCCGGCGATGCGCCGGATCCGCCGCACGGCGTGCCGGCGCGCGAGCACCCCGGTCAGGCCGCCAGCAGCGCCAGCGCCTCCATGACCGGGCCCAGGCGGGCCGGGTCGGCGCCGCGGGCGATCACGCTGCCATCGGCGGCCAGCACCTCGAAGCCGTCCGGGGCGCTCCGCGTCGCCAGCGCCTGGCCGGCCACGGCGGCCTTCTTCAGGGTGCCGATCGACTGGCCGCAGGCCTTGGGATCGGCGAACGGCACGCTCTCCAGCACCACCGTGCCGTCGCCATCGAGCAGCTTGAAACGGAACGCTTCGCCCTCGCGGAAGGTCACGAAGCGCGGCTGTTCCCGGCGGCCGTCGTCGGCGCCGCGCTCCTTCTCCCAGCGCAGCCCGAACAGCGGCTGCAGGCCGGCGGCGATGCGGACCTCGGCGACCAGGGAGGTCGCGACCGCGCGCGCGCGGCGGCCGCCCAGGCGCAGGATCTCCTCGATCTCGCCGGGCCGGCCGACCAGCTGGTAGTAGCGCTCGCGCAGCGGCCGCAGCTCGGCGTCGATACGCTCGAACAGGCGCTGTTTGGCCTCGCCCCAGCCGATGCCGTCGGCGTAGGCCTCGCGCATCGCCGCGGTCTCGTCGGCGCTGGCGAAGGCCTGGTACAGCTCGAACAGGGCCGACCCCTCGACCTGCTTGGCCTCGCCCGGCGCGCGGGAATCGGTGACGATCCGCGCGATCGCCGACTTCAGCTCGCGCTCGGGCAGCCACAGCGGAATGGTGTTGTCGTAGCTCTTGGACATCTTGCGGCCATCCAGGCCAGGCAAGGTGGCCACGTGGGCATCCACCTGCGCCTCGGGCAGGACGAAGTGTTCGCCGTAGTGGTGGTTGAAGCGCGCCGCCATGTCGCGCGCCATCTCGATGTGCTGGACCTGGTCGCGGCCGACCGGCACCCGGTGCGCGTTGAAGGCGAGGATGTCCGCGGCCATCAGCACCGGGTACAGGAACAGGCCCATGGTCACGCCGGCGTCGGGGTCGTCGCCGGCCTGCTCGTTGGCGTCGACCGCGGCCTTGTAGGCATGGGCGCGGTTGAGCAGGCCCTTGCCGGCGCTGCAGGCCAGGATCCAGGCCAGCTCGGGGATCTCGGGGATGTCCGACTGGCGGTAGAAGAACACCCGCTCGGGATCCAGCCCGCAGGCCAGCCAGCTGGCCGCGATCTCCAGGGTCGAGCGGCGCACGCGCTCGGGGTCGCCGCACTTGACCAGGGCGTGGTAGTCGGCCAGGAAGAAGAAGGACTCCACCCCGCCCGCGCCGCTCGCGGCGATCGCCGGGCGGATCGCGCCCACGTAGTTGCCCAGGTGCGGGGCGCCGGTCGTGGTGATACCGGTGAGGACGCGCTGTCGACTCATCTGCAGGTGCGTGGCGTGTGCGGAATCGGGCCGGGAAGTCTAGCCCGTATGCCGTGCCCGGTCGCGACCCGGGACTGGCGCAGGCGGAACCGGACCGCCGCCCGCCGGCTGGCGCGACCGCCGACGGCCGGCGCCGCCGGCCGCCCCGTGCCGCTCCGGCGGTCTGCAGGGCGGCGGACCGGAGCGGTCGCGATTCTCCGCCCTTCCGTCGCCGGGCCCGTCATGGGACGGGCCCGGCGAAGGAGGGCGCGGCCGGCTCAGGGCTCCTCGAAACCGTCCGCGAAGATCAGGTCGCTGGAGGCCTGGCAGGCCTGCACGCGGATGTCGTCCACGTACCAGCCCTCGCGCGCCACCGAGCTGTCGGTGCCCAGGCGCCAGCGCAGCTGCACGTTGCTGCCCGCATACGCGCTCAGGTCGACCAGGGTGTCGGCATAGGGCCGACCGGGCGCCGGTTCGCACCAGGCGCTCAGCCCCGCCAGCGGATTGCCGAAGCTCGCGCTGATCGGCCCGCGGTACGGGTCGTTCAGCAGTGCCGGTCCGGCGATCTGGGTGAACGCACCACCGTTCACCGACACCTCCAGGATGCCGCCGTCGTAGCAGGCCGCCGTGCCGTTGTTCTCGATGTTGCGCCAGTTCTGGAACTTCAGCGTGAGCGGCAGATCCGCCACCGGCAGGGCGATCGTCGGCGAGGTCAGGCGCTGGTCGGACACGGTCGCGATGTCGACCGCCAGGGCCGCGTTGCCGCCCGACAGCGGGCTCGGCCGCGCCGCGGACACCGCCCAGGTCTGCGCCCCGGTGCTGCCCGCCGTCGAGAAGCCGCCCAGGCCGCCGGTGAAGTCCTCGGTGAAGACGTTCACCGGCGTCGTGCTTTCGTCGCAGTCGCCCGGTGCCGGCTGGGTCTTGAACGTGAACACCGCCGACGGCGTCGCGGTGCCGCAGGCATTGGCGGCGGTGACCCGCCACCAGTAGAAGGTGTTCGATGCCAGCGCCGGGCTCACCTGCACCGAGGTCAGGTCGTCGACCGTCTGGCTGAACACGATGCTCCCGAAGCCGGCATCGCTGGCGACCTCGACGAGGTAGCTGGTGCCGCCGCCGGAGGTGGCGGCGGTCCAGGACAGCGTCGGCTGGAAAGACACGCCGACGGCGTTGTTCGCCGGCGAGGTCAGGCCGACGGCCCCGGGCGCGACGTCGTTGAGCACGAACGGCACGGTGCGGTTGACCTCGTCGCCACCGCTGGTGCCGGTCACCACCAGGGCGTAGTTGCCCGGGGTGGCGCCGCCCAGGCCGCCGACCGTCAGTACCGAGCTGCCCGGCGTGACCACGGAGGGCGGCGCGAAGGCCACGGTGCTGCCGGTCGGCTGGCCAGCCGCGGCCAGCGCCACGGTGCCGGTGAAGCCCGGCTCGGACTGGATCACGTCGATGTCGAGCGCCACCGAGCCGGCGCTGGCGCATGCCGCGACGCTGGCCGGGTCGACGGCCAGCGCGAACGGCGAAACGCCGATGCCGTCGATGAACAGGGGCGCGCCGCCGACCGGATCGAGGTAGTCGCGCATGCGGGTGGTCGGCGTGCCCAGCCCGTCCCACGCGTGGGCGAGCTGGCCGTAGAAGTCGGACAGGTTGGCGCCGGTGGCGCCGCAGGCGGCCGGGCCACCGCTCAGCACGCCGATGAAGCGCTGCGCAGCCGTGTACAGCGGCGAACCCGAGGAGCCGCCCTCGGTGACCGCGGGCGGGATGACCGCCGGCGCGCCGCCGGGCATGTTCGGCAGCTCCGGCGGGTTCGGGTGCCAGAACGGATGCCAGTGCACGCCGCTGGCCGCGGCGATGTTGCCGACCTGGATGTCCTGGGCGACGAAGGTGATGCGCTTCTCGTCGACGCCGGGGTGATGGATGCTGGCGCACAGCCCTTCGGTCGTGTTGGGCGCGCCCTGGGCGCAGGCGGTCGGCGGCGGCCTGCGGTCCCAGCCGGACCAGAACAGGTTCCAGTCGGGGTTCGGCGCGGTGTTGAGCTCGATCAGGGTCATGTCCGAGCACTGGCTGCCGACCGTGCAGCCGCCGCCGCTGAAGGGATTGATGGTCGCGGCCAGCCAGGTGCCGCCGCTGCTGGTGATGCTGGGGTCCGGCGGGTTCACGGCCGTGCCGCCCGCGGCGCCCGGGCGCCGGCAGCTCGGCCACTCGTAGTTCCAGTACACGACGATGCTGGGCGCCTGGGCGGCGCTGATGCAGTGGGTCGCGGTCATGAACAGGGGGCGGCGGTCGTTGGCCGTGTTGTTGACCAGCGAACCGGTGCATGCGAACACGCCGCTGCGCGAGTAGGCGCCGACCGAGCGGCGCGGCTCGTTCCAGGGATCGCCGTCGGACAGGCAGGCGACGTCCTGGTTGCAGGCGCCCGAGCGGCCACCGTCCTCCTTGCACTGCTTGCCGCCGGCACCGAGGTCGAGCTCGGGCTGCCGGTAGCCCTTCACGGCGTCGCCGAAGCCGCGGTAGCCCTGGTTGATGCTGCCCAGCTCGAGCAGCACCGAGGCGCGCAGCGCGGTCGGCACGTTGAGCTCGACGATCACGTCGTTGCCGGCGATGATCGGCGTCCACAGCTGGTCGTGGGGGTTGTTGTGCGCCGCCGTGTACGGCCCGGCCAGCTGGCTGCGATCGGCGCTGTACAGGTACAGGGCGGCGCCCTCGGGCAGGCGGAACCGGCTGAAGCCGAAATTCACCGAGACCGCCTCCGCGGCCTTCACGCGCAGCCGCCAGATGCTGGCCTCGCCGGCCTGCTCCCAGTCGGCGCTGCGCGCGATGTCCAGCCCTTCCTCGTGGGCGATCGCGAAGCGCGGCGGTTGCCCCATCGCCTGGTTGAAGGCGTCTTCCTCGGCCAGCCGCGCCACGTCCAGGGCAGCCAGCTGGCGGGAGGGCACCTGGTCGATGCCGCGCAGGGCGTCCTGCTGCCAGCTCAGCGGTTGTGCGTGCAGTGCGGCGCTGAACAGCAGCGCCAGCAGCGCCAGCAGCGCGGCGAAGATTCGCATGGTCATGGCCTGGGCCCTCCCTGGAAGTGAGGGACCAGCCTAGCCCAGCGTCCCGGGCGGGAAAACCCGCAGTGATGCCGCACTGCGTCATCGTTCGCGTTGACGGGATACCCGGCGCGCGCCACTTTGTGATCGGCTTCGCGTCATTCCCGAGGCGCTGGTCCATGTCGTGACCGGGACCGGCACAGCCAGCCCCGCGCGAGCCCTGCCTGATGCGACAGGCCGCTGCGACCGCGCAGATCGCGCGCCGCTTGCCGGGCACCGAACGCCGAACACCGAACCCGAAGGCGTGTCCGATCGTCGGCTTCACAAAGCGAAGGCCCCGCCTGGGCGGGGCCTTCGACTTCAGGCAGGCCGGTCCGGCGCAGGCCGGACCGGCCGGAGCCGTGCTAGTTGCCTTCCAGCACCAGCGGGAAGCCCTGCTGGGTGTTCGAGCCGGCGTCGAGAAGCGGCGCGAACGCCGCGTTGTTGAGCGACTGCACGCCGTTGCCCGTGGTCGCCTGGCCGACCACCGTCTGCGGCGGCGCCCACGGACCCGAGCCCAGCGTGCCGCCCGCCGACCAGCCCAGCCAGTACGTGCCCGCCGGCAGCACCAGCGGCGGGTTGATCTCCGCCACCAGCTCCATCACCGGACGCGTGGCGTCGGTCGGCGTCGCCTGTGTCACCCGGTACACCCCGCTGAAGGTCACCGAGCTCAGCCGGTTGGTCGTGGTGTCGCCGAACACCAGGGTGCCAGTGTTCGGGTCGTTCGACCAGATCCGCAGCCGCAGGTCGTTGTGCGTCGGCGTCGTCGTCGAGCCGGTCTGGTAGGAATAGACCTTCACCCGCTGGATCGTCCAGCCGCCGGCCGGGACCACGAAGTCGTCCGCCACCCAGTTGTTCGCGCCGACCTGCGAACCGGCACCGAACAGCGTCATCGACAGCGACGACTGCACCGCGCTGATCGGCGCGTTGCCCGGGCCGCCGCTGGCCGCCGTCACGAAGCGGTTGGTGAACTCGTCGAACAGCACCACCGGGGTGGTTGCGCAACCCGGCAGCCCGGCCGCGCACTCGAAGCCGTTCGCGAAGATCAGGTCGGTGCCGGCCGCGTTCACCGTGGTCTCCTCGTCCGCCAGGTTGTTGCCCGGGTTGGGGTCGCCGGTGCTCGCCGACACCTGCGCCGAACTGGTGTAGGTGCCGCTGGCCGCGCCCGCGTCCACCGTCGCCTGCACCGTCACCGGCGCCGCCGCACCCACCGCCAGGCTGGCCAGCGTGCACGAGGCCTCGGTCGCCGACGCCACGGTGCAGCTCCAGCCCGTGCCGCTCGCCGAACCGATCGCGAACACCGGGTCCACCGACACGTCCAGCACCACCGCGTTAGCGGTCGCCGCGCCGGCGTTGGCCACCTGCGCCGTGAACGTCACCGGGTCGCCGGCGTCCACCGGATCCGCGCTGTCCGACAGCGTCACCGACAGGTCCGCGGTCGGACCCGACGAGCAGGCCTGCACCCGC
>DDTN01000012.1 GCA_002344355.1 Proteobacteria bacterium UBA2363 | reverse complement strand
TCCCCCGCCCCTCCCCCGCAGGCGGGGAGAAGTGCGGTGCCACGGCCCGTTCGGGACTCGTAGGTCGCGACGCACAACGCGGGACGCGGGGTGCCGGGCTCGGGATGCGGAAGGCGGTGTGCGGCGCGCCTGCGCGGCGCGGCAACGCTGCCGGGGCGGTCCGCGCGCCGCGGCGGCGTGCGTGGCGCGGCCTGCTAGCATGCCTGGTCGCCGCTTCGGTCCGCAGGTCCGCCCATGTCCCGCCGCTTCCGCATTCCGCACACCCTCGTCCTGCTGTTCGCGATCATGGCGGTGGCCCTGGTCGCCACCTGGCTGCTGCCGCAGGGCAGTTTCCAGCAGGAGCCGAACGCGGCCGGCCGGATGATGGTGGTGCCGGGCAGCTACCAGGTGCACGAGGAGCGGGTCTGGCTGTCGCCGACCGCCCTGTTCACCACGGTGCCGCGGGCGCTGGCCGACGCCCAGGCGATCATCTTCTTCCTGCTGATCGTCGGCGGCGCGATCAGCGTGCTGCGCGCGACCGGCATGATCGACGCCGTGCTCGGCCGCCTGCTCAAGCTGATCGGGCACTCGCCGGCGATGCTGATCGTGTTCGGCACCAGCGTGTTCGCGGCCGGCTCGGCGACCCTCGGCGTGTCCACCGAATACATCCCCTTCGCGGTGGTGCTGATCTCGCTGTGCGTGGCGATGCGCATGGACGCGATGACCGCGATGGGCGTGATGATCTGCGGCTACGGCGTCGGCTACGGCATCGCCTGGACCAACCCGTACACGGTGATGGTCGCCCAGGGCGTCGCCGGGCTGCCGCCGACCTCGGGCTGGGAGTACCGGCTGGCGCTGTTCCTGCCGTTCGTGGCGGTCACCGTGCACCACATCTGGCGCTATGCGTCGAAGGTGGCCGCGAACCCGGCGGCCAGCCTGGTCGCCGACGTCGAGAGCGCCCGCCACGCCGCCGCCAGCGAGTATCCGGCGCTGGACCGCAGGCGCTGGCTGGTGCTGCTGATCACCGTCGCCGGCCTGGTCGCCATGGTCTACGGCATCGCCCGGCACGGCTGGTACCTGACCGAGCTGGGCGCGATCTGGCTGGCGGTGGCGATGGCCGCCGGCCTGGTCGGCGGCCTGGGCGCCAGCGAGACCGCCAAGCAGTTCGGCATCGGCGCCTCGGAGCTGGCGGTGGTCGCCCTGCTGGTCGGCTTCGCCCGCTCGATCGGCATGATCCTGGAGGACGGCCAGGTCCTGCACACCATCGTGCACGGCGCCTCGATGCCGCTGGCGGCGATGGGCCAGGAACTGTCGGCGGTCGGCATGCTGGTGCTGCAGACGCTGATGAACCTGTTCATCCCGTCAGGCTCCGGCCAGGCCTTCGCGACCATGCCGATCATGGCGCCGCTGGCCGACGTGGTCGGCCTGGAGCGCCAGGTCGCGGTGCTGGCCTTCCAGTTCGGCGACGGCCTGTCCAACATCATCATCCCGACCAACATCGTGCTGATGGCGATCCTGGGCGTCGCCGGCATTCCCTACGACCGCTGGGTCCGCTTCGTGGCGCCGCTGTTCCTCAAGTTGCTGGTGCTGGCCGCCGCGTCGCTGGTGGTCGCGGTCTGGATCGGCTACGCCTGATCCGTTCGTCGCCGGCCGCCACGGCCGGCGCGCACGGGCGCCGCGTCCGTACTGCCGCCGCCGTACCGGTTGACCGGATGGCGGAATGCTGCCAAGTTCCAAGTGCAGCCAGTTCCGGCTTCGCGGAGACCGTGCATGCGGCAGCCAGGCGCCTCGCAGGACCGTGCCGGTGGCCGGGGAGCCGCCGCCCGGGCGGGTGCCTGCCTGTGGCTCGCGGCGCTGCTGTGCGCCGGCGTGCCGCCGGCGGCGGCCGAGGACCGGGCCATGCAGCGCGCGCCCGGATCGCTGACGATGGCGGGCGATGCCAGCTACCGGCCGTTCCATTTCCTTGACGACAGCGGCGCCGCCGCCGGCTTCGACGTCGATCTGATGGCCGCGGTGGCGGCCGAGATGGGCGTGCCGGTGCGCTACCGCTTCGGCGACTGGGGCGAGGCCCTGGACGACCTGGCCGCCAGCCGGGTCGACGTCGTGCCGATGTTCGTCTCCGAGGCGCGCCGGAGACGGTTCGCCTTCAGCCAGCCCTACCTCACGCGCTACCACCTGGTGTTCGGTCGCCCCGGCGGCCTGTTCATCGACGCGCTGGACCAGCTGGCGGGCCGCCGGGTGGCCGTGCAGCACGCCGGCCTGGCCCACGAGGCCCTGCTCGGCGTGCGGCCGCGGCCGGTGCTGATCCCGGTCGCCGTCGAGGCCGATGCGGTCGCCGCGGTCGCGCGCGGCGAGGCCGACTATGCGGTGGCGCCGATGACGATCGGCTACGAGGCGGTCCTCGGCCTGGGCCTGGACCAGGTGGTCGCGCTCAGCCCGCCGGTGCTGAGCCTGGACTATGCGTTCGCCGTCCGGCCCGACCGCCCCGAGCTGGTCGCCGCCATCGACGAGGCGCTGGCGCGGGTGCGGGCCGCCGGCATCCACGACCGCCTGTACATGACGTGGCTGGCGCGCCTGGGCCCGGCGCCGCCGTCGTTCCGGTCCGGCCTCATGCTCGGCGTGGCCCTGGGTATCCCCCTGCTGCTTGCCGCGGTGGTCGCCCTGGTGTGGTGGCGGCGCGCGCACCGCCATGCCGAGCGCCACTCGCAGCGCGCCGACAGCGAGGCGATCAGGCGCCGCGATGCCGAGGCCCGGGTGCACTACCTCGCCTACCACGACCCGCACACCGGCCTGCCCAACCGCAACGCCCTGGTGCTGGCGATGACCGCGGCGGTGCCGGCGGCGCTGGCGGCCGGCCGGACCGGCGCCCTGGCCCGCCTCGACCTGCTCGGCCTGGACCTGGTGCATGCCGTGGCCGGGCAGGCCGCCGTCGACGCGATGGTGGCCTCGGTCGGCCGTGCCCTGGCCGACGCCGGGGCCGACGTCTCCGCCTACTGCCTCGGGCTGGGCCAGTTCGCCCTGCTGCTCGCCGATGTCGGCGATGGGGCCGGCGCCCGCCAGCGCCTGCAGGGGCACCTGGACCGGGGCTCGCAACGGGTGCTGTTCGAGGGCGTCAGCCTGGAGCCCCGCTTCGGCGCCGGCATCGCCCTGTTCCCGGACCATGGCAGCGAGGCCGGCCAGGTCCTCCGCGCCGCCGACATGGCCTGCTTCGCGGCGGTCGAGCGCGGCGGTCCGCCGCTGCTCTACGGGCCGCGGCTGGAGCCCGACCCGATCAACCTGTCGGTGCTCGCCGAGCTGCGCGATGCCCTGGACGCCGGCGACGTCGGCCACGCCCTGCAGCCGAAGCTGGACCTGGCCAGCGGCCGCGTGGTCGGCGCCGAGCTGCTGGTGCGCTGGCAGCATCCGGTGCGCGGCCCGGTGCCGCCGTCCCGCTTCGTGCCCCTGGCCGAACGCACCGGCATGGTCGGCGCGCTGACCCGCTACATGATCGCCCGCGCCGTCGAGCACCTGCGGACCCTGCGCGAGCGCCGCCTCGACCTGTCGGTGGCGGTCAACGTCTCGGTCAACGACCTCGCCGACGACGCGCTGGTCGGCGACCTGCTGGCGCAGGTCGGCGACCTCGGCGGGCAGCTGGTGCTGGAGGTCACCGAGACCGACGTCATGCGCGACGCCGACGACGTGCTGGCCTCGGTGCGCCGCCTGCGCCAGCGCGGCATCCGGATCTCGCTGGACGACTTCGGCGTCGGCCACGCCTCGTTCGTCTACCTGCGCCGGATGGCGCCGAGCGAGCTGAAGATCGACCGCTCGTTCATCGTCGAGCTGCTCGACTCCCCGGGCGACCAGGCCATCGTCCGCAGCAGCATCCAGCTCGCCCACGTGCTGGGCGCCACCGTGACCGCCGAGGGCATCGAGGACGCGCGCACGCTGGACTGGCTGCGCCAGGCCGGCTGCGATGCCGCCCAGGGCTACCACATCGCCCGGCCGATGACGCCGGAGGCGTTCTACGCCAGCGACCTGCTGCGCACCGCCGCGGTGCAGTAGCGAGAGAGCCGCGACTCGGGACTCGGGACTCGGGACTCGGGAATCGGAACCCCGAACCCCGAACCCGGATCTTGGCCTTGAAACCGGCCGTCGCTTCCCGGGTCCCGGGTCCCGAGTCCCGCTTGTCTCAGGGAACGGGGTAGACGTAGCTGGCGCCGACGCCCAGCGGAATGCCGAAGCCCCAGAACAGCAGCAGGAAGCCGGTCCAGACCACCAGCAGGGTGACCGAGAACGGCAGCATCAGCGCCAGCAGGGTGCCGATGCCGGCGTTCTTCACGTAGCGCTGGCAGAACACCACGATCAGCGGGAAGTAGGGCAGCAGGGGGGTGATGATGTTGGTGCTGGAATCGCCGACGCGGTAGGCGGCCTGGGTCAGGTCCGGCGATACCCCGAGCTGCATCAGCATCGGCACCATGATCGCGCCGATCAGCGCCCACTTCGCCGAGGCCGAGCCGACCACCAGGTTGACCGTGCCCGACAGCAGGACGATGCCGATCAGGGTCAGCGCCATCGGGAAGCCCATCGCCTGCAGCCAGTTGGCGCCCTTGATCGCCAGCAGCGCGCCCAGGTTGGACTGCCCGAAGGCGTAGATGAACTGCGCCGCGAAGAAGGCCATGACGATGTAGTAGCCCATGCCGCTCATCGCCTTGCTCATGCCGGCGATGATGTCGCGGTGGTTCTTCACGGTGCCGGCGGCGTAGCCGTAGACCACGCCGGGGATCAGGAACAGCACGAAGATCAGCGCCACGATCGACTGCATCAGCGGCGCGGCCGCCACCAGCAGCGGGTTCTGGCCGGCGGTGACCTGGTCGGGGCGCGCCGCCCAGGGCGTGCCTTCCGGCAGCAGGGTCAGCACGAAGGCGGCGATCGCCACGCCCATGGCCAGCAGCGACCAGCGCAGGCCGCGCCGCTCGCGCGGCTCCAGCGGCTGCATGGAGGGCAGCTGGCTGGTGTCGCCGTCGACCGCGGTGGCGGTCAGGCGGGGCTCGATCACCCTGTCGGTCAGGAACCAGCCGACCAGGATGATCAGGAAGGTCGAGGCGGTGGTGAAGAAGTAGTTGTTGAGCGGATTGACCTGGACCGAGGGGTCGATGATGCGCGCCGCCTCCTGGGTCAGGCCGGCGAGCAGCGGGTCCAGGCTGGACGGCACGAAGAAGGTCGCCGAGAAGCCGCCGGAGACGCCGGCGAAGGCCGCCGCGATGCCGGCCAGCGGGTGGCGCCCGGCCGCGTAGAAGATCACCGCGCCGAGCGGGATCACCAGCACGTAGCCGGCGTCGACCGCGACATGGCTGAGCACGCCGACCGCGATCAGCATCGGGGTCAGCAGCATCTTCGGGGTGACCGACAGCATCGAGCGCAGTCCGGCGTTGATGAAGCCGGTGTGCTCGGCGACGCCCAGGCCGAGCATGGCGACCAGGACCACGCCCAGCGGCGCGAAGTTGACGAAGGTGCGGACCATGTCCGCCATGAAGGTGGTCAGGCTGGCGCCGGCCAGCATGTTGCGGATCTGGATCGGGTCGCCGGTGCGCGGGTCGACCTCCGCGAACTGCATGCTGGCGAAGATCGCCGACAGCACCCAGACGATGATCATGGCGATCAGGAACAGCATCGCCGGATCGGGCAGCTTGTTGCCGACGCGTTCGACGCCGTCTAGGAAGCGGGTCACGAAGCTGCGGCGCACCGGTGCCGGCACGGGTTCGGGGGTGTTCATGGCGCGGATCCCTCCTTCAGGCCAGCGGGCATCCTACCGCAGCGCCGGCGGCCGCGATTCCGGCGTCATCCCGGTCGGGCGGCACCGCCCCGGCCGGCGCCCAGCCGCCCCCGTTCAGCCGACGATGTGCCGGATCACCGCCAGGGTGCGCTCAAGCGCGCCGCGGTGGCCGGCGATCACGGCGGCGGCGCGGCCGCCCATGTCGGCGCGCCGCGCCGGGTCCTCGAGCAGCTCGATCACGGCCTGGCCGAGCCGCTCCGGGCCCGGCACCCGCAGGGCGGCGCCGGACTCGAGCAGCAGGTCGGTGACCTCGGCGAAATTGAAGGTGTGCGGACCGACCACGATGGCGCGCCCGGCCAGCGCCGGTTCCAGCACGTTGTGGCCGCCGATCGGCTCCAGCGATCCGGCGACGAAGGCGACGTCGCTGGCGATGAAGAACACCATCAGCTCGCCCAGGGTGTCGGCGACGAAGCACTGGGTCTGCGCGGTCGCCCGCTGGTGCTCGCTGCGCGTGCGCACGCGCAGGCCGGCGGCCTCGGCGGCGTGGGCGACGGCGCGGAACCGCTCCGGGTGGCGTGGCGCCAGTACCAGCAGGGCGTCGGGAAACCGCTGCAGCACCTGGGCATGGGCGGCCAGCACCGCCTGCTCCTCGCCCTCGTGGGTGCTGGCGGCGATCCAGGTCGGGCGGTCGCCGCCGGACGCCGCGCGCCAGGCCAGGCCCGCGTCGGTGGTCGCCTCCGGGAGCTCGTAGTCGAACTTCAGGTTGCCGACCATGGCCAGGCGCTCGGGCTGCGCGCCGAGGCTGAGGAAGCGCTCGTAGTCGGTCTGCGACTGCGCGGCGATGAAGGTCGCCGAGCGGATCGCCTCGCCGGCCAGCGGCTGCACCGGGCCGTAGCCGCGCAGCGAGCGCTCCGACAGGCGGGCGTTGGCGATCACCACCGGGATGCCGCGCCGCCGGCAGATGAAATACAGGTTGGGCCAGATCTCGGTTTCCATGATCACGGCCAGGCGCGGACGCACCCGGTCCAGGAAGCGCCGCACCGCGGCCGGGATGTCGTAGGGCAGGTAGACGTGGAAGACGCTGTCG
Organism: Proteobacteria bacterium UBA2363; assembly: GCA_002344355.1. Taxonomy (GTDB): domain Bacteria; phylum Pseudomonadota; class Gammaproteobacteria; order Xanthomonadales; family UBA2363; genus Pseudofulvimonas. The sequence continues at coordinate 16,397 of DDTN01000012.1, read as the reverse complement.
CCGAACACCTGGCGCAGCCGCTCCGAACCGGTCGGCGTCACCGTGGTCACCACCATCGGGCGGTCCCGGTAGCGCTCGCGCAGCGCATGGATCAGGGGAATCGCGGCATTCAGCTCGCCGACCGAGACCGCGTGCACCCAGATCGACTCGACCGGGAATCCCGGGCGCGGGAAGTAGCCGAAGCGCTCGGACCAGCGCTGCAGGTAGCTGCGCAGCTTGAGCCCGCGCACCAGCAACCGGTACAGGATGATCGGCGTCGCCAGGTAGATGAAGCTGGTGTAGACCAGGCGCAGCAGTTGCAGGCGCAACCGGGTCGGCCACGAGTACGGTTGCTTCGGCGGGGTCGGGCCATCCATGGGGGGATTCTAGCGGGCGGGTGTGGGGAACCCCGGGCGCGGGGGGCAGGCGGCGGGCCCAGGCCGGCGGCGTCGTCGCGGGGCGCGGCGGCGTGGCCGCCTACAATGACGGCATGGATCGCTGTCCGACCGCGCCGTGAGCGCCCCCGTCCTGCCCCTGCGCCTGCTGGCGCCCTGGCACTGGCCGGCCTGGCTGGGGCTGGGCCTGGTCTGGCTGATCGGGCGCCTGCCCTGGCGCGTGGCGCTGCCGGCCGGTGCCGCCCTGGGCACCGCCCTGCGGCCGCTGCTGGCGGCGCGCGGCCGCGTCGCCCGGCGCAACCTCGCGCTGTGCTTTCCGGCGCTGTCCGAAGCGCAGCGCGAGGCGCTGCTGCGCGCGCACTTCGCCGACCTCGGCCGCATGCTGGCCGAGTTCGCATCGAGCTGGATGGCTTCCGACCGGGCGTTCGCGCGCATCCCCTATCGACTGCGCGGCCTCGAGCACCTGGCGGCGGTGCAGGCCCAGGGCCGCGGCGCCCTGCTGGTCGGCGGCCACTTCAGCCACCTGGAGCTGTGCGCCCGACTGGTCGCCCAGCAGGTGCCGCTGGCCGGCCTGTACCGCGAACACGGCTCGCCGGTGTTCGAGTGGGCGGTGAAACGCCGGCGCCTGCGCTACGCCCAGGCGATGTTCGGGCGCCGCGAACTGCGCGCCACGGTCCGCCACCTGCGCGCCGGCGGCACGCTCTGGTATGCGCCCGACCAGGACATGCGCGGCAAGGACAGCGTGTTCGCGCCGTTCTTCGGCGTCCAGGCCAGCACCATCACCGCCACCCATCACCTGGCCCGGCTGTCGGGCGCGGCGGTGCTGCCGTTCGCGCACCGGCGCCTGCCCGGCGGCGCCGGCTACGAACTGGAGATCGGCGCGCCGCTGGCGGCCTTCCCCGGGGGCGACGAGGTCGCCGACAGCGCCCGGGTCAACGCCGTCATCGAGGCGATGGTGCGCGCCGCCCCCGAGCAGTACCTGTGGATCCACAAGCGCTTCAAGACCCGGCCGCCCGGGGCGCCGCCGGTGTACTGAAGCCGGGCGCGGTCAGGCGCCCAGGCTGGCCCGCTCCAGGCGGGCCAGCAGGCGGTCCAGGTCGGCGCGCTCGCCGGCATCCAGGCGCTCCAGCAGGCGCCGCTCGAAGTCCAGGGCCAGCGGCACCACCTGGTCGTAGATGCGCTTTCCCGCGCCGCTCAGGTGCAGCACCGAGCGGCGCCGGTCGCCGCGGTCGGTGCCGCGGTCGATGCGTCCGGCGGCGATCAGGCGCGCCACCGCGCGGCTCACCGCGACCTTGTCCATGGCGGTGCGCAGGGCGACCTCGCGCGCGCTCAGGCCGGGCTCGCGCCCCAGCACCGCCAGCACGCGCCACTCGGTGACGGTCAGGTTGAAGCGCTCGACGTAGAGGTCGGCGATCGCCTGGCTGACCGTGTTCGACAGCCGCGACAGCCGGTACGGCAGGAAGCGGTCGAGGTCCAGGGAGTCGGCCATGGTGCGGCGCGCCTTGCAAGTGGTTTCATATGAAACTATAACGTCGCCAGCGCAGGCGCAAGCGCGGCCCGGATCCCCGGGCCCGGGCCGCCCGGCGCCTTCCCGATTCCGCCGCCCGGCCGCGGCCCCCGCAGTGATGGAGACAGCCATGAGCGCGCAACCCAATCTCGGCATGCAGCCCACGACCTTCGACAACCCGATGGGCATCGACGGCTTCGAGTTCGTCGAGTTCGCGGCGCCCGCGGGCAGCATCGACCTGCACGCCCTGTTCCGGCGCATGGGCTTCAGCGCCGTGCTGCGCCACCGCGAGCGGCCGATCACGGTGTACCGGCAGGGCGGCGTAAATTTCCTGGTCAACGAGGACCCGGACTCCTTCGCCGCCGACTTCGCCGCCGCCCACGGCCCCTGCGCCTGCGGCTTCGCGGTGCGCTTCCGCAAGCCGGTCGACGAGGTCTACCAGGCGGTGCTGGGCAACGGCGGCGAGGCGATCGACCACAAGCCCGGCAGCCGGGCGATCGCCGTGCCGGTGGTCAAGGGCATCGGCGACTGCATGCTGTACCTGGCGCCGGCCGGCGCCGACCCCTATGCCGCCGACTACGTCGCCATCGAGGGCGCCGACGCCAACCCGGCCGGTTTCGGGCTGACCTTCATCGACCACCTCACCCACAACCTCTACTTCGGCAACATGCAGAAGTGGTCGGACTACTACGAGCGCCTGTTCAACTTCCGGGAGATCCGCTACTTCGACATCAAGGGCGCCAAGACCGGCCTGGTCTCGAAGGCGATGACCGCGCCCGACGGCATCGTCCGCATCCCGCTCAACGAGTCCTCCGACCCGAAGAGCCAGATCAACGAGTACCTCGACCAGTACAAGGGCGAGGGCATCCAGCACATCGCCTGCTTCACCGACGACATCTACGCGACCGTCGAGCGCATGCGCGCCGCCGGCGTCGAGTTCCTGAACACGCCGGACACCTACTTCGACGTCATCGACGAGCGCATCCCCGACCACGGCGAGGACGTGCCGCGCCTGGCCAGGAACCGCATCCTGATCGACGCCGACCCGGAGACCAAGTCGCGCAAGCTGCTGCAGATCTTCACCCAGAACGCGATCGGGCCGATCTTCTTCGAGATCATCCAGCGCAAGGGCAACGAGGGCTTCGGCGAGGGCAACTTCCAGGCGCTGTTCGAGTCGATCGAGCGCGACCAGATGCGCCGCGGCGTGCTCTGAGCGACCCCCCGGGAGCTGCGCCATGACCCTCGACCATCACAGCGGCTTCGGCAACGAGTTCAGCAGCGAGGCGCTCGCCGGCGCCCTGCCGGTCGGCCGCAATTCGCCGCAGCGGGCGCCGTTCGGCCTCTATGCCGAGCAGATCTCCGGGACCGCCTTCACCGCGCCGCGGCACCAGAACCGCCGGACCTGGCTGTACCGGATCCGGCCGGCGGCGGTGCACGGGCGGTTCGCGCCGTTCGAGCACCACGCCGCCGGCAACCCGCGCTTCCACAACGACTTCGGAACCGGTCCGGTGACCCCGGAGCAGCTGCGCTGGAACCCGATGCCGATGCCGGAGGCGCCGGTGGATTTCGTCGACGGCCTGTTCACGGTGGCCGGCAACGGCGGCCCGGAGGCGGGTTGCGGGATCGCCATCCACCTGTATGCCGCGAACCGGTCGATGACCGACCGGTTCTTCTACGACGCCGACGGCGAGCTGCTGGTGGTGCCGCAGCACGGCCGCCTGCGCATCGCCACCGAGCTGGGCGTGCTCGAGGTCGGGCCGCAGGAGATCGCGCTGCTGCCGCGCGGCATCCGGTTCCGGGTCGAGCTGCCGGACGGCCAGGCGCGCGGCTACGTCTGCGAGAACTTCGGCGCCTTCCTGCGCCTGCCCGACCTGGGCCCGATCGGCAGCAACGGCCTGGCCAACCCGCGCGACTTCCTGGCGCCGGTCGCCGCCTTCGAGGACCGCGAGGGCGACTTCGAGCTGGTCGCCAAGTTCCAGGGCCACCTTTGGCGCGCGCCGATCGGCCATTCGCCGCTGGACGTGGTCGCCTGGCATGGCAACCACGTGCCGTACAAGTACGACCTGCGCCGCTTCAACACGATCGGCTCGATCAGCTACGACCATCCCGACCCGAGCATCTTCCTGGTCCTGACCAGCCCCAGCGACACCCCGGGCGTGGGCAACATGGACTTCGTGATCTTCCCGCCGCGCTGGCTGGTCGCCCAGGACACCTTCCGGCCGCCCTGGTTCCACCGCAACGTCGCCAGCGAGTACATGGGCCTGGTGCACGGCGCCTACGACGCCAAGGCCGACGGCTTCGTGCCGGGCGGCGGTTCGCTGCACAACTGCATGTCCGGCCATGGCCCGGACGCGACGACCTTCGAGAAGGCCAGCACCGCCGACCTGTCCCGGCCGGACGTGATCGCCGATACCATGGCCTTCATGTTCGAGGCCCGGCAGGTGATCCGCCCGGTCCGCCAGGCGCTGGACGCGCCCTGGCGGCAGCGCGACTACCTGGACTGCTGGTCGGGCCTGCGCCGCCACTTCGACCCGGAGACCCGTTGACATGCCGCTGCGAACCCTCGCGACGACCCTCCTGCTGACCCTGGTGCTGGTCGCCTGCGCCGATCGCAGCCCGGCGCGATCGCCCGCACCGGCCGCGGCGCCGGCCATGGCCGACCCGGCGCCGGCACCGGTCGAGTCGGCGCCCGAGCAGCGCTTCGCCGACGACCGGCGCCTGGACTTCGCCGGCTTCGACGGGGTCGCCTGGGGCGCCGACGAGGCGGCGGTGCGCGCCGCCTGGCAGGGCTCGCTGCGCAGCAGCGAGCCGCCGCCGGGATCGGACTGCCGCTACCTGATGCCGGTGCTGGCGTTCCGGCCGCCCGGGATCGGCTTCATGATCGTCGACGGCGCCTTCGTCCGGGCCGATGCCAACTCCCCCGACTACACCGCGCCGGGCGGCGCCCGCACCGGCCTGTCCTGGACGGCGCTGGCCACCGCCTACCCGGGCGCCGTGACCAGCCCGCACAAGTACGCGGAGGGCCACGCGTCGCACCGGATCGTCGATCCCGACGGCGGCCCCGGCGTGCTGGTGGTGGAGACCGGCCCCGACGGCCTGGTCACCAGCTGGCGCATCGGCATCGAGCCGCAGGTCGACCGGGTGGAACGCTGCCACTGAGGGCCCGTCCGCCGTCGCCGCGCGGCTGCGGCGCGTCGCGGTTCGCCGCCGGCTGCCTGGCCGCCGGCCGCGCCGCCGCCCACGCCGGCCCCGCCAAACCCTGGAGAGCAAACCGATGAAACTGGCATCACTCAAGGAAGGGGGCCGCGACGGCACCCTGGTCGTGGTCTCCCGCGACCTCGCCCGCGCGGTGCGCGCCGACGGCATCGCGGCGACCCTGCAGGGCGCCCTCGACGACTGGTCGCGCTGCGCGCCGCGGCTGGTCGAGCTCGCCGGTCGCCTCGAGGCCGGTACGGTCGACGGCGAATTCGCGCTCGACCCCGCCCGCCTGGCCGCGCCCCTGCCGCGCGCCTACGAGTTCGTCGACGGCAGCGCCTACCTGCCGCACGTCGAGCGGGTGCGCAGGGCGCGCGGCGCCGAGGTCCCGGCCAGCTTCTACACCGACCCGCTGATGTACCAGGCGACCAGCGCCGGCTTCCTGGGTCCGCGCGACCCGGTGCGGGTGACCAGCGAGGACCACGGCATCGACCTGGAGGCCGAGGTGCTGGTGGTCACCGACGACGTGCCGATGGCGGTGACCCCCGAGCAGGCCGCCGGCCACATCCAGCTGGTCGGCCTGGTCAACGACGTCTCGCTGCGCAACCTGATCCCCGCCGAGCTGGCCAAGGGCTTCGGCTTCCTGCAGTCCAAGCCGCGCTCGGCGCTGTCGCCGGTGCTGGTCACCCCGGACGAGCTGGGCGAGGCCTGGCGCGGCAACAAGGTGCACCTGCCCCTGGTCACCCACGTCAACGGCGAGTGGTTCGGCGCGCCGCAGGCCGGCGTCGACATGCAGTTCGACTTCGCGCAGCTGGTCGCGCACGCCGCGCGCACCCGGCCGCTGGCCGCCGGCACCCTGGTCGGCTCCGGCACCGTCGCCAACCAGGACACCTTGCTGGGCGCCTCCTGCTTCGCCGAGAAGCGCACCGTCGAGGCGCTCGAGTACGGCCAGCCGCGTACCCCGTTCATGAAGTTCGGCGACCGCGTGCGCATCGAGATGCTGGACGGCCAGGGCCGCAGCATCTTCGGGGCGATCGAGCAGGTGATCGAAAAGGCCTGAGCGGGCCGTTCCGGCACGGCACCGTCCGGGACTGCCGCCGCGCGGCGGCCACCGGCGCGGCGTCCGCGTCCGGACCCGGGCGCGGCGGCTGGCGCGGGCGTATGCTTGCCGCGGCGCCCGGCGATGGTCGACGGGCGCCCGCCGCGAACGGGGAGGGGCCATGTCCTACGGAATCAAGCTCTACGACTACTGGCGCTCCAGCGCCGCCTGGCGGGTGCGCATCGGCCTGGCGCTCAAGGGCCTGCCCTGGGAATCGGTACCGGTGCACCTGGTGCGCGGCGGCGGCGAGCAGCACGGCGCCGCCTACCGCGAGGTCAACCCGCTCGGCCTGGTGCCGACCCTGCTGCACGGCGAGCGGCGCATCACCCAGTCGCTGGCGATCCTCGAGTACCTGGACGAGACCTTCCCGGAGCACCCGCAACTGCTGCCCGCCGACGCGCGCGGCCGCAGCCGCGTGCGCGCGCTGGCCCTGACCCTGGCCGCCGACACCCACCCGGTGCACAACCTGCGCGTGCAGCGCTACCTCAAGGAACAGGCCGGCCTGGACGACGCGGCGGTGTCGGCCTTCGTGCAGCACTGGATCCGCCTGGGCTTCGCCGCCTTCGAGCAGCTCCTGGCCGAGTCCACCGAGACCGGCAGCTACTGCCATGGCGACCACCCGACCCTGGCCGACTGCGTGATGGTGCCCGCCGTCTATGCCGCGCGCCGCTTCGGCGCCGACATCGACGCCTGCGCCAACGTGCTGCGCATCCACGACCATTGCATGGCCCAGGAGGCCTTCCAGGCAACCCAGCCCAGCCGCCACCCGGACGCCGAGTAGCGCCTGCCGCCCGCCCCGGCCGCGGTCATTCCGGCGCGGTCAGGGGCGGCGACGCCGCCGACGCGGCGCGCTTGCGCAGGCGCAGCGGCAGCAGCATGGGCACCCGCGCCCGCCAGGCGGCGTAGGCGGCGCCGTGCTCGGCGAGGAGGTCGCGCTCCTCGAGGCGGATCGCGACCAGGATGTAGGCGGTGGTCGCGAGCGCGAACAGCAGGTGGGCGAGCGTCATGCTCGGGGTTGCCCAGAACGCCAGCAGGAAACCCAGGTACAAGGGGTGCCGGACCAGCCGGTAGGGCAGCGGCGTGCGGAACGGCACCGGCGCGCACGGCCGGCCGCGCAGGTGCAGCCACACCTGGCGCAGGCCGAACAGGTCGAAATGGTCGATCAGGAAGGTGACCGCGAGCACCAGGGCCCAGCCGGCCGCGAATGCCGTCCACAGCGCGGCGCGCGCCAGCGGTGCCTCGACGTGCCAGACCTCGATGCCGATCGGCCGCCACTGCCAGAACAGCAGCACCAGCGCGAGACTGGCGAACAGCACGTAGGTCGAGCGTTCCAGGACCGGTGGCACGATCCGCGTCCAGCGCTGCTTGAACCAGCGCCGCGCCATGATGCTGTGCTGCAGCGCGAACGCCGCCAGCAGCGCCAGGTCGATCGCCACCGCCGTGCCGACCGGCCCGGCCGGCGGGCCGTCCAGCCGCGTCGGCACCAGGAAGCCGCCGACGAAGGCGACCGCGTAGAGGAAGGTCGCCAGGAAGATCGCGTAGCAGGCGAGTCCGTAGGCGAAGTACAGCATGCGCTTGGCCATGGTGGTGCGTCTCCCCCGGGTACAGGGGGAGTCTCGACGCCGCGCGGCGCCGGCGCCATCGGCGCTTTGTCCCGGTCGCCATGGCATCACGGCCGCCGATGTGCGACAAATGTCCCGGCCAGGCGGGTCGACGGCGATGCAGGATCGACAGCGGGTTCGCTACCTCCAGGTGCCTGACGGCACCCGCCTGGCATGGGCGGAGGCCGGGCGCGGCCAGGTACTGGTCAAGGCCGCCAACTGGCTCACCCACCTCGAGTACGAGTGGACCAGCCCGGTCTGGCAGCACTGGGTGCGCTACTTCGGAGAGCGCTGCCGCTTCGTGCGCTACGACGAGCGCGGCTGCGGCATGAGCGACTGGCGGACCGGGCCGCCGAACCTGGACGTCTGGGCCGACGACCTGGCCGCGGTGATCGCGGCGGCGGCGCGGGATTCGCCGGTCGCGCTGCTCGGCATCTCCCAGGGCGCGGCGACCTGCATCGAGTACGCGCGGCGCCACCCCGGCCGGGTCTCCCGGCTGGTCCTGTACGGCGGCTATGCGCGCGGCGCCTTTCGCCGGGGCACGCCCGACGCCGAGGCCGCCTACCGGGCGATGGTCGAGCTGGCACGCGTCGCCTGGAACAGCGACAACCCCAGCTTCCGCCAGGTGTTCACCTCGCGCTTCATCCCCGGCGGCACGGCCGGGCAGCTCGACTGGTACAACGAGCTGAGCCGGCGGGTGGTGTCGGGCAGCGTCGCGGCCGCCCTCATGGCGGCGCGCGCCGAGGTCGACGTCAGCGCGCACCTGGCGGGGATCCGCTGCCCGACCCTGGTCCTGCATGCGCGCGGCGACCAGGTCGTGCCGGTCGAGGAGGGCCGGATCCTGGCCACCGGCATCCCCGGCGCCACGTTCGTCGAACTGGATTCCGCCAACCACGTGCTGCTCGCGCATGAGCCGGCATGGCGGCGGTTCCGCGACGAGGTGTCGGCGTTCCTGGGCTTCGGCCGGGAGGGTGGCGATGCCGCCCTCGCCACCCTGTCCCCGCGCGAGCGGGAGGTCCTGGCGCTGCTCGCCGAGGGTCTCGGCAACGCCGACATCGCCCGGCGGCTTGGCATCAGCGAGAAGACCGTGCGCAACCACGCCTCGCAGCTCTTCGACAAGCTCGGGGTCGGCTCGCGCACGCAGGCCGTCGTGTACGCCCGCGACTGCGGCTTCCCGCAGACCGCCCCCCTGGAACCGCCGGGCTGAGTCCCGGACGCCGGTGGCGTGCGCCCCGCGCCGGGCCGGGTGGCCGCGGCGCCCCGCCGCCGCGCCTGCCGGGGCGCGGTGATGGCATGATGGCGCGCCCACGCGGAACCGCATCGTGAAGCCGGAACAGCGCCAACGGGAACTCCGGGTGTTCGGGTTGAACGCCTGCCTGGCGGTGTTCCGGCGCCGCCCGGCGGCGATCCGCAAGGTCTGGCTGCTGGCGTCGCGCCTGCCGACCCTGCGCGAGGTGCTGCGCGACTGCGCGGCCCGGCGCACCGGCTACCGGGTGGTGGCCGCGGAGGACCTCGAACGGCTGACCGGCAGCCAGCACCACGAGGGCGTCTGCTTCGAGGTGCTGCGTCCGGAGCCGCCGTCGCTGCCGGACCTGCTCGCCCGCCTGCCGGCCGGACCGGTGCAGATCGTCCTGCTCGACGGCGTCGGCAATCCCCACAACCTGGGCGCGATCCTCCGCTCGGCGGCCCACTTCGGCATCGCCGCGGTGCTGGCCGACGGGGTGCAGCCGCCGCAGCTGTCCGGCGCCGCCTGCCGGATCGCCGAGGGCGGCGCCGAGTACGTGCCGCTGCTGCGGCTGGACGGCGACGGCGCGAACCTGCTGGCGCGGGCCGGCTTCGTCGCGGTCGCCACCGTGGTCCGCGGCGGCCGCTCCCTGCACGGCGCGGCGCTGCCGGCGCGCATCCTGTGGCTGCTGGGCGCCGAAGGCCCCGGCCTGTCGCCGGCGCGGCGGGCGGCGGCGCCGATGGTCGTGCACATCCCGGGCAGCGGCGCGGTCGACAGCCTCAACGTCTCGGCGGCCGCGGCCGTGCTGTTCGGCGAGCACCTGCGCCAGCACCCGGCGCCCGGCCTGGCCTGAGCGTCGCCCCGGCGCGCCCCGCGGGCCGGCGGTTTCGACCGGCGTTCATGCGGCTCCGGCAGAATGGCGGCTCCCCGGTCCCGGAGTCGCCATGGCCCTCGTCCGTCTGCTGCCCGTCCTGCTCGCGCTGTTGCTGGCCGCCCCGGCCGCGGTGGCGGACACCTTCCGGGTCGACTACACGGTGCGCTTCCAGCCCGACCAGGGCAACGCCCGGGTCGCCATGGCCCTGGCCAACGGCGAGGGCCGCGCCAGCCGCTTCGACCTGGCGATGCCGGCCGACCGCTACGACGGCGTCGAGGGCGACGGCGAGGTGGTGCGCGACGGCGACCGCGTGGTCTGGTCGCCCCCGCGCGCCGGCGGCGAGCTGCGCTGGCAGTACCGGATCGACAAGCGTCGCCGTAGCGGCGGCCACGACGCGCGCATCACCGACGACTGGACCATCGTCCGCGGCGACCACCTGTTTCCCTCGGCGCGGGTGCGCATGAGCGCCGGTTCGCGATCCGCCACCACCGTGCGCTTCGTGCTTCCCGAGGGCTGGACCAATGTCGAGACGCCCTGGCGCGCCGGCGAGCGTCCGCGCAGCTTCGTGGTCGACAACGACGAGGTGCGCTTCGCCCGTCCGACCGGCTGGATCATCGCCGGCGACGTCGGCACCCGGCGCGAGCAGCACGACGACATCGAGATCGTGGTCGCCGCGCCGAAGGGCGACAGCATGCCGCGCCAGCAGATCCTGGCCATGGTCGGCTGGACGCTGCCGGAGATGCGCGCCATCTTCGGCGAACTGCCGCCCAAGATCCTGGTGGTCGGCGCCGGCGACGCGATGTGGCGGGGGGGGCTGTCCGGCCCGCGCTCGCTGTACATGCATTCGGGCCGGCCGCTGATCAGCGAGAACGGCACCAGCACCCTGCTGCACGAGTTCGTGCACCTGATCAGCCGGATCAGCGGCGCGCCCGGCCACAAGTACCTCTCCGAGGGCATCGCCGAGTTCTATTCGATCGAGCTGCTGCACCGCACCGGCGGCACCACCGAGGCCCGCTACCAGCGCACCCGGGCGATGCTGGAACGCTGGAGCGCCGACGTGCGGCGCCTGGTCGGGGTGCGCGCCGGCGGACGGGTCAACGCCCGCGCGACCTTGCTGATGATGGACCTGGACGCCGAGATCCGCCAGGCCAGCGACGGCGAGCGCAGCCTCGACGACGTCACCCGCCTGCTGATGGCCAAGCGCCGCGTCGACACCGCCGACCTTCGCGAAGCGGCGGAACGGGTGCTGGGCCGTCCGTCGCGCACCCTGGATTCGCCCCTGCTGCGCTGATCGTGGCCGCGCCGCGGCGCCGCGCCGCCTGGACGACCGGGCAGGGCGACGCGGCGTCCCTGCCCGCGTGTCTGTCCGCTCAGGGTGCCGGCGCGTCGTGTTCGGCCACCAGGTACACCAGCGAGACGTAGGCCGCGACGTTCTGGTCGATGTCCTCGCGGTCGATCTTGTCGAGGGTGTCGTTGGCGGTGTGGTGGTGGTCGAAGTAGGCGGTGCCGTCCTGGAGCAGGCCGGCCAGCGGCATGCCCAGCTCGCGCATGGCGCTGAGGTCGGCGCCACCGCGCGCCTCGTTGCCGCCGCGCTCGATGCCGAGCGGCGCCAGCACGGCGGCGACCTGGTCCATGAGCGGCAGCATCGGTTCCGGCACGCGCGTGTCGAAGCGCCAGATCCGGCCGGCGCCGAAGTCGGACTCGGCACCGATCAGGTGGCGCTGCAGGGCCTCGGCATGGGCCTGGGCATAGGCACGGCCGCCGTGCACGCCCTGCTCCTCGTTGGCGAAGGCGACCACCCGGACGCCGTGGCGCGGCCGCTGCGCCCTGGGAAGCTTCGCGATCATCGCGCCGGTCGCCATGGTGATGCCGACGCCGGCGCCGTTGTCCAGGGCGCCGGTGCCCAGGTCCCAGGAATCCAGGTGGCCGCCGATCAGCACGAAGCGGTCGGAGTCCTCGCGGCCGTCGACTTCGGCGATCACGTTCTGGCTGGTGTACTCGCCGCGGATGCCGGCACCCAGCCGCAGTTCGACCACCACCGGCTCGCCCCGGCGCAGCATCGCCTCGATCAGGTCGGCATCCGGGTTGGACAGCGCGGCGCCGGGAATCCGCCGGAACGCGATGTCGTAGCTGAGCATGCCGGTGTGCGGCGTGCGCGAGTTGGCGGCGGTGCCGATCGAGCGGATCAGGATCGCGCGCGCGCCCAGCTTCGCCGCGTGCGAGGCGCCGCGCGAGCGGGCGATCACCGCCTCGCCGTAGCCGCGGCCGTCGCGGGCACGGCGCATGCGGTTGCCGATGTAGACGATCTTGCCCTCGACCGCCTCGGCGTCGCCCTCGAGCAGGTCGGCATAGCTGTCGAAGGCGACGATCTCGGCCTGGATGCCCTCCTCGGGGGTGCCGATGGAGCCGCCCAGCGCGGCGATCGCCAGCGACTGCGGCCACGGCGAGACCACCCGCGCCGACTCCATGCCGCGGCTCCACACCGGGAAGCTGACCGGCTCGGTCCAGACCCGGTCGTAGCCCAGCGCCTGGAACGTGTCGATCGCCCACTGCACGGCGCGGGCATCGGCCTCGGTGCCGGCCAGGCGCGGTCCGATCCGCGTGGTCAGGTCCTCGACGATGTCGTAGGCGCCGGAGCCGGCCAGGGCGGCGTCGCGCAGGCCGGTGGCGGCCTCGATGGCGGCGTCGGGCAGCGGGCCCTCGGCGGCGACCGGTGCGGCAACGGCGAGCAGGGCGGCGATCGGCAGCAGGGCGCGGAGCATCATCGGCGAGGATCCTGTTTGGTGAGGCCCCGATTCTGACAGAGCGGCCCGCGGCCGCCCGGCATCCTGCCGCGCCTGTCGCACGCGACGTCGTGAAGCCGCGGCGCGGGGCGCCCGCCCCGCGCCGGTGGCGCGGAGGCGGCAGCGCCGGTCGCGCACCTCAGGCCATCTCGCCCTCGACCTCGCCCAGGCCGTCGATGGCGGCCCGGAAACGGTCGCCGCGCCGGAGCGGGCCGACGCCGGCCGGGGTGCCGGTGAACACCAGGTCGCCCGGGGCAAGGGTGAACAGGCGCGACAGGTGGGCGATCACCTCGGCGACCGGGAACAGCATGTCGGCGAGATCGCCGCGCTGGCGCGGTGCGCCCGCGACCTCCAGGGTGATCGCGCCGGCGGCCGGGTGGCCGACCGCGGCGACCGGGTGCAGCGGGCCGCAGGGCGCCGCCTGCTCGAAGGACTTGCCGGTGTCCCAGGGCAGGCCCTTGGCCTTGGCGGCGCCCTGCAGGTCCCGGCGGGTCAGGTCCAGGCCGATGCCATAGCCCCAGACCAGCGCCAGGGCGTCCCCGGCGTCGATGTCGCGGCCGCCGCCGTGCAGGGCGACCACCAGCTCGACCTCGTGGTGGAGGTCGCAGGTCCCGGGCGGGTAGGCGACCGTGCCGGGCAGGTCGACCACGCTGTCGGTCGGCTTCAGGAAGAACACCGGCTGGCCGCGCTCGGGGACCGCCCCCATCTCGCGGGCGTGCTCGGCGTAGTTGCGGCCGATGCAGTAGATCCGGTGCACCGGAAAGCGCCGGCTGTCGCCGGCCACGGCGAGGCTGGCCAGGGGCGGGCGGGGGATCACGAAGTCCATACGCAGGCGTCCGGTTCCGGGGTCGAGTCGGGGTGTCCGACCGGTGCTATGTTAAGCCGGTTCCGGGCGATCCGGCCCGGACCTGAACGCCAATCGGAGGGGTAGAGATGTCCAGCTCGAGTACGGCCGGCCTGGCCGCGTTTTTTGCTGCCGCCGTCGCGGCCGCGGGTATCGGTGCCGGCGCCTGGCCCGGCCACGCCGCGGCGGCCTCGGTCGACCTCGGCCATTCCGAGGTGGCGCTGCCGGCCGTCGCCGCCGCGCCGGCGACCGGCGGCAAGCGCATCAGTTTCGGCGACCTGTCCTTCGATCCGGTGCGCACGCCGCCCGGTGACGCCGCGGACTACCGCACCGCGCCGAACGGCAAGGGCCTGCGCTTCGTGCAGTTCGACGGCAAGGTGCGCGGCGACTGGCTGGCCGACCTGGCCGCGTTCGGCGCGCGACCGCTCCAGTACTACCCCGACGACACCTTCCTGGTCTGGGCCGACGCCGGCGCCGCGCGTGCCGTCGAGGGCCTGGCCCACGTCCGCTGGCAGGGCGAGTACCGGCCGGACTGGAAGCTGGAACCCGGCCTCGGCAAGCGCACAGGCGTGATCCGCAACGTCGGCGTCCACTTCTACAACGACGGCGATGTCGCGGCGGTGCTCGCGGCGCTCGCCGCGCAGGGCGCGAACGTCGTGACCCATGGCCCGGCGCAGGCCGACCGCACCTTCTTCGACGCCTGGGTCGAGGTCGACGCCGCCCGCCTGGCCGACCTGGCGGCGCTGCCGCAGGTGGTCTGGCTGGAGTTCGCCGATCCCGATCCCATCCTCGACGACGAGATGTCCTCGCAGATCGTCGCGCGCAACTACAACGCCACCTTCGTGCCGCAGACCGGCTACCTGTCGTGGCTGGGCGCGCTGGGCTTCAACGGCAACGGCGTGACCTGGTCGGTGATCGACAGCGGCGTCGACCTGACCCATCCCGACTTCGCCGGACGCATCGTCGGCGGCGTCACCTATCCGGGCTGCCCGGCCGGCAACGGCCCCGGCGACGACCCGTCGAGCGGCGGCCACGGCACCCATGTCGCCGGCATCATCGCCGGCAGCGGCGCCGCAGGCTTCAGCGACGCCCAGGGCTTCCTGTACGGCATCGGCGTCGCGCCGGCGGCCGGCATCTTCGCCCAGAACCCGATCTGCGCCGGCGGCGTGCCCTGGCCTCCGGCGGGCGGCTGGCAGATCCTGTCCAAGAACGCCCTGCTCGGCGGCGCGGTCGGCGGCAACGGCAGCTGGACGTCCGGCGAGAGCGGCGGCACCACCTACACCGCCGGCGCCCGCGCCTGGGACCAGATCGTCCGCGACGGCGATTTCGACACGCCGATGCACGAGGCCTTCACCATGGTGTTCTCGGCCGGCAATTCCGGACCGAACGCCGGCACCCTGACCGCCCCGAAGGCGGCCAAGAACCCGATCATCACCGGCAGCTCGCGCAATTTCCGGGCCGGCAGCATCAACGACCTGAGCGGCTTCTCCAGCCGCGGTCCGACCCAGGACGGCCGTTTCGGCGTCACCGTGTCGGCGCCGGGCGAGACCATCGCCTCGGCCCGTCGCATCGCCGGCGCCAGCCAGTGCGCCACCGCGATCGCCGGCACCAGCAACACCTACGCGTTCTGCTCGGGCACCAGCATGGCCGCGCCGCACGTGTCCGGCGTCGCGGTGCTGCTGACCCAGTGGTGGCGCGGCTTCAACGGCAACGCCACGCCCAGCCCGGCGATGATCAAGGCGCTGCTGGTCAACGGCGCCCGCGACCTGAGCGGCGTCCCCGCCGGGATTCCCAATCCGAACGAGGGTTGGGGCCGCATCGACATCCCCGGCAGCATGGGCCTGGACTTCACCGCCTCCGAGTACGTCGACCAGAGCCAGGTGCTGACCTCGGTCGGGCAGGTCTACGAGATCACCTACGGGGTTGCGGATCCGTCGCGCCCGCTCAAGGTGTCGCTGGCCTGGACCGACGCCGCCGCCGCCACCGGCGCCAACCCGGCGCTGGTCAACAACCTCGACCTGCAGGTCATCACCGGCGGCCAGACGTACCGCGGCAACGTCTTCACCAACGGCGCCTCGGTCCCCGGCGGCAGCGCCGACAACCTCAACAACGTCGAGAACGTGTTCGTCACCAACCCGGGCTCGGACGTGACCATCCGGGTCATCGCCAGCAACCTGCCCGGCGACGGCATTCCCGGCAACGGCACCCCGACCGACCAGGACTTCGCCCTGGTCTGCCGCAACTGCTCGCTGGGCGCCGGCTTCTCGCTGACCCCGACCCCGACCAGCCGGGCGATCTGCACGCCGGCCAACGCGACCTACGACCTCAGCCTGGGCTCCCTGCTCGGCTTCAACGAGCCGGTCACCCTGGCGGCCACCGGCACGCCGGCGGGCACCACCACCAGCTTCAGCGTCAATCCGGTGCCGACCCTTCCGGGCACCAGCCTGATGACCATCGGCAACACCGGGTCCGCCGCGGCCGGCGCCTACCAGATCGACATCACCGGCACCGCCTCGCCCAGCGGCGAGGTCCGCAGCGCCAGCGTCGACCTGCTGGTGGCCACCGCGGTGCCGGGGGCCCCGTCCCTGACGGCGCCGGCCAACAACGCGACCAACGTCATCGTGCAGCCGACCCTGAGCTGGGCCTCGGCGAGCCAGGCCGAGGGTTACCTGCTGGAGGTCGCCACCGACGCCGGGTTCGGCAACATCGTGCTGAGCACGGTCGTCGCCGGCACCAGCTTCGCCCTGACCACGCCGCTGAACACCAACACCAGCTACTGGTGGCGGGTTCGCGCGTCCAATGTCTGCGGCGACGGCGCCAACTCGCCGGTGTTCCGGTTCACCACCCAGCCGGCCCCGGGCGACTGCGCCCCCGGCGCCACCCCGGTCGACGTCT
>DDTN01000015.1:135261-135401 GCA_002344355.1 Proteobacteria bacterium UBA2363 | reverse complement strand
GCCCCGGCCCCGGCCCCGGCCCCCTGCCATCAGTTGTCTTGGCACTGTCATTCAAACAAGTTTGAATGTCGGCATGCCCGAATCGAGCGACATCCCCGACGTCCAACTGATCGGTCCGGCCGAACTGCGCCTGCTCAACG
>DDTN01000015.1:0-135213 GCA_002344355.1 Proteobacteria bacterium UBA2363 | reverse complement strand
GGCCGCGCGCCTGGGCGTGCCGGTCACCCGCCTCTACTACCACCTGGGCCTGCTGGTCCGGCACCGCCTGCTGCGCGTCGAGCGGGTCCGTCGCGTCAACGGCCTGCGCGAGCGCCACTACCGCGCCAGCGCCCGCCAGCTGCGCCTGGACCGCGCCGCCTTCGCCAGCCCGGTCGCCGGCGACGCCGCCCTGGAAAGCATCCTCGAGCACGTCTTCGACCAGGCCCGGCTGGACATCGCGCGCGCCGCCGGCGCCGGCCGCATCGCCACCGACGTCCCGTTCGACGCCGACCAGGGCCTGGTCGCCTGGCGCATGGTGCTGGCCCTGGACGCCGACGAACGCCGGCGCTGGGCGCGCCGACTGCGGCGCCTCTACGACGACCTCGAACGGCTCGCCCAGCGCGGCGACGAAGGCGCCCGCGAGCGCCGCCTGTATGCCGTGACCCTGGCCCTGTATCCCTCCAGTGCGGACCCTTCGCCATGAACGACACCGCCCCCACCCCCGTCCCTGCCGGACCGCCCGCGCGCCGGTCGCGCTGGCGCGGCGTGCTCGCCACCGCCGCCCTGGCCGGCGCCNNGCAGGTGCTGGCGCGCGGCGTGGTCTTCATCGACCTGGCGGTGGCGCAGGTCGCGGCCTGCGGCGCGCTGGCCTCGGCCATCCTGATCGACCACCCGGCGGCCTGGGTGGCCAGCGGGTTCTCGGCCACCGCCGCCCTGGCCGGCGCCGGCGCCGTCGTCGGCGCCGGCCTGGCCACCCTGGGCAAGCACTCGGAATGGCTGGTCGGGAAGCTGGCGCCGCTGTCGGCCTGGGACCTGCCGGTCGCGCTCCTGCTGCTGCTGGTCGCCATCGGCGTGCACGAGCTCGGCCACCTGGCCGGCGGCATGCGCCGCGGCATGCGCTTCCTGCTGCTGATCGTCGGCCCGCTGCGCTGGACCCGGACCCGGCAGGGCATCCGGTTCGGCTGGTTCTTCTCGCCGGCCACCTTCGGCGGCCTGGCCGCCGCCCTGCCCGATACCGGCCGGCCGCTGACGCCGCAGTTCCGCGCCCTGGTGATCGGCGGGCCGGCGGCCAGCCTGGGGCTGGCCGTGGTGTGCACCCTGCTGGCATGGGCCGCCTCGGGCCGGATCGCCGCCTGGTCGCTGCTGCTGGCCCTGATGTCGCTGGCCATCTTCGTCGCCACGGCCCTGCCGTTCCACTCGCGCAAGGGCGGCTTCATGTCCGATGGCGCGCAGCTGCTGGAACTGCGCCGCGGCGGCACCGCCGTGGCCCAGCGCTTCGACCTGACCCTGCTGATGGCCCAGAGCCTGGCCGGCACCCGGCCGCGCGACCTCGACCCGGACGCCCTCGCACGCCTGCTGGCCCATGCCGGCGACGACCTGCCGATGCGCCGGGTCGCCGCACACCTGTTCGCCTACGGCCACGCCCTCGACGCCGGTCGTCCCGCCGATGCCCGCCCGCACCTGGAGGCGGTCGCCGCCGGCATCGACGAATTCCCCGACGGCTTCCGCCAATCCCTGGCCCTGGAGGTCGCCTGGTTCCGCGCCCGCCACCAGGGCGACCTGGAAGGCGCCCGGCAGTGGCTGGCACGCGGCCGCGGCGGCGTGGTCGAACCCGGCCGGCGCGAGGCCGCCGAGGCGGCGATCGCGCTGCTCGCCGGCGAGACCGGGCGCGCCGCCGGCCTGGCCCGCGCCGGCCTGGCGGCCCTGCCGCGCGCAACCGACGCCGGCGCCGCCCTGGCCACCGCCGACCAGTTGCAGGCGCTGCTGGAGGATGTCCGGCGCATGACGGACCGACCTGCATTCGCGTAGGCTTGCGCCGACCATGGATCCCCTGACCTGCCGAATCCTCCGCGCGGCCGCCCTGGCGGTCGGCGTGGCCACCGCCCCGGCCCTGCCGGCGCTGGAGTTCTCCCCCTGCGAGCTGGTGCCGCCCGGCGGCGTCGCCGGTCCGCGGGCGCAATGCGCGACCTTGTCGGTCGCCGAGGACCGCGCCCGTCCCGAGGGGCGCCGCATCGAGCTGGCGATCGCCCGGATCGAGCCGCGGCGGCGTCCGGCCCAGCCCGATCCGCTGCTGTTCCTGGCCGGCGGACCGGGCCAGTCGGCGCTGGAGAGCTACGGCCAGGTCGCGCCCGCCTTCCGCGAGCTGCTCGCCGACCGCGCCGTGGTCCTGGTCGACCAGCGCGGCACCGGCCGCTCCCACCCGCTGCGCTGCGACCTGCCCGATTCCAGCGACCCGACGGCGCCCCTGCCGGATGCCGCGATGCTGGCCGGCCTGGCCCGCGATTGCCTGGCGGGGCTGGACGCCGAGGTCGCCCACTACACCACCCGCGACTACCTGGCCGACCTCGAGGCGGTGCGCGAGGCCCTGGGCGTGCGCCAGTGGAACCTGGTCGGCGGCTCCTACGGCACCCGGGTCGCGCTCAGCTACATCCAGGCCCATCCCGAGCGGGTGCGCAGCGCCGTGCTCGATGGCGTGGTGCCCCAGGACGTCGCCCTCGGCCAGGACCACGGCGCCTTCCTCGACGCCGCGCTGGCCGCGCAGTTCGCGCGCTGCCGCGCCGATGCCGCCTGCGCGGGCGCTTTCGGCGACCCGGCCGCGACGCTGGCGGAGCTGCGCCGGCGCTACCGGGAGACGCCGACCACGGTGATCATTCCCGACCCGCGCAGCCACCGGCCGATCGAGGTGGCGCTCAACCACGAGACCCTGGCCGGCACGGTCCGGATGTTCGCCTACAGTCCCGAGTACACGGCGCTGCTGCCGCTGCTGCTGCACCAGGCGCGCGAGGGCGACCCGCAGCCGCTGCTGGCGCAGGCGCGGATCCTGTTCGCCGACCTCGAGGACATGATCGCGCACGGCATGCAGCTGTCGGTGGGCTGCAGCGAGGACGCGCCCTGGCTGAACCCGTCCGCGGACGACGACAGCCTGATCGGCGCCGACCTGGTCGGATTCATGCGCGCCCAGTGCAGCGTCTGGCCGGTGCCGCGGGCGCCCGGCGCCTTCAAGCAGCCGGTCGATTCCGAGTTGCCGGTGCTGCTGCTGTCGGGCGAGTTCGATCCGGTCACGCCGCCGGCCTACGCCGAACGCGCCCTGGCCACCCTGGCCAACGCCCGCCATCTGGTGGCGCCGGGGCAGGGCCATATCGTCATGACCCGAGGCTGCATGCCGACCCTGGTCGCACGCTTCGTGCGCGCCGGCGAGGTGGCCGCGATCGGCGACGCCGACTGCCTGGACACGCTGGCGCCGTGGCCGTTCTATCTGGATTTCAACGGCTCCGCGCCGTGACCAAAGGGTATTCGCGATGCTTGAGGTGAACGGCCTGCGCAAGGCCTTCGGCAAGGTGCAGGCGGTCGACGGCGTCAGCTTCAGCGCCCCCGACGGCCAGATCACCGGCCTGCTCGGGCCCAATGGCGCCGGCAAGACCACCACCCTGCGCATGCTCTACACGCTGATGCAGCCGGACGCCGGCGGCATCCGCGTCGACGGCATCGACGCCCTGGAACAGCCGCTGGAGGCGCGCCGGCGCATGGGCGTGCTGCCCGACGCCAAGGGCCTGTACAAGCGCCTGACCTGCCGCGAGAACATCGCCTACTTCGGCCGCCTGCAGGGCCTGGACGAGGCGACCCTGGCCAGCCGCACCGACGAGCTGGTGCGCGCGCTCGACCTGGTCGAGATCGCCGACCGCAAGGCCGAGGGTTATTCCCAGGGACAGCGGGTCAAGACCGCGATCGCCCGCGCCCTGATCCACGCGCCGCGCAACGTCCTGCTCGACGAACCCACCAACGGCCTGGACGTGATGTCGACCCGCGCGATGCGCCGGTTCCTGCTCGGATTGCGCGCAGCCGGCCACTGCGTGCTGTTCTCCAGCCACATCATGCAGGAGGTCGCCGCCCTGTGCGACCGCATCGTGGTGATCGCGCACGGCCGGGTGGTCGCCGACGGCAGCCCGGACGACCTGCGCCGGCGCACCGGCCGCGACAGCCTCGAGGACGCCTTCGTCGACATCATCGGCAGCGAGGAGGGCCTGTCGTGAGCGCACCCTGGCTGACCGTGTTCCGCAAGGAGGCGAGCGAGAACCTCCGCGACCGCCGCACCGTGCTCAATTCCCTGGTGTTCGGTCCGCTGTTCGGGCCGCTGCTGTTCGTGGTGCTGATCGGCTTCATGATGAACAAGGCCAGCGAGCGCGCCGAGCGCCCCCTGGACCTGCCGGTCGCCGGCCAGGAGAACGCCCCGGCCCTGGTCGCCTGGCTGCGCAGCCAGAATGTCGAGATCAAGGAGGCCCCGGCCGATCCGGAGGGCGCCGTGCGCGACCAGGAGCAGGAGCTGGTGCTGCGCATCCCGGCGGGCTATGGCGAGCGCTGGCGCGAGGGTCGGCCGGCGCCGGTCGAGCTGGTCTACGACGATTCCCGGCAGTTCACCGCCGCCTCGGTGCGCCGCCTGACCCGGTTGCTGGAGGCCTATGGCGCCACCCATGCGGCGCTGCGCCTGAGCGCGCGCGGCGTGAATCCGGAACTGGTGCGGCCGGTCGCCGTCATCGAGCGCGACCAGTCCAGCCCGCAGAGCCGGGCCGGCATGCTGCTGGCCTTCCTGCCCTACATGCTGATCCTGGGCGCCTTCCTGGGCGGCATGTACCTGGCCATCGACACCACCGCCGGCGAGCGCGAGCGGCAGTCGCTGGAGGCCCTGCTGATCAACCCGGTGCCGCGCAGCCAGATCCTGGCCGGCAAGCTGCTGGCCACCACCGCGTTCGCCTTCGCGGCGCTGGCGATCTCGATCGTCGGCTTCGCGCTGTTCCTGCGCCTGATGCCGGTCGGCGCCTCGCTCGGCTTCTCGCTGGGCCTGGATGCCCGCACCGCGGGCCTGGCGCTGCTGGCGATCGCGCCGCTGGCCCTGCTGGCGGCCAGCGCCCAGACCCTGGTCGCCGCGTTCAGCAAGAGCTTCCGCGAGGCGCAGACCTGGCTGTCGATGATCATGATCGTGCCGGCCCTGCCCTCGCTGGTGATGGCGATCAACCCGATCAAGCCGGTCGAGTGGATGTACGCGGCGCCCCTGGTCAGCCAGCACGTGGTGATCAGCCAGCTGGTGCGCGGCGAGCCGGTGACCGCCCAGCAGTTCGCGATGAGCATCGCCGGCACCCTGGTGCTGGGGCTGTTGCTGGCGGCCGTCACCGTGCGCCTGTACCACCGCGAGCGGCTGGCGATCTCGAGCTGAGCGGCGGCCCCGGGCCCCTGCGCGCAAGGCAGGGCGGGCGCCCGCTGCGCGGGCGGCCGCCGCGCCGCGGGCACTACAGGCGCGGACCTTCCAGCGGGGTGTCGGCCCACTGCCAGGCGGCGGCGAAGCGCGCCTGCACGGCGTCCGCCTCGTCGCCGCGCTGCTGGGCGCGCAGCGCCTCCTCCAGGCCGCGCAGCGACCAGCCGTTCTCCGGCCAGCGCGCCAGGTCGGCGCGGAACGCCGCCTCGGCCTCGGCGGCGCGGCCGCCGGCCAGCAGGACCGCGCCCAGGGTCTGCCGCACCGGCAGCGCCCAGTCCGGCGGCTCCATGTAGCCCAACGCCGCCTCGGCCTCGGCGGCGCGCTCCAGGGCCGCGACCGCCTCGTCGAGCCGGCCCCGGGCCGCGGCCAGCTCGCCGCGCAGCACGTCGGTGGCGATCGCCACCACCGGCACCGCGGTGTTCGGCGTCGACACCCAGACCTGGGCCAGCGCCGGGTCGCCGGCGATCGCCTCCAGGCGCGCCAGCTCGGCGGCGGCCGCCGCCGTGTCGCCGCGCGCCAGCCAGGCCAGGCCGCGCGCGTAGTGCCAGATCGCCCGCGGGTACGGCCGTTCGTCCGGCGCCTGCGCGGTCGCCAGGATCTCGTCCCAGCGCCCGAAGCGCACCTGCGCCTGCAGCGGCGTGACCAGGAAGGCCTGCAGGAAGGTCAGCTCGTCGAGCAGGGCGGCATCGACCTTCGCGGCGGTCTGCCGGGCCGCGTGCAGGCTCATCCGGGCGTTGCCCTCCAGGCCGGCGCTCATCGCCATGAAGTGCCAGTTGTGCGGCACGTAGCCCAGCGGGTAGACGCCGTTGCTGCCGCTGCCGCAGACCGCCATGAAGCGGTCGTCGGCCTCGGTGGCGCGCAGGTTGTTCAAGGTGGCGTCGTGGTAGCGGCCGACCCGGATGTAGATGTGCGCCGGCATGTGCACCAGGTGGCCGGCGCCGGGCGCCAGCGCTTCCAGGGTGTCGGCATGGGGTTCCGCGCGCCCCGGGTCCGGCGAGGCCTCGACCGCGTGGATGTAGTAGTGGATGGCGCCGATGTGGTCCGGGTCGCGCGCCAGCACCGATTCCAGGGCCCCGACCAGGGCCTGGGTGTGCTCCAGCGGCTGGCCGTCCCGGCCCCAGTACGACCAGGGCGACAGGTCCATCAGGGCCTCGGCGTACAGCACCGCGGCGTCGAGGTCGTCCGGGTGCGCCCGCACCACCTGCGCCATGGCCTGCGCGTAGGCGCGGTCCAGGGCGCTGCGGTCGGCCGGCGGATCGGCCACGTAGCGCAGGGCCAGGGCCTCGATCAGAGCGCGGTCGGCCGGGGCGGCAGTGTCGGCCAGAGCAAGCGCCTGCCGGCTGAGCGCGTGGGCCGGCACCAGCGCTTCGGGCAGCATCGGCGAGTTGATGTTCGGGCCCAGCGCCAGCGCCTGGCCCCACAGGCACATGGCGCAGCGCGGGTCCAGCCGGGCCGCCTCGGCGAAGGCCTCGGCGGCGGCCTGGTGGTTGAAGGCGTAGACCAGGCGCAGGCCCTGGTCGAACCAGCGCTGCACCGCCGGCGCGGCGCCGGGCAGCGGGCGGCTGTAGCCGCCGAGGTCGTCGAACAGCACCGGCCCGGTGCCGGCGGCGGCCGGTCGGGAACCGGCCGCGGGATCGCGGGTGGCGCCGCAGCCGGCCAGCAGCAGGCTGGCCAGGACCGGCGCGAAGAACAGGCGTTTCATGGGCGGCAAACCTGTGCAGGGGAGGGAGGCGGCAGGGCCCGCCGGGGCAGGGCGTGCCACAGGGTTGCTACGCAGGAAGCGTGCGCCGACCGCCAGCGGCCCCCCCGCGCGGCGCCCGGACGCCGCCCGAGCCCGGGCCGGGCCGTGCCGGCCACTGGCCGGGCCGGGCCCGGGGCTGCATCATCGGGGCACCGCACCGCACCGCACCGCACCGCACCGCACCGCCCCGGAGGACCGCCATGCCCCGCAACCTGATCCCCGCCCTGATCCTGATCGCGGTCGGCGTCCTGTTCCTGGCCAACAACCTGGGCTGGACCGATGTCGGCCTGGGCCGTCTGGTCGCCACCTGGTGGCCGCTGGTCCTGATCGCCGTCGGCGTCGGCCTGCTGGTCAAGGGCAGGCGCGCCTGAGCCGCACCCCGAAGGCGGGATCGTCGCGGCGCCGGGCCGAGGCCGTGCGGCGCGCGCCTGAGCCTCAGGACTCGAAGCCGTCGGCGAACACGGCGTCGGCCGGCGCCTGGTCGATGCGGGCCGCGTAGATGCCGCCGGAGACGTACACCTGGTTCGCGCTGCCCAGCGCCATGCCGGTGCTGGTGCCGCCCGGCAGCAGGACGGACCAGGCGGTGCTGCCGTCCTCGGCGACCTTGGCCACGCCCATGGCGACCAGGGTCGAGCCGCTGAGATAGGCGCTGCCCCCGGCGTCGACCAGCATCGCCGAGTGCAGCAGCAGCCCGACGCCGCTGGCGTCGGGATTGGTCCAGAGCAGGTCGCCGGCCGCGCTGAACCGGGCGAACGCGGCCCCGCCCGCGTTGGCGCCGGGGAAGCCGCCGAGCACCGGCGAGCCGTCCGGCGCGACCTCGACCCGGAACGCGCTCATCGGGTGGCTGCGCTCCCACAGGGTCTCGCCGGCGAGCGACAGCTTGCGCAGACGGGTGCCCGGACCGGCGGGTTCGGCGAACACCACGTAGCTGTTGCCCTCCGCGTCGCCGGCGATGTCGCCCGCGGTCGGGCTGGGAATGCCGACCAGGGACCAGACGGTCCGGCCCTGCGCGTCGATGCGCGCGAAACCCTGGACCGCGCCGATCAGGCCGCGGCCGGCGATGACGAACTGGCCGTCGGGCGTCCGCTTGATCATGGTCGGCTGGCCGACGCCGGCCTGGTCGCACCAGATCCAGCCCGGGATGCCGTCGGCATCGAACCGGCGCACCGTGGCCATCAGGCCGGCCGGGCAGACCCCAAGGCCGAGGACATGGGCGCGGTCCTCGGGGTCGATCACCAGGCGGCGCGTCGACGAGCCGTCGAAGTCGCCGCCGTAGACGCGCCGCCACAGCAGTGCGCCGTCGGGGGCGAACTTCATCAGCACGCTGGCGGCGTTGACCGGATTGGCGAAACCGGAGCGCACCGTGCCCGACACCAGCACGTTGCCGCCATTGTCGGCGGCGACGAAGGTGGCGACCTCGTGCCGGGTGCCGTCGAGGTTGTCGAAGCGCTCCTCCCAGATCAGCGTGCCGGCGGCATCGCGCCTGGCGACATGGATGTCGCCGCCGGGGTTGTAGTCCCAGCGCGCCGTGTACACGTTGTCGGCGGCGTCCCGGGCCACCGCGACCCCGCCGGGCTCGTTGAGCCAGGCGATGGTCTGGGCGGGCAGAGCGTCGGCGACCAGGGCCAGGGCAAGGGCCAGGGTGGCGGGAACGGTCCTCATGGCCGGGTCGTCCTCAGCGCTTCGGGCAGGTGCTGATGCCGAGCCACGCATAGGCCGGACAGAATCCGGTCAGGCCGGTCAGCAGCGGCACGATGCCCAGCAGCCCCCAGGACGTCCGGGGGCCCAGCACGGTCAGGCTGAGCACGGCCAGGCCGACCAGGATGCGCAGGGTGCGGTCGACGGGTCCGGCATTGGCTGTCATGGGCGGCTGCTCCGGTGGCGGGATGCTTCCATCCTGCGCCGGTCCGGCTGCCGTGTCGGTGACCCAGGTTACCGAGGCCCAGGTGTCGGTTCACCCCTCGCCGGGACCCTGCGGACCCACCTGCGCGAAGCGCGCCAGGCGTTCCGGCGCCAGCACCCGGATGCGCTCGCGCGCCAGGTCCACCCAGCCGTCCTCGGAGAAATGGTGCAGCAGCCGGGTGACGATCTCCCGGACGCTGCCCAGGTCGTCGGCCAGCGCCTGGTGGGTGACGTGCAGCACCGGCGCGCGCGCCACCAGCAGCCGCGCGAGCCGCTGGTCGACGCGCTTGAAGGCGACCTCCTCGATCAGGGCGACCAGCCCGGAGAAGCGCTCGGCGAACAGCGCGAACACGTACTGCCGGAAAGGCGGATGGCTGGCCAGGAGCGCCTCGAACAGGGCGCGGGGCAGCAGGTGCAGGACCAGGTCCGTGTGCGCCACGCCGCGTGCGTTGTACGGCCGCCCGCCCAGCAGGCAACCCTGGGTCAGGACGCAGGAACCACCGGCGAGCACGCTGTACAGGTACAGGCTGCGGCCGCCGGCGGAGGTCTTGACCACGCGCACCTCGCCGGCCATGAGCAGCGGGAAGCCCGCGCAGGCGGAGCCCTCGTCGAACAGCGTGCTGCCGGCCGCGAGCTTCAGGGTACGAAGCGCGGAGAGCGCCAGGGCGAGATGGCCGGGCAGGCCCCGCAGGCAGGGATACAGCGCCAGCAGGTCTTCGGACTGCACAGCGGCCATGCCCGCCTCCCCTCGCCCCGACCGCCCGATCTAAGCACAAACCCGGGGCATCGGCGCCCGCCGGCCCGTCCTGCGCGGGGTGCCGGCCGCCAGGGCAGGTCCGCGCCACTCCCATGGGCACGGGCGCCGCTGGTGACGGCACGCCGTCCCTTCCGACCCCGTTCCCTGGCCTGCGTCCGGACGCGTCCGACCAGGGCGAACGGCGCCGCGCCGGCAGCGCTAGATTGTCGGACATCAACCACCGGGAGCGCCCATGTCACGCCTGCACCTGCACCCCGAATCGCACCTGGTGTCCCGGATCGGCTGGCTGCGCGCGGCGGTGCTGGGTGCCAACGACGGCATCGTCTCGACGGCCAGCCTGATCGTCGGCGTGGCCGCGGCCGGTTCCGGCCGGACCGAGGTCCTGGTCGCCGGCCTGGCGGGCCTGGTGGCGGGGGCGATGTCGATGGCGGCGGGCGAGTACGTCTCGGTCAGCTCGCAATCGGATACCGAGCAGGCCGATCTCGCCCGCGAGCGCGCCGAGCTGGCCGCCCAGCCGGCGTTCGAGCACGAGGAGCTGGCGCGGATCTACGTCGGCCGCGGCGTCGAGCCGGACCTGGCCCGCCAGGTCGCCGGGCAACTGATGGCGCACGATGCCCTCGCGGCCCACGCGCGCGACGAGCTGGGCATCTCCGAGACCACCGCGGCGCGGCCGATCCAGGCGGCCCTGGCCTCGGCCGCCACCTTCGCCGCCGGTGCCGCCTTGCCCCTGCTGGTCGCCCTGCTGGCGCCGCCGCCACTGCGGGTGATGGCGGTGTTCGCCACCGCCCTGGCGTTCCTGGCCCTGCTCGGCGCGGTCGGCGCCCGCGCCGGCGGCGCCGCGCCGCGCCGGGCGGTCCTGCGCGTGACCTTCTGGGGCGCCCTGGCGATGGCGCTGACCGCCGGGGTCGGCGCACTGTTCGGAGTGGCGGCCTGAGGGCGTCGGCACCGAACCGCCGGCGGCAACGTTCCCGGGCGCACCAGGGGCCCACCCCCGGCAGCCGGCCGGTGCCCTACTTGCCGATGCAGAAGCTCGAGAAGATCGCCCCCAGCAGGTCGTCGGGGGTGTGCGCGCCGGTGATCTCGCCCAGCGCCAGATGGGCCAGGCGCAGGGCTTCGGCGCACAGCTCGAAGGCCTGTTCGTCGACCAGGTGGCGGTAGGCGTCGTCGAGGCGGGCGGCGGTGCGCTGCAGGGCCTCGACGTGGCGGGCGCGGGCGCTGAAGGCGCCTTCGCCGGCGCCGGTGGCGCCGGCGAGGCGGGCCAGGTGCACGATCAGGGCGTCGATGCCCTCGCCGGTCTGCGCCGACACCGCCAGCACGGTGCCGCCGCCGGCGGCGGCGCGGGCCAGCGCCGCGGCGCGGGCGTCGGCGGCCAGCAGGTCGATCTTGTTCAGCACCACGGTCAGGCCGGCGTCGCCGGCCAGGGCCGGGGCGAGGCCGGCGTCTGGCACGGAGGCCGGATCGGCGGCGTCGCACACCTGCAGGACGTGGTCGGCGCGGGCCAGCTCGGCGCGGGCGCGGCGCACGCCCTCGGCCTCGATGGCGTCGCCGGGCTCGCGCAGGCCGGCGGTGTCGACCAGGGTCAGGCCGACCTCGCCCAGGCGGATCTCCTCGCGCAGCACGTCGCGGGTGGTGCCCGGTACCGGGGTGACGATGGCGCGCTCGCTGCCGGCCAGGCGGTTCAGCAGGGACGACTTGCCGGCATTCGGGCGGCCGGCCAGCACCACCACCTGGCCGTCGCGCAGGCGCTGGCCGTGGCGGGCGGCTGCCAGCAGAGCCGCCAGGCGGCGGCGCGCGGCGTACAGGCGGCCAGCCAGGGCGCCGCCGGCGAGCAGTTCCAGTTCCTCTTCGGGGAAGTCGATGCCGGCCTCGACCTCGACGCGCACGGCGACCAGTGCGTCGAGCAGTTCGTGCACCTGGCGCGAGAACACGCCGTCCAACGAGCGGCGCGCGGCGCGCGCGGCGGCCAGGCTGCCGGCGGCGACCAGGTCGGCGACCGCCTCGGCCTGGGCCAGGTCCAGGCGGCCGGCCAGGAACGCCCGCTCGCTGAACTCGCCGGGCCGGGCCGGACGGGCGCCCAGCGCGTACAGGCGGTCGAGCAGGGCCTGCAGCAGCACCGGGTTGCCGTGGCCGTGCAGTTCCACGACGTCCTCGCCGGTGAACGAGGCCGGGCCGGGAAAGGCGATCGCCAGGCCGTCGTCCAGGACCTGTCCGTCGCCATCGCGGAAACGGACGAAATGCGCCCGGCGGGGCGCCAGGGTCCGGCCGGTCAGGCGCCGGCCCAGGGCCAGGGCATCCGGTCCGGACACCCGGACCACGCCGATGCCGGCCCGCCCGGCGCCGCTGGCCAGGGCGGCGATGGTGTCCCGTTCACACATGGTCTGGAAGGATAGCGGCCCCCGGGCACCTGGCCGACCGGGGCCACCGGCTGCCGGACCATGACTTCCGGCTGCCGCAGGAGGTGACTTCCGGCCCTGTCCGCGGCTGTCCGCAACCGGACAATTGCAGCCGTATCTTTGCCCCCGGGAGAACCCCATGTCCAAGCGCGCTCGCTGGCTGCTGCCGGTCGCCATCATCGGCGTCGCCGTGTTCGTCGCCGCCGGCCTGATCAAGAGCCGGCCCGAGCCCCCCAAGAAGGACACGCCGCCGACCCAGCCGCTGGTCGAGGTCGAGCCGGCACGGCCGTTCGCCGGCGAGTTCATCCTGACCGCGCAGGGCACGGTGGCGCCGCACACCGGCACCACCCTCGTGTCGGAGGTGAACGGCGCGGTGGTCGAGGTCTCCGACTCCTTCCAGGTCGGCAATTTCTTCCGGCGCGGCGAGGTGCTGCTGCGGATCGACGCCAAGGATTACCAGGCGGCCCTGCGCCGCGCCGAGGCCCAGGTCGCCAACCGCCAGGCCCTGCTGGCCCAGGAACAGGCGCGTGCCGACCAGGCGCGACGCGACTGGGAGAACCTGCGCCGCCCCGGCACCCCCAGCGATCTGGTGCTGCGCGTGCCCTACGTCGCCGAGGCGCAGGCCAACCTGCGCTCGGCCGAGGCCGACCTGCTGCAGGCCCGCATCAACCTCGAGCGCACCGTGGTCCGGGCCCCCTACGACGGCCTGCTGCGCGAGAAGCGCGTCGACCTCGGCCAGTACCTGGGCACCGGCACCGCGGTCGCGGTGGTCAACGCCATCGACCGCGCCGAGGTGCGCGTGCCGCTGACCAGCCTGGACGCCGCCTTCCTGCCGCTGCCCGGTCCCGGCGACGAGCCGCACCCGGTGACCCTGCGCGCCAGCGTCGGCGGCGAGCAGCAGCGCTGGCCGGCCCGCCTGGTGCGCTCGGAGAACGTCATCGACGAGCGCTCGCGGGTGCTCTACGCGGTGGTCTCGGTCGACGACCCGTACGGCGTGCTCGGCCGCCGCAACGGCCCGCCGCTGCCGTTCGGCACCTTCGTCGAGGTCGACCTGCCGGCCACGATCGGCCACCAGGTGGTCGGCGTACCGCGCCATGCCGTGCGCGGCAGCAACCAGCTGATGACCGTCGACGCCGACGGCCGCCTGCGCCTGCGCGAGGTGGTGATCGTCCGCGCCGACGCCAGCCACGCCTTCATCGACGGCGGCCTGGAGCCGGGCGAGCGGGTCGTGGTGTCGACCCTGGATGCGCCGGTCGACGGCATGGCGGTGCGCACCCGCGACCCCGGCCTCGGCCTGGACACCGCGGTCGCCCAGGTGCCGGCCAATCGCAACACGCTCGACGAGTTCGGTGTCGACGAGACCGTCGCCGCCGATGAAGACGCCGACCTGCGCTCCGGCGACGGCGGCGAACGCGACGGGGAGTAGAGGCCATGTCCGCCGATCCGCGGCAACCGCCCAGTGGCCTGATCGCCTGGTTCGCCCGCAACCCGGTCGCGGCGAACCTCCTGATGATGGTCATCATGGTCTCCGGCCTGGTGTCCTACTTCGGCATCCAGAAGCGCACCTTCCCGGAGTTCGAGAGCAACATGGTGCAGGTCACCGTCCCCTACCTCGGCGCCGCGCCGGCCGAGGTCGAGGAGGGCGTGCTGATCAAGGTCGAGGAGGCGATCGCCGACGTCGAGGGCATCAAGGAGATCCGCAGCTTCGCGGTCGAGGGTTCCGGCACGGTGCAGATCGAGCTGCTCACCGGCCAGGACATCGCCAAGGCGCTCGCCGACATCAAGATGCGCGTCGACGGCATCTCGACCCTGCCGGCCGAGACCGAGCGGCCGATCGTCTCGGAGATGCTGTTCGAGCAGCAGGTGATCTGGGTCACCGTCTACGGCGACCTCGACGACCGCGCCCGCAAGTCGCTGGCCCGGCAGGTCAGGGACGAGCTGCAGCTGCTGCCCGGCGTGCGCAAGGTCAACCTGGTCGGCGACCGCGACTTCGAGATCGCCATCGAGGTCTCCGAGGCGAACCTGCGCAAGTTCGGGATGACCTTCGAGGAAGTCGCGCTGGCGGTGCGCCGGTCCTCGCTGGACCTGCCCGGCGGCTCGGTGAAGACCGAGGGCGGCGACATCCTGCTGCGCACCATCGGCCAGGTCTACAGCGGCAACGAGTTCGCCGACATCGTGCTGCGCACCGACCCGGACGGCACCCGCCTGCGCCTGTCCGACGTCGCCACCATCCGCGACGATTTCGCCGAGACCGAGAACTACGCGCTGTTCGCCGGCAAGCCCTCGCTGAGCATGTCGGTGATCGCCTCGGACGGCGGCAACGACATCGCGATCAGCGACGCGGTGAACCGCTACGTCGTCGAGAAGCGCGGCCAGTTGCCGCCAGGCGCCGAACTGGCGGTCTGGGGCGACAGTTCCTTCTACCTGAAGGACCGCCTCAACATGATGGTCAAGAACATGATGGCCGGCACGGCGCTGGTGTTCCTGTGCCTGGCCCTGTTCCTGCGCCTGAAGCTGGCCTTCTGGGTCGCCCTGGGCATCCCGATCTGTTTCCTGGGCGCGCTGTGGCTGATGCCGCTGGGGCCCTTCGCCACCAACATCAACCTGCTCAGCCTGTTCGGCTTCGTGCTGGTGCTGGGAATCGTCGTCGACGACGCCATCGTCATCGGCGAGAGCGCCTACACCGAGACCCAGCGCCACGGACAGTCGGTGGACAACGTGATCCGCGGCGCCAGGAAGGTGGCCCTGCCGGCGACCTTCGGCGTGCTCACCACGATGGCCGCGTTCGGGCCGCTGATGTTCGTCGAGGGCAACGCCGCGGTGTTCCTGACTTCGGTGTCCTGGGTGGTGATCCTGTGCCTGTTCTTCTCGCTGGTCGAGTCCAAGCTGATCCTGCCGGCGCACCTGGCCGGCATGAAGCCGCTGTCGGCGCAGCCCGGCCGGCTGGCGCGCATGCAGCGGCGCTTCTCCGGCGGCCTGGAGACCTTCATCGAGCGGGTCTACCGGCCGCTGCTGGAGCGCGCCCTGGCCTGGCGCGGCGTCACCCTGTCGCTGTTCCTGGCCTGCGTGATCCTGGCGGTCGGCCTGCTCGGCGGCGACAAGGTCCGCTTCATCTTCTTCCCCGACGTGCCCAGCGACTTCATCAACGCCAACCTGCGCCTGGCCGACGGCAGCGCGCCCAGCGCCCGCGACGCCGCCCTGGAGCGCATGCAGTCGGCCATCGACGCGGTCGAGGCCGACTACAGGAGCGAGTTCCCGGAGTCCGACGGCAACCTGGTCAACCACGCCCTGGTGTTCACCAACGGCGACACCGGCGGCACCCTGGTCCTTGAGCTGACCAAGGGCGAGACCCGCGAGTGGGACGCCTACGAGATCAGCAACCGCTGGCGCGACAAGGTCGGCGAGATCGCCGGCGCCCGCGAGCTGCGCATCTTCGCCAGCACCAACCCGGGCGGCCGGCCGATCGATTTCCGACTGACCGGCGAGGACAACGACCAGCTGGAGCGCGCCGCCGATGCCCTGGTGCAACGCCTGCGCGGCTACGACGGCGTCTACGACGTGGTGTCGACGATCAACACCGGCGCCCAGGAGATCCGCCTGAAGATCAAGCCGGCCGCGCAGGCCCTGGGCCTGAGCCAGGTCGACCTCGGCCGCCAGGTGCGCCAGGCGTTCTACGGCGAGGAGGCGCAGCGCATCCAGCGCGGCAAGGACGAGGTGCGCGTGATGGTGCGCTACCCGCGCGCCGAGCGGCAGTCGCTGGCCAACCTCGAGCAGATGCGCATCCGCACGCCGTCCGGCGAGCTGGTGCCGTTCGCGCAGGTCGCCGAGGTCGAGATCGGCACCAGCTACTCGCGCATCAACCGGGTCGACCGCAACCGCACGGTGCGCATCCAGGCCGACATCGACAGCACCATCACCAGCGCCGAGAAGGTCCTGCCGGAGCTGCGTCGCGACTTCCTGCCGCAGCTGCTGCGCGACCATCCCGGCGTGCGCGAGCTGGCCGGCGGCTCCCAGGCCGAGCGCGAGAAGATGCAGCGCCAGATGAACGCCGCGCTGATCATGTCGATGTTCCTGATCTACGCGCTGCTGGCGATCCCGCTGAAGTCCTACGCGCAGCCGCTGATCATCATGTCGGTGATCCCGTTCGGCGTGATCGGCGCGGTGTTCGGGCACTGGGTCACCGGCGTCAGCTTCTCGATGATGAGCCTGTTCGGCGTGATCGCGCTGGCCGGCGTGGTGGTCAACGATTCGCTGGTGATGACCGACTTCATCAACCGCGCCCGCCGCGAGGAGGGCCTGTCGGTCGAGGAGGCGGTCGTGCAGTCCGGCACCCAGCGCTTCCGCGCGGTTCTGCTGACCTCGCTGACGACTTTCTTCGGCCTGGTGCCGATCCTCCTGGAGCGCAGCCTGCAGGCCCAGTTCATCATCCCGATGGCGACCTCGCTGGCGTTCGGCATCCTGTTCGCGACGGTGATCACCCTGTTCCTGATCCCGACCCTGTACCTGATGCTCTACAACCTGCGCGAACGTGTGCGCCGCCGCCGTGGCCGTCCGGCCACGGCGGCCTCCGTGCCGGGCTGACCCTCCCCCGGCACGGCCGGGCCCCGGCGGCGTCCCTCCCGCCGTCGGGGCTGGCCACCCTCCCCGGCGCGTCTGCGCCGGAACAGGCCGGCACCCGACCGCTGTCCGGGTCGGACCTGTCATCCAGCCTGCACATGGCGTTGACCTGCGTCCTGCCAGCGTGATGGCTCCCTACCGGGAGGCGGCCATGAGACAACGCCCTGCGCTCGCCCTGTTGCTGCTGGCCTGCGGGCTGCCGGTGCAGGCAGACCCCCGTTTCGAGGTGGTCGACCTGTCCGCGCACCTGCCCGCCAACGGCGGCAGCCAGCTCATCGACCTGCGCGACAACGGCACCGCCAGCGGCATGCTGCTCAGCGGTTCGCGCTGGAAGCCGGTGGTCTGGCGCGGCCATGTCGACGGCGGCGTCGAGGTGTTCGACGGTGGCTTCTACGACGAGCATTTCCTGCGCGCCGGCAACGGCAATGGACTCATCGTCGGGCAGTTGCCCGGCAGCAGCGTGGGCTGGGCGCGGGTCGGCAACGCGCTGCAATGCATCCCCACGCCCAACGGCTGCGGGGCGGCCGCCCTGTACCTGGCCAGCCTCGGCAACGACGTCAACGAGGCCGGCGAGATCGTCGGCCAGCGCGCCCTGGCGCTGCCGGGCGGTGGTTTCCGCTTCGAGGCCTACCGGGCCGTCATCGACAGCCAGGGAGGCTTCGATTTCCAGGGACTGGGGCTGTACGAGGGCAGCTTCAACACCTCGGCCCAGGCCATCGACAACCTGGGGCGGATCGCCGGCTTCGCGACCTTGAACGCCGTCGGCGCCGAACAGCAGGCCTTGCTGTGGACCAGTGACGGGGTACGGTTGCTCGGACCCCCGGGGCGCAACCGCCGCCCGACCGCGATCAGCGACAGCGGCCACGTGGTCGGCGTCGAACGCGGCCCTGGCAACGGCCCTGGCGGCTTCTTCGCACTGCGCTGGCACATCGACGATCCGATGCAACCCGGCACCGTCCTGCCCGCCCTGCCAGGGGCGGTCAGCTCCTTCGCCAACGACGTCAACGACGCCGGAAGCGTGGTCGGCCACGCCCAGCTCGACGACTCGCCCCTTGGCGGCCGCGGCTGGCTGCACGAGGACGGCGCCCTGTACGACCTCAACGACCTGTTGCCGCCCGGCTCGCCGTGGCTGGTGCTGGCCGCCAACGCCATCAACAACCCCGGCGACATCGCCGCCACCGCCCGCTTCGGCGCCCTGCCCGGTACCCGCGCCGTGCTGCTGCGCCGGCAGCCCCACGACGCCATCTTCGCCAGCAGCTTCGCGTTGCCCTGAACGTCCGCCGGGGAACGGCGGAAGCCTTCCCGACGGATCGAAGTACTGGGCAGTCGCCCCGCCGGCAGGGCGCCACGGCCATTTCCGGCAACTCCCGAGCGTCCCCACCATGGCGGGGGCGCGTCCCGGCACCCCCCACCTGCGAAGCCGTGCGCGTGCGGACTGTGGCGGCATCAGGATGCCCGGCCCATCAGTCGCTCGCGGCGAGGCCAGGGCGGGGAGCGGCCGGTGCTGCGCGGGCGGCCGGACCGTCGCTGTTCGCCTGTCCCCTCTCCGGACGTTCCTACGTAGGGAGTGAGTACCTCATCACACCAAGGGGAAAAAGATGCGCACACCCACCCGTCCCGGACCGATGGTCGCCGCCGCGGCCCTGGTCACCCTGGCCGCCGGCCTGGCCGGCTGGACCGGCATGGCGCCGGTGGTCGCCTCCTCGACCGACCCGGCAGCGCGCCTTGCCAGTCACCTGGGCCTGTCCGTGCAGCGCCTGTCGCAGCTGGTGGTTGCCCCGGAACGGCTGCTGGATGGCACCGAACTGCTTACCCTGAAGGCCGTCGATACCGCCACCGGCGACATCGTCGGCGTCACCCTGGCCGGCGACCGGGCGGTCGACCGGCGCGCGGAAATCGCCCGTGCCGGCGCCGCCTGGCGTGCCGTGAACGGCGCCCTGACCCCGGCCCTGCTGGAGCTGCTCGGCCGTACGGCCGCCGATGTCCCGGTCGAGGTCGATGTCTGGTTCGGTTTCGACCCGCCCGAGGCGCTCGCCCTGCGCGGACCGGCCAGGCCGCTGCACGACGAGCCGACCGCCGATCTGCAGGCCGAGCTGGCCGCCGCACTGGCGGCCGAAGCGGATGCGGCGCTGTGGGGCGCGACCCGGGATCCGGGCAAGACCGTGGAGGACGCCCCCCTGTCCGGGACCGAAGCGGCGGCCGTGCTGGCCGATGCGGCACCGATGGCCGGCACCGGCGTGTCTGCGGCAACCGAGAAGTCCGCGGACGAGCAGGCCCGCCCGGATGTCTCCGAGGCACAGGAGGCCGCGGCGCGCGCCGCGCTGGCCGAGCAGGATGCCCGCGACGCGGACTACCTGGCCGAACTGGGCGCCGCCCTGGTTGCCGTGCGCATGCCGGTGCTCGATGCGCTGGCCGGCGCCGGTGCCGAAATCCTGGAAACCAGCGACGTCGTGCCGTCGGTGATCATCCGCGCCGACAAGGCGACCCTGTTCAGGGCTTCCCGCCTGGCAGGGATCGACGCCATGTACCCGCGCTCGCCGGAGGAGCAGCCCGAACTGGGCAATGCCCGGGTCACCCAGAACGCCAACCTGGTCACCGATGCCGGCGCCTCGGCCGGCAGCTACACCGGCACAGGGGTGGCCGTCGCGGTCACCGAAGGCGGACGCGTGTTCGGCGAGAACCCTTTCCTGACCGTCGACAGCTACTGCAACGCAGGCGCCGCCGGCAGCGACCACGCCACGGCCGTGGCCGGCTTCATCGCCAGCACCCATGCCACCCACCGTGGCCTGGCGCGCAACGTCACCCTGCGCAGCGCCAATTGCGCGGCCTCGGTCGAGGCCCGGGTCGACTGGGGCGCCAGCAACGCCCGCGTGCTCAACCACAGCTTCTTCTCGGAGAACAATCCCGGCAGCGGCAGCTTCAATGCCCTGGATCGCCGGCTGGACTACATCGCCCGCGTCCTGGCCGACTTCCCGGTCAAGTCGTCCGGCAACGTCGGCAACGGCTGCGTCTCGAACGGGTTCTCGTCGAACTTCGTGACCTCGCCCGGCAAGGGCTACAACACGATGACGGTCGGCAACTTCAACGACCTCAACACCCAGGGCTGGGGCGACGACGCCATGGCCAACTGCTCCAGCTTCGGCAACCCCACCGGCGACAGCGCCAGCGGCTCCCACCAGAAGCCGGAAATGGTCGCGGTCGGCACCAACATGCAGGGCACCCTGGTCAGCACCAACAGCGCCACCGCGGTCGGCGGCGTCGGCGGCGGCACCAGCTACTCGGCACCGCAGGTCGCCGCCACCGCGGCCAACATGATCCAGGCCGACACCAGCCTGGGCCCGCATCCGCAGGCGCTGAAGCCGATCCTGATGGCCGGTGCCCTGCACAACATCGAGGGTGCCGCCCGGCTGTCCGACCGCGACGGTGCCGGTGCCCTGGTCGCCGCCACCAACCTGGTAACGGTGGAGCGCGGCCACTTCGACTTCCGTTCCCTCGCCGCCGCCGACCTGCCGTTCAACCTGTTCATGCTGGCCAAGGCCGGCGAGCGGGTGCGGGTGGCGATCCACTGGCAGTCCAATCCCAACGCCGCCTACACCAGCGACCCGCTGCCCGCCGACATCGACCTGCGCGTGTACCGCGGCGACGGCACCACCCTGGTCGCCAGCTCGACCAGCGTGAACAACCCCTTCGAGATCGTCGACTTCGTGGCCCCGGAGACCGACATCTTCCAGATCCGGGTCAGCCTGTTCGGCAGCTGGTCGGGCGGCGGCACCTGGTTCGGCGGCGGCTGGTGGCGGGGCGTCGACCGGCTGTCGAACGGCTACTGGCAGAGCGGCTCGACGCCGGGGCCGATGGGCCATCACTACGAGCTGCGGCCGACCGAAGCGACGCCCAGCAACTACTGGCATGGCGTCGCCGTGCGGCCCAACACCGCCGACTACGACCTGCAGCTCTACGACCGCAGCTGGTTCGACGACCCGGCCGGACGGCAGATGCTGAACAGCTCGGCGCTGGCCGGCTCGGCGCTGGACTTCGTGCTGGTCGACGGCAACCACTGGCCGAGCGGCAACCGGCAGTTCTGGCGGGTCCGCAACTTCAGCGGCACCGGGTCCTACCAGCTCAGCGCCGGCAAGCACGGCACCCTGATCGGCGCGAACACCGGCGGCCTGCTCGGCCCTTACACGCTCAACGCGGTGCAGTCGCTGTTCATCGCCGACATCAGCTTCAGCGCCGACTCCATGCGCCGCATACGCCTGATCCCGGCGGCCGGCAGCAACGACGACTTCGGCCTGTCGCTGTTCCGGTCGACCGGCACCGACGCCGCCACCTGGACGCGGCGCAGGGGCCAGGCGGTCGCGCAGTCCGACACTGGCGGCGTGGGTGCGGGCGAGGCGATCCGCTACCGCTACGACGGCACCAGCAGCGACTGGCTGGGTCTGGCGGTGTTCAACAAGACCTACAACAGCGCCGCCGAGTTCTACCTGCAGGTGAAGCCCTCGTCGCTGTTCAACGACGGCTTCGAGACCTGGTGAGGCTGTGCCGGACGGGGCGCGGCCGCGGCCGCGGCGCTCCGTCCGGCCCCCTTGCGCCCGGATGCCGGCCGCTGCCGCCGGGCGCCATTGTCTTTGCCCGGGGCCGCCCCTACTGTGCCTGTTCCCTCCGGAGCGCACCGTGGCCGACGCCCTTCCCCCGATCGACGACTCCAGCGAACTGTCCGGCTGGCTGGCGGGCGGCTGCCGTACGCCCGACCAGTGGCGGATCGGCACCGAGCACGAGAAGTTCGGCTTCACCTGGGACGACCTGCGGCCGTTGCCGTACGAGGGTGAGCGCTCGATCCGGGCGGTCCTGGAGGGTCTGCGCGACCGCTTCGGCTGGCAGGGCGTGCACGAGGGCGACACCCTGATCGCCCTGGTCGACGACGCGGGCGCCAGCGTCACCCTGGAGCCGGCCGGCCAGCTCGAGCTGTCCGGCGCCCAGCTCGAGCACCTGCACCAGACCTGCCGGGAGGTGAACGCCCACCTGGCCCAGGTCAAGGCGGTCGCCGACCCGCTCGGCATCGGCTTCCTGGGCATGGGTTTCCAGCCCAAGTGGCCGCGCGAGGAAATGCCCTGGATGCCCAAGGGCCGCTACCGGATCATGCGCGAGTACATGCCCAAGGTCGGCGGCCTGGGCCTGGACATGATGACCCGCACCTGCACCGTGCAGGTGAACCTGGACTTCTCCAGCGAAGCCGACATGGTGCGCAAGTTCCGCGTCGCGCTCGCCCTGCAGCCGGTCGCCACCGCGCTGTTCGCCGACTCGCCGTTCAGCAACGGCCGGCCGAACGGTTTCCTCAGCTACCGCTCGCACATCTGGACCGACACCGATCCCGACCGCACCGGCATGCTGGACTTCGTGTTCGAGGACGGCTTCGGCTTCGAGCGGTACGCCGATTACCTGCTCGACGTGCCGATGTACTTCGTCTACCGGGACGGCCGCTACATCGACGCCAGCGGCCAGAGTTTCCGCGACT
The DNA here is from genome assembly GCA_002344355.1 of Proteobacteria bacterium UBA2363. Classification (GTDB taxonomy): domain Bacteria; phylum Pseudomonadota; class Gammaproteobacteria; order Xanthomonadales; family UBA2363; genus Pseudofulvimonas. The sequence continues at coordinate 113,043 of DDTN01000015.1, read as the reverse complement.
TCCTGGCCGGCCGCCTGCCGGCGCTGCCCGGCGAGCGCCCGACCCTGAAGGACTGGGCCGACCATGCCACCACCGCCTTCCCCGAGGTGCGCCTGAAGCGCTACCTGGAGATGCGCGGCGCCGACGGCGGCCCATGGAACCGCCTGTGCGCCCTGCCGGCGTTCTGGGTCGGCCTGCTCTACGACCAGACCGCGCTGGATGCCGCCTGGGACCTGGTCAGGGACTTCAGTGCCGCCGAACGCCACGGCCTGCGCGACGGCGTGCCGCGGCAGGCCCTGAAGACGCCGTTCCGCACCGGCACCCTCAACGACCTGGCCCGCGAGGCGCTGGCGATCGCCGCGCACGGCCTGGCCCGGCGCGCGCGCCGCAACCGCCACGGCGCCGACGAGCGGGTCTTCCTGGAGCCGCTGCTGGAGTTCGTGGCCAGCGGCAGCTGCCCGGCCGAGCGCAAGCTCGAGCTGTACGAGACTGCCTGGAACCACAGCGTCGATCCGTTGTTCCGCGAATACGCCTACTGAGGCCGGCGCGTGCCGGCCGGGGCCGGTGGACGCGCTGTGCCAGAATCCCCGGGGCGACGCCACGGCCGTCGTGGACCGCCGTCGCGCCGTCGCCCGCCACCGATCCGCCCGAATCCGGAGAGTCCCGAGATGAACCAGCCCGAAGTGAGCGCCCTGCAGGACGAAGAGCTGCAGCAGCTCGACCAGCTGCTCGAGACCTACGGCGACGACGACGAGCGCATGGACCTGGAGATGCTGGACGGCTTCGCCTGCGCCCTGGCGCTGGCGCCCGCGCCGGTCGACCTGGCCAGCCAGGTCGACGAGGTGATGGGCCGGGCACCGGCCTGGCAGGGCGGCGACGAGGCGGTGTTCACCGGCCTGCTGGCCCGCTTCCAGGTGCGCATCGCGCAGCGCCTGGCCGAGACCGGCGACCCCGACGACCCGGCCAGCCTGGAGCGGCAGATGCCGCTGATCGCCTTCCCCGAGGACATCGACATCGACGACCTCGACGAGGACGACGATCCGATGGCGGCGCTGCCGGCGGACTTTCCCGCCGGCCTGGGCTGGGGGATCGGCTTCATGGCCGGGGTCGGCCTCGACGAGGACGGCTGGGACCGCTGGGCGGATGCCGACAGCCGGGTCGCCGAACTGCTCGACCAGGCGATGGAGCTGACCCTGTGCGAGGCCGAGCAGCTCCAGGAGATCGGCGATCCGGACGGCGAGCTGCCGAGCCTGGACGACCGCATGTCGATCCTGGCCGGCCTGCCGGCCCTGCTCGGCAGCGTCCATGGTGCGCGCCCGGGCGGCTCCAGGAGGCACTGACGCCGCGCGCCCGGTAGCGGTCCGCGCGCTCGCCGGCAGCCGACCGGCGCGCGGTCGCCGCCGCCGCGGCCAGGCCGCGCCAGCGGTGGCGCCAGACCGGATCCCGGCGGACCCCATGCCCCCGATGCGGCCCCGCGGCGGCTGGCGGGCGTTCCGGCCCGTAAGGCCCGCGATGTAGGCTGCGCCGATGGACAAGCGATCCGAAGACGCCTTCGAGGCGGCCCGCGCCAGCGATTTCGTCGCTTCCGACGGGCCCCTGCGCGGCGACGTCCGGCGCCTGGGCGCCCTGGTCGGCGAAGTGCTGGCCGACCAGATCGACGTCGCCTTCCTGGACGCGATCGAGGCGATCCGGCAGGCGTCGATCCGGCGCCGCGAGGCCGATGCGCCGGTCGACGAGCTGGGCGCGCTGCTGGCGAAGGTGCCCGACGACCGGGTGGAGCCCACGGTGCGCGCCTTCGCGGCCTTCTTCCAGGCCGCCAACCTCGCCGAGCGCGTGCACCGGATCCGCCGGCGCCGCGACTACCAGCGTGCCGGCGCGGCGCCGCAGCCCGGCGGCCTGCATGCGGTGATGCTTGCGCTCAGGGACGCCGGGGTCGGCCTCGACGAGCTGGGCGAACTGCTGCCCAGGCTGCGCATCGAACCGGTGTTCACCGCGCACCCGACCGAGGCGGTGCGGCGCGCCCTGCTCGAGAAGGAGCGCACCGTGGTCGGCTGCCTGGTCGGCGACATCGATGGCGGCCGCACCCCGGACGAGCGCCGCACCGACGAGGCGCGCATGCGCATGGCCCTGACCAGCGCCTGGCAGACCGCCGACGCCGCGCCCGAGAAGCCGCGGGTCAGCGACGAGTTCGAGCACGTCAGCTTCTACCTGACCGAGGTGCTGTACCGGGTGGTGCCGGTGTTCTACGAGGTGCTGGAGGACGCCATCGTGCAGGCCTGGGGCACCTTGCCGCCGGTGCCGCCGGTGCTGCGCTTCGGCACCTGGGTGGGCGGCGACATGGACGGCAACCCGAACGTCGGCGCCAGCACCATCGCCGGCGCCCTGGGCGTGCAGCGGGCGCTGGTGCTCGAGGCCTACCGCCACGACCTGCGCCATCTCGGCGAGCTGCTGAGCCAGACGCCCTCGCGGATCGGCATCGACGACGCGGTGCTGGCGCGCCTGGCGCGCTACCGGGAAATGCTGCCGGAAGCCGCGGCCCGGCTGCGGCCGCGCCATGCCGACATGCCCTACCGGCAACTGCTCGGCCTGATGGCCGCGCGCCTGTCGGAGACCGCGCGCGACGGCGAGTCCGGCTACCCCGGTCCGCGCGCCCTGCTCGACGACCTCGGGCTGGTCGCGGCCAGCCTGGCGGGCAACCGCGGCGAACACGCCGGCCTGTTCGCGGTGCGGCGGATGCAGCGCAAGGTGCAGACCTTCGGCTTCCACCTGGCCGGGCTCGATGTCCGCCAGGACTCGGGCGTGCACGCCGAGGCGGTCGCGGCCCTGCTCGGCGATCCGCAGTGGCCGGCGCGCGGCGCCGGCGACCGGGCCCGTTCCCTGGCGCCGCTGCTGGCGGACACGGCGGTCGCGCTGCCCGGCGAAGGACCGCCGGCCGCGCGTTCCAGCCTGGCGGTATTCCGGACCCTGGCACAGGCCCGGGTCCGCTACGGCGAGGCGGCGGTCGGCCCCTACATCATCAGCATGAGCCGCTGCGCGGCCGATGCCCTGGCCGTGCTGGCCCTGGCCCGCGCCGCCGGCTGCGTCGACGAGCAGGGCGCGGTGCCGCTCGACGTCGCGCCGCTGTTCGAGACCGTGCACGACCTCGCCGGCGCCCCGGCGGTGCTCCAGGCCCTGCTCGCCGATCCCGCCTACCGCGCCCACCTCGGTTCCCGTGGGCGCCGCCAGATGGTGATGCTGGGCTATTCCGACAGCGCCAAGGACGGCGGCCTGGCCGCCGCCCGCTGGGCCCTGCAGCGCGCCCAGGTGGAGCTGTCGGAGCTGGGCCGGGCGCAGGGCGTCCACGTCGAGTTCTTCCACGGCCGGGGCGGCTCGATCAGCCGTGGCGGCGGCAAGACCGAGCGGGCGGTGATCGCCGCGCCGCGCGGTTCGGTGGACGGCGCGCTGCGGGTCACCGAACAGGGCGAGGTGATCCATCGCAAGTACGGCATCCGGGCGCTGGCCCTGCGCACGCTCGAGCAGACCACCGGCGCCGTGCTGCGCGCCAGCCTGCGACCGCGGCCGGCGGAGCCGCGCGAGGCGCACTGGCGCACGGTGATGGAAGACCTGGCCGGCAACGCCCGGGCCGCCTACCGCGGGCTGGTCCACGAGCACCCGGATTTTCCCGCCTACTTCCGCGCCGCCACGCCGATCGACGTGATCGAGCGCCTGCGCATCGGCTCGCGGCCGTCCAAGCGCCCCGGCGGCGATGGCCGTCCGGCCGGCGTGGAATCGCTGCGCGCCATCCCCTGGGTGTTCGCCTGGTCGCAGAACCGCGCCGGCCTCACCGCCTGGTACGGCGTCGGCAGCGGCCTGGCCCACGCGGTCGCCCGCTTCGGCCTGGACGACGTCCGGGCGATGGCGCGCGACTGGCCGTTCTTCCAGACCTTCATCGACGACGTCGAGATGGTCCTGGCCAAGTCCGACCTGGCCATCTTCGAGCGCTACTCGCGGCTGGCCGGGCCGCTGCACCAGGCGCTGTTCCCCGGCATCGCCCACGAGTTCGAGCGCACCCGCGCCCAGGTGCTGGCGATCAAGGCGGCCGACGAGCTGCTCGCCGGCGACCGCCGCCTGCGCCTGTCGATCCGCCTGCGCAATCCCTATGTCGACCCGATCAGCCTGCTGCAGGTCGAGCTGCTGCGCCGCTGGCGCGAGGGGGGCCGCGGCGACGACGCGCTGTTCCACGCCCTGGTCACCACCGTCAACGGCATCGCGGCGGGCGTCCAGAACACCGGCTGAGGCACGGGACCAGGTTCGCCTTCGCGCGGGGCGGCAGCGACGCTGCGCGGAAATCATCAGGGGTGCGGATCCCGACCCGCGCATCGTCCCGGTGTCCGGAGCGCTGTCGCCCGCCGGCCGCGCGCCGGACCCGGGTCCGTTCCCCGGTCCCCGTCCCGGACCAGGAACCTTGCCCACACGCCGCGGCCACCACGGCGAGCCCCGATCCCCTCACGCTTGACCCGGTCCCCGGTCCCCGGTCCCCGGTCCCCGGCGATACGGGCGCGGCCGGGGCTATGCTTGGCCGGGTCGACCGATGAAGAGGCACCGATGTCGAGGACCCTGGTTGCTGCCGTTGCGCTGTTCCTGGCGGTCGCCGGCCGACCGGCCGGCGGCGCGGACGGGGGTTCTCCCCAGCAGGCCTGGTGGGACCGCCTGCAGGCGCTCTGTGGCCAGGCGTTCGAGGGCCGCCTGGTGCGCGCTCCCGACGACGACACGACCTTCCGCGGCCGCCGCGCGGTGATGCACGTGCGCGACTGCTCCGCGCAGCAGGTGCGCGTTCCCCTGGTGATCGACGACGACCGCTCGCGGACCTGGGTGTTCCGGCGCGAGGGCGGGCGCATCGAACTGCGCCACGACCACCGGCACGAGGACGGCACGCCGGATGCGGTCACCCGGTACGGCGGCTACACGGTCAACGCCGGCAGCGCCGACACCCAGATGTTCCCGGCCGACGACCGCACCCGCGCGGCGATCCCCGGCAGCGGCCTGCGCAGCGTCTGGCTGGTCGAGATCCATCCCGGCGAACGCCTGGTGTACGCGGCGAACCGGGTCGGCACCGAGCGCGGCTTCCAGGTCGATTTCGACCTGGGCCGACCGGTCGAGGCGCCGCCGCCGCCCTGGGGCTGGCGGGACTGATCGCTTCCGCGGGTCCGGGCGCGGGCGCGCGCAAGGCGACCGATCGGCAAAGCGGTGGCACGGTCGGGGCCATCGCGACCGCCACCGCTCCCCCTCCGGCGTCCCGGGCCCGGCAGGTGCGGCCGCTCTCCAATGGCCGCAGCCGTACCACTCCCCCAGGCGATGTCCGCGCCCGGACGAACCGCCGTCAGCGGACGTCGTTGAGCGTCCAGTGGTGCCCCGCCAGCAGGTTCAGGCGGTGGCGCAGGACCTCGGCGGGCAGCGCGGTGCGTGCCTCGAGCAACACCTTCAGGTCGCGCTGGTTGCCGGTCACCGTGGCGCCCGGGTCGACCTGGGCATAGGCGGGCGGTACCGCGTCGGGGTCGTCCTGGGTGGCCAGCCAGCGCTGGAACAGGGCATCGCCGCGCAGGGCATGCTCCAGCTCGGCGGCGAGGCCGTCCGGGCTGGCGCTGGTGAAGGCGAACGCCGAGCCGTGCGCGCGCGCCTTCTCGGCATCGGGCAGGGTGAGCAGGTAGGTGGGCATGGTCTGGTGACTCCGGGGCGCGGGGGGGGATGGGACGGGACTGCGGTCAGGGTGCCCTGCGCTTCCCCAATGGTCCTGCAACGGGGTGCGGCAGGGTGAGGTTAGCCGGATCGGGGCGTCCGCAGGGCTGCCAGCAGCCTCACCGAAAGACCGGGCGAGGGCTGGCCACCGTGCGCCACGCTGCCCAGCAGCGGTGCGGGAAGCAGGGTCTCGAGCGTGGCCAGCATCTCGCGGGCCTGGTCCCAGTCCGGCGCCAGGTGGTTGGCGATCCAGCCTAGCAGCGTGAAACCGTCCGACTGCACGGCGCGGGCGGTGATCAGGGCGTGGCTGATGCCGCCCAGGCGAAGGCCGACCACCAGCAGCACCGGCAGGCCCAGCGCGCGCACCAGGTCGGCCTGAAGCAGCCATCCGGACCCGCCGCCGTCGCGTTGTTCGGGACCCGCCAGCGGCACCATCCAGCCACCGACACCCTCGACCAGCAGCGGGTCGAAGCGCCTGGCCAGGCCGGCATGGGCGGCCAGCAACGGCGCCAGCGCGACCCGGCGCCGCTCGCGCGCCGCGGCGATGTGCGGCGAGGCCGGTGCCGCCAGGGCCAGGGGATTGACCAGGTCGTATTCGTCCGGGCCGAGGCCGGAGGCGGCCAGCAGCGCCAGCGCGTCGTCGTTGCGCAGGCCGTCGGGGCCGGCCTCGCAGCCGCTGGCGACCGGCTTCATCGCACCGGCGGCCGCGCCCCGGGCGCGCAGCGCGCGCACCAGGGCGGCGGTGACCACGGTCTTGCCGATGCCGGTATCGGTGCCGGTGACGAACAGCCCCCGGCTCACGGCAGGCCGGCCCGCCTCAGCACCCGCCGCCGTGCCCAGGCTTCGGCAGGGCCGGTCAGGAACAGCAGGAAATACAGCCAGCCCGGCAACGAGCCCAGCCAGTGCGAGGGCCGCTCGGGAACCAGCGCGCTGGCCAGCAGCGAGAGCAGGCCGACGGCGACGAACAACGCGAAGATGGCGACGTGCCCGGCGGTCAGGGCCTGTTCGTCGATCGACAGCCCGAGCAGCGCGCGGCGCCGCCAGGCGTGGCCATACAGGGCCATCAGCACCAGCGACAGGGTCGCGAACGCCAGCGCGTAGACCGCGAACATGAAACGGATGTCGTCGTAGCTCGAGATCCGCGCCAGCGGCCAGGGCAGCCAGCCGCCGGTGATGCTGGCGAAGAACGAACCGAACAGTAGCTTCAACGGATACACATAGATCAGCACCAGGAACACCAGCACCAGGCTGAGCACGGTGGTGGTGGCGTCGTCCAACCCGTAGCGCCGGCTCCAGCGGGCATGCGCCGACCAGAACAGGGCGACCATGGCGAAACTGGTGGCGAACGCCGGGATGCCCTTCAGGGCGTCGACCAGGCCGTCGATGCTGTCCGGGATGGCGTCGATCGAGATCACCAGCAGGGTGACCGCGAAGGCGAAGGCGGCGTCCACGAAGGCCTCCAGGCGGGTCATCTCGCGGCCGCGGTGGCGGAAGCCATCGGGCAGGACGTCGGCGTCGGCATCGGCGTGGCGGTGGCGCATGGGGGATTCCCGGAAACGGCCCCGGCCATCATCGCCCGGGAGGTCGCCGGGCGGGAAGGGGCGCCGCGCCGGCGCGCCGGCGACTGACCGCGTACGTCGGCCCGGCTAGACTGTGCGCATGTTCACAGCCACCGTCCCCACCGGCAGCAAGGCCGAGGTCTACGCCGCCCTGGTCGAGCAGGCCCGCGGCCTGCTGGCCGGCGAACCGGACCGCATCGCCAATGCCGCCAACTTCGCGGCCCTGGTCTTCCATGGCCTGCCCGACCTGAACTGGGCGGGCTTCTACTTCCACGACGGCCGCGAGCTGGTGGTCGGTCCGTTCCAGGGCCTGCCGGCCTGCGTTCGCATCCCGGTCGGCCGGGGCGTGTGCGGTACCGCCGCGGCGACCGGCGCCACCCAGGTGGTGCCCGACGTGCACGCCTTCGAAGGCCATATCGCCTGCGACGCCGCCTCGCGTTCGGAGATCGTGGTGCCCCTGGTGCGCGACGACGGCAGCCTGCTCGGCGTGTTCGACGTCGACTCGCCGCTGCCCGGCCGCTTCGACGACGAGGACCGCGCCGGCCTGGAGGCGCTGTGCACGGTCTACATGGAGGCGATCTCATGAGCGATGCGAAGAGCGACGACGGCAAGATGCGCAACGTCGGCGGCAAGTCGGCGGCCTGGCTGCGCCAGGTCGGCATCCGCACCCTGCCGGAACTCCAGCAGCACGGCGCCATCGGTGCCTTCCTCAAGGTCAAGAAGGCCGGCTTCAAGCCCAGCCTGAACCTCCTCTACGCCCTGGCGGGCGCGCTCGAGGACTGCCACTGGCAGCAGCTCGGCGCCGAGAAGCGCGAGGCCCTGGTCGCCGAGCTGCACGCCACCGAGGAGTCCCTGGGCATCGCCGGCAAGCCCAAGTGGGGCGGTCCGCCGCGCCCGGTCACCACCATCGCCGGCGAGGACTACGACGGCCCGCCCCCGGAAGAGGACGAGCCCAGCCCGCTGCGCTTCGACGATTGAGTTTCTGGACCCGGGACCCGGGACCCGGGACCCGGGACTCGGGACCCGGGACTCGGGACTCGGGACTCGGGACTCGGGACTCGGGACTCGGGGATCGGGGATCGGGGCGAAGCAGACCGGACAAAGCGAGCCGGCACGTGTGCGAAGAACGTGGCTGCTTGCCGGGACACGCCACTTCTCCCCTCCCCCGCAGGCGGGGGAGGGGCGGGGGAGAGGGTCGCCGTTCCAGCGCATGAAGGTCGGCCGGCACGCCAGCCCCGGGGCGTGTCGCTACTCGAAACGCGAGCGGAAGATGCGGTCCACCAGCAATCCCTCGGCGGTGATCTGGTAGGCGCCGCAGACCGATCCCGGGACGTCGGGATCGCCCGTGACCACCACATGCACCGGGCCGGCCGGCCAGCCGGATGCGGGAATCTGCGCCGGCCCGTCCGACAGGTTCCAGGCCGCCACCGGCATCGTTGCGGCGTTGCAGGCGCCGGCCAGCAGCACCACCGTCAGTGGCGGGGTGCCCGGCTGTCTCCAGATCTGGATGCCGCCCTGCAGCCCCGGCGCGGCCTCGAACACATGGACGATGTCCGGATGCGGGCTGGGCAACGGACCGAGGCTGGGCAGGTGGTTGGCCGACTGGCAGGTGTCGAAGCCCTGGACGATGCCGGTGATGATCGGCAGCGGCGTCTGGCAGGACTGCGCCGACGCGCTGCCGGGGCAGGTCAGCGCCATCACGGTGGCAGCGAACAGGGCGCGGCACCAGGCCGCCGGGGGTCGAATGTCCATGGTGTATCTCCCATCCAGGTGGCGGCGGAAACGCCAATCGGCGCGTCAATCGAAGCCATCGCCATGCAGGCGGTCGGCGCGCACCTGCAGGGTCGCGAACTGGTAGCGCCCGCGCAGCAGCGGCGACACCGAGGCGTCGTCCGGGTAGCGCGTGGTGCCGGCCAGCAGATAGCGATCCGCAGCCAGGCGGCTCGCGCCCATCAGGTTGGTCGGCCGTTCGGGGGAACCTGCAAGGGGGTAGGGCAGGTCGCGCTGCCAGGCCAGCTGGCCGCGCGCCAGGTCGACCGAGGCCAGTGCGGCCACGGTCGGGCAGCCCTGGCACTGGCGGTAGCCGACCAGCAGCAGGCGGTTGCCGTCGAGCAGCGGCATCGGCACCAGGGTGAGGCTGGGATTGAAGCCCGAACAGAAACTTCCGCTGGCCGCGCTGCCGCCGAACAGCAGGGCGCCGACGACGCCGAACCCGGACAACGGCGCGCCGGTGTCGTCCAGCGCCAGCACGGCGGTGCCGAGGCGGCAGGACTGGTCGACGCGTCCGGTCACGTAGAGGTGTTCGCGTCCTTGGCCGCCGGGCAGAAAGTACGGGCGCACCACCGCCCGCAGGGCGACATCGGCGCGCGCCGAGCCCGGGCGGTCGAAGCCCTGCACCATGACCGCCTGGATGCCGAAGCCGGGATCCGGCTGGCCGTTGGCATCCAGGCGCATGACGAGGAAATCCTCGTTGCCCGGGTCGCTGGCGATGGCGTGGCTGCCGACCAGGTAGATCCGCGGCGGCAGCCCGGTGAGCGCGCCATGGACATTGGCAGTGACGCCGTGGATGCGGCATGACTGGCCGGCCTGGCAGGCCGGAGGGAGGATCCACCACTCGTCGGTCGGTTGCGGGTCGCCCGCCGCCGGTATCTGGAAGTAGCGCACGTGCGGCCTCCAGCGCACGCCGTCCGAGGCGTACGAGCTAAACACGTAAAGACGGTCGCCCCCGGACGTGCGCAGGAAGGCCAGGCCCGACCCGTGGTGGCCGGTCGACAGCGCCTGGTCGTAGGCCAGCGGGCCATGGAAGGCGAACGCGAACAGGTACGGGCGCCGGGTGGTCTGGAACACGCGGTCGATCAACACGTAGAGCCGGTTCGGCCCGACCGCCACGCCACGCACGTCCAACCCCGGCGTGTCCGCACCGAGATCGAGGACGACGTGGTTGGCATCGACCGGCAGCAGCACCGGTGGCGCCAGCCAGGGCACCGGCTCGCCCTGCGCATCGAAGCGCGCCAGCACCAGGTTGCGGTAGGTGCCCGACACCGCGCCGCCGGGCAGGTTGTCCAGGCCGACCACGACATGGTGGCCCTCGGGCAGCTCGGCCACCCACCGCGCCACCTTGCTGCGCGTGCTGCCGCCGTAGTCGTCGACGCGCCAGGCGCCGCCGTTGGCGAGGGCATCGGGAGCGATCGGGTCGGCCAGCAGCGGTCGCGACAGGGCCGGCGCAGGCGCCAGGACCAGGGCCAGCAGGGCCACCGGCAGGTGCCAGGTACGCCTGGCGGGGGCGGACGGCAGGGTCATCGCGGTCGGCCCTGCCGGCGCGCGACGGCGCTCACTCCAGTCCATTGCCGAACAGCCGGTCGGGCGCCACGCGCAGCATCAGGAATTGCATCTTGTTGCGGATCGCCGGATCGATCGCGCCTTCCGGCGTGCGGGTGTGACCGGCCAGCCAGAAGCCGGCGTCGGGCGCCGGGATGGCATCGGTGAGGCTGGTTGGGATCGGCGTGCCGCCCGACAGCGGATAGGTGAGGCGACGGAAGTCGGCGAGGGCGCCCGCCGCGGCCTCGATGTCGACCATGGCGAGGAAGCCTTCGCCCGGGCAGTCCACGCAGTTGCTGGTGCCGGTCAGGGCCAGCCGGTGGCCGTTGAGCGCCGCGCCGTTGACCTGGTCATTGGGCGGATTGAGGGTGGCGCAGACGCCCGCCGAGGCGGTGTCGCTGCCGCCGAACAGCAGCCGGCCACCGTTGCCGAACGCGGTTTCCAGCTGGCCGTTGTGGCGCAGGCGCACCACGCCGACGCCGGTCCGGCAGGCCCGGGCCACCCGGCCGACCAGCAGGATGTCGTCCTGGATCCCGCCCTGGGTTCGGGTGCGCACGGCGATGCGGGTGGCGACATCGGAGAGATCCGAGCCCGGCTGGTCGAAGCCCAGGATCACCGTGCCGCCGGCGAAGGCAGGCTCCGGCACGCCGTTGCTGGTGACGCGCATCGCCATGAACTGGCGATTGGCATTGGCGAGGTTGCGCCAGGTGATCGCCAGGTAGATGCGGGGGTTGCCCGGATCCAGGATGGACGGTCTGCTCGCCGCCAGGTCGTAGACCTGGCACGAGGTCGAGGCCGTGCAGTTGGGATGGCTGATTTCCCCTTGCGCCTCCAGCGTGAGCTGGCCGCTGCCCGACAGCAGCAGGCGCTTCCAGCGCGGGATCCAGCGGCTGTTGTCGGCGCTCAGGCCGGTGCTGGCGGCGAACACCCGGGTCACGCCGTTGCTTTCCCAGACCACCAGGCCGGCGCCGCGCTGGTCGCGCTGCGCCAGCGGCAACTGGAAACCGCCGACGCGCTGGCCGGGCCGGTTGAACACCTCGATGGTGGAGTAGGGGCCGCTGACCGGATCGTCGGCGTCGACCTGGACCAGGATGAACTCGCCGTGCGTGGCCAGGCCGCGCACGTCGGTGTAGCGGGCGCTGGTCTGGTTCGGGTAGACGAGCTGGTTCGGTGTCGCCGGCGTGTTGTCGGGGGCAATCCAGTCGTAGGCGGCGCCACCGTCGGTGACCTTGGTCATCACCAGGTTGTAGAAGCCGTTGGTCTGGTTGAGGTTGGGCGGCTGCCCGACGCCTGCGACCACGGTGGCGTTGTCGAACATGCGCGCCGCGCGGCGGCCGAGATGGTCGCGGGTGGGCCGGCCGAAGTCCTCGCGGATCGCCTCGCCATTGAGGAAATCCGGAGCCAGCCAGTAGGGATCGTCGGCCAGCGGCGTGGCCTGCGCGGCGGCCAGTGGCGTGAGCGCGGCGAGGGCGGTCAGCGCGGAGCGGAGCAGCAGCGTCGGGACGTTCATGGTCGGGTCCTGTCGATGGCGGAGTGCGATGCGCCCGCCTGCGGCGGGTGGCCGGCGGGCGTCGCAGCGGCCGGGCAAGGACCGGGTACCGGGTTCGCGGCGGGCGATTACAGGACGCTGGCGAGAGTGGGCACCGGCATCCGCTCGCGGCGCGCAGACCGACCCGCCCGCGGGTGTCGCGACGGTGGCGGCCGATGGGCAAGGAGGGGATGCAGCGGACGATTCCGGGGTCGCCGCCCGGATGAGTCGAACCAGGCCAAGGGGGGAGCGGCCAGGCTGTCCGGACGGGCGTGCCGATGCGCCGGTACGCAGCCGCCAGCCCCGACCGGCTGCCACCGCTGTCGCCCTTGCGCTAGACTGTGCGGCCCCGGTCCCCCGGGGCCGGCCCGCGCCCGCGGCGCCGGGGCCCGCCGCCCGCCAGGACGGCCGGCCGGCAACAGACAACGCGCCCGTAGCTCAGCCGGATAGAGTAGTGGCTTCCGAAGCCATTGGTCGGGGGTTCGAATCCCTCCGGGCGCGCCAGCTTTTGCGAACCAGGCCCCCGCTTTCCGCCCCGGCGCGGAGTCGAATGACCGGCCGGTACCGCAGGGTCGCTCCGGACAGTCCCCGCGTTTCGGGCAGCGAATGGCGCGACAGGGACCACTAGACTGCGGTCATCCCCCCGAGCCAGCCGGCGCATGTCCGACCTCCCCGCCACGGCCCACGCCCTCCCAGCCTCCCTCGACTTTCCCCTCCCCGCCCACCGCGGCGGTGAGGTCCTGCGGGTGCGGGCCTCCACGCATGAAGACGCGGTGTTCGAGCGGTTCCACCGCGCCTACGACCGCGCCTTCGTGCTGGCCAACGAGAAGGAGGGCCGGGCCGGCTTCGTCGAGTGCCTGGCGCTGAACCATGGCGACGCGGCGGCGGCGTTGCTGGCGCGCTACGGGCCGTTCCGGGAATGGGTGCTGGTGCTGGAGCGCGACGGCGCGGTGGTCGGGGGCGCCAACCTGCTGTGCCACCTGCAGGCCGATGCCGCGGGCCGGGCGCTTGGCGTCGACCAGAACCTCAACTATGTGTTCGTCGATGCCGGGCACCGGGGCCACGGCCACCTGCACGACCTGGTCGCCGCGGTGCGCGCGGTGGCGCGGCGCTCGTTTCCCGACGCGCTGGCCGGGGCCGACGCGGTACCGGACCGGGTGTTCATGGAGATCAACGACCCGTTGCGGGTGAACGACGCGGACTACGCGGCCGACACCGCGGCCACCGGCCTGGACCAGTTCGACCGGGTGGCGATCTGGGCAAGGCTGGGCGCGCGCATCATCGATTTTCCCTATGTGCAGCCGGCGCTGTCGGCCGGACAGGCGCCGGCCCACGACCTGCTGATGGCGGTGCTGGGCGTTGCCGCCGACGACCTCGACGCCTGTCTCCTGCAGCGCCATCTGGCGCGCTTCTTCGGCATCTCGGTGCTGAAGGGGGCCGATCCGCACGGCAACCTTGAGGCGGCCAAGCAGTTGCGCGCCTGCGCGACGGATTGCGCGTCAGGCCGGCATCTGGCCCTGCTCGATCCGCTGCCCCGGCTCGCCCGGCTGCGGGCCGAACGCGAAAGGACAGGCGTCGACCCGGCGCGCGGCCTTCGCGAACGCCTGCGTGCCGCAGATCCCTGAAGACACACGGAAGTCCCGCATGGATGCCCCGCCGGCCGACGCCGCCGCCACCGGATCCCACGATCCGCACGCCGACCTGGGGCCGGCCCTGGCCGGGGCGCTGGCCGCCATCGCGCCGCTTCGCGCGCGCGGCGGCCGCCTGCACCTGACGGTCTCCCTGCCGGTCGACCACCGGCGCCTGCAGGCGCATTTCTCCGACGCGCAGGGTCGCAGCGGCTGGGACCGCGCGCTGTTCGAGCGGCTGGGCGGCCGCGACGGCGCGGGCTATGGCGACAGCCGCCGCCTGGGCGCCGCCATCGAGCCGCTGTTCAACGACATCGCCGACCGCCAGCGCGGCCTGTTCGTGCAGGATTTCCTGATCGACACGCCCAGCCAGCCGGTTCCCGACGATCCGGACGGCGAGAACGTGTTCGACGAGATCGAGCTGTGCATTCCGGCCGGCCTGCGCTGGCAGACCGAGGGCGAGTCGTTCGCGCTCGAGCTGGACGCCCCGGTGCGGCTGCCGGCGCGCTGCCGGGCGTTCTGGGTGGCGCATTCGAACACCGCGCTGACCTGGCACCTGTCGCTGGAGCTGGCCTACCGGCATGGCCATCGCGACTACTACGCCCTTTCGATGCTGCAGAAAGCGGTGTCGCCCACCGAGGGCACCGCCTGGCTCCTGGACGATCCCGAGTGCGCGCTGCAGGTCCGCTCGCGCCTGGGCGGGGCGGACGCGCCGGCACAGACCTTCATGGACTGGCTCCAGACCCGGTTCGACGGCCATTTCCGGCACCTGGCCGGGGCGGTGGCCGGGCTGCTGGCCGGGCGCGGCATCGAGTTGCCGGCGGCGCGGGCCCTGGGCCGGCCCTGGGCACTGCTGCTGCCGGAAGGCGAGACGCCGGCACGCGGCGGCCGGCTGCCGGCAACCCCGCTCTCTCAGCTTGGCGCGCGCGTGGTCTGCCTGCTCGAGGACCCCTGGTTCTTCGCCCTGCTGTCCCCGGACATCCGCACCGGCCTGCGCGACTTCGCCCGGCCGGCGCCCGCGCGCGACGCCGACGCGCCGCTGCACCGGCGCTACCGCGAGGGCGACCTGACGCCGGAGCGGCTGCCGCCGGCCCAGCTCGACTACTACTTCCTGTCCGGGTTCTTCCAGAACATCGTCGACTTCCTGCGCCAGGACGTCAGCGAGATCAAGGACGGCACCGACCCCATCTACCCGCCCGCGGACCAGGCCGATGGCGACAGCCACTTCCTGGTCTACGCGACGCAGTCGGTGATCTACGAGGTGGTCGCCGCCTCGCGCAGCCTGG
Source organism: Proteobacteria bacterium UBA2363 (assembly GCA_002344355.1). Taxonomy (GTDB): domain Bacteria; phylum Pseudomonadota; class Gammaproteobacteria; order Xanthomonadales; family UBA2363; genus Pseudofulvimonas. The sequence goes on along the minus strand of DDTN01000015.1, from coordinate 98,030 downwards.
AAGTCGGGCGCGGCTGGATCGGCACCTGTCCGTACCTGTTCCTGGTGCATCTGATGACCCTGCACAACGAGCTGCTGGTGCGTCGTTACGAAACCATGGTGCGGGCGCTGATCGACCGGCTCGAAGGCGACGGCCTGCTCGATGGCGAGGCGGCCCCCGGATCCGGCATCTACGCCACCTCCCTGGCCGAGGACGCCTTCGACGCGTTCCGCCGCTTCCGCATCGAGACCTTCGCCGGCATCGCCAAGCACCGCTACTTCAACGTCCTGCGCTACGACACCGAGCGCGCCTTCTACGACTCGGTGGAGGCGGTGCGCGGCATCGCCCAGCGCGAGGCCTACTGGGCCGGCGTGGTCGGCGAGCTGGAGCGCACCATCGACGACCTGCGCGGCAACGAGGCGAAGAAGTCCGAGCGCTTCGTCGGCCGGGTGCTGTTCTACGTGGCCTTCCTGGGCCTGCTGCAACTGGTCTACCAGCTGGTCGACGCCGGCGTCGACGGCCAGTGGCTGAAGTTCAAGCTCGACCTGTTCGCCACCGCCGTGTTCGCCACCCTGATGCTGGTGCTGCTGCATGCCCGCGGCCTGCTGGTCTGGCGCCGCCTGGGCCGCAGGCGGGTCCGGCGGTGGGGACGCAAGCCCGACCGGGCAGCCGTCGACCGCCGGCCAGCCCGGCCCGACCGCCACGAGAACCGCTGACCGGTCCACGGCGGCTGGCCCCCGGCAGCCGCTTTCCACGCTGTTCCGATCATGACCGAGACGCCTCCCGACCGGACCGACGCGACGATCCGCAGGCTCGCCACCCTGGTCGCCGTGGTGGTCTCGGCCGGCCTGGCGGTGTACCTGGCCGGCACCGACAGCGCGTTCGAGCCGGCCCGGCGCAACGGCCCGCTGCTGCTGGTGCAGGCCGGCGACGAGGGCGCCGCCCTGTGGCTGGCCGTGCACCAGGTCGAGGTCCGGACCCGCCGCATCGGTGGCGGCCGGCACAGTACCGGCCGCTGGGTCGCCGAGCGCTTCCAGCATCTTCGCCTGCAGGCGCACGACCCGGTCAGCGCACGGCCGCGATGGCGGCAGACCCTCGAGGTTCGCAAGCTGGACCACGACCTTCCAGCCGGCGAATTGCGCCTGCTGGGCCAGCAGGGCGATGCCGTGTGGGTGTGGCTCGACGAGGAGCCGCTGCTGCTGGCCGGCGCGGACGCCACCCGGCGCGCCGACCTCGCCGCCATCGAGGCGGCCAACCCGGACCTTGCCGGTCTGTTCCCGCGCGAAATGCGGCACTGGACCTGGCAGGACGCGCTGTTCGTGCGCCTGGCCGACGGCCGCCTGGTGCGGGTCGACGCCGCCACGCTGGTCGCCACCGGGCACGAGGTCGCCGATCCGGAAGCCTTCTCCCGGGCGAACCAGCGCACCTGGATGTGGCATGGCGGCCACGACACGGCCGCCTTCGGCGTGCGCCACGGCCTGTTCGACGGCGAGTGGATCGGCCTGTTCAGCGAGGCCGAGGCCGCCGACGCCGCCAACGACCCCTGGGGCGACCACCTGTTCAGCTCGGCGGAGGTGATCGACGAGGGCGCGGCGGCGCGGCGCCGCTTATGGAAGGCCAGGACAGGCCGGACGCGCGAGTTCAGCGAGGGCAGCCAGCCACGGCTGCAGGCGCTGGAGCCGCTACCCGACGGTCGCTCCTGGCTGCAGGGACGGCTGCTGAAGGCGCCGGCGGCGCCCGGCGCGCCGGCCTGGGTCCGGCGCGGCAACACCTGGCGAGCGGCGCCGGGCGCGCCGGCGCGGATGGCGGCGCCCGATGGCGTGCTGGTCCTGCACCGGACCCGCCTGGATGCCCGCGGCCGGCTCGCGCTGGCGCGCCTGGACACGGCCTTCGCGCCGGTCTGGCAGGCGCGGCTGCCGCTGGCCGAACTGGCCAACCGCTGGTCGTTGCCGGATCGCCTGCTGCTGTACGGCCACTGGGACGAGGCGCCGCCCGGCCGCAGCGACCGTCGGGAGGCGCTGGTCGCGGTGGACCTGGCCGACGGCGACTGGCGCGCATGGGAAGTCGGCAGCGACAGCGCGCTGGACGCCGCCGGCGACCCGGACTGAGGCGCTGCGCGGCACTGCCGGGGAGACACGCCATGGGTCCGAGGGTCGGGCAGCCGCCCCGACTGTCCGTGCCCCACGCCGCGGGCCGGGTGGGACCACCCCGGGAGGCGTGGGGTCGCACCGCTGTGGACCTCGAGCCGGGCCGGGACGGCGCGCCGGTGCCGGTCCGGCGCCGGATCCCGGCCCGGATGCCGCGGCGGTCGCGGTCCTGCGGATCGGAACGGCGCGCACGATGCCGGTGCGCGTGGGAGGTGTCCGGCGGTTTCGCCTCCTTGCGTTATGATCCTTCACGGAGTCCATGGTCAGGGGGCTGGACATGGTGGGGCGAGCGGGAGCGGGTTCCATGGCCAAGGACGATGTGCCGGTGTTCAGTGCGCCGGTGCGCCAGTCGCTGCTGCCCAGGCAGCTCTCGGAGGCCGAGTACGCGCTGCTGGCCGCCGCCGGCGAGCGCCGCGAGCTGCGGCGCGGCGAGTCGATCTTCCGGCGCGGCGAGCAGGGCCGCGCCATGTACGTGATCGAATCCGGCCAGGTGCAGCTGGAATTCGGCGACGGCCAGCCCGACAAGGTGCTCGGCTCGCACGAGTTCTTCGGCGAGCTGGCCCTGTTCATCGGCAACCATTCCCGGGTCGCCAGCGCCATCGCGCACTCGCCCTGCGTGCTGCACACCATCGAACACGCGGCGTTCGACAACCTGCTGGAGACCCAGCCCCGGCTGCTCGCGCAGTTCATGCGCCGGTCGTTCTCCTACCTGGTGGCCAGCGAACAGCAGCTGATCGCCAACCTAAAGCGTCGCAACGAGGACCTGATGGTGACGCTGGACTCGCTGCGGCGCACCGAGTCCGAGCTCAGCACCGCGCAGCGCCTGGTGCGAACCGACGAGCTCACCGGGCTGTGCAACCGCCGCGGCCTTTACATGTTCCTGGAACGCTTCGAGGAACACCGGATGCCGGACCGGCAGCTCGCCCTGCTGCTGATCGACCTCGACCGCTTCAAGCAGATCAACGACCGCTGCGGACACCTGGTCGGCGACCAGGCCCTGCGCGCGGTGGCGATGGAGGCGCAGGACGCTTCCCTGCCCTGCGACCTGCCGTGCCGGCTGGGCGGCGACGAGTTCGCCCTGATCACCCAGATCGCCAGCCTCGACGAGCTGCATGCGCGCGCCCGCCAGGTGGTCGCCGGCGTGCGCTCGCTGCGCCTGCCCGGATGCCCGGAACTCACCGTCAGCATCGGCGGCACCACCTGCCCGCCCGGCACCGAATGGGCGAGCTGGTACAGCCATGCCGACCTCGCCCTGTACGAGGTCAAGAGCGCCGGCGGCGACGACTGGCGCGTGCTCTCGCCCTGAGGGCCGGCCGCGGGGCTGCCCGGCGCCGTGCGTCCAGACCGCGTCGGTGCGGCTCAGTGCACCCAGCGGCCGCCGCGCTTGCGGGGTTGCCGCGCCGGCTTCGGCGCGACCAGGCCGTGCTCGATCGGGTGCTCGCGCCAGTAGTGCTGCAGGTCCATCACGCAGCTGGGGATCATCTGCAGGCAGGCCTCGCGCTCGGCGTCCGACAGCGGCGGCCAGCGCGGGTCGCTGAATTCCTCGAACAGGCCCTCGGCGAAGGCCAGCGCCATGATCGGCGCCATCAGGTCGGTCAGCCGCGGGTCGAAGCGCAGGCGCGGCTCCCACAGTCGCGCGCGCAGGTCGATGCCGAGCGCGAAGCCGGCGCACCAGCCGCGGGCATCGACCTCGACGTCCGCTTCCTCGCCCTCCTCGCCGTACTCGGACAGGATCGGCTCATACATGAGCTGCTCCAGGCCACGTTCGACGGCGTGGTACAGGCGCAGGCACAGGCGGGTCAGGTGGTCGGCCTCCAGGTGGCTGCCGAACGGCTCCTCGGGATTGAGCACCAGGGGCAGCCACTCCTCGGCGGGCACCTTGTCCGGGCCGACCAGGATCGCGGTGACCAGGCCGTGCAGGCCGTCCAGCAGCGGCCCGTCCTCGCCGTTGCGGGCGAACAGCGCGTCGTGCAGCTCGTCCAGCTCGTCCTGGTCGAGCGATTCGGCCAGCTCGGGCAGCAGGCGCCGGCTCACGGCGCCAGGTCGACCCAGACCGGCGCATGGTCGGAGGGCCGTTCCCAGGTGCGCGGCTCGCGGTCGATGCCGGCCGCCGCCAGCCGTCCGCGCAGCGAGTCCGACAGCAGCACCAGGTCGATGCGCAGTCCGAGGTCGCGGCGGAACGCCGCCTGCCGGTAATCCCACCAGGAATAGTGGCCACCCTCCTCGTTGTGCACGCGGAAGCTGTCGCACAGGCCGAGGTCGAGCAGGCCACGCAGGGCCTCGCGCTCCGGCGTCGAGCACAGGATCTTCTCGTGCCAGGCCTGGGGGTCGTGGACGTCGCGGTCGTCGGGGGCGATGTTGAAGTCGCCCAGCACGACCAGGTCGGGGTGGCGCGCCAGCTCCGCGGCCAGCGCCTCGCGCACCGCCGCCAGCCAGCGCAGCTTGTACTCGAACTTCTCGCTGCCCACCGCCTGGCCGTTGACCACGTAGAGGTTGACCACGCGCACGCCGGCGACGGTGGCGGCCAGGTAGCGGCGCTGCGGATCGTCGAGCCCGGGCACCCCGGCGGCCACGTCGGCGATCGGCGCGCGCGCCAGCAGGGCGACACCGTTGTAGGTGCGCTGGCCGGAGAACACCGCCTGGTAGCCCAGTTCGGCGATCGCCGCGGCCGGGAAGGCCGGGTCGTCGAGCTTGGTCTCCTGCAGGGCGAGCAGGTCGGGCTGCGCCTGCGCGCACCATTGCGCCAGGTGCGGCAGCCTGACCTTGAGCGAGTTCACGTTCCAGCTCGCGATCTTCATGCCGGCAGTGTAGCGGCGACGGCCGGCAGCGGCCCGCCGGCACGGGGCGGCGCGCCGGACCGCCGGGCTGGCGACGGCCGGGGCGCCGCGACCGGCGCGATGCGCGATAGTGGCCGGCCCAGCCGGATGCCGACCCCATGAAGCCCGTCGACCTGCGCAGCGACACCGTCACCCGGCCGACCGCCGCCATGCGCGCCGCCATGGCCGCGGCCGAGGTCGGCGACGATGTCTATGGCGAGGACCCGACGGTCGTCGCGCTGGAACGGCGGGTCGCCGCCGACCTCGGCTTCCGGGCCGGGCTGTTCCTGCCCAGCGGCACCCAGGCCAACCTGGTCGCCCTGCTGTGCCACTGCGCGCGCGGCGACGAGTACGTCGTCGGCATGGACGCCCACACCTACCGCTACGAGGGCGGCGGCGCCGCCGTGCTCGGCTCGATCCAGCCGCAGCCGCTGCCGCAGGCCCCCGACGGCACCCTGCCGCTGGCCGCGGTCGAGGCGGCGATCAAGCCGGACGACCCGCATTTCGCGCGCACCCGGCTGCTGGCGCTGGAGAACACCTGGCACGGCCGGCCGCTGCCGCTCGATTACCTGTCCGGCGCCCGCGCCCTGTGCGACCGCCATGGCCTGGCCCTGCACCTGGACGGCGCCCGCCTGTACAACGCCGCGGTCGCCTGCGGCGTGCCGGTGCGGACGGTGGCGGCGCCGTTCGACAGCGTCAGCGTCTGCCTGTCCAAGGGCCTGGGGGCGCCGGTCGGCTCGGTGCTGGTGGGCGACCCGGACCTGGTCCATGCCGGCCGGCGCTGGCGCAAGATGCTGGGCGGCGGCTGGCGCCAGGCCGGCCTGCTGGCCGCGGCGGCGCTGCATGCCCTGGACCACCATGTCGGCCGGCTGGCCGACGACCATGCCCGGGCCGCGCGCCTGGCCGACGGCCTGCGCGGCCTGCCCGGGCTCGAGGTCGACGGCGCCCACACCAACATGGTGTTCGTGCGCGTCGACCCGGCGCGGCGGCCGGCGCTGGCGGCCGCCGCGCGTGCCGCAGGCATCGTGTTGCCGGGCGGCGACGGTCCGGTGCTGCGCCTGGTCGTGCACCTCGACGTGGACGACGAGGGCATCGCGCGGACCGTGGCGTTGTTCGCGGGCGTCGCCCCCGCCGCCGCTACAATCGCGCCATGAGCATCCGCAGCTTCAAGGGCATCCGGCCCACCCTGGGCGAACGCGTCTGGATCGACCCGGCGGCGCTGGTGATCGGCGACGTGGTGATCGGCGACGATGCCTCGCTGTGGCCGACCACCGTGGTCCGCGGCGACGTCCACCACATCCGCATCGGCGCGCGCAGCAACCTGCAGGACGGCACCATCGTGCACGTCACCCACGACGGACCGTACACGCCCGGCGGCTTCCCGACCCTGATCGGCGCCGACGTCACCATCGGCCATGGCGCCATCGTCCACGCCTGCACCATCGAGGACGCCTGCCTGATCGGCATGGGCGCCACCGTGCTGGATGGCGCCGTGGTGCGCCGGCACGGCTTCCTGGGGGCCGGTGCCCTGCTCTCGCCAGGCAAGGTGCTGGGCGAGGGCGAGCTGTGGCTGGGCAGCCCGGCGCGGTTCGCGCGCCGGCTCAGCGACGTCGAGATCGAGTCGCTGTACTACTCCTCGAAGAACTACGTGAACCTGAAGGACCAGTACCTGGCGGAACCGCCGGCTGGTTGACCGCGCCGGGCAGCCCGTTGAAGGACGACGGTCCTGGTCGCTTTTTCGGATCGCCCGTCCGGCGCAGGTCGGTACGCGCTCCCGTCGAATCGACGGCTTGCGCAGTCGCCTCGCTTGTCGGCCATCCGTGGCCGCAGCCAGCGGGCTTCACTCCAACGGCCTGTCAGGCGCCCAGCGCCTCGTAGAGCAACGCCTTGGCCTTGGCCCAGTCGCGTTGCACCGTGCGGTCGGTGACGCCCAGTGCCACGGCGGTTTCCGCCTCGCTGTAGCCGGCGAACCAGCGGCATTCGATGACGCGCGCCAGGCGCGGGTGGTGTTTTTCCAGCTCTTCCAGGGCGTCGGACAGTGCGATCAGACGTTCGTCGTCCACCGCGCCTTCCACGCCGGCCTGCAGCACGACGTCCAGCGGCAGCGGTGCCACGCCCTCGCCGCGCTTGGCGGCCATCCGCTGCCGCGCCCGGCCCACCAGCACCTGGCGCATCGCCAGGGCCGCGGTCGCAAGGAAGTGGCCGTGGCTGCGGAAGCGCACCTGACCGGCCAGTTTCAGGTAGGCCTCGTGGACCAGGGCGGTGGTCTGCATGGTCTCCGGGCGGTGCCGGACGCGGGCGCGTTCGCCCCGCGCCAGGCGCTGCAGGTCGGCGTAGAACAGCTCGACCAGCAGGCCGACATCGCGCTCATCGATGGCGGGCGGCGGCTCGCTCATGTCGGCGATTGTGGCAGTTCTCCGGTCCATGGACCGGGCCGGCGTGCCGGCCGCGGCGGCCAGCCTGCCGTGCTCGGTTATCCTGTGGACCGGCTTCGCGGACCCGATGCGACCTGGATGGCACGGCTCGAGCTCGACCCTGCCGATGAGCGCCTGCTGGACCGGGCGCTGGCCATGGTGCCGGCGCGCAGAGCCGCGTTCCTGCAGCGGGCCTGCCGCGGCGACGAGGCCCGACTGCGTCGCCTGCTCGACCTGCTGGCGCATGCCGGGCGGCACGATGGCTTCCTGGATGCCATCCCTCCGCCGTCCGGGCGGGGCCAGGAGGCCGCCGCGCGGATGGCGGCCGGCCAGCGTCTGGGTCCCTGGCAGCTGAAACGGCCCCTGGGCGCCGGCGGCATGGGCGAGGTCTGGCTGGCGGAGCGCGTCGAGGGCGGCTTCGACCAGCAGGTGGCGATCAAGGTCCTGGCCACCGGGGTCGCCGACGATGGCCGCTTCCGCCGCGAGCGAGCGATCCTGGCCGGCCTGGAACATCCCGGCATCGCGCGCCTGTACGACGGCGGCGTCGCGCCCGAAGGCCTGGCCTACATGGCCATGGAGTACGTCGACGGCGAGGATCTGCTCGCCTGGTGCCGGCGTACCCGCGCCGACCTGCGCGACCGGCTTGACCTGTTCCTGCAGGTCTGCGAGGCGGTCGCCTACGCGCATGCGCAACTGGTCGTGCACCGCGATCTCAAGCCGGCCAACATCCTGGTCGACGGCGATGGCCGCATCAAGCTGCTGGACTTCGGCATCGCCCACCTGCTGGAGGACCCGGTGCTCGGCGACGCCAGCGCCACGCTGCACCTGTCGGCGGCCTACGCGGCGCCGGAGCAGCTCACCGGCGGCCGGATCAGCGTCGCCACCGACGTCCATGCCCTGGGCGTGGTGCTCCACGAACTGCTGACCGGCGCCCTGCCCTGGCCGGTGACCGGCCTGCCGCTGGGCGCGGCGGTGCGGCGCCTGCTGGAATCGACACCACCGATGCCGAGCCAGGCCAGCCGGCCGGGCTACGGCGTCCCCCCGCGCCTGTTGCGCGGCGACCTCGACGCCATCGTCGGCAAGGCGCTGCGGCCCGAGCCCGCGCACCGTTACGCCGATGCCCGCGCCCTGGCCGCCGACCTGCGCCGCTGCCTGGCGCACCGTCCCGTGCACGCGCGCCAGGGCGCCGGCCTGTACGTGCTGCGCCGCTTCCTGCGCCGCAACCGCTGGCCGGTGGCGGCCAGCGCCATGGTGCTGGCGGCATTGCTCGCCGGCACCCTGGCGGTGGCCTGGCAGGCGCGCCTCGCGCGCGACCAGGCGGCGCGGGCCACGGCGACCAAGGATTTCCTGGTGCGGGTGTTCCGCGCCAGCGACCCGCACGTCGCCTCGGACACCCCGGGCGGCCAGATCACCGCGCGGGAACTGCTCGAGCGCGGCGCCGCCCGGATCAGCAGCGACTTCGCCGGGCAACCGGCGCTGGAAACCGAACTGCTGGGCCTGACCGCCAGCCTGTTCCGCGCGCTGGGCGAGCACGATCGCTACCGGGCGTTCCAGCACCGGCACATGGCGCTGGCACGGGCGCGACTGGGCGAACGCCATCCGATGGTCATCGAGGGCCGCCTGCTGGAGGCCGACGATGCCGTCCTGATGCTCGACTACGCCGGCGCCGAGCGCATCCTCGGGGAAATCGACCCGGTGATCCGCCAGGCCGGCCTGGACCGCAGCGCCTTGCGCGCCCGCTGGTGGATGCGCCTGGGCAGCGCCCTGGAGGCCGATCCGGCCCGCATCGGGGAGCGCATCGCGGCGCTGGAACGCGCGGTCGAGCTGTTCGAACGCACCGAGCCGGGCGACCGTGAGCTGGGCATCGCCCTGGCCAACCTCGGCGCCGCCCACTGGGAGCGGGGCGGGCCGGGCGACGATCGCCGCGCGGCCGACCATCTGGCCCAGGCGGCGGCGGTCCTCGAGCAGGCCCTCGACCGCTACGACGGCGAGTTGCTGGTGAGCTATGCCAACCTGGGCCATGCCAGGGCCGCACTCGGTGATCACGAGGGCGCCGATGCCGCCAGCCTGCGCGCCATCGACCTGGCGCTGCGCACCCATGGCGAGGACAGCGCCAAGTACTGGCATGCGCTGGCGACCCGCGCCAGCAACCTGCATGGCCGCGGCGACCGCGAGCAGGCCCTGGCGGGGGTCGCGCGCATCCTGGCCCTGCTGCCGGCGGAGCCTTCGCTGCAGGACGAGGACAACGTCGCCCTGGTGCGGACCATGATCGGCGGCCTGCTGGTGCACGACGGCCAGCCCGCGGCCGCCGTCGAGCATCTCGAGCGCGCTCTGCTCGGCCACCAGCGGGCCCATCGGGGCCATCGCCTCGGCTACCTGCAGCGGATGCTCGGCGAGGCCTACGAGGCGACCGGCCGGGACGCGGAGGCTGCCGAGGCCTTCGCGCTTTCCCTCGCGGAGGTGGTCGCCTGGGAGGGGGCCGATTCCGCAGGCGCCCTGATGGCCCGGGAGCGCGCCGCCCGGCTGCTGCTCCGGCGCGCCGGCCTGGATGAGGCCGAGCGCGAGTTCGAGGCGATCCTCGGTGCCCCGGTGCCCGGTGCCGGGCTGGCCCATGCCCTGGCCCTGGCGGGCCAGGCGCGGGTGGCGCTGGCGCGGGGCGATGGCCGCCGGGCGCTGGCCCTGAGCGGCCAGGCGCTGGCGCGCATGGACGCCCTGGCGCCTCCTTCCGATCCGCGCACCCTGCCGATGCTGTGGCTGCTCCACGCCGAGGCCCTGGCCGCGACCGGCGCCGGGGAGCAGGCGCGCGAACATGCCGGCCGGGCGTTGGCGGCCTGCCGGCGATTCCAGCATCCGCTCAGTCCGGAGCGGGCCGCGGCCGAGGATCTCCTGGCACGCCTGGCGCGCGCGGACTGAGCCCGCACCGCGCCCTCGCGAGGGCAAGCGCACTGTGGCCGCGCCTGCCCGGGCCCAGCACCGGGATGTCGGGATCCGGGCGCGCCCGGCGTGTTCCAGGTGCCGGCAGGCGCGCAGTCGGGCGGCCTGCCCCGGCTGACCCCGCGACCCAGGAGATCACCATGTCCCGATTCCCCCTGGTCATGCGCAGCGCGCTGTGCCTGACCGTGCTCGCCTGCTGCCTGGCCCTGCCCGGGCGCGCGCCGGCGACCGCCGACGACCCGGCGGCGCGCGCCGCGCTGATCGCCGCGCTCGAACGGCTGGCCGCGGCCAGCAGCTACCGGGCTTCCATCGAGGACGACGCGGACGGTCCCACGCGCATCGAGCTGGTGTTCGTCGCGCCGGACCGCCTGCGCGCACGCACCGCCGAGGGCGTGCAGACCCTGATCGGCAGCGAGGTGTACCTGGAGATCGACGGCCAGGTGCACCGGCAGGCCGTGCCGCCGGGTGCGCTGGACGGGCTCCGTGGCCAGTGGAGCCATGCGGTGCGCATGCTGCAGATGCCGGGAATGCGGGTGGTCGCCGAACCCCTGGAGCCTGGCGATGCCCCCGGCGCCCGCCGTGTGCGGGCCCGCTGGGCGGGCGGCGAGGGCTTCGCGCGGGTGCTGCTGGTCGACGGTCATCCCGTGCAGGTCGATCTGCACGAAGGCGACGCCCGCCAGACGGGTGTGACCCGGATGCGCTACTCGGCGATCAACGATCCGGCACTGCGCATCGAGGCGCCCGTGGAAGGACGCCGTTGAGCCCGGCCGTCGGCGCGCGCTCGGATCGCGCCGGTGCGACCCGCCCCTGGGGGAGGCCTTCGGCACTGTTCACGGTGCAAACCGTCGGCGTAGCATCCCGGCGATCCCGGGCCGGACCCGGGTGCGGCGCCAAGGGGGCGCCGCCGCGGTCGACCTGGGAGGGGCGGCGATGACCTGGTGGCGCCAATGGCGCGATTCCATGGCGGTGCAGGCGCGCATCGCCGAGTGGCGGGGCAGCGCTGCGCTGGCGCCCGCTGCCGCGCAACGCGCCGGCGAGCTGGCCGGGCGGCAGCCTTCTGCCGACCTCTGGCGCGGCTTCCTCCAGCACCTGAGCCTTTGGCTGGCGGTCGCCCTGCTGGCGGCCGGCCTAGTCTGCCTGGTGGCGGCCAACTGGGAGCAGCTCGGCCGCAGCGCCCGCCTCTACGGCGGACAGGCGATCGTGGTCCTGGCCGTGCTTGCGGCGTGGCGACTGGGCCTGGCGCGCGCCGGCGGCCAGGCCGCCCTGATCCTGGCGGCGGTGGCGCTGGGCGGCCTGCTCGCGCTGCTCGGCCAGACCTACCAGACCGGCGCCGACACCTGGCAGCTGTTCGCGCTGTGGGCCGCGCTGCTGGTGCCGTGGCTGCTGGCCGCGCGCGGCACCGCGATGACCCTGCTCTGGCTGGTGGTCGCCCAGCTCGCGCTGGTGCTGTGGCTGGGCGAGCACGGCGCCGGCCCCCGGCTGATCTGGCTGCTGATGGGCCTGCTCAATGCCGGCCTGCACCTGGCCTGGCACGGGCCGGGCCAGCGCGTGCCCGGACTGGCCGGGGCCCTGGGCCCCCGGCTGCTGGCCCTGGCCGCGCTGGCGGTCCTGGTGCCGGCGGCGCTGTCGGACGTGTTCGCCTGGCGCGGCCTGCACGGCACCGGCCTGCTTGCCTGTGCGCTGGGCGCGTGCGCGATCGCCTGGACCGCCTGGCGGTCGCCGCGCGACGTGCTGCTGCTCAGCGCCGTGGCGCTGGCGGTGATCGTCGTCGACACCGCGCTGCTGGGCCGGCTGCTGTTCGAGCTGCGCCTCGAGGCGATGGCCTTCCTGTTGCTGACCGGCGCCGTGATCGGCCAGGTCGCCTGGGTCACCCGCTGGCTGAGGAACCAGGCGCGCGCCGGGTCGGTGCCGGTGCCGGCCACCGCGGAAGGAGCGGCAGGCGATGGCTGACGCCGCCGCGATCTGGCAGCGCCTGCTGGCCGAGGGCCTGGTCGAAGGCGATCCGCCGGCGCCCCCGGAACCGGCGACGCCCTGGCCGGTCCGCCTGCTGGCAGGCGCCGGCGCCTGGCTGGCGACGCCGCTGCTGCTGGGCTTCCTGGCCCTGCTGCTGGGCGACCTGGCCTTGCGCGAATCGTCCGGCCTGGTGCTGGGCCCGATCCTGATGCTGGCGCCGCTGTCCTGGCTGCGCGATCCGGCGCGCGGCGAGTTCACCCGGCAGGCGGCCGGCGTGGTCAGCCTGGCGGGCCTGGCCCTGTTCGTCGTCGGCCTCGCCTTCGGGGCCCGTCTGGCGCCCGACGGCGTGGCCCTGGCCGTGCTGGCGGCCGCCGTGCCGGTGTTCGCCCTGTCGCGCGAGCCGGTGCACCGCTTCGGGATCGCCCTGGCCGGCCTGGTCGCGGCGTGCTGGCTGATCGCGGGGGGGCTGGGAATGCACCGCCTGGTCCTGCTGCAGCCGCTCCTGGCCTGGGCCACGGTGCTGGTCTGGCTGGCCTGGACCCGGCACTGGACCGGCCGGCCGTTCTGGCGGCTCGGCCTGCCGCCCCTGGCCTGGGCGCTGGCGCTGGCGGCATCGGTGCTGGTCGTGTGGACGCCTGCCTGGCACGCCGCCGCCGACGGCCTGCCCTGGTCGGCCTGGCTGGCCAGCCGCTACGCCGCCGCCGCGGTCCTGCCGGGCACCGCGTTGCTGCTGGCCTGGCCGCAGCGCCGCGAGGTGCCGGCCTGGCGACTGCTGGCCTGGCTGCTGGCGGCTGTCGTTCTGTCCTGGCTGTGGCTGCCGGCGCCCGGCGTCACCTTCACCCTGGCGATGATGCTGGTCGCCTTCGCGACCGGCCAGGTGGTCCTGCTGGCGCTGGCCATCCTGGCGCTGGCCGTCTACCTGGTCGCCTACTACTTCCAGCTGGCGGTGCCCCTGCTCGACAAGGCGCATGCCCTGCTGCTCGCCGGCGGCGTGCTGCTGGCCGCGCACCTGCTGCTGCGACCCCGGGCGCCGCGCGGCGAGGCGACGACATGAAGGTGCGCGACCTCCTCCTGATCGCCGGCCTGTTGCTGGCGCTGGCCGTGGTCAACCTGGCGATCGGCGCGCGTGAGCGGCTGCTGCGCGAGGGCACGCCGGTGCTGCTGGCGCTGGCCCCGGTCGATCCGCGCGCCCTGCTGCAGGGCGACTACATGGCCCTGGACTGGGCGATCGCCCGCGATGTCGAGGCCACCTTCGGCGCGCAGCGGCCGCGCCATGGCGATGGCTACGCCGTGCTCGCCCTGGCCGCCGATGGCACGACGACCTTCCTGCGCAGCCAGGCGCGGCCGGACCCGGTGGCCGGGGGCGAGGTTGCGTTGCGCTGGCGACTGCGTGGCGGCCGCGTCCGCATCGTCACCAACGCCTGGTTCTTCCCCGAGGGCCAGGCCGGGCGCTACCAGTCGGCGCGCCATGGCGAACTGCGCGTCGGCGCCGATGGCGAGGCGTTGCTGGTCGCGATGCGCGATGGCGAACTGAACCGCCTGTAGGGAAGGCCTGGTCGAACCAGACCGTTCTCCGGCCCATGGCCGGGTCGCCGCCAATCAGGCGCGCAAGCGCTCGATTCCTCGCAGCCAGGCTCGGACGCGTGGCGGGTCCGGCGCGTCAGGTCAAGGCCAGGACGGCCTGGATCCGACCTTCCCTGGCGCTGCGTCGAAGCGCGACGCGCCCGGGCGCCTCACAGCAGGGGTGGCCTGTGGCGGGACGTCGCCCGCCCCGCCGCCGGCGTGCGCGCGACGCGGCGGACGGCGGGGCCCGTTCCGACGCGGCGGGGCCGGTTCGCCAGGCCTGCCCCGGGGTCGGGACCCGCGCCGGCCGGCCGGGCGCACCGGACCCCGGGATGCCAGCCACCACCGGCGCATGTCGGGATCGACGGCCGTGTCGCGTGAGTGTCGGCAACGACCGCCACCGGGGAACCGCCATGAAGTCCTCCCACCTGCTCGCCCTGCTCCTGCCCGCGGCATGCAAGGCCGCCAGCGCCGGCTCGCTGCCGTCCGCCCTGCAGGACGATCCCCATGGCTTCGACCCCGCCCTGTGCGCCGGCGGCACGGTGGTCGACTGGTTCTCCCAGACCGTGGCCGGCAACGCCGAGGGACGCCGGATCGTCCGCCTGCCCGACGGCGACTTCGTGGTGGCCGCCCTGACCGCGCCGTTCGGCGCCGATGCCAGCGCCAACGGCCTGTGGAACATCGGGCTGGCGCGCTACCGGCTGCCCTGCATCGACGTGGCCTGGCCGGGGGCGGGCACCTACGGGTTCTGGGAAAACCGCTACGTCGTGTATCCCAACTCCAACACGCCGCGCTATTCCGAGATCCGCGACCTCGCCGTGTTCGGCGGCCAGCTGTACGTGCTGGCGGACCGCCACAGCGGCCCCGACGCCAGCAGCCAGCGCGATGTCTACGTGCTCGTGTTCGACCTCGACGGCGGTTTCGTCGGCTTCTACCCGGCGCTGGACAGCGACCTCGACGAACGTGGCGCCGGTTTCGTGTTCCACCAGGCGCCAGGCATTCCGCCGGCGCCGTTGCCGCCCGCCAAGCTGTACGTGGCGGCGACCAGCTACAACGTGTTCCCGGTGATCGGTCCGACCCCCAGCCTGGCGCGCATGAGCCGGGCCGGCAACGGATCACTGACCCGCGACGCCGACCTCGGCGCTGGCGGCAACCAGGCGACCGTCCACTACGGCCAGCCCGACGGTTACTGCGCCCCCGGCGCAAACCCCTGCCAGGCGGTGGCCAATGGCATCGCGCTGAGCGAGGGTCTGGGCGGCACCATCCAGCGCATCTACCTGGCCGGCGCGGCGCGCCGCACCACGGCGGGCGACTGGGATTTCCTGGTGATCGGGGTCAACGCCAGCGGCGTTCGCGACACCAGCTTCGGCAGCGTCTGGCTGCCCGGTGGCCGCGCCGGTTTCGCCATGGCGCAGTTCAACGCCGGCGGCAACCTCCGGGACGTCGGCAATGCCATTGCCGTGCAGCGCGGCATCGGCAACGACCGCATCCATGTCACCGGCGAGGTGGCGCAGCAGCCAGCCGCAGGCGGCAACGGCGGCAACCGCGGCATCGGCATTCTCCGGCTCCTGCACAATGGCGACCCCGATCCGGCGTTCGGCACCGGCGCCGGCCCGGGGCGCATGGTGCTCGGCGGTTGTCCGGCTGCCCCGTGCATCGACGCGTTCGGTCGCGGCGATGCCGAGGAGTTCCCGCGCGCGATCGCCTTCGACCAGGACCGGTTGGTGGTGGTCGGCCGGGAAGGCCGGCGCGGCATCTGCCCCGGCGCGGTCGGCAGCCAGCCGTGCGGCGGCGTGCTGGCGCCCCACTACTACCAGACCAGCCTGGCGATCGTCGGCCTCGATGGCGCGGTGCGCGAGCACGCCGCCCTGGGGGTGTCCCTGGGCGATGCGATCCTGCACGGCGCGGTGGTGTCCCCGGACCGCAGGATCAATGCGGTCGGCTGGGTCCAGGACGACGCGCGTCGACGCCTGTTGCTGGCCCGGTACCGGAGCGACCGCCTGTTCAGCAACGGCTTCCAGTAGCCCAGCGCGCCGGCGCCCGCCGCTCAGCGCCCGGTCGCCGCCTCCAGCGCCGCCAGCCAGGCCAGGGCCTGCTCCCGGTTGCCGCCGCACATGGCCGGCTCCGGGCGCAGGCGCACGCACACCGCCGGGCGTTCGGGCCGGCCGAACAGGGCGCAGCGCAGGTCGTCGGTGAGCTGCACGCAGGGCATGCCGGCCGGCTTGCCCTGCGGCATCCCGGGGATCGCCGAACTGATCGAGGGCGCGATGCAGCAGGCGGCGCAGCCGGCCCGGCAGTCCACGGTCAGGCGCCGGGCCCGGCGCTGCCGGCGGCAGCGGCCGCCGGCCGGGCGTTCCGCGGGCGAGGCATCAGCGCCCCGCCCGCAGTTCGTCCAGCACGGCGTCGGCGTCGGGTTCGACGCCATGCCAGTGCGCGAAGGCGACCGCCGCCTGGTCGACCAGCATGCCCAGGCCGTCGTGCACATCGGTGGCACCGGCGGCGCGCGCCCAGGCCAGGAAGTCGAGCGCGGCCGGGCCGTAGTTCAGGTCGTAGGCGATCGCCCGCGGCGCCAGCAGGCCCATCGGCAGGTCGACGCGCTCGCCACGATGGCCGGCCGAGGTGCCGTTGACCACCAGGTCGAACTCGCCGGCCTCGTCCAGGTCCTGCCAGTAGGCGCTGTGCACCCGCGCCGGCTCGCCGATGCGCAGGGCCAGGGCCTCGGCGCGTTCGGGATGGCGGTTTGCGATCACCAGGTCGCCGGCGCCAGCGTCGAGCAGGGCCGGCACGATGCCGGCGATCGCGCCGCCGGCGCCCAGCAGCAGCACGCGGCGCTCGCGGACGTCGTGGCGCAGGCGCCGGCACAGGTCGGCGATGAAGCCGGCGCCGTCGGTGTTGTCGCCGGACCAGCCGCCACCAGGCAGGCGGGTCAGGGTGTTGGCGACGCCGGAGCGCGCCGCGGCCGGCGCCAGTTGCCCGCACAGGCCGGCGGCCAGCGCCTTCAGCGGCGCGGTGACGTTGGCGCCGAGGCCGCCTTCGCGCGCGAATCCGGCCAGCCGCGCGGCGAAGGTGTCGGTGTTCGCCGGCAGCAGGTCGTAGCGCAGGGCGATGCCGCGCTGGGCGGCGAACGCGCCATGGATGCGCGGCGACAGCGAGCGCTCGATCGGTTGCCCGAACAGCGCGAAGCGCCGCGGCGCCGGCGGCGCGCCGTCGGCGCCGGCCAGGGGGGTCGGCGCCGCTCCGGCGGTCATGGCGTGCCGGCGTCCTCGCGCAGCCAGCGCGCGGCATCGAGGGCGAAATAGGTCATCACCGCGTCGGCGCCGGCGCGCCGGATCGAGAGCAGCGCCTCCAGCGCGCAGGCGCGCCCGTCCAGCCAGCCGTTGCCGGCCGCGGCCTTGAGCATCGCGTACTCGCCGCTGACCTGGTAGACCACGGTCGGCACCTGGAAGCGTTCCTTCACCCGGCGCACGATGTCCAGGTAGGGCAGGCCGGGCTTGACCATGACCATGTCGGCGCCCTCGGCGAGGTCCATGGCGACCTCGTGCAGGGCCTCGTCGCTGTTGCCCGGATCCATCTGGTAGCTGCGCTTGTCGCCCTTGCCCAGTGCCGCCGCGGAACCGACGGCGTCGCGGAACGGACCGTAGAACGCCGAGGCGTACTTGGCCGAGTACGCCAGGATGCGGGTGTCGATGTGGCCCTGCGCCTCCAGCGCCCTGCGCAGGGCGCCGATCCGGCCGTCCATCATGTCGCTGGGCGCGACGATGTCGGCGCCGGCGGCCGCGTGCGACAGCGCCTGCCGGACCAGGGCCTGCACGGTCTCGTCGTTGAGGACGTGGCCGTCGGCGTCGACCAGGCCGTCCTGGCCGTGGCTGGTGTAGGGGTCCAGGGCGACGTCGGTGACCACGCCGAGGCCCGGAAAGCGCGCCTTCAGGGCCCGCACCGCGCGCTGCACCAGGCCGTCGTCGTGCCAGGCAGCGGCGGCGTCCAGGCTCTTGGCCTCCGGCGCGGTCACCGGGAACAGGGCCAGCGCCGGGATGCCGGCCGCGGCGGCCTGCTCGGCGACCCGCAGCAGGGCCTCGAGGTCGAGGCGTTCGACGCCCGGCATCGAAGGCACGGCGGTGGTGCCGCGCGCCTCGTGCACGAACACCGGCAGGATCAGGTCGTCGGCAGCCAGCCGGGTCTGGCGCACCAGGCGGCGCGAGAAGTCGTCGCGACGCAGCCGCCGCAGTCGGGTCAGGGGAAATTCCATGGCGCGATTATCGCGCCGCTGGCGGGCCGCCGGGGGTCGTTCGCGGGTGGGCGCCGGGGGCGCCGGTGCGGGGCCTGCGCCCGGGGTTGGGTGGCGCGGCGCCGGGCAATTTCTTAAAAAACCGTAAAACAAGTCACAGAAAGTTCAGCTCGCCGAGGTAAACTGCTGACCTGTCTCGCTTGTTGCACCGCAAGGAATCTCCCATGACCACCGCCCTCGCCCTGGCCCTGCTCGCGACCGCCCTGGTCGTGGCGCTGCCCTGGCTGGCCGTGGTCCGGATCCGCGAGGGCCAGGTGGCGGTGCTGCGCCGTTCCGGGCGCACCCGCAAGGTCCTGCTGCCGGGTTTGCACTGGGTGATGCCGGGCCTGGATCGCATCGAGCTGCGCCTGGACAGCGTCGGCCACAGCGTCGAGCTGCGCGAGCACAAGGTGCCGGTGGCCGGCCAGGGCCTCAGGGTCGACGGCCGCGTCTACTACCAGATCCTCGATGCCCGCAAGGCGGCGCCCGAGCTGGATCACCTGGAGCAGACCGTCACCCGTACCCTCGACGACCTGCTGCCGGCGTTCGTCGATGCCCATCGCGACGATCCCGCCGAGTCCTTCAACGTGGCGCTCAAGCACTCGATGAACGAGCGCCTGCGCGGCCGCGGCATCCTGGTGGCCCGGACCCAGATCCAGGCCGCCTGAGCGGCACCGCGCCGCCCCCGGCCGGCGCCCCCGGCGCCGCTACCATGGCGGCGATGGCGTCTTCCTTTCCCGACCTCTCTGCCGGTCTCGACCAGGGCCTGGCCGCGCTCGGCCTCGACCTGCCGGCGCCGGCGCGCCGCCAGCTGCTCGACTACCTGGCCCTGCTGGCGCACTGGAGCCGCAGCATCAACCTGACCGCAGTGCGGGAACCGCACGAGATGCTGGTCAGGCACCTGCTGGACAGCCTGGCGGTGCTGCCGCACCTGCACGGCACCCGGATCGCCGACCTTGGCGCCGGCCCCGGCCTGCCCGGCATCCCGCTGGCGATCGCCCGCCCGGCGCTCGACGTCACCCTGGTCGACAGCAACGGCAAGATGGCGAGGTTCCAGCGCGAGGCGGTGCGCCAGCTCGGCCTGGCCGGCCGCTGCCACCCGGTGCAGGCCCGCGTCGAGTCCTACGATCCCGGCCCGGACCGGCGTTTCGAGACCGTGCTGTCGCGCGCCTATGCGCCGCTGGACCGCTTCGTCGCCAGCAGCCGGCACCTGCTGGCCCCCGGCGGTCGCTGGCTGGCCCTCAAGGGCCAGCGCCCGGATGCCGAGATCGCCGCCCTGCCGGCCGAGATCCGGGTCGAGGCCGTGCAGCCGCTGGCGGTGCCGGGCTTGGCAGGGCAGCGCCATGCCATCATCATGGCCGGCCCCTCTTCGGGCTGAGCGTCGCCACCACGGGCCCATGAGCCGCATCATCGCCATCGCCAACCAGAAGGGCGGGGTCGCCAAGACCACGACCTGCGTGAATCTCGCCGCCGCCCTGGCCGAGATGAACCGGCGCGTGCTGGTGGTCGACATGGATCCCCAGGGCCACGCCACCATGGCCGCCGGCATCGACAAGGACGCCGACGCGCCGAACGGCTGCGCCGTCCTGCTGGAGGAATGCCCGGCCCGTGCCGCCATCGTCCCGGGCAGCGGCGGCATCGACGTGCTGCCCGGCAACGGCGACCTGACCGCCGCCGAGGTCAAGCTGATGGACGGCCTGGCGCGCGAGCACCGGCTGGGCAACGCCCTGAAGGCGGTCGCCGGCGACTACGACTACATCCTGATCGACTGCCCGCCCTCGCTCAGCCTGCTCACCATCAACGCGCTGACCGCCGCCGACAGCGTGCTGATCCCCATGCAGTGCGAGTTCTTCGCGCTCGACGGCCTGTCAAAGCTGATGAAGACGATCGAGGCGATCCGCGCCCACACCAACCCGCGGCTGACCATCGAAGGCCTGCTGCGGACCATGTACGACGGCCGCAACAACCTCGGCC
Source organism: Proteobacteria bacterium UBA2363 (assembly GCA_002344355.1). Taxonomy (GTDB): domain Bacteria; phylum Pseudomonadota; class Gammaproteobacteria; order Xanthomonadales; family UBA2363; genus Pseudofulvimonas. Next base: position 77,986 of record DDTN01000015.1, on the reverse strand, counting down.
AGGACGTCTCCGCGCAGCTCGCCGACCACTTCGGCGACCGCCTGTTCCGCACCATCATCCCGCGCAACGTCCGGCTGGCCGAGGCGCCCAGCCACGGCCAGCCGATCACCCTGTACGACCGCGATTCGCGCGGCGCCATCGCCTACCTGGGCCTGGCCGGCGAGATGCTCAAGCGCGAGCGTGCCGCCCAGGCCGGCGCCGGCCAGCGGGGCGCCCATGGCTGACCCGAGGAGGAACGGCTGATGGCCGCCGCCAAGAAGCGCGGCCTCGGCCGCGGCCTGGACGCCCTGCTGGGCGGCAATGCCGTGCGCCCGGGCGCCGGCGAACCGGTGCCGGCCGCCGACGAGGGCGAGCTGCGCGAACTGGCGATCGACGCCCTGCGACCGGGCCGTTACCAGCCGCGCCAGGCGATCGCGCCGGAGGCGCTCGAGGAACTGGCGCAGTCGATCCGCGCCCAGGGCCTGATCCAGCCGATCGTCGCCCGGCCGGTCGACGGCGGCTTCGAGATCATCGCCGGCGAACGCCGCTGGCGCGCCGCCCGCCAGGCCGGCCTGGCCAAGGTGCCCTGCCTGGTGCGCGACGTCGACGACCGCGCCACCGTCGCGATGGCCCTGATCGAGAACATCCAGCGCGAGGACCTCAACCCGCTGGAGGAGGCGAACGCCCTGCGCCGGCTGATCGACGAGTTCGAGCTGACCCACCAGGAGGTCGCCGACGCGGTCGGGCGCTCGCGGGCCGCGGTCAGCAACCTGCTGCGCCTGCTCGAGCTGCCGGCGGCGATCCGGACCCTGGTCGAGGCCGGCAGCCTGGACATGGGCCATGCCCGTGCCCTGCTGACCCTGCCCGAGCCGCAGGCCGTGCGACTGGCCGAGCAGGCCGCCGCCGAAGGCTGGAGCGTGCGCCAGCTCGAGCAGGCGGCGCGCCAGGCGCCGGCGCCGGGGAAGACGGCCGGGCGGCCGGCACCGGCGCGGCCGGACCCGGACATCAGCCGGCTCGAGCAGGAACTGGCCGAACGCCTGTGCGCGCCGGTCAGCATCCGCCACGGCCGCGCCGGCAAGGGCCAGGTGGTGATCCGCTACCACAGCCTCGACGAACTCGACGGCGTGCTCGAGCGCCTGCGCCGCGACTGACCGCGTCCTCGCGGCGTCCGCGGCGCGCGCCGTGCTGGCCGGTGTCGGCCAGCGCCGACCCGCCGACTTGCAACCGCCCACCGGCCGGCGCCTTCCGATGGCATCGCGCCACGCTGCGCCGCGGCGTGACCGCCGCCGGTTCCGTCGTATGCTCGCGGTCATGGACCCCAATGCCGAACCGCGCAGCATCGACCGCTACTTCGCCCACTACGGGGCGGACCACCGCAATCCCACCAATCAGCTGATCCACTGGCTGTGCGTGCCGGCCATCCTGTGGAGCGTGATCGCCCTGCTCTGGACGGTGCCGGTGCCGGCCCTGCTCGGCCGTCCCGGGCTGTGGGCGGCCCTCGCCATGTTCCTGGCCTTCGTCTGGTATTACCGGCAGTCGCGCCGGCTGGGCCTGGCGATGGCCCTGGTGTTCGTGCTCCTGGCCTTCCTCACCGAGCTGCTGTTCCGCCTGCTCGGGCCGCGCGACCTGGCCCTGCTGGCGGTCGCCGTGTTCGTGGTCGCCTGGCTCGGGCAGTTCATCGGCCATCGCATCGAGGGCCGCAAGCCGTCCTTCTTCACCGACCTGTTCTACCTGCTGGTCGGCCCCGCCTGGCTGATGGCCAAGGCGATGCGGCGACTGCGGGTGCCCTACTGACCCCTGCGCGGCGTTTCCGGCGTTGCAACACCCCGGGGCGGGCGCGCCCGCACCGATGGCGCCCACCGTCGCGGTCGTGTGAAACTTGCCGCCGCGGCGGCGCCTGCGCCCGCCTGGTCCCACCGGCCTTGCCGGTGGTCCGCACGATCCCAACCGAGAATCAGGCCATGACCACCCGCAACGCACTCGCCCTCGCCCTGCTTGCCGCCCTCGCGGCGGGCGCCGCCTCCGCGCAGACGCCGATCCGCGCCGGCCAGGCGGTCGACGGTTCGCTGTCGGCGGACAGCCCGCGCGCCGACGACGGCACGCCGTATGTCCTGTACACCTTCCGCGGCCGCGCCGGCGACCGCATCCGCGTCGACATGGAATCCAGCGACTTCGACGCCTACCTGGCGGTCGGCACGGTCGCCGCGCCTGGCTGCCCGGGCGACTGCCGCACCGACGACGACGGCGGCGAGGGCTTCAACAGCCGCCTGAGCTACACCCTGCCGGCCAGCGGCCAGGTGCAGATCCGCGCCAACTCGGTGGGCGCCGATGCCACCGGGGCCTTCACCCTGCGGGTCACCGAGCTGCCGCCGCAGGCGCGGCCCACGGTGCGTCCGGTCCGGCTGAACCAGGCCGCCACCGGCAACCTCGACGACAACACCGCCACCGACGACAACGACCGCCCCTATGCCCTCTACAGCTTCGAGGGACGCGCCGACCAGCCGGTGGTCATCCGGCTCGACTCCACCGATTTCGACCCGCTGGTCGAGTTCGGCCGCATGCAGGGCGACAGCTTCGTCTCGGAAGCCTCCGACGACGACGGCGGTTCCGGGCTCAACGCCCGGCTCTCGACGCGCCTGGGCGCCAGCGGCAATGCCACCATCAAGGTGACCTCGCCCAGCAGCAGTCCCCGCGGCGCCTACACCCTGCTGGTCTCCGACCCGCCGCGGCCGCAGCCGATCACGGTGGCCGAGGTCTCGGTGGGCGAGTCGGTACGCGGTCGACTGGACGACAGCGACCCGTTCGACGCCGAGGAGATCCGCTTCGACGTCTACCGCATCAAGGGCAACCCGGGCCAGCGGGTGGTCGCCCGCATGGAATCGCAGGACCTCGACCCGCTGCTGAAATGGGGCACCTTCGACGGCGAGCGTTTCAGCGAGGACGCCCGCGACGACGACAGCGGCGGCGGCAACAGCGCCCTGCTGACGGTCACCCTGGACGCCGATGGCGAGGGCCGGCTGGTCGCCACCTCCTATGGCGGCGGCGAGGGCGCCTACACCCTGTCGGTGGTCGGCGCCCCGCGCGGCGGCAACTGAGCGGTCGCAGCCCGCCCGGGCACTGCCCCGGGCGCGGCGCACGGCCCGGGCCGCGCGCGCCGTCGCACCCCCAGGGGGGCGACGGTCGCGCGCCGTCCGGACTTCCTTGGTCCGGCGATCCGCTGCGGGTCGGCCCGGACCCCGGCGGCATCCACGTTTCCCAATGCCCCTGAGCCACCTGCTGCTGGTCCTGCTGGTCTGCATCGCCTGGGCCGGCAATTTCCTGGCCTCGGCGGCAGCCCTGCTGTCGCTTCCGCCCCTGCTGTTCACCGCCCTGCGGCTGGCCATCGTGCTGCTGGTGCTGGCGCCGTTCCTGCGCCGGCCGGCGCCCGGGCACTGGCCGCGCCTGCTGGCGGTGGCGGTGCTGAACGGCTGCCTGCACTTCGCGCTCAATTTCTGGGCGCTGCGCGCCGCCGGCGATCTCAGCACGGTGGCGATCGCCATGCAGAGCTACGTGCCGATGAGCGTGCTGCTGGCGGCCTGGCTGCTCGGCGAGCGGGTCGGCTGGCGCACCGCGCTGGCGGTGGCGGTGGCCTTCGGCGGCGTCCTGGTGCTGGGCCTGGACCCGCAGGTGGCGCGCCAGCCCATGGCCCTGGGCCTGGCGTTGCTGGCGGCGCTGGCGCTGGCGTCGGGATCGATCCTGATGCGCGGGCTGGAAGGCGTCGGCGCCTTCTCGCTGCAGGCCTGGGCGGCCCTGGTCGGGCTGCCGCCGATGGTCCTGCTGTCCTGGCCCCTGGAAGGCGCGCCCGGGCCGCTGCTGGCGGCGGCGCCGGCGCTGGCCTGGGCCGGCGCGGCCTATTCGGCGCTGGCGGCGTCCGTGCTCGGCCACGGCCTGTACTTCTGGCTGGTGCGCCGCCATGGCGTCTCCACCATCACGCCCTACCTGTTGCTGGCACCGGTGCTGGCGGTGCTGCTGGGCGTGCTGATCTGGGGCGACCGCCCGGGTCCGCGCCTGCTGCTGGGCGGCGCCCTGGTGCTGGCCGGTGTCCTGGCGATCGCCCTGCGCGCGCTGGCCAGCCGGCGTTCGGCGCCGCCGCCGACCGCGCCGGCCGCCGGCCTGGCGCCGCTGCCCGATCGCACCGCCGCGCGGCACCGGTGAGCGCGCATCGACGCCGCGCCAGCGTGAACCGACGCCCAACCGCGCCGGCGCCGCCATGATTCCTCCATGCTTGCTGCCAGCTTGGCGGTCAGGGTGGCAGCCACGGGACGCATGGTGCTGCCCGGCCCGTCCAAGGAGACGTCGATGAACAAGCTGATGCTCGCCACCACCACCGCCCTGGCCCTGGGCCTGTCCGCCTTCGCCCACGCGCAGCCGGCCGTCGGGGAGCCCGGCGCCCGCCCGGATCGCGCCGAGCGCGCCGAGCAGCACATGGCCCGATACCTGGACCGCATGGCCACCGAGCTCAACCTCACCCAGGCGCAGAAGCTGGAGCTGGAGGCGGTGATGCGCGCCCAGCACGCCGAGCGCATGGCGCTGAGCCAGCGGCACCGCGAGGAGTCGCGTGCCCTGCGCGCCCAGGGCCAGGCCCAGGTCGATGCCATCCTGAGCGCCGAGCAGAAGGCGCAGCTGGACACCCTGCGCGCCGAGCGCCGCGAGGCCTGGCAGGCCCGTCGTGGCGAGGGCCACCGCGGCCACGGCAAGCGCCACCGTCGCCACCACGGCGAGTGAGGCCCGACGGGGCGCCGGCGCGACGCCGGCGCCCCGCATGCCCCGAGGTTTCGCGGGGCACACGGAGCGACCGGCATGCGGATCAGGCGGTCGCGCCGACGTGTCCGACGGGTTGCCGGCCGAAGGTGGTCAGCAGGTGATCGACCACCACCCGCAGTCGTTGCGGCATGTGCCGGTCGGCGGGATACAGCAGGGAGAACGGCCGGCTGCGCCCGGCATGCGCGGCCATCACCTCGACCAGTTCGCCACGCGCCAACTCGCTGGCCGCCATGTGGCTGGCCACCTGGGCGAGGCCGGCGCCTTCCCTGGCCAGCGTCACCTGGGCCTGGACGTCGCCGCTGCAGCACATGCCCCCCCGGGTCGCCAGGTCCAGGTCGCGGCCGTCGACGCGGAACTGCCAGGGCACCCGCTGGCCGGTGCTGGGCAGGATGAACTGGAGGCAGTCATGCTGCGCCAGATCGTCGATCGTGACCGGCGTGCCGCGTCGCCGCAGGTAGTCCGGCGCCGCCACCACCACCAGCGGGTCGTCGAGCAGGCGCCGCGCGACCAGGCCGGAGTCGGGCGGCTCCCGGCCACGGATCGCAAGGTCGAAGCCCTCGGCGATGAAGTCGACGTTGCGGTTGTCCAGGTGCACGTCGAAATCCAGGGCCGGCCACTGCCGGCGAAGCCCGGCCAGCGCCGGCAGGACGCGGCGGTGGCCCAGGGCCGTGGGCACGCTTAGCCTCACGGTGCCGGCGACCTGCGCCTGGACGCCGGCCAGGCGTCGTTCGGCCTCGCCGAGCCGGGACAGCGCCGCCCGGCATTCCTGGTGATACAGCCGGCCGGCCTCGGTCAGGCGCACGCGACGCGTGCTGCGGACGAACAGTCGGGTGCCAAGGCGCGCCTCCAGGCGGCCGACGCTCCGGCTGACCGCCGCGGGCGTCAGGCCCGCCCGCTGCGCGGCGGCCGAGAAGCCTCCGCATTCGGCGGCGAGGCAGAAGAGTTCGAGGCTGCCCAGCATGAGGTCGTCCAGGGCGCGAATCATAGGCACACCAGGTAATCAATGAAGTTCATTGTGGTGCATTCTTTGCCGCCATGGGCGGGAATAGGCTGTCGGCTCCCAATCCGACGGAGTCGAAATGAAGCTCTACTACAGTCCGGGCACCTGCTCTCTGGTCTCCCACATCCTCCTGCGTGAGATCGGCACCGAATTCGAACTGGCGCGGGTCGACCTGCGCAGCCACCGCATCGAGGACGGCCGACCGCTGGCCCAGGTCAACGACCGCGATCAGGTGCCGGTCCTGGAGCGGGCGCCAGGGGATGTGCTCACCGAGGGCGCGGTGATCGCCCAGTACATCGTCGAGTCCGCTGGCGATACCGTGCTTCTGCCGCCTGCGGGCGAGGCCCGCTACCGGGTCCTGGAATGGCAGGCCTTCATCGGAACCGAGCTGCACAAGGGTTTCTCGCCCCTGTTCGACGCCGGTCTCGACGACGCGGCCCGCGCCCATCTGCGGGCACGTCTGCGCGGCCGCTTCGAATGGCTGGAGGGGCGCCTGGCCGGCCGCGAATACCTGGTGGACAGCGGCTACAGCCTGGCCGATGCCTACCTGTTCGTGGTGGCCGGCTGGGCCCGCCTGGTTGCCCTCGACCTCTCCGACCTCGGGAACCTGCAGGCCCTGCTCGCCCGCGTCGCGCGACGACCGGCCGTGCAGGCGGCCCTGCGGGCCGAGGGTCTGACCCGGTGAAGGCCTGGCGCAACAGCGACCTCGCCGCCAGGCTGGGCATCGCCCGGCCGGTGGTCCAGGGTCCGTTCGGAGGCGGCCTGTCCTCGGTCGAGCTGGTGGTCGCGGTGGGCGAGGCGGGGGGTCTCGGGTCGTTCGGTGCCCATCACCTGGAGGGCGACGGCATCCGTTCCGTGGCCGCGGACATCCGTCGGCGCAGCGACCGTCCTTTCGCGCTCAACCTGTGGTTGCCGCATGCAGAAGAAGGCGAAAGTCCCGTCGCGGCGGTCCAGGCTTCCGACCATGACCGCCATGCGCGCGAGCTTGCGCCCTGGTACGCGCAACTCGGCCTGGAGGCGCCGCCGCCGCCGCCGCGCTACCTGCCCGATTTCGACGCGCAGGTGGAGGCCGTCCTGGCGGCCCGTCCCGCCGTGTTCAGCTTCGTCTTCGGCGTGCCCGCCGCCGGGCTGCTCGACCGCTGCCGCGCGCTCGGCATCCTGACCCTCGGTACGGCAACCACGGTGGCGGAGGCGCGCGCGCTCGACGACGCCGGCGTCGATGCGATCGTCGCCAGCGGTTTCGAGGCCGGTGGTCACCGGGTGTCCTTCCTGCGCCGTCCGGAGGATTGCCTGACCGGCGGCCTGGCCCTGCTGCCCCAGGTGGTCGATGCCGTGCGGGCGCCGGTGGTGGCCGCCGGCGGCATCGCCGACGGTCGCGGCATCGTCGCGGCCCTCAGCCTGGGCGCCAGTGCAGTGCAGATCGGCACGGCGTTCCTGGCCTGCCGGCAATCGAATGCGAGCGAGCTGCACCGCGAACGGCTGTTCGACACCGCCGCCGACGATACCGTGTTGACGCGAGCCTTCACCGGCCGCCTGGCGCGCGGCATCCGAAACGACCTTGCGACCGCCGTACCGCCCGGTGGCCATGCGCCCTACCCGTTGCAGGGCTGGCTGACCGGCGCCCTGCGCGCCGCGGCCCTGCGCGAGGGGCGCGGCGACCTGGTGCCGCTGTGGTGCGGCCAGGCGGCGGGCCTGCTGCGCGATCGCGACGGCGCGGCCCTGATGGCGCGGCTGGCCTCGGAGGTCGACGCCCTCCTGGCCCGGATGGCCTGAGGCGAGCCAGGACGGCGGCGGCCATCGGCACGCCGCCGCCGCGCTCAGGCGGTCAGGCGTTCCAGGGCTTCGCGGTAGCGGGCGACGGTGCCGGCGATCACCGCCGCCGGCAGGCGCGGTCCGGGCGCGGTCTTGTCCCAGTCCAGGGTCTCCAGGTAGTCGCGCACGAACTGCTTGTCGAAGCTGGGCGGGCTGCGGCCCGGCGACCAGGCGTCGGCTGGCCAGAACCGCGAGGAGTCCGGCGTCAGCATCTCGTCGGCCACGTACAGCGCGCCCTCGGCGTCCAGGCCGAACTCCAGCTTGGTGTCGGCGATGATCAGGCCGCGCGCGCGCGCATGGGCGGCGGCGAAGGCGTACACCGCCAGGGTCGCCTGGCGCACCCGCTCGGCCAGCTCGCCGCCGACCAGGGCGACCATGGCGTCGAAGCCGATGTTGGCGTCGTGCTCGCCCTGCGGCGCCTTGGTGGACGGCGTGAAGATCGGCTCCGGCAGCGGGTCGGCCTGGCGCAGTCCGGGCGGCAGGCGGATGCCGCAGACCTCGCCGCTCGTCTGGTAGTCCTTCCAGCCCGAGCCGATCAGGTAGCCGCGCGCGATCGCCTCCACCGGCAGGATGCGCAGGCGCCGGCCGACCACGCTGCGGCGCAGGTACTGGCCGGCGTCGACGCCGGCCGGCAGCACCGCGGCGACGTCGTCGCCGGTCAGGTGGTTGGGCACCAGGTGGGCGGTGCGCGCGAACCAGAAGTTGGACAGCTGGGTGAGCAGCTCGCCCTTGCCCGGGATCGGGTCGGGCAGCACCACGTCGAAGGCGCTCAGGCGGTCGCTGGCCACCAGCAGGACGCGCTCGCCATCGAGCGCGTAGACGTCGCGCACCTTGCCGCGGTGGAGCAGTTCGAGTCCGGGCAGGTCGGACCGGTACAGCACGGAAGCCATGACGGAGGGAAGCCAGGGGCGGGAGGCGCGCAGTGTAGCGCCCCCGACCCGGGCGATCCGGCCGGCCGGTGACGGGCCCGACCGACACCACCCGTGGTCCGAGGTCCGGGCGGAGCGGCAGCTTGCCGCAGGTGCCGGCGACGGGCGGCACCTGAAACCCGTCGGGTCCGCGCCGGGACCGCCGCGCCCGGGAAACATCCGGTCGACCCCGCGCCACTACAATCGCGGCATGGTCCGTCTCCTGTGCCTGCTGGTCCTGGTCATCGCCGCGCTGCCCGGTTGCGGCGGCCGGGCCGACGTGCCGGCAAGCCCGCCAGGAACGACGCCCTCGCCGCATCACGGCACCGTGGTCCCGCTGGCGGCCGCGCCCGCCCGGCTCGGCCAGTGCGCCGCCTGCCACGGCCGGGACGGCCGCTCGACCATCGCCAACGTGCCGGACCTCGCCGGTCGCGACGCCGCCGAGCTGCTCGACGCCATGGCCGCCTACCTGGACGGCCGCAGGGACTACCCGCCGATGCGCGCCATGCTGGGCCCGATCCGCGCCGAGGAGCGCCGGGCGCTGGCCGAGTGGTACGCGAAACAGCCGGGGACACCGACCTCGTGACCCGCCTGGCGGTCGCGCTGGGCGCCCTGCTCGGTGTGCTGCTGGGCCGCCATCCACTGGCCGCCGCGCTCGGCGCGGGACTGGGCTGGCTGCTGGCCGCCGTCGTCCTGCCGCGCCTGCTGGGCACCGGCGGCGCATCGCCGGTGCCGGCGCTGTTCATGGTGCTCGGCCGCATCGCCAAGGTCGATGGCCGCGTCGACGCCAGCGAGATCGCGGTGTGCGAGCGTCTGATGGAGCGCCTGGCCCTGGATGCCAGGGCTCGCGCCGAGGCGGTGGCGGCCTTCAACGCCGGCAAGCAGGACGACGCCGTGCTGGACCGTGCCTGGGCCGACCTGCGCCGCGCCCGCGCGCACGCCCCGCTGTTCCTGGAGGTGTTCATCGACATGGCGCTGGCCGACGGCGTGCTGGCGCCGGAGGAGCGCCGCCTGCTCGGCCGCTGCGCCTGGATGCTGGGCGTGCGCGAATCGACCCTGGAACTGATGCTGCACCGGCGCCGGCACGGCCGTCCCGGCCAGGCCCCGGCCGATGCCGCCGACGACGACCCCTACGCCGTGCTCGGCCTCGACCATCGCGCCAGCGACGCCGAGGTGCGCCGCGCCTACCGGACCCTGGTCAGCCGCCACCATCCCGACCGCATGACCGCCCGCGGCGAGGCGCCGGAGACCATCCGCCTGGCGCAGACCCGCACCCAGGCCATCCTGGCCGCCTACGAGCGCATCCGCAGCGCGCGCGGCATGCGCTGAGGATGCGCCGCGCAGTTCGCCATCGCGCCGGCATGCGGCCGGCGCTGCCCGAGGGTCCGACCATGTGCCGCTTCGCCTGCCGGTTGTCCGCCCTGCTGCTGGCCACGCTGCCGGGGGCCGTCGGCCACCTCGCCGCTTCCGGTCCGTCCGACCGGCCGGCGTGGCCGGCGTTCATGGCCGGCTGCTGGCAGGCCGACGATGCCCTGCCCGGCAGCGGCGAGCACTGGATGGCGCCGGCCGGCGGCCTGATGCCCGGCATGGCGCGCACGCTGCGCGCGGATGGCCGCAGCAGCCACGAATTCCTGCTGATCCGCCAGGACGCGGCACATGGCCTGGTGCTCGAGGCCCTGCCCTCCGGGCAGGCCGCGGCACGCTTCGCCCTGGAGTCCTTGTCGCCGGACGAGGTCGTGTTCGGCAACCCGGCCCACGACTTCCCGCAGCGGATCGGTTACCGGCGCGAGGCGGGGAACCGCCTGCTTGCCTGGATCGAAGGCGACGGCGACGGGCCGGTCCGGCGCATCGAGTTCCCCATGCACGCGGTCGCATGTCCCCGGTCCGGCGCCGGCGATCGGCACCGGCCATAGCGACGCTGGACGCCGCACCGGGATGCAGCCGGCGCCGCGCTGCGGCACCATGGCCGCTGCCGCCCCGACCGTCCCGCCATGAGCCAGCCGCCGATCATCGCCCCGTCGATCCTGTCCGCCGACTTCGCCCGCCTGGGCGAGGACACCGCCGCCGTGCTCGCCGCCGGCGCCGACTGGGTGCACTTCGACGTGATGGACAACCACTACGTGCCCAACCTGACGATCGGGCCGATGGTCTGCCAGGCCCTGCGCGACTACGGCATCGCCGCGCCGATCGACGTCCACCTGATGGTGCGGCCGGTCGACCGCATCGTCCCGGACTTCGCGCGCGCCGGCGCCAGCCTGGTGTCGTTCCACCCCGAGGCCAGCGAGCATGTCGACCGCACCCTGGGCCTGATCCGCGACAGCGGCTGCCAGGCCGGCCTGGTGTTCAACCCGGCGACGCCGCTGCACTGGCTGGACCACGTGATGGACAAGCTGGACCTGGTGCTGCTGATGTCGGTCAACCCCGGTTTCGGCGGCCAGTCGTTCATCGCCGCGACCCTGGACAAGATCCGCGCGGTGCGCCGGCGCATCGACGAGTCCGGGCGCGCCATCCGCCTGGAGGTCGACGGCGGCGTCAAGGCCGACAACATCGGCGCGATCGCCGCCGCCGGCGCCGACACCTTCGTCGCCGGCAGCGCGATCTTCGGCAGCGGCGACTACGCCGCCACCATCGCCGCGATGCGCGAGTCGATCGCCGCGGCGGCGCTGCCGCCGGAAGCGGCGCTGTTCCCGGGCGCCGTGCCGCACGGCTGAGGCGAGCCGCAGTCAGGGTGTGCGCCGGGAACGGCGAGGTCGGCGACGGACATCGCCGGCCCCAGGGCGGTTGCTCTTGGCGCCGGCACCGCCGCGCGCCGTTCGCCCGGCGCTTGCATTTTGGCAATGCAATGCGCAATAGTTTGCGCAATAGGTTGCTGTTCAGGGGAAAGGCATGACCGCTTCAAGTCGCCCGTCGGATCCAAGGCAGGCGCCGCTCGCCTATCTCGGCGACCTGCGCCCGGCGTTCGTGGCCCATCTGGCGGACCGGCTGGCCGACCAGATCGGTCGCCAATGCGGGGAGATCGACGCGGCGACCGGCGTGAGCGCACCCAACCGCACGCACTCGGTGGTGCTGTACCTCGCAGACCACGGCCCGGCGAGCCTTGCGGAGATCGCCCGGCTGGACGGTCAGGCGCACCAGCTCCTGGCCGCGCGACTGGCGCCGCTGGAGCAGATGGGGCTGGTCGAGCGCGTCGACGATCCCGGCGACGCGCGTCGTCGCCCGTACCGGCTGACCCGGGCCGGCCGCCGGGAGGCCGGCCAGATCCGCGAGAACACACGGCGCATCGCCGCCGCCATGCGCTCGCTCTCCGACGACCTCGGCATCGACCTGATGGCCGAACTGGAGCGGGCGGGCGCGCTGCTTCACGAACGCAGCCTGGCGCAACGCATCGATCTCCTCGAAGGGGCCTGACATGACTCCCCGGGCAACGCGTTCCGGCGCGCCAAGGGCCGCCGCCTTCCTGTTCCTGGCGGCATCGTCGATGGCACTCGCCTTCCCAGGGACGCCCTGCGGCGGGCCCGCGGATGGCGCCACCGAGGCCGCGCCGAAGGCGACCCTGCCCGAAGGACCCCGGGTCGCCCGGGCGGCGCTGGTCGCGGACTTCGAGGCGTGGCTCTCAGGCATGGCGATGATCCATCCGGAGCCGATGGCACGGGTCGACCGGGCCGCCTACCGGCGCATCGTCCGCGAGATCCGCGCGAGCCTGACGCGGACCATGTCGACCCGGGAGGCCTGGCTGTTGTTCGCCCGGCTGGCGCCGACGCTCAATGACGGACACAGCGGGGTCTTGCCGGCGGACTTCCGCGCACGGATGCGGGCGCACCTGGCCGCGGGCGGCGGATTCTTCCCGCTGCCGGTCGACATCGGCCGCGATGGCGACCTGCGGGTCGCGCCGGGCGCGGACGCTGAGGGCATCGCCGTGGGGGAGCGCATCGCGTCGATCAACGGTATCCCCGGCCGGGATCTCGCGCGGGCGATGCTGGCACGGGTCGAAGGGGACACGCCCCGGTTCCGGCGGGCCCTGGCATCGCGCCGCTTCGCCTTCATGTTCTGGATGCTGCACGGCGACACCGGCCGATACCTCGTCGGGTTGGACGGACCCGGGTGCAGGCGCCGCGTCGCGCTCGAGGGCGCCACCCGGTTCCCGGCCAGCCTGGAGGACCCGCCCTTCCGCCACGCCGTGTTCGACGGCGGGATCGGCTACATCGAGGCGACCAGCTTCGGTGGCGAGCATGCCGACGCCTTCGCGGCATTCGCCAGGGAGGCGTTCGCGAGCTTCCGCGAGGCCAACATCCGCGCCCTGCTGATCGACGTCCGCGTCAATGTCGGCGGCGACGACGCGCTCTGGCAGGCGGGGCTGATGGAATACATCACCCGCCGGCCCTACATCCACGTGTCCCGGTATGCCCGTCGGGTCACCGCCGGGAACGTCGAGCCGGGCGAGGCGATCGGCGAGGTCCGCCGCCGCGACCATGACCGCCGCATCACCCCTGCGGTGGACAACCCGCTGCGCTTCGAGGGCCCGGTCTACGTGCTGACCGGGCCGCTCACCTATTCGGCGGCGATCCAGTTCGTGGTGGCCGCCCAGGACTTCGCCATCGCCACCATCGTCGGCGAGGAAACGGCCGGACTGTCCTGCCAGACCGGACGGGTCACCCCGATCGCACTGCCGCATACCGGCCTGTCCGCCTTCACGCCGGCGATGGCGTTCACCCGACCTTCGGGCCGGGGCTGCCGCCGCGGCGTGGTTCCGGACATCGCGGTGGCGGTCGATCCGCTGGCGCCGGAGGCGACGCTGCAGGCCGCCCTGGAGCGGATCCGCGAGCGCACCGGCGATGGAGCCGTTCCCCGCTGAGCGGCGCTCGGCATCGCGGCGGGAATCGCGCGGAGCGGCCGTGCCGTCTGCCCGGCCGGCGCCCCCAATGGCGTCGCGCCGGCTATGCTCGGCCTCCATGAACCGACACGCTTCCCGCCGGCACCCCGGCCTGCTCGCCTCCGCGCCGCTGCTGGCCGTCCTGACGGTCCCGGCGCCGCTGTCCGCCCAGCAGACCGTGTCCGGCGGGCCCGGCAACGACTACCAGGCCGACGTCGCGATCCCCTGGGACGCGCCGGACTCGCGCATCGTGGTGTTCGAACGGCTCGACGGTGCCCTGTCCGGGGACCTCTACGTGACCCGCAGCAGCGACGGTGGCGCCACCTGGACCACGCCGGCCCTGGCGATCGGCACCGCCGCCAACGAGCGCCACCCGGCCCTGGTGCAGACCGGTGCCCAGGCCTGGGCGCTGTTCCATCTGGCCGGTACCGGTGCCAGCAGCAGCTTCCGCATACATCGCGCCACCTCCACCGACGGCACCGTGTTCACCGCCCAGGGCGCGGTCGACCTCGGCTGGCCCACCGGCGGCGAGGTCAACCCGCACGTGATCCGGCACCCCGACGGCACCCTGGTGATGACCTACCAGCGCCTGTCCGGCGCCGCCCACCTCGCGCAGTCGACCGACGGCGGCGCCACCTGGGACACGCTGCGCACCCAGGTCAGCCCGGGCAACGCCGCATTGCCCCGCATCGCGTTCCGTCCGGACGACGGCACCTGGCTGCTGGTCTACCAGACCGGCAGCAACCCGGTCAGCGGCTGGATCAGGACCAGCAGCGATCCGCTGGACTGGTCGGCGCCGGCGCGGCCGCTGCTGCCCGCCGGCAACAACCACGACGGCTTCCCGATGGTGCTGTCCGACGGCAGCTTCGCCCTGCTCTGGGCGCAGGTGGTCGGCAACGCCTTCCAGGTGTTCTCGATCCGCTCGCGCGACGGCATCGCCTGGGAACCGGCGATCCAGGTCAGCGACCGCCCGGGCCTGTTCAACGTCCAGCCGCACGCCCTGCGCGGCCCCGACCCGGGCACCGCGGAGATCTACTGGGGCGCGGCGCAGAGCCCGCCCTCGGGCAACTTCGACATCGTCCGCGAAGCCGCGGTCCTGCTCGCCCCGGCGATCTTCGCCGACGGCTTCGACTAGCGCGCCGGCGCCGGCACCCGGCGTCGCGGCCGGCACGGGGCAGGGTCCGCGCCCGGTGCGCTACGCGCGAACCGCGGATGGCTTTGGCGGTGCCTGCACCGGGCCGCGGAGTTCGACCGGCACCGCCTCGACCACGTAGCGCAACGGGCCGCCGGCGCTGACCGCATCGAAGGGCCAGCAGGTGACCAGCAGCAGGCGGTCGCCGGTCACGTGGTCCAGGCCGATTCCGGTGCTGCGGCTGTCGACCACCCGGGATGCATGCACGAGGTAGTCGCGGCGGGTCTTCCCGTCGTCGACTCCTATCCGGTCGCCCGGCCGGAGGTGCCGCAGCCAGGCGAAATGGGTGTCGCGATGGCCGCTGACCACCGTGGTGCCGGGCCGGCCGGGCGCGGCGCTGGCCGGCGCCCAGCCCGGGCCGAAGGCCAGCACCCGGCCGCTGTCGCCGGCCAGCACGATCTGCACGCCGCCGTCGGGGCGCAGCAGGCGCGCCACCGGCCGGGTGTCGGCCCAGGGCCAGGGCGGCGGCGCCTCGCCCTGCACCAGGCCGCGCTGCCAGGACCGCTCCAGCAGCCACTGCGCGAGCGCCGCCTTGCCATGGATCCAGCCGGCGTCGGCGGCGGTCGCCAGCGCCGCAAGTCCCAGCAGCGCGGCCAGCAGCAGGCGCATCCGGCGCACCGCACCGACCCGGCGCCCCGCCGGCTGCGGCGCGTGGCCGGCCGGCGATGCGCCGGCAGGGCCGCCGGCGTCCGGACCCGGACCGCGGACCACGGGCAGGCGCACGCCGGACGGCACCAGGACCGCGCTCACAGCGGCCACCAGTCGTACTCGACGTGGCGCTGACGGCGGCGCGGAAAGCTGGCCGGCCACCGTGCCGCCGGTCGCGGCGAGGGCCGCGGCCGGTAGCGCAGTTGCCGGCCGCCGGCGGCCGGCTCGAAGCCGACCCGGCGCGGCCGCGCCGCGGGGAATGCGCCGCGTGCGGGAACCGTGCGGGAGGGCGCCATGGCTCAGGCCTCCCCGGCGGCGTCGGCGGGCCGCCGGCGGCGGCCCAGCACCAGGGCCGCGGCAAACAGCAGGAGCAGGGCGATCGCCAGGCGCTGGCGGGCATCGGTGGCGCCCTGGGCCAGGGCCAGGGTGCCGGCCGGCGCGGCGTTGGCGAAGGCCACCGAGGCGAGGCCGGCGTCGGCCGGGCGCACCGGCACCCGCTCGACCGCCACCAGGCTGGTCCAGCGGCTGGCCAGGCCGTGCCGCAGGGCCAGCGGCAGCGCGGTGGAGCGCACCGCGTCCTCGTCGCCGCCGCGGCGCAGCTCGTCCTCCAGCGCCGCCACCTTGGCGCGCGCCCACAGCCGGCCGACGCCTTCGGCGGGCCGCGCGCCGCCAAGGGCGACCTGCGTCCGCCAGCTCTGGGCGCGACCGCTGCCCTGCACACGCAGCTCGCCGCCCAGCGCCGGCAGCTTCGCCAGCACCTGCAGCGGCTCGCCGACGTACAGGTCGGGCAGGCGCTGCGGGAACACCTCGGCCGCCGACGGCCAGGCCAACGCCAGGTCGCGCAGGGCGGGCTGGTCCAGGCGCGCCAGCAGCAGGTCGGTCTGGGCATCCACCAGGTGCAGGGCGCGCACAACCACCTGGCTGCCACGGCCCAGTTCCGCGGCGCGGCGCAGGAAATGCTCGTTGGGGGCGCTGCCGATGCCGACCGCGAACAGCCGCGCCTGGCCCAGGTGGCGTTCGATGTGGTCGAGGACCTGCTGCTCGCTGCCGATGCCGGCGTCGGTGATCAGCACGACCTGGCGCAGGTGGCCGGGCACCGGCGGCGAGGCCAGCGCGTGCGCCAGCGGCGCCAGCAGCTCGGTGCCGCCGCTGGCGCGCAGCGCCTGCACGAAGCGGCGGGCGACCGCGACATTGGCCTCGGAGGCCGGCACCGATTCGGGGAAGACCGACTCGAAGGTGTGGTCGAAGCGGATCACGTTGAAGCGGTCGTCGGGGCGCAGCCGCGACAGCGCGCGGTCGACCGCGGCGGTGGCCTGCTGCATCGAGGTGCCGCTCATCGAACCGGAGTTGTCGACCACCAGCACCAGCTCGCGCGGCACCGGCGCCACCGGCAGGGTCGGCGGCACGATCATCACCATCGCGTAATGGCCGTCGTCCAGCGACTCGGCGAACGCCACCTGGGTGGGGCTGGCGCTGGGCCGCGGCGTCCAGCGCAGCTCGAAGTCGCGGTCGGCGCGCTCCACCCAGCCGGTCAGGCGCACCCGATAGCCGGTCGCCAGCGGCTCGACCTCGATGTCGTGGGTGGGGCTGGTCAGGCTGGCCAGCGGCAGGCCGGGGTCGAGATCGACCGACAGGGCGATGGTCGGCTCCCAGGCGGTTTCCAGGTCGACCGCGACAGGCGTCGCGGCGGCAACCACCGCCGGGGCGTCCATCGCCGCGAACGGATCGGCCACCACGGTCTGGTAGCGCGGCACGAAGGTCAGCGGCAGGACCAGGGAGAAGGCGCCGTCCTCGAAGCGCGCCGACTGCCACCAGCCGATCTCGACCTCGACCAGCTCGCCCGGACCGATGTTGGCCACCGCCGTGCTGAACAGGTTGTCGCGGCGCTGCTCGACCAGGGCGGCGACCTGGCCGCTGGCGGCGGCGGCGGCGTAGGTGGCGCGCGCCTGCGCCTTTTCCTGGACCTCGCCCTCGATCAGGCGGTCGCCGACGCGGATGCGCAGGGTGTCGACCGCGGCGTCGCCGGGCAGCGGCAGCAGGTAGCGGCCCTCCAGCCACTCGCCGGTGTCGTTGACGTAGCGCTGGCGCACCGTGCCGCGGTTGACCATGCCGCGCACGCGCAGGTCGACGCTGCTTTCCAGGGCGACCAGGTCGCGCCATTCGCCGGTGAAGTCGCGGACCTGCAGGCCGGCGCTGTCGTCGGCGCCGGCCTTGCCGGCCAGGCTGGCGGCCAGGGCCAGCCAGGCGCACAGGCGCAGGGCGATGCGGGCGGGACGCCGGCTGCGCGCGCGACGCGGCGCGGGCGGGACGGGATCGGGGATACGGATGCTGCTCATGGCCTGCTCCTCGGGTTGGGGCAGGGTCATTGCAGCGCCGCGGCCGGACCGCACCGTGGCGGCGACGGGCGCAGCGCTGGCCGGATGTGGCGATTTCCGGGCAGCGCCGCCGGGGCCGCGGATGCCGCGGCTATGCTTGCGCCATGAGCCGTACCATCGCCATCGTCGAGGACGAGCCCGCGATCGCCGCCAACTACGCCGAGGCGCTGCGCCGCTACGGCTACCAGGTGGCGACCTTCGCCGACCGCGCTGGTGCGCTGGCGGCGTTCACCCTGCGCCTGCCCGACCTGGTGGTGATCGACGTCGGCCTCGGCGCCGAGGCCGAGGGCGGCTTCGAGCTGTGCCGGGAACTGCGCGTGCGCGCGCCGACCCTGCCGATCCTGTTCCTCAGCGCCCGCGACACCGACCTGGACGTGATCTCCGGCCTGCGCCTGGGCGCCGACGACTACCTGGGCAAGTCGGTCAGCCTGGCCCAGCTCACCGCCCGCATCCAGGCGCTGTTCCGGCGCCTGGACGCCCTGCGCGGCCCGGCCGCGCGCGAGACCGTGCTGCGCCTGCGCGGCCTGACCCTCGAGGTCGAGCGCATGCGCGTCGCCTGGCAGGACGCCGAGATCGCCCTGACCGTCACCGAGTTCTGGATGGTGCACGCCCTGGTCCGCCACCCCGGCCATGTGCGCAGCCGCGAACAGTTGATGCGCGAGGCCCAGGTCGAGGTCGACGAGGCCACCGTCACCTCCCACGTCAAGCGCATCCGCCGCAAGTTCGAGGCCGCCGACCCGGCCTTCGCCGAGATCGAGACCATGCACGGCGCCGGCTACCGGTGGCGGCCGTGAGCGCCGGCCTGCCGCGGTGAGGCTGCGCGGCAAGCTGCTGCTGCTGTCGCTCGGCCTGCTGGTGCTGCCCTGGGCCGGCTGGCAGTACCTGCGCCTGGTCGGCGAGGTCCTGCGCGAGGGCGAGGAGCGCGCCCTGCTGGCCTCGGCCGAGGCGCTGGCGCGGGCGCTGGCGCGCCAGCCGGCCCTGCTGCCGTCGGCCGGCCCCGCGTTGCCGGTGCAGCCGCTGCGGTCGCGGCCGCGCCTGGACGGCGACGAGCGCCTCTGGCTCGACGGCCTGGCCGGGGAACGCGCCTTCGGCACCGCGCGCGCCGGCGGCGACGCGGTGCGCGTGCTGCTCGGCAGCCACGCCGAGCGGCTGTACCTGCGCATCGACGTCGCCGACGACACGCCGCAGCGCGGCGACGCCCACTGGTCGATCGCCGACCGTTTCGACCACCTGTGGCTGGCGTTGCACGGCCGCCAGGGGCTGGTCGAGCTGCGCCTGGCCAATGCCCAGGCCGGGCCGCTGCAGGCGGCGCCGGCCGGCGGCGGCCAGTCGCCGCTGCAGCTCGAGGGCCGCTGGCACGAGCGGGCCGGCGGCTATCGGGTGGAACTGGCCCTGCCGCAGGGCTATGGCCTGCGCGCGCTGGCCATCCGCATGCACGATGCCGACGAAGCCGGACCGCCACGGGTCGCCGACAGCAGCGACGGCAACGACGGACGGCCCTGGCCGGTGGTCGAGCCCTCCGGCGCGCTGGCCTCGACGCTGGCGCAGCTGGTGCCGCCCGGCAGCCGCGTGCGCGTCCACGATCCGGCCGGCTGGCCGCTGGCCCAGGCCGGCGAGCCCGGCGCCCTGCGCATCGATGGCGCGGTGCCGCTGTGGCGGCGCTGGCTGTACCAGCGCCTGCTGTTCGACGCCGCGGCGCCGCTGCCGCCCGGCCACGCCGCGCTCGGGCGCGCCGACGACGACCTGCAGCGGCAGGTGGCGCAGGGCGCGGCGGCGACCGCCTGGTGGCGCGACGGCGACAGCCAGCGCCCGGTGCTGGCGGCCGCCGTGCCGGTCCGGATCAACGACGCGGTGCGCGCCGGCCTGCGCCTGGAACGCGAAAGCGACGCCCTGCTGCGCCTGACCGACCGCGCGTTCTCGGGCGTGTTCGCGGTCACCGCGCTGGCGGTGCTGGTCGTGGTGGTGGCCCTGCTGCTGTTCGCGGCGCGCCTGGGCGGCCGCATCCGCGCCCTGCGCGACGGCGTGGAAGGCGCGCTCGGCGAGGACGGCCGGATCGCCGTGCTGCCGGCGGCGCGCGCCGGCGACGAGATCGGCGACCTGTCGCGCAGCTTCGCGCGCCTGCTCGCGCAGCTGCGCGACTACACCGGTTACCTGCGCGGCCTGGCCGGCACCCTCAGCCATGAGCTGTCGACGCCGATCGCCATCGTCCGCGGCTCGCTGGAGAACCTCGAGGCCGATCCCGGCGGTGCCCAGGCGCGGGTCTACCTGGAGCGCGCGCGCAGCGGCGTCGAGCGCCTTGCCGGCCTGGTCCGCGCCCTGGGCGAGGCGACCCGCATCGAGCAGGCGGTGGCGGGTGCCGATATCGAACGCTTCGACCTGCGCGCCCTGGTCGCCGACTGCGCCGAGGGCTACCGGCCGCTGCTGGCGCCGCGCCGGCTGGAGGTCGCCCTGCCGCCGGCGCCGCTGCCGTTCACCGGCGCCCCGGACCTGATCGCCCAGGCGCTCGACAAGCTGGTCGACAATGCCCGCGGCTTCTGCCCGCCGGACGGCTGGATCCGCATCGCCCTGGACGGCGGCGCGCGCGACGCCGTCATCCGGGTCGCCAACAGCGGCCCGCGTCTGCCGGCGGCGATGCGCGAGCGCCTGTTCGATTCCCTGGTGTCGGTGCGCGAGCAGCGCAGCGGCGGCGTGCACCTGGGCCTGGGCCTGCACATCGTCCGCCTGGTCGCCGGCCTGCACCAGGGCCAGGCCGGCGCCCGCGACCTGGACGACGGCAGCGGGGTCGAGTTCGAGCTGCGCCTGGCGACGCCCGCGGCGCGCGCCTGAGCGGCCGCCGGGCCGGCCGTTCGCGCAGCCGCGACCGCCAGCGGCGATAATCGCCGGCCGCCACGCCGTCGCCGCCGACATGCTCAGCCGTTCCGAATTCGACGCCCTCGCCGCCCAGGGCCACACCCGCATCCCGCTGGTGCGCGAGGTCCATGCCGACCTCGACACGCCGCTGTCGGTGTACCTGAAGCTGGCCGACGGGCCCTACGCCTACCTGTTCGAGTCGGTCGAGGGCGGCGAGACCTGGGGCCGCCATTCGATCATCGGCCTCCCGGCCCGGCGCACCTGGACCGTGCACGGCCACACCTGGCGCGCCCAGGTGCTGGGCGAGACCGTCGAGGAGCGCGAGGTCGACGACCCCCTGGCCGAGGTCGCGCGCCTGCAGGCCGGATACTCGGTGCCGGTCCTGGACGGCCTGCCCGCCTTCACCGGCGGCCTGGTCGGCTACTTCGGCTTCGAGACCATCCGCTACATCGAGCCCGGCCTCGCGCGCCGCGACAAGCCCGACGCCCTGGGCACGCCGGACATCCTGCTGATGGAGTCCGACGCCCTGGCGGTGTTCGACAGCCTGCGCGGCACCCTGGCGCTGATCGTCCACGCCGATCCGCGCGAGGCCGGCGCCTACGCCCAGGCGCAGCGTCGCCTGGACGCCCTGGTGCACCGGCTGCGCGGCGGCGCGCCCGGGTATCCGGAGGTGCTCGACCCCTCGGCGATCGACGAGAGCCATTTCGTGTCCGGCTTCAGCCGCGACGCCTTCGAGGCGGCGGTGCGCACCTGCCAGGAGTACATCCTGGCCGGCGACATCTTCCAGGTGGTGCTGAGCCAGCGCCTGAGCGTGCCGTTCCGGGCGCGGCCGCTGGACGTGTACCGGGCGCTGCGGGCGATGAACCCTTCGCCGTACATGTATTTCCTCGATCTGGACGGCTGCCATGTGGTCGGCTCCTCGCCGGAGATCCTGGTGCGCCTGGCCGGCGGCACCGTCACCGTACGGCCGATCGCCGGCACCCGGCCGCGCGGTGCGACCCCGGACGCGGATGCCGCGCTGGCGGCCGAACTGCTGGCCGACCCCAAGGAGCTGGCCGAGCACGTGATGCTGATGGACCTGGGCCGCAACGACGTCGGCCGGGTCGCCCGGCCGGGCAGCGTGACCGTGCCCGAGCGCATGGTCATCGAGCGCTACAGCCACGTCATGCACATCGTCAGCCAGGTCGAGGGTCGCCTGCGCGAGGGCCTGGACGCCCTCGACGTGCTGCGCGCCACCTTCCCGGCCGGTACCGTGTCCGGCGCGCCCAAGGTGCGCGCCCTGGAGATCATCGAGGAACTCGAGCCGGTGCGCCGCAACGTCTACGCCGGCGCGGTCGGCTGGCTCGGCTGGCACGGCGATGCCGACCTCGCCATCGCCATCCGCACCGCGGTCATCCAGGACGGCCAGCTGCACGTCCAGGCCGGCGCCGGCATCGTCGCCGACTCCGACCCCGCCCGCGAATGGGAGGAGACCATGAGCAAGGGCCGGGCCCTGTTCCGCGCCGTGGCGCAGGCGGTGGCGGGGCTGTAACCGGGGGCGGGGAAGGGGGCACGTGCGGTGCCAGGGCAGCGGCGACACGCGCCCGGCGGTATGGAAGGGTGCGCGTCAGTGTCCCGCCATCAGCGCCTGCACCGCCTCTCGCGTGCGCGTCGCCAGTCCGGCGCGATCCTCGTCCAGCGCGTCGCCGGCGATCGGGGTGCCGAAACGCACCGTGATGCGACCCGGCCGCACGCGGAAGCCACCGGGCGGAAGGACCCGGCCGCTGTCGACGATCGCCACCGGGAGCACCGGCACGGCGGCGGCCAGGGCGACCTGGAAGGCGCCGCCCTTGAACGGACCGAGCTGCCCGGGCTTGCCGCGGGTGCCTTCCGGGAAGGTGGCCAGCGTCGCGCCGCCGCGCACCAGGGCGGCGGCGCGCTCGACGCTGGCGGCGGCGGCGCGACCCTTGCCGCGCCGCACGCCGACCATGCCCATCGCGCGGGTGTACCAGCCCAGGAAGGGGACGCGGGTCAGCTCGTCCTTGAGCAGGAACCGCAACGGGACCGGCACGGCGCGGAACAGCACGCAGACGTCGATCACCGACTGGTGGCTGGCCGCCAGCACCATGGGCCTGGACCAGTCGATGGCCTCGGCGCCCTCGACGCGCAGGCGGACGCCGGCGCCGAGCAGCAGGCCGGGCGCCCACAGCCGGCGGGCCATGGCCAGCGGCAGGCGCCGCGAACCGGTCAGCAGGCGCACCAGCAGGGCCAGGCTGATGCAGGCCACCGACCAGGCCAGGGTGAAGGCCAGTTGCAGGGCGTTGCCGAGCGGCCACAGCCAGCGCGATGGCTGGCCGCGGGTGGCCAGGGTCGAGGTGCGGGGGCCGGCATCCATGGGTGCCGGATTCTACGCAAGCCGCGCGTGCGCGCGGCGCGGGTTCACAGCTGTTGACAATGCCGACCGCCTGCGCGGGAAATGCCGGTGGCTGCCCGGCGCCACGCAGCGGACGGCGGCGGGCCCCTCAGCCCTCGCCGTGATCCGCTGCCGGGCTGAAGATCGCCTCGATCCGCTGCCCGAAGACCGCAGCGATGCGGAAGGCCAATGGCAGGCTGGGGTCGTAGCGGCCGGTCTCGATGGCGTTGACGCTCTGCCGCGAGATGCCCAGGCGTTCGGCGAGGTCGGCCTGGCTCCAGCCCCGCTCGGCGCGCAGCACCTTCAGGCGGTTGTTCATGGCGACCGCCCGGTGTCGCGGTCGGACAGCCAGGTCCAGCAGTTGCCCAGGCCCAGTCCGAGGAACCAGAGCACGGCCAGGTAGAAGGCCGGCAGCCGGGGCACCAGGCCGAAGGTGTCCAGGAAGCCCCACAGGGTCGCCACCGACAGCGCGAAGCCGGAGGCGAACAGGGCCTGGCGGACCAGCAGCATGCGCAGGTATTCGTCGGTTTCCTCGACCAGCAGGCGGCCGATGATCCAGAAGATGCTGGCGACGCTCAGGCCGGGCAGCAGGGCCAGCAGCCAGGCCAGCGGACCGGTGACGCCGCCGTCTCGGACGAAGGCCACGGCCAGGACCAGGGTGACCAGGTAGGCCGCCATGGCGACGAACAGGCGGCGCGCATAGCGGCGGGCGGCGGGGCTGGAGCAGCGGGTCATGAGGAGTGTCCTTGACTGAAAGTAAAGTGAGCTTTCCATGAGCGCGGGCCCGATGTCAAGTCCGCTTGACAGCTGATGCGCCCCGCCAGGCGCCGTGGCCAGGGCGCCGGCGCCTTGTGGCTCCCCCCGCAACGCGCGGGTGGGCCACGCCGTCGAGGCCACGCTCCCCCGGACGCGCCTGCCGTCCGTGACGGCGGCCGCGCGCGGTCTGCTATAAGCCCGGCCATGAGCCTGACCCTGATCCGCAATGCCCTCGTGTACGCCCCCGAGGCGCTCGGCCGCCGCGACCTGCTGCTGGGCGGCGGCAAGATCCTCTGGCTGGGAAAGCGGCTTGCACCGCTGCCCCTGCCGCCGGCGCTGGCGGTGGACGAGGTCGACCTGGCCGGGGCGCCGCTGATCCCGGGTCTGGTCGACGGCCATGTCCACGTCACCGGCGGCGGCGGCGAGTCGGGTTTCGCCTCGCGGGTGCCGGCGCCGATGCTGTCGCGCTACACCACCGCCGGGGTCACCTCGGTAATCGGCCTGCTCGGCACCGACGACGTCGGCCGGGGCCTGCGCGAGCTGCTGGCGAACGTCCACGGCCTGCGCGAACAGGGCCTGTCGGCCTGGGCGCTGGCCGGCGGCTACCACCTGCCGCCGGCCACCCTCAGCGGCGACCTGCGCGCCGACCTGGCCTTCGTCGAGGCCCTGGTCGGCGTCGGCGAGCTGGCGCTCAGCGACCACCGCTCCAGCCAGCCGACCCTGGACGAGCTGCTGCGGATCGCCTCGGTCGCGCACGTCGCCGGCCTGACGACCGGCAAGGCCGGCATCGTCCACCTGCACCTGGGCGACGGACCGCGCGGCCTGGACCTGGTGCGCCGCGCGCTGGACGGCAGCGAACTGCCGCCGCGGGTGTTCCATCCCACCCACGTCAATCGCCGCAAGGCCCTGTTCGAGGAGGCCATCGACCTGGCCCGGCGCGGCAGCAGCATCGACATCACCGCCTTCCCGGTCGAGGACGGCGAGGACGCCTGGTCGGCCGCCGACGCCCTGGCGCGCTACCTGGACAGCGGTGCGCCGGCCGACCGTGTGACCGTCAGCTCCGATGCCGGCGGCTGCCTGCCCTGCTTCGACGAGAACGGCCGGGTGACCGGCATGGGCGTCGGCGATGCCGGCGCCCTGCTCGCCACGGTGCACGAACTGGTCGGCCGCGGCCTGGCCCTGGAACAGATCCTGCCGGCCTTCACCCGCAACGTCGCGCGCCTGTGGCGGCTGCCCGGCAAGGGCTGCATCGCGGTCGGCGCCGACGCCGACCTGGTGGCGCTGGACGGCGACGGCCGGGCGGCCGAGGTCTGGCTGGGCGGGGTCCACCACGTCGCCGCGGGCCGCGCGCTGCGCCATGGTATGTTCGAGACGTCCGCGCGCTGAGCGGACCGGTGGCCAGGCCCGGAGCGCATCCGGCCCGCGCCGCCACGGGGGGATCGGGGGGAAGCGGGTCCGCGCGCGGTTCGCGCCGCGGATCGTGGGTGCGTAACGGCCGGGCAGGATGCGCAGCGCCTGCGGCGACAGGAGTCTGGGCATGCCGAGCAAGGTGGCGGACGGGGAACAGCGCGGCTGGATCATTCCGATCGGCGGCGCCGAGGACAAGGAGACCGATCCGCGCATCCTGCGCCGCTTCGTCGAGCTGTGCGGCGGCGCCGATGCCGACATCGTGGTCATTCCCACCGCCAGCCGCCTGCTCGCCACCGGCGACACCTACGCCCGGCTGTTCCCGGAGCTGGGCGCCGGCCGCGTCGAGGTGATGGACTTCGACACCCGCCGCGACTGCCACGAGCCCGGGCGGCTGGCCCGTCTGGAACGCGCCACCGGCGTGTTCTTCACTGGCGGCAACCAGTTGCGCCTGTCGACCCTGATCGGCGGCACGCCGGTCGCCAAGCTGATCCGGCTGCGCAGCGCCGCCGGCATCACGGTCGGCGGCACCAGCGCCGGCGCGGGCATCCTCAGCGAACACATGATCGCCTTCGGCGACGAGGGCAGCTCGCCGCGCGCCAGCTCGGTGCGCCTGGCGCCCGGCCTGGGCCTGACCAACCGCTTCGTCATCGACCAGCACTTCCGGCAGCGCGACCGCCTCGGCCGGCTGGTGGCGGGGCTGGCCTACAACCCGTTCGCGGTCGGCATCGGCCTGGACGAGGACACCGCCGCCTTCATCGGCCCGGACAACACGCTCGAGGTCGAGGGCAGCGGCACGGTCACCGTGGTCGACGCCAGCGAGCTCAGCTTCTCGTCGATGGACCGCGCCGGCGAGGACGACCCGGTCTGCCTGCTCGGCCTGCGCGTGCACATCCTGGTCGCTGGCGCCACCTTCAACCTGCACACCCGCTGCGCCAGCGCCGGTCGCCTGGCCACCCGCAAGACCTAGGAACCCCGCCCATGCGCATCCTGGAACGCAACGTCTACGTCGGCCCCTCGCTGCACGCCCATTTCCCGGTGATCCGCCTGGTCCTGGACCTGGGCGCGCTGGAGGACTGGCCGACCGGCCGGCTCGGCGCCGCCTTCGTCGACGGCCTGGTCGAGGCCCTGCCCGGCCTGGCCGAGCACGGCTGCTCCTACAGGGAGCCGGGCGGATTCATCCGGCGCATGCGCGAGGACGAGGGCACCTGGCTCGGCCACGTCATGGAGCATGTCGCCATCGAGCTGCAGAACGTCGCCGGCGAGGACGTCACCTTCGGGCGCACCCGCGGCATCGACGGCCGGCCGGGCGTCTACTCGGTGGTCTACGAATACAGCCAGCGCGAGGAGGGCATCGCCGCCGGCGAGCTGGCCATCGTCCTGCTGTGCTCGCTGCTGCCCGGGACGCTGCGCCCGGAGGGCAGCGTGCCCGAGGGCTGGCAGTGGCAGGCGGCGCGCGACGATTTCATCCGCTACGCGCAGCGGCGCGCGCTGGGGCCGTCGACGGCCTCCCTGGTGCGCGCCGCCGAGGCGCGCGGCATCCCCTGGCTGCGCCTGAACAACCAGTCCCTGGTGCAGTTCGGCCACGGCAAGTACCAGCAGCGCATCCAGGCGACGATCACCGGCAAGACCCCGCACATCGCCGTCGAGCTGGCCAGCGACAAGGAGGAGACCAACAAGATCCTCGCCTCGCTGGGCCTGCCGGTGCCGCGCCAGGTGCTGGTCACCAGCGCCACCGACGCCCTGCGCGCCGCCGCGCGACTGGGCGGCCCGGTGGTGCTCAAGCCCTACAACGGCAACCACGGCCGCGGCATCACCATCGACATCAGCGGCGACGACGAGATCCGCGCCGCCTTCGAGGCCGCCCGCGAGCATTCGCGCTCGGTGATCGTCGAGACCTTCCAGCCCGGCGACGACCACCGCCTGCTGGTGGTCAACGGCGAGCTGGTCGCCGCCACCAGGCGCACGCCCGGCCACGTGGTCGGCGACGGCCGGCACAGCGTCGCCGAGCTGGTCGAGATCGTGAACCGCGACCCGCGCCGCGGCGTCGGCCACGAGAAGGTGCTGACCCGCCTGGAACTCGATGCCCAGGCGGCGCTGATGCTGGAGCGCGCCGGGATGACCGCCGAGGCCGTGCCGGAGGACGGCCGGGTCGTCTACCTGCGCTCGACCGCCAACCTGTCGACCGGCGGCACCGCCACCGACGTCACCGACATCATCCACCCCGACAACCGCGACATGGCGGTGCGCGCGGTGCGCGCGATCGGCCTCGACGTCGGCGGCGTCGACTTCATCACCCCGAACATCGCCGAGAGCTACAAGGCGATCGGCGGCGCGATCTGCGAGGTCAACGCCGCGCCCGGCTTCCGCATGCACGTGGCGCCCAGCGAGGGCACGCCGCGCGACGCCGCAGGTCCGGTGGTCGACATGCTGTTCCCGCCCGGCACGCCGTCGCGGGTGCCGATCGCCGCGGTCACCGGCACCAACGGCAAGACCACCACCGCCCGGATGCTGGCGCACATCGCCAAGATGGCCGGCTACACGCCGGGCCTGACCAGCACCGACGGCGTCTACATCGACGGCCAGCGCACCGTCGAGGGCGACATGACCGGGCCGGTCTCGGCGCGCATGGTGCTGTCCGACCCGCAGGTCGACCTGGCGGTGCTGGAGACCGCCCGCGGCGGCCTGCTGCGCGCCGGCATGGGCGTGCGCGAGGTCAACGTCGGCGCCGTGCTCAACGTGCAGTCCGACCACCTGGGCATGAAGGGCATCGACACCCTGGAGCAGCTCGCCGAGGTCAAGCGCATCGTCGTCGAGGTCGCCACCGACTGCGCGGTGCTCAACGCCGACGACCCCAACGTGCTGCGGATGTCGGCCTGGACCGACGCGAAGACGGTCTGCTACGTGACCATGAACCCCTCGCATGCCCTGGTCCGCGAGCACATCCGCGCCGGCGGCCGCGCCTGCGCGCTGGAGAACGGCGTCAACGGCCACATGATCACGCTCTACGACAAGGGCAGCCACATCCCGCTGCTGTGGACGCACCTGATCCCGGCGACCCTGGAGGGCCGGGCCATGCACAACGTCCAGAACGCCATGGTCGCGGCGTCGATGGCGTTCTCGCTGGGCATGAAGCTGGACGCCATCCGGCACGGCCTGCGCACCTTCGACACCACCTTCTTCCAGGCGCCCGGGCGCATGAACGTGTTCGACGAACACCCGTTCAAGGTGCTGTTCGACTACGCGCACAACGCCCACGCGGTGGGCGTGATGGCCGACCTGGCGCAGCGCCTCGACGTCGAGGGCCGCCGCATCGTCGTGGTCGCGGGGCCCGGCGACCGCCGCGACGAGGACCTGGAGGCGATCGCCCGCGCCGTCGCCGGCCGCTTCGACCACTACATCTGCCGGCGCGACGACGGCCTGCGCGGCCGCGACGGCGACGAGGTGCCGCGCATCATCGCCCGCGCGCTGGAGACGGCCGGGGTGCCGGCGGCGGCGATCGAGCAGATCCCCGACGAGCAGCAGGCGATCGACGCGGCCCTGCGCATGGGCCGGCCGGGCGATCTGCTGCTGGTGTTCGCCGACCAGCTGGCGCGCTCCTGGAAGCAGGTCACCAAGTTCCGGCCCGACGGCGCGCCGCCGCCGCGGCCGGCGGCGCCCGTCCCGGCGCTGGCGCCGGCCGGCCTGGACGAGGAGCTGCCGCGCATCGACATGGCCGGCCTGGTGCGCGACGAGCGCGGCCTGGTGTTCGCCCGCGAGGGCGACGACTGAGGGGTGACCATGACGGCACGCGGCGGGCCGGCGCCATGAGCGCCGAGCCGTTCACCGACTCCCGGCGCCTGACCGGCCCGAATCCGTACTTCGCGGGCACCGGGGCGGCGCTGGAGGCCGGCACCGCGGCGGCGGCCGACGAGTCGGCTCTGGCGGCCTGGCGGGCGAGGGTCGAACGCGCGCGCGCACAGCTGGGCTGGCCGCCGGCACCGATCCACGTCCGCCGCCACCGCAGCGGCGCCTCGCTGGCGTTCGCCGCGCCAGCCGACCAGCTCTATGCCGCCACCGAGGTCGCCGAGTGGGCCTGGCTGGCGACGCTGGCGGCGGCCGGCATCGCCTTCGAACCGTTCCTGGCGCCAGGCCATGCCGCCGTCCACGACGAGACCGCCGCGCTGGCGGCCCTGGCGCGGATGGCGCGCGCCGAGGCCCTGCCGGCCCTGGCGCCGCTGCTGGCCAGGGCCGCGGCCCGCGGCCTGCCGGCGCTGCTCGACGAGGAGGCGCTGACCCTGGGCAGCGGCCGCGGTGGCCGGACCTGGCCGCTCGAGGCGTTGCCGGCCGTCGACAAGGTGCCGTGGCCGGACCTGGCCGCCGTGCCGACCGCCCTGGTCACCGGCTCCAACGGCAAGACCACCACGGTGCGCCTGCTGGCGGCGATGGCGCGCGCCCACGGCTGGCGCACCGCGCACAGCTGCACCGACGGCCTGTACCTGGACGCCGCCCTGCTGGACGGCGGCGACTGGTCCGGCCCGGCCGGCGCGCGCACCCTGCTGCGCCGGCCCGAGGTCGAGGCCGCGGTGCTGGAGACCGCGCGCGGCGGCCTGCTGCGCCGGGGCATGGCGCTGGCGCGCGCCGACGTCGCGGTGGTCACCAACATCAGCGCCGACCACTTCGGCGAGTACGGCATCCACGACCTCGACGACCTGGCCCGGGTCAAGCTGACCGTGGCGCGTGCCATCGACGACGACGGCGTGCTGGTGCTGAACGCCGACGACCCGGTGCTGGTCCGCCACGCCGACGCGCTGGCCTGCCCGCTGGCCTGGTTCGGTCTGGACGCCGGCTCGCCGGTGCTGGCCGCCGCGCGTGCCGCCGGCGCGCCGACCTGCGCCCCCGCCGCCGGCCGCCTCTGGCTGCATGACGACGCGGGCCGCCATGACCTGGGCGAGATCGCGGCGATGCCGCTGACCGCCGGGGGCAGCGCCCGCTACAACCTGGCCAATGCCGCCGCCGCGGCGCTGGCCGCGCGCGCCCTGGGCATTCCACCGGCCACGCTTGCCGACGTGCTGGCGCGCTTCGGCGCCGATCCCCGGGACAATCCCGGCCGTCTGCAACGCTGGCGGCTGGGCGGCGTGGCGGTGTTGCTCGACTATGCCCACAACCCCGAGGGCCTGACCGGCCTGCTCGGGGTCGCAGGCCGCCGGTCCGACGGCCGCCTCGGCCTGCTGCTGGGCCAGGCTGGCAACCGCGAGGACGCGCAGATCCGCGAACTGGCCGCCGCCGCCGCGCGCTTCGCGCCCGAGCGCGTGGTGCTCAAGGACATGGAAGGCTACGAGCGCGGCCGCGCGCCCGGCGAGGTCGCCGGCATCCTGGCCCGCGCCCTGCGCGACGGCGGCGTGCCGCCCGCGGCCCTGGTCGAATGCCTGGACGAGCTCGAGGCCGTGCGCGGCCTGCTCGCCTGGGCGCGCGACGGCGACACCTTGGTCCTGCCGGTGCACAACGCCGACGCCCGCGACCGGGCCTGCGCCCTGCTCGACACCCTGGCGACCGACGGCTGGCGGCCGGGCGATGCCCTGCCTGCCGTTCTGCCGGCGATGTAGGGCCGGGTCCGGTCCGTGATCCCGCCGCGGCCGGGGCGGGAAGCGCCGTCCTGCCCGCGCGTTTGCGCCAGGTCTGCCCCGATGGCGGGGCCGCAAGCGGCTACCATGCGCCCTCCCCGCCGGGAGCGCGCCATGGTCCTGATGATCGACAACTACGACAGCTTCACCTTCAACATCGTCCAGTACCTGGGCGAGCTGGGCGAGGAGGTGCACACGGTGCGCAACGACGCCATCGACGTCGCCGGCATCCGGGCGCTGGCGCCATCGCACATCGTCATCTCCCCCGGGCCGTGCACGCCAGACCAGGCGGGCATCTCGCTGGCGGTCGTCACCGGGCTGGCCGGCGAATTCCCGATCCTGGGCGTGTGCCTGGGCCACCAGGCGATCGGCCAGGCCTTCGGCGGCGAGGTGGTGCGCGCGCGCCAGGTGATGCACGGCAAGACCTCGGCGATCCGGCACCGCGGCCAGGGCGTGTTCGCCGGCCTGCCCGATCCGTTCGAGGCGACCCGCTACCACTCCCTGGTGGTGGCTCGCGAATCGCTTCCCGACTGCCTGGAGGTCACCGCCTGGACCGAGCACGCCGACGGCAGCGTCGACGAGGTCATGGGCCTGCGCCATCGCAGCCTGCCGATCGAGGGCGTGCAGTTCCATCCCGAGTCGATCCTGACCCAGCACGGCCACGACCTGCTGGCCAACTTCCTGTCGCCGGGCCGCGCCCGGCCGCTGGCCGCCTGAGCCATGAGCGCCGCCGGCACCGCCATGACCCTGAGCCCCCAGGCCGCCCTGCAGCGGGTCATCGAGCACCGCGAGATCTTCCACGACGAGATGCTGGGGCTGATGCGCGCGATCATGCGCGGCGAGGTGCCGCCGGCCCTGGTCGCGGCCCTCCTGACCGGCCTGCGGGTCAAGAAGGAGACGGTCGGCGAGATCGCCGCCGCCGCCCAGGTGATGCGCGAGTTCGCGCAGCGCGTCGAGGTGCCCGACAGCGACACGCTGCTCGACATCGTCGGAACCGGCGGCGACGGCGCGCACACCTTCAACATCTCGACCGCCGCCATGTTCGTGGCGGCGGCGGCCGGCGCGCGGGTCGCCAAGCACGGCAACCGCAGCGTCTCCAGCCGCTCCGGCAGCGCCGACGTGCTGGAGGCGCTGGGCGCCCGCATCGAGCTCGCGCCGGCGCAGGTCGCGCAGGTGCTGGCCGACACCGGCATCGGCTTCATGTTCGCGCCCATGCACCACAGCGCCATGCGCAACGTCGCCGCCGTGCGCCGCGAGCTGGGCGTGCGCACGATCTTCAACATCCTGGGGCCCCTGACCAACCCGGCCGGCGCGCCCGACATCCTGATGGGCGTGTTCCACCCCGACCTGGTCGGCATCCAGGTGCGCGTGCTGCAGCGCCTGGGCGCGCGCCGCGCCCTGGTGGTCTGGGGCAAGGACGGCATGGACGAGATCTCGCTGGGCGCCGCCACCGTGGTCGGCGAACTGCGCGACGGCGCGGTCCGCGAATACGAGATCCACCCGGAGGACTTCGGGCTGGCGATGGCCTCCAACCGCAGCCTGCGGGTCGACGACCCCGGGCAGTCGCAGCGGATGCTGCTGGACGTGCTGGACGGCACGCCGGGCGTCGCCGCCGACATCGTCGCCCTCAATGCCGGGGCGGCGCTGTACGCCGCCGGCGTCGCCAGCGGCATCGCCGACGGCCTGGCCCGCGCCCGCGCGGCGCTCGCCAGCGGCGCCGCCCGGGCCCGCCTGGACGCCTTCGTCGCGGCCACCGGCAGGGCCGCCGCGGCGCCGTGACGCAGGGCCCACACGGTCCGCGGCGGACCGTGCTAACGTGCCCGGCCCGTCGCGTCACCGGGCCTGCCCGGTACCTGCGGCGTCCGCGTTGAACAGGTCCATGGCATGAGCGACATCCTCGACCGCATCCTGGCGCGCAAGCGCGAAGAAGTCGCCGCCCGGGCCGCCGCCACGCCGCTGGCGGAACTGCGCGCCCGCTGCGCCGACGCCCCGCCGGCGCGCGATTTCTTCGGCGCCCTGGCCAGCCGGGTCGCCGACCGCCGGCCGGCGGTGATCGCCGAGGTCAAGAAGGCCAGTCCCAGCCAGGGCGTGATCCGCGCCGATTTCCGGCCCGATGCGATCGCGCGCAGCTACGAGGCGGCCGGCGCCGCCTGCCTGTCGGTGCTGACCGACGCCGACTTCTTCCAGGGCGCCGACGAGCACCTGCGCCAGGCGCGCGCCGCCTGCGCCCTGCCGGTGCTGCGCAAGGACTTCGTGGTCGATCCCTGGCAGGTCTGGGAGGCCCGCGCGCTGGGCGCCGACTGCGTGCTGCTGATCGCCGCGGCGCTCGACGACGTGCAGCTGCGCGAACTGCTGGCGCTGACCGAGTCGCTCGGCATCGACGCCCTGCTCGAGGTCCACGACGGCGCCGAGCTGGAGCGGGCGCTGGCCCTGCCGGCGCACCTGGTCGGCATCAACAACCGCGACCTGCGCACCTTCCAGGTCAGCCTGGAGACCACGCTGTCGCTGCGCCCCCTGGTGCCGGAGGGCCGCCTGCTGGTCACCGAGTCCGGCATCCACGAGCGGGCGGACGTCGAACGCATGCGCGCCGCCGGCGTGCACGCCTTCCTGGTCGGCGAGCGCTTCATGCGGGCGCCCGAGCCGGGCGCCGCCCTGGCCGAGCTGTTCGGCCAGGCGCCGTCGATGGCGGCCTGAACGGAGGGCGGCACCGGACGCCGCCGGCAGGCGGTCCGAGCGGCAGGTGGCCGTCGTGCAGGTCGCGGCCGCGCCGCGGAAACCGCCTCAGGCGGCGTTGCTGCCCAGGCGGTGGTGCATGACCTTGGGGCCGGCCTCGGTGCCGAAGCCCAGCACGACGATGGTCTTGCCGGTGACCGTGATCACGCCCTGCTCCTCGAGCTGCTTGAGCACGCGGCCGACCATCTCGCGCGAGCAGCCGACGATGCGGCTCATCTCCTGGCGGGAGATGCGGATCTGCTTGCCCTGCGGATGCGGCTGCGCGTCCGGCTCGCTGCACAGGTCGACCAGGGTCTGCGCGACCCGGTTGGTGACGTCCATGTAGGCCAGGCGGCTGACCTTCCTGGAGGTGGCCAGCAGCCGGTCGGCGATCTGCGAGCCGATCTTGAACAGGATCTTCGGGCAGTCGTCGCGCAGGGTGCCGTCGAGCAGCTGGAACAGGCGCTCGTAGCTGATCTCGGCGAGGTCGCAGGCGGTCCGGGTGCGGATCATCACCGCCCGCCGGGGCGTCTCCACGAACAGGCCGAGCTCGCCGATGAAATCGCCCGGGTTGACGTAGGCCAGGATGATCTCGCGGCCCTCCTCGTCCTCGGCGATTATGCTGAGCGAGCCCTCCACCACGAAGAACAGGGTGTTGGCCGGATCGCCGGGCCGCATGATCACGGCCTTGGCCGGGTAGCGGCGGCGATGGCACAGGGACAGGAAGCGCTCGATCGAGGCGCGATCAGGAGCGAGCGAGGCGGGAAGCTGAGCGGTCATAGGTCGTCCCCCTGCAAGGCCAGCACTATGAATCATCGCAAACGCCTCGGCAACAGGCCGGCCGGACCGGTTTGCGCCCGCGCCCCGGGGGTCCGATAATCCCCCGCCTCCGGGCGGCACAGTGGCGGCCCGCCTCGCCTTGGTGGTCATCAACGTGGTCAAGCCGCTCCCGCGACTCAAGCTCCAGGGATTCAACAACCTGACCAAGGCGCTGTCGTTCAACATCTACGACGTCTGCTACGCGGTCAGCGACGAGCAGCGCCAGCGCTACATCGAGTACATCGACGAGGCCTACAACGCCGATCGGCTGACGCAGATCCTCACCGACGTCGCCGAGATCATCGGCGCCAACATCCTGAACATCGCGCGCCAGGACTACGACCCGCAGGGCGCCTCGGTGACCATCCTGATCTCCGAGGAGCCGGTGATCGACAAGAAGGCGGCCGGGCACATCGTGCCCGGCGCGGTGCGCGAGCACCCCGGCGAGGCCAGCGTCGTGGGCCACCTGGACAAGAGCCACATCACCGTCCACACCTACCCCGAGACGCACCCGCACGACGGCATCGCCACCTTCCGCGCCGACATCGACGTCGCGACCTGCGGGGTGATCTCCCCCCTGAAAGCGCTCAATTACCTGATCGAGAGCCTGGAGTCCGACATCGTCATCATGGACTACCGGGTGCGCGGCTTCACCCGCGACGTCAAGGGCCGCAAGCACTACATCGACCACAAGATCAACTCGATCCAGGACTACCTGTCGCGGGCGGTACGCAACCGCTACGAGATGTTCGACGTCAACGTCTACCAGGAGAACATCTTCCACACGAAGATGCACATCAAGGACTTCGACCTCGACACCTACCTGTTCGAGGCGCGCGCCGCCGACCTCTCCTTCAAGGACCGCCTGCGCATCGAGCAGCGCGTCAAGGTCGAGATCGAGGAGCTGTTCCACGGGCGGAACCTGCTCTAGGCCGGGACCCGGGACCCGGGTCCCGAGTCCCGGTCCTCAAATCCGATACGCCACCCTCCGCATCACCTCCGCCGCCAGCCCCATCAGGCGCGGCAGGGGGGCGGGCAGGGGCGCGCCGCCGGCCTGGCCGGCCTCCTCGGCGTGGCGGGCCTCGTCGGCCTGCATCTGCGAAAGGATCCGCCGGCTGCGCTCGTCGCCGTCCGGCAACTGCTGCAGGTGGTCGGCCAGGTGCGCCTCGACCTGGCGCTCGGTCTCGACCACGAAGCCCAGGCTCAGGCGGTCGCCGAGCAGGCCGGCGACCGCGCCGATCGCGAAGGCGCCGCCGTACCAGAGCGGGTTGAGCAGGCTGGGCCGGTCGTCCAGCTCGGCCAGGCGCTGCGCGCACCAGGCCAGGTGGTCGGTCTCCTCGCGGGCGGCGGCCAGCAGTTGCGCCCGGGTCGCCGGGTTGCGGGCGGTCACCGCCTGCCCGGAATACAGCGCCTGGGCGCAGATCTCGCCGACGTGGTTGATCCGCATCAGGCCGGCGACGTGCCGGCGGGTCGCTTCGTCGGTGGCCGCTGCCGGGGCCTCGCCGGCCGGGTTCGGGCGCTGCGCGGAGGGCGTCGCGAACAGGGTGCGCAGGGCGCGATCGGCTTCGGCCAGGCAGCGGTCGGCAAGGCCGGCGGCGCCGCGGGGGGAGGGGGTCGCGGTCATGTCTGCAGTTGCCTTGCGAGCAGTTCGACGGGGTGCACGACCTCGATTGTAGGGCGGCCGTCCTGCCGCGGGCGGGCGAGCATCAGGCGGCAGCCGATGTTGGTGCTGACCACCGTGTCGGGCTGCGCGGCGTCGATGTCCAGCACGACCCGTTCGCGCAGCGCGACGGCCTGCCGCGGCTGCGCCAGGAAATGGCTGCCGGCCGCCCCGCAGCAGCGGTCGGCGGCGGGCAGGGCGACGGGCACCAGTCCGGGGATGCGCCCGAGCAGGTCGAGTACGGCCTGGTGGCTGGCCGGGCCGAGCAGGCGCTGGCTGCACGGCTGGTGGATCGCGATGCGTCCGGGCAGAGGCGCGAAGCGCAGCCTGGCCAGGGCGGGATGGCCGGCCAGGGCGACATGCAGTTCCTGGACCTCGATGCCGGCCTCCGCCAGCGCCCGTCGGGCGCGGTCCTGGCAGCCGCTGGCGGTGCCCAGGACGCGACGCACGCCCGAGGCGCGCAGCCGCCCGGCCAGGGCGCCGGCCTGCCGCGCCGCCTCGTCCGCCAGACCGTCGTGGAGGGCGAGGTTGCCGCAGCACAGCGCCGGCGCCATCGCCAGGGGCTGGCCCAGGGCACGGAACAGCCGCCGCGCGGCCCGATGCAGCGGCTGCTCCCAGTCCGCCGCGACGCAACCGGGCCACAGCACGGTATCCGCCGCGGCATCGGCCGGGGCCCCTGGACCGGGCGCCGGCGCGGCGGCCGGCACCGGTGCGGGCAGGCCGGCGAGCAGGCCCAGGCGCAGGCGCCAGGGCGCCGCGCCGGCGGGGAGGCGCCGGAACGGACGCAGCAGCGGCAGGGCGGCCAGCGCCCAGCGGCGCAGCGGGGCGCGCGTCAGCACCCGCAGCATCAGGCGACGCCAGCGCGGGCGCCGCCGCGCCAGCGCCGGCATCGCCCGGACGCCGGCGATCAGGCTGCCGTACCGGACGCCGGCCGGGCACACCGCCTCGCAGCGGCGGCAGGCCAGGCAGCTGTCGAGATGGCCCACCAGGGCCGGCGACGGCGCCGCCTCGTCGCGCAGCAGGGCACGGGCGAGCATGATCCGGCCTCGCGGCGATTCGCCCTCCTCGCGGGCCACCGCGTAGGTCGGGCACACCGGCAGGCACAGTCCGCACAGGACGCATTGGTCGGCGATCCCGGCCAGGCGGGCCGCATCCGGGTATACTGGCCGGCCGCCCTCCGCGGCCACGGGTTCGTGCCCGGGGCCTTGCGCATCGCCAGGGTGGGGGTCGGGGACGCCGGGCATGGCCGCCATGGTAGCCGCCCGCGGTCCCGATAGGGTCCGGGCGCTTGCCAGGACCCGATTCCCGGGCTATGATCCCGCCCCTTTCTTCGCGACACCCGTTCGGAGCTGCCATGAAAACCACAACCAGCGCCAGGCCGGAGACCGTC
Organism: Proteobacteria bacterium UBA2363; assembly: GCA_002344355.1. Taxonomy (GTDB): domain Bacteria; phylum Pseudomonadota; class Gammaproteobacteria; order Xanthomonadales; family UBA2363; genus Pseudofulvimonas. Next base: position 40,810 of record DDTN01000015.1, on the reverse strand, counting down.
AAGCGCGACTGGTTCCTGGTCGACGCGTCCGGCAAGACCCTCGGCCGCCTCGCGTCCGAGCTGGCCCGCCGCCTGCGCGGCAAGCACAAGCCCGTGTTCACCCCGCACGTCGACACCGGCGACTACCTCGTCGTGGTCAACGCCGAGAAGATCGCGGTGACCGGCAAGAAGATGGACGACAAGGTCTACCACCACGTCACCGGCTACATCGGCAACATCAAGTCGATCACCCTGAAGGACATGCTGGCCAGCCACCCCGAGCGCGCGATCGAGATCGCCGTCAAGGGCATGCTGCCGAAGAACCCGCTGGGCCGGGCCATGTTCAAGAAGCTGAAGGTCTACAAGGGCGCCGAGCACCCGCACACCGCCCAGCAGCCGGCCCCGCTCGAGATCTGAGGACAGCAACGATGGCAACCAACCAGCATTACGGCACCGGCCGCCGCAAGTCCTCCGCGGCGCGCGTGTTCCTGCGCCCGGGCAACGGCAGCATCGTCGTCAACGGCAAGCCGCTCGACAAGTTCTTCGGCCGCGAGACCGCGCGCATGATCGTGCGCCAGCCGCTGGAACTGACCCAGAGCACCGACAAGTTCGACGCCTACGTCACGGTCGAGGGCGGCGGCATCACCGGCCAGGCCGGCGCCATCCGCCTGGGCATCGCCCGCGCCCTGGTCGAGTACAACGCCGACCTGAAGACCGACCTGCGCAAGGCCGGCTTCATGACCCGCGACGCCCGCGAGGTGGAGCGCAAGAAGGTCGGCCTGCACAAGGCCCGTCGCGCCACCCAGTTCTCCAAGCGCTGATCCCGCGCCTGCCGCCGCGACCCTGCCGGGTCGCGGCCCGGCAACCGGATTTGTTACGCTTGCACCGGTCCTGGTGGGGGATCGTCTAACGGTAGGACAACGGACTCTGACTCCGTTTATCTAGGTTCGAATCCTAGTCCCCCAGCCAAGTACGTTGAGGCCGCCCGTCCAGGGCGGCTTTTTTCGTTCCAGATCTCGGCGCACGTGGCACTTGGCGCCTTGGCCGATCCGGCAGGCCATCCTTGGCCTGACTTTCAACAAAAGCCGCTTCGTAGGGTGCAGCCCGGCCCTCCAGGGCGGCTTCTTTCGTTCGGGCCGCAAGGAAAGCCGGGACATCCGGCGGGTAGTTCGAACCGGCAGGCCATCCATGGCCTGGCTCATCGACAACAGCCGCTTCGTGGAGGGTATCCCGGCCCGTCCAGGGCGCCGTCATCCGGTGGGCGGGTGCCCGGCGACGGGAGGAAGCGGGGGACCAGCGGCGGGCGGCGGAGTGCGGCCTGGCCCCCGGTGCGGAGGCGTGTCCGCTGCGGTCCGCGCCCACCTCTCCGGCGCGGCGGCGGGCCGCCGGCAGCCAGCGCCGGGACCCGCCGCGCCGGTGCCCGTGGCAGCAGCGGGCCCGGGGACCGCCACTTCCGGCCCCATTCCTGCGAAGCGGGTCACGAATTCCCCGCAAGGTCTTGTTTGCTTGTGATTTGCGCTGGGGTACACTGCGACGACCATCAGGGGGAGACACCGATGTTCAAGCGCCTGCTTGTGCCCGTGGTCGCATTGCTGACCCTGGTCGCGGCGCACGCGGCCGAGACCGTGTTGCGCGCCGACCATCCCGATCGATATGTGGTCCAGCGCGGCGACACCCTCTGGGACATTGCCGGCCGCTTCCTGCGCCACCCCTGGCTGTGGCCGGAGATCTGGCAGGCCAACCCGCAGGTGGCCAACCCGCACCTGATCTACCCCGGCGACGTGCTCAACCTCAGCTACCTCGGCGGTCGTCCGCAGCTCAGCCAGGACGGCCCGCGGATCCGCGAGCGCGACGCCCAGGCGGTGCCGCCGCTGCCGCTGTCCGACATCGAGCCGTTCCTGCGCCGGGTGCGGGTGCTGGAGGGCGATGCCTGGAAGAACCTGCCCTACGTGGTCGCGGTCGAGGAGAACCGGCTGCGCGCCACCGAATCCCAGTACATCTACGCCCGTGACCTGGTCGCCGAGCCGGGCCAGCGCTTCGCCGTGGTGCGCCCGACCCTGGTCTACCGCGAGGCCCGCGGCCGCCATCCGCGCACCAACGAGCGCGTCGACTTCGAGCGCGGCTCGCCCTGGACCGCCGCCGACAGCATCCACGCCGGACCCAAGCCGCCGCGCCGGGCCGAGCGCATCCTCGGCTACGAGGTGATGGAGATGGCCTACGCCCAGGTCCTGCGCACCGGCGACCCGACCACCCTGCTGATCGACGACGGCGACTACGAGGTCAAGGCCGGCGACCTGCTGCTGGCGATCGACGAGGCGCCGTTCGACCTGTACTTCCAGCCGCATGCCCCGGCGCGCATCCCCGACGGCGCCGAGGTGATGGCGACCACCGATGCGCCCTCGGTGTCCGGCCGACTGCAGGTCGTGGCGATCAACCGCGGCGCCCGCGACGGCGTCGCCAACGGCCAGGTCTACAGCCTGTTCAAGCCCGGCGAGCGCATCCGCGACAGCGTCCGCAACCCCAACCCCAACCCGTTCCGCGACAGCCGCCGCGAGGACGCCTGGGTGACCCTGCCCGACGACTTCGCCGGCCACCTGATGGTGTTCCGGGTGTTCGACCGCATCAGCTATGGCCTGGTGATGGAGAGCCAGCGCCACATCCAGGTGCGCGATCGCCTGCAGGCGCCCTACGCGCTCTGAGCGGAACGTCCGGGGCCGGGAGCGCACGCTGGCGTCCGCCGTCGAAACCCGGGCCTGGTTGCGGCTGGTGCGCGCGCCCGGCCTGGGCGCCGAGCGCCTGCGCCGGCTCGTCGAGCAGCATGGCGGCGCCGGTGCCGCGCTCGAGGCGGTCCTGTCCGGTCGCGCCGGGGTGGAGGTCCCCCCGGCGGCGACCAGCCAGTTGCGCGGTGGCGACGCCGCGCGCATCGAGGCCGACCTCGCCTGGCTGGCCGAGCCGAACCACCACCTGCTGACCTGGCTGGACGAGGACTACCCCGCCCTGCTGCGGGAGTCGCCGCGGCCGCCGGCGGCCCTGTTCGTCCGCGGCGATCCGGGCCTGCTCTGGCATCCGCAGCTGGCCATGGTCGGCAGCCGCAACCCGACCGCCGGTGGCGCCGACATCGCCCGGGCCTTCGCGGCCACGCTGGCGGGCACCGGGCTGGCGATCACCAGCGGGTTGGCCAGCGGCATCGACGCCGCCGCGCATCGTGGCGCCTTGCAGGCCGGCGGCCGCACCGTTGCCGTGGTCGGCACCGGCGTCGACCTCGCCTACCCGGCCAGCCATGCCGCGCTGACCGACGAGATCGCGGCGAGCGGCGCCGTGGTCTCGGAGTTTCCGCTGGGCACCGCGGCGCGGCCGCCGCATTTCCCGTTGCGCAACCGCATCATCGCCGGCCTGTCGCTGGGCACCTTCGTCGTCGAGGCGGCGCTGCGCTCGGGCTCGCTGATCACTGCGCGCCTGGCCGGCGAGGCCGGGCGCGAGGTGTTCGCGTTGCCCGGCTCCATCCACAACCCGATGGCGCGCGGCTGCCATCGCCTGATCCGCGACGGCGCCCGCCTGGTCGAGACCGCCGGCGAGATCATCGAGGAATTGCGGCCGCTGGCCCAGGCCCTGGCCGGCCGTCTGCGCGCCGACCTGGCCCCGGATGCGCTCGACGACCCGGGGACCGTGGACATCAGCGACGGTCCCGACGCCGCGGACCGCCTGGCGGATCCGGACTACCGCAGCCTGTGGCGGGCGCTCGGCCACGACCCGCAGCCGGTCGACGTGCTGGCCGAACGCAGCGGATTGACGACCCCGCAGATATCGTCCATGCTGCTGCTCATGGAGCTGGATGGCCTCATCACCGTCGGCGCCAACGGCAGGTACAGCCGCGCCGACAGGACGGTGGAATGAAAGAGAACATACTCGACGTACTGCTCTATCTCTTCGAAAACTTCGTCTACGACGACCCGGAAAGCCTCAACGACCGGGACTCCCTCCAGGCGAACCTGCTCGAGGCAGGATTCTCGCCCTCCGAAATCAACAAGGCCTTCGACTGGCTCGACGTGCTGGCCCGGGAGCGTCCGGCGCTGCTGCGCGCCCCGGGCGATGCCGGCGCGCCGGTGCGCGTGCACGCGCCCGAGGAGATCGCCAAGCTCGACGTCGAGGCGCGCGGCTTCCTGATGTTCCTGGAGCACAGCGGCGTGCTCGACGGCGAGCGCCGCGAGCTGGTCCTGGACCGGATCATGGCGCTGGGCGCCGACGAGGTCGATCTCGACGACCTCAAGTGGATCATCCTGATGGTCCTGTTCAGCCAGCCGGGCCAGGAGGTCGCCTGCGCCTTCCTGGAGAGCGACCTGCTCGGCGGCGAGGGCGAGCTGCTCAACTGAGTGGAGGGCGTCCGCGGACGGGCGCCCTGCATCGCACCAGGCCGACCCGGACCCGCCGGCGCCGCGATGGCGCGCCACCGTGCCGTGCCCGACGCTGCTTCCGCCGGCCGCCCAGGGCCGGCCCGGATACCCGTGGATCAGCGGGTTGCGGTTGCCGTACCGGGGCTGCCCGACGTGCCCGCCTCCGTCTGGTTGCACTTCCGCAGCCTGCTACTATTCGTCCTGTGCGCCAGTTCACGGTCGGGGGACGGGAGCTGGGTGAGCTGCCATCGATCGGGCCGGCATGAGCCAGGCCGACCACCACCTCCGCCCGCGGATCGGGCGGCGACCGGGAGCACCCGCCATGCCCGCACAGCGCATTCCCCCGATCCGGCGATGACAGGCGCCGAGCCGGTCAAGCCGGGCGACCCGCCGCAGTATCGCCTGCTGCCCCGTTTCCTGCGGCACACCGCGTCGCGCTGGCGCTCGGTGGTGCTGGCCGTGGAGTTCTCCCTGCTGGTGCTGGCCGTGGTGCTGGCAGTCTACCTTCGCTTCTTCACCTACGAGGCGCCCCTGCAGGCGTACAGCTCGCTGTGGCTGCAGTTGGCCCGGGCCGCCGCCTTCGCGCTGTTCATCATGTTCGGCCTGACGGCCATGGGCTTGTACCAGGCGCACCTGCGCGAGACCTGGTTCGGCGCGGTCGCGCGCCAGGGGCTGGGCTTCCTGCTCGGCGCCACCGGGTTGCTGGTGCTGTACTACGTCCTGCCGGAACTGGCCCTGGGTCGCGGCGTGCTGGGCCTGGCGCTGCTGACCGGCTTCGCCCTGATCGGGCTGTTCCGGGTCGCATCGGCGCGCCTGTTCGACCTCGAGCCGCTCAAGCGCCGGGTGCTGGTGCTGGGCGCCGGCGAGCGCGCCGCGCTGATCGAACAGCGCCTGCGCCGTCGTGCCGACCGGCGCGGCTTCCATGTCGTCGGCTACGTTCCGCAGGCCCACGACAAGACCTGCGTGCCGGCCGAGAAGCTGCGGCACCCGGACCTGCCGCTGGCCGCCTGGGCGCAGCGCGAGCGCATCGACGAGATCGTGGTCGGGCCCGACGAGCGGCGCGGCGCCCTGCCGATGGACGAGCTGCTGCGCTGCCGGCAGGCCGGCATCAACCTGATCGACCTGGTCGGCTTCTTCGAGCGCGAGTCCGGCAAGATCAAGCTGGGCCTCACCGATCCGTCCTGGCTGGTGTTCTCCGGGGGCTTCGACAGCTCCCTGCTGCGCCGCCTCAGCAAGCGCGCCTTCGACCTGGTCGCGGCGGGCCTGCTGCTGGTGCTGACCGCGCCGGCCCTGCTGGCGGTGGCGCTGGCGATCCGCCTGGAGAGCGGCCGCGGACAGCCGATCCTTTACCGGCAGCAGCGGGTCGGCCTGAACAACCGGGAATTCACCCTGGTCAAGTTCCGCAGCATGCGCACGGACGCCGAGCGCGACGGCATCGCGCAGTGGGCCAGCAAGGACGACGACCGGGTGACCCGCACCGGCCGCTTCATCCGGCGCGCCCGCCTCGACGAGCTGCCGCAGCTGTGGAACATCCTGCGCGGCGACATGAGCGTGGTCGGCCCGCGTCCCGAACGGCCGCAGTTCGTCGAGCACCTGGCCGGAAAGCTGCGCTACTACAACCTGCGCCATTGCGTGCGGCCGGGCCTGGCCGGCTGGGCGCAGCTGCGCTACCCGTACGGCGCCTCCGACGACGACGCGCTGGAGAAGCTCAAGTACGACCTGTTCTACGTCAAGAACAACAACCTGCTGTTCGACGTGCTGATCCTGATCCAGACCGTCGAGGTGGTGCTGTTCGGGCGGGGCGTCCGGTGAGGGGGCCGCGCGCCCGGCACGGCGGGCGCCATTGGCGCCATTGCCGTATAGTCGCGGCAGGGGGATTGTCCAGGAACCTTGCTGGAATGATCCGGAATGCGTAAGGCCGCGTCCGTCAGGCACTGGGCCGCCAACTCCGCACACCCGGCAGCGGCCGCGCTGCGCTGGCTGCGCGACCGCTGGCGCTGGTTCACGCTGCCGGCCCCGAAGGTGCTGGTGCTGCCGATGCTGTGGCTGTTCCTGGCCCTGCGCGGCCTGGTGTTCTTCCTGCGCCGCCTGCTGCTGGCCGAGCCGCTGTTCAAGGCCTACTGCACCCGGCACGGCCGCGGCGTCCGGACCGGCATCTACATCCCCTGGGTGCAGGGTCGCGGCGAGCTGGTGGTCGGCGACTACGTCTACATCAGCGGCAAGCTCAGCATCATCTTCGGCGCCCGCTTCAGCAGCCGGCCGCGCCTGGTGATCGGCGACCACACCGACATCTCCCACGAGACCAGCTTCGTGGTCGGCCGCGAGATCGTCATCGGCCGCCACGTGCAGATCGCCGGCGGCGTCGCCTTCAAGGATTCCGGCGGCCATCCGGCCGACCCGGCGCTGCGCCGCAGCGGCGCCCCGCCGGACGGTACCGACGTCAAGCCGATCGTCGTTCACGACAACGTCTGGATCGGCTCGGGTGCGCTGATCCTGCCCGGCAGCGAGATCGGCGAGGGCAGCATCGTCGCGGCCCGTGCCGTGGTGTCGGGGACCGTCCCCCCCTACACGGTGGTGGCCGGCAATCCGGCGCGCAAGGTCGGCACCCTGGTCCCGCCCGAGGGTCGCGAACACCTGGTGCCGCCGTCGCCGACACCCAGGGCCTCCCCGGTCGAGCGCACCCGCGACCCCGCCCGGCCGGCCCGGACCCCGGGCAAGCCGCTGGCCCAGGGCGGCGGCTGAGACAATCCCGGCTGTTTTCGCGCCTGTGACAGGGTGCCGCGTTCTGGCACACTTTCGTCCCACGGCGCCCGTCGCCCCCCTGATCCCGGACTGCTGTCGACAATGGATGTCCCGATGCCGGCCACCGAATTCCGCGTCCGCGCCTTCCTGGCCGAGACCTTCGCGGCCCCCGAGGATCTCGATCCGGGACAGAGCCTGCTCGAGGGCGGGCTGATCGACTCGTTCGGCGTCCTGACCCTGGTCACCTGGATCGAGGAGACCTGGGAGGTGGTGGTCGACGACGACGAGGTGATCCCGGAGAACCTGGACGGCATCGCCCGCCTGGTCGACTTCATCGAGCACAAGACGGCCGACGCCGGCCACCGGCACTGATGCGCTTCGAGCAGTATCTGGCGCGGTCCGCCGGCGCCCGCCCGCAGCACGCGGCCCTGGTCTGCGCCGGCCGGCGCATCGACTACGCGACCCTGCATGGTGATGCCGAACGGCTCGCCGCGGCCCTGGTCCACGACACCGGGCTGGCGCCGGGCGAACGCTGCATCGCCTTCCTGGACAACCGCCCGGAGACCGCGGCCGCGGTGTTCGGCATCCTGCGCGCCGGTGGCGTGTTCAGCGTCATCAATCCCTCGACCAAGGCCGACAAGCTGGCCTACGTGCTGGCCAACTGCGAGGCCTCGGTGCTGGTCACCCAGGCCAGCCTGCTGCCTGTGGCGCGCGCCGCGGCGGCGCAGGTGCCCTCGGTGCGGCGGATCGTCGTGGTCGAGGCCGATGCCGCGCAGTGCCAGGGCGGCGAGGTCCCGTGGCAGGCCTTCCTGGACGCGCCGGTGCCGGCCCTGGGTCCGCAGCCGCGCGGCATCGACATCGACCTGGCGATGCTGGTCTACACCTCCGGGTCCACCGGACGCCCCAAGGGCGTCATGATGACCCACCGCAACATGGTGCACGCGGCCGCCTCGATCACGCAGTACCTGGAGGCCAGCCCGGACGACGTGGTGCTGAGCGTGCTGCCGCTGTCGTTCGACTACGGCCTGTACCAGCTGCTGATGGCGGTGCGGATGGGCGCCACCCTGGTGCTGGAGAAGTCCTTCGCGTTCCCGCAGAAGATCCTGCCGATGCTGGCCAGCGAGGGCGTGACCGCCTTCCCGCTGGTGCCGACCATGGCGGCGCTGATCGTCCAGTTGCGCAACTTCGACCCGGCCTGGGCGCGCAGCGTGCGCTACCTGACCAACACCGCCGCGGCGCTGCCGCCGGCACACATCGAGCGGCTGCAGGCGCTGTTCCCCGGCGCCCGGGTGTACTCGATGTACGGCATGACCGAGTCCAAGCGCTGCACCTGGCTGCCGCCGGCCGAGCTGGCGCGGCGCCCGGACAGCGTCGGCATCGCCATCCCGAACACCGAGGTCTGGGTCGCCGACGACGCGGGCCGGCCGCTGCCGCCGGGCAGCACCGGCGAACTGGTGGTGCGCGGCGGCCATGTCATGCAGGGCTACTGGGGCGACCCCGAGGCGACCGCGCGCGCACTGCGCCCGGGCCGGCATCCCTGGGAGCGGGTGCTGCACACCGGCGACCTGTTCCGGATGGACGAGGAGGGCTTCCTGTACTTCGTCGGCCGCAAGGACGACATCATCAAGTCGCGCGGCGAGAAGGTCAGCCCCAAGGAAGTGGAGAACGTGCTGTACGCCCTGCCCGGGGTCCGCGAGGCGGCGGTGGTCGGCGTCCCGGACGAGGTGCTGGGCCGCGCCCTGAAGGCCATCATCGCGGTCGAGGACGGCCATGCGCTGGCCGCACGGGACGTGGTCGCGCACTGCGCCAGGCACCTGGAGGACTACATGGTGCCGCGCCTGGTCGAGTTCCGGCCGGAACTGCCGAAGTCGGCGAACGGCAAGATCCGCCGCGCCGACCTGCAGGCCGAGGCCGAGGGCCGCGCCGGCCCCGGCTGACCGGCGCGCTCAGCCGCGCCCGGGCAGCAGGGCGCGCAGCGACCGCCGCACGGCCATCGGCAGCAGGCGCAGCAGCCGGCCGCGCTGGGCCGGGTCCAGCGACCAGGCCCGGCGTGCCGCGCGCCAGCCGTCGGCGAACCGCCGCTGCCAGACATGGCCCTCGGCGGCATGGGCCAGCGCCCGCGCCAGCGCCCGGTGCCGGACCTCGTCCCCGACCTGGCCTTCGGCGGCATCGACCGCGCGCTCGATCACCCGCAGGTAGTCGTCGTAGGTCTGCTGCAGCGAGGACAGGCCGTCGTGGCCTCGCACGGCGCGCGCCAGGGTCGCCTCGACCACGCCGATCGGCCAGCGCGCCGCCACCCGCAGGTGCCAGTCGAGGTCCTCGCCGGTGCGCAGGGACTCGTCGAAGCCGCCGACCGTCTCCCAGACCTCGCGCCGGAACAGCACCGACAGCGGCGCCAGCGCCGGGTTTCCGAGCAGCCAGCGCAGCGCCGGTCCGTCCTGCGGCAACTGGCCGCGGCGCACGAACACGTCGATCTCGCGGCCGTCCGGCCAGACCCGCTGCACGTCGCACAGCACCATGCCGAAGTCCGGATGGCGCTGCAGCCAGTCGAGCTGGCGCTCGGTCTTCTCCGGCAGCCAGACATCGTCGCTGTCGAGCAGGCCGATGTAGCGTCCGGTGGCGGCGGCCAGGCCGCGGTTGCGCGCCGCCGAGACGCCGGCGTTGGCCTGCACCAGGCAGGTGACGCGGTCGCCGTAGCGTTCCGCCAGGTGGCCGGCGGTGCCGTCGGTCGAGCCGTCGTCGACGACGACGATCTGCGCCACCGGCCGGGTCTGCGCGAGCACCGAGTCGATCGCCCGGCAGACCAGCCCGCGGCGGTTCCAGGTCGGTATGATCACCGAGACCTCCGGTTGGCCCGCCATGTCCGCCGCTCTCCTGAAAAGACTGCTCTATCGTACCGGCGCGCTGGGCCTGCTCCACCGCCTGCGCAACCGGCGCACCCTGACCGTGGTGATGTTCCACCGGGTGCTGGCGCCGGACGACCCGCGCTGGGCCTCCTGCGACCCCGACTACACCCTGCGCGACGACCTGTTCCGCGACTGCCTGGCGTTCTTCCGCCGGCACTACCACGTCGTCTCGCTCGACCAGGTGCTGGCCGCGGTGGACGAGGGCGCGCCGCTGCCGCCGCGCGCCCTGCTGCTCAGCTTCGACGACGGCTGGGCGGACAACCACGACCACGCCCTGCCGGCGCTGCGCGCGGCGGGCATGCCGGCCGTGCTGTTCACCGTCGCCGATGCCGTGGGCAGCCGCCAGCCGTTCTTCCAGGAACGCCTGGTCGCGGCGCTGCGCCGCGGCGCGCTGTCCACCGCCGAGCTCGCCGCCGCGCTGGCCGCCGAAGGCCAGGCGGTCACGGCGTGGCCGGAGGGGCTGCCCGGGCTGCGCCAGGCGATCGCCGTCCTGGAGACCCTGGATGCCCCGGCCCGGGAGCGCGTGCTGGCGCGGCTGGCCGGGCGCCTCGACGACGGCCTGCGGCACATGGTCGATGCCGGCGAGCTGGCGGCCCTGGCCGGCGCCGGGGTGGCGATCGGCCTGCACGGCAAGAGCCACGTGCCGATGACCCGTGCCGACGACCTCGACGCCGAGCTGGCCGGGGCCCGCAGCGCGCTGGCGCGCCACCTGCCCGGCCAGCGCCTCGACACATTGAGTTACCCGCATGGCCGCTACGACGCGGCGATCGCCGCGCGCACCCGGGCCGCCGGCTACCGGCTGGCCGGTACCAGCGTGCCGGCGATCAACCCGGCCCATCCAAGACCCTCCTGGCTGCTGGCGCGGCTGGGCTTCGAGCAGGCCGGCATCACCGATGGCACCGGCCGCTTCCTGCCCGAACGCCTGGCCCTGTACCTGTTCCGCGCGCCGCACGCGGTGCCGGCCGGCGCCTGAGGCGCCCGCGCGCTCAGTCGCCGTCCAGGCGGTGCACGGTGCCGTGGGCGTGGTCGAGCACGTACAGCTGGCCGGCGACGTCCTCGCCGAACGAGGAGATGCTGCCGTAGCCGCGCGGCATGGCCACAGGCAGCACGGTCACCTTCCAGCCGTCGCCGTCGGCGCGCGCCGCCAGCACTTCGCCGGAGCAGGCGTCGCCGAACACGTAGGCCCCGGCCAGGGCGGCGACCGGGCCGCGGTAGCGGCGGCCGCCGATGATGGCGCAGCGGCCGTTGTCGCCGCCGGCGTAGGCGTACACCGGCGCCAGGGTGCCGGTGCGCGCCGGGCAGTCGGTGGCGCCGGTCGAGGGCCAGTCGTGGTGGGCCTGGCAGCGCGGGAAGCCGAGGTCGCGGGTGGGCTGGTCCGGATGCCAGCGCGACAGTTCCTCGCGGTCGACGCCGACGTCGCCGATCCAGATCGCGCCGTCGAACGGGTCCAGCGCGAAGCGCCAGGGATTGCGCAGGCCATGCAGCCAGATCTCGCCGCACTGGCCGCTGCGCCCGGCCCAGGGATTGTCCTCCGGGATGCCGTAGCCGACCCGGCCGCCGGCGCCGCCGCAGGTGCCGGCGCCGCGCGCCGGCCGCGCCTGCGGCCGCACGTCCAGGCGCAGGATCTTGCCGCGCAGGTCGTCGGTGGTGCCGGCCCAGGGATGGTCCTCGGGCTTGCCGGTGCCGGCACCGACGGCCAGATAGAGCATGCCGTCCGCACCCAGGTGCAGGTCGCCGCCGTTGTGGTTGGCGACCAGGCCGGTCACCCGCAGGACCTGGCGGTCGCTGCCCTGGAACGTCGCTGCCGCCGGGTCGGTCGCGGCCAGCCGGCGCACCACCAGCCCCCACTGCTCCTCCGGCGTCGCGCTGTAGGCGATGTAGACGATCCCGTTGTCGCGGAAGGCGGGGTCGAAGGCGATCCCCAGCAGGCCCTGCTCGGTGTCGTGGGTGTTGACCTCGCGCTGGTACCACGGCGTCGCCGCCAGGGTGCCGTCGGCCCCGATGACGCGGATCCGGCCGGGTCGCTCCAGCACGAACAGCCGGCCGCTGCCGTCGTCGGGCTGGGCCAGCGCGGTGGGCCCCTCCAGCCCGGTGGCCACCGGCTGCAGGCGCAGCTGCGCCGCCGCCGTCACCGGCATCGCCAGGGCCAGTGCGAGCGCCAGGCGACGCCCGGTTGCGTTGTCCATGGTCATTCGTCCTCGTCCGCCGACGTCAGCCACAACCCCTCGAGACCGCGGGCATCGCCACTGGCCGCGATGCCGATCACCGGCCGCTTGCCGCGCGCGCGGAAGCCGCGGGCCCGCCAGCCCGCCAGCGCCGCGTCCGGCCCCATGAACTCCACCGAGACGCTCGCGTGGCCCGCGGCGCGCGCCGCCCGCAGCAGCACGGTGATCTCGGCGGCGGAGGGACCTGCGGCGCCGCGCCGGCTCCAGAAATCCCGGACGTGCAGGCTCCCCTCGTCGGCCTGGCAGGCGAACCAGGCCTGCAGGGCGCCGCGGCGGTCGAGCGCCAGCAGGTAGCGGGTGCGTGCCAGCGGGCAGCGGTCGAAGCGCCAGGCCAGGAACGCGCCGTCGCGTACGGCCACCGGCCCCGGGCCCGTCCCGGAATCCTGCCAGAGCGTGTCCATCTCCGGGACCACGCGGTCGCTCCATTCGCCACGCAGGCCGGTGCGCGTGCAGCGCAGCCGCAGGTGGTCGGCGGCATCGGCCAGCCAGGCCGCCGGCACGGCGAGCAGGGACGGCAGCCGCCCGGCCAGGTAGCGGCCCAGGCGCAGCGGCCGTGCGTGGCGCACCAGCTCGCCGAGCGGCGCATAGCCGACGTGACGGCACAGCGCCACCGCCTTGGGATTGGGGAACCCGTAGAGCAGGGCGAAGCGCTCGCGGCCGTGCGCCATCATCGCCTGCTGGAGCTGCAGGGCCGGCCCCAGCGAGCGGTGCCCGGCATCGACCGCCAGGTCGACCAGCACGCCGGCGACGATCTCGCGTCCCTGCCAGCGCATCCGCCGCGGCCCGGCACTGGCGACGCCCACCCAGGCGCCGCTGGCCAGGTGGCGGAGCTTGAGCAGCAGGGGCGCGCCTGCGTCGCCGTCCTGGTAGAACCAGGCGTACTTGGCGGCCATGCGCGCATCCTGGCCGAGGTTGCCGCGCCACACCGACAGCGCGACGTCGCGATCGGCGTCGACCGCGCCGGCCGCCACGTCGTATGCCGGCTGCGTGCCCGCTGGCGGTGCGGCCGCCACGGCGCTCAGTGCCCGTGCGGCTCCGGCACCGGCTCGACCAGGACCGGCGGCCGGTGCAGGTAGCTGGTGGCGCGGCGCTTGGCGGCGATGTCGGCATAGACCGCGCGCGCATGCGCCTCGTCGATGCCCAGCGCCTGGGCGAGCTCGGCGGCGGGATGGCCGTGGTTGAGCGCCCACAGCGCGAGGTCCATCTGCCGGTAGGGCAGGGCGAAATAGAACTCGTCCTGGCCCTGTTCCAGGGAATAGGTGTCGGTGGTCGGCACCGCGGCGCAGATCCGCTCGGGCAGACCCAGGTGGCGCGCCATCGCGTAGACCTGGGTCTTGTACAGGTGGGCGATCGGCTTGACGTCGGCGCTGCCGTCGCCGTTCTTCACGAAGAACCCCTGGTCGTACTCCAGCCGGTTCGGGGTGCCGACCACGGCGTAGTTCAGGTGGTCGGCGTGGAAGTATTCCAGGGTCTTGCGGATGCGCTGCTTGAAGTTGGTGGCGGCGACGATGGTCAGGTAGGCGTCGAGCGGCAGTTCGCATTCGTGGTCGCCGCCGTCGGGGTCGCGGGCGATCAGCCTGAAGCGGTTGACCAGGCCCTGGCTGCCCCCGGTGATCGCCAGCTTGAAGCGCCAGCGCTCGTCGTAGCCGGGCAGCACGCTGCGCACGGCGGCGTCGCGTTGCGCGTAGCAGCCGATCGCGGCCAGGGTCGGCGCGATGTCGACCGTTTCCACGCGCACGCCCAGGTGCGCCGCCAGCAGGTTGGCGCGCGCGGCGCTGTCGTCGTCGGAGTCGCGCTCGGGCAGGATCAGGCAGAACACGCGCTCCGGCCCCAGCGCCCGGACCGCCAGCGCGGCGCACACCGAACTGTCGATGCCGCCGGAAATCGCCACCACCAGGCCGCGCCGGCGCAGGAGGCGCGCCACGCTGCTGCGCAGCGCCTGGGCGATGCGTTCGGCCTCGGCGGCGCAATCGATGTCGAGGACGGACGGGTGCAGGCGGCTCATGACAGCTCCGTGGCGAGGTCGGCTCGACGTATCTTGCCTGAAGCGGTGCGCGGCAGGGCGTCGACGAAGCGCACCAGGCGCGGGATCTTGTAGGTCGGCAGGTGCGCGCGGCAGTGCGCCTTCACCGCCATCTCGCCGGGCACCTGCGCCCGATCGGCGACCACCAGGGCCGCCACCGCCTGCCCCAGCAGGGCGTCGTCGACGCCGCAGACGGCGACCTCGCGGACGCCGGGCAGCTCGGCGATCACCTGTTCGACGTCCAGCGGATGCACGCGGTGGGCGCCGGTCTTGATCAGGTCGCTGCGCCGGCCGGCCAGCCACAGGTCGCCCTCCTCGTCGATCCGGCCCAGGTCCCCGGTGCGCAGCCAGCCATCGCGCAGCGCCTGCGCGGTGGCCTCGGGCGCCTGCCAGTAGCCGGCCATGATGTTGCCGCCGCGCGCCCACACCTCGCCCTCCTCGCCGGGCGCCGCGATGCTGCCGTCGGCGTGGCGGATCGCCAGCTCGACGCCGGCCACCGGCCCGCCGACCGCGCCGGGCTTGCGGTCGACGCGATCCGGGTCGAGGAAGGTGAGCCGAGCGCTGGCCTCGGTCTGCCCGTACATGATGAACAGCCGGGCGCGGGGCAGGGCGGCACGCAGTCGCCGGGTCAGCGCCGGCGCCATGGCGCCGCCGGCCTGGGTCAGGTAGCGCAGCGCGGACAGGTCGGCCTGGTCGAGCCGGCCGTGCTCGAGCAGCAGGGCGAAGGTCGAGGGCACGCCCGAGAAGCCCGTGGCCCGATGGCGTTCGAGCGCCTGCACCACCAGGTGCGGGTACTGGCTGTTGGTCTCGATCGCCAGGAAGGCGCCGGCCGCCAGGTGGCAGTTGAGCACCGACGCCCCGTAGGCGTACCAGAACGGCAGCACGGTGACCCCGCGGTCGTCGGCGCCCAGGCCCAGGTACCCGATGATCGCCGCCGTGTTGTGGTCGAGGTTGCCGTGGCTGAGCGCCACGCCCTTGGGCGCGCCGGTCGTGCCGGAGGTGTACAGGATCGCCGCCAGGTCGGCCGCCCCGGCCCTAGGTTCGACGACGGGACAGGCACCCTCCGGCACCGGCCCTGCCGGCTCGAGCATCGGCACCGGCGCGGGCAGGGCCGGCAGGGCGGCGGCGATCGCCGCGTCGTCGCCGCGGCCGACCACCACCCTGGCGCCGCTGTGCGCCAGCCAGGTGACCAGGTCGCGGGCGGCGGCCTGCGCATTGAGCGGCACCACCACGGCACCGGCCAGCCAGGTGCCGTACCAGGCCACCACCGCATCGATGCCGTTCGCCAGCCGCACCCCGACGCGGTCCCCGGGCGCCACGCCGGCCTCGCCCAGCCGGGCCGCCATCGCGGCGATCTCGCGCCACAGCCCGGCGCGATCGAGGCTGCGCTGTTCCGCCGCCAGCGCCGGCCGGTCCGGCGCGGCGCGGACCTGCGCGGCCAGCCGGGCCGGCAGCGTGTTCATGGCTCAGGCGGTCGCCAGCCGGCGCCCGACGTAGTCATCGATCGCGAGCACGGTGTCGAAGTTGTCCGGGGTCATGTCCTCCGGCGGCACCTTGATGCCCAGGCTGGACTCCAGGAACATGATCAGCTCGAGGATGCCGGTGGAATCGACCAGGCCGCCCCGGACCAGCGAGGTGTCGTCGGCGAGCGCCGATTCGTCCTCGCTGAACAGGAAATTGCCGAGCACGAACTGCTTGATCTGCCGTAGCCGGTCCATCCGGTCCCCACCCCTCACCCCTCGAAGAGGCGCCGATTATGACGCAAGCAGGACGAGCCGTCGGCGGGCCGGGATGGCTGCTGGCCGTGGCGCTGGCGGCCGCGGGCTGCAGCAGCCAGGGCGACGCGCCGGTCGCGCCGCCGGCCGCGCCGACGGTCGACGCCACGGCGCCGGTCTCACCGGTCGACAGCGAACAGGGCCGGTTCCTGGTGCGCGAGCTGGTCCGTGGCCTGGAACATCCGTGGAGCCTCGCCTTCCTGCCCGACGGCCGCCTGCTGGTCAGCGAGCGGCCCGGGCGCCTGCGCCGCATCGACCTCGCGGCGGGAACGGTCTCGGCGCCGATCGCCGGCCTGCCGCACATGTTCGTGCGCGGCCAGGGCGGTCTGCTCGACATCGCCCTGTCGCCCGGCTTCGCCGACGATCACCTGGTCTACTTCGCGTGGTCGGAAGCCAACTGGCGCGGCAACAAGGCCGGGACCACGGTGTCGCGGGCGCGCCTGGACGGCGACTCGCTGGGCCCGGTCGAGCCGGTCGTCCGCCAGGAGCCCAGGCTTTCGTTCGGCACCCACTTCGGTGCCCGGCTGGTGTTCGACGACGCCGGCCTGCTGTTCGTCGCCCTCGGCGACAACCGCGCCAGCGCCGCCGCGCAGTGGCTGGACCACCTGCAGGGCAAGCTGCTGCGCCTGCATCCGGACGGCCGGATCCCGCAGGACAACCCGTTCGTGGGGCACGAGGGGGCCCGCGCCGAGATCTGGTCGTACGGGCACCGCAACATCCAGGGCGCCGCCCTGCACCCGCAGACGCGCGTGCTGTGGACGCACGAGCACGGCCCGCGCGGCGGCGACGAGATCAACCTCGCCGTGCGCGGCGGCAACCATGGCTGGCCGCTGGCGACGCACGGGCTCGAATACTCCGGCGCGCCGGTGCCGGAAGCGCTGGCCACCGAGCCGCCGGGCCTGGTGCCGCCGCTGCACTGGTGGCCGGAAAGCCCGGCGGTGAGCGGCATGGCCTTCCATGGTGGCGCCGTGGTCCCGGCCTGGCGCGGCAACCTGTTCATCGGCGCGCTCGCCGGCCGGGGCCTGATCCGGCTCGAACTCGACGGCGAGCGCGTGGTCCACGAGGAGCGCCTGCTGGTGGAGCGTGGCGAACGCATCCGCGACGTCCGCGAGGGCCCGGACGGCCTGCTCTACCTGCTCACCGACGAGGTCGACGGGAAGCTGTTGCGCCTGGAGCCGGCCGGTCGCTGAGCGGCGCGCTCAGCCCGTCGCCGGGTTCGCGTCGGAACGCTCCAGCTCGAGCACGCGGATCGCGCCGCTTGCATCGGCGTGTCCGCCCGCCTTCGACCAGGCCGGATCGCGCGCCAGCCTGCGCAGCAGCGCCGGTCCCTGGCCCAGGCCGACCTCGACCAGCAGCACGCCGCCCGGCCGCAGCCAGGCGGGCGCCTCCTCCAGCAGCCGCGACAGCACCGACACGCCCAGCGGCCCGCCGTCGAAGGCCAGGGCCGGTTCGTGGCCGGCGATCTCGGCGGCCATCAGCGGCACCTTGGCGCTGCTGATGTAGGGCGGGTTGCAGGTCAGCAGGTCGACCCGCCCGGCCACGTCCAGGGCCGCGAACGGCGCCAGCAGGTCGCCGACCAGCAGGCGCACCCGGTCGTCCAGGCCCAGCCAGCGGGCATTGGCCCGGGCCAGGTCGACGGCCTCGGCGCTGAGGTCGGCACCGGCGACCCGGGCGGCCGGGCAGTGCTGCGCGATCGCCAGGGCGACGTTGCCGCTGCCGGTGCAGGCGTCCAGCACGATCGCCGCTTCGCCGGCGTCCGCCGGGCGCCGTTGCAGCGCCGCGATCGCCGCCTGCGCGAGCAGGACGGTCTCGACGCGCGGCACCAGGGCCTGGCGGCCGGCCAGCATCTCCAGGCCGCAGAAATGCTGGCGGCCGGTCAGGTGCGCCAGCGGCTCGCCGGCCAGCCGGCGTTCGAGCAGCGCATCGAGCCGGGCCAGTCCCGCCGCGTCCAGCGCGGGCAGCACGGCCACCCCCTGCGCCGCCACCACCGAGCACGGTTGCCCGGCCGCGGCCAGCCACAGCGCGCGCGCGCTGCCCTCCGGGGTCTCCTCGGGCTTGTCCGGCAGCCAGGCGACGCCGTCGCGCAGGCGGGCGATCAGCGCATCCAGTCGCGCGTCCACCCCGCTCAGGCCGCTTCGGCCAGCCGGCGTGCGACATAGGCGCTGATCGCCGCCACCGAGCCGAAGTTCTCCGGCAGCAGGTCCGCCTCGCGGACCTTGAAGGCGTAACGCTCCTCGAGGAACACGACGATCTCCAGTACCGCCGTGGAGTCGATCACGCCCAGGTCGACCAGCGAGGCGTCGTCGGTGAGCGCGGCCGGATCGCGGGCCAGCAGCAGGTTGTCCAGGACGAAGCCGCGCACGTCGGCGCGGACGTCCGGCGCGTCGAGGGTCATGGGTCACCTCCGGTCTTCACAGGATCGCGACCAACATAGCGGGCCGGCCGTGCAGGCGCCATGGAGGTCGTGCAGACGGGCCGGGCGATGCCCGCATCCATGCGGCGGCCGGCCGCCACGCGTGGGTGCCGTCTGGCCGGTCGCGCAGCCGGTGATCCAGCGGGTCCGGAGCGCCCGGCTGCCCAGCCCGGCGGGTTGCCGGCCCCGCCCGGCCCCGCCCCTTCCGGTGACACGCCGCGCGCCCTCCCTGCGCCACTGCGGACGAGCGGTTGGCCGTGTGGCCCGGGAGGATTGGACATGCGAGTTCGTGACGTGGTGGTGGTGTTCCTGCTGCTTGCCCCGGGCATCGCCCCGGCGGGTGCCTGGGGCGAGGGCGGGTCGAACTGGGGTCCGATCGAGCCGGTATCAGGGCAGAATCCGGGCCAGGACCTGGTGTTGTTCGCGGATCCCCTCGGGAACGGCTTCGCGAGCTGGCGCGAGAACACGGTCCGCGTGCTGGCCGTGCGGCCGCCGGGAGGGCCGGTCGGTCCCGGGACCCTCTCGCCACAGCCGGGGGCCAACTGGCAGACGCTGCAGATGCGCTTCGACGCGCAGGGCAACGCCGTGGTCGCGTGGAACGCCGGCAGCTCGGTCCGCGCCGCCTGGCGGAGCGCCGGGGCAGACGGCCAGTTCGGCGCGGTCCAGACGGTCACGGCGAACGCCTCCGGCTTCACCCTGGCGGTCAACGACACCGGCGACGCCTTGCTGGTCTGGGTGGAGGCCGGCAGCACCTCCCGGGTGCGAGCGGCCCTGCGGCCGGCCGGGGCGACCAGCACGTTCGGGGCCAACCAGGTGTTGTCGACCGCCTCCGGCGTCAGCGCGCTGTCCTTCGCGCGCGGCGTGATCGACGCCGATCGCGGGGCGACTGCCGTTTGGCTGGCGGCAGGCGGCTGGATGCAGAGTCAGCAGCCGCCGCTGCCGCCCGGAACCAGCGCCACGCAGTTCGCCGGTGAGGTGCAGTTCTCGCCGCCGTACGCTGCGCAGGACTTCGCCCTCAACCCGGCCGGGGCGGCGATCCTGACCTTCATGACCAGCGATGGCGGCAACCCGGCCCGCCTGGGTCTGGCCGCAAGCCACCGCCCTCCGGGCGGAGCGTTCGGCGCTCCGCAGGCGCTTTGGGCCGACGCGGGCGCCGATGCGACGAGGTCGCGAGCGGCGCTCGGGGCCAACGGGCATGGCATGGTGGCCTTCGAAGTGATCCCTGCGAGCGTGCCCTGCGGTCCGGACCGCTTCTCGGTGTTCGCTTCAAGGATGAGTCCGGACGGTGTGTTCGATGCGGCCGCCCGGGTCTCGGAGACGGAAACCCAGGATCGCCGGCCAGACGTGGCGGTCGACCAGGACGGGCATGCCTGGCTGGTCTGGGAGTCGTTGAGCTACGACCCGATGCCGCCGCCCTGCCCGATCGTCGCGCCGCCGGCCGTGATCGTGGCCCGGCAGGCGCCGGTTTCGGGCGGCGTGGGCGTCCTGACCGACCTGAGCCGGGTTCCCGGGGAAAACGCGGCAAACCCGCGGATCGCCCTGGGCCCGGATGGCCACGGGTTCGCCGCCTGGGAAGTGCAAGGCCGGGCGCAGGGCGCCGCCTACGAGCCCGGGCCTTTGCCGGACGAGGTGTTCGCCAGCGGCTTCGAGTAGCCGGACCACCAGCCGCCGGTCACCCGGGCGCAACCGTACGTTCGACGCCCCGTCCTTCGCCGCGCCGGAGCGCGCCGCCGGAAAACGCGACGGCGCACCCTCAGGGCAGGCCGCCGCCGCGCACGAACAGGTGGTCGACCAGCATGGTCGAGAGCACGCCCACGAAGGCCTGGTTGTCGGCGAAGCCGGTGACCCGGCCGGCGCGCGCCTTGTCGAACAGGCGGCCGACCGCGGCCGGCTCGAACAGTCCGGTGGCGCGCAGGCGGTCGGCGGACATCAGGTCGGCCACGTAGTCGAGCGGCCGGCCGTCGACGAAGAAGCTGGCGGCGTCCGGGGCGCGGTACGGCTGCTTCGGGCGGGCGGCGATGTCCGGCGGCAGCAGGTCGGCCAGGGCGCGGCGCAGGATGTCCTTCTCGGTCAGGCCGCGCAGTTTCCAGTGCGCGGGCAGGGCATTGGCGAACTCGATGACGCGATGGTCCAGGTAGGGCACGCGCCCCTCCACCGAGTTGGCCATGGCGACGCGGTCGCCCTGCGACCAGAGCAGGTAGCCGCTCAGCAGGGTGTGCGCCTCGACGTACTGGTCCTGGGCCAGTGGCGGCCAGTTGCCGGCGCGTGCGGGCAGGCGCGCCTCGACGAGGGCCAGCGGGTCGAAGTCCGCGCAGGCGGCGCGCGCCTGCGGCGACAGGAAGGCCAGGGCGCGCGCCGAGGTCGTCCAGCGCGGCACGTGGGCGAACACCGGGCGATGCAGGTGCTCGAGGCCCTGTCCGAAGAAGGCCTGGGCGAAGGCCGGGCTGCGCACCGGGGAGTTGGCCAGGTAGCCGTACAGCCGTTCCAGCAGGCGCGGCCGCCAGCGCGAGTCGCGCTGGCGCGCCCAGAAGCGGCGCACCTTGGCCTCCTTGAACAGGTCGTAGCCGCCGAACACCTCGTCGGCGCCCTCGCCGGTCAGCACCACCTTGTAGCCGGCCGCGCGCACCGCCGCCGAGAGCAGCATCAGCGGCACCGCGGCGGTGCGCAGCACCGGCGTCTCGGTGTGCCAGACCAGGCGCGGGAAGGCGGCGCCGATCGCCGCGCGGTCGACCTCCAGGGTGGTGTGCGCGCAGCCGAGGTGGGCGACCATCGCCTGCTGGTGGGCGCGCTCGTCGAACTCGGCGTCGGCGAACGCCACCGAGAAGGTCCGCACCGGGGCGTCGCTGAAGCGGCGCGCCAGGGCAACCAGGCCGGAGGAGTCCAGGCCGCCGCTCAGGTAGGCGCCGACCGGCACGTCGGCGCGCAGCTGCAGCCGCACCGCGTCGACCAGCAGCTCGCGCAGCTCGGCGACCGCCCGGTCGCGGTCGCGGCCGCGCCAGCGCGCCCCCGCGCCGGTGGCGGCGTCGAAATCCCAGTCCCACCACCGGCGCAGGTGCTCGCGGCCATCCGCCTCGATGCTCAGCAGATGGCCCGGCGGCAGGCTGTGCACGCTCTCGAACACGGTGTCGGGATCGAGCGTGCCCCAGAAGGTCAGCGCCTGCGCCAGCGCGGCCGGCGCCAGGCCCGGTTGCCCGGCGCCGGCCGCGAACAGCGCCTTCATCTCCGAGGCGAACCAGAAGGTGCCGCCGCTGCGGCGGTGGAACAGGGGCCGGATGCCGACGCGGTCGCGGGCCAGGACCAGGCGCCGCCGGCGCCGGTCCCAGACGACGATCGCGAACTGGCCGTTCAGGCGCTCGACGAAGGCGTCGCCGTGGCGATCGTAGAGGTGGACGATGACCTCGGTGTCGGACTGCGTGTAGAAGCGGTGGCCCTGCGCCTCGAGCTCGGCGCGCAGTTCGACGTAGTTGAAGATCTCGCCGTTGAACACCGTCCAGGTGCTGCCGTCGGCGTTGCGGATCGGCTGCTCGCCGGTGGCCAGGTCGATGATCGACAGCCGGGCGTGGGCCAGCCCGACGCCGGGCTCGACGTGGAAGCCGAAGCCGTCCGGGCCGCGGTGCTGCAGGCGGCCGATCATCCGGTCGAGCAGCGCGCGCTGCCCGCCACCGGCGACCGGCTCGCCCAGGAATCCGGCCAGTCCGCACATGGCTCAGGGCGTCCCGGTCACCGGTTGCGCCACCAGCAGACCAGCCAGGTCACGCCGTTGTGCTGCATCCAGTCCTTGTGCAGGTCGGGGATCGCCGCCAGGTGGGGTCCGACCCGGACCAGCGCCGGCGCATAGAAGGTGGCCAGGCAGTCGCGACCCAGGTGCGACATCCGCTCGAGCGTCGCCGGGATGTCCTTGATGTAGTAGAGCACCTCGCAGGCGACCACCAGGTCGAAGCGGCCCGGCGAGTCGCCGAACGGCTGGCCGTGGATGTCGGCGACAGCGAATTCGGCCTCCGGCACGCGCAACCGCGCACGCTCGATGGCGCGGGCGCTGACGTCGACGCCGCAGACCTGGTCGGCGACCTCGCGCAGCCAGCGGGTCTGGTGGCCCTCGCCGCAGCCCAGCTCCAGGATGCTGCCGACCCGGCCGAAGGTGGCGGCGATCAGGGCGTTGGTCTGGGCGAAGCGCGCCTGTTCCAGCGCCGAGTCCATGTGCCAGGGATCGGGCACGGCATAGGCGTGGTCCAGGCGCTGCCAGGCGTCGGCGCCGCCGACGCCGCGCATCGCATACTTCATCCACAGCCGGCGCGCACCGCGCGCCAGCCGGGTGGCGAATCGGCTCATGGTCGATCTCCGGGACGGGTCGCGGCGCCATCGACGGTCGCCTGCGGGCAGGGGCGCCGGTCGGCCGCAGGGCCGGTCGGCGGACGATCCGCGCCGCTGTTCAGCGGGCGCAGGGGCGAGCTGTACCAGTCGACCACGCGATCGCAGTGGAACTCGATCCACGAGGGGCCGTACAGCCAGCGCGGGCCGCTGCGCGAGACCGGCTCGCCCTGGCCGCCGCGCACCGTGGCGCCGTCCTGGCCGAGCGCGAGCGGCGCCGCGGCCGGCCGCCGGGCCGCGACCGGCAGCGTCGCCGCGGCCCCGGACAAGTGGCCGAGGTCGCCGCCGCCGCCGCCGTCGCCGGCGGGCAGGAACATCCAGATCGCGCCGATCGCCACCGCAACCAGCAGCAGCATGCGCAACAGGCCGCCCGTCGCGGGCGGCTGCCCGCGCGATGCCGGCGGCCCGCCGCCGCGCCCCGATGCCCGTGTCGGGCGGGGGACGGGACGCGACGCGGCCGGGGCCGAGCCGGGCAGCCGGCCGTGCTCGCGCGCGAACGCCAAGGCGGCGGTGTAACGCAGGTTGAGCGACTTCAGGGCCTCGGCTGCCGCCGGGTCCCGGGTGCGATCCGGGTGCAGGTCGGCGACCCGCCGCCGGTAGGCCAGGCGGAACGCCTCCGGATCGCAGTCCGCGCCGATGTCCAGTTCGCGGTACAGCCCGATGAAGTCGGTGTCGTCGGCCATGCCCCTGGGGCCTGCATGCGTGGACGTCCATGGTGGCACATCGACGAAGGCGGTCGCCGCGACGCCGGGTCGAGCCTTCGGACGGGGCGACCGCGGCGACCGGCAGGGCGGCGCCACCGGCCTGCTATTCTTGCGCGCGTCGCGCCCGGGGACCGGGTGGCGCGGCGACCGCCGTTCCGCTGGCCCGGGACCCATGGTATTGAGCCGATTCCAGATGCCATCGCGCGCGCACGCGACGGCGCCCCCGCCGGCGCTGGCGAACGCCGCTGCCAGGGCGATCGGCCGATGAGCGTCGCGACGCCCCCTGCCGCGCCGCCGCCCGGGCGCCGGCAGCGCCTGGCGCGGCGGGTCGCGGCGGTCGGCGCGATGCCGCTGCTGCAGACCGCGCGCCGGCTGCTGCGCCGCGACCTGCGGGTCTACGCCTGGCATCGGGTCCGGCCGCTCGAGGACGGCTTCACGTTCGACCCCAGCCTGGTCAGCGCTTCCCCGGAGGGCTTCCGCGAGCAGGTCCGGCACCTGCGCGACCGCTACCGGCCGCTACGTTGCGCCGACCTTGCCGAGGCGCTCGCCGGCGGTCGCCCCCTGCCGCGCGACGCCGTGCTGCTGACCTTCGACGACGGCTACGACGACAACTTCCGGTTCGCCTTTCCGATCCTGCGCGAGCTCGGCGTGCCGGCGCTGTTCTTCGTGGCGACCGGCCACATCGACAGCGGCGAGCCGTTCGCCTACGACTGGCTGGTGCACCTGCTGCTGACCGCCACGCCGAGCGCCGCCCGGTTGCCGGCGCCGCTCGACGACCTGCAGGTGCCGCCCGGCCGCCAGGCCAGGCTGGAACTCGCCTGGCAGGCGCTCGACCGCATCAAGGCACTGGCCGCCACCGACCAGGAGGCCTGGATCGATGCGGTCGCCGGCATCGGCGGGGCGACCCCGGCGCGCATGCACCCCGACTGCCGGCCGATGGACTGGCACATGCTGCGCTCGATGCGGGCGGGCGGCATGGAGATCGGCTCGCACGGCGTCAGCCACCGGATGCTGGCCAAGCTGGATGACGCGGCGCTGCTCGGGGAGATCCGCGGCTCGCGCGCGCGTCTCGACGAGGAGCTGGGCCAGGACACGCTGGCGATCTCCTACCCGGTCGGCGGCGACGACAGCTTCGACGCCCGGGTGCTGGCCGCCGTCGAGGACGCCGGCTACGGCTTCGCGTTCACCTACAACAACGGCAGCAACCGCTGGCCGCCGGCCCGTCGCCATGCGCTGCTCCGGCAGTCCGTCGAGGCCGACATGGATGCCGCCTGGTTCGCCGGGATCGCGGCGCTGCCGGAGCTGTTCGCCCACCCCTCGGTGCAGCGGACCTACCCGGCATGATGATCCTGTTCCTGCTCGCCTACGTGGCGCTGGTGCTGATCCGGCCGCAGGAATATCCCGGCATGGAGTCGTTCCCGGTGCCGGTGCTGCCGCTGGCGCTGCTCGCGGCGCTCGGCGCCTGGCTGGCGACCCCGGGGCGCAAGCGCTTCGATCAGCCCACCTATCCGCTGCTGCTCGCCTTCATCGCCGTGTGCATGGCCTCGATGGTGGCGTCCGGCTGGACCGGCGGCGCCCTGGTCCGGTTGCAGGAGTTCCTCCCCACCCTGATCGCCTTCGTGCTGGTCGCGCAGGCGGCGCGCGATCCCCGCAACCTGCTGCGGCTGATGGCGGTGATCGCCCTGTGCGCCGGGGTGATGGCCCTGCATGGCGTCGAGCAGGCCCAGCTCGGCGAGGGCTGGACCGGCATCCCGACCATCCAGGACGGGCGCATCCAGTACGTGGGCATCTTCAACGATCCCAACGACCTGGCGATGGTGTTCGTGATCGGCCTGCCGTTCGCCCTGCTGCTGTCCGGCGCCGGCGGCCTGCGACGGCTCGCCTGGTGGGCGCTCGCCCTGCTGCTGGTCTACGGCATCTACCTGACCGATTCGCGCGGCGCCTTCCTGGCGGTGATGCTGATGGCCGGCCTGTGGGTGTGGCGGCGGCGCGGCCTGCTGACCGCCGGCATCCTGGGGGTGGCCGGCCTGTCGGTGCTGATGATGCTGCCGACCCGGCTCCAGGAACTGGACGCCAGCGAGGCGTCGGCCTATGGCCGCATCGACGCCTGGTACGAGGGCATCCAGATGTTCATCGCCAACCCGCTGCTCGGGGTCGGCATGAACAACTTCGGCGACTACCACCACCTGACCGCGCACAATTCCTTCGTGCTGGTGCTGGCCGAGACCGGGCTGGTCGGATTCACCCTGTGGCTGGCCTTCGTCGGTTACGCCTTCATGATGGCGCTGGCGGTGCTCAGGCACCGGCCGGCGCTGGCCGGCCCCGCCGACGTCGCGCGCCTGCGCGACGAACGCACGGCAGCCACCACCCTGCTGCTGGCCCTGGCCGGCTTCTTCGCCTGCGCCTTCTTCCTGAGCCGCAGCTACGTGATCGTGCTGTACGTCCTGGTCGGCCTGGTCACCGGCTGGTATGCCGGCGCCCGCGACCGCTGGCCGGGCCTGCCGGTGTTCGGCGTGGCCGGCGACCTGCCCAAGTGGGGCATGCTGGCGCTCGGCGGCGCGGTGGTCCTGTGGCTGCTGGTCAAGGTCCTGCTGATGATGGCCTGGTCATGAGCACGCGCGGCGCGGCACTGCGCAACACCCTGTTCTCCTCGGTCGGCATCTACACCGAGTACTTCCTGGGCATGCTGACCTCGATCGTCATCGCCCGGCACCTCGGTCCGGGCGACTTCGGCGCGTACTCGCTGGTGATCTGGCTGGTCGCGGTGGGCGTCGCCGCGACCAATTCCGGCGCCGCCAGCGCCGTCATCAAGTACGTCGCCGAGCTGCGCGGCGCGGCGCGCCTGGACCTGGTCCGGCCGCTGCTGGCCTGGCTGCGCCGCGCCCAGCTCGCCTTCCTGGCGGTGGTCATGGTTGCCGGTGCGATCCTGTTCGTGCGCTACGGCGACCGGGTCATGCCCGACTTCGACCATGGCGTGCTGCTGGCGATCCTGGTGGCGACCACCTGGCTGCGCAGCAGCTACATGTTCAACATCAGCGTCGCCAAGGGTTTCGAGGACTTCCGGGCCACCGCCGTGGTCGCCGCCACGGTCGCGCCGCTCAACCTGGCGCTGGTGGTCGCCGCCTGGTGGCTGGGCGGGCCGATGGAATGGTTCCTGGCCGTGTTCACCCTGTCCAGCCTGGCCTTCTGGTGGGCGTCGCGGCGCCAGGTGCAGCGCCTGCTGCCGCCGCCGCAGGCGCAGCCGCCGGCGCTCGACGACGACCTCCGCGCCCGCATGCGCAGCTACATCGCCCTGGTCGCGGTTTCCGTGACGGTCGGCTTCGTGACCGCGAGCGAAGTCGAGGTGCTGTTCCTGACCCTGTACGACAGCGCCGCCTCGGCGGGCCAGTTCAAGGTCGCCTTCCAGCTCGCCACCGGCGCCGCCCTGCTGGTGCCCGGGGTGTTCGGCGCCCTGCTGCTGCCGATGATGGCGAACGCCCTGAGCCAGGGCCGCGAGCTGGCCGGCCGCCGGCTGTCGGCATCGACCAGCTACCTGGCGTTGCTGGCCGCGCCGGTGGTGGCGTTCGGCATGGTCATGTCGCCGGCGATCATCGGCCTGCTGTACGGACGGCCCTATGCGCCGGCGGCACCGGTGTTCGCGGCCTGCCTGCTGGCGGTGTCGGTGTCGACGCTGTCGCAGGGCGCGTCCTCCTACCTGCTGGGCGCCGACCGCCAGCGCAGCCTGATGAACGTGATACTGGCCGGGGCGGTCCTCAAGGTGGGCCTGGACGTCGTGCTGATCTCGAGGTACGGACTGGCCGGCGCGACCGTCGCGTTCGCGCTCACCACCATCGTGGTGGCGCTGGCGCTGATCGTCCTGGCCCTGTCGGCCAGCGGCGCCCGCCTGGACCTGGCGCGCCTGGGCCGGATCGTGCTGGCGGGGGCCCTGGCGGCGCTGGTGGCCTGGCCGCTGGCCCGGCACCTGTCGCCGCTGCCCGCCCTGCTGCTCGGCGGGCCGCTGGTGGCGCTGGTCTATGCCGGCGCCACGCTGCTGCTGCGCTGCTGGACCGCCGCCGACATCGCCTGGATGGGCCAGATGCACCAGCGGCTGGCGGGGGGACGGCCGCGGGCGCTCGGTCGCCTCCTGGCCCGCGCCGGCCGGCACGACCGGAACGTGCCGCCATGAGCCTCTACGCCGCCGCCTTCCGGCACCTGCTGCTGCCCGCCTACGAGGGCCTGCGCGGCCGGCACACCCTGCGCCACCTGCGCGAGTACGAGGCCAGCCAGTGGCTGGATCCGGAGCAGATCGCCGCCCTGCAGTGGCGCAAGCTGGGCGCGCTGGTGGCGCACTGCTGGCAGCACGTGCCGTTCTACCGGCAGCGCTGGCAGGCGATCGGCTTCGAGCCCGGCGACCTGAAGTCGATGGCCGACTGGGCCCGCCTGCCGCTGCTCGACAAGGACGCCATCCGCGCCGGCTTCGAGGATCTCAAGGCGGCGCCGTTCCGCGACCGGCTGATGTTCAAGGCGACCGGCGGCTCCACCGGCGTGCCCCTGCGCTTCGGCTTCACGCGGGAGAGCAACGACCGGCGCACGGCGGTGATGTGGCGGGGCTACGGCTGGGCAGGCGCCCAGCCCGGCCGGCGCGTGGCGATGCTCTGGGGCGGCGCGGTCGGCTCGCCCTCGCTGCGGACGCGGGTCAAGGACGCGCTCTACCATCGCGCGTTCAACCGCAGGGTGCTCGACAGCTTCCGCATGCGCGAGGACAACCTGGCCTCCTATGCGAGCACGCTGCGTTCCTGGCGACCGCACGCCGTGGTCGGCTACACCGGGCCGCTGGTGCGGCTGGCGCAATGGCTGGTCGACAACGGCCAGGCGGTGCGCGGGCCGCGCGCCGTGCTCGCCGCGGCCGAGGCCCTGCACGACTTCCAGCGCCCGGTGCTGGAGGCGGCGTTTCCCGACGCCCGGGCCTTCAATACCTACGGCTGCCGCGAGTTCATGCTGATCGCCAGCGAGTGCGGGGCGCACGACGGGCTGCACGTCAACGCCGACCATCTGGTGGTCGAACTGGTGCAGCCCACGGCACTGGCCGGCGGCGGCGAGGGCGGCCAGGTCGCGGTCACCGACCTGCACAACTGGGGCATGCCGCTGTTGCGCTACGTCAACGGCGACCTCGCCGTCGCCGGCCCGTCCGCACGGTGCGCCTGCGGCCGCGGCCTGCCGCGCCTGGCCGGCATCCAGGGCCGGCGCCTGGACGCCATCCGGACGCCCGATGGCCGGCTGCTGCCCGGCGAGTTCTTCCCGCACCTGCTCAAGGACATCCCCGGCATCCGCCGCTTCCAGGTCGTGCAGGAGGAACTCGCCGCGCTGACCCTCAGCATCGTCCCGGGTCCGGACTTCGATGCGGCACAGCAGGCGCGCGTCCGGGCCGAGGTCGGCCGGGTGCTGGGCACGGCGATCCGTCTGGAGCTGAACCTGGTCGAGGACATCCCCCTGACCCCCAGTGGCAAGTTCCGGGTGACCGTTTCGAGGCTGCCATGAGGATCACCCACGTCGTCGAGAACCTGAACCGGGGCGGCCTGGAGCGGGTGGTCATCGAGCTGGCCAAGGCGCAGCATGCGGCCGGCCACGACCTCCAGGTGGTCTGCCTGTACGACCGCGGCGGCCTGGCCGGCGAACTCGACGCGGCCGGCATCCCGGTGCGGGCGATCGGCAAGCGCGATGGCATCGACCTGCGCGCCCTGTGGCGGCTGCGCCGGGCGATCGGCCGCCATCGCACCCAGGTGCTGCACAGCCACAACAGCATCCCCCACTACTACGCGGTGTTCGCGTCGCTCGGCCGCCGCTTCCTGCGCATCGTCAATACGCGCCATGGCATGGGCGACATCAACCCGTCCAGCCGCCGCGAGTGGCTGTTCCGGCAGTCCATGCGCCGGACCGACGTCGCCGCCACCGTCTGCGAGGCGGCGCGGGTGCGGCTGGCCGAGATCTCGGCGGCGCCCGCCGAAAAGCTGCGTTCGGTCCCCAACGGCATCCATGTCGAGCGCTTCCGCGTCGCCGACGACGATGCCCGCGCCGCCCTGGTCGCCAGCCTCGGCCTGCCGCCGGGCAGCCACGTGATCGGCTTCGTCGGCCGGCTGAACTGGGCCAAGGACCTGGCGACCCTGGTGCGCGCCTTCGCCATCGTCGCGGCACAGCGCGACGACGTCGCCCTGGTGCTGGTCGGCGACGGCGAGGAGCGCGCCGCCCTGGAGGGGCAGGTGGCCGCCGCCGGTCTCGGCGAACGGGTGCGCATGCTGGGCGATCGCGGCGACGTGCCGGCGCTGCTGGCGGGCTTCGACGTGTTCGCCATGTCGTCGATCTCCGAGGGCTATTCGATCGCCCTGCTGGAAGCCTGCGCCAGCGGCCTGCCGGTGGTCGCCACCGATGTCGGCGGCAACCGCGAGATCGTCCACGACGGCAGCCACGGGCGACTGGTGCCGGCGCGCGATCCGGAGGCGCTGGCGGCCGCGCTGCTGGCCCTGCTCGACGATCCCGCCCTGCGTTCCGGCATGGCGGCCGTGGCGCGGCGCTGGGCGCTGGCGGAGGCGACCTTCGCGGCGATGGCGGCGCGCTACCAGGCGCTCTACGCCGACGGCCTGGCGGTGCCGGGCCCGCACTCCCGGCCGCCGTCGCCGACATGAGGATCCTGGTCCTCAGCAACCTGTTCCCGAGCGCCTGGGACCCCCTGCGCGCGAGCTTCAACCGCCAGCAGTTCGACCGCCTCGGCGCCCGTCACGAGGTCGAGGTGCTGGTCCCGGTCGACTTCCGGCAGCACCGGCGTCCCCCGGCGGGTGCGCCGCCGGCGCTCGCCCACGCCCGCGCCGGCACCTTCACCTTCTGGTACCCGCCGCGGATCGGGCGCAGCCTGCACGCCCTGGCCTGGTGCGCCTCCCTGTGGAGCCAGCGGCGGCGCTGGCTGCGCCAGGGCGGCTTCGACCTGCTGCTGGCGAGCTGGGCGTTTCCGGATGCGGTCGGCACCGCCTGGCTGGCGCGGCGCCTGGGCCTGCCCTACGCGGTCAAGGTGCATGGCAGCGACCTCAATGTCCTCGCCGGCTACCGCCTTCGCCGCTGGCAGATCGCCCGCAGCCTGCGTGGCGCCGGGGCGGTGCTGGCGGTGAGCCGGGCCCTGGCCGGCCGCGCCGTCGAGCTGGGCGCGGCCCCTGCGGGCGTGCACGTGCTCTACAACGGCGTCGACGGCGCGCTGTTCCGGCCGGGCGACCGCGCGGCGGCGCGGCGCGCGCTGGGTCTGCCGGTCGAGGGGCGCCTGCTGCTGTTCGTCGGCAACCTGAAGCCCGAGAAGGGCTGCATCGACGCCCTGGCGGCCCTGCCGACGGTGCGCGACCGCCATCCCGGCACCCGGATCGCCTTCGTGGGCGAGGGTCCGGCACGGGCGCGCCTGCAGGCGTCCGCCGCCGGCAGCGGCCTGGCCGATGCCGTGCTGCTGGCCGGCGCACGCGGCCATGCCGAGCTGCCGGCCTGGATGCAGGCGGCCGACCTGCTGGTGCTGCCCAGCCACAACGAAGGCGTGCCCAACGTGGTGCTGGAGGCGATGTCCTGCGGCCTGCCCGTGGTGGCGACCGCGGTCGGTGGCATCCCGGAGGTGCTGCCGCCGCTGGCCGGCCTGCTGGTCCCGCCGCGCGATCCTGCAGCGCTGGCCGCCACACTGGACCAGGCGCTGGCGCGCCCCTGGAACGGCGCGGCGATCCGCGGCCATGCCGCCGGTTTCGACTGGGACGACAACATCGCCAGGCTGGACGCTATCCTGACCGGGGTCGTCCAGGCCCACCGTGCCCGATCCCCCGAATGAACCCCCGCTCGCGCAAGACCCGCCTGCTCGGCCTGCTGCCCTCGTCCCTGGTGGTGACCCGGCTGCCCGCGCGCGGCAAGGTCGTCCACCTGACCTTCGACGACGGCCCCGACCCCGAGCACACGGCACCGGTGCTGGACCTGCTCGCGCGGCATGGCGCGAAGGCGACCTTCTTCCTGGTCGGCAATCGCCTGGACGATCACCCGGGCGTGGTCGAGCGCATCGTTCGCGAAGGCCACCAGCTGGGCAACCACTCGTGGACCCATCCGTTCATGTCGGACCTGCCGCTGGCCGGCCAGCTCGAGGAGATCGAGCGCACCGACCGCGCGCTGGCGCGCTTCGACGGCATCGAGCGGCATCCGTTCCGGCCACCCTGCGGCGTCCTGCCGGCCAACCTGCTGCTGCACTACGCACGGCACCGGCGCACCATCGCCTACTGGTCCTACGACAGCCACGACTACACCAAGCTGCCGGCCGACCGTTTGGCCGCCAACCTGGAGCAGCACCCGCCGCGTCCCGGCGAGGTGGTGCTGATGCACGACGACAACGCCGAGACCTCGGCGCTGCTGGCGCGCATGCTGCCTGCCTGGATCGCCGCCGGCTGGCAGGTCCAGGCGCTGCCGCCGCTGCGCGCATGAAGGTGCTCTTCCACCACCGGACCCGCGGCGAGCATGTCGAGGGCGTGCACATCCGCGGCGTGGTCGGTGCCCTGCGCGAGCTGGGCCACGAGGTCGAGGTGCTGTCCTTCCCCGGCGCCGATCCCGAGCGCGAACCCGGCGCCGCCGCGCCGCAGGCGCCGCCGCGCCGCGGCCTGTTGCCGCGCCTGGTCACCCGCCTGCCCGGCGTGCTGTTCGAGCTGGCCGAGCTGGCCTGGAACGCGGTGACCTGGTGGCGGGTCGCCGGCCGCCTGCGCCGGGCGCGGCCGGACTTCATCTACGAGCGCTACGCGCTGTTCCTGTTCGCGACCGTCTGGCTGGCGCGCCGGCGCGGCGTGCCGGTGATCCTGGAGATCAACGATTCGGCGGTGGTCGAGCGCGTCCGGCCGCTGTACCTGAAGCGCCTGGCCTGCCGCATCGAGCGCTGGACACTGGCCAACGCCACCGGCCTGGTGCACATCTCCAGCCGCTTCAAGGCGACCCTGGAGGCGGCGCATGGCGCGCTGGCGCCGGGCGTGGTCTCGCCGAACGCCGTGGATGGCCGGTTCGATCCCTCCCGCTTCGACCGCGAGGCGCTGCGCACCGCGCGCGGCCTGGCGGGCCGGGTGGTCTGCGGCCACGTCGGGGTGTTCGCCCACTGGCACGGCGTCGCCGGCTTCGTGCGCGCGATGATCGACCGCCTGCACGAGGCGCCCGACCTGGTCCTGCTGCTGGTCGGCGACGGCCGCGAACTGCCGGCCGTGCGCGAGGAGGTGCGTGGGCGCGGCCTGCAGGACCGCATCCTGCTGCCCGGACGGGTGCCGCATGCCCAGGTGCCGGAGTGGCTGGCCTGCATGGACTACGGCGTGCTGCCCGACTCCAACGAATACGGCTCGCCGATGAAGCTGTTCGAGCAGATGGCGATGGGCGTGGCGGTGGTCGCGCCCGACTACGACCCGGTCGCCGAGGTGATCCGCGAGGGCGTCACCGGCTGGCTGTTCCCGCGCGGCGACCTGGCGGCCTGTGTCGACCGGGTGCTGGCGCTGGCGGGCCGCGACGAGGAGCGGCGCCGCGTGGGGGCGGCCGCACAGGCCTACATCACGGCCGAACGGCAATGGCGCAATAATGCCTTGCAACTGCTGTCGCTGTTGCCCGAAGGGGGGCGATCCGGGTGAAGCCGATCCTGCTGCTGATTCCGCCGGCGCTCGCGCTGCTCACCCTGCTGCGCCTGGTCTGGCGCGACATCCGCGCCCGCAACATGCAGATCTGGCTGGGCAGCTACATCGGCCGCAAGCGCCGGCCGGCGGTCGCCGGGCCGACCCATGTCATGTTCTGCTTCGTCGACCACTTCGAGCCCATGCACGGCAAGGTCGACCTGGCCACGCAGCGTGCACGCGTCGACCGCTGGACCGAGGGCTGGCGCGCCCTGGCCGGCCGCCACCGGGATGCCGACGGCCGTCCTCCGCAGCACGGCTTCTTCTATCCGGAGGAAGAGTACCTGCCGGAGCACCTGGACAAGCTGTCGGCGCTGTGCCGCGACGGCTTCGGCGAGATCGAGGTGCACCTGCACCACGACAACGACACCGAGGCCAATTTCCGGCGCACCATCGCCGGCTTCTGCGAGGTGCTGCACCGCGACCACGGGGCCCTCTCCCGGCACCCGCAGACCGGCCAGCTCATGTTCGGTTTCATCCACGGCAACTGGTGCCTGGACAACTCCAACCCGGACGGCCGCTGGTGCGGCCTGGACAACGAGCTGATCCTGCTGCGCGAGCTGGGCTGCTACGCCGACTTCACCATGCCCTCGGCGCCAAGTCCCACGCAGACCCACATCATCAACTCCATCTACTATGCCACCGACGATCCGGACCGGCCGAAGTCGCACGACACCGGCGTGCGGGTCCGGGTCGGCGGCGAGCCGGTCGGCGACCTGCTGCTGGTGCAGGGCCCGATCGGCCTGAACTGGGCCGATCGCCGCCGCGGCATCGTGCCGCGCGTGGAGAACTCGGACATCCGCGCCAACTACCCGCCGACGCCGGCGCGCGTCGACGGCTGGGTCCGCACCGGCATCCATGTCGAAGGCCGGCCGGAGTGGGTGTTCGTCAAGATCCACACCCATGGCGCCCCGGAGAAGGACGCCGAGGTGGTGCTGGGTCCGGCGGTCGACGCGATGTTCGACCACCTCGAGCGCCACTACAACGACGGCGAGCGCTACGTGCTGCACTACGTCAACGCCCGCGAGGTCTACAACATCGTGAAGGCGGCCGAGGCCGGCATGACCGGCAACCCGGCCGACTACCGGGACTACGTGCTGCCGCCGCCGGCCGCGTCCTGGGCCGGTGGCCGCGGCGGGATCGGGCGAGCGTCGTGAACTGGCGGCTGAAGGCGGCGATCCAGAACGCCATCGCCCTGCTGCCCGGGCCGCTCTCGCAGCGCGTGTACTACGCCATGCAGCGCCGCTTCGGCGGCCTGCGCAGCCCGGCGGTAGAGGACAAGCTGCGCCAGGGCGTCGAGGTCGCCGAGCGGGTCGAGGCCAACGGCGCGACCGTGGTGGGCGCCCGGGTCCTGGAGGTCGGCACCGGGCGACGCCTGGGCCTGCCCCTGGCGCTGTGGCTGCAGGGTGCCGAGCGCGTGACCACGGTCGACCTCAATCCCTATCTGCGCGCCGAACTGGTGCACGAGGACCTGCTGCAGATGCGCGACCAGCGCGCGCGGGTCGAGAGCCTGCTGGGGCGGCGCCTGGTGCCCGGCCGACTGGATGCGCTGCTCGCCCTGGCCGACGGCTTCTCGCTGGAGCGCCTGTGCGGGACCTGCGCGATCGACTACCGTTCGCCGGCCGACGCCGCGGCCCTGGACCTGGCCGATGGCGCCATCGACCTGCATGTCTCCTACGAGGTCATGGAACACATCCCCGGCCCGGTGCTGGAGGCGATCCTGGGCGAGGCGGCCCGGCTGCTGCGCCCCGGCGGCCTGGCCGTGCACTGCATCGACCTGACCGACCATTTCAGCCATTCCGATCCCGGCATCGGCCCGCTGAACTTCCTCCGCTTCGGCGAGCGCGGCTTCCGGCTGCTCGCCGGCAACGGCTTCATGTACATGAACCGGCTCCAGGTCGACGACTACGACGCGATCTGGGCGCGCACCGGCCTCGTGGTGCGCGAGCGCCTGGCCGAGCCCGACCCGAACGTCGCCGCCGCCCTGGCCGCCGGCGCGATCCCGCTGGCGCCGCGGTTCGCGGGCAAGCCGCCCGGGGTGCTGGCGGTGCTGCGCGCCTGGTACGTCGGCGCCGCGGGTGGCGACCGGCGATGAGCGGGCGCCTGGTCAGCGTGGTGATGCCGATGTACAACGCCGAGCGCTTCGTGCGCCGGCCGGTGGAGTCGGTGCTGGGCCAGCGCCACGGCGAGCTCGAGCTGGTGGTGGTCGACGACGGCTCCAGCGACGGTTCGGTCGACCTGGTCGCCGACTACGCGCGCCAGGACGCGCGGGTGCGCCTGCTGCGCTCGCCGCGCAACGGCGGTGTCGCCGCCGCCCGCAACCAGGCCCTGGACGCGGCGACCGGCCGCTACGTCGCCTTCCTGGACAGCGACGACTGGTGGCATGCCGACAAGCTGGCGATCCAGCTGGCCGAGCTGGAGCGCGGCGACGCCGCGGTTTCCTACGCGGCCTACCAGCGGGTCGCCGAGGACGGCAGGGTGCTGGCGACGGTCTCGCCGCCGCCGGACCTCGACCACGCCCGCCTGCTGCGCAGCAACCACATCGGCAACTGCACCGGGATCTACGACCGCCAGCGCATCGCCGCGGAGCCGCGCTTCCTCCGGATCGGCCACGAGGATTACGTGTTCTGGCTGGCGCTGCTGCGGGCGGGCGTCCGTGCCGTGCGCGCCGGCGACGGCGGCATGCCGCTGGCCTGGTACCTGGTGCGCGACGGTTCGCAGTCGTCCAACAAGCTGCGCGCCGCGCGCTGGCAGTGGCGCATCTACCGCGATGTCGAGGGCATGGGCGCCGTGGCGAGCGGCTGGCACATGCTGCACTACCTGCGCCACGCCCTGGCCAAGCGCCGATGACCGCCCATCCGGAGTCCGACATGCACGCCGAAGTCACCGTCATCATCAGCCCGCGCGACCGCTACTCGGGCCTCGACGAGTGCGTCGAAACGCTGCTCAGGCATACGCCGCAGCCCTTCGAGCTGTGGATCCTCGACCTCGGCTACCCGCGCCGGGACATCGAGCCGGCACGCCGGCGCCTGGCGGGCCGGCCGGGCGTGCGCTTCTTCGAGCTCGGCCTGAAGACGCCGATGGACGCGCTGCGCGAGGTCCGCGACCAGCTCGCCACCCGGGCGGTGGTGCTGCTGGACAACGACTCGCGGGTCACCGCCGGCTGGCTGCCGCCGCTGCTGGCCGCCCTGGACGACGGCCATGCCGTGGTCACGCCGCTGATCCTCGAGCGCGAGGGCGTCGACCGCGGCGCGCCGCTGCGCAACCACCTGTACACCGGCGAGCTGCGGGTGGTCGAGGTCGACGGCACCGACTACCTGATCGAGCACAAGGCGCTGCGCCGCGCCGACATCCCGGAGATCCCGGCGGAGCGGGCGCCGACTGGTTCCTTCGAGCTGCACTGCGTGCTGTTCTCGACGGCGACCTTCCAGGCCATCGAGCTGCCCTCGATGGTGATCCGCGAGCATCTCGACATCGCCCTGCAGGTGGCCGCCCGCGGCGAGTCCATGGTGGTCGAGCCTTCGGCGCAGGTGCATTTCGACAACCTCGGCACGCGCATGGCGCTGTCCGACATGCGTTTCTTCTGGTTCCGCTGGAGTCCCCGCCTGACCGGGCCGTCGTCGCGCCTGTTCGAGCGGCGCTGGGGCTACCGGTTCTATTCCGAACAGTCCATGTACAACTGGGTGGTGCGCAGGAAGGCCTTCCTGCTGGCGCGCTGGCTGGGCGCCCCGATCGGCCTGGCCAACAAGGCCACGGTGGTGGCGCGGAAGCTTTTCTGCCGGGACTGGGATCCGCACCCGGACCCGGAAGGGGCCTCGCGGCCGCTGCTGGCGGGCGGGGTGCCGGTGCAGCGCAGCCACGACCTCGCCTGAACGCAGCTCAGACCGCCATGCCCCAAAAACGTGATGGACGTCACGCTATGGACGGTTTCTGACACAAAAGTTTGCCACTGCGTGACACACATCACGCGATGAACCCCATACAGTCCGCAACGCAAAGCCCGGCCTGAACCGGACTTGCATGTGACGGCGTCCACAGAACGCCGGACTGAACTGGGGAATTCCATGTACAACGCACGCGGTTTCACCGGCCGACCCGCCGCCGAGGGTCGCCGGCTCCGGCAGCTTGCAGCCGCCGTCCTGGCCCTGCTCGCCGCCCTCGTCCTCGCCCAGGCCGCGCAGGCCCAGGTGGTCCGCAGCTTCGATCAGCGCGCCTCGTTCAACGCCCGGGGCGACATCGCGCAGATCGGCAACGTCCTGGTGACCTGCCAGACCGGCGGGGGCAGCAACAACTGTGCCCAGGTCAGGAACGGGACGGCCGACGGCAACAACAACAGCCGCCAGACGGCCTTCGTGAATTCCGACGCGGGGGCAGGCTTCACCAATTCCTCGACGGCCGACCTGTCGCTGCCGGCCGGCTCGACGGTCCGCTTCGCCGGTCTGTACTGGGGCGCACGCGCCAACCCGTCCGCTGCCGGACGCGGAACCCTGCAGTTCCGCACCCCTGCGATGGGCGCCTATCAGGCGATCACCGCCAGCCTGATCGATACGATCTCCACACAGGGCGGCAACACTTCCAGGCCCTATATGGCATTCGCCGACGTCACCAGCCTGGTGCAGGCCGGCGGCAATGGAACCTATCGAGCCGGCGGCATGACCGCCGTCAACGGCAGCGACAGCCTGGGCTACTACGGCGGCTGGACCCTGGTCGTCGTCTACGAGAACGCGACCGATCCCTTCCGCCGTCTTATGGTCTTCGACGGATCGGCCAGTGTGACCAATGGCAGTCCGGTCACCGTCGGCGTTTCCGGCCTGCTTACACCGCTGGTCGGCGCCTTCACCACGCGCATGGGTGCCCTGGTCTGGGAGGGCGACCAGAGCCTGACCGGCGACAACTTCCGGCTGAACACCACCAATCTTGGCGACGCACTCAATCCAACCGCCAATTTCTGGAACAGCAGCATCACCCGGCTTGGCACGCGCTTCAGCGCCAAGAACCCGGACTATGTGAATCAGCTGGGCATGGACCTCGACTACGTCAATGCCTCCGGAATTCTCGCCAACGGCGCGACCACCGCGACCCTGGAATTCACCTCGAGCGGCGACGTCTATTTTCCGCAGATGCTGGCCTTCGCTGTCGACCTGTTCGTTCCGGACCTGGTTACCTCGCTCAGCAAGACGGCCGTTGATCTCAATGGCGGCGAGCTGCTTCCAGGCGATGTCCTCGAGTACACGATCGCGTTCGTGAATACCGGACAGGACGGTGCCACCAACGTCGTGGTCACCGACCCGATCCCGGCCGGCACCACCTACGTCCCGGGCAGTCTCCAGATCCTGACCAATGCCAGCGGCGCGTCGACCGGCGTGCAGACCGACGCCGCTGGCGACGATCTTGCCGAGTTCCAGGTCGGACCCAACCAGGTCAGGTTCCGTCTGGGTCAGGGCGCAAACGCAACCTCGGGCGGCCTGGTGCCCAATGGGCAAGGGGCGAGCTTCCGGTTCCGGGTGCAGCTGAACAACGACCTCTCCCTGGCCGGGCAGACCATCACCAACACGGCCGAGGTCGTCCACAACGCGCAGACCCTTGGCAACAGCTTCGTCGCCAGCGGCACCGCGAGCGTGTCCAACACGGTTGCGCCGATCGCCGATGTGCGCGTCACCAAGATCGTGGACAATGCCACGCCGCTCGTGGGCGCCCAGGTGCAGTTCACGGTGACGGTCACCAATGACGGGCCGTCCACCGCGAACGCCGTGGTGCTGAACGACGCGCTTCCCGCCGGCTACAGCCTGGTCTCCGCCACCCCGTCCACCGGCACCTGGCTGGCACCCAACTGGACCCTCGGCAACATGGCCAGCGGCGCCACGGCGCAACTGGTCATCGTGGCAACCGTCAACCCGACCGGTCCGTACCTGAACACGGCAACCGCGTCCTCGCCTACGCACGATCCCGTCCCCGGCAACAACTCGGCAAGCGCCGGGACGACGCCGATCGCCCCGACCCCGGCGATGACCGTGGTGAAGTCGGCACCCACCGGGACGCTGGCCGTGGGCCAGACCATCACCTACACGGTCACGGCGACCAACACGGGCAACGTGACCCTGACCGATGTCGTGGTCAGCGATCCGATGCTGACGCCGAACAGCATCACCTGCCCGAGCGTGGCGCCCACTGGCACCTGCGTGCTGACCGGCACCTATGTGGTGCAGCAGACCGACATCGACGCCGGCCAGATCGTCAACACCGGCACCGGCGGCTCGACCCAGACGCCGCCGCAGACCTCGACCGTCACCACGCCGATTCCGCAGACCCCGGCGATGACCGTGGTGAAGTCGGCCCCGACCGGCACCCTGGCGGTGGGCGAGACCATCACCTACACCGTCACGGCAACCAATACCGGCAACGTCACGCTGACCAACGTCGTCGTGTCGGATCCGATGCTTACGCCGGACTCGATCACCTGCCCGACCGTCGCGCCTGGCGGCACCTGCGTCCTGACCGGCACCTACGTGGTCCAGCAGAGCGACATCGACGCCGGCCAGATCGTCAACACCGGCACCGGTGGCTCGACCCAGACGCCGCCGCAGACCTCGACGGTGACCACGCCGATCCCGCGGACCCCGAACCTTGCCGTGCTGAAGACGAGTCCGGTGGGCACCGTGGCGGTGGGCGAGACCATCACCTATACGGTGACGGCCACCAACACCGGCAACGTGACCCTGACGAACGTGGTGGTCAGCGACCCGATGCTGACGCCGGACTCGATCACCTGCCCGACCGTGGCGCCTGGCGGCACCTGCGTGCTGACGGGCACCTATGTGGTCCAGCAGGGCGATGCCGATGCGGGCCAGATCGTCAACACCGGCAGCGCCGAGGGCACCAGTCCAACTGGTCCTGTCGACCCGGTGACCTCGACGGTGACCACGCCGATCGCTCAGAACCCGGCGATGACCGTGGCAAAGTCGGCCCCGACCGGCAGCCTGGCAGTGGGCGAGACGATCACCTACACGGTGACGGCGACCAACACCGGCAACGTGACCCTGACGAACGTGGTGGTCAGCGACCCGATGCTGACCCCGAACAGCATCACCTGCCCGAGCGTCGCCCCGGGCGGCACCTGCGTGCTGACCGGTACCTACGTGGTGCAGCAGACCGACATCGACGCCGGCCAGATCGTCAACACCGGCACCGGCGGCTCGACCCAGACGCCGCCGCAGACCTCGACGGTCACCACGCCGATCCCGCGGACCCCGAACCTTGCCGTGCTGAAGACGGGTCCGGTGGGCACCGTGGCGGTGGGCGAGACCATCACCTATACGGTGACGGCCACCAATACCGGCAACGTGACCCTGACCAATGTCGTGGTCAGCGACCCGATGCTGACGCCGGACTCGATCACCTGCCCGACCGTGGCGCCCGGCGGCACCTGCGTGCTGACGGGTACCTACGTGGTCCAGCAGGCCGACGCGGACGCGGGCCAGATCGTCAACACCGGCAGCGCCGGGGGCACCAGCCCGACCGGCCCGGTCGGCCCGGTGACCTCGACGGTGACCACGCCGATCGCTCAGAACCCGGCGATGACCGTGGCCAAGTCGGCCCCGACCGGCAGCCTG
>DDTN01000043.1 GCA_002344355.1 Proteobacteria bacterium UBA2363 | reverse complement strand
GGCCGGGGCCGGGGCCGGGGCCGGGAGCCGGGAGCCGGGGAGG
This sequence comes from Proteobacteria bacterium UBA2363, assembly GCA_002344355.1. GTDB lineage: Bacteria > Pseudomonadota > Gammaproteobacteria > Xanthomonadales > UBA2363 > Pseudofulvimonas. The sequence goes on along the minus strand of DDTN01000043.1, from coordinate 86,373 downwards.
GCGGGCCGGCGCCGGGATTGGGGATTCGGGGCGGTCCGGGTGGGGGTCAGAGCAGGCGGGAGGTGATCGCCTTCAGGACGGCGTGGGTGCGGTCGCGGCAGTCCAGCTTCAGCAGGATGTCGCTCATGTAGTTCTTGATCGTGCCCTCGCTGAGGTGCAGGGAGCGGGCGATCTCCTTGTTGGAATAGCCGCCGGCGACCAGCCGCAGGATCGAGCGCTCGCGTTCGGTCAGGCTGGCGCCATGGCCGGCGGCCGCGCCGGCCGGCCAGGCCGCGCGCACCGGTGCCAGGCTGACCGGCTGCAGCAGGGTCTGGCCGGCCGCGACCCGGGCGATGGCGTCGCGCAGGTCTTCCGGGCTCGCGTCCTTGAGCAGGAAGCCCTGGGCGCCGGCGGCCACCGCCTGCAGCATGAGCTGCGAATCGTCGAAGGTGGTCAGCAGGATCACCGGGGTGGTGTCGCCGCGCTCGCGCAGGGCGTGGATCAGGCCGATGCCGCCCAGGCCCGGCATGCGGATGTCGCTGACGATCACGTCGACCGGCGGCTGCGGCAGGGCGGCCAGCAGGGTCTCGGCATCGGGCGCCTCGAGGGCGATCTCGATGCCGAGGTCGCCAAGCAGGGCCGACAGGCCGCGCAGGACCAGCGCCTGGTCGTCGCACAGGGCGATCCGCACCGGCCGCGGCGCTTCGCCCCCGCTCATGCCGGCGCGTCCGGCAGGTGGGCGCGTACCCGCACGCCGTGGCCGGGCAGGGCCTGCACGCTCAGCGCGCCGCCGACCGCCTCGACACGCTCGCGCATGCCGCGCAGGCCGTTGCCGGGGACCGGATCGACGGTCGCGCTGCCATCGTCGTGGACCTCCAGCTCGATGGCGCCGTCGCGGCGCAGGCAGTGGATGCGGATCTGCGCGGCGCGACCGTGGCGCAGGGCGTTGGTGATCGCCTCCTGGGCGCAGCGCAGCAGGGCCTGGGCCTGGGCCAGGTCGTCCACACGCAGGCCGGGTTCGACGTCGACCACGATCCGGGTGCCGGCGACCGGCCGTGCCAGCGCCTCCAGCGCGGCGCGCAGGTCGAGGCCGTCGTGGGCGCGCAGCTCGCTGACCACGGTGCGGATGTCGTCGAGCAGTTCGTCGGCCAGCTGCCGGCAGGTCGCCACCGCCCCGGCGCTGGCCGGCGCCGCGGCGGCCAGCGCCGGATCGCGCTGCAGGCGCGCGAGGGTGAGCTTGAGCGCGGTCAGCTTGTGGCCGGCGACATCGTGCAGTTCGCGCGAGATCTTCAGGCGTTCGCCGCCACGCGCGGACTCCTCCAGCAGGTGCCGGGTGGCCAGCAGCTCGGCGTTGACCTGGGCCAGGTGCTCGCGGCTGCGCTCGCTCATTCCGGCGTAGTACCCGGTCAGTCCGGCGAACACCTGGAAACCCAGCACCGGCACCATCCAGGACGCCACCTCGAGCAGCGATCCGGCGCGGTCGAGCCAGATCGCGGCGACCGCCAGGTTGAACAGCGCCAGCCAGGCCAGCGCCCGGCGCACCGGCATCACCAGCACCAGCTGGGCGGCGACGATGATCAGCAGGATGACCACCTGGCCCTCGCGGAGCAGCAGGTCGGCGCCCACCACCAGCACCCCCTGCAGCAGGGTGATCCAGGCCGAGCCCACGCAGTCGACGTCGCCGTCGCGCAGGGCGCGCAGGCCGAACAGCACGATCATCGCCAGCAGGGCGACCGCGCCGCCCCATTCGCGGGCGTCGCCTTCGGCCAGGGCGCCGGCGTCGACCACGGTGAGGGCGATCGCCAGCCAGGTGGCATAGGCGGCCAGGCCCAGGGGCGAGACCAGGCGCGCCCAGGGCGTCGTCGCGCGGCGCATCGAGAACTCGTTGCCGGCGGTGTCCAGGGCGACCACGTGCGCGCTGCCGGCGTGGCGGGAGGGCTGGGTGTCCATGCGCCAAGCATGGCAGCGCCGCCGCGCCCCGCCTACCCGCGGCGGTGCGATGGTGACTTTACTCACCCTCCGGGGGTAACCACCGGCAGGTGCCGGCCGGGACACGGTCTGCCGACACTGGCAGCGTCCGTCCGCCTTGCTCCGGGAGCCGTCGATGTCCAGCCTGTATCCCCACCTCGTCGGCCTGCACGGCCTGTTCGGCCTGGTCGCCCTGCTGACCTTCTGGACCGCCGCCGCGCTGCGCAAGGGCACGCCCCTGCATCGGCGGGTCGGCCAGGCGTACCTGGGCGCCATGGCCGGCATCTGCCTGACCGCGCTGCCGATGGTGGCGGTGTTCGTGCAGCGCGGCCGGCCCGGGATCGCGGTGTTCCTGGCCTACCTGGTGCTGATCACGGCGACCGCGATGTGGCTGGGCCGGCGGGCGATCCGCAGGCGCCGCGCGCAGGCCGCGTTCCGCGACCGCGGCTATGCCGCGGTGGCCTGGCTGAACCTGGGGGCGGCGCTGGCGGTGTTCGCGATCGGCTGGCAGATGCAGCAGGTGCTGCTGATGGGCTTCTCGGTGGTCGGGGCGCTGACCGGCGGGACCATGCTGTGGCGCCGGTGGCGCCCCCTCGCGGAGGGCAACTGGTGGCTGCAGGAGCACTACGCGGCGATGATCGCCTGCGGCGCCGCCACCCACGTCGCCTTCGCGTCGATCGGGCTGGGCCGGCTGGCGAGCGCCGCCGGCTTCGCGATGCCGGCCTGGTACGGCCTGCTGGCCTGGTTCGTGCCGCTGGCGGTGGCGGTGCTGGCGACGATGCTGCTGGATCGTCGCCACCGCCGTTCGCGGGCGATGCCGGTCGGGCGGGGCGCCGCGACCGTTGCCTGAGCGGCGCCTTCGCGCCGGGGCCGCCCGGTCAATCCTTGCCGTTGAACAGCTCGCGGCCGATCAGCATGCGCCGGATCTCGTTGGTGCCGGCGCCGATCGCGTACAGCTTGGCGTCGCGCAGGATGCGGCCGGTCGGGTACTCGTTGATGTAGCCGTTGCCGCCCAGGCACTGGATCGCCTCCAGGGCGACCTGCACCGAGGACTCGGTGGCGTGCAGCAGCACCGAGGCGGCGTCGATGCGCGAATCGCGGCCCTCGTCGTAGTCGCGCGCCACCTGGTAGGCGAAGGCGCGCGAGCTGGCCAGCGCCGTGTACATGTCGGCGATCTTGGCCTGCATGATGCCGAAGCTGCCGATCGGCGCGTCGAACTGCCGGCGCTCGCGGACGTAGGGCAGGGCGACGTCCATGGCCGCCTGCATCAGCCCGAGCGGTCCGCCGGTCAGCACCAGGCGTTCGGTGTTCAGGCCGCGCATCAGCACCTTGACGCCCTGGTCGACCTCGCCCAGCACGTTCTCGTGCGGGATCTCGCAGTCCTCGAAGACCAGTTCGCAGGTGTTGGAGCCGCGCATGCCGAGCTTGTCCAGCTTCTGCGCGGTCGAGAACCCCTTCATGCCGCGCTCGACGACGAACGCGGTCATGCAGCGGCTGCCGGCGTCCTTGCCGGCGGTGCGCATGTAGACCACCAGCACATCGGCCTCGGGACCGTTGGTGATCCACATCTTGTTGCCGTTGGCGACCCAGACGTCGCCCTTGCGCACGGCGCGGCAGCTCATCGAGCCGACCACGTCGGAGCCGGCGCCCGGCTCGCTCATCGCCAGCGCGCCCTTGTGCTCGCCGGTGCACAGCTTCGGCAGCCAGCGCCGGCGCTGTTCATCGGTGCCGTTGGCGTACAGGTTGGACACGCACAGGTTGGAATGCGCGCCGTAGCTCAGGCCGACGCTGCCGGAGGCGCGGGAGATCTCCTCCATGGCCACCAGGTGCGCCAGGTAGCCCATGCCCGAGCCGCCGAACTCCTCGGGCACGGTGATGCCGAGCAGGCCCATCTCGCCCAGCTGCGGCCACAGGTCCTGCGGGAAGGCGTTGTCGTGGTCGATCGCCTCGGCGCGCGGCGCGATCTGCGCCTGCGCGAAGCCGCGCACGCTCTCGCGCAGCAGGTCCAGCTCCTCTCCCAGCGATGGCGTGCGCATGTGCTCTCCTTGCTGCGGTCGTCGGCGCCCCGGCGCGGGACCGGGACGCGAGCTTGTCCTGCGCCGCGTGCAGGCGGTGTCGCCGGCGCGCGGCGGATGCCTCAGTTGCCGCGCATGCGGCCCTGGAAGCGCGGCGCGGTGTTGCCCATGTGCGGCAGCTTGATCTTGCCGATCTGGTCGATGCGCTGCTCGGCCATGCGGTCGGCGGCCCGGAAGGTCGGGATGCCGTCGGCCTTGGCGATCTCGAAGATCCGGCCCAGGTTGTAGTAGATGGTCCGCATCATGCGCATGGCGCGCTCGCGGTTGTAGCCGTCGAACTCGATCGAGACGTTCATCAGGCCGCCGGCGTTGACCGCGTAGTCGGGCGCGTACAGGATGCCGCGGCGCTCCAGCTCGGCGCCGCACTCGTCGGTGGCGAGCTGGTTGTTGGCGGCGCCGCAGACGATCCTGCACTTCAGGCGCGGGATGGTGTCGAGGTTGATGGTGCCGCCGAGCGCGGTCGGCGAGTACACGTCGCAGTCGACGTCGTAGATGTCGTCTGCGGCGACCGCCTCGCAGCCCAGCTCGTCGACGGCGCGCTGCACGGCGGCCTGGTTGATGTCGGTGACGAACACCTTGGCGCCCTGCTCGCGCAGCAGCTTGACGAACTCCATGCCGACGTGGCCGACGCCCTGCACCGCGTAGCTGTACTTGCCGACCTCCTCGTTGCCGTAGACGTGGTTGAGCGAGGCCATCAGGCCCTGCAGGGTGCCGTAGGCGGTGAACGGGCTGGGGTCGCCGGAGCCGCCGTGCACCTGGTGCACGCCGGTCACGTACTCGGTCTCCTTGAGCACGTACTCCATGTCGTTGACGTCGATGCCGACGTCCTCGGCGGTGATGTAGCGGCCGCCCAGCGAGTTGACGAAGCGGCCGAGCGCGCGGAACAGCGCCTCGCTCTTGTCCTTGTTGGGGTCGCCGATGATGACGCTCTTGCCGCCGCCGAGGTTCAGGCCGGCCACCGCCGCCTTGTAGGTCATGCCCTTGGACAGGCGCAGCACGTCGTCCAGGGCGTCCTGCTCGGTCTTGTACGGCCACATGCGCAGTCCGCCCAGGGCCGGGCCGAGCACGGTGTTGTGGATGGCGATGATCGCCTTCAGGCCGGCGTCCTTGTTGTGGCAGAACACGACTTCCTCGTGGCCCGAGGTGGCGATTTTTTCGAAGAGCATGATCACTCCGGTATCGGCATGGGATGATGCCCGCCGGCGCGCCGGCCGGGCACTGGCCCGGGTCGCGCCGCGCGGCCATGCCTGGCGGCGCGGCGTCCGGGGGGCCGGCATTGTACCAGCGGCGTCCGGACCCCTCCGTACGCCCTCGTCCGGAGGACCATGGACCGTCGCGCCTTCCTGATCGCCTGGTCGCTGCTGGCGCTGGCCAAGGTGCTGCTGGCCCTGGTCCTGCCCCTGTTCGGCGACGAGGCGTTCTACGCCTGGGAGGCCCGGCACCCGGCCTGGTCGTACAGCGACCTGCCGCCGATGACCGCCTGGCTGGCGGCGGTCGGCCGCGCCCTGCTGCCCGGCGAGGCGGGCGTGCGCCTGCTGTTCCTCGCGCTCGGCCTGGCGCTGCCCTGGCAGCTGCGCGCCTGGGCCGCCCGCCAGTACGGCGAGGCGGTCGGCTGGCGGGCCGCATGGCTGGCGCTGCTGGTGCCCGGTGCGGTCGCCCTGGGCGTGCTGGCGCTGCCCGACGTGCCGCTGGCGGTCGTCTCCGTGGCCGCCTGTGCGGCCTTCCAGCGCGCCCTGGGCGATCCGCGGCCGGGGCCGTGGCTCGGCCTCGGCGCGCTGCTGGCCATCGGCCTGCTGTGCCATTACCGGTTCGGCCTGGTGCTTGTCGCGTTGGCGATGGCGACCTGCCTGCTGCCGGCCGGGCGTGCCAGCCTGCGCGGTCCCGGCCCCTGGCTGGCCGCCCTGGTGGCGTGCGCGGGCCTGCTGCCCCTGCTCGCGTTCAACCTGGCGAACGACCTCGCCGGGCTGCGCTTCCAGCTGCTCGACCGCCATCCCTGGCGATGGCAGGCCAGCGCCTGGCGGCAGCCGCTCGAGCAGGCGCTGCTGGTCGGGCCGGTCCTGGCCGGGCTGTTGCTGGCCGCCGGCTGGCGGGCGGCGCGCTCGCCCGGGGCCGCCGGGCGCGTTCCCGCGGTCCTGGCCTTGTCGATGCTGATCCTGGTGATGACGATCGGCGCGTTCGCCGACGACCAGCGCTTCCGTTGGCACTGGCCCCTGCCGGCCTGGCTCTGGCTGCTGCCGGTGCTGGCCCAGGACTGGCCCGCCTGGCGGCCATGGCTGCGCCGGGTGGCGGTGGCCAGCTCGGCGCTGCCGGTCGTGCTGGTGCTGGCCTGGCTGGCCTCGGCCGGCGCCCCCGGGCAGGCCGCGCGCTGGCTGGACGCCAAGCGCTTCCCGGCCAATTTCACCGGCTGGCGGGAGGCCGCCGACTGGATCTCCCCGATCGCCGGCCAGGGCGGCGTGCTGGTGGCCGACAACTTCATGCTGGCGGCGGCGCTGGACTTCCACCTCGACCCGCGCCGCCGCGGGCCGCTGTTCGTGCTGGACGACCCGGCCAATGCCTGGCACGGCCGCGCCGCCCAGCTGGCGATCTGGGGGGTCGACGAGGCTGCCCTGGCCAGCCACGGCGGCCCCGGCGTGCTGCTGGCCGAGGAGACCGCCCGCCGGTTCAGCGACCGCCATGCCTGGTACCGGGGCCTGTGCGATCGCCTGGCCGGCCTGCGCCTGGACGGCCAGCTGCTGCTGCACGGCGGACGCAAGCGCTTCGTGCGCTGGCGCTTCGAGGACATCGATGCCGGCGCCGGCTGCCGGCAGCCCGGCGCCCTGCCGCCGCTGGGCTGGTTCGAGCTGCCGGACCGGGTGGTGGCGGGCAGCGACCTGGCCGGCTTCGGCTGGGTGGTCCAGGCCGGCCTGGGCATCGAGGTCGTCGAGGTCCTGGTCGACGATGCGCCGGTGGCGCGGCTGGCGCGCACGGTGGAGGTCGCCTGGCCGCGCGAACGCTGGGGCGAGGTCGGCGATCCGGCCGGCGACCGGGTAGGGGTCGAGGTCAGGGTGCCCGGCGCGGCGCTGCTCCGCGGCCGGCGCGAGGTCACCCTGGTCGCGGTCCGCGGCGATGGCCTGCGCTGGCCGATCGGCACCTGGACGGTGCAGGTGGTCCCGGCGGCCCGGCGCTGAGCGTCGTCGCCGGCGCCGGGGCGGCGCTTCGCCGGTCCTCGCTCAGCCGGCGCCGGCGGCGGTCAGCGGTTCGATCCCGGCGGCGCGCAGCAGCCGGCAGGTGGCGATCAACGGCAGGCCGACCAGGGCGGTCGGGTCGCGGCTGTGGATCGCCTCGAACAGGGCGATGCCCAGCGCCTCGGCCTTGAAGCTGCCGGCGCAGTCGAAGGGCCGCTCGCGGTCCAGATAGGCGTCGATCCAGGCCGGCGACAGCGGCAGGAAGCGCACCCGGGTCAGGTCGCGCGCGGACCTGCCCCGGCCGTCCGCGCCGATCACGCAGACGGCGGTGTGGAAGCGCACGCTGCGGCCGGCGCAGGCCAGCAGCTGGGCGCGGGCGCGATCGGCTCCGCCGGGCTTGCCCAGCGCGGCGCCGTCCAGTTCGGCGACCTGGTCGGAGCCGATCACCACGGCACCGGGGCGCAGCGCCGCCACCGCGCGCGCCTTGGCGCGCGCCAGGCGCAGGGCCAGGCGCGCCGGCGGCTCGCCCGGCCGCGGCGATTCCTCGACCCCCGGCGCCACCGCCTCGAAGCGGGGCAGCACGCGCGCCAGCAGGGCGCGCCGGTAGCTCGAGGTGGAGGCGAGGACGATGTCGGCGGTCATGGCGGCGGCGGGACGGGGACGGCATGTTGGCACGGGGCGGCGGGCAAGCGCTTGATCGGCGGAGCATTCATTGACGCTCGGGGCCCGGCCTCGCTATCATCGCGGTCTTATGTCGCACGGACTGCCCGGTCAGGTGGATGTCTGGCGGATGGTCACCGGCCGCCGCTGCTTCACCGGCCGCATCGGCCTGGAGGCGCTGACCCGCTTGCGGGACAGCCTGGCCCACGCCGATGGCACGGTCGGTTATTCGCTCGAGTTCGACGTCGACGGCTTCGACCAGCCCTATGTCGAGGTCTGCGCCAGCGGCGAGCTGCCCCTGGTCTGCCAGCGCACCCTCGAGGTGTACCTGCAGCCGGTGTCGGTGAGCCAGCGGCTCGGGCTGATCCGGCGCGAGGAGCAGGAGGCGGCGCTGCCGCCCGGCTACGAGCCGTTCCTGGTGCCGGCCGACGGCCTGGTGGCGTTGGCCGACCTGATCGAGGACGAGCTGATCCTGGCCCTGCCGCTGGTGCCGGCGCGCGCCGGCGGCGGTGACGAGGAGGCCGGCCGCGAGGCCGGCGAAGCGGGGCACGGCGACCGGGTCAATCCGTTCGCGGCGCTGAAGACGCTCAAGTTGCAGTAGCATCGCCGGCCGCCCGCGCGGCAGGCGGCAGGTTCACCAAGCAGGACGTCGGCGAAGGAACGCCGGCGACATCGTCAGGATGCACATGGATTCCCCTGGAGTTTTCTAACAATGGCTGTCCAGAAGAGCCGCAAGACCCCGTCGACCCGCGGCATGCGCCGTTCCCACGATGCCCTGAGCATCGTCCAGCTCGGCACCGACCCGACCAGCGGCGAGACCCATCGCCGCCACCACGTCACCAAGGACGGCTACTACCGCGGCCGCCAGGTGATCGCGCCCAAGACCCCGGTGGTCGAGGACGACGAGGATTGATCCGGCCGGCGCGGACGCCGATGCCCGCGCCTGCCAGCGCTGACCGCGCCCGTGCCGCCTCCGGCCCGGCCGCGGCGGCCGGTGCCACCCTTCGCGGCGCGACCCGGTCCCGGACCGGGCATCGCGCCGTCGTCGTGTCCGTTGCCGGGCCTGGCGCGCCGCGCCATCCGGCCTGCCCCGGGAGGGCTTGACCGTGCTGTATTCCCGCATCGCCGGCACCGGCAGCTACCTGCCTGACAGGGTGCTCAGCAACGCCGACCTGGAAAGGATCGTCGACACCACCGACGCCTGGATCCAGGAGCGCACCGGCATCCGCCAGCGGCATGTCGCCGCCGACGGCCAGACCACCGCCGACCTCGCCGAGATGGCGGCGCTGCGGGCCATGGAAGCCGCCGGGGTGACCGCCGCCGACATCGACATGCTGGTGGTCGGCACCACCACGCCCGACCTGATCTTCCCGAGCACCGCCTGCCTGGTGCAGGCCCGGCTCGGCGCCAACGGCTGCGCCGCCTTCGACGTCAACGCCGCCTGCTCGGGTTTCATCTACGCGCTGTCGATGGCCGACAAGTTCGTGCGCAGCGGCCAGAGCAAGTGCGCGCTGGTGATCGGCGCCGAGACGCTGACCCGGATGATCGACTGGACCGACCGCGGCACCTGCGTGCTGTTCGGCGACGGCGCCGGCGCGGTGGTGCTGAAGCCCTCGGAGGAAACCGGCATCCTGTCGACCCACCTGCACGCCGACGGCGGCTACAAGGAACTGCTGTTCAATCCGGTCGGCGTCTCCGCCGGCTTCATCGACGAGCCCGGCCACGGCGTCAAGGTGAAGATGATCGGCAACGAGCTGTTCAAGGTCGCCGTACGCGCCCTCGCGCGTACCGCCGAGGAGGCGCTGGCCGCCAACGAGCTGCCACAGGAGGCGCTGGACTGGCTGGTGCCGCACCAGGCCAACCTGCGCATCATCACCGCCACCGCCCGCCACCTGGGGCTGCCGATGGAGCGGGTGATCGTCACCGTCGACCGCCATGGCAACACCTCGTCCGGCTCGGTGCCGCTGGCGCTCGACGAGGCGGTCCGCGACGGCCGCATCCAGCGCGGCCAGCTGCTGCTGATGGAGGCGTTCGGCGGCGGCATCACCTGGGGCTCGGCGCTGCTGCGCTACTAGGCCTGGGCCCCGCTCCGGCCCGGCCGCCGGCGGACGTCGGCGCCGGGGCAGGGCGATCGACGATCCCCTGCCCCGGCAACGGATGCCCGCCGCCGGCGACCGCGCCCCGCCTCCTTTCGCTTCCCTGCAGTCCCGAACGCCACGGATCCCCGCCATGACCCCCACCGCCAACGACCTTGCCTTCGTGTTTCCCGGCCAGGGCTCGCAGAGCCCGGGCATGCTCGCCGCACTCGCCCAGCGCCACGCCGAGGTCGGGGCCGCCTTCGCCGAGGCCTCGGAGGGCGCCGGCATCGACCTGTGGGCGATCGCCGCGGCCCCCGACGACGTCCGCCTCAACCAGACCGAGTTCACCCAGCCGGCGCTGCTGGCCGCCGGGATCGCGGTCTGGCGGGTCTGGCAGTCCCTGGGCGGCCCGCTGCCGGCGCGTCTGGCCGGCCACAGCCTGGGCGAGTACAGCGCCCTGGTCGCCGCCGGCGCGCTGTCGCTGGCCGACGGCGCCCGCCTGGTCCGCGAGCGCGGTCGTCTGATGCAGGCGGCAGTACCGGCGGGTGCCGGTGCCATGGCGGCGGTGCTGGGCAGCGAGGACGCGATCGTCGCCGAGGCCTGTGCCGATGCCGCCGATGCCGGCGTGGTGGTGCCCGCCAACTTCAATTCGCCCGGCCAGGTGGTGATCGGCGGCGACACCGCCGCGGTCGACCGCGCCATCGCCCTGCTCGCCGAACGCGGCGTGCGCAAGGCGATGAAGCTGCCGGTCAGCGTGCCTTCCCATACGCCGCTGATGCGCGAGGCGGCGCAGGCGCTGGCGCAGGTCATGGCCGGGATGGACTGGCGCGCACCGTCGCTGCCGGTGGTGCAGAACGTCGACGCCGGCGTCGCCGGCGACGTCGCGGCGATCCGCGACGCCCTGGTGCGCCAGCTGCACCTGCCGGTGCGATGGACCGACTGCGTGCAGGCGCTGTCGGCTGCGGGCAGCACCCGCATCGCCGAATGCGGGCCCGGCAAGGTCCTGGCCGGCCTGTGCAAGCGCATCGACAAGTCCCTGGACGTGCGCGCCCTTGGCACCCCCGAAGACCTCGACGCCGCGCTCGCCGCCTGGCGCTGAGCCGCCCGCGCGATCGCCGGACCCCGGTCCCCAAGAAAAGCAGGAGCCCCCCATGAACGACATCCTCAAAGGCGAGATCGCCCTGATCACCGGCGCCAGCCGCGGCATCGGCGCCGCCATCGCCGACGCCCTGTCCGGCGCCGGCGCCCGCGTGGTCGGCACCGCCACCAGCCAGGCCGGTGCCGACGCCATCGGCGCGCGCCTGTCGGCGCTGCCCGGCGGCGGCGAGGGCAGGGTGCTGGACGTCGCCGACGGCGCCGCCTGCGAGGCCCTGCTGGATGCCGTCGCCAGCGAGGTCGGTACGGTCTCGATCCTGGTCAACAACGCCGGCATCACCCGCGACCAGTTGCTGATGCGCATGAAGGACGAGGACTGGCAGGCGATCCTCGACACCAACCTGACGCCGGTGTTCCGGCTCTCGCGCGCGGTGCTGCGCGGCATGATGAAGGCGCGCCGCGGACGCATCGTCTCGATCGCCTCGGTGATCGGCCTGACCGGCAACCCCGGCCAGGCCAACTACGCCGCCGCCAAGGCCGGGATCATCGGTTTCAGCAAGTCGCTGGCGCGCGAGATCGGCAGCCGCGGGATCACCGTCAACGTGGTGGCGCCCGGCTTCATCGAGACCGACATGACCCGCGCCCTGCCCGAGGCGCAGCGCCAGGCCCTGCTCGGCGGCATCGCCCTGGGCCGGCTGGGCGCGCCCGAGGACATCGCCCAGGCCGTGCTGTTCCTGGCCTCGCCGGCCGCCGCCTACATCACCGGCGAGACCCTGCACGTCAACGGCGGCATGTACATGGCCTGAGCGGCGGCCGCCCCGGGCCCGGCGGACGCCATCGCAGCGGCCGGCCGACGGCGCCCGTCCGGCGCCGCGCGGGCGCCGGCGTCCGGCGCGAAGCCCTTGTCCCGGCAAGCCTTTCGATGCGGCACTCGCGCCGCGTCAAGGTCTTGTGCAGGGACTCGGGGGGATGCTCTACAATCCGCCCTTCGTTCAACCACGCAGAGGTCGTGTCACGTATGAGCAGCATCGAAGATCGCGTCAAGAAGATCGTGGTCGAGCAGCTCGGGGTCAAGGACGAGGAGGTCACGCCCAGCGCGTCCTTTGTCGACGACCTCGGCGCGGACTCCCTCGACACCGTCGAGCTGGTGATGGCGCTCGAGGAGGAGTTCGAGTGCGAGATCCCGGACGAAGAGGCCGAGAAGATCACCACCGTCCAGCAGGCCATCGACTACGTCAAGGCCCACGTCAAGGCCTGAGGCCGTTGACGCGACACGTCCGCGCCGCCGCCGGCGCGGGCGTCGTCCCCGCACCCGTCCTGCGCGTTCCGCGGCGTCCGCCCGGCCGCGCCAGCGCCACGTCCCCGCAGTGATACCGCCATGATGAGCAAGCGTCGCGTCGTCGTCACCGGCCTGGGCATCCTCTCGCCCGTGGGCAACTCCATCGAGTCGGCCTGGTCGGCGCTGCTGGCCGGGCGCAGCGGCATCGGCCCGATCACGCGCTTCGACGCGTCCGGCTTCGGCACCCGGATCGCCGGCGAGGTCCGCGACTTCGACCCGGCGCAGTTCGTGCCGGCGAAGGACGTCAAGAAGATGGACCCGTTCATCCACTACGGCGTCGCCGCCGGCCTGATGGCGCTGGAGGATTCCGGCCTGGCGATCACCGAGGCCAACGCCGAGCGGGTCGGCGCCGCGGTCGGCGCCGGCATCGGCGGCATCGGCACCATCGAGAAGACCCACGAGGCGCTGATGACCGGCGGCCCGCGCAAGATCTCGCCGTTCTTCGTGCCCAGCTCGATCATCAACATGATCGCCGGCCACCTGTCGATCATGAAGGGCCTGAAGGGCCCCAACATCGCCGCGGTGACCGCCTGCACCACCGCCACCCACTGCATCGGGCTGGCCGCGCGCCTGATCGCCTACGGCGACGCCGACGCCATGATCGCCGGCGGTGCCGAGTGCTCGACCACGCCGACCGCGGTCGGCGGCTTCGTCTCGGCGCGCGCATTGTCGGCCCGCAACGACGAGCCGGAGAAGGCCAGCCGGCCGTGGGACGTCGGCCGCGACGGCTTCGTGCTGTCCGACGGCGCCGGCCTGCTGGTGCTGGAGGAGTACGAGCACGCCCGCGCCCGCGGCGCCCGCATCTACTGCGAATTGGCCGGTTTCGGCATGAGCGGCGACGCCTACCACATGACCGCGCCCAGCGAGAACGGCGAGGGCGCGGCGCGCTGCATGGTCAACGCCCTGCGCGACGCCGGCATCGAGCCGTCGGAGGTCGACTACATCAACGCCCACGGCACCTCGACGCCGCAGGGCGACATCGCCGAGGCGATGGCGGTGCGCACGGTGATGGGCGACCACGCCGGCAAGGTCATGGTCAGCTCCAGCAAGTCGATGACCGGCCACCTGCTGGGCGCCGCCGGCGGCGTCGAGGCGATCTTCACCGCGCTGGCGGTGCATCGCGGCGAGGTGCCGCCGACCATCAACCTCGACCAGCCGGACCCGGCGGTCGCCGGCCTCGACCTGGTGCCGCACACCGCGCGCCAGGCGCGCGTCGATGTCGCCCTGTCGAACTCGTTCGGCTTCGGCGGCACCAACGGCACCCTGGTGTTCCGCAGCCTCTGAATCCTTCTTCCGGCACGCCGCCGTGGCCGTGACCGTGCAGCCCGCGCCGGTGGCGGGCGAGCCGCTGGCCCTGGTCGGCAGCGACCCCGCGCGCTATCCGGCCTGGCTGGAAAGCGTCGCCGAGAACCCGCGCACCGGCGCCCTCGACCTGTTGCCGGTGGCCAGTGGCGAATCCCTGGTGCTGGCCGCCGACGGCGTCGTGCGCGACCAGGACGGCCGCGTGCTCGGCCGCGATTTCGCGGCCGCCCTGGACGCCGCGTTCGCCGCCGCCGGTCCGGCGCCGGCGCGTCCGTCCGGCCTGCCGTTCGCCGGCGGCTGGCTGCTCTACCTGGGCTACGAGGCGGTCGCGCAGTTCGAGCCGGGGCTGCGCCTGCCCGCATTCGCCGGCGCCGACCTGCCGGTGGCCATGGCGTTGCGGACGCCGGCCGCCTGGCTGCGGCCGCGCCCGGGCGGGGCCGCGCTGCTGGTCGCCGAGCCCGGCCACGAGGCCCTGCTCCAGCGGCTCGCCGCGGATCTCCAGGCCGGCATCCAGCCGCCGCCGCCGGCACCACCGATTCCGGCCCTGGAGGCACTCGAGGAAGACCCGCCCGAACGCTTCCTGGACGGCGTCGGGCGCGTGCTCGACTACCTGCGTGCCGGCGACGTCTTCCAGGTCAACCTGTCGCGCGCCTGGCGCGCCCGGTTCGCCGGTCCGCTGGCGCCGGTCGCGCTGTACCGCCGCCTGCGCCAGGCCAGTCCGGCGCCCTTCGCCGCCCTGATGCGCTTCGCCGGCGCCGCCGTGCTCAGCGCCTCCCCCGAGCGCCTGCTGCGGGTCCGCGGCGACCGCATCGACACCCGGCCGATCGCCGGGACCCGTCCGCGCGGCGCCGATCCGGCCGCCGACGCCGCCCTGCTGGCCGAACTGATCGGCCACCCGAAGGAGCGCGCCGAGCACGTGATGCTGATCGACCTGGAGCGCAACGATCTCGGCCGGGTCTGCCGGCCGGGCAGCATCCGGGTCGACGAGCTGATGGCGCTGGAGAGCTACAGCCACGTCCACCACATCGTCTCCAACGTCAGCGGCGCGTTGCGGCCCGGGACCACGCCGGGCGCCATCCTGCGCGCCCTGTTCCCCGGCGGCACCATCACCGGCTGTCCGAAGGTGCGCTGCATGGAGATCATCGCCGAGCTCGAAGGCACCGGTCGCGGTCCCTACACCGGCGCCATCGGCTACCTGGACCGCAGCGGCGACATGGACCTCAACATCCTGATCCGCAGCGCCTGGTTGCAGGGCGCCGGGCTCGGCTTCCGCACCGGCGCCGGCATCGTCGCCGACTCGGTCGCCGCCCGCGAGCTGGCCGAGACCCGCAGCAAGGCCGGCGGCCTGCTCGCGGCGCTGGGGCAGGGGCCTTGAGCCGCGCGCCAGCCGCCCTGGTCGACGGCCGCCCGGCCCGCGCGGTGGCGGCAGACGACCGCGGCCTGGCGTACGGCGACGGCCTGTTCGAGACGATCCGGTTCGTCTCCGGCGTGGCGCCGCTGTGGGCCGGGCACATGGCCCGGCTGGCCCGCGGCGCCAGGCGGCTGGGGCTGTCGATGCCGGACCCGGGCGTCTGGGCGGCCGAGGCCGCGCGCGTCGCCGGCGGCCGCGACTGCCTGGTGAAGCTGCTGCTGACCCGCGGCGGCGGCCGCGGCTATGCCGCCGCGGCTGCCACCGGACCGCGCCGGATCGTGCTGTGCCTGCCGCTGCCGGCGCTAGACGTCGCGGCGTGCCGGCATGGCCTGCGCCTGCGCTGGTGCCGGCTGCGCCTGGCCCGGCAGCCGGCCCTGGCCGGCCTCAAGCACCTCAACCGCCTGGAGCAGGTGCTGGCGCGCTCGGAGTGGCGCGACCCGCGGATCCACGAGGGCCTGTGCATGGACACCGATGGCCACGTGGTGTGCGCGACCGCCGCCAACCTGTTCATCGTCCGCGACGGCGTGCTGGCGACCCCGGCGCTCGACCAGTGCGGCGTCGCCGGCGTCGCCCGCGCCTTCCTGCTGGCGCAGGCGCGCCGGCGCTGGCCGGTCGAGGTGACCGTCTTGCGACCGGCCGACCTGCAGGCCGCCGACGAGGTGTTCGTGTGCAACGCCGTGCGTGGCGTCATGCCGGTGCGTGCCCTTGCCGGCTGGCGTTGGCGGCCAGGGCCGGTGACCGCCGCCCTGGGCTACACTCTGGCGGCACGCGGCATCGGCTTGCCGCCCACGCTGCCACGACGCGACCGATGACCCCTCCGCACCGACCCGCGCGCGGCTGGATCGGCAAGGCGCTGCTGTTGCTCCTGCTGGCCCTGGCCGCCACCGCCGCCCTCGCCTGGTTCGACTACCAGCGCTTCGCGCGCACACCCCTGCCGCTGCCCGCCGAGGGGGTCGTGCTGGACGTGCCGCGCGGCCAGTCGCTGCGCGGCATCGTCGCGCAGCTGGCCGAGCGCGGCCTGACCCCGGCCTGGCGCCGGCACTGGTGGCAGGCGCTGGCCGTCGACGACGGCGTGCTGCGCCGCCTGCAGGCGGGCGAGTACCTGCTGGAGCCCGGCCTGGACCCGCGCGGCCTGCTCGACCAGCTCGCGCGCGGCCGCGTCATCCAGTACCGCTTCACCATCGTCGAGGGCTGGACCTTCGCCGACCTGCGGCGGGCGCTGGCCGGACAGCCGGCGCTGGCGCAGACCGTCTCCGACCAGCCCGATGCCCGGGTGATGGCGATGCTGGGCCGCGAGGGCGAGCACCCGGAGGGCTGGTTCCTGCCCGAGACCTACACCTACCGGCGCGGCACCAGCGACCTCGACCTGCTCCGCCAGGCCCACGAGGCGATGCGCCAGGCGCTCGACCAGGCCTGGGCAGGACGCAACGAGACGAGCGTCGTCGCCAGTCCCTACGAGGCGCTGATCCTGGCCTCGATCATCGAGAAGGAGACCGGCGTCGCCGACGAGCGCCGGCGCATCGCCGGCGTGTTCAGCCGGCGCCTCGCCATCGGCATGCGCCTGCAGACCGATCCGACCGTCATCTACGGCCTCGGCAGCGGCTTCGACGGCAACCTGCGCCGGCGCGACCTGGACACCGACACGCCCTACAACACCTACACCCGGGGCGGCCTGCCGCCGACGCCGATCGCCCTGCCGGGTCGCGCCGCGCTGGCGGCGGCGCTCGACCCGGCACCCGGCCGCGAGCTGTATTTCGTCGCAATCGGCGACGGCAGCGGCGGCCATGCCTTCTCCGAGACCTACGATCAACACCGCGCCGCCGTGGCCAGGTACCTGGCGCGCCTGCGCGGCGGTGCCGGCCGGTGAACCGTGGCCGCCTGATCACCCTGGAGGGCGGCGAGGGCGCCGGCAAGAGCACGGCGCTGGCGGCCTGCCAGGCGCAGCTGCAGGCCCGGGGCATCGAGGTGCTGCGCACCCGCGAGCCGGGCGGACCGCCGCTGTCCGAACGCATCCGCGAGCTGGTGCTGGCGGCGGCCGAGTCGGGCATGGCCGCCGAGACCGAACTGCTGCTGGTGTTCGCGGCGCGCGCCGAGCACGTGCGCAAGGTGATCGCCCCGGCGCTGGCGCGCGGCACCTGGGTGCTGTCCGACCGCTTCACCGATTCCAGCTACGCCTACCAGGGCGGCGGCCGGGGCCTGCCGGCATCGGCGATCGCCTGGCTGGAGACCTTCGCCTGCGGCGACACCCGCCCGGACCTGACCGTGCTGCTCGACCTGCCGGTGGCCCAGGGACTGGCCCGGATGGCCGGGCGCGGCGACCGCGACCGCATCGAGCACGAGGCCGAACCCTTCTTCGAGCGCGTGCGGGCGAGCTTCCGGCAGCGGGCCGCGGCCGAGCCCGGACGTTTCGTCGTGGTCGATGCCGGCCAGCCGGTGGCGGCGGTGGCGGCGCAGATCCGGCAGGCGCTGGACGCCTTCCTTGCGCGTCCGGGGGTGCTGCCGTGAGCGCCGCCCTGGCACCCTGGCTGCTGCCAGCCTGGCAACGCTTCGTCGCCGCCCTGGCCGAGGACCGGCTCGGCCACGGCCTGCTGCTGGCCGGCGAACCGGGCCTGGGCAAGCGGGCGCTGGCGGCGGCGATGGTGGCGCGCCTGCTGTGCGAGCGCGCCGGCGGTGCCGAAGCCGCCTGCGGCGCGTGCCGGGGCTGCGCCTGGCGCCTCGCCGGCAGCCATCCCGACCTGCACCTGCTGGCGCCGGAGGAGGACGCCAAGGCGATCAAGGTCGCGCAGGTGCGTGCCCTGATCGCCCGGCTGCAGCTCACCGGCCAGGCGAGCAGCACAAGGATCGCCCTGGTCGATCCCGCCGACGCCATGAACGCGGCGTCGCAGAACGCCCTGCTGAAGACCCTGGAGGAGCCCTCGCCGGGCGTCGTCCTGCTGCTGGTCAGCGACGGCCCCGGGCGCCTGCTGGCGACGGTGCGAAGCCGCTGCCAGGTGCTGTCGGTGACGCGTCCGGCGCCGGCCCTGGTTGCCGGCTGGCTGGCCGGGCAGGGGGTCCAGGCGCCCGACCTGGCCCTGGCCCTGGCCGCCGGGCACCCCGGTGCGGCCCTGGCCTATGCCGGCGCCGAGCGCGCCGGCCAGGCGCGCGCGGTCGCCGACGACCTTCTGGCCCTGGCCGGCGGCCGTGCCCAGCCGCTGGCGGTCGCGCAGCGCTGGACGGCGGCGCCCGTCCAGCGGGTCGACGACGCCATCGCCTGGCTGCGCCTGTGGTCCTGGCACGGTCGCGGCCAGCCCCAGCCGGGTCCGCCGCCGCCGCCGCGACCGCTGGCCAGCCTGGTCGACAGCCAGGCCGCCGCCGTGCAGCTCCGCGAGCGGCTGGCGGCGCCCCTGCGCCCGGCCTGGCTGCTGCTGGAGTGGCTGGAGCGCTGGCGCCGCGCGGCCTGAACGAAGTGTGGGGCGCGCGGCGACGCTGCGGGCGCTGCGGTCGCCGGTCGGCCCGCTGCCCCGGCGGAGGCGCAGGACGTCAGGCCTGAACCTCACCCGTTCAGAGACTTGGATCGAAGATCTGAAGTCAATCCTCCGACGGACCGCCGGCCTCTGCCGGCTCCGCGTCGGGCACGAAGGCGGGACTGCCGTCGCTGAACAGCAGGACCGCCGCCCAGCGGCCCTCCAGGCCCTCCACCGTGCCCCGCCGGGGCAGGGACTGGCCCGGTTCCAGGCGCAGGATGACCGGTGCGGCGGGGTCGGGATGGCTGTGCACGGGGAGCGCGGTCGTCGTGGCCATCACTTCGCCGTGCGCCGGCGCGATGCGGAAGTCCAGGCGGTCCAGGCGCACGTCCTCGGGGGAGTACAGATAGCCGGGCACGGTGCCGCCGCCGGGCTCCGTGCGCTGCAGCGCGGCCACCTGGAGCCAGTCGTCGCCGATCCGGCCGGTGACCGTGTAGCTCTGCCGGGGCGCCAGCTCGCCTGCCGCCAGCGCACCGCGGTCGGGCAGGGTGTACAGCGGCAGGCCGGAGTCGCGGAAGTTCACCAGGCGCGCGGTCCGCGCCGGTTCGACGGCGGGCAGGCCGGCGGCGACCACGGCACGGCTGCGCGGGACCGGGGCCGCCGCGCCGGCGCGGGCCTGGACCTGGGGCAGCAATCCGGCCAGGCCGTCGCCCAGGCCGGACACCACGCGCAGTCCGGTACGGCCCTGGAACACGAAGGTCGGGGTCACCGTCAGGTCCAGGCCGAGCAGGCCGGGCAGCCAGGCGTTGACGTCGAGCAGGGCGTCGCCGGCCGGGTCGCCTGCCGGCGCCGGCTGCCCCGCGAAGACCTCGCCCAGCAGGGCGGCATCGTCGGCGGCCAGGAGGGCGCCGGCGCCGCCGGCCCGGGTGCCGAGCAGCAGCCAGCGCAGCTGGACGCCGTCGCGGCCACTGCGGCTGTCCTCGTACAGGCGCGCGCAGTAACCGCAGTCGGTGCTGGCGACGACGTAGATGTGGCGGTCGCTCGCGGTTCCGTCGGCGATCCAGGCGGCGTCGTCGAGCAGCGCCAGCAGGCGCCCGGCGCGTCCGGCGTCGTCGATCACGCTGCCCTGTCCCCAGACCGCGGTGGCCATGACCAGGGTGGCGGCAGCGATCAGGCGCGCGGGACGGCGGCAACGGTGGGTTTCAGGCTTCATTGGAGGCCACTGTAGTGAGCGGGCGTCCGGGTGTCATGGGTGGGGAGCGGGGACCGGGGACCAGGAAGAGGGCACCGGGCGCGGGGCGCGGCATAGGGGGTCGGGGTTCGGGTCAGAGCGGCGGGACGCGATCCAAGGCCCCATGCCCGAAGGAGGACAGACCGGTGTCGTGTCCGGGCCTGTGGTCGCCTGGCGTCGGGGCATCGCCGGGATGCGGCGTCCCTCGGCTGGCCTGGGCGGCAGACACCGGCAGCCCCGGCGCCCGGGGTGGGTATGATCGGGGCCCTGGTCCTGGAGGCAGCGCCCATGTTCACCGGCATCCTGGCAGCCACTGATTTTTCCGAGGACGGTGGCCTGGCGCTGGAGCGCGCCGTGCACCTGGCGCCGGCGACCTCGACGGCGGTCGTGACCGCCGTCCACGTGGTCGAGGCCGGTCCGCTGACGGTCCTGCGCAGCCTGTTCGGCGAACCCGGCGCGGCCGAGCGGGTCGCGCTCGCCAGTGCCACCTTGCGCCTGCAGGAAGCGTTGGCGGCCCTGGCACCGCCCGCCGGGGTCGTGCTGCGCCCTCAGGTGCGCACCGGACGGCTGCTGCCGGAGCTGCACGACGTCGCCGGCGCCGACGACCTGCTGGTGGTCGGCGCCCGCGGCCAGCACGACCTGCGCCGCGGCTTCGGCGGCAGCACGCCGGCGCGCCTGGCGCGCGCCGGCCGGCAGGCGGTGCTGGTGGTCCGCAACGCCGTGGCCGGCCCGTACCGCCAGGTGCTGGCGGCGCTCGACCTGTCGGCGTCGACGCCGCGCGTGCTGGGCGCCGCCCGCTGGGCGTCCGGCGGGACCGTACAGGCGGTCCATGCCGTCGAGTTCTCGCTGGGCGTGGCGATGGCGCACGCCGGGGTCGAGCGGGCGGCGATCGAATGGCAGCGCCAGCGCGCGCTCGCCGATGCCCGGCTCGCCCTGGTCCAGCAGGTCGCCGAGGCCGGCCACGGCGACGCCACCGACAGCGTCGTGGTCGAGGGCTATCCGACCGCCGCCCTGCTCGGCCAGGTCGAGGCGAGCGGCTGCGACCTGCTGGTGCTGGGCAAGCACGGCGCCACCCTGGCCGACGAGCTGTTCCTGGGCAGCGTCAGCCGGCACCTGCTGGCCGAGGCACCCTGCGACGTGCTGGTCGTGCCCTGAACCCGGATCCGATGGCGATCGCGGCGGCAGGGTGGGCGCGACCGGGCGCCAGACGGCACAATGCCCGGACACCGGCGCGGTGACGCCAGGGAGGACGAACGCGTGGTTCCAGTCAACAAGTTGAAGTCGCTGCTGCACAGCGCCGGCAAGCGTGGCGCGTCGATGGCCGACATCGCCCGCCTGAAGGACCCGGAGATGGGCACCCCGGCCGCGGCCCTGGCCGCGCTCAAGGCCGGCAACGAGCGCTTCTTCAGCGGCCGCGCGACCCGTCCGGAGCTCAACGCCAACGAGCGCCGCGCGCAGATCATCGAGCAGACCCCGTTCGCCACCATCCTGGCCTGCAGCGACAGCCGGGTGCCGGTCGAGATCGTGTTCGACCAGGGCCTGGGCGACCTGTTCATCGTCCGCGTCGCCGGCCACGTCTGCACGCCGGCGACCCTGGGCAGCCTGGAGTACGCGATCACCGAGCTCAAGTGCCACCTGATCGTGGTGATGGGCCACGAGGGCTGCGGCGCGGTGCGCGCGGCCATGCTGCCCGAGGCGGAGACCGCGGCGCAGCCCGACAACATCCGTCACCTGCTGGATGCGATCCGGCCGTCGGTGTCCGACGTCCCGCCCCTGGTCGACGAGAAGTCCAGGATGCGCGAGGCGGTGGTCCGGCACGTGCTGGCGCAGGTCGAGCACGTGCAGGCCAGCCCGGTGGTGGCGAAGGCGGTGGCGGACGGGCGGGTCGCGGTGGTCGGCTGCTATTACGAGATCGGTTCCGGCGCGGCCGACTTCTACGGCGACGAGGCGGTCCTGGCCGACGAACCCGGCGGGTGATGCCGGCCCGCGCGCTGTGGCAAACTCGCCGGGCGCGCCTGGGGACCGGCGCCGCCCGGTCCGGGAGCGGGCCGGCAGCCGGGCGCACGGCCATGGCCCGTGGCGCCGCTCGAGAGGGGTAGACGACATGCAGTTGGGCGGCAAGCGGCAGGCGATCCTGCCGGTCGAGATCCGGGACAAGGCGGCGCTGTACGCGGCCTACATGCCCTCGATCAAGGGTGGCGGCCTGTTCGTGCCCAGCGCCCAGGTGTTCCGGCTCGGCGACGAGGTGTTCCTGCTGGTGCACCTGCACGAGGAGGGCGACCGCCTGCCGGTATCCGGCAAGGTGGTCTGGGTGACGCCGCAAGGCGCGCAGTCCGGCAATCCGGCGGGCATCGGCGTGCAGTTCAACGACGGTCCGGACGGCGAGGCCGCCCGGGCGCGCATCGAATCGGTGCTGGGCGCCCAGCTCAACGCCGACAAGCCGACCCTGACCATGTGACCCGCGGCGCCCGGGTCCCGGGCGCGGTGCCGGGGCCGGGGCCGGGATGCGCGGTCAGCGCGGCAGCGTCTCCCAGCCCGGGCGGGGCGCGAAGCGCGGGCCGTGCTTCTTCGCCAGCGCCTGCAGGCGCGCCAGCACGGCGTCGGCACCGACCGTGCGGATGTGCTGCATGGGGCCGCCGCGGAACGGCGCGAAGCCGGTGCCGAAGATCACCCCGGCGTCGAGCTCGTCGGCGCTGGCCACGATGCCCTCGTGCAGGCAGGCCACCGCCTCGTTGAGCATCGGCAGGATCAGGCGGTCCTGCAGGTCCGGCGGCGGCACGTAGTGCTCCGGCAGCGGCGGCTTCACCGCCTTGCCCTCGGTCCAGACGTACAGCCCCTCGCCGTCCTTGCGGCCGCGCTTGCCGGCAGCGACCAGGTCGTCGATGCCGCCGGGCAGCTCGACGCCCAGGGTCGGCGCGATCACCGCGCCGACATGGGCGCAGACGTCCAGGCCGACCTGGTCGGCCAGCTCCACCGGCCCCATCGGCATGCCGAAGTCCTTCGCCGCGGCGTCGATGGCGCGCAGCGGCACGCCCTCCTGGCGCAGCCGGAAGGCCTCCAGCAGGTAGGGGAACAGGATGCGGTTGACCAGGAACCCCGGCGCGCTGTTGACCGCCAGCGGCAGCTTGTCGTGGCCGCGCACGAAGCCGAGCGCGCGCTGGAAGGCGGTCGCGTCGACCTGGTCGTGGCGCACCACCTCGACCAGGGGCAGCATGGCCACCGGGTTGAAGTAGTGCAGGCCGAGGAACTGTCCGGGCCGCGCCAGGCCCGCGCGCAGGTCCTCGAGCACGATGCTCGAGGTGTTGCTGGCGAGCAGGGCGCCGGGCTTCATGCGCGGCTCCAGGGCGGCGAACAGGCCGCGCTTGGCCTCGGTCCTCTCGACGATCGCCTCGATCACCAGGTCGGCGTCCGGCACCCGCGCGCCCTCCGGGTCGGCGCTGAGCCTGGCCAGGGCCGCGGCGACCCGTTCCGGGGTCTTCAGGCGCCGCTCGTACAGGGTGCGGGCGCGGCCCAGGGCGCGCTCGATGGCCGCGCCGTCGTTGTCCTGCAGGCTGACCGTGAAGCCCTGCAGGGCGGTCCAGGCGGCGATGTCGCCGCCCATCACGCCGGCGCCGACCACGTGGACGTGGCCGATGCCGTGATCGATGCCCGCTCCGCCCGCCTTCAGGGCCTCCTGCAGGAAGTACACGCGCACCAGGTTGTGGGCGGTCGGCGTGCCGGCCAGGCGCACCACCGAGCGCGCCTCCGGGCGCAGCGCGCCGCGCACGCTGCCGCCGTGCCGGCGCCACACCTCCAGCATCGCGTACGGGGCCGGGTAGTGGGCGCGGCGCGCCTTGCCGGCCAGTTGCCTGCGCATCATCGGCGCCAGCACCTGGCGCGCCGGCCAGGTGTTGGACGCCCAGGCCAGGGCGCGCTGTCGCAGCGGCCGGGCCGGACGGCGCAGGAGCAGTTCGCAGGCGCCCTCGAGCAGACGGTCCGCGGCCACCACGCGGTCGACCAGGCCGAGCGAGCGCGCCTTGCCGGCGGCCACCGAGCCGCCGGCCAGCATCAGCTTCATGGCCTCCGGCGCGCCGACCAGGTGCGGCAGGCGGGCCAGGCCGCCCCAGCCCGGATGGATGCCGAGCTTGACCTCGGGCAGGCCCAGACGGGTTTCCGGGGTGTCGGCGGCGATCCGGTAGCGGCAGGCCAGCGACAGCTCCATGCCGCCGCCGTAGCAGTGGCCGTGGATGGCGGCGACGGTCGGGCAGCGCAGCGACTCGATGCGCGAGAACACCCGATGGCCCCGGTCGATGGCGTCGCCGGTGGTGCCCTCGGCGAAGAACCGTTCGAACTCGGAGATGTCGGCGCCGGGCGAGAAGCCGGCCGGCTTGGCCGAGATGAACACGACGCCCCTGGGCGGCTCGATCGCCAGGCGCTCGACCAGTTGCCCGAGCTCGTCGATCAGCGCGCTGGCCAGCGCGTTGACCGGCTTGTCGGCGCGGTCCAGGGTGATGACGACGATGCCGTCCTCGCGAACCTCGGCGCGGCAGTGCTGGGGGCGCAGTCCCTCGAACATGGGTCAGGTGCTCCGTGCGTTGACCGGCCAAGTGTCGCATAGGGGGCCGCCGGACGGGCGCACCGGGGGCGCGCAGGCAGGTCCGCGCCCCGGGGTGTTTTGTCCTATTTATCAGTGTTCTGGGTGGTTTTTCTCGAGCCGGTTCGTAGGCCGGTGGCGGCGGCGACGGGCAATGGCAGCACGGCCTCGTCCAGCGCCGCCCACAGCCGGTCGCCGGAGTCGGCAGACACCGCATGACCGCCGGTCAGGGCGCCGAAGGCCGGCAGCACCAGGGTGTCGCCGCGCAGCCAGAACACCGGCACGCGCAGTCGCCCGGCATCGTCGCGGGTCGCCAGCACCGGATGCAGGTGGCCGCACAGGCGGACCCGGCCGTCGCCCGGTGGCCCGGCGCCGGGCGCATGGCTGAACTCGAAGGGCGGCTCGGTGCGGACCGGGCCGAGCTCGGTGAAGCCCAGCCCGTCGAGCGCGCCGTGGCGGTCGTGGTTGCCGCCGACCACGGCCAGTTCCAGGCCGGGACGACCGGCACGCCAGGCGGCCAGGCGTTGCCGCCAGGCCGCCTGCGCCGGCCCCGGGCCGTGCACCAGGTCGCCCAGCACCAGCAGCCGCCGGCTGCCGGTGTCCCCGAGCAGGCGATCGATGCGGGCGAGGTCCTGGCCGGTGCCGCCGCGGGGCACCGGAATGCCGTGCCGGCGCAGGATCTCGCCCTTGCCCAGGTGCAGGTCGGCGATCAGCAGGGTCCGCCGCGCCGGCCAGGCCACCGCCCGGTCGGGCAGCAGGAGCAGGCGTTCGCCGCCCAGATCGAGCGGCACGGCCCGCGCGTTCATGCCGCCGCCTCCAGGCGTTGCGCCAGTGCCAGCGCGCGGGCCTGCCAGTCGCCGTGGCCGAGCGCGCCGCGCAGCCGTTCGGCCCACAGCGGGAACGCCAGGGGCGTGAGCTGCCGGGGTGCGGTGACCAGCACGTCGTACTTCCGACCGGACTCCAGCAGGGCGCGCAGGCGCGGCAACGCCAGCACCTCGGTCTCCACTTCCCGGCGCGCCTGGCGCAACAGCACGTGGTCGGGCTCGTGCCGCGCGAGCACGTCGTGCAGCAGCCCGGTCGAAGTCTGCAACTGGCGCAGGCCGGGCCCGGCGCCGGGTCGAGCGGCATGCACCAGACCGGCGATCCGGGCGATGTCGCGGAAGCGGCGGCGGACCAGTTCGGCCAGCGCCACCGCCTCGGCAAGATCCGCTTCCAGGCCTGCCGGATCGAGCAGGCCACGCAGACGATCGGCGTCCAGCTCGGGCAAGGTGCGCCCGGTCAGGATCAGGCCGTGGTCGTTGACCGCGAAGGCCACGCCACCGGGCTGCAGGCGTTGCAGGCGGCCGGCCAGCAGCAGGGCCAGCGACTCGTGCAGGTCGCGACCGGCGAACGGCAGCAGCACCAGGTGCCGGCCGTCGCGGCTGCGATGACGCTCGGCCAGCCAGGTTTCCTGCGCGGGCAGCGCCGACAGTCGGGCCTGCAACGCCAGCAGCGGTGCCAGGGCCCGCATCTCGGGGGAGTCGTCCGGACGTTCCAGCAGGGCGGCGACCTGGCCGGCGAGCAGGCCGCTGAGCGGCAGGCGGCCGCCCTGCCAGACCGCGGCGGTGGCGGTGCCGCCCGCCGGCGCCGGCCGCACCCAGGCGGTCATGCCCTCGATACGCAGCAGTTCCAGGCGGCGGCCGGCGAACAGGAACGCGGCACCCGGCGGCAGCCGGGCCAGGAAGCCCTCCTCGATGCTGCCCAGGCGGCTGCCGCGGCGCAGGCGGACCGTCAGGGCGCCGTCGCTGGTGATGGTGCCGATGCCATAGCGGTGCAGGCGCGCGGCGGCGGCGTCGACCGGAGTCCAGCGGCCCTCGGCATCGGGCGCCAGGCGCCGGTAGCCGGGGTAGGCGGCGAGGCTGGCGCCGCCCTGGCGCAGGAAGTCCAGCACGGCCTGGAAGTCGTCCTCGCGCAGGCGCCGGTAGGCGTGCGCCTCGCGCACCTCGTCCAGCACCGCCGCCGGTGCGAAGCCGCCCCCGGCCGCCAGGGTGCCCAGGTGCTGCGCGAGCACGTCGAGCGGCGCCTCCGGGGTCGGGCGCGGCTCCAGCGCGCCGCCGGCGATCGCACGGCGGGCCGCGGCGAACTCGGCCAGCTCCAGGGCGTGGGTCGGCACGCACAGCACCCGGCTCGGCTGGCCGGGCGCGTGGCCGCTGCGCCCGGCCCGTTGCAGCAGGCGGCCGACACCGCGCGGACTGCCGATCTGGACGACCTGTTCGACGGCCGGGAAGTCGACGCCGAGGTCGAGGCTGGAGGTGGCGACCACGCAGCGCAACCGGCCCGCGCGAAGGCCGTCCTCGACGGCCCCGCGCAACGACGGATCCAGCGACCCGTGGTGCAGGGCCAGGCTGTCCGCCGGCCACGGCCAGACCGCCGCCAGGGCCTGATGCCACAGTTCGGCCTGGGCGCGGGTGTTGGTGAACACCAGGCTGCGTTGGGCCTGGCCCAGCGCCCGCACCACGGCCGGCAGTTGCGCCAGGCCCAGGTGGCCGGCCCAGGGGAAGCGGGTCGGCTGCGCGGGCAGCAGGGTTTCCACTTCGACCGGTCGCGGCACCGCGCCGCGCACCAGGGTGCCAACGCGCCCGGGCGTGCCCTGGAGCACGGCGAGTGCCTGCTGCGGATCGGCCAGGGTCGCCGACAGGCCCCAGGTGCGCAGGCCCGGCCGCAGCCGGCGCAGGCGCGCCAGGCACAGCTCCAGCTGCACGCCGCGCTTGTTGCCCAGCAGCTCGTGCCATTCGTCGACCACGACAGTGTCCAGGCGGGCGAAGCGGGCTGGCGCGTCCTCATGGCTGAGCAGCAGGGACAGGCTCTCCGGGGTGGTCAGCAGGACATCGACCCGGCCCTGG
Source organism: Proteobacteria bacterium UBA2363 (assembly GCA_002344355.1). Taxonomy (GTDB): domain Bacteria; phylum Pseudomonadota; class Gammaproteobacteria; order Xanthomonadales; family UBA2363; genus Pseudofulvimonas. The sequence goes on along the minus strand of DDTN01000043.1, from coordinate 59,173 downwards.
CGGGCGCGCCGCCGCGCCGCGCTGCCGCTGTCGCCGGTGCGCGCCAGCACCGTCCAGTCCAGGCCGAGGTCGGCGAGCGGCCGCTGCAGGGCCGCCAGGGTGTCGGCGGCCAGGGCGCGCAGCGGCGTGATCCACAGCAGGCGCGGACCGAGCGCGCGGGCCGGCTGCCGCGGTCCGGCGACCCTGCGGCCGGCGAGCGCCTCGACCAGGGCGGCACCCCACACGGCCAGGGTCTTGCCGCTGCCGGTCGGCGCATGGACCAGGCCGTCGCCGCGCCGGAACCCGCGCCAGGTGGCGCGCTGGAACGGCAACGGCGGAGCGTCGCGGCCGGCCATCCAGCCGGCCACCGCCTGCTCGGCCTGGCGGAGAGTGGTCATGGCGGCGCGGAGGGCATCGCCAGCGCGCGCAGCGTCGCCAGGGTGTCCGCATCGGCGGCGGTCTTGTCGGTGCGCCAGCGCAGGATGCGCGGGAAGCGCACCGCGACGCCGGACTTGTGCCGGTTCGAGGACGCGATGCCCTCGAAGGCCAGCTCGAAGACCTGCACCGGCTCGACCGCGCGCACCGGACCGAAGCGCTCGCGGGTGTGCGGCCGGATCCAGCGGTCCAGGGACAGGATCTCCGCGTCCGACAGGCCCGAGTAGGCCTTCGCCACCGGCACCAGGGCATCGCCGTCCCAGACCGCGAAGGTGTAATCGGTGTACAGGGTGGCGCGGCGACCGTGCCCGGCCTGGGCGTAGACCAGCACGCAGTCCAGGGTGTAGGGATCGATCTTCCACTTCCACCAGTCGCCGCGCCGGCGCCCGGCGCGGTAGGGACTGTCCAGCCGCTTCAGCATCAGCCCTTCGACGCCGCGCGACCGCGCGTCCTCCCTGTGCCGGGCCAGTGCCTGCCAGTCGGCCGCCGGCAGCGCCGGCGACAGGCGCAGGCGCGGCGCGGCGAGGGTCGCAAGGCAGTCGGCCAGGGTCTGCCGCCGGTGCCGCAGCGGCGCCTCGCGCAGGTCCTCGCCGCGCCACTCGAGCAGGTCGTAGGCGAGCACCGCGACCGGCTGTTCGGCCTGGCTGCGCGCCGAGGGCCGCAGGCGGCCGATCCGCTTCTGCAGGACGTTGAACGGCAACGGCGCATCGTCGCGCCAGGCCAGCAGCTCGCCGTCCAGCACGGTGCCCGGCGGCAAGGCCAGCGCCGCGGCCTCGATCTCCGGGAAGCGGCCATCCAGGCGCTCCTCGCCGCGCGACCACAGCGCCACGGTGTCGCCGCGCCGGATCACCTGCACGCGGATGCCGTCCCACTTCCATTCGGCCAGCCAGTCCTCGCGCGCGCCAGGCAGGGACGAGGGCGTGTCGGAGAGCGGTGAGGCCAGGAAGAACGGATACGGCCGTTCTCCGGGACCGTCGCCGGCGTGCGCAGGGCGCAGCAGCGCCGCCATCGCCCGCTCACCGGGCTGCCAGCGGCCGGCCAGTCGTTCGGCCAGCAGCTCGACCGGCAGGCCGCTGGCCTGCGCCAGCGCCTGGGTGACCAGCCGCTGGGAGACCCCGACGCGGAAGCCGCCGGTCAGCAGCTTGCCGATCAGGAACCGGGTATCGCGGTCGGCGCGCCGCCACCAGTCCAGCAGGCGCGCCTGGCGCCCGGCCTCGTCCAGGGCGGGCAGGGTCAGCAGTTCGTCCTCCACGAAGCGGGCGAGTGTCGGAAGCGGTGGCGCCCGGCTGCCGTCGCACTCGTTGCCGGTCAGCAGGGCGACCGTCTCGGCCAGGTCGCCGACGTGGTGGTGGCTGTGTTCGACCAGCCACTCGGGCAGGCCGCTGGCCGAGACCAGGGCGGTTCGCAACTCGCCGGCACGCAGCAGCCGGCGCGGCCGCTGGCCGCCCAGCAGGGCGATCGCCCAGGCGGCGTCGGCGGCCGGCGCGGCCGTCAGGTAGTCGGCCAGCGCGGCCACCTTGGCGGAGGTGGCGGTCAGCGTGTCCAGGCGTCGGTAGAGCGCGGCGAAGCGCTGCATCAGCCGTCGTCGCCGAGCGGGTCGCGGGCCGTTCCGGCCAGGGCCTGGTCCGGCGTGGCGGCGTCCAGGCCCTGCTCGCGGAACCAGCGGGCGATCGCCTCGCCCTGGCCGTGCCCGAACAGCACCCGCCGTGCGCCGCTGTCGCGCACGCTGCGCACCAGGCCCGGCCAGTCGGCATGGTCGGACAGCACGAAGCCGCGCTCGACGTTGCGCCGCCGCCGGTTGCCGCGCAGCAGCATCCAGCCCGAGGCGAAGGCCAGCGAGGCGCCCCGGAACCGGCGCAGCCACGGGGTGCCGGCCGCCGACGGCGGCGCCAGCACCAGCTCGCCGGCGAAGTCGCGGCCCCGCGGGCTGTCGCTGACCGCCACGGTGGGCACCATGGCGACGCCGGCGTGCCGGTAGACCTCGACCAGGGGCACCAGGGCGCCGTGCAGGTGCACCGGGCGGTCGACGCGCAGGGCGAGTTCGGCGAGCAGGCGCTGCGCCTTGCCGAGGGCGTAGCACAGCAGCACGGCCGGACGCCGGTCGCGCACGCACTGGTCCCACCAGGCCAGCAGGTCGTCGACCACCTCGTCGGTCGCCGGCCAGCGGTACACCGGCAGGGCAAAGGTCGATTCGGAGACGAACACGTCGCAAGGGACCGGCTCGAACGGCGCGCAGGTCGGATCGGGCGCGCGCTTGTAGTCGCCGCTGACCGCCCAGACCCGGCCGTCGACCTCGATGCGCACCTGGGCCGAGCCCAGCACGTGGCCGGCCGGGTGCAGCGAGACGGTGGCGTCGCCGAGCTGGAACCGCTCGCCGTAGTCGACGCCCTCGACCGGTGACCCGGCACCCAGGCGATGAGCCAGGATGCCCAGGCCCGGCCGTGCCGCCCAGTAACGGGCGCTGCCCGCGCGCGCGTGGTCGGCGTGGCCATGGGTGAGCACGGCCCGCGGCACCGGCCGCATCGGGTCGATATGGAAGTCGCCGGCCGGGCAGTACAGGCCCTCGGGCCGGAGTTCGAGCAGATCGGGCATCACCGCATCCTGGATGGCGGCGGATCAAGGCGCCGACAAGGCCGTCCCGCGTCCCCCGTTCAGCGACGCCGCAGGGCGGCGCAACGCGTCGCGCCCTGCCGGGCCGGCCCCGATCAGCCGTCGGCCGTCCGCCGGCGATGGCCGGGACGCCGGACGGAGCACGCGCAGCCCGGCGGCGCACGCGCCGGCCGGTCCGCCCAGGTGCCAGCGGCGATCCCCCGGAAGCCTGCGGTTGCGCCGCGGCTAGCGCCTGGCGGCGTCGCCGGTGGGCAGGAAATCGTCCGGCGACACGCCGATCGCCTTGGCCCGCTTGCGCCACAGCTGGCGGGCCATGGCCTGCATGTCGGCGACGGTGTCGCCCTCGTCGAGGATCTCCTCGCCGAGCAGGGTCTCGACCAGGTCCTCGAGCGTGACCACGCCGCGCGTCTCCCCGAACTCGCCGACCACCAGGGCGATGTGCTGGCGCTGCCTGAGCAGGTTCTCCAGGAGCATGGTCAGCGTGCTTCCGGCCGGGACCGCGAGCAGGTCGCGACGCAGGATCGACACCGGTTCGGTGTCCTGGCCGCGCAGGTGGGCGAGCAGGATGTCCTCGTAGAGCACGAAGCCGGGGATGTCGTCCCGGTCCTGGCCGTGCAGCGGCAGGCGCGAGAACGGGATCTGGTCGCGCAACCCGTAGGCTTCGGCGACCGTCATCCCGGCCGGCAGGGTGACCATCACCGGTCGTGGCGTCATCACGTCGGCCGCGGTCAGCGCCTTGAACCGGAACAGGTTGCGGATCACCCGGCTCTCCCGTTCGTCGATCTGGCCGCTGCTCTGGCCCAGGTCGGTCATGGCGATGAACTCGTCGCGGCTGAAGACGTGCACCTTCTGGCCCCGCGAGATCAGCCGCGTCACCAGCTCGGACAGGCGGATCAGCGGGTACATGGCGAGGATCAGCAGGCGCACGTAGGCCTCGGTGAAGCCGGTCAGCCGCCGCCAGTGCACCGCGCCGATGGTCTTCGGGACGATCTCCGACAGGAACAGGATGAGCAGGGTGAGCACCGCCGAGAACACCCCGAACAGGGCATCGCCGAACACGGCGGTCGCCTTGGATCCGGCGCCCACGGCACCCAGCGTATGGGCGACCGTGTTGACGGTCAGGATGGCGGCCAGCGAACGGTCGATGTTGTCGCCCTTCAGGCGGTCCAGCCGTTCGGCCCGGCGCGGGTCGCGCTCGCGCAGCTCCGCCACGTAGCTGGGCGTGATGCTGAGCAGCACGGCCTCGGCGACCGAGCACAGGAACGAGAACACCAGCGCCAGCCCGACGTAGAAGAACAGCAGGAAGACGTCGCGGCCCAGGGCCCCGGCGTCCCCGGCGACGGCCGGCGCGGCGTCGCCGGCGGGCGGCTGGGCGAACGCCGGGAGCAGGCCGGCAAGGGCCAGGCAGGCCAGTGCCAGCGCGGCAACGCGCAGGGCCGGGCGACCGGGCCGGGTGCGTTTCATGGATCGGACGTCACGACACAGGACGCTGGACTCTAGCAGACCGGGCGAGGTCCTCACGGAAGCGGGCGCCCCGCATCGGGGCGGCCCCGAGGAACCTGGAGGCGGGTTCCGCCCCTCTACGGAGCCACCACCAGGGACCGTGCCGTCAGGGGCCCGTCTCCTGCCCTTCGATGCGCACCGCGCCGCGGCTCAGGTCGACCAGGGCCGCACACAGCGCATCCACCCGGTCGGTCGGCACCGACACCGCCATGCACAGGCCGGCGCTGCCGTAGTCGACCCCTTCCGGGGCCGCGTCGTGGCCGTCGAGCAGGGCGCGGACCGGCGCTTCCAGCGGGAAGTCGACGGTCACCGACAGCCGGGTCAGCGCGCGCAGCCGGCGCCGCGGCGCCAGCCGCAGGCACTGCGCCGCGCAGCCGCCGTAGGCGCGGACCAGGCCGCCGGCGCCGAGCTTGATGCCGCCGAACCAGCGCAGCACCACCACCGCGACCTGGTCCAGGCCCTGGCCGTCGATGGCGGCCAGGATCGGCCGCCCGGCGGTGCCGGCCGGCTCGCCATCGTCGCTGCTGCGGTACTGCTGGCCGACCCGGAACGCCCAGCAGGCATGGCTGGCGTCGGGCTGGCGCCGCCCGGCGATGAACGCCAGCGCGGCCTCGGGGTCGGCCACCGGCGCCGCCCAGGCCAGGAAGCGGCTGCGCTGCACCAGCATCTCGTGGTGCGCGATCGCTTCGAGCGTCTCCATCAGTCGCCGATGTGGCGCGGTGGCCCCGCGACGTCCAGGTCGATCTCGCCGTCGGCCAGGCGCGCGATGACCTGGCCGGCGGCCGCCACCGCGGTGGTGCTGGCCAGCAGGCGACGGTCCCGTGGGTCGAGCAGGACCGCCCAGCCGCGCTCCAGCGTGCGCAGCGGACTCAGCGCATGCAGGGCGCGGGCGGCCTCGCGCAGCCGGCCCTCGGCCTGGCGGCGGCGCGCCGCTTCGGCGAGGCGCAGGCGGTCCAGTCGTTCCCCGAGCAGCTCGTTCAGGCGGGAAAGGCGCCGCTGGGGGTGCTGGGCGTCAAGGCGCAGGCGCAGTGCCTGCAGGCGAGCGGCCTGCCAGCGCAGCCGGTTCTCCAGACCACGGCGCAGGCGTCGCCGCGCCAGCAGGGCGCGTTCGCGCACCTGGGCCAGCCGGCGGCGCGGATCGAGCAGGCCCAGGCGCCGGCGTGCGGCATCGGCCCGCTGCGCCATGTCCAGCAAGCGGCGACCCAGGGCGCGTTGCACGCGGCCGGCAAGGTCGTCCAGGCGCCGCGCCAGCAGGGCGCCGTCCGGGCTGATCGCCTCGGCGGCCGCCGACGGCGTGGCGGCGCGCAGGTCGGCGGCCAGCTCGGCCAGGGTGACGTCGACCTCGTGGCCGATCGCCGCCACCACCGGGATCGCGCAGGCGGCGATGTCGCGCGCCAGCTGTTCGTCGTTGAACGCCCACAGGTCCTCGATCGAGCCGCCGCCGCGGGTCAGCAGGACGACGTCGTGGCGGCCGGCGGCGGCCACCGCGCGCAGCCGCTCGCGCAGGGCCGGTACCGCCTCGGCGCCCTGCACGGGCGCCGGAACCACGTCGACCGGCAGCAGCGGGAAGCGCCGGCGCAGCACCGCGATCACGTCGCGGACCGCCGCGCCGGAAGGCGAGGTGATCACCGCCAGGCGCCGCGGCAGCAGCGGCAGCGGCCGTTTGCGGGCGCTGTCGAACAGGCCCTCGGCGGCCAGCTTCGCCTTCAGCGCCTCGTAGGCCTGCTGCAGGGCGCCGGCACCGGCGGCCTCCATGTGCTCGGCGATCAGCTGGTACTCGCCGCGCGCCTCGTACAGGTCGACCCGGCCGCGCAGGCGCACCTGCGCGCCGTCGGCCGGCCGGAAGCGCAGCAGGGCGGCGCGGTTGCGGAACATCGCGCAGCGCACCTGGGCGCCGGCATCCTTGAGCGTGAAGTACAGGTGGCCGGAGGCCGGCCGCGCCAGGTTGGAGAGTTCGCCCTCGATCCACAGCAGGGGCAGGGCGTCGCCCAGCAGTTGCCGGACCAGGCGGTTGAGCCGGGTCGGGGTCAGGATCTCGTTGGCCGCGGGGGCGCCGGTCATGGCCGCCGGTTACACTCTGGCGCCGGCAGGGCGGTCGCGGTTCTCGGCGGGCGGTGCATGGTCCGGTCGGCTGCGTGCGGCCGTCCAGTCTGGGCGAAAGCCCCGGCCCGCTCAACCGCCCCGTCCCGTTCCGGACAGCAAGCGCACAGGCAACACGATGAGCCAGGACAGCCCCGACCGCTTCGGCCCCGCGCCGCGTCGCGCCAGCCGCGCCGTGCGCGTCGACGGCGTGCTGGTGGGTGGCGGCGCGCCGGTGGTGGTGCAGTCGATGACCAACACCGACACCGCCGACGTCGCCGGCACGGTGCGCCAGGTGGCGCAGTTGTGGCGCGCCGGATCGGAACTGGTGCGGGTCACCGTGAACACCCCCGAGGCGGCGGCCGCGGTACCCAGGATCCGCGAGAAGCTGGACCTGATGAACGTGCCGGTGCCCCTGGTCGGCGACTTCCACTACAACGGCCACCAGCTGCTGGCCGCCGAGCCGGCCTGCGCACGGGCGCTGGCCAAGTACCGGATCAATCCGGGCAACGTCGGCTTCGGCCAGAAGAAGGACAGCCAGTTCTCCGCCATCGTCGAGACCGCGATCGCCAACGGCAAGCCGGTGCGCATCGGCGTCAACTGGGGGTCCCTGGACCAGGCGCTGGCGGCGCGCCTGATGGACGAGAACAGCGCCCGGGCGCAGCCCTGGGACTCGGGACGGGTGCTCCGCGAGGCGCTGGTGCGCTCGGCGCTGGATTCGGCGGCGCGCGCCGAGGAACTGGGCCTGGCGCGCGAGCGCATCGTGCTGTCGGCCAAGGTCTCGGGCGTGCAGGAGCTGATCGCGGTGTACCGCGACCTGGCCCGGCGCAGCGACCACGCCCTGCACCTGGGCCTCACCGAGGCCGGCATGGGCAGCAAGGGCATCGTCGCCTCGGCCGCCGCCCTGGCGGTGCTGCTGCAGGAGGGCATCGGCGACACCATCCGCATCTCCCTGACCCCCGAACCTGGCCAGTCGCGCAGCGACGAGGTGGTGGTCGCCCAGGAACTGCTGCAGACCCTGGGCCTGCGCGCCTTCGCGCCGATGGTCACCGCCTGCCCGGGCTGCGGCCGGACCACCTCGACCTTCTTCCAGGCGCTGGCCCGGCAGGTCACCGACCATGTCCGCGAGCGCATGCCGGACTGGAAGCTGCGCTACCCGGGTGTCGAGAACCTGTCGCTGGCGGTGATGGGCTGCGTGGTCAACGGTCCCGGCGAGAGCCGCCATGCCGACATCGGGATCTCCCTGCCGGGCACCGGCGAGGCGCCGGCGGCGCCGGTGTTCATCGACGGCGCCAAGGCCCTGACCCTGCGCGGCGAGCGGATCGCCGAGGAGTTCGTGGCGGTGATCGACGACTACGTGGCCAGGCGCTGGGGCGGCGGGTCGTCTCCCGCCGACGCTTAATACGAACGTATTGCATATCGATTGCGAACGTGGCAGAGTGCGTTCAATCCGTCTCTGTGGAGCACGCCATGGCCAAGCAGACCGTCACCCTGCGCCTGGACGAGGACGACCTGGCCTTCCTCGCCGGCACCACCGTGCCCGGGGCGACCAACCTCAGCGAGAAGATCCGCGCCCTGGTCGCGCAGGCGCGCCAGCGCCAGGCCGGCCTGGGCGACGCCGGCGCCGCCTGGGACTACAGCCGGTCGCTGTTCGCCGCCACCGAACGCGCGCTGCGCCAGGCCGAGCTGGCCAGCGGCGAGCGTTCGGAACTGGCCGCGCGCGGCCTGGCCTGGCTGCCGGAGGCGACCGCCTTCGTGCTGGCCGCCGGCCATGCGCCGGAGCCCGGCTCGGAGACCGCCTTCGTCCGTCGCTTCGAGCAGGGCCTGGGCGAGCGCCTGCTGGCCCTGGTCGATTCCGTGGTGCAACTTGCGCGCGCCGGCTTTCCCGGGTGTCATGACCCGGGGGCGCTGGCGCAGCGGGCACGGTCGGCGCTGACGCCGGCCGTGCCGGAGGCCGCCACCGGCGGCGACGATCCACGCTGACCCAGCCATGAGGAGAGCTGCCATGAGCGAAACCCTGTCCGGCCGCGTCGGCCGCCTGATCGCCGGGGGCTTCCATGCCCTGGTCGATGCCGTCGAGAACATCGCCCCCGAGGCGGTGATGGAACAGGCCGTGCGCGAGATCGACGGCGCCATCGCCGACGTCCGCGCCGACCTCGGCCAGGTCGAGGCGCAGCGGCACCTGACCGGCAAGCGGCTGGCCGAGGACGGCGCCCGGCTCGACGAGCTGGGCGAGCAGGCCCGGCTGGCCCTGGACGGCGGCCGCGAGGACCTGGCGACCGCGGCGGTCGAGCGCCAGATCGACATCGAGGCGCAGCTTCCGGTGCTGGAGGCGCGCCTGTCGTCGCTGGCCGACGACAAGGCGCGCCTGGAGGGCTATGTCGTCGCCCTGCAGGCGAAGAAGCGGGAGATGCGCGCGGCCCTGGCCGATTTCCGCCGCGCCCGCGAGCAACAGGCCTCGGCGACCGGCACCGCCACCGGCACCAGTGCCGCGGGCGAGTCCGTGCAGGTTCGCGGCGAGCGCGCCGGCGAGGCGTTCGAGCGCATCTTCCAGCGCCACACCGGGCTGTCCGGGCTGAGCGGCACCAGCGACGGCAATGCCGCGCGCCTGGCCGAGCTCGAGGACCTGGCCCGGCGCAACCGCGTCGCCGAGCGCCTGGCCTCGCTCAAGGCCGGCAAGTGACGATGGCGCGGCGTCGGCGCCCGCGCGCCACGGCGACGGCCGGCCGGGGATGGCCATGGCCTGGATGACGGCGGCCGGCAACGCGCCCTTCGTGGTGGCGCTGCTGGTGATGGTCGGCCTGGCCCTGGCCGAGCTGGTCGCGCTGGCCACCGGCGTCGGCCTGAACGACGTGGTCGACGACCTGCTGCTGCCGTCCTCGGCCGGCAGCGACGCCGGCACCGGCATGGAGGCCACCGGCAGCGAGGTGCAGGGCGTGGTCGGGCGTTTCCTGGCCTGGCTGCACATCGGCAAGGTGCCGGTGCTGATGGTGCTGATCATCCTGCTCGCGCTGTTCGGCCTGATCGGGCTGGTCGGCCAGAACCTGGCGCGCACGCTGTTCGGGGCGCCGGCGCCGACCCTGCTGGCGGTGCCGCTGGCGTTCGCGGTCGCCCTGCCGCCGGTGCGCTGGTGCAGCGGGCTGCTGGCGCGCATCCTGCCCGGCGACGAGTCCAGCGCCATCGACCTCGACCAGCTGGTCGGCCGCACCGGCACGGTGGTCGGCGGCACCGCCCGCGCCGGCCTGCCGGCCCAGGCGCGGGTGACCGACCGCTTCGGCACCGACCACTACGTGCTGGCCGAACCGGAGGATGCCGCCGAGACGTTCCCGGCCGGCGCCGTGGTGCTGCTGGTGCGCCGCACCGGCGGCGGTCGCTTCGCGGTGATCGCCAATCCGAACCCGGCGCTGGTGGATGGCACCTGACCTGGCCCGTGACAGCCGCTTTGCACGTTGACGGCCGGCAACCACCGGCGAACCGTTTCCTGGGGAGAGGACGATGGACCTGAACATTCCGTACATGGGCGTGATCGTGCCCGCCGTGATCATCCTGATCGCGCTGTTCGCGCTCGGCCTGGTGTTCGCGCGGCTCTACCACCGGGCCAGCAAGGAGATCGCCTTCGTGCGCACCGGCCTGGGCGGCGAGCGGGTGGTGCGCGACGGCGGCGCCCTGGTGCTGCCGGTGCTGCACGAGACCATCCCGGTCAACATGAACACGCTCAAGCTGGAGGTGCTGCGCGCCCGCGAGGCGGCGCTGATCACCCACGACCGCATGCGCGTCGACGTGCAGGCCGAGTTCTACGTGCGCGTGAAGCCGGACGCCGCGGCGATCTCGACCGCGGCGCAGACGCTGGGTCGCCGCACCATGGAACCGGCGGCGCTCAAGGAACTGGTCGAAGGCAAGTTCGTCGACGCGCTGCGCGCGGTGGCGGCCGGCATGACCATGGAGGGCCTGCACGAGAACCGCGTCGACTTCGCCCAGAAGGTGCAGGTCGCGGTCGCCGAGGACCTGCTCAAGAACGGCCTGGAGCTGGAGTCGGTGTCGCTGACCGGCCTCGACCAGACCGCCGCGGACTTCTTCAACCCGCAGAACGCCTTCGACGCCCAGGGCCTGACCAAGCTCACCCAGGAGATCGAGCTGCGCCGCAAGCAGCGCAACGACATCGAGCGCGACACCAAGATCCAGATCGAGATGAAGAACCTGCAGACCGAGCGTCAGTCGCTGGAGATCGCCAGGGACCAGGAGTACGCGCGGCTGCTGCAGGACCAGGAGGTCAAGGTGCGCGCCGCCGAGGCGGCGGCGACCATCGCCCAGCAGGAGGCGGAGCGGCACCGCGAGGCCGAGCAGGCCAAGATCGCCTCCGACCGGGCGATCGCCGAGGCCGAGATCGAGAAGCGCCGCCTGATCGAGCAGCGCGAGATCGAACGCGAGCGCGCGGTGCGCATCGCCGACCAGGAACGCGAGATCGCGGTCTCGCACAAGTCGCAGGAGGAGTCGGCGGCCAAGGCCGATGCCGACGCCGCGCTCGCCAAGGCGGTCGCCGCCGAGGAAGAGGTCAAGAAGGTCCGCGAGACGGCCGTGGCCGAGCGCTCCAAGGCGGTACGCCTGGTGCAGGCGCGCGAGCAGGCCGAGCAGGAGGCGATCGCCATCACGGTCGCGGCCGAGGCCGAGAAGAAGGCCTCCGACGACCGCGCAGAGGCGCTGCGCGTGGCGGCCACCGGCGAGGCCGACGCGGTGCGCATCCGCGCCCAGGCCGACGAGGAGCGCTACCGGGTCGAGGCCGACGGCCAGCGCGCCATCAACCAGGCCCGCAACGCGCTCAGCGCCGAGCAGGTCGCCCTGGAGATCCGCCTGGAGCTGCTGCGCCGGCTGCCGGAGATCATCGAGCAGTCGGTGCGGCCGATGGAGCGCATCGAGGGCATCCGGATCGTCGACGTGCGCGGCATGGGCGCGATCGCCGGCGGTGGCGGCGAAGGCGGCGGCGGCTCGGGCAACGGCGGCGGCAACCTCGCGGCATCGGTGGTCGACCACGCGCTGCGCTACCGCGCCCAGCGGCCGCTGGTCGACGCCCTGCTGCGCGAGGTCGGACTGAGCGAACTGGGCGATCTCAACGGCCTGCTCGATGCCGGCCGCGCGCCGGGCACCGACGCGGGGGAGGGCGGTGCCGGAGGCGCCGGCGACGCGGGGAGCGAGGCCGGCAAGCCGGACTGACCGGCGCCCCGCAGGATCGGCCGGCCGCCGGCGCTCAGTCGTCGCTGCAGACCCGGTTGCGGCCCTGCGCCTTGGCGCGGTAGAGGGCGGCGTCGGCCGCCGCCATCAGGGTGCTGCGGTCGTCGCGGCCGGGCGCCAGGGCGGCGACGCCGATGCTGACGGTGAGCGTGCGCGCGGTGTCCGGGGTGATCGCCAGCGGCCGGGCCGAGACCGCCTGGCGCAGCCGGTCGGCGAAGCGCACCGCGGCATCCAGCGGCGTTTCCGGCAGCAGCACGGCGAACTCCTCGCCGCCGATCCGGGCGGCGACGTCGTCGCCGCGCACGTGCTCGCGCATGATCTCGCCGATCTGGCGCAGCACGCTGTCGCCGGCGATGTGTCCGAACTGGTCGTTGACCGGCTTGAACAGGTCGACGTCCAGGATGCACACGGTCAGGGGCCGGTCGCGGCGCTGCGCACGGGTGATCTCCTTGTCGAAGATCTCCGCGAAGTGGCGGCGGTTGTAGAGCTGGGTCAGGGCGTCGTGGGTGGCGACCTGGTAGACCTCTTCGTGGTAGCGCGCCTCGACGCTGCCCTCGCCGATGAACTTGAGGATGCTCTCGCCGATGGTGACGTGGTCGCCGTCGACGAGTTCAACCAGTTCGATCGGCAGGTCGTTGACTCGCGTGCAGTTGGTGGCGCCCAGGTCGCGGACGTGGCAGCGCTCGCCCTCGCGCCAGACCTCGCAGTGCCGTCGCGAGACGCTGGCGTGGCCGATGCGCAGGTCGACCTCGTGGGAGCGGCCGATGACGATCGGCTGCTCGCCGATGTCGATCCGCTTGCCCAGTCCCTCGCCATGGATCACGACCAGGCAGGCGGTGTTCTGGTCCGGCCGATCGGGCCCGGGACTGATCACGGTGCGGCGGGTGGTGCTGCCGTCGTCGCTGCGTCGGTTCATGGCGCCCCTCAAAGACCGCCCGGAGTCTATCGGAATTGCCGGCTGGCCGGCACCAAGGGCGGGCGAAGGTCGCGAATGCGGGGCGGTGCTGCCATGATCCGGGCGGTCGGGGCGGGGGTGCGCGGATGACCATGATGCAAGGTGGCGAGGCGACGGACGACGAGGCGACCCGCTGGCTGGACGGCGCCGGCGCCGGCGCCGCGCCGGGGGGCGCCGACGGCGATCCCGCGCTGGGCCAGGTGGTCGCCGGCCGCTATCGCGTCGAATCGTTGCTGGGCGAAGGCGGCATGGGCCAGGTGTTCCGCGCCAGCCAGCTGGAGCCGGTGCGCCGCACGGTGGCGCTCAAGCTGCTTCGGGGCCGTCGCTTCGACGCCAGGCAGCGTGCCTGGTTCGAGATCGAGTGCCAGACCCTGGCGCAGATGCAGCATCCGGCCATCGCCCGGATCTTCGACGCCGGCGCCACCGCCGACGGCGTGCCGTTCTTCGCCATGGAGTTCATCGAGGGCCAGCCCCTGACCCGCGCCTGCGCGGAGGCCGGCCTGGACCTGGTCGACCGCCTGGCGCTGATGGCGCGCATCTGCGACGGCGTGCAGCATGCGCACCAGAAGGGCATCGTCCATCGCGACCTGAAGCCCGCCAACATCCTGGTGACGCGGGTCGACGGCGTCCTGCAGCCGCGGATCATCGACTTCGGCATCGCCACCGCCGCCAGTCGGGCCGGTTTCGGCGAGACGGGCTCCGGCGAGCGCGCCGGCACGCCGGACTACATGAGCCCCGAACAGTTCGCCGGGGCGGCCATGGCGATCGACACCCGCAGCGACGTGTACTCCCTGGGCGTGGTCCTCTACGAGCTCATCGTCGGCGACCGCGCCGGCCTGTCCGGCGTCAGCCAGTCCTCGCCGCGCACGGGCGCCACCACGCTGCAGCCGCCCTCGGCACGGATGCGGCAGGCGCCGGGACCCGTGGCCGGCGGGCGCCTGCGTCGTCCGCGCCTGCGCGAGCTCGATGCCATCGTCATGAAGGCGGTCGCGCACGACCGCGCCGACCGCTACGAGTCGGCCGGCGCGCTTGCCGCCGAGCTGCGCCGCTTCCTCGCCAACCGGCCCCTGCTGGCCATGCCGGCCACGCGGTCCTACCTGGCCGCCAAGTTCGTCCGCCGCCATCGCGTCGGCCTGGCCGCGACGGTCGCCGTGTTCGTCGCCCTGGTCGCCGGCCTTGCCGTGAGCCTGTACGGCCTGGACCAGGCGCAGGCGCAGCGGCGGCTGGCCGAGAAACGCGGCCTGGAGCTCGAGCAGGTGGCCAGTTTCCAGCGCAGCATGCTGCGCACCATCGACGTGCGGGCGATGGGCGAGGGCCTGCTCGGCCTGCAGCGCGAGCAGCTTGGCCGCCACCCCGAGTCGGCGTCGCTGCTGCCGGATTTCGAACGGGCCGCGCAGGCGCTGTCGGCCGCCGACCTGGCGCGGGCGGTCATCGACCAGCACGTCCTGGCGCGCGCCGAGGCCGCCCTGCAGCGGCAGTTCGGCAACCAGCCGGCGCTGGCGGCCGAGCTGCGCTACAGCCTCGCCCAGGTCCGCCTCGAGCTCGGTCTCTACGGCGCCGCCGAGTCCGACCTGCGCGCCGTGGCCGCCCAGCGCGAGGCGCTGGCCGGCAGCGGCGACGCCCGGGCGATCAAGGCGCGTGCCGACCTGGCCAGCGCCATCGACCGGCAGGGTCGCGCAGACGAGGCGCGCGACGTGGCGCAGCGCAGCCTGGAGGACGGCGAGCGGTTCCTGCCGCCGGGCCATCCGGCCACGGAGTCGGCGCGCCTGCAACTCGCCCAGGCCCTGATGTCCCAGGGCGAGTTCGCCGCAGCCAGGGCCTTGCAGGAGCAGGCGCTAGGGCAGCTCGCCGTGCGTGCCGACGTCGATCCGGCCAGTGTGCTGACCGCGCGCAACAACCTGGGCATCACCCTGGTCCGCCTTGGCGAGTGGGACGCCGCCCGCGTGGAACTCGAAGCGGTTCTGGCAGGACGGCGCGCCAGCCTGGGCGAAGAGCACGACCTGACCCTGTCTTCATTGAGCAACCTGGGCGCCGTGCTCGGCACCCTGGGCGACTACGAGGCGGCGCTCGTCCTGCAGCGCGAGGGGTACGCGCTGCGCTCGCGCGTCTCCGGCGCCGAACACCCCTCGACCCTCGGCGAGCTCAACAACATGGCGTCGACCCTGGTCCAGCTCGATCGCGTCGAGGAAGCGCTGCCGCTGATGGTCCAGGTGGTGGCGGCGCGCGGCCGCGTGCTCGGCGCCGGACACCCCCAGACGTTGCGCAGCAAGCAGAACCTCGCCACCTCCCTGGCCCGCCTGGACCGCCTCGACGAGGCGCTGGCGCTGCAGGGCGAGGTGCTGGCGGAGCGCCGCGAAAGCCTCGGCGCCGACCACCCCGACACCCTGCAATCGCTCGACTCCCAGGCATCGATGCTTGGCCGGGCCGGGCGCCACCGCGAGGCGGCAGCGCTGGCCGCGCAGGTCGTCGGGCGCCGGCAGGCGGTGCTCGGGGCCGCGCACCCCTCGACCCGCGAGTCGTTGCTCAACCAGTCCCGGAACCTGCGCCGAGACGGTCGCGCCGCCGAGTCGGTGCCCCTGCTCGCGCCGGTGCTGGCCGGATACGACCACGCCGATCCGGCCGCCCTGTCCCCGGTCGAGCTGCATCTGGCCGCCGAGCTGTGGCGCGCCCAGGAGGAGATCGGCGATGCGGCAGCGGCGGCCGCGACCCGGCAGCGCTGGATCGATCCCCTGGTGGGCCTGCCGGAAGACGCGCTGCCCGCCGCCCTGCGCCACACCCGCGGGCAACTGGCGGAGATCCTGGCCGGCCGCGACGATTGAGGCCGGCACCGGCGGGACGGCTCGGCCGGGAGGGACCCGCGGTCAGGGCGCCTGGCCGGAACCGACCTGCGGGTCGCTGACCTGGCGGCGGTTGAGCAGGGCCTCGCGGCGCGCGATGTAGGCGGTGCTGGCGACGATGATGCCGGCGCCGGCCAGGGTCCAGACATCGACGCGTTCGGCGAACAGCAGCCAGGCCAGCATCGCCACCAGGGGCAGCTGCACGAAGTTCAGCGGCTGCAGCGCCGAGACGTCGGCGATCCGGTAGGCGCGGGTCAGGAACACGTGGCCGAGCGTGCCCAGGCCGCCGGTCAGCACCACCCACAGCCAGCCCTCGCCATCCGGCCAGGTCCAGACCGGCAGCGCCGGGAACAGCGACAGCGGCGTCATGATCAGCACCATCCAGATGACGATGGCATCGGGCGGTTCGGTGCGCGACAGGAACTTGATGCTGATCGCCGCGCTGGCGGCCAGGGCCGAGGAGGCGATCGCCACCAGGGCGGCGAGGTTGAGGCCGGAGACGCCAGGCCGCAGGATCACCAGCACGCCGACGAACCCGATCGCGATCGCGCTCCAGCGGCGCGCCCGGACCACCTCGCCCAGCACCAGCACGGCCAGGATGGTGACGAACAGCGGCGTCGTGTAGGACAGGGCGATGGCCTGGGCCAGCGGCAGGTGCACCAGCGCCCAGAAGCCGGTCAGCATGGCGCCCAGGCCGACCAGGCAGCGCAGGAAGTACAGGCGCAGGCGCCGGGTGCGCAGCATGCCCAGTCCGGCGTGGACGATCAGCGGCACCGTGAACATCAGGCCGAACAGGTTGCGGAAGAAGGCGATCTCGAACGGGTGCATCTGCGCGCTGGCCAGGCGGATGGTGATCGCCATCAGGCCGAAGCTGGCGACGCTGCCCAGCATCAGGGCGACACCGCGGCCGGTGAGCGGCTGGCTCGGCGGTCGCACGGCGGCCATCAGGCCGCGCTCCCGGCCAGCAGGTCGGCGAGCTGGTCGGGGCTGCGCCAGTGCGCGCCGCAGACGTAGCGGGGCAGGGCCCAGCGGTCGTCCCCGGGGCGCGCCGGTCGCGGCTGGGTGGTCCAGGCCGCGACCAGGCCCAGGCGCGGACCGTGCCGCGGCAGCCAGTGCCGGCGCAGGTAGTCGGGCGCCTGGCCCCAGGGGTAGGCGAAGTGCCGGACCGGCGCCGGCGCCACCCGGGCGGCGATGAAGGCCTGGGCGCGGGCGACCTGCCAGGCGGCGCGCACGGCGTTGTCGACGGCCAGGAAATCGCCGCGCTTCAGGCCGTCGGGCGCCGCCTCCGGCGCCACCGGGTGGTTGTGGTCCCAGCTGTGGTTGCCGATCGCCAGCAGGCCGCTGGCCGCGGCCTCCGGCCACCAGTCGTCGTTGAGGACGCCGGCGCCGTGCAGGCACTGCTCGTCCATGGCCGCGCGCGCGGCCGGCGAGGCGATCACGAAGCTGGTGGCATGCAGATCCGGCTGCCGGTCGCCGGCCTCGGCGCGGAAGTCCGCCAGGATCGGCCCGAAGCCGGGCTGCCGGCCCTGGCCGGGCCAGTCCAGCGGCCGCACGTCGAAGTCGGTGCCGTCGTCGAAGGTGACGGCCAGGCAGCGCGGCGACGGTGGCGCCAGGCTGCCGTCCAGCACGGCCAGCACCTGGTCCAGGGACAGCACCCGCCAGCCGAGCCCGTCGACCAGGCGCAGGTCGGCAGCCAGGGCGACATGGTCGTTTTCGGCGTATTCGGCGCCGGCCACGTTGGCCGCGTGGTAGGTGAGGACCGGGATCTGCACGGCCACGGCTGGGGAGGCGGCCGCACAGTCTAGCCGGGAAGCGCCGACGGTTCGCCGCCGGGCGCCGGGGCGACCGGCCGGGTCGGCGCGACGACGCGCCGCGGGGCCGGGCCCGGCCGGTCGGGCGACGGCACTGACGCCGCCTGGACTTCGGTGCCCTACAATGCCGGGCTTCACTCAGCCCGACCGCGTGCCGCCATGAGCCTTTCCCCGACCGACCTGTTCGATGTCCGCAGCCTGCTCTCCGACGAGGAGCGCATGGTCCAGGACACCGTCGCCCGTTTCACCGACGAGAAGGTTCTGCCGATCATCGGCGACTGCTTCGACCAGGCGCGCTTCCCGAAGGAACTGGTGCCGGAGATCGCCGCGCTGGGCCTGCTCGGCTCCTCGCTGCCCGAGGAGTACGGCTGCGCCGGCATGAGCGGCGTGCAGTACGGCCTGATCTGCCAGGAGCTGGAGCGCGGCGATTCGGGCATCCGCAGCTTCGTCTCGGTGCAGAGTTCGCTGTGCATGTACCCGATCTTCCAGTACGGCACCGAGGAGCAGCGCCGGCAGTGGCTGCCGGCGATGGCCGCCGGCGAGGTGATCGGCTGCTTCGGCCTGACCGAGCCGCACGGCGGTTCCGACCCGGCCAACATGAAGACCCACGCCCGCAAGGACGGCGGCGACTGGGTCCTGAACGGCGCCAAGATGTGGATCACCAACGGCAACCTGGCGAAGATCGCGATCGTCTGGGCGCAGACCGAGGACGGCATCCAGGGCTTCATCGTGCCCACCGACACGCCGGGCTTCAGCGCCCAGGAGATCCATCGCAAGATGAGCCTGCGCGCCTCGGTGACCAGCGCGCTGTTCCTGGACGGCGTGCGGGTGCCCGAATCCGCGCGCCTGCCCGGCGTCAAGGGCCTGAAGGGGCCGCTGGGCTGCCTGACCCAGGCCCGCTACGGCATCACCTGGGGGCCGATCGGCGCCGCCATCGCCTGCTACGCCGAGGCGCTAGGCTACGCCAAGGAGCGGATCCTGTTCGGCCGGCCGATCGCCGCCACCCAGGCGGTGCAGCTCAAGCTGGCCGAGATGGCCCGGCGCATCACCCTGGCGCAGCTGCTGGTCCTGCAGCTCGGCCGCCTCAAGGACGCCGGCCGCATGCAGCCCAGCCAGGTCTCCCTGGCGAAGTGGAACAACTGCCGGATGGCCATCGACATCGCCCGCGAGGCGCGCGACATCCTCGGCGGCGCCGGGATCTCCACCGAGTACGCGCCGATCCGGCACCAGCTCAACCTCGAATCGGTGATCACCTACGAGGGCACCGAGACCGTGCACCAGCTGGTGGTCGGCCGCGAGGTGACCGGCATCAATGCCTTCTGAGTTGCGCGCAGCGACCCTCGGGTTCCTCGTCGGCAGCTTGACCGGCGGTTTCCTGGTCGGCGCTGCGGCCTGGCTGCTGCGGCCGCCTCCCCCCGACAATGCGGCGGTGCAGGTGCTGGCGGCTACCGAGGCAGTGCTAGACGACTATGCGCGGGTGACCCGGATGCGCGAGGCCCTGGCCCATGCGTCGGCGGCGCGGCTGGCTGTGGCGGAATTCCTGGCCAGCCGGGGCCGCGCCCCGGACGGCAATGCCGAAGCCGGGCTTCCCGATCCCGATGCCTTGCGCCAGGTGGGGCTGGAGACGGTCCTGGTGCAGCCGGGCGGCACGCTGGCCGTCCGGTTCGCGGCGCCGCTGGCCGGCGCGGTCCAGTTCCGACCCGAGGCCGTGGACGCCTCTGGCGGCGTGCACTTCGAATGCAGCAGCCCGGACATCGCCGACATCGCCCGCATCGTCCCCGGCTGCCGCTTCCGGGACGGCGATCGGCACGACGGCACCCTGCGGTGAGCACCGGGGACTTCCCGCGCCTGACCACCGAGCGGCTGCTGCTGCGCGTCCCGGAGGCCGGCGATTTCGAGCGCTACGCGCAGATGCTGGCCGACGAGGACAGCGCCCGGCACATCGGCGGCGTCCTCGAGCGTGGTGCCGCCTGGCGCCGCTTCCTGCAGATGCCCGGCGCCTGGCTGGTGCAGGGTTTCGCGATGTTCTCGATCGTCGACCGGGCCGACGGCCGCTGGCTGGGCCAGGCCGGCCCCTGGCAGCCGGACGGCTGGCCGGGCACCGAGGTCGGCTGGGCCCTGCATCCCGACGCCGCCGGTCGCGGCATCGCCTTCGAGGCGGCGACCGCCGCCATCGACTGGGCCTTCGAGCGCCTGGGCTGGTCCGAGGTGATCCACTGCATCGCCCCGGACAACCTGCGCTCGCAGCGGCTGGCGCAGCGGCTGGGTTCGCGCCTGCGCGGACCGGTGCGACTGCCGGTGCCGTTCGATGATGCCGTGGTGGAGGCCTGGGGGCAGTCCCGCCAGTCCTGGCGCCCCGCGACCGCCGGAACCGCCGCGGACCAGGGGACCTGAGCGAACCCCGCCGGGACCGCGCGCGGACCATTGGCGGGTTCGGGCCCGCTGCACGGAGGCATGCACCGGCCAGGCGGGGCCGGAACGAAGAAAGGGCGCCCGGAGGGCGCCCTTTCCGTGTTGCCGCTCCGCGTCCCGGATCAGGGCGCGAAGTTGAACTCCAGGCAGACCTGGCCGATCTGGCCGGCATCCAGGTTGGCGTCGTCGTACAGGAAGACGTTCCACGTGCCGTCGGCGTTCAGCCCGCCGAACACCGACCCGAAGGTGTCCGAGCCGGCCGGTGCCGGGTTGCCGTGCGGCGTGCCCGGGGCCGGGGCGGGGAAGGCGTCGTTGGCGCCCACGTTGGTCGGCCGGTAACTGCCGGACGCGATGGCGCCGGCATCCGGCATGCCCGCGGCGGCGGCGTCGCTGAGGACCAGGTCGACCGCGTTCAGGGCGTTGCTGCCACCGACGTCGGACATGACGATGAGGCGTTGTCCGCCGGGTCCGACCAGCAGGATGTCGAGGTCATCCGAGAAGGTGTGGGTCACGCCGTTGATCTGCATGCGCATGTTGGTGATGGAACCGACGCCGGCGATGCTGAGCGGCACCGGGTAGACGCTGGCCGGTCCGGCTGTGGTGCCGAACGTGAACGGTCCGCCGGTCGAGCACACCACCGGCGGCGGCATCTCGAAGTCGTGCGCGAAGATCGGGTCGAACGGACCGGCGCCGCGCACCGAGACGCTGATGTGCAGGACCGGGTCGGGACCGACCGGCGCGCGGGTCAGGGTCACCGCGCCGAAGCGCAGGGTGGTGCCCGGCTCGTTGAGCTGCGGCGTCGCGGTGATGGTGATCACCTGGCTCTGGCCGGGGTCGATCACGAACTGCGCCGGGGTCGCCTCCAGCACGAAGCCGGTCGGATTCTCGACCGCGACGTTCCAGGTCGCTGGTGTGGCCAGGGCGCTGGTCACGGTGCGGGTCCAGGTGCACGAGGGCGTGCAGGCCATGTCGCGCACCGCCGGCAGGTTGAGGTCGCGCGCCGACATGCTGCCACCGACGGGATTGGCGGCCAGGAAGTTGGCGGTGGTCTCGTCCATCAGCAGGCCGGCGTTGACCGCCTTCGCCAGGTCGATGCGGCCGCTGCCGACCTCGTCCCAGGTCCAGTTGCCGCTGGCGCCGGTGCCGGCGCGCTTGCCGGTCATCATGATCGCCGACTTCACCTGCACCGGGGTCCAGGTCGGGTGGACCTTGCGGATCAGGGTCGCGGCGCCGGCCAGGTGCGGCGAGGACATCGAGGTGCCGCTGCTGTTGCCGTAGCCGGCGACGCTGGCGTTGGCCGCGTAGACGGTGACGCCGGGGCCGGTGATGTCCGGCTTGGTCAGGTCGGCCAGCGGTGCCGGGGTCGGGCCACGCAGGCTGAATCCCGCCAGCGTGTCCGGCGCGCTGTGGTGGCTGGAGGCGGCGACGCTCAGCACCCAGGGGCCGAGGTGGTTGACCGCACCGATCGGGTTGGGGACCGAGGCACTCGTGTTGCCGGCCGACGCGGCGACGAACACCCCGGCGGTGACCAGGTCGAGCTTCTTGCGGTCGTTGTCCTCCCACGGGTTGCGGCCGCCGGAGATCGAGAAGTTCATGACGTCGACGCCACCGTGCAGCAGGATCGAGTCCATGCCGGCCTGGATCGCCGCGCCCGGGCAGGAGGTGGTCGGGCAGACCTTGTAGATGCGCAGGTTCGCGCAGGGCGCGACGCCGGAGATCTCGACGTTGGGCGCCGGGGTGGCGCTGGTCGGCACGCGGTTGCCGCCCGAGGTGCTGGCGGTGTGGGAGCCGTGGCCGTTGGTGTCGGTGGGCGTCGGGCCGTTGCACAGGCCGGTGCCGTCGGTGGTCGCGCAGTCCAGCGAGGACAGCACCTTGTTCGGGTTGGCGCCGCCATGGCCGCAGCTGGCGTCGTTGGCGAACGAGGGGTGGGTCGCGCTGACCATGCCGGTGTCGAGCACGGCGATCACCATGCCTTCGCCGCGGGTGCCGGGGCCGCCGCCGGGAATGGCGCTGCCGTTCCAGATGGTGTCGGCGCCGATGAACACCGGGCCGGCATTGGTGTCGATCTGCTCGACCACCTCGGGCTTCACGGAAGCGACGCCGGGCAGCCGTGCGACCTGGTCGGCCTCGGCGGCGGTCAGCCGGATCGCCATGCCGCTGTGGGTGGCCAGGTAGTGGTGGGTGACCTCGGGCGAGCGGCCCAGGGCGCCGGCGATGGCGGCCTTGTGGCCGGCCTGCACCTGCATCAGCTGGTCGCGGTAGGCGACCACGGCGGGATCGCTGGCGTCGAAGCGGGCGCCCGGTGCGCGCGTGGTGCCGTGCAGCAGGCCCGGCTCGGCGAATTCGACCATCCAGGTCGAGATGCCGCTGGACTGGGTCGCGCCAGCCTTCTCGTCGAAGCTGGCGGTGGCCTGGATGCCCCAGGCCCCGACCAGCGCGGCCGCGACCAGCGCCGACAGCATCGGCGCACGAAACGTCTTGTACATGTTGCCTCCCGTGAAGATATCGCCCCGGCCGCGGCATCCGGCACACCCGGCGCCACGGGGACCGCCGGACATTAGTGCAGAAAAGGTGAAGGTGCCAGTGTCGGCCGCGCCGCCCCCGGTCCAGCCGGGGGCGGCGGCCGCGCGCCGCCCCACCGCCGGGCGATGCCGGAGGCCGACGGATCAGGGCTCCGCGGCGGGGTCGGGCGCCGGGTCGCCCCGGGTCGCGCGCAGCTCGGCCAGGGCATCCCGGGTGGACTTCAGGCGGCCGTGGTCCGGGCCCAGCAGCTCGGTCTTCATGGCCAGGGCGGCCTGCAGGTCCGCTTCCGCCTCGTCGAGCCGGCCCAGGCGCAGGGCGGCCCGGCCGCGCGTGGTCAGGGCCTCGGCGATGACCTGGTGACGCTCGCCGAAGGTGACCGCGGCGTGCGTCAGCACGTCGTCCTGGGATTGCCAGGCCGCCCGTGCCTGCCCGGCATCGAGCAGGTAGTTGCCGTAGTTGTGCAGGGACAGCAGGGCGCGCGGATGGGTCTGGCCGAACCGGTCCCGGGTCCCCTCGGCGGCGCGCCGGTAGTGCGGACCCGACTCGTCGACCTTGCCCTGCTGGCGCAGCGCGCCGGCGAGGTTGCCGACCACCATCAGGGTCTGGGTGCTGTCGGCGCCGTAGACGCGCTCATGGTCCTCCAGCAGGGGACGCAGGACCTGCTCGCCCTGCGCGAACCGGCGCGACTGCAGGTAGGCGACCGCCAGGCTGTTGCGCACGCTCAGGGTGCGCGGATGGTCGGCGCCGAGCAGCCTGCCGCGGATCGCGACCAGGGCCTCGAGTTCGGCGATCGCCTCGTCGAAGCGCTCCAGGTCGGCGAGCGCGATGGCCCGGGTCAGCCGGGTCTCGAGGGTGTCCGGGTCGTCCTCGCCAAGGGTGGCGCGCAGCCCCTCGATGGCCCTGGTCTGCTCGGCCAGCGACTCCTCGTAGCGGGTGGTCTCGCGCAGCAGCCAGCCCAGCGACTGCCGGGTCCGCAGCGTGACCAGGTGGTCCTCGCCCAGGCGCCGGGCCGCCCGCGCCAGGGTGTCGCGCAGGAAGGCCTCGGTGTCCGCGTAGTCCCCGGCATCCACCCGCGACCGGCCGTAGGCGCGGGCACTGACCAGGGTGCGCAGGTGGTCGGCGCCGAAACGGGCCAGGTTGCGCTGGTAGGCGCGCTGGTTGAACCGCACGGCGAGGTCGTACTCGCCCAGGCCGGTGTAGCTCTCGGCGATCACCGACTCGATCTCGGCCAGGGCTTCGGGCTGGTCCGCCAGCTCGGCCTCGGCACGCTGCGCGGCCTGGTCGACCACCGAGCGCAGCAGGGTCTTGTCCAGCTCGCGCGCCTGGTCCGGATCGATGCCGGCCAGCACGGTCGCGAGGAAATCCGCTGTGGCCTGGCTGCGCCGCGCCTGCCGCTCGGCCTCGACCAGTCCCCACAGCGCCACCGCCAGGCCGACGACCAGGGCCAGGGCGGCCGCTGTGGCCAGGGCGAGCGGGCGGCGCCGGCGCCGGATGAACTTGCGCATGCGGTAGCCGCGGGTGTCGGGGACCGCCCGCACCGGATAGCCGTCGAGGAAGCGCTGCAGGTCGTCGGCCAGTGCCATCGCCGAGCTGTAGCGCCGCTCCCGCTGGGGATGGCAGGCGCAGGCGACGATGTGGCGCAGCTCCACGGGCACGGCATCCAGGGGCGGGTCCTGGCGGCCGCGCGCCAGGCTGGCCTGCAGGCGCTCGTGCAGGGCCTCGCGCTGCGGCACCGGTTCGCCCAGGGCCTGCAGTCCGGCGCCGGGCAGCAGGCTCGCCAGGAGCATCACGCCCAGGCTGTAGATGTCGGTCCGGATATCGATGCCGGCGGTGTCGCCGGCGAACTGCTCCGGACTCATGTAGGCGCCGCTGCCGACCCGCTCGTAGGCGTTCCTGGCGACCTCGCCGTCGATGCCGGTGGCGATGCCGAAATCGATCAGGCGCGGTTGCGGCCGGCCGTCGACCAGGCCCACCAGGACGTTGCTGGGCTTGAGGTCGCGATGCACGATGCCGCGCTGGTGGGCGTGCTGGACGCCGTAGGCGAGGGCGATCAGCACGCGCAGGCGGGTCGCCAGGCCCGGCTGGTCGTCGCGGATCCACTGGTCGAGCGGACGGCCCTCGACGTGCTCCATGGCGAACCAGGGGTAGCCCTCGGCGGTCTCGCCGGCGTCGAACACCCGGGCGATGGCCGGATGCTCCATGCGCGCCAGCGCCTGCCGCTCGACCTCGAAGTAGGCGCGCGCCAGCGGCCCGGCGAGCTGGCGGCGGATCAGCTTGAGCGCCACCTTGCGGCGGATCGGCTCGCTCTGCTCGGCCAGGTGCACCTGGCCCATGCCGCCTTCGCCGAGCAGGCGGACCAGGCGATAGGGACCGATCCGCTCGCCGGCGCTCTCGGCGCCGCCGGGACCTTCGCCGCCGGCCAGGGCGATGGTGCGTTCGTCCTCGCTGCCGCCGGCCGTCATCGCGGCTTCCTCCGATTGCGTTCCATGGCCGCGATTCTGCCGCATCGGCGCCGGCTCGGCAGGGGTTCATGGCCGCCGCGGCATGATGGTCGGCATGCGACCTTCGATGATCCGCCTGCTCGTCCTCGCGCTGCTCCCGCTCGCTGTCCCCGCCGCGGGCGGCACGCTGCGGGTGAACGGCTTCGAGCACGCCCCGGTGGCGTCCGGCGGCAGCAACTACCACTGGTACGCGCTGGGGCCGGGCTGCGACCGGGAACCCTACGGCGTGCTCGCCAACTACCACCGGCCGGGCGTGCGCGCGCAGGTGATCGACCAGCTCGGGCAGATGCGGGCCGCCGGCCAGGACCGCATCGCCACCGGCGTGATCCACCTGCGTGCCCCCTGGCCGACCGGCGGCGCCTGGACCGGCACCCTGCTCGACAGCACGGGTGGCGACCTGCACCCCACCTACAAGGCCAACCTGGCCCTGTTCCTGGCCGACATCGGCGCTGCCGGCTTCGCCCAGGTCCTGTTCCGCTACTTCCCCCAGGGCGGCAACGACCCGCAGTACTGGAGCGCCTGGGACGAGGACCGCTACCAGGAGAACTGGAACCTGGTGTGGAACCTGGAGGCCGTGCTGCAGGCCTCCGGTCTCGACTACCTGACCGACCTCGGGGTGGAGCTGATGCCGCGCGCCCGCATCCTCGACCTGCCCGGCTACCCGCTGGTCCGCCCCGAGGAGCCGGCCAACCCGGTGCTGACCGAGTACGCGCGGCGCCTGTGGCGGGAGTACGTGAGCCAGTTCGGCGCCGGCCATTCGGTCGGCTTCTCGTTCGTCTCCGACGACGACCGCGTGCGCACCGAGGCGCGGGTCCGGCACCTGCCGACGGTCTACACCGGGCCGTGGAGCGCCGGGGTCTGGCCGGCGGCGCTGGCGCTCGACCTGTACGGCACCGCCCGCGCCGGCGAGGCGACCATGATCCGGCGCCACGACAGCCATGTCCGGGGCATCCCCGGTGCCGCCGCGCTGCCCTGGATCATCGCCGAGGCCTACTACGACGACGCCGGCGCCGCTGGCGGTGTGCTCGAGGGCATGGCCGACACCGGGCGGCAGGTGCTGTGGCTGGCGCAATGGCCGCTGGCGCGCGGCGATGCCTGCGGCGACGGCGTCAACCAGGCGCCGCCCGCGCAGTTCGGCCACTGGAAACGGCGCGGCTTCTAGCCGTCCGCCGGGGAACGGGCGGCCGTCGCGCCGTGGGAGTCGCCCGGCCGGCGCCTGTCCCGGCGGGCACCCGGCGGTTCGACCGCAAGCCCGGACGGTCCACCCGGGTCGCTGCCGCGCTGTCACGAAAAGCCCGGGCGTGCAGTCCCTCTGGCCGCACGGCCCGCCCGGCCGCCGACCTGCCGGCCGTCCCTTGACGGCGCGCCGGCCGGCCGGCGCGCCCGTGCGGTCCGCGGCGCGGGCGGCATCGGCCGCGCAACCGCGCTGCACTACAATCCGCGGTCGCCCCGGACCGCCCGCCATGACCAGCCCCAGCCCCGCCATCCCCGCGCGCATGCGCGGCCTCAACCGCGCCGAGATCTGCGACCGCAACTTCATCGAGTTCGCGCAGGCGTTCGAGGCCGCCGCCACCGTCGCCGTGCCCGATGCCGATGCCCCGGTGCTGCCGGGCAGCGCGCTGACCGCGCGCGGCTTCCTGGAGCTGTTCGAGTCGCAGCTGATCTCGCGCCACCTGGACCTGATGGCGCGCGTGCTGCGCGTGCAGAACAAGGTCTTCTACACGATCGGCAGTTCCGGGCACGAGGGCAACGCCATGGTCGCGCGGCTGTGCCGGCACACCGACCCCGCCTTCCTGCACTACCGCAGCGGCGGCTTCATGGCCGAGCGCTTCCGCAAGCTGCCGGGCATGGACCCGGTCATGGACTCGGCGCTGAGCTTCGCCGCCAGCATCGACGACCCGGCCTCCGGCGGCCGCCACAAGGTCTGGGGCAGCAAGCCGCTGTGGGTGCTGCCGCAGACCTCGACGATCGCCTCGCACCTGCCCAAGGCGCTCGGCACCGCGCTCGCCATCGAGCAGGCCCGGCGCCTGCGCCTGGCGCTGCCGGTGCCGGCCGACAGTATCGCGATCTGCTCGTTCGGCGACGCCTCGGCCAACCACGCCACCGCGCAGACCGCGTTCAACGCCGCGCAGTGGACCGCCTACCAGAAGCTGCCGGCGCCGGTGCTGTTCGTCTGCGAGGACAACGGCATCGGCATCTCGGTGAAGACCCCGCCTGGCTGGATCGGCGAACGCTTCCGCAGCTGCCGCGACCTCGACTACTTCTTCGCCGACGGCCTCGACCTGGCGCGCGGCTACGGCCAGGTCGCCGCCGCGGTCGAGCACTGCCGGCGCATGCGCCGGCCGACCTTCCTGCACCTGCAGACCACCCGCATCATGGGCCACGCCGGCACCGACTTCGAGATCGAGTG
Source organism: Proteobacteria bacterium UBA2363 (assembly GCA_002344355.1). GTDB lineage: Bacteria > Pseudomonadota > Gammaproteobacteria > Xanthomonadales > UBA2363 > Pseudofulvimonas. The sequence goes on along the minus strand of DDTN01000043.1, from coordinate 31,892 downwards.
GCGCAGCATCGAGGAGCTGGTGGCGGTCGAGCGCACCGACCCGCTGCTGCGCTCGGCGGCGATCGCGCTGGAGTCGGGCCTGTTCACCCCCGACAGCCTGCTCGCCCACTACGAGGCGATCCGGGCGCGCTGCTTCGCCGCCGCCGAGGAGGCCGACCGGCGCCCGAAGATCGACTCCCTGGCCGAGGTGATGCGGCCGCTGGCGCCGTACACGCCGGACGCCGTGCAGGCCGAGGCGACCCGCGTCGCCGACCCGCAGGCGCGGATCGCCGCGTTCGGCGGCGAGGACCGCCTGCCCGAGCGGCAGCCGCCGCGGCACCTGGCGATCCAGATCAACAACGCCCTGCACGACCTGCTCGCCGCGGTGCCGGAGGCCCTGGTGTTCGGCGAGGACGTCGCCCAGAAGGGCGGCGTCTACACGGTGACCAAGGGCCTGCACCGGGCGTTCGGCAACAAGCGGGTGTTCAACACCCTGCTCGACGAGACCATGATCCTCGGCCTCGCCCAGGGCTACGCCAACATGGGCCTGCTGCCGGTGCCGGAGATCCAGTACCTGGCCTACTTCCACAACGCCTGCGACCAGTTGCGCGGCGAGGCGGCCTCGCTGCAGTTCTTCTCCAACGACCAGTTCCGCAACCCGATGGTGGTGCGCATCGCCGGCCTGGGCTACCAGCGCGGCTTCGGCGGCCACTTCCACAACGACAACTCCTTCGCCGCCCTGCGCGACATCCCGGGCCTGGTGGTCGGCTGCCCGAGCCGCGGCGACGACGCCGCCCTGATGCTGCGCACCCTGGCCGCGCTGGCCCGCGTCGACGGCCGGGTCAGCGTGTTCCTGGAGCCGATCGCCCTGTACATGACCAAGGACCTGCACGCGGCCGGCGACGGCGGCTGGCTGTTCCCGTACCCGGAACCCGGCCAGGCGATGGTGCTGGGCGAACCGCGCGTCTACGATCCCGATGCCACCGACCTGCTGATCGTCAGCTACGGCAACGGCGTGCCGATGGCCCTGCGTGCGGCGAAGCAGCTCGCGGACGGGCAGGGCGCGAAGGTCCGCGTGCTCGACCTGCGCTGGCTGCAGCCGCTCAACGAGGCCGCCGTGGTCGAGCACGCCCGCGCCTGCGCACGGGTGCTGGTGGTCGACGAGGGCCGGCGCAGCGCCTCGGTGGGCGAGACCGTGTTCACCGCCCTGGTCGAGGCCGGCCTGGGCGGCAAGCCGATCGCCCGGGTGGTCGGCGCCGACACCTATACGCCGCTGGCCGGCGCCGCCTTCCTGGTGCTGCCGTCCGACGAACAGGTTTTTTCCGCGGCCCGCGCCCTGCTGGCGCGCGACTGACGAGGGCGTCCGTTCGCGTCGACCGCCCGGTCAGGCGCCGCGTTCGCATCCCCCGGGGAGAGGGGCAGGGGCCTGCCTTGATCTGCATCGTTGGTGGTCCGGGTGCGCGCGCTGGCCGGGGCGGCCCTCTCCCCCGCCCCTCCGCCGCAGGCGGGGGAGGGGAGAAGTGCGGTGCCGTCGCCCAGGCCGGGCGCGCTGGCCGGGGCGCTGCTCTGACTCGCGCCTTCCCTGCGCGCGGGGCAGGGGCAAGTGCGGTGCCGTTGCAGTGGCCGGAGGTGCCTGGCTGGGGCGGACGTTCGCGGCGACCTGGATCCGCGATGCGACCGGCGTGAATGTGATGGCGTGCATGAAACGCTTTTTGCGCTTGGCGATACTGGCCGTCCAACCGGCCATCGCCACGACCACAGGGGGACACCGCATGGCAAGGACATTCCAGGGCTGGCTGCTGGCCGCCGCCGCCCTCACCGCGACATCGCCGCTGGCCGCCCAGGGCCTGCCCACGCAGACCTGGCCGGCCGGCACCCAGCTGTCGATGTGGAACCACGGCGGCCGCATCACCACCTTCCACCGCGGCTACCTGTACCTGGGCGGCACCGAGGGCCAGGGCACCTGGACCTACGACATCGCCAACGCCCAGTCGCCGCAACTGGTGCGCACCGTGCAGACCGGCGTCAACGGCCATGCCTGGGCCAAGGTCGGCGACGTCTTCTGGCGGCAGTACTGGATCCCCGAGATCGGCGACACGAGCCCCAGGCCGTTCCAGAACCTCTCCAACATGCTGGCGCCCACCCAGCAGACCACCAACGTCGGCGCCTTCCCGTCCGGGCAGCCGCCGCTGGGCTGGCCGGGCAACTGGCTGGACACCTACCCCTACCACTTCGGCGACAACATCGTCGATGCCCGGGTCGGCTGGTGGCCGCACGCGGCCCAGGTCAACGTCCGGGCGATCGCCGGCATGACCAGCGGTCCCAACATGTGGCGGCTGGGCAACCTATTGTTCCTGACGCCGTCGGACAGCCAGAACGGCGTCGCGGTGTTCGATGTCTCCAATCCCCTGCAGCCGGTGCTGCTCGACCGGCTGATCGGCAACTACCGCCAGTACACCAACGCCTGGCAGGTCTGGCGCCACTACCTGGTGCTGATGTTCGGCGACAACACCAACGGCCCGCAGGGCAACGCCAACACCCTGGTGATCGACTTCAGCGACCCCACCGACCTGACCCTGGCCTTCACCATCCCCTACGACGACCTGCCCGGGCGCTACGTGCACTTCCAGGACCAGTACGCCTTCGCCGGCCGCTTCGGGCGCGGCACCAAGTACAACATGGAGACCCGCCAGGTCAGCCAGGTGTTCACGCCGACGCCCTGCTGCGCCGGCGACTTCCAGTGGATCCCGCTGGGCCACATCGTGCTGGCCTCGTCGTCGGAGACCGACAACTCGCGCTCCTACCTGTTCTCGCACCAGCCGGCGCTGGACACCACGCGTCCCACGGTGGGCTACCACCTGCCGCGGCCGGGCGCCACCCACCAGCATGTGCGCAGCACGGTCGGCCTGGTCATCAACGAGACCCTGGACGGCACCACGGTCAACCCGCAGACCATCCAGCTGCGGCCGCTGGGCGGGGCGCCGCTGCCGACCACGGTCATCCACACCAGCTACAACGTGGTGAACATCGTGCCCGACGCCGAGCTGGCGGCGGACACCACCTACGAGGTGCGCCTGGTCCAGGACGGCGTGCGCGACGTCGCCGGCAACGGCATCGCCGCCTACAGCTTCCTGTTCTCGACCGGCGCCACCGTGGGTGGCGACCTGATCTTCGCGCACGGGTTCCAGCCTTGAGGGCGAGGGCGCCCGCGTCGCTGGCCTGGGCGCTGGCCCTGTGGGTGCTGCTGGCCGGCGCCGCCCAGGCGCAGGTCCAGGTGCAGGCCATCACCAGCGTCCCGGCGACGCCGGCCACGCAGGGCCAGCCGGTGCAGTTCACCGGCCAGGCCAGCGTCAACGGCGGCGGCGCCCTGGAGTACCGGTGGGATTTCGGCGACGGCACGCCGCGCACCGGCTGGCTGGCGGTGAACACGGTCGGCCACACCTACCTGCAGCCGGGCGTGTTCACCGTGCTGCTGCAGGTCCGCCATGCCAGCCAGGGCCTGGCCAGCCTGACCGCGCCGATGGTGGTGCGGCAGCCGGCCGGGCCGGCGCCCCGGCAGTCCGGGGCGATCCAGGTGCATGCCCAGCGCCGCGAGGTCTGGGTGGCCAATCCCGATCACGGTACGGTGGGCATCCTGGACGCCGACGCCCCCGGCCTGCTCGCCGAGGTCGCCGTCGGCGGCGAGCCGGCCGGCCTCGCCATCGACGCCGGCGGCCAGGTCTGGGTGGCGCTGGCGGACCAGGACCGGCTGCTGCGCATCGACCCGGCGACCCGCGTCGTCACGGCCACGCTCGAGGCCGGTTACGGCGCCCGGCCGGTCGCCGTGCTGTTCGACGACGGCTGCAGCGGCTACGCCGCCCTGGCCGGCCCGGGCCGGGTGCTGCGCTTCGATGCCGTGTCCGCTCAGGCGCTGTCCAGCATGGAAGTCGGCGCGCAGGTCCATGCGCTGGCGCTCGATGGCGCCGGCACCACGCTGTACGTCTCCCGCCTGGTCAGCGCCGACGGCGCCGGCACGGTCTGGAAGATCGCCCTGCCGGCCTTCGCCCAGGCGCAGGCCATCGACCTGCCGCTCGACACGACCTCACCGGATTCCGGCACCGCGGCGCGCGGCCTGCCCAACTACGTGGCGGCGCTGGCGCCCGACCAGTCCGGCGCCACGCTGTGGTACGGCGGCAAGAAGGACAACGTGCTGCGCGGGGTGTTCCGGGAGGGCCAGGCGCTGACCTTCGAGACCAGCCTGCGCTCCCTGCTCGGCCGCATCGACGCCGCCGGCGCCGCCGAGCAGGTCGCCGCGCGCATGGACATCGACAACGCCGGCCGGGTCTCCGGCCTGCTCGCCGCGCCCGGCGCCAGCCACCTGTTCGCGGCCCTGGAGACCAACCACGAGGTGCTGGTGGTCGACCCCTGGAGCCGCGCCGTGCTGGCCCGGCTGGAAACCGGTATGGGCCCGCGCGGCCTGGCCTTCGATGCGGCGACGCGCCGGCTGTTCGTGCAGGCGCCGCTGGTGCGCGCGGTCGACGTGTTCGACGCCAGCGCCAACCTGGACGACGGCACCAGCCCGGTCGCCACGCTGGGCCGCTTCGCCAGCGCCACCGGCGAACCGCTGGCGCCGCAGGTGCTGCGCGGCAAGCAGGTGTTCCACGACGCCGCCGACGCCAGGATGGGCCAGGACGGCTACTTCTCCTGCGCCGCCTGCCACCTGGACGGCCGCGGCGACGGCCGGGTCTGGGACTTCACCCAGCTCGGCGAGGGCCTGCGCAATACCACCTCGCTGCGCGGCAACGCCGGCATGGGCCGCGGCCTGGTGCACTGGACCGGCAACTTCGACGAAATCCAGGACTTCGAGGTGCCGATCCGCAACCTGTTCGGCGGCCTGGGCTTCATGGCCGACGCCGACTATTTCGCGCAGGGGCGCAACCATCCGCTGGGCCCGCCCAAGGCCGGCTTCTCGGCGGACCTCGATGCGCTGGCCGCCTACGTGGCCACGCTCGATGCCGACGACCGCTCGCCGCGGCGCGCCGCCGACGGCAGCCTGACCGCCCAGGGCCAGGCCGGCCGGGCCCTGTTCCAGGCCTTGGACTGCCAGCGCTGCCATGCCGGCCCCGCCTACACCGACAGCGCCAGCGGCCTGCGCCACGACGTCGGCACCCTCGGCCCGGGCAGCGGCCAGCGCCTGGGCCGGCCGATCCTGGCCCTGGATACGCCGACCCTGCGCGGCCTGGCCGGCTCGGCGCCCTACCTGCACGACGGCTCCGCCGCCACCCTCGAGGACGTGCTGCTCACCCGCAACCCCGACGGCCGCCACGGCGACACCGCCGGCCTGGACGCCGGCCAGGTCGCGCAGCTGGTCGCCTTCCTGCAGCAGATCGACGCCAGCGAGCCCGGCCTGGGCGATGCCCAGGCCCTGGCCGTGACCGCACCGGCCGCCGGCAGCGCCGTGCTCACCGGCGAACCCGTCCCGCTGGCCCTGGCCACCGACCTGCCCGGCCTGGTGCGCATCGACTGGCGCGTCGACGATGTCGTGGTCGCCAGCGCCAGCGCGCCGCCCTGGACCGCCACCTGGACCGCGACCGGCCAGGGCCGCGTCGACATCCACGCCGAGGCCTGGCACGACGGCGGCCGCTTCCACAGCCTGTCGCCGCCGGTCGCCCTGCGCGTGCTGGGCCCGGACGCGCTGTTCGCGGACGGCTTCGAGCCCTGAGCGCGCGCCCTCAGGCTACCTCGAAACCGTTGTCGAACAGCCGGTCGAAGCCGCCCCAGACCGGCGCCAGGCCGGTGCCGTCGGCGAACAGGCCGAGCGGGGTGTAGGTCGACAGGCCGGGAAACACGTGGTCGAGGTAGGGGTTGCCCAGGCGGCGCAGCAGCACCTCGGCCAGGATCTGCCGGTAGTCGGTGCTGACGCCGACGTCGGCGCGCTCGAACAGCTGGTTGGTGGCAAGGCCGGGGAAGCTGCCGTAGGTCTGGCCGCCGTTGACCGGCCCGCCCAGCACCAGGGCGACGTTGCCGTAGCCGTGGTCGGTGCCGCCGGCGTCGTTCTCCAGCACCCGCCGGCCGAATTCGCTGAGCACCACGATGCTGGTGCGTGCGGCGTGGTTGCCGGCGCCGGCGCCGTTGAGATCGGTGTAGAAGGCGGTCAGGGCGCGCGAGAACTCCTCGACGCGGATGCCGAAGTAGTCGTAGCCCTGGGTCGGGTTGCCCTGGCCGTTGTGGGTGTCCCAGCCGCCGTAGTCGACCGTGGCGATGCGCAGGCCCAGCTCGGGCCGCTTGATGAGGTTGGCCAGCATCCGGAACTGGTCGCCCAGGGCGCCGGAGGGATACTGGGCGCCATTGCCGGGCGCGTAGCCTGCGAAATCGATCGGCCGGATCAGGGCCAGCGCGTCCAGCGCCTGGCGGCCCTTGGCCTCCAGCGGGCTGCTGCCCTGCCACAGCGCCGGCAGCACCTCGACCATGCCCTGGAAGGCGGCCGGCGGCGCCGGGTTGTAGTTGTCGCGCGCGTTCCAGCCCCAGGGCGCGGTGTCCAGCCGGAACTCGGCGCCGCTGCCCATGGTGATGGTCTCGGTGCTGGCCAGCAGGCTGGTCGAGGTGATCGCGCCGGCGCTGACCGCCGGGATCGCGACGTTGGCCGGCAGGCCACCGCTGACCAGGTGCCGGGTCAGCCAGCCCTCGCTGCCGGCCTGGCCGTTCAGGCCGTACTCCATGAAGGCCTGGGCGTCGAAATGGCTGCGGCTGACCGGCTGGTGGACCATGCCGACCGCGTGGACGATGGCCAGGCGGCCGGCCTGGTACAGGCCGTGCAGGCCGCTGGCGCGCGGATGCAGGCCCCACAGACCGCCGCTGCCGGGCAGGGCGAGGGCGCCAGTGGCGCCGCTCGCCGGCACCCGGGTGGCGACGCGCGCCTGCTCGTAGTCGGCGCGCAGATTGCCGCCGACCGGTGGCACCAGGGACAGGCCGTCGATGCCGCCGCGCAGGTAGACGAACACCAGGACGTTGTCGGTGGCGGCCTCGGGCGCGGCCAGGGCGATGCGGGTCCGGGCGCCGGCGCCGGCGGCCAGGGTCGCCAGGGCGGAGCTGCGCAGGAAGTCGCGGCGGTTGAGGGGGGTCATGGCCTTGTCTCCTTCAGCGCCGGAAGAACTCGGGCGAGCACAGCAGCATCGCCACCAGGGTGCGCAGCCGCGACTGCGTGTAGTGCAGGCGCAGGTTGTTGAGGTTCCAGGTGTCGGTGCCGAGGTCCAGCTCGTCGCCGGCGGCGGCGAGCTGGCGCATGAAGTCGACCAGCACCGCGCGCCGGCCGGGTTCGGCGGCATGGCCGTACAGGCGCTGCGCCCAGTGGTCGACGATGGCGTTGGCGTTGCGGCTGCCGGCGGGCAGGGCGGCCTGGGTCTGGGCGACGATGTCGGCCAGGAACGGCGAGCTGGCGTTGTTGCGGTCCTGGCGCAGCTCGACCAGGCGGGTCAGCAGCTTCCAGGTCATCGCCAGCGCGCCCGAGCTGGACCAGGCCGACTGCCGGTCCGGATAGCCGTTCGGGGCCGCCCAGTAGAAGGCCCGGTGGCCGGTGCCCTGCAGGCGCGAGGTGAACTCCTCGGTGGTGGTCCAGGTGGCGGTGTTGTCCCAGACCGGCGTGAAGTCGGCGCCCAGCACCCGCAGGGCATGGGCGGTGGCCGCGAACGGCCGCACGATCTTCTGGTCGAAGGCGGCCTTGTACTGCGGCGACAGCAGGATGTGGCGGACCACCTGGCGCAGCTGGTCGGGCGCCTGCCAGAGCTGGCCGAACAGCGCCGCGGCGCTGTCGACCAGGGCGGCCGGCGGCTGGTCGGCGACCAGGCGCCGGCACAGCTTGGTGCAGACGTGGCGGGCGGTGCCCGGGTGGGCGGCCAGCCAGTCCAGGACCAGCTCGCCGTCGGTCTCGCCCTTGTAGCTCTGGATGAAACGGCCCAGGAACCACTTGCTGTAGTTGTCGTGCCAGCCGGGCCGGAACACGTAGCTGCCGTCGTTGTCGCCGGGAAACTGCCAGTGGCCGTCGCGGATGGTCCAGCCGGTCAGCGCGCGGGTGGCGTTGTAGACGTCCTCGTCGACGTACTTCAGGCGCACCGCGACGCCGTCGTTGCCGGTGCCGACCGGCAGGCTGGGATCGTCCGGCCGCAGCACGCCGGCGTAGTTCATGGCGCCGAGCGTGTGCAGCTCGACCAGCTCGCGCGCGTAGTTCTCGTTGGGCCCGTCGCGGCGGTTCGAGCGCAGGTCCAGGTAGTACATCATCGTGGTGGCGCGGGTCACCTCGCCCAGCATCTGCCGGAAGTTGCCCAGCGCGCCGGCGCGGATGATGTCGCGGTCCCAGTGCGGGAACACGGTGCCGCCGTCGTAGTGCCAGCCGAAGGTGCTGAAGTGGTCGTGCCAGAAGTCGACCAGCACCTCGAAGGCCTGGCGCCGGCTGTAGGTGGCCCGCACCAGCTTGGCGCACTCGCTCTCGCTGACCGGGCGCATGCGCACGCCGTAGTTGGCGGTCTCGCCGTGGTGGTCGGTCCACAGCTGGGTCAGGGTCTTGAACAGGGTCGGGTAGCGCGCCGGGGTGATCCGGGCATCGACCTCGGGGTCGGCGATCGCCGTCGGGTTCAGCTGCAGGTCGACCCAGGACTGCCAGCGGGCATCGTCGCTGGCGCCGAGGGCCTGCACGTCCGCGACCAGGGCCGGGGTGGCGCCGAAGCTGGCGCGGTTCAGCCAGCGCACCAGGGCCGGCGGCGTGACCACCGCGCTGGGCTGCGCCGGGTTGGCGTCCGGCGCCGGGTCCAGCGGCGCCTTGCCGGGCCGGCGCATGGCCGTGGCCTCGGCGCCGAGCGTCGCCGGCAGCAGGCCGAGCAGGCGCCGGCGCGCGGCGTCGAGGGTGGGTGCGTGCAGCGATGACATGGGCGGTCCCCCTGTGGACCGGCCGAAGATAGCGCAGGTCGGCCGCGGCTTCCGTGACCGGGTCAACCGGCGCCGATGATGACCGGCTCGGGTTCCAGGGCGACGCCGAAACGCGCCTGCACGGTGTCCTGGACGTGCCGGGCCAGGGCCAGCAGCTGGGCGCCGGTCGCGCCGCCGTGGTTGACCAGGACCAGGGCGTGGCGGTCGCTGACGCCGGCATCGCCGATCCGGTGGCCCTTCAGGCCGCTGTGCTCGATCAGCCAGGCGGCGCTGAGCTTCACGTGCTCGGCGCCGGCCGGCCAGCAGGGCAGGTCGGGATGGTGGTCGCGGACGAAGGCGGCCTGCAGGGCCGGCACCACCGGGTTCTTGAAGAAGCTGCCGGCGTTGCCGATCCGCGCCGGGTCGGGCAGCTTGCGGCGGCGCAGGGCGCATACCGCCTCGAACACCGCGCGGGCGTCGGGCCGGGTCACGCCGGCGGCGGCCAGTTCGGCCCCGAGTCCGGCATAGCCGGTGACCGGTTCGGCGTCGCGCGGCAGGTCCAGCTCCACGGCGGTGATCAGCCAGCGACCCGGCTCGCGCTTGAAACGGGAGTCGCGGTAGGCGAAGCCGCAGTCGCCGGGCTCGAGCCGGCACAGCACGCCGGCGCCGACATCGAAGGCCTCGACCGCGCCGATGAAGGCGGCCAGCTCGACGCCATAGGCGCCGATGTTCTGCACCGGCGCGGCCCCGACCGTGCCGGGGATCAGCGCCAGGTTCTCCAGGCCGCACAGGTCGTGGGCCAGCGTCCACTCCACCAGGCCGTGCCAGGACTCGCCGGCGCCGGCGCGCACTCGCACCCGGCCGCCCGACTCGCCGGTTACGGCGATGCCGGCCAGCACCGGCTGCACGACGATGCCCTGCGGGTCGCCGGCGAACAGCAGGTTGCTGCCCTGGCCCAGGGCCAGCCAGGGCAGGCCCTGGCCGGCGATCGCCGCGAACAGGCCGGGCAGTTCGCCGGCGTCGTCGACGCGCGCCAGCATCGCGGCGCGGGCCGGTACCCCGAAGGTGTTCAGGGCCGTGAGGTCGGCATCGTGCTCCAGGTGCAGGCTCATGCGCGGCGGGCGCGGATCGCCTCGACGCAATCGCGGACCAGGGCCGGGCCCCGGTAGACCAGGCCGGTGTAGCACTGCACCAGGCAGGCGCCGGCGGCGAGCTTGGCGACCGCGTCGGCGCCGCGGGTGATGCCGCCGACGCCGACCAGGGGCAGCTCGTCGCCGACCCGGTCGCGCATGCCCTGCAGCACGGCGGTCGCCGGGCCCATCAGTGGCCGCCCGGACAGGCCGCCGGCCTGGCCGGCCAGCGGATGCTGCTCGACGCCCGCGCGGCCGACCGTGGTGTTGGTCAGGATCAGGCCGTCCGGACGCGCCGCCAGCATCGCCGCGGCGACGCCGTCCAGGGCGGCGGTGTCCAGGTCCGGGGCGAGCTTGACCAGCATCGGCACGCGCCGGCCGTGCTGGCTGGCCAGGCGTTCCTGGTGCCCGCGCAGGATCTCGACGAAGCGGCGCAGGGTGGCCTCCTGCTGCAGGTCGCGCAGCCCCTGGGTGTTCGGCGAGGAGATGTTGACGGTGATGTAGGAGGCCAGCGGGTAGACGCGCTCCATGCAGTGCACGTAGTCGCGCACCGCGTCCTCGTTGGCGGTGTCCTTGTTGCGGCCGATGTTGATGCCGAGCACGCCGCGGAAGCGCGCGCGCTCGACGTTGGCGACCAGGGCGTCGACGCCCAGGTTGTTGAAGCCGAAGCGGTTGATCACCGCCTGCTGTTCGGGCAGCCGGAACAGGCGAGGCCGCGGATTGCCCGGCTGCGCCCGCGGCGTGACCGTGCCGACCTCGATGAAGCCGAAGCCCAGCGCCGCCAGCGCGTCGATGCAGGCGCCGTTCTTGTCCAGGCCGGCGGCCAGGCCGACCGGGTTGGGGAAGTCGATGCCGAACGCCCGCACCGGCAGCGGCTCGATCGCCTGGCGAACCAGCCCCAGCCGGTGGCCGCCGCGCAGCAGCGCCAACGTGGCGTCGTGGGCGCGCTCGGCATCCAGCGAGAACAGCAGCGGCCGCAGCAGGGAATACATGGGCGGAAGGCGGGGGCGGCGGGGGCGTTGGCGGGATGGGGGCGGGCAGGCGCTCGCCGCCCCCATCCGGGCGCGTCAGAAGTCGAACTTGATGCCCTGCGCCAGCGGCAGCGCGTGCGAGTAGTTGATGGTGTTGGTCTGCCGGCGCATGTAGACCTTCCAGGCATCCGAGCCGGACTCGCGGCCGCCGCCGGTCTCCTTCTCGCCGCCGAAGGCGCCGCCGATCTCGGCGCCGGAGGTGCCGATGTTGACGTTGGCGATGCCGCAGTCCGAACCGGCCGCCGACAGGAAGCGCTCGGCGGCGCGCAGGTCGGTGGCGAAGATCGACGAGCTCAGGCCCTGCGGTACGGCGTTGTGCAGGGCGATCGCCTCGTCGAGGTCCTTGTACGGGATCACGTACAGGATCGGCGCGAAGGTCTCGGTCTGGATCACCTCGGCGTCGTTGGCGACGCCGGTGACGAGGGTCGGGCGCACGAAGTTGCCGGGGCGGTCGATCGCCTCGCCGCCGGTCACCACGGTGCCGCCGGCGGCCCTGGCCCTGGCCACGGCGTCCAGGTAGCGGCGCACCGAATCCTGGTCGATCAGCGGGCCCATCAGGGTGGCCGGGTCGGTGGGGTCGCCGATCTTCTTCTCGACCTGGGCGTAGGCGGCGGCCAGCTTCGCGACCACCTCGTCGTGCAGCGACTCGTGGACGATCAGGCGGCGGGTGGTGGTGCAGCGCTGGCCGGCGGTGCCGACCGCGCCGAACACGATCGCCGGGATCGCCAGCTTCAGGTCGGCGCTCTCGTGCAGGACGATGGCGTTGTTGCCGCCCAGCTCCAGCAGCGAGCGGCCCATGCGCCGGGCGACGCGCTCGCCGACGGTGCGGCCGACCGCGGTCGAGCCGGTGAAGCTGACCAGCGGGATGCGGTGGTCGTCGACGAAGCGCTGCGCCAGCTCGGTGCCGGCGTCGTTGAACAGGAAGAAGATGTCGGGGAAGCCGCCCTTGCGCAGCGCCTCGTTGCAGATCTTCATGGTCGCCACCGCGGTCAGCGGCGTCTTCGGCGACGGCTTCCAGATGCAGACGTCGCCGCACACCGCGGCCAGGAACGCGTTCCAGCTCCACACCGCGACCGGGAAGTTGAACGCCGAGATGATGCCGACCAGGCCGATCGGGTGCCACTGCTCGTACATCCGGTGGCCGGGGCGCTCGGAGTGCATGGTCAGGCCGTACAGCATGCGCGACTGGCCGACCGCGAAGTCGGCGATGTCGATCATCTCCTGGACCTCGCCGTCGCCCTCGGCCTTGATCTTGCCCATCTCGGCGGCGACCAGGGTGCCGAGCGCGTCCTTGTGGGCGCGCAGCGCCTCGCCGCACAGGCGCACGGCCTCGCCGCGGCGCGGCGCCGGCGTGGTGCGCCAGACTTCGAAGGCGGCCTGGGCGCGCTTGACGAGGGTCTCGTAGTCGCCCTGGCTGCTGGCGTGGACCCGGGCGATCGGCTGGTTGCTGGTCGGGTTGACCGACTCGATGACGCCGGCGTCGGTGGTCTTCGACCACTCGCCGTTGCCGAGGTAGGTGCCGGAATTGTCGGCGGCCAGGCCGAGTCGCTTGAGCAGGGAGTCCATGACGGAAGGTCCTTTTGTGAGGCGTGCGTGGGCCGTCGTGGCGGCCAGCCGGTAAGTATAGCCGGTGCGGTCCGGAGGCTCCCCGGCCGGGGGAGGGGGCGTGGCCGCTGGACGATGCCGAGGGGAGCCCCGATGGGGCGGGGCGCAGGGGCAGGGCGCAGGGGCCGCCCGGATCGGAGGGTCGGGCGAGGTTGACGGATCGATTGGCGTGATGGTATGGGGACGTCTGGTTCCGTCCGAGGGGAGAACAATGTCCATTCGCAGGCTGGTTCCGATTGTCGCGCTGGTGCTGGCGCTGCTGGCCACGGCAGCCCGGGCGCAGACCCTGATCATCCTCAACAACCTGCCCGGCACCCCCGCGGACCCGGTGAGCAGCACCAACCTGGGGTTGGGCATCGACGCGGTCAACCGCCAGAAGGGCCTCGGCTTCACCACCGGCGCCGAGCCGCTGCGCCTGCTGTCGGCCACCGTGCTGCTCAGCAACACCACGCCGGCATCGGTGCTGTCGGCCTCCCTGCACGTCGACGCCGCGGGCAACCCCGGCGCGGTGCTGTACGACTTCGAAGATGCCCCGATCGCGGACAACCTGGGACCGACCGAGGTGACGGTTGCGCCCGTTTCGGGCGGCGTCGTTCTGGATCCCGGAACGCGGTACTGGGTGGTGTTCAAGGGGCCCTCCACCACGCAGAGCCTGGTCTGGCGGGCGCTGATCCCGAACACCCCGCCCACCGCCGACGGCGTGAGCTTCGAGGGCTACCGGTTCTCCGCCGATGGCGGCGGTTCCTGGAACAACTCCACCGTGTTCAACGGCGTGACGGTGCGCGCCGAGGTCGCCGGCGGTCCCGGCGACGTCCTGCGCGTGGCGATGCCGGACAGCGTCAACAACCGCATGGTGCTGTTCGACCCGGAAAGCGGCGCCCTGGTCGATGACGACTGGTTCCCGCTGCAGGCCGGCACGCCGATCCATGTCGTCCAGGTCGGCGGGGAATTGTGGGTCTCCGAACAGATCGGCGACCGGGTCGCCCGCTTCGACCTCGATGGCGCCTTCCTGGGCCAGATCGGCGGCGGTCCGACCGGCGGCCTGGACAACATCCGCGGCATGGCGATCGTCGGCGACGAGGTGTGGCTGACCAACGCCGGCACGGCCAACGGCGCCCCGGGGGCGGCCCTGGTGCGGATCAGCCCGACCGGCACCGTGCTGGGTTCGATCGGCACCGCCGCGACCAGCTCCAGCCCGTTCGCGATCCTGGTCCGCGAGGACGACGTGCTGGTCGCCAACAGCAACGCCAACGACGACATCCACCGCTACGACGACGCCGGCGCCAGCCTGGGCACCTTCCACAACACGACCGCGCTGAACTTCGCCCAGCAGATGGCCATCGCCGGCAACGGCGACGTCCTGGCCGCCGGGTTCTCGAGCAACACCGTGGTCCGCCTGGATGCCGCCACCGGCGCGCTGCTGTCCAGCTTCCCGGCCTCCGGCGGCCGGGGCGTCTACCAGCTCGCCAACGGCAACATCCTGTGGAGCAACGCCAGCGGCGTGCACGTCTACGACGTCGCCAGCCAGACCAGCACCCAGGTCTACACCGGCGGCGGCCGCCATTTCGGCGAGGTGCTGCTGCCGGTCACGGTCGACGACACCATCTTCGCGGACGGTTTCGAAGGGGCGCTGCAAGCGGCCGATGCCGGGCAGTGAACCCGGATCGCACCCTGCCGGGGATCCGTCGCCGGGCAGGGTGCTGCCGCCAGGGCTGGCAGTCGTGCGCTCGGAGAAGGGGGGTTTCCGGATGGTGGGCGGTGTAGGGATCGAACCTACGACCCTTGCCGTGTGAAGGCAATGCTCTACCGCTGAGCTAACCGCCCGCCGTGAGGTGGGGGGCGAAGCATAGGCACAGGCGCCGGTCCGGTCAAGGGCGCCGGTACCCGGAGCGCTTCGCCTGCGGCCGTTCATCCCGGTCCATGCAGCATGGGCCGCAGCATGCAGCACGCATCACGCATCACGCATCACGCATCACGCAGCACGCAGCACGCATCACGCAGCACGCAGTATTGCGCACCACCCGGCACCAGGTATCCATCAACGCAGGAGCTCGCCATGCCATCGCGTCCCATCCACCTCGTGATCCTGGTTGCGGGAGCCGCAGCGGCTGCGCTCCTGGCCCCCGATGTCGCCCAGGCCCAGCGCGGCTGGGGCGAGTCCGGCTCGGCGATCCGCTGCGAATCCCGCGGCGCCGGCCGGACCCTGTGTCCGGTCCCGGTGCCGCGGGGGTCGGAGGTGTTCCTGGTCAGCCAGTTGCCCGGCGCCTCCTGCGTGGAGGGCCGCACCTGGGGCTGGGACGGTCGCGGCATCTGGGTCAGCCAGGGCTGCAACGGCGACTTCGAGGTGCGCCGTCCGGGCGGCGGGCCGCCGCTGCCGCCGCGTCCGCCGCTGCCGCCTCCGCCGGGCGGCGGGCCGGGCTGGGGCGGGCAGGGCGAGATCGTTCGCTGCGAATCGGACCGCTATCGCTACCGGATGTGTCCGGTGCGGGTCGGCCGGCGCGGCGTCGACCTGGTCCGCCAGACCAGCCGGACGCGCTGCGAATTCGGCCGCACCTGGGGCTGGGACCGCCGCGGCATCTGGGTCGACGGCGGCTGCGCGGGCGAATTCAGGGTGCGCTGACCGTCGCCGCGGGCGCGCGGCGCAGGGCGCGCTCGCGCAGCCAGAGCGTGGCAAGCCACTTCTCGCCGGCCTGCACCGGCAGGCCGGCGTGCAGGGTGCGCGGGTCGGGCGCGCCGGCACCGTCGAGGTTGTCGAACACGACGGCGCGGCCGAGCCGGGGTTCGATGGTGATGCCCAGCTCCGGGAAGGCCGTGCCGCCGCCGGCCTCGACATCGCACAGGTAGGCGAACACCGTGTGGCGCCGCTGCCCCGCCTGCCGGCCGGCCGGCGTCCTGAGCGCCGGCGGCGGCAGGTAGTCGCGGTGCGGGCGGTATTCCTGGCCGGGCGCGTAGTGCAGCAGCGACAGCCACTCGGCGTTGACCAGCGGCGCCTGGAGCAGGTCGCACAGCCGCTGCTGCAGCACCAGTGCCCAGGGATCCTCGACGAAGGCGGCCAGCTCGGTCGACGACGAGCTCCGGTAGTCGTCGCGCAGCACCCTGCCGCTGTGCGGATCGACGACCTGCGAGGGCTGGAGCGTGGGTCGGCCGAGCTCGACCAGGTGGGCGCAGTCGAGGGCGCTGAACACCGCGTCGCAGGTGGCGACGCGCGGATCGCCGCAATGCACGGTCGGCGCCGGCGCCGGCCGGGGCCGGGGCAGGACCGCTTGCGCCGCCTGCATCGGGTCGGCGGGCGGCGTGTCGCTGGCGCCCACCCGGATCAGCAGGCGCCGGCTGTGGTCGTCGCCGGCCGCGGCGGCGCAGGCCAGCCCGGCCAGGCCTCCGGCGAGGTCGCCGGCGTCGGCACGGAACAGGGCGAGGTTGCGCAGGGCGCGGGCATCGCCGGCCGCCGCGGCCCGGGCCAGCAGGACCTGCACCGCGTCCGTGCCGGCCTCGCCTCCGGCCGACTTCGCCACCGCCAGCCAGTAGCCGGATTCGGTATCGCCTGCGGCCAGGCAGGCCTCCAGCCCGGCCATTGCCGCCGCCGGATCGGCCGGGCCGGCCAGGCCGAACAGCGCGAACAGGGCGAGCTCCCGGGCGGCACCGACATGGCCGGCAGCGGCCGCGCGCCGATGCCAGGCCAGGGCCCGGCCGGCATCGCCGGCGCGCGCCAGCACCAGGCCCAGCCTGAACTGGGCGTCCCGGTCGCCGCTGGCGGCGGCGGCCTGCAGGGCGCGCAGGGAGTCGCTCATCGGGACAGTCCTCCTGGAAAGTTTTGCCGTGCCGGGCACCGGGCAGGCATTCTATGCGCCCGCCGCCGCACCCGTGCCCTGCCGCCGATGACCCCGACCGCCGATCCCCACGACACCCTGCGCCCGATCGCCTGGCAGGGCGACCACCTGCGCCTGCTCGACCAGCGCCGGCTGCCCGGCGAGGTCGTCCACCTGGCCTGCCGCGGCGTCGACGAGGTCGCCGCCGCCATCCACGACCTGGCGGTGCGCGGCGCGCCGGCGATCGGCATCGCCGGCGCCTGGGGCATGGTGCTGGCCGCCAGCCAGGCCCTGTCGCGCGGCGAAACCGGCGTCGATGCCCTGGAGGCGCCGGCGCGGACCCTGATCGCGGCGCGACCCACCGCGGTCAACCTGGCCTGGGCGGTGACCCGCATGCTGCAGGCGGCGCGCGCGGCCGGCGTCATCGACCCCACGGCCCTGGCGGCGCAGGCGCGCGCCATCGAAGCCGAGGATCTCGCGGCCAACCGGCGCATGGGCGAGCTGGGCGCCGGCCTGATCGCCCCCGGCAGCGGCGTGCTCACCCACTGCAACACCGGCTCCCTGGCCACCGCCGGCTTCGGCACCGCGCTGGGCGTGATCCGCTCGGCCTGGTCGGCGGGGCGGCTGTCGGCGGTCTACGCCAGCGAGACCCGGCCCTGGCTGCAGGGTGCCCGGTTGACCGTGTGGGAACTCGCCCAGGACCGCATTCCGGCCACCTTGCTGGTCGACAGCGCCGCCGCCCACCTGATGGCCGGCGGCGCCGTGCGCTGGCTGGTGGTCGGTGCCGACCGGATCGCCGCCAACGGCGACACCGCCAACAAGATCGGCACCCTGCAGCTGGCGATCGCCGCGCGGCACTTCGGCGTCAAGGTGATGGTGGTGGCGCCGTCGAGCACCGTCGACCTGTCGATCGCCGACGGCAGCGCCATCGAGATCGAGCTGCGCGACGAGGCCGAGGTCACCCGGTTCGGCGGCCAGGCCACCGCGGCCGCCGGAGTGCGCGCCTGGAATCCGGTGTTCGACGTCACCCCGGCCGGCCTGATCGACGCCATCGTCACCGAGCGGGGCGTGGTCGAGCGGCCGCAACCGGGCGACCTGGCGGCACTGCTGGTGGCGACCTCATGAGCGCCCCGCCGAGCGTTGCCGTCCTGGTGCCCTGCTACAACGAGGCCGCCACCATCGAGGGGGTGGTCGCCGGCTTCCGTGCGGCGCTGCCGCAGGCCACCGTATGGGTGTTCGACAACAACTCCAGCGACGGCACCGCCGAGCTCGCGCGCGCGGCCGGCGCCCGGGTCGCGCGGGTCAGCCTGCAGGGCAAGGGCAACGTGGTCCGGCGCATGTTCGCCGACGTCGACGCCGACGCCTACCTGATGGTCGACGGCGACGGCACCTACGACGCGGCCAGCGCGCCGCGCCTGCTCGAGGGCGTGCTCGCCGAGGGCGCCGACATGGTGGTGGCGACCCGCCATGCCGTCGACCAGGGCGCCTACCGCCCCGGCCATGCCTTCGGCAACCGCCTGCTGACCGGTTTCCTGGCACGCCTGTTCGGGCGGCCCTGCCGGGACATCCTGTCCGGCTACCGGGCCTTCAGCCGACGCTACGCGAAGTCGTTCCCGGCCCTGTCCGAGGGCTTCGAGACCGAGACCGAGCTGACCGTGCACGCGCTGGAACTGCGGATGCCGGTGCGCGAGGTCGACACGCCCTATTTCGAGCGCCCGCAGGGCTCGCACAGCAAGCTCAGCACCTGGCGCGACGGCTGGCGCATCCTGCGCACCATGCTGCGCCTGTTCGCGGCCGAGCGGCCGCTGCTGTTCCACGGCCTGGCGGCGCTGCTGCTCGGCCTGGCCGCGCTGCTGCTGGGCATCCCGGTGGTGCTGGAGTGGCTGCGCACCGGCCTGGTGCCGCGCTTCCCGACCGCGATCCTGGCGACCGGACTGATGCTGATGGCGACCCTGTCGTTCTACACCGGCCTGATCCTGGACACGGTCACCCGCGGCCGGCGCGAACTGCGCATGCTCGCCTACCTGTCCCAGCAGGCGCCCGGCCGCCGGCCATGACCCGGCTGCTGCGCTTCGGCGTGGTCGGCGTGCTCGGCTTCCTGGTCGATGCCGGCGTGCTGATGCTGCTGGTCGGACCGGGCGGCGTCGACCCCTACCTGGCGCGGGTGCCCTCGTTCCTGGCCGCCGCGACCGCCACCTGGCTGTGCAACCGCTACTGGACCTTCGCCGACCGCCGCGGCCGCGACCGCCTGGCCGAACTGCGCCGCTGGCTGCTGGCGATGGCCGGCGGCGGCCTGGTCAACTACGCCGTCTATGCCGCCCTGCTGGCCAGCCTGGCGACGGTCCAGGCCTGGCCGGTGCTGGGCGTGGCGGCCGGCTCGCTGGCCGGCATGCTGGTCAACTTCGCAAGCTCGAGCCGCTGGATCTTCCCGGCCGGTCGGCCAGCACCGCGAGGGTGACCAGCAGCACCGGCACCAGGGGGTGCAGGTAGCGGTACACCAGGATGTGGCTGAACAGCACGTAGGCGACCGCCAGGCCGAGCAGGGCCAGGGCCGGCAGGGCGGCGACCGGATCGCGCCGCCGCCAGGCCAGCCAGAGCAGCCAGGCGCCGGCCGGGAACGCCAGCAGCAGTGCCAGGGTGTAGGCAGGGCGCGCCGACTCGAAGGCGCGCGTCACCGGCGCCCGGTCGTGGCGCCAGTCGCTGGCGTCGTGGCCGTAGTGCGTGCGGACGCGGTCGATGAAGGCGGCGCTGGCGACCGTGTGGCGGCCGAGGTCGTTGCCCATGCGGTCGCGGGCGTAGGAGCCGTCGAAATGGTCGCCGAGCGTCGCCAGTCCCAGCCCGACCACCGCCATCGGCCGTTCGCGCTGGATGCGCTTGGCGATCTTTCCGGCGATCCGCGGCCCCTGGTCGCCGCCGGCCCGGCGCAGCACGTTGACCAGGCCATCGGGACTCCAGATCTGCGCCTCCCGGGCGCGCCGGTCCCGCAACGGAGGTCCGACGGTGTCGAGCAGCGCCGGCTCCAGGCCCAGGCGCGCCAGGTGCGTGCCGTCCACCAGCGGCGCCAGCCAGCCCAGCCGGAACCAGGGTTCGTCGGCGATCCACGCCGGCGCGACGCCCGCCACCTGTCCGTACCACCCGCGGTAGAGGTGGTGGCCGGCCCAGGTCGACAGCAGGGCCAGTGCCAGGCAGGCAGCCAGCGGGCCGCGGCCGGGCCGCGCGGCGCGATCGGCCAGCAGCCACAGCAGGGGTGCCAGCGCGGACAGCACCAGCACCACCGGCAGCAGGCTGACGCGCAGGCTGACCGCGGCCACGCCCAGGCCGGCCGCGACCACCAGCCAGGGCGGGCGGCGCAGCTGCAGGCTGGCGGCGAGCGCCGCGAGCATGCCGAGCAGGCAGGCGGTGCCGGCCGTTTCGGCCATCACCGAGCGCTCGTAGTAGAGCTGCATGGGCTCGACCGCCAGCAGCAGGGCGGCGCCGGCCGCCAGCGCCGGACGGACCCGCAGCGGCCCGACCAGCAGCGCCCACACCAGCAGGCAGGACAGCGCGCCGATCGCCGTCTGCGCCAGCAGCAGCCGGACCAGGCCGCCCTGGCCGCCCATCGAGTGCAGCAGCATCGGGTAGGTGGGCGAGCGGTCGGGCGGCACCCAGCCGGTCAGCGCCGCGTGCACGTAGCTGGCCGAATCGCCGAAGAAGAAGCGGATCTCCGGGTCGAGCGCCAGCACCACCAGCTTCAGGAACACGATGGCCGCCGCGATCCGGGCGAGGGCCGCCGGACCGGGCATCGGACGGGTCTGCTCTGGAGGCATGGCCAGCGCGGCGTGGGGCGGGAAGGCGGCGGAGTATAGGGCGTCGGGCGCCACCGGCAGGCATCCGCCGGGCGACCGCGACCGGACCCGTTGGGCTACAATATCGCGTTGATTCCGGGGCCGGCGAACCTGCGCCGTTCCGCAGCGCCTCGCGCGCGCGTGCGCGCCGGCCACCCTCGTTCCAGCAAGGACCACTGATGGCAGAACTCGCCAAGGAAGTCATTCGCGTCAATATCGAGGACGAGATGAAGCAGAGCTACCTCGATTACGCGATGAGCGTGATCGTGGGACGCGCCCTGCCGGACGTCCGCGACGGCCTGAAGCCGGTGCACCGCCGCGTCCTGCATGCCATGCGCGAGCTCGGCAACGACTACAACAAGCCCTACAAGAAGTCGGCCCGCGTGGTCGGCGACGTGATCGGCAAGTACCACCCGCACGGCGATTCCGCGGTCTACGACACCATCGTCCGCATGGCCCAACCGTGGAGCCTGCGCTACCCCCTGGTCGACGGCCAGGGCAACTTCGGCTCGGTCGACGGCGACGCCCCGGCGGCGATGCGCTACACCGAGGTGCGCATGTCGAAGCTGGCGCATGAGCTGATGGCCGACATCGACAAGGAGACCGTCGATTTCGGGCCGAACTACGACGAGTCCGAGCACGAGCCGCTGGTGCTGCCGACCCGGGTCCCGAACCTGCTGGTCAACGGCTCGGCCGGCATCGCGGTCGGCATGGCCACCAACATCCCGCCGCACAACCTGCGCGAGGTGGTCGCGGCGACCCTCGCCCTGATCGACGACCCGGAGATCGGCATCGACGGCCTGATGGAGCACCTGCCGGGACCGGATTTCCCGACCAGCGGCATCATCAACGGCGCCGCCGGCATCCGCAGCGCCTACCACACCGGCCGCGGCCGCCTGCTGGTGCGCGCCCGTGCCTCGATCGAGGTCGACGAGCGTACCGGTCGCGAAGCCATCGTCATCCACGAGCTGCCCTACCAGGTCAACAAGGCGCGCCTGATCGAGCGCATTGCCGAGCTGCACCGCGAGAAGAAGATCGAGGGCATCGCCCCGGACGGCCTGCGCGACGAGTCCGACAAGGACGGCATGCGCGTGGTGATCGAGGTCAAGCGCGGCGAGTCCGCCGACGTGCTGCTGAACAACCTGTTCCAGCAGACCCAGATGCAGACGGTGTTCGGCATCAACATGGTCGCCCTGGTCGGCGGCCAGCCGAAGCTGCTCAACCTCAAGGAGGCGCTGGAGGCGTTCGTTCGCCACCGCCGCGAGGTGGTGACCCGGCGCACCGTGTTCGAGCTGCGCAAGGCGCGCGCCCGCGCCCACCTGCTCGAGGGCCTGACCGTCGCGCTCGCCAACATCGACGAGATGATCGAGACGATCAAGACCTCGCCGACCCCGGCCGAGGCCCGCGAGCGCCTGCTGGCGCGGCGCTGGGAGGCCGGCCTTGTGCGCGCGCTGCTGGCCGAGAAGGGCGCCGAGGTGTCGCGGCCCGAGGACCTGCCGCCCGGCGTCGGCCTGTTCGACGACGGCTACCAGCTCTCCGAGATCCAGGCCAAGGAGATCCTGGACATGCGCCTGAACCGCCTGACCGGGCTGGAGCAGGAGAAGCTGACCGACGAGTACCGCGACATCCTGCGCGCCATCGAGGGTCTGGTCGAGATCCTGACCAACCCGGACCGCCTGCTGGAGGTGATCCGCGGCGAGCTGGCCAGCATCGCCGAGGAGTTCGGCGACGCGCGGCGCACCGAGATCCGCGCCTCCCAGGAGGACCTGCAGACCCTCGACCTGATCGCCGAGGAGGACATGGTGGTGACCCTGTCGCACGGCGGCTACATCAAGAGCCAGCCGGTAACCGCCTACCGGGCGCAGCGCCGCGGCGGCCGCGGCCGCATGGCGACCTCGATGAAGGAAGAGGATTTCGTCGAGCAGCTGTGGGTCGCCAACACCCACGACACCCTGCTGACCTTCACCAGCCGCGGCCGGGTGTTCTGGCTGGAGGTGTTCCGCATCCCGCAGGCCGGTCCCAACGCCCGCGGCCGGCCGATCGTCAACTTCCTGCCGAACCTGGAGGAGGGCGAGAAGATCAACGCCGTCCTGCCGGTGCGCGACTACCCGGCCGACCGCTACGTGTTCTTCGCGACCCGCAAGGGCGTGGTCAAGAAGACGCCGCTGGCGGACTTCTCGCGGCCGCGCAGCATCGGCATCTGGGCGATCGGCCTGGACGAGGGCGACGCCCTGGTCGACGTCGCCCTGACCGACGGCAAGCGCGACATCCTGCTGTTCGGCAGCCACGGCAAGTGCGTGCGCTTCGCCGAGGACGCGGTGCGCGCCATGGGCCGCACCGCGCGCGGCGTGCGCGGCATCAGCCTGGCCGAGGACCAGTCGGTGGTCTCGATGATCGTCGCCGACGAGGGCGACGTCCTGCTGGCGACCCAGCGCGGCTACGGCAAGCGCACGCCGCTGCCCGACTTCCCGCGCAAGGGCCGCGGCACCATGGGCGTGATCGCGATCCAGACCAGCGCCCGCAACGGCGGCCTGGTCGGCGCCGTGCAGGTCACCGAGGGCCACGAGATCATGCTGATCTCCGACCAGGGCACCCTGGTCCGCACCCGCGTCGCCGAAGTCAGCCAGCTCGGCCGCATCACCCAGGGCGTCACCCTGATCCGCCTGCCTGGCGACGAGGCCCTGGCCGGCGTGGTCCGGGTCGAGGCATTCGGCGAAGACGGCGAGGGCGAGGACGACGGCACGGCGGATCAGGCCGGGGCGGCGGGCGAGCCGACGTCGGAGTAAGGCCGGGCAGGACAGGCCAAGGGCCTGGACCGGCCCCTGGCCGGCCCGCGGACGCATCCGGACGACGCCGACAGGCCGCAGCGAGGGCGGGCCGTCGGTCCCGGCGACGGCGCGGGCTGCCTCAGGCGCCGCTTCTCACGGGCGCCCCGGGCACCCCCTGGAGCGCGCCCAGGGCGGTGGCCATCCGGCCACCGCCGGCCGCACGGATCAGATCGCCGCCAGCATCGCCTCGGCGCTGGAGACCTTGAACTCGCCCGGCGCCTCGACGTGCAGCACCTTGACCACGCCGTCCTCGGCGTACAGGGCGAAGCGCTGGGCGCGCAGGCCCATGCCGAAGCCGCTGGCGTCCAGCTCCAGCCCGAGCGCCTTGGTGAAGGCGCCATTGCCGTCGGCCAGCATCATGATGTCCTTGGGGGCCTTCTGGCTGCGCGCCCAGGCATCCATCACGAAGGCGTCGTTGACCGCCATGCAGGCGACCTCGACGTCCTTGGCGCGGAACGCGTCCAGGTGCTCGATGAAGCCGGGCAGGTGCTTGGCCGAGCAGGTCGGCGTGAAGGCGCCGGGCACCGCGAACAGCACGACCTTCTTGGCCTTGAAGACCTCGTCGGTGGTGACCGCCTGGACGCCGTCCAGGAGCATGTTGAAGGTGGCCTGGGGCAGGGTATCGCCGACCTGGATCGTCATCGGGGGGGTCCGGAGGAGTGGGGGAGTCTCATGATACGGGATGGCGGTCGCCTAGAATGGCCGTCGCTGCCGTTGCCGGACCCGCCATGGATCCCAGTCACGTCCTGATCGCCCTGTCGGCCCTCGCCGCCGCCGTCGTGGTCGCGCTGGCCGCCTGGCTGGGCCTGCGCACCGGCCGCCGCCGCGGCGTCGCCGAGGGCCGGGCGGCGCGCGAGGCCGAGATCGCCACGCTGGCCGCCGGCCGCAGCGCGCTGGCCGACGAGCTCGGCCTGGCCCGGGACCGCCTGGCCGCCCGCGAGGGCCAGCTCGACACCGCCCGCGAGCAGGTCCAGCGCCTGGCCGGCGAGCGTGCCGCCCTGGCGACCCGGGCCGAGCGCGTCGAGGCCCTGGAACGCGAGCTGGCGCAGGCGCGCACCAGCCTGCAGGCGGCCACCAGCCGCGCCGCCGAACTGGCCGCGCGACTGGCCGAGCAGCAGCAGGCCGCCGGCGACCGCCTGCGCGACCTCGAACAGGCCCGCGAGCGCATGCGCCTGGAATTCCAGGAACTGGCCGGCCAGATCCTCGACGACAGGGCACGCCGCTTCGGCGAGCACAACAGCGAGCAGATCGGCCAGTTGCTGGCGCCGCTGCGCGAGCAGCTCGGCGAGTTCCGCAAGGCGGTCGGCGAGGCCTACGAGAAGGAAGGCAGCGCCCGCACCGCCCTGCAGGTCGAGGTGCGCCAGCTGATCGAGCTCAACCACAAGCTGGGCAGCGAGGCGCACAGCCTGACCCGCGCGCTGACCGCCGACAGCCGCAGCCAGGGCTACTGGGGCGAACTCAAGCTGGAGCGCCTGCTGGAGCTGGCCGGCCTGGAGCGCGGCCGCGAATACCTGACCCAGGAGAGCTTTCGCGACGGCGACGGCGACCTGTACCGGCCCGACGCCGTGCTGCGCCTGCCCGGCGGCCGCGACATCGTGATCGACGCCAAGGTCGCCCTGACCGACTACCAGCGCGCCTGCGAGACAGCCGAGGACGATGTCCGGGAACGCCACCTGGGCCAGCACGTCGCGGCGCTGCGCCGGCACGTGGTCCAGCTCGGCGGCAAGGACTACAGCCGGCTGGAAGGACTCAACGCACCGGACCTGGTGTTCCTGTTCGTGCCGGTCGAGGGCGCCTTCCTGGAGGCGCTGCGCCGCGACCCGGCGATCTACGAGGACGCGTTCCGGCGCCGGATCATCCCGGTCGGGCCCAGCAACCTGCTGGCCTCGCTGCGCCTGGTCGCGCAGATCTGGCGCACCGAGGAGCAGGACCGCAACGCCCGCCTGATCGCCGACCGCGCCGGCAAGCTGTACGACAAGTTCGTCGGCTTCGTCGAGGACCTGGACAAGGTCGGCGACGCCCTGGAGCGCGCCCAGAAGATGCACCAGTCGGCCCTGGCCAAGCTCGCCCAGGGCCGCGGCAACCTGGTGCGCCGCGCCGAGCAGCTGCGCAGCCTCGGCGTCGCACCCGGCAAGCAGTTGCCCGACAGCCTGCTGGGCCTGTCCGGCCCGGGCGACGACGAGGACGAGGGCGAGGGGGCGGTCTGAGCGGGAAGCAGGGCGGAGGGAGCAGGGAGAAGGGAGCAGGGAGCAGGGAGCAGGGAGCAGGGAGCAGGGAGCAGGGCGCAGGGCGCAGGGCGCAGGGCGCAGGGCGCAGGGCGCAGGGCACCCGGGTTCGGAGCGGCATTTGCTCCCCTCTCCCGCGGCGCGGGAGAGGGGCTGGGGGAGAGGGCCGGGGCTGGCCATGATCTGCACCGATGCCTTTGCAGCGGTGCGCCGTGGCCGAAGCGGCGCTCTCCCCCGCCCCTCCCCCGCAGGGCGGGGAAAAGGAGAAGTGCGGAGCTGCCGCACGGGCGGCCGGGGCCCGGCGGGTCGGTGGCGGCCGGGTGCTGCAGCTCACCCGGGAGGCAACGGCCATCAGATCGCCGCGAGGCGGTCCGTTCGCCGCGCCACGACACGCGCCCGCCGCCCTGGCGCGGGCGCGGTGTGGGAAATCCGGGCTAGACTGCCCCCCTTTCCGGGAGGAAGCCGATGACCTTGATCCGCCTGTTCGCCCTGCTGTTGTCCGTGCTCGTGATTCCTGGCGCAGTCCTCGCCCAGGAGGGCGTGCCCGTCGAGGGCGTCGAGCCCGCCGAGGTCGCCGCGCCGGCGGCCGTGCGCAGCCTGGACGAACGCATCGACGCCGTGGTGCGACCGGTGGCCGACGCCATCTCGGGCGCGATCTTCTACGCGGTGCGGGTCGGCGGCACCGATGCCGAACCGGTGATGTTCCCGCTGATCGTCGGCTGGCTGATCCTGGGCGCGCTGGTGTTCACCTTCTACTTCGGCTTCATCAACGTCCGCGGCTTCGGGCACGGCTTCCGGCTGATCCGCGGCGACTGGAACGACCCGAAGGCGCCCGGCGAGGTCACCCACTTCCAGGCGCTGACCTCGGCGGTGTCCGGCACCGTCGGCCTGGGCAACATCGCCGGCGTCGCGGTGGCGATCACCATCGGCGGACCGGGCGCGACCTTCTGGATGATCCTGGCCGGCGTGCTCGGCATGTCGACCAAGTTCGTGGAATGCACGCTGGGCGTGATGTACCGGCTGGAGAAGCCGGACGGCACCATCTCCGGCGGCCCGATGTACTACCTCAGCCGCGGCCTGGGCCGCAACTACCCGGGCCTCAAGCGCTTCGGCCTGGTGCTGGCGGTGATCTTCGCGTTCTGCGCCATGGCCGGCGCGGTCGGCGCCGGCTCGATGTTCCAGGCCAACCAGGCCTACTCGCAGCTGCTCAATGTCACCGGCGGCGCCGAGGGCCCGCTGGCCGGCCGCGGCTGGCTGTTCGGCATCGTCATCGCCACCCTGGCCGGCATCGTGGTGATCGGCGGCATCAGCCGGATCGGTGCGGTGACCGCCAAGCTCGTGCCCGGCATGGCGGCGATCTACATCGTCGCTGCGCTGTTCGTGCTGTTCACCAACGCCGGCCAGATCCCGGGCGCGTTCGGCGCCATCTTCGCAGGCGCCTTCACCGCCGAGGGCGTGCAGGGCGGCGTGATCGGCGCCCTGATCGTCGGCTTCCGGCGCGCCGCCTTCTCCAACGAGGCCGGCCTGGGCTCCTCGCCGATCGCCCATTCCGCCGTGAAGACGCGCGAGCCGGTGACCGAGGGCTTCGTCGCCCTGTGGGAGCCGTTCGTCGACACCGTGGTGATCTGCACGATGACCGCCCTGGTCATCATCATCACCAACCAGCACACGATCGGCGGCGCCGACGGCGTGCAGCTCACCAGCAACGCCTTCGCCTCGGTGATCGGCTGGTTCCCGTACGTGCTGACCGTGGCGGTGTTCCTGTTCGCGTTTTCGACGATGATCACCTGGGCCTACTACGGCGCCAAGGCGTGCAGCTTCCTGGCCAACGAGTCCAAGGTCGCCCTGTACGGCTTCAAGTTCTTCTACCTGGCGATGGCCGTGGTCGGCTGCACCATGCAGCTCGGCAGCATCGTCGACATCGCCGACGCCCTGCTGTTCATCATGGCCATCCCCAACCTGATCGGCGTCTACCTGCTGATGCCGGTGGTCAAGCGCGAGCTGGCCAGCTACCGGGCGCGCCTGGCGGCGGGGCAGATCCCCAGCAACCGTTGAGTCGGAAGCGGCCTGGCCGGCACCTGCCGGCCAGGCCGCGTGGCTTCAGCGCCGCGCCACCTGGCGCTGCATGCGCTGGGCGCGGCGGTCGGCGTCGGGGTGGCTGGAGAAAGCGTCGGTGCCGCGGCCGCCGTGGCCGGCCAGCTTCTGCAGGGCGCTGACCGCGGCGGCCTCGGCGTGGCCGTGGCGGCGCAGGAAGGCCAGGCCCTCGGCGTCGGCGGCCAGCTCGTTGCGCTGCGAGTACTGGGCCTTGAACAGCTCTTCCAGCACGCCACCCAGGTCGGAGGCGGCCAGCGCGCCGGCGGTGTTGCCCTGGCTGGCGACGCCCTTGCGCGCGGCCTGCGCCAGGTAGGCGGTGCGGAAGCGGCCCTTGGCGTGGCCCTGGTGGACATGGGCGATCTCGTGGCCGATCACGAAGCGCAGCTCGTCGTCGCTCATCAGTTCCATCAGGCCGGCATAGAAGCGGATCGAGCCGTCCGGCAGGGCGAAGGCGTTCAGGGTGTCGTCCAGGTAGACCTTGAAGTTCAGGGCCAGGCCGTGCTCGCCCTGGTGGCCGGCGGTCAGCCGGGCCAGGCGCTGCGCCTGCGGATGGCTGGCCGGGGCGACGCGGTTCTCGCGGTCGAAGGCCTGGGCGGCCTGGGCGCCGAGCTCGGCGAGCTGGGCGTCGGTCAGGGTCAGGCCGCGCACGGCGTCGACGCCGGCGCTGACCGCCAGGCCGCGGTCGCTGTTGCCGCCGCCCAGGCGACCGAGGACGCCGCCGCGCTCGTTGGCCAGGGCGCCGTCGGCGGCGAGCAGGGTGGACAGGACGAGGCTGAGGCTTGCGATGCGGCGCTGCATGGTCGGTACTCCGGTGGTCCAGGAAAGGGAGGTGCCCGGCCGCCTGGAGGGACGGCCGGGCGGGGCGGTCGTGGAGGGAGCCACGGCGCCCACCGGGTACTGCGTGGAGACGGCCATCAATGTCTCATCGGACTTGGCTGGCTATGATTCGCGCTCCGCGCAGGGGAGCGGCCGACCTTGACCACCGATGATTCCGTGACCGAGCTGGTGCGCCGCTGGCAGGCCGGCGAACCGGGCGCGCTCGATGCCCTGTGGCCGCAGGTCTACGGGCAGCTGCGGGCGCTGGCCGGCCGGCAGTTGCGGCGCGAGCGCGACGGCGTCGCCACCTGGCAGCCCACCGCCCTGGTCCACGAGGCCTGGCTGCGCCTGCTCGGCGGCGTCGCCACGCCGCTGCGCGACCGCGACCACCTGCTGGCCCTGGCCGGGCGGGTGATGCGCCAGGTGCTGGTCGACCATGCGCGGGCGCGCAAGGCCGACAAGCGCGACGGCGGCGAGCGGGTGACGCTGAGCGGCCTGGGCCTGGCGACGCCCGGTCCGGACATCGACCTGCTGGCGCTCGACCAGGCGCTGGCCGGACTGGAGGCGATCGACCCGCGCAAGGCACGGGTGGTCGAGCTGCGGGTGTTCGCGGGCCTGGAGTTCGCCGCCATCGGCGAGCTGCTGGGCGCCTCGCGCGCCACCCTGGACCGCGACTTCCGGGCCGCGCGCGCCTGGCTGTTCCGGGCGCTGCAGGACGGCGGCCCGCCGGCGCCGGCGCCGTGAGCCCCGGCGGCGATCCGGCGCGCGTGCTCGACCTGCTGGCGCAGGCGCTGACCGTGCCCGCCGCCGAGCGTGGCCGCTTCGTGGACCGGGTCGCCGGCACCGACGCGGCGCTGCGCGCCGAGCTGGAATCGCTGCTGGCCGCCGACGACCGGGCCGGCGGTTTCCTGGAGCCGCAGCCGCCGGTCGACCGCGCCGGCGAGCGGGTCGGCGCCTGGCGCCTGGCCTCGCTGCTCGGCCGCGGCGGCATGGGTGAGGTCTGGCTGGCCCGGCGCGACGACGGCCTGTACCAGTCGCAGGTGGCGATCAAGTTCCTGCGCCCGGGCCTGGCCGCGGAGGCCGACCGCTTCGCGCGCGAGCGCCGGCTGCTGGCCGGACTGGCGCATCCGAACATCGCCCGTGTGGTCGATGCCGGCCACGACGGCCGCGGCGTGCCCTGGGTGGCCATGGACTACGTCGACGGCCAGCCGCTGGACCTGTGGTGCCGCAGCCGGTCCGTGTCCCCGCGTGGCCGGGTGCAGCTGCTGCTGAAGGTCGTCGAGGCGGTGGCGTTCGCGCATGCCCGCCTGGTCGTGCACCGCGACCTCAAGCCCGCCAACATCCTGGTCGACGAGGGCGGCGAGCCGCACCTGCTCGACTTCGGCATCGCCAAGCTGCTCGACGAGACCGAGCCCGGCCTGACCGTCGCCGGCGTCGCGCCGATGACGCCCGACTACGCCAGCCCCGAGCAGCTCGCCGGCGAGCCGGTCGGCGTCGCCAGCGACATCTGGTCGCTGGGCGCGATCGCCCACGAGCTGCTGACCGGGGCCCTGCCGTTCGCCGCCGGCAGCCGGCGCACCGGCGGCCAGACACGCCCGGCCGGCCTGCCCAGCCGCATCGCCGCCGGCCACGGCGTGCGCCTGCCGCGCGATCTGGACCACGTGCTGCTGAAGGCCCTGGCGACCCGGCCGGTCGACCGCTACCAGGACTGCCCGGCGTTCGCCGCCGACCTGCGCCGTTTCCTGGCCGGCCGGCCGGTGCAGGCGCGCGCCGCCGGCCGTGGCTATCGCGCCTGGAAGTTCCTCGCCCGCCACCGGCTGGCGGTCGCCGGCGGCATGGCGGTGGCCCTGGCCCTGGCCGGCAGCGCCACCGTGTCGTTCCTGCAGGCCCGCGACGCCCGCGCCCAGGCGGCCCTGGCCGCCCAGGAGCGCGAGCGCAGCGAACGCCTCAACGACTTCCTGCTGGAGGTGCTGGCGGCACCCGATCCGGCGCGCAACGGCCGCGAGGTGACCGTTGCCGAACTGCTGGACCGGGCATCGGCCAACCTGGCCGAACGACTGGACGACCAGCCGGTGCTGCGCGCCCGGATGCACCAGACCCTGGCGCGCAGCTACCACGGCCTGGGCCTCGTGGCACCGGCGCAGGCGCAGGCCGAACGGGCCATCGCGCTGCTCGAGGGCGCGCCGCCGCTGGACGCGGCCCTGCTCGCCTCGGTGCGCGTGCTGTCGGCGCACATCCTGTCCGGTCGCGGTCGCTTCGCCGAGGCCCGCGACCAGCTCGAACGGGCGCTCTCTGTGATCGTCGACGACGACGACGAGCTGGCGGCGCAGCTGGAGAACCTGCTGGGCACCACCAGCGCCAACCTGCAGGATTTCGAGGCCGCCGAACGGCACTACCGGCGCAGCCTGGCGATCCTGCGGGGCATGCAGCCGCTGCCGGTGGAAGGCCTGGCGGTGGTGCTCAACAACCTGGGCAGCCAGGCCTACAAGGACAACGACGCCGACGCGGCGATCGCCCACCGGGAGGAGGCGCTGGCCCTGCTGCGCAGCGTCTACCCGGGCCCGCACCCGCAGACCCTGCTGATCCTGGGCAACTACGCCGACGACCTGGATGCGGCAGGACGACCGGCGCAGGCCGAACAGGTGCGCCGCCAGGTGATCGCCGACAGTCGTGCACTCAACGGTCCCGAGCACCCGCGGACCCTGCGTGCGCAGGGCTGGCTGGCCCTGGCGCTGCTGGAGCAGGGTCGGGCGCTCGAGGCCGAGACCCTGGCGCGCGAGACGCTGGCCCTCGCCCAGGCACAGCCGACGGTGCCCGAGCGGGAGGCCGGCATCGCCACCATCGTCCTGGTCGAGGCGCTGGCCGAACTGGGTCGCGGTGCGGAGGCGCTGGCCCTGGTGCCCGCGCTGCGCGAACTACGCGAGGGCATCTACCCCGAAAACCATCCCGCCCTGCACGAGATCGACCGCGCCGAAGCCGTGGCGCGGATCGCCGCCGGCGACCGCGACGGCGGCTTCGCCCAACTGCGCCGCGTTGCCGCGGTCTTCGAATCCGGGTGGGGCGTCGAGCACCCCTTCAGCCGGCGGGCGATGGACCTGCTCGCCCGCCATGCCGGTGCGGGGGAAGTGAAGTAGGTCGATCCCGGCGACCAGGTCGCGACGGGATACGTTCAAGCGAGGATCGTCGGGGCAGGCGACGGGCGGATCGCTGCAGGGGCGCTCGGCCACGGCAAGATGCGACATCAGGCGCTGCATGCGGCAGCCCTCTCCCCCGGCCCCTCCCCCGCAGGCGGGGGAGGGGAGAAGTGCGGTGCCGCGGCAAGTGCGGTGACCAGGTCCAGCGTCCCCGGATCGCGACCACGCATCGCGACCAGGCATCGCGACCAGGCATCGCGACCAGGCATCGCGACCAGGCATCGCGACCAGGCATCGCGACCAGGCATCGCGACCAAGCATCGGAATCACGGATCGGAATCACGGATCGGGATCACGGATCGCAACCACGCATCACAATCACGGATCGCGACCACGGATCAGGACCACGGATCAGGACCACGGATCAGGACCACGGATCAGGACCACGGATCAGGACCACGGATCAGGATCACGGTTTGGGACGACGGATCGCGACGACGGATTGCGACGACGGATCGCGACGACGGATCGGGACGACGGATC
>DDTN01000033.1:31557-31750 GCA_002344355.1 Proteobacteria bacterium UBA2363 | reverse complement strand
CCGCTACATCGACTACGTGGGCTCCTGGGGCCCGATGATCGCCGGCCATGCCCATCCGGCGGTGCTCGATGCGGTGCAGCGCGTCGCCCGCGACGGCCTGTCGTTCGGCACCCCGTGCGCGCTCGAGGTCGACATGGCGGAGCGGCTGTGCGCCCTGGTTCCCTCGCTGGAGATGGTGCGCATGGTCAACTCC
>DDTN01000033.1:0-31548 GCA_002344355.1 Proteobacteria bacterium UBA2363 | reverse complement strand
CGCAGCCGCATCGTCAAGTTCGAGGGCTGCTACCACGGCCATGGCGATGCCTTCCTGGTCAAGGCCGGATCGGGCGTGCTGACCCTGGGCATGCCGGACTCGCCGGGCGTGCCGAAGGCGCTGGCCGACCTCACGGCGACGCTGCCCTACAACGACATCGGCGCCGCGCAGGCGCTGTTCGACGAGATCGGCGACGAGGTCGCCGGCGTCATCGTCGAGCCGATCGCCGGCAACATGAACTGCATCCTGCCCGAGCCCGGCTTCCTGGAGGCGCTGCGCGAGCTGTGCAGCCGACATGGCGCGGTGCTGATCTTCGACGAAGTGATGACCGGCTTCCGGGTCGCGCCGGGCGGCGCCCAGCAGCGCTACGGGGTCAGCCCCGACCTGTCCACCTTCGGCAAGATCATCGGCGGCGGCATGCCGGTCGGCGCCTACGGCGGCCGCGCCGAGCTGATGCGCCTGGTGGCCCCGGCCGGGCCGGTCTACCAGGCGGGCACGCTGTCCGGCAACCCCGTCGCCATGGCCGCCGGCCTGGCGACGCTGGACCTGATCGCGCGGCCCGGCTTCCATGCCGCGCTGGAGCGCGCCACCGACCGCCTGTGCGACGGCCTCGAGGCGGCCGCGCGCGCGGCCGGCGTGCCGTTCACCACCACCAGGGCACCGGCCATGTTCGGCCTGTTCTTCCGCGACGGCCCGGTCCGCGGCTTCGCCGATGCGAAGGCCGCGGACGCCGCGGCGTTCCGGCGCTTCTTCCACGCCTGCCTGGCGCGCGGCGTGTACTGGGCGCCGTCCGCGTTCGAGGCCGGCTTCCTGTCCAGCGCCCACGACGACGAAGTGATCGACGCCACCGTCGCGGTCGCGGCGGATGCGCTGCGCGAGGTCGCCGGATGAGCGCGCGCCCGCCTGCGCCGGAGACCCTGGCGGTGCATGCCGGCG
The DNA here is from genome assembly GCA_002344355.1 of Proteobacteria bacterium UBA2363. Taxonomy (GTDB): domain Bacteria; phylum Pseudomonadota; class Gammaproteobacteria; order Xanthomonadales; family UBA2363; genus Pseudofulvimonas. Next base: position 30,612 of record DDTN01000033.1, on the reverse strand, counting down.
CCGGACCCGATCCGGCCACGGGTGCGCTTGCGCCGCCGCTGCACCTTGCGACCACCTTCCGCCACGGCCCCGCGGGCGAGCGCATCGCCGGCTACCAGTACCAGCGCGAGGGCAATCCCGCGCAGGATGCGCTGGAGTCGGCGCTGGCCGCGCTCGAGGGCGGCGCTGCGGCACTGGCCTTCGCCACCGGCATGGCGGCGGTCGACGGTCTGCTGCAGTCGCTGCCGCCGGGCAGCCACGTGCTGCTGCCGCGGGACTGCTACACCGGACTGCGGGCGCTGGCCCGGGACGTGCTGCCGGGCCTTGGCATCGGCACCACCGCGGTCGACATGACCGACCCTGAGGCGGTGCGGGCGGCGCTGCGGCCCGACACCCGCCTGCTGTGGGTGGAGACGCCGTCCAACCCGTGCCTGGAGGTCACCGACATCGCGGCGGTCGCGGCGATCGCCCGGGGCCACGGCGCGCTGCTGGCGGTGGACAGCACCTTCGCCACGCCGCTGCTGCAGCAGCCGCTGCGCCTGGACGCCGACGTGGTCATGCACTCGCTGACCAAGTACGTGGGCGGCCACAGCGACGTGATGGGCGGCGCGCTGGTGTTCGCGGCGGCAGGGGATCTGCACGCCCGGGTCGCCCACCGGCGCCACCTGACCGGCGGCACGCTGGCACCGTTCAACGCCTGGCTGCTGCTGCGCGGCCTGCGCTCCCTGCCGGCGCGCATGCACTGGCACTGTCGCAACGCGATGGCGGTGGCGCGGTTCCTGGCCGGGCACCCCGCGGTGTCCCGGGTGCTCTACCCAGGGCTGCCCGACCATCCCGGCCACGCCACCGCGGCGCGCCAGATGCGGGATTTCGGCGGGATGCTGAGCGTGCGCCTGCGCGGCGGCCGCGATGCCGCGCTGGCGCTCGCCGGCGCGCTGCGCCTGTTCACCAACGCCACCTCGCTGGGCGGCACCGAATCGCTGGTCGAACATCGCGCCTCGATCGAGGGCGACGCGCCGGTGAGCCCGGCGGACCTCCTGCGCCTTTCGGTCGGCCTCGAACACGCCGACGACCTGATCGCAGACCTCGACCACGCGCTGGCGTCGTCGCCAGGCCGCTGAAGGTCAGACCGTCCCGGCAGGGGCGCCGGCCGCGCAGACCCGCCGCTGGCCACGCCGGACCTGCGCCCGTGCCGTCGATGCCGTCCGGAGCCCGGTCCCCCGGCCGACCGGGCTACAGGAACAGGTCGGGCAGCAGGGGCTGCCCGGGCTGCACCGCGTACTTCGAGAAGTCGGTGACGCCGGCCTCGGCCAGCACCTCGTCGTCGATCAGGAAGCGCCCGGTGCCGGCCGACGGCGGCGCCGACAGCACGGCGTGCGCCGCGTCGGCCATGATCGCCGGGGTCCGGCAGTTGGCCGGATTCACCCCCGGGATCATCGCCAGCGCGGCGGTGTGGATCACCGTGCGCGGCCACAGGGCGTTGACGGCGATGCCGTCGCGCTTCAGCTCCGGGGCCATGCCCAGCACGCAGAAGCTCATGCCCATCTTGGCCAGCGTGTACGCCAGGTGCGGGGCGTACCACTTCGGGTCGAGGCTGGGCGGCGGCGCCAGCACCAGCATGTGGGCATGGCTGGAGCGCTTCAGGTACGGCAGCGCCGCCTGGGTGCACAGGAAAGTGCCGCGGACGTTGACCTGGTTCATCAGGTCGTAGCGCTTCATCGGCGTGTCCGCCAGGCTGGCCAGGTAGATGGCGCTGGCGTTGTTGACCAGGATGTCGATGCCGCCGAAGCGCTCGGCGGCAGCGGCCATCGCCTCGACCACCTGCTGCTCCTCGCGGACGTCGACCTTCAGGGCCAGGGCCTTGCCGCCGGCCGCCTCGATCGCCTCGGCGGCGCTGTGGATGGTGCCGGGCAGCTTGGGGTTGGCGACGTCCGACTTGGCGGCGACCACGATGTTGGCGCCGTCGCGCGCGGCGCGCAGGGCGATCTCCAGGCCGATGCCGCGGCTGGCGCCGGTGATGAACAGGGTCTTGCCGGCCAGGGTGCTCATGTCGGGTCTCCGTCGGGGAACCGGATTAGACCATACGCGCCCGCACGGGGCAGCCGGGGGCCGGGGTCGCGCGACCGCCTCAGGGCGCGGGGGGCAGCAGTTCGATCCGCGCGAGCTGCTCGCGCGGCACCGGCAGGCGGGCGCGGCCGCCATAGCGGCGGATCTCCAGCTCCACGGCATCGGCGGTGACCGCCAGGACGGTGCCGACATACCGGCTGCCGCCGACCGTGGCCAGGCGCACCCGTGCGCCGATGTGCCGGTCCAGCTCCTCGAAGCCCAGCGGCCTGGGGGCCGGCACGCGTGCCGGCGCCGTGGCCGGGCGGGCCGGTGCCGGTTCGACGGCCGCCTCCGGGGCGCCGGTGGCGACCTGGGCGTCGTCGACGACCGGCTCTGCGGGAAGCGAGGGCAGGTCCCGGTACGGGTGGGCGGCCCGGCCGCGGGTGCCGGTGGCCTCGACCGGGACCGTGGCGGCGTCGCCGACGCGCATCACCAGCCCGAGCAGCCGCAGGCGGTCCTCCGGCGCGAACTGGCCGTACTCGGACATCGCCACGCCCGGCGCCGGGCGCATCTCCAGCTGCAGCTCGCCGCCATCGATCACCCAGTTGCGATAGGCCTGCCAGACCGGCTCGTCCGGCACCAGGCCGTGGCCGCCCAGCCACCCGTGCAAGGCCTCCATGTGGGCCTCGACGAAGGCATCGACCTCGCCGCCCGCGGCGCAATGGCGGTTGCGCGCCTGGACCAGGCCGCCGGGATCGAAGCCGAACTGGGCCCGCTCGACCCGGGCACCGCCAAGGTCGGCCGTGGCCGGCACCCCGGCCTGCGGAACCTCCGCCAGCAGCAGGTCCAGGGTCAGCACGCCCGCGGGCAGGCGGTCGACGCGCAGGCCGATGTGCTGCTGGCGCGCCACCGGATCATGGCGGTGTTGCAGCACCAGGGCGATCGACTCGTCCAGCCAGCGCAGGTCCGCGTAGTCGGCCTCGCCGAGCAGGCCATCGGCGGCGCACCCCTGTCCCTCGAAGGGCAGCATCCAGCCGCCGCCGGCGGCCTTCGCACGCAGGGCCCGGCGCAGGCCGGGGCTGGCCCGGACTTCGTCGAGCACCAGGCCCAGCCTGGCCGGCGGCCGACCGGAGGCGCCTGCCAGCCAGCGCAGCAACCAGCCGGCGTCGTCGGCGGTGACCGCCAGCCGGCGCGCCGACAGGCTCAGTTCCGGGCGTCCGCGGACGGTGAAGCGCAGGTCGCGAAGCGCGAAGCGCCCGGGCGGAAAGGCGTCGATACCCCCGTGTTCAAGTTCGGCGACCGGCGCCAGCGCGTCGGCGACCCCCTGGAAGTAGCGCCGCACCCCGAGCCAGTAGGCGAGCTGCGCGAGCAGCGCCAGCAGCAGCAGGGCGAGAACGAAGCCGATCAGGGTCCGGCGGCGCATCGGTGTGCACTCCCGGTCGGCGGCGCGGGCCCGGACCGGGCCGTGGCCGCCGCCATCCAGCCGATGCCCGGGCAGCACCGCGTCCGGCTCCCGGCCGGCGCGATCGAGTCAGGCAGGTGGATGGGTCGCGGACGGGCCACGGAGAGGATCCAAGCATTTCCCCGTCGCCACCGTAAGCCGATCCCGGCGCGCCTGCAAGCCAGGCGCGTGCCCGCGGCGACCGGCGCTCCCGGCCGGAGCGCGGAGCCAGCCATGGACCCGCGCCGGAGGCAGCCGGGGCTGGCCGCCCCCGGCCGGGTCGGCCGCCCCCGTCATTGCGCGATCCGCATCGACTCGATGCTGTCGGCCGAAAGCGCAAGCACCCGGCTGCGGCCATCGCGCTGGCGGATCTCCAGGCGGACCAGCGGTCCCTGGGTGCCGAGCAAGGTGCCGACATAGCCGATGCCCTCCCGGGTGCGCACGCTGATGCGGGTGCCGGCCAGTTCGTCCAGTTCCTCGAACGCCAGCTCGTCGGCGGCCGACGCCTCGACGCGCACCCGCACGGCATCGGACGCGGCGCCCGGGCGACCCAGTGCCGCCGCGTCCGGCCGTGCGGCCTCGTCGTCCAGGAACCGGGCCGTCACCTGGGTGACCGCTCCCTGGTCGTGGCGCAGCGTGGCGTTGAACATCCGCAACTGGTCGGCGCGGCGATAGTGCCGGTAATCGGCCAGCGGCACCGCCGAACTCGGGGTCGCCTGCAGCTCGAGCCGTCCACCGGCCTGGGCGAAGCCGGCATAGACCCCGATCGCCTCATCGTCGGGGAACACGCCCTGGGTCTCGAACTGGCTGCGCACGGCGGCGACGTGCCGGGCCTGGAAATCGGCCGGACCGATGCCGAGCAGGCGGGCGCAATAGGCGTTGCGCTGGGCGACCATGCCGCGATCGTCGACGCGCACGCGCAGGCGCTCGATGTTCGTCGGCGGCGCCACCATCCGGGTGGAAACCAGGCCGGCCGCCTCCAGCTCGAACTCGAGGCGCGCCAGCGGGTGCATGTCCCAGGCCAGCTCGACCATGCCCCTGCCGGCGCCATCGGCGGCGCGACGGCGCATGCGGAACTCGACGTCGGCTTCGGTCTGCAGCCAGCCCAGCTCGCCGTAGTCGACACCGGTGAACAGCCCGTCGTCGCGGCAGCCGGTCGCCTCGAACGGCAGCAGGTATCCCCAGCGCGACGCCCCCGAGCGGAGCACGCGCTCGAGTTCCGGCCCCAGGCGCAGCCGCCTGACCACGAGGCGGACGTCCTCCGGCAGGCCTTCGTCGCCCCGGAACAGCCTGAGCAGTCCGGCGGGGCTGCCGCCACCCAGCTCGACCGCGGCAGCCGTCGCCGTGCTCCCCGGGGCGCCATGCGGCGCCAGGCGGACGTTGCGCAGGCCGGCGCGTCCGGTCAGCCACGCATAGCTCGAGCCCCAGGTCAGCTCGGCGACCGGTTGCAGGGCCCGCGCCGTGCCCGCGGCCCAGCGCGACACCTGCCACCACAGGAGCGCCTGCGCCAGCACGACCAGTACCAGCACACCCAGGAAGACCCTAAGCAGCAAGCGGACCATGACCTTCCTCCTCTCCCCGTCCCGATCGCGGCCTCAGCCGGTGGCCGGCGCGTCGTCCCCGCCGCGGATGCGCGGCAACCATTGCGCGAGCCGGTCCAGCCTGGCGTCGGCCTCATCGAGCTGCAGCAGCACCTGCCGGTCCGCCGGCGACAGGGGCAGGATCTCGGCCAGACGCCAGGCCACCCAGTCGGCATCGTCGAGCAGGGCGGCATCGTCGGGCAAGTCGTCGAAGCGCTCCAGGAGGTCGCGCAGCATGGTGGCCAGCAGGCCGTGCTGCGCCGGCACCGGCACGCCGCCGCCGGGTTCCGGGTCGAGCCAGCGGACCTGCCCGACCAGCAGGCCGCTGTCGCGCGCCTGCACCGCATCGACGTGGAATCGTCGCTCGCCGACCGCGCTGATCCCGAGCAGGCCGTCCTCGCGCGTGAAGAAATCGGTGATGCGCGCGCTGGTACCCACCGCTGCCGGCACCGCCGCCTCGCCCGCCTCGCGGCCGGCCAGGATCAGGCAGACGCCGAAAGGCGCGCCGTCGCGCGCGCAGTCCCGGACCATGTCCAGGTAGCGACGCTCGAAGACGCGCAACTGCAACGGCCCGCCCGGGAACAGGACCGTCGCCAGCGGGAACAGGGGCAGGCGCGTCATGTCGCCGCCGCCAGCGCCTGCAGGAACCGCTGCTGGACGCCGTCGAAGCCGCCGTTGGACATGAACACCACGCGGTCGCCCGGCCGCACCAGTTCCGCCAGCCGGTCGACCAGGGCGTCGGCGCTGGCCACCACCTCGCCGCGCCCGTCCAGACCGGCCAGCACCGGCGTGGTGTCCCAGGCCAGGCCGGGACGGGCCAGGAACACCACGCGGTCGGCATCGGCCAGCGAGGGCGCCAGCGCAGCGGCGTGGGCGCCCAGGCGCATGGAATTGCTGCGCGGCTCCAGGGCCACCAGGATGCGCCCGCCGGGGTGGGCGCGCAGGCCGGCCAGGGTGGTGGCGATCGCCGTGGGGTGATGGGCGAAGTCGTCGTAGACCTCGACCGGCGCGGCGCTGGCCAGGCGCTCCATGCGCCGGCGTGGCGGCAGGAATCCGGGCAGCGCCGCAAGCAGGCCCCGGGCCGGCGCGCCGGCCGCCTCCGCCGCGGCCAGCGCCGCCAGGGCGTTGAGCACGCTGTGCCGGCCGAGCAGGGACCAGCGCACCTCGCCGAGCAGCTCGCCGTGCCGGCGGACCTCGAATGCCGAGCCGTCCGGCGACAGCAGGCGGGCCTGCCAGTCGCCGCCGTCCAGGCCGAAGGTCTGCACCGGCGTCCAGCAGCCGCGCGCCAGCACCCGGGCCAGCGCCTCGTCGCCGGCATTGACCACCAGCAGGCCGTTGCCCGGGACGGTGCGCACCAGGTGGTGGAACTGGGTCTCGATGGCCGCGAGGTCCGGATAGATGTCGGCGTGGTCGTACTCGAGGTTGTTGAGCACCGCCACGGTCGGCCGGTAGTGCACGAACTTGGCGCGCTTGTCGAAGAAGGCGGTGTCGTACTCGTCGGCCTCGACCACGAACGGGGCACCGGCGGCGCCGGCACGGGCCGACACGCCGAAGTTGAGCGGCACGCCGCCGACCAGGAAGCCCGGCGCCAGTCCGGCCTGGTCGAGCAGCCAGGCCAGCAGGCTGGTGGTGGTGGTCTTGCCGTGGGTGCCGGCGACCGCCACCGTGCGGCGCCCGGCCAGTACCTGTTCGGCCAGCCACTGGGCGCCGGAGGTGTAGGGGAGGCCGGCCGCCAGCACGTGCTCCACCGCCGGGTTGCCGCGGCTCAGGGCGTTGCCGATCACCACCTGGTCGGTGTCGGCGGCCAGGTGCCCGGGCAGGTAGCCCTCGTGCAGGCGCACGCCGAGGCCGGCGAGCTGCTCGCTCATCGGCGGATAGACGCCGGCATCGCTGCCCTCGACCCGGTCGCCGCGGGCGCGCGCCAGCGCGGCCACCCCGGCCATGAAGGTGCCGCAGATGCCGAGGATGTGCAGGTTCACGTCGCCGGCCCGGCCAGCAGTCCCAGCAGCAGGCGCTGCAGGACCAGTTCGGCGATGAAGGTGGCGAGCGCGACCAGCACGCCCGACGGCAACGGCACCTCGAGCGCATGGCGCCAGATGTGGCCGGCGACGATCAGCCGCCAGCCCGCCAGCAGCACGATCGACCAGCCCAGCAGGGGCGGGATGTTCGCGGCATTGGCGGGGTCGACCGGACCCATCGCGAGCATCAGCGGCAGGGCCAGCAGCGCGAACACCAGGCCGGTCCCCGCCAGCGCCAGCGCGGTCTGCCAGAAGCGCGGCTGCAGCGCCCGCAGCCTCAGGACGGTCCAGGGAATGGCCAGCGCCAACAGGCCGGACAGCACCAGCGCTGGGCCGAGCGAGGTCGTGACGCCCAGCGCCCGGCTGCTCCAGGACTCCACCAGGAGGACCGCGACCACCACCGCCACCACCAGGACCGGCGCATGCGGAAGGTCCTGCGGGCCGCGCCGCAGCGACAGCAGGTCGAGGAACAGGGCGATCAGGCGGGCGGGCATGGCGGCAGCGCTGCGGGGGTGCGGTGCCGGCGCCGTCGGACGCCGGGAGGGAACGTCGCCGGTGCCGGCTCAGGCCGGCGCCAGGGCCGCCAGCGCGGCGCGCAGCCGGCCCTGCACGTCGTCCACCGTGCCGGTGCCGTCCAGCTCGGTGAGCTGGCCGCGGCGACGGTAGAAGTCGGCGACCGGCGCGGTCTGCTCGGCGTACACCCGCAGACGGGCGCGCACGGTGTCGGGATCGTCGTCCTTGCGCCCCTCGGCGGCGGCGCGCCCGGCCAGGCGGTCGACGATCTGCTCGTGCGGCACCTCCAGCAGCAGGGCGCCGTCCAGCGGCTGGCCGATCCGCGCCAGCATGGCGTCCAGGGCGTTGGCCTGGACCAGGTTGCGCGGGTAGCCGTCGAGGATGAAGCCGGCGGCGGCGTCGGGCTGGCCGAAGCGGTCCGCCAGCAGGTCGAGCATCAGGTCGTCGGAAACCAGCTGGCCGGCATCCATGACCGCCTTGACCTGCAGGCCCAGCGGGCTGCCCGCGCGCACCGCGGCGCGCAGCAGGTCGCCCGTGGAGATGTGCGGTACCCCCAGGTGGTCCTTCAGGACCGCAGCCTGGGTGCCCTTGCCGGAGCCCGGCGGCCCGAACAGAACGATGCGCATGGGTGGGGAGTGTCCTGCCGGCGCGCCACGGGCGCGCTTAGAATGGGGAAAGTCGCGGCAAACCTAGCGCCGCGCCATCGGGCAAGTCAAATAACATGGCCAAGGGCAACCTGCTGTACGCGCAGTCCGGCGGCGTCACCGCCGTCATCAATGCCACCGCCGGGGCCATCATCGAGGCCGCCCGCCGGCAGCGCCGGCGGATCGGCACCGTGTTCGCCGCCCGCGACGGCATCCTGGGCGCCCTGCGCGAACAGCTCTACGACCTCGGCGGCGAGGACCTGCGCCAGGTCCGGGCGCTGGCCCACACCCCGGGCGGCGCCTTCGGCTCGTGCCGATGGAAGCTCCCCAGGCTGGAGGCGGACCGTCGCCCCTACGAGCGCCTGATCGAGGTGTTCCGGGCCCACGACATCCGCTGGTTCCTCTACAACGGCGGCGGCGATTCCGCGGACACGGCGCTGAAGCTCTCGCAGATCGGCGCCGAACTCGGCTATCCGCTGACCTGCGTGGCGGTGCCCAAGACCATCGACAACGACCTGCCGGTGACCGACTGCTCGCCGGGCTTCGGCTCGGCGGCCAAGTACACCGCCGTCTCGGTGTCCGAGGCCAGCCTGGACGTCGCCTCGATGGCCTCGACCTCGACCCGGGTGTTCGTCTACGAGGCGATGGGCCGGCATGCCGGCTGGCTGGCGGCCGCCGCCGGGCTGGCCGCGCGACGCCCCGGCGACGCCCCGCACCTGATCCTGTTCCCGGAGGTGCCGTTCGACCAGGCGCGGTTCCTGGCGCAGGTCCGGGACACCGTGGAACGGGTCGGCTGGTGCACGGTGGTGGTGTCCGAGGGCGTGCGCACGCCGGACGGCCGGTTCCTGGCCGAGGCGGGCAGTCGCGACGCCTTCGGCCACGCCCAGCTCGGCGGCGCCGCCCCCACGGTCGCCCGGCTGGTGACCGCCGAGCTGGGCTACAAGCACCACTGGGCGGTGCCGGACTACCTGCAACGCTCGGCCCGGCACGTCGCCTCCGCCACCGACCTGGCGCAGGCGCGGGCGGTCGGCGAGGCCGCGGTCGACTACGCCCTGGCCGGCCGCAACGCGGTGATGCCGGCGATCCGCCGGCTGTCGGACGATCCCTACCGCTGGGACATCGTGCCGGCCCCCCTGGCGCGCATCGCCAACCGCGAGAAGATGCTGCCCAGGTCCTTCATCCGCCGCGACGGCTTCGGGATCACCGCCGCGGCGCGGCGCTACCTGGCGCCGCTGATCGTCGGCGAGGCACCGACCCCCTGGCAGGACGGCCTGCCGGTGGTGGCGACCCTGGCGCTCAGGCTGGCCCGACGCCGGCTGCCCGACTGGCGGGACTGAGCCCGGCCGCGCCCCCCATCCGGGCCTTGCGGAGGGCGGCCATGGCCAGGCCGTCCGCAGCCCGGAGCTGAACGGTGGCTATACTCCCCGGGCCCCAACACGCTTACCCCCAGGGAGGGACGATGGACGTTCTGAGTCAATACGGGATGTGGCTGGCGCTCGGCTGTGCCGCGCTGGCCATTCTCTACGGTGTCTTCTCGGCGCAGTGGATCCTGCGCCAGGGCACCGGCAACGCGCGCATGCAGCAGATCGCCGCGGCCATCCAGGAAGGCGCCAGCGCCTACCTGCGCCGCCAGTACACCACCATCGCCGTGGTCGGCGTGCTGCTGTTCCTGGTCATCGGCTTCGTGCCGCAGCTCGGCTGGCTGACCGCGACCGGCTTCGCGATCGGCGCCATCCTGTCCGGCGCCGCCGGCTTCATCGGCATGTTCGTGTCGGTGCGCGCCAACGTGCGCACCACCCAGGCCGCCACGGTCGGCCTCAACGAGGCGCTGGCGGTCAGCTTCCGCGGCGGCGCGGTGACCGGCCTGCTGGTGGTCGGCCTGGGCCTGCTCGGCGTCGCCGGCTACTTCATGTACGTGATCGGCACCGGCCGCGAGGCCGGCGACGTCAACGCCGCGCTGCAGCCGATGATCGGCCTGGCGTTCGGCTCCTCGCTGATCTCGATCTTCGCGCGCCTGGGCGGCGGCATCTTCACCAAGGGCGCCGACGTCGGCGCCGACCTGGTCGGCAAGGTCGAGGCCGGCATCCCCGAGGACGACCCGCGCAACCCGGCGGTGATCGCCGACAACGTCGGCGACAACGTCGGCGACTGCGCGGGCATGGCCGCCGACCTGTTCGAGACCTACGCGGTCACCATCATCGCCTCGATGCTGATCGCCGGCATCTACTTCACCGAGTCGGCCACCGGCGCCGGCTACGGCTGGGCCGGCGTGATGTTCCCGCTGGTGCTGGGCGCCGCGGCCATCGTCGCCTCGGTGATCGGCACCTTCTTCGTGAAGGTGCGTCCGGGCGGCAAGATCATGAACGCCCTGTACCGCGGACTGGCCGTGTCCGGCGTTCTGGCCGGCATCGCCTTCTTCTTCATCGCGCGGGAGATGTTCCCGGCCGCGCAGGCGATGGCGCTGTTCTGGTGCGCGGTGATCGGCCTGGTGCTGACGGCGGCGCTGGTGGTGATCACCGAGTACTACACCGCCACCGAGTACAGGCCGGTGCAGGACGTCGCGCTGGCGTCGGAGACCGGCCACGGCACCAACGTGATCGCCGGCCTGGCGGTGTCGATGAAGTCGACCGCGGCGCCGGTGATCGCGGTGGCCGCCTCGATCTGGGGCTGCTACGAGCTGGCCGGCCTGTACGGCCTGGCGATCGCCGCGACCTCGATGCTGTCGATGGCCGGCATGATCGTCGCCCTCGACGCCTACGGCCCGATCACCGACAACGCCGGCGGCATCGCCGAGATGAGCGGACTGGACCCGGAGATCCGCAAGACCACCGATGCCCTGGACGCGGTCGGCAACACCACCAAGGCGGTCACCAAGGGCTACGCGATCGGTTCGGCCGGCCTGGCCGCGCTGGTGCTGTTCGCCGACTACGCGCACAAGCTGTCGGAGACCGGCACCACCACCAACTTCTCGATCGACAACCCGCTGGTGGTGATCGGCCTGCTGATCGGCGGCATGATCCCCTACCTGTTCGGCGCGCTGGCCATGCAGGCCGTGGGTCGCGCCGCCGGCGCCGTGGTCACCGAGGTGCGCCGCCAGTTCCGCGAGATCAAGGGCATCATGGAAGGCACCGGCAAGCCGGAGTACGACAAGGCGGTCGACCTGCTGACCCGCGCGGCGATCAAGGAGATGATCATCCCCTCGATGCTGCCGCTGGCGATCCCGATCCTGGTCGGCCTGATCCTGGGCCCGGCGGCCCTCGGCGGCCTGCTGATGGGCACCATCGTCACCGGCCTGTTCNNATCTCGATGTGCACCGGCGGCGGCGCCTGGGACAACGCCAAGAAGTACATCGAGGAGGGCCACCATGGCGGCAAGGGCAGCGAGGCCCACAAGGCCGCGGTGACCGGCGACACCGTCGGCGACCCGTACAAGGACACCGCCGGCCCGGCGGTGAACCCGCTGATCAAGGTCACCAACATCGTCGCCCTGCTCCTCGTGCCGCTGCTCTAACGGCATCCGCCGCGCGCCCGCGGACTCCGGCGCCGGGGTCCGCGGGCGGGCCGGCGGTGGTACCGGGCGCCCGGCGCCGGTACCGTGGCGCGCCTCCCTCCTTGCCCTCCCCCGGGCCGCGGGCCATCGCCGGGCCCGGCGGGCCCTTGCGGGCCTTCCCGCGGCCGCCCGGGCGCGATCGCCTGCCGGGGCGGGCGGGGAACCGACGCGGTCCGGCCGGGGTCGAAGCGGTGTCCGCACGGCCACGCGCGGGCACCCTCCAGGCTTACGGAGATCCGCCATGCACGCTCACCCGCCCCCGTCGCGCCGGCCGCTGTGGCCGGCGCTCGCGCTCGCCCTGGCCTTCGCCGTCCCGGCGCTGGCCCAGGTTTCCGCCCCCGCGGCCCCCGCGCCGATCCCCCAGGCCGTGCTCGACAGCCCGGGTTTCCTCGCCCACCACCCCGACATCCGCAACCAGCAGGAAGGTCTTGCGCGGCTGCAGCGCGGGCGCAACTCGGCGGCGATGGAGTCCTTCCTGCGGGCCGCGCGCCACGCCGACAAGCTGTCGCAGGCGATGATCGCCCGCATGTACTGGCAGGGCGTCGGCGTGCGCGCCGACCAGGCCTCCGCCTATGCCTGGATGGACCTTGCCGCCGAACGCGGCTATCCGCCGCTGCTGGCCGAACGCGAGGCCATGTGGGCGGCCCTGGATGCCGACCAGCAGGGCCGTGCCATCGAGATCGGACAGGCCCTCTACGCCGAATATGGCGACGAGGTCGCCCGACCGCGCATGGACCAGGCGCTGCGCGCCGGCCTGCGGCGCAGCCTGACCGGGAGCCGGACCGGCTGGTCGGCCGGTGTCAGGCAGCTGGAGCCGAACATGGACGGCTTCCTCGACCTGCGGCGCGGCGCCACCGCCCGGATCGACACCCTGGATCCGCGCTGGTGGGATCCGGACGCCTACTGGCGGCTCCAGGACGAACGCTGGGCCGGCGCCGCGGTGGCGCACCGCGACTGAGCGCCACCGGGCGGCCCACGGGGCTGCCCGGCAATGGGCGGTCGCCGCATGGCCTTCGGCACATGCCGGCGACCCGCCTGCTGGCGCACCCTGCACCTCCAGCCGCCCAGGAGCGTGACCATGCGCATTGCTTCCCCCTTCCGATCGGGCGCCGCCGCGCTTGCCCTCGTCCTCGTGGCACTGGCCACCGGCAATCCCGCCCGCGGTACCGACCTGGCAGCGGCGGCACCGGCGGAGATTCCGCAGTCGGTCCTGGATTCGCCCGGCTTCCTGGGCAACCATCCCGACGTGCGCTGGCAGCTGGAGGGCCTGAAGCGCGCCCGGCGCGGCAGTCACGCCCAGGCGATCGGCGCCTTCGAGCAGGCTGCCCGGCACGCCGACAAGTTCTCCCAGGCGATGCTGGCCAGCATGCACTGGCACGGCCAGGGCACCCCGACGGACCGCGCCACGGCCTATGCCTGGATGGACCTCGCCGCCGAACGCGGCTACCGGCCGCTGTTGCTGGAGCGCGAGCGGATGTGGGCGGCGCTCTCCGAGCAGGAACAGCAGCGGGCGATCGAGGTCGGCCAGCGCCTCTACGCGGAATACGGCGACGAGGTCGCCAAGCCGCGGCTGGAACGCAGCCTCCGTGCCGGCCTGCGGCGCAGCGTGACCGGCAGCCGCACCGGCTACGACAGCGGCGTGAAGCTGGCCCAGCCCGGTGCCGACGGCAGCCTGGGCGCCTCCGCGGGCAGCGCCCGGGTCGACGGCTTCGACGAGCGCTGGTGGCAGCCCGACCGGTACTGGGCGCTGCAGGACGAGCGCTGGGGCAAGGCGCCGGTGGCGGAGATCGAGGTGCTGCCGCTGCAACCCGATACCGGACCCGGCGACTGATCGCCACCGCCCTGGGCGGGCGGCCGGTCCGGATCGCCGCCCGCGCCGGCCCCGGATGCCGGGTCGGCGCCGGCGGACGCGGCGGAACGGCCGTGGCGGCGCGCCTATACTCCGCGCCATGGCCAAGCTGTACTTCTACTTCTCGGCGATGAACGCCGGCAAGAGCACCACCCTGCTGCAGAGCGCGCACAACTACCGCGAGCGCGGCATGCGCACCCTGATCCTGACGCCGCGCCTGGACGATCGTGCCGGCGTCGGCGTGGTCAGCTCGCGCATCGGCCTGCGCGCCCCGGCGCTGGCGTTCGCCGTCGACGACGACCTCGAGCGCCTGGTCGCCGACGACATCGCGGGGCACGGCGACCTGCACTGCGTGCTGGTCGACGAGGCGCAGTTCCTGCGCCGCGACCAGGTCTGGCAGCTCACCGAGGTGGTCGACCGCCTGCGCGTGCCGGTGCTGGCGTACGGCCTGCGCACCGACTTCCGCGGCGAGCTGTTCGAGGGCAGCCGGCACCTGCTCGCCTGGGCCGACGAGCTGAGCGAGATCAAGACCATCTGCCACACCGGCAGCAAGGCGACCATGGTGGTCCGGGTCGACGCCGCCGGTCGCGCCACCACCGAGGGCGCCCAGGTCGAGATCGGCGGCAACGAGCGCTACGTGTCGGTCAGCCGGGCCGAGTTCAAGCGCCTGGTCCGGGGCGAGGCGACGGTGCCGGCCGGGCAGCCCAGCCTGCCCCTGGAGGCCCCCGCCCCCGGCGGCTGACCGCGCCCGGACGGATCCGGTCCGGCGCCCGGCGGGGGCCGGAGCCGCCGGCGGAGGCAGCCACGGACCCCCGGCCTCCTCGCCTCAGGCGGGGCAGCGCACGGCCAGCGCCTGCCGTCGCGCGTCCTCGCCGGGGGAATCCGGGCTGGCCAGGTCCGCCGCGGCCGCCCGCGCGCCGGGGCAGTCCCCGGCGCCCGCCAGCGCCTCGACCAGCGACCACTGCGAGCGCCGCCGCCGGGGATGGTCCGCGGGCAGCGCGGCGGCGGCGATCGCCACCGATTGCCGTGCATGCGCCACGGCGGCATCGTGGCGGCCGAGCGCGCGCTCGGCGTCGGCTCGCCCGGCCAGCACCGCGGCATGGTCGGGATGATCGGCGCCGAGCGCGGCGACGATGATGCCGGCGGCCCGCTCGAAGCCGTCCGCCGCGGCCCCGGCCCGCCCCCGCTCGAGCTCGATGAAGGCCAGGCCGGTCAGCGCCACGGCATGCAGGTGGTGGCCTTCGCCGACGCTGTCCAGCAACAGGTCCAACGCCCGCCGCTGCACCCGCTCGGCAGCCGCCAGCTCGCCCCGCTGGCGCAACAGGGAGGCCTGGTTGTTGAGCAGGGTGGCGACGGTCGGATGGCCCTGGCCGAGCACCGCTGCCGCCACCACCGCCGCTTCGTCCATGCGCGCCGCCGCGACCTCCAGGTCGCCGCGCTCCTGGGCCATCACGGCCAGGGCGTTGAGCGCCGCGACCTGTTCCGGATGGCCCTCCGGGAACAGGCCGGCGAGCACTTCGGCGGCCCGTCCGTGCAGGCGCTCGGCGGCCTCGCGGTTGCCCCTGCGGCGCTCGGCGATGCCCAGGTTGAGCAGGCTGGAGGCGGTGTCCACGTGCGCCTCGCCGAGCAGCCTGGTGCGCGTCACCAGCGCCGCGCCGAGCAGGTCCGCGGCCGCGTCGGCCTGGCCGCGCTGCAGGGTGATCACGCCGAGGTCGTGTTCGGTGGTGGCGACCACGGTGTGCAGCTCGCCCAGCCGCTGCCGGCGCAGCGCCAGCGCGCGGCGCATCGCCGTCTCCGCCGCCTCCAGGTCGCCTTCGCCGAAGGCGATCTGGCCGAGCACGGCCTGGCCCCGGGCCTCGTCGAGCGAGTCGGCCTCGGCGACGGCGCCGTGCAGGGCGATCGCCTCGCGGGCGTGCGCCAGCGCCTGTTCGCGACGGTCGCGGGCGGCGTCGATCTCGGCGAGCAGCAGCAGGGCGTCGACGCGTTCGGCCAGCCGGCCTTCGGTCGCCGGCACGATCGCCAGGACCGCCTCGACGGCGCCCGCGGCCTGGTCGTAACGGCCCTCGGCCAGGGCCAGCCGGCCCATCTCCAGGCCCGCCTGGACCGGATCGACCCCGGGGCCGGCGGACGCCTGGTCGAGCAGCCCGCCCGCCTGCCGGTACTGGCCGAGCTCGCGGTAGATGCCGGCCAGCACCACCAGCATCTCGGCGCGCAGCGCGGGCAGCGCCGCCATCTCCTCGCCGATCCGCTCGGCGCCGCGGTCGAGCAGGGCCAGCGCCGTGACCTCCTGGCCGCGCGCCTGGTCCGGCGCGGCTCCCGCGAACAGGCCGACCAGGAATTCCTTCACCGCCCCGGCCCGCTGCGCCTGCTCCTGGGCGTGCGCGGCGGCGAGCCGCGCCTGAGCGGCCTGGCGCAGGGTCGAGGCGACCCCGGCGGCGACGCTCGCCGCCACCAGGACGGCCGCCACCACCGCCACCCGGTTGCGGCGCAGGAACCGGCGGCTCCGGTAGGCGAGGCCGTCCGGTCGCGCCCGCACCGGGCGCCGCGCAAGGTGGTTGCGCACATCGTCGGCCATCGCCTCCACCGTGGCATAGCGCCGCTCCGGCTCCTCGCGCAGCGCCATGGCGATGATCCGGTCGAGGTCGCCGGCCAGGCGCCGGCGCAGCGGCGCCAGCGCGCTGGAGCGGCGCTCGGCGATGGCCGCGGCATCGGCAGCGGCGGCCAGGCGCTGCGAGGCCGGCCGTGTCGTGGTGTCGCCCGGACCCGCAGGCCGGACGCCGGCGAGCAGCTCATGCAGCAGCACGCCGAGCGCATAGACATCGGCGGCGGTGGTCACCGGCCGCCCCTGCCACTGTTCCGGCGCGGCATAGGCCGGGGTCAGGCGGCGTTGCCCGACCACCGTGACGGTCGCGGTGTCCGCGCCGTCGCCTTCGGCGTCGTCCAGCAACCGGGCGATGCCGAAATCCAGCAGCCGCACGCGGCCGTGTCGGTCGACCAGGATGTTGCCCGGCTTGATGTCCCGGTGCACGACCAGGGCCCGGTGCGCGTGCGCGACCGCCGCGCAGACGTCCAGGAACAGGCCCAGCCGGGCATCGACGGACAACCTGCGGCGGTCGCAGGACGCGGTCAGCGGCTCGCCGTCGACATGCTCCATGGCGAACCAGGGCACCCCGGCCGGGGTGATGCCGCCGTCGATCAGCCGGGCGATGCCCGGGTGCTCGAGTCCGGCCAGGATCCGGCGCTCGCGCGCGAACCGCTGCTGCTCGACCGGATCGAGCATGCCGTGGCGGAGCACCTTGATCGCCGCCTGCTGGGCGAACCCGGCGTCCTCGCGCTCGCCAAGGAAGACGCTGGCGCTGCCGCCCTCGCCGATCAGCCGCACGATGCGCCAGGGGCCGAGCTGGCGGCCGGTCCAGTCGGCGCCGTGTTCGGCCGGGTCGGGCCCGGCCTCGACCAGCACCCGCGCCAGCGCGTCGGCGCCCCGGTCCAGCGGGCCGGCGGCATCGGCGGCGTCGACCAGGCCGGCCAGAACGGCGCGCAGCCCGGGTTCGAGGTCCCGGGCGGCCAGCCAGGCGGCGCGCTGCCCGGGCGGCAGCGCCAGGGCCTCGTCCAGCAGCGGCGACAGCACCGGCCAGTGGCGGATCAGCAGCTCGGGATCGGGCGCGCCGCCGGCCATGGCAGGCTCAGGCCATGGCCTGGTGCAGGAAGGCGCGTGCCTTGGCCCAGTCGCGGTCGACCGTGCGCGGCGAGCGGCCGGTGACCTCGGCGGTCTCCTCCAGGGACAGGCCGGCGAAGAAGCGCAGTTCGACCACCCGCGCGAGGTCCGGGTCCAGCGCGGCCAGCCGGCCGAGCGCCTCGTCCAGGGCCAGAACCTCCTCGGCGACCGCCTCGGTGCTGGGCTCCGCGAGCGACCAGTCGACCGGGATCCGGTCGCCGCCGCGCTTGACCGCGCCGCGCCGCCGGGCGTGGTCGACAAGGATGTTGCGCATCACCGCCGCGGCATACCCGAAGAAGTGCGCGCGGTCGCGCCAGTCGCCGGCCCCGCCGGCCAGCTTGAGGTAGGCCTCGTGCACCAGCGCGGTGGTGCACAGCGTATGCCCGGCGGCCTCGCGTGCCAGATGCCGGCGGGCCAGGGCGCGCAGCTCGTGGTAGACGCGGGGCAGCATGACCTCGAGCGCGGCAGCGTCGCCGGCGCGCGCGCGCGCCAGCAGCACGGTGATGTCCTGGCCCGGTTCCACCTGTTCCTCCAGCCGTCTGTTGGCGCAGTCTAGCCCGGAAGTTTCGCCGGATAGCACCCTGGCCGCGGGCGCCGCCGGGCCGGCGACGGACGGCTCCCGGCCGCCGTCAACGCTGGCAGGACGGGCAGTAGCAGGAGGCGCGGTTGCCCAGCCGCACCTCGCGCAGCGGTCGACGGCAGCGCCGGCAGGGCGCGCCGCCGCGGCCGTAGACCGCCAGCTCCTGTTCGAAATAGCCGGGTGCGCCATCCGGGTCCAGGAAGTCGCGCAGGGTGGTGCCGCCGCGTTCGATGGCATGCGCCAGGATGTCGCGGATCGCATCGGCCAGCGCCGCGTAGCGGTCGCGGCTGACGCGGCCGGCCGCGCGCAGCGGATGGATGCCGGCGCGGAACAGCGCCTCGGCCGCGTAGATGTTGCCGACGCCGACCACCACCGCCTGGTCCATGACGAACGACTTCACGGCCACGCTGCGCCCGCGCGAGGCCCGCCACAGGTGGTCGCCGTCGAAGTCGCCGGACAGGGGCTCGGGGCCGAGCGCGGCCAGCAGCGGGTGGGTCTGTCCGGCCGGCTGCCAGAGCAGGCAGCCGAACCGGCGCGGGTCGGTCAGGCGCAGCATGCGGCCGCCGGCCAGCTCGATGTCGGCGTGGTCGTGGCGCGCCGCCGGCAGGCCGGCGGGCAGCACCCGCAGCACGCCGCTCATGCCCAGGTGCAGCAGCACGCTGCCGCGGTCGGCATCCAACAACAGGTACTTCGCGCGCCTGCGCACGCCATGGATGCGCTGGCCCGGCAACCCATCCGCCAGCGCCGCCGGGATCGGCCAGCGCAGCGCCGGGACTCGCAGCAGCACGCGCGTGACGCGCGCGCCGGTGACGTGCGGGGCGATGCCGCGGCGCGTGGTCTCGACCTCGGGCAGTTCGGGCATGGCCGGCCATGCTGGCGGCCGGGCCAGGCCGGGTCAAGCAACCGGCCGCGACCGGCCCGGCCGCCGTCGTCCGCGGGTCGCCCGGCCTCTGCCGTGGCGACCAGCGCCACGATCCGGACGGTCGCAGACGGGCGCCTTCAGTGCCGGACTATCGCCGGAACGGAGGCAACCGCAACGCCGCCGCGGATGCCGGCCAGCACCCGCACCAGTCCGGCGAAGGCGTTCGACAGTTCCGCATACAGCCCGGCCAGCGGCTCGCCCCGGACCTGGCCCAGTTCGCCGTAGGCGCTGCGGCCCAGGGCCAGGAAGTAGCCGGGATCGACCTGCCGCCGCGCCGCCTGGCCGGGGAACAGGCCGGCCAGCAGCAGGCAGCGGTCGCCGACGTCGCGCAGGCGCTCGCCGCGCACCACGCCGGCCTGGGAGAGCCCGTCCAGCAGCTCCAGCGCCATGGTCCGCCCCGGCAGCAGGCCGTCCCGGCAATGCCGGACCAGGGTGAACACCAGATAGCTCTCCTGCGACTCCGGCAGCCGCGCCCGGACCTGCGCCTGGGCCTGGGCCAGCAGGCCCTGCCAGAGCTGGGTCGGGGTTCCGGTCCTCACCGCTTCGGGCATCGCCGACTCCTGTGGTGGATCCGGCACCTGTTGTGCCGCGGGCGGCCGGCAATTGGCAAGTCAGCACTCGCCGGCGGCGGCTGCCAACAGCCGCGGCCAACCCGCCCATTGGTCCGATCGGCCGGCCGCGGGGGCCGTGCGAGAATGGCGGCCGCATGGCGCTGCCCGACCGGGACCGCGCCCCAGGCCACCCCCTGCGAGGACTTCCATGAGCGAGAAGATCTACCCCGACGCCCACGCCGCCCTGGCCGGCCTGGTCGCGGACGGCCAGACCCTGGCGGTCGGCGGCTTCGGCCTGTGCGGCATCCCCGAGGCGCTGATCGCCGCCCTGCGCGACTCCGGCGCGAGGGACCTGACCGTGGTCTCCAACAACGCCGGCGTCGACGGCTTCGGCCTGGGCCTGCTGCTTCAGACCCGGCAGATCCGCAAGATGATTTCCTCCTACGTCGGCGAGAACAAGGAGTTCGAACGGCAGTTCCTGGCCGGCGAACTGGAGCTGGAATTCACCCCGCAGGGCACCCTGGCCGAACGCCTGCGCGCCGGCGGCGCCGGCATCCCGGCGTTCTTCACCAAGACCGGCTACGGCACGGTGGTCGCCGAGGGCAAGGAGACCCGCCAGTTCGACGGCGAGTGGTACGTCATGGAGCGCGGCATCCGTGCCGACCTCTCCCTGGTCAAGGCCTGGAAGGCCGACAAGGCGGGCAACCTGGTGTTCCGCAAGACCGCGCGCAACTTCAACCCGATGGCGGCGACCGCCGGCCGGGTCTGCGTGGCCGAGGTCGAGCGGATCGTCGAGGTCGGCGAGATCGATCCCGACCAGGTGCACCTGCCGGGCATCTACGTCGACCGCATCGTCCTGAACGCGCATCCCGAGAAGCGCATCGAACAACGCACCGTGAGCAAGTGACCATGGCCTGGAACCGAGACGAGATGGCGCAGCGCGCCGCCCGCGAACTGCGCGACGGCTTCTACGTGAACCTGGGCATCGGCCTGCCGACCCTGGTCGCCAACTACATCCCCGAAGGCATGGACGTGTGGCTGCAGAGCGAGAACGGCCTGCTCGGCATCGACCGCTTCCCGTACGAGGACGAGGTCGACGCCGACCTGATCAATGCCGGCAAACAGACCATCACCGCACGCAAGGGCGCGGCGTTCTTCTCCAGCGCCGACTCGTTCGCGATGATCCGCGGCGGCCACATCAACCTGTCGATCCTGGGCGCCATGCAGGTGTCCGGCCGCGGCGACCTGGCCAACTGGATGATCCCGGGCAAGATGGTCAAGGGCATGGGCGGCGCCATGGACCTGGTCGCCGGCGTCAAACGCGTGGTGGTGCTGATGGAGCACACCTCGAAGAGCGGCGAGCACAAGATCCTTCCCGAGTGCACCCTGCCGCTGACCGGCGTGCGCTGCGTGCACCGCATCATCACGGAACTGTGCGTGCTGGACGTCGCCGACGACGGCCTGCGCCTGGTCGAGCTGGCGCCCGGCGTCACCCTCGACGAGGTGCGCGGCAAGACGGGCGTGCCGGTCCTGGCCTGAGCCGGACGCGCCCAGCCTGGCGGGGTCCCGCTCAGGACACCGCCAGGCTGGAGTCGCCGGGAATGTCCCCCGGACCCGCGTCCGGGGTCGGGCTTCGTTCGACTTCGACGCGGTTGCGGCCGGCCCGCTTGGCCCGGTAAAGGGCGCGGTCGGCACGCACCAGCAGGGCGTCCAGGTCGGCCGAGGCGCCCCGGCCCTCGGCCAGGCCGAAGCTGGCGGTGATCGGGAAGCGGGCGCCCGCGGGCGTGGTGTCGATCTCCTCGATGCCGGCCCGGAGACGTTCGGCCATCGCCAGGGCGGCCGCGGCGTCCAGGCCGGGCAGCAGCACCGCGAACTCCTCGCCGCCCAGCCGGCCGAACAGGTCGCCCTCGCGCAGGTCGCGGGCGCAGCTCCGTGCCACCTGGCGCAGCGCCCAGTCGCCGGCGGCGTGGCCGTGCCGGTCGTTGATGGCCTTGAAGAGGTCGAGGTCGAACATCAGCAGGGTCGCCGGCATGCCCTCGCGCGCCGCCCGCGCCAGCAGCTCGGCGGCCTGGCCGGTGAAATGGTGGCGGTTGGCGATGCCGGTGAGGCCATCGACCTGGGCCAGGCGCCGGAACGCCATCTGCAGCCGCTTGATCTTGTAAGCCCAGAAGCCGATCGAGGCGAGCAGGACCAGCAACAGGACCAGGGCCAGCCGGCTGTTGGCGGCAGCCTGCCGGGCCAGGCGCTGCTCCAGTTCCAGCACGTCGTTGCGCTGGTTGAGCAGCTCGATGGTCTGGTTCTTCTGCAGGGTCTCGTGGCGGACCATCTGGAAGGCCAGCTCGCGGGCCTTGACGTCGTCCAGGAAGGCCTTGTCGGCCTGGGCGTAGCGCCGGTAGTGCCCCAGCGCCGCGCCGATGTCGCCGCGGGCCAGGGCCAGCTCGTGCAGGGTGTGGTGGGCATCGACCACCGGCTGGGCGTAGGAGATGCCGGCGCCCTGCTCGACCGCGCGGCGGGCATGGCGCTCGGCGGCCGCGCGGTCGCCGGTGGCCAGGCTGTAGCTGGCGAGCAGACCGTGGATCTCCCCGACCAGGCGCGGGTAGCCGGTGGCCTCGACGCTGTCCAGCACCCCGCGCAGGACGTCCGCGGCGCGCGCCGGATCGCCCTCGGCCGCGTACCGTCGTGCCAGGTAGCCGCTGGCGAACCCGGCGACGATCAGCTCGCCCTGGGCACGGCACAGGCCGATGGTCTCCTCGAAGGGCAGGCTGCGCAGGGGCACTTCGGACAGCTCCAGCTCCGCTTCCAGCCCGACGGTCCGGGCCACGCACAGGGTTCGCGGTTCGCGGGACGAAGCCGCGACGCGATGCGCGAGCTCGCGTCCCAGGACGTACTGGCCGACCTGGTTGTAGAGCACGGCGCCGGCCAGCAGGCCGCCGTTGCGGACCTCCGGGTCGTCGACCTGGTCGGCCAGGGCCAGGGTGGCGTCCAGCACCCGCAGGCCCTCGGCGAACTCCCGGGTGCCGGCCAGGGTGTTGACCAGGAAGGCGCCGGCCCGGAAGCGCATGGCCGGATCGCCGCTGCTGGCCGACAGGGCGCGCAGGCGGACGATGGCCGCCGGGAAGTCGCCCTGGCGCGCCTCCGCGAAGGCCTCCAGGAAATCCAGCCGCTCGCGCTGCGCCGGGCTCGCGGGCCCGGGATGCTCGCGCAGCGCCGCGAGCGCCGCCTCGAAACGGGCCCGGTCGCCGCTGCGGATGGCGTCGGCCCGGTCGAGCAGGCGGCCGAAGTCCTCCGCGGCCGGCAGCGGGCCGCAGCAGAACAGCAGCACGATCGCGGCGACCAGGGCGCGCATGGCGGCGGGGGCGTGGGCCGCGGCGGCGCCGTGCGGCGCCGCCGGACCGTTCAGGCGGCGGGGGCGTCGCCGTCCTTGCCGTCGTCGTCCTCGTCGTCGGGCGTCTCGTCACCGGGCACCAGCACCAGCATCATCGGCGCATCGGCGACCAGGGCGTGCAGCGCGGCGACGTCGCGGCGGCGCAGCGCCTCGCGCACCGGCGCCGGCAGGTCGAGCTGGTCCACGGCGGCGGCGTAGTCCGCGCCGGTCAGGCCGTCCAGGCGGCCATCGGCGCCCAGGCTTTCGAGGAAGGCAACGAGATTGGACATGCGGTACTCCTTGGGCAACGGAAGGGATCCTGGCGCCCGGCGCGGCCGGGCGCCGCGGACTAGAGCGGCGCCGTGACGGTATGCATGGCACACGCCCCGGCCTCGAGCGCCGCGAGCCGGGCGTGCATGACGGGGTCGGCCCGCAGCGGCATCGCCGGCGGCACGACCAGGGTGGACTGGAGTTCCAGGCGCGCCTCCGGCAGCGCCGACAGCGGCAGGCGCTCGATGCGCGGCGCGGCGATCGCCAGGGTCGCCGCCTCGTAGACGACGACTTCGTGGTCGCGCGGGTAGTCGCGCTGCAGGCGCTCGACGAGCAGGGCCCGGTGCGCGGGCGTGGTGCCGCGGGTCAGGTTGCGGCGGTCGCCGGCCAGCGCCACCTGCCAGACCACCAGCCAGGCGCTGGGATCGAGACGGCGCTGGTTGAGCAGCAGCTGGGTGGCCTCGTGGTGCTGGCAGCCGACCCGCCCGGGATCGATCCCGAGGTCGGCGTACAGGCAGTCCTCGGCCGAGATCGCCGGCTCCATGTGGGCCGGATGGCCCTCCGCGCGGGCCGCGGCGACCGCCTCGTGCGGCATCCGGGCGAACACCCCGGGATGGCCGTACAGGGCCAGGCAGACGCGGCGGCCGGCGCGCACCTGCGCGAGCACGCGCTCCTGCATCTCGCGGTAGGTGTCGAGGCGGGGGCGGCCCGGCGCGTAGCAGTCCTGGAGGCTGCGGACGTCGGCGTTCATGCCGGCCAGCCATTGCTCGACCAGGGGATCGGAGACCACGCAGAACACCACGTCGGCCTGTTCGATCAGGCTGCGGGCGCGCGGCGCCAGGTGGGCGCCAAGAACCATGCCCACGCCGACACAACTCAGGCTGCCTTGCCTGGCCATGGGCCAGCGTCCCTCCCCGTGCGAGCGGTCACAGTATCCGATCCGTCCCGGCCAGGATAGGCCGGGCGCGGCAGAATCCAGACGGCCCATCCGGCGCCGCTGGCGGAGGCGGCGGCCGGACGGAAATCCAGGGCGCGCATGAGCCCGGCGGCGGCGCGGTGGTCCTGGCGGTGCCGCGCCCACAGGGACTCCACGCCGGGCGCGGCGAACACCGCACGCGCCACCGCGGCGATCGCATCGGCGGCCAGGCCGCGACCCTGGACGCCGACGCGCAGCAGGACGCCCACTTCGAGTCCGGGGCCACCACGGGTCAGCCCCAGTAGCCCCACGGCGGCGCCGTCCCCGCCGCACCGGATCCGCCAGAGGCGCCGGCGTCCACGGGCATCGGCGGTGTCGGCCAGCGCCGAGTCGAAGGCACGCACCAGGCGCACGCCGCCCAGCGGTTCGGAAACGTGGGCCATCACCGCGGGGTCGCCGTACAGGGCGTCGAACAGCGCGCGATCGACGGCCGCCACCGGGTCCAGGACGACCCGCCGGCCGGCCAGGGCACCGGGAAAGACGAATCCCGCTTCCGCGGCCTGCTGGGCGTTCGGCGTCATCGGGCTCCCCGCTCGGATCCGGCACACCGATAGCAGATGACGGGCGCCGGCGTCGACCCGCGTGGCGGCGGGCGCCGACCCCGCCCTGGCGCGTCGGCGGAGCCCGGAGGAGCTCGGAGCAGCTCGGCGGACTGCGGATGCGATCCGGATCACATTCGCGCGTGAAACGAAAGAATTCGTGCGCCAGAACGTTTTCCAGATGCGCCAAAACGCTTTGACACACTTGTGTCCTGGCGGGACCTTTGCCGGGCACAAGTCTTCCGGGTGGGCCCTGCCGCGAGGCGGGCGGAGCCCGGGGGCCGTGGCGCGACCTGGAGGGGTCGGCGACGGACATCCGCTGTCTCGTCAACGAAGAGGGAGATCGCACGCATGCACATCCGAACCGCCGCCCTGGCGGCCCTGCTGTCCCTGGCCATTCCGGCGACCGCCGCCGACTACCGCCAGGTCGAGCGGCCCATCGAGGGCCGCTACATCGTGGTCCTGAACGAGCCCGCCAACGGCGCCCGCGGCGCCGTCGCGGACCCCGAAACCTGGGTGCCGGAAACCACGGTCGAGCTGGCCGCCCGCTACGACCTGGGCGTCGAACACGTCTACACCCACGCCCTCCAGGGCTTCTCGGCCGCCGCCTCGCGCGAGTCGCTGGCAGGCCTGCTGGCCGACAAGCGGGTCGCCTGGATCGAGGAGGACGGCGAGGTGCACCTGGACGCCACCCAGACCAACGCCACCTGGGGCCTGGACCGCATCGACCAGCGCGACCGTCCGCTCAACGGCAGCTACATCTACGACGCCACCGCCAGCAACGTGCGGGTGTACGTGATCGACTCGGGCATCCTGGCCAGCCACAGCGATTTCGGCGGCCGCGTGCTGGCCGGCGCCACGGCGATCAGCGACGGCCGCGGCACCAGCGACTGCAACGGCCACGGCACCCACGTCGCCGGCACGGTGGCGGGCGCCACCTGGGGCGTCGCCAAGGCCGCGCGCCTGGTCCCGGTGCGGGTGTTCGGCTGCACCGGCGGCAGCAGCAACTCGACCATCATCGCCGGCATCGACTGGGTGGCGGCGAACCGGGTGCTGCCGGCGGTGGCCAACATGAGCCTGGGCGGCGGCGCCTCCAGCGCCACCGACGCCGCCACCAACAACCTGATCAACCGCGGCGTGACCGTGGTGGTGGCGGCCGGCAACTCCGGCGCCAACGCCTGCAACTACTCGCCGGCGCGGGTCGCCAACGCGATCACGGTGGGCTCGACCACCAGCACCGACGCGCGCAGCTCGTTCTCCAACTTCGGGAGCTGCGTGAACATCTTCGCGCCGGGCAGCTCGATCCGGTCGGCCTGGTACACCAGCAACACCGCCACCAACACCATCAGCGGCACCTCGATGGCGGCGCCGCACGTGGCCGGGGCCGCCGCCCTGGTGCTGGCCGGCAATCCGTCGGCCTCGCCGGCGACGGTGCGCAACGCCATCTACAACAAGGCGACCACCGGCCGCCTGAGCGGCATCGGCAGCGGTTCGCCGAACCGCCTGCTGTACTCGCGGTAAGCGGCGACAGACGGGAGGCCGGCAGCGGCCGGCCTCCCGTTGCCCGTGCCGAAGGATCGCCGCACCGTCGGCCCGCCGGCCGCGGCACCGCCGGCCCAAGTCCTCGCGCGTCGGCGCTCAGGCCATCGAGTGCAGGCCGATGCGGTTGCCGTCCGGGTCCTCGACCACGGCGCAGAAGCCGTACGGCCCGATCGACATCTTGCCCTCGACCAGGCGCCCGCCCAGCGCCGCGGCCCGGCCGGCCGGCACGGCGCAGTCCTCGCCGCCGAAATACACCATCGTGCCGCCGGCGCCGGGCGACGGCCCGTCGGCCTGCTCGACCAGGGCGCCGGAAACGCCCTGCCCACCTTGTTCCATGGCGCCCGGGAACACCATCATCCGGTAGCCCGGATCGGGGCTGTCCAGTGGCTCCAGCGTCACGTCCAGCAGCTGCTCGTAGAAGGCCTGGGCGCGCGCCATGTCCTTCACGTACAGCTCGAACCACACCACGGGTTTGCCTTGCATCGTGTCCTCCTGGATCGGGCGACCGGCGGGGAGGTCCGCCGGTCCGCATCCTGTGGTCGTGCCGGAACGTACCGGTTCGACACCTGGAAAAGTGATCGCCATCGCTGCCGGCACGTGCACGACCGCACGGTCGGTGCCCGCGACCGGGTTTCGTGTCGTCTCCCCGCCGCGGATTGCGCTGCAGACCAGGACCCGGGGCGTCGCATCGCCCCGGTCCCGGCCCGGCACCGACCGCGCCGGCCATCCATCAAGAGGGGAAACACGATGATCCGATCCATCCCGTCCGGCCTGCTGCTGGCCGCGCTGAGCCTTGCCGCCGGCGCCCCGGCGCAGGCGCAGGTCGACGACCGCGGCGCCACCGCCAGCCAGGGCCCGGCCACCTGGGCGCGCGCCGCCAGCCACATGGTCGCGCGCCGCGTGCACGTCCGTCCCGGCCCGCCGCGCTGGGTGCAGCCGCGCAAGTTCGAGGTCGGCCACGTGATGTCGCCGACCATGCCGCAGTCGCCGTTCTCGGCGCCGTTCACCCTGGTGCCCTCGGGCACCCAGTACCTGGCCGGCCACGCCTTCAACGGCGACTACATCTGCGGCGACATCGGCCAGCAGGGCACCCAGCTCGACGCCATCGGCCACTTCGGCTGGCGCAGCGCCCCGGACGCGCAACCGCAGTACTACGGCGGCCTGGGCCAGGACGAGGTGGTCGGCCCGGACGGCCTGCTGCGCCTGGGCATGGAGACCGCCGAGCCGCTGCTCACCACCATGGTGCTGCTGGACGCCGAGCGCCACATCGGCAACGGCCAGCCGCTGCCCGCCGGCTACGCGATCTCGCGCGCCCAGGTGCAGGCCATGCTGCACGCCCAGGGCCTGGCCGGCCGCGGCATCCTCGAGGGCGACGTGGTGTTCATCCACACCGGCTGGGGCCGGCGGTGGCAGTCGGCGCCGGCCGACTACTACCGCGAGGGCCCGGGCCTGGCCCATGACGCGGCGGTCTGGCTGGCCGACCAGGGCATCGCCCTGCTCGGCCTGGACAACCCGTTCACCGACGCCGCGCAGTGGGTGCCGGGCACCGGCCCGGTGCCGCCGCCGGAGACCTGGGCCGATCCGGAGGGCTGGATCCCGTTCGGCGTCCACCACCACAACCTCACCCAGGCCGGCGTCCTGCAGATCCAGAACCTGTACCTGAGCGAGATCGCCGAGGCCAGGGTCTGGGAAGGCGCCGCCTTCATCCTGCCGATCCGCATCCAGGGCGGCGGCGGCTCGCCGGTGCGGCCGGTGGTGATCGGGCATCCGGCGCCCTGAGGGCGCCGCATCCGTGACCCGGGCACCCTCGACAGTGGGTGCCCGGGTCACCCATACGCGCTGGATCGCAGCGCGCAATGCCCGAACCGAAACTATTCGAATTCTGCCGACTTCATCCCAAGCGTCCCGCTGTTCTCCCTGACTGCGCGCACCACGCTTTCGCCGAACCCGCGCGAGTCTTCGGCCTCGATGTCTACGCGGATGCGTACCTTGGTGCCGTGCGTTGCGCTGAAGAGCTCCACCAGTTCGGAGACGATGGTCGAGAACCTGAGGGAGGCCGTAACGGCATCCAGCTCGGCAGTGGCGTAGAAGCGGGTGGGTGCAGCCACTGTCGGGGCTAGTAGGTCGACATCCGGTCCGGGGCTGGGAGGCGTGGGGCCAGCGCCAGGTGGCCGATCGGCGGGTGGTGGCGCAATCGGGGCCGCCGGGCGCGTGGCTTCCTCGTAGGCTGCCGCGTGCTTGGGCTCGATCAGCAGCAGCGCATCCATGAAGGGCGTGGTGGCCTTGCCCAGCACGAAGCCGCGGTAGGCGCCGTCCTGTTTGTCGCTCGCGAGTCCGAAGAAATCGCGGCTCATTGCGCCGGCGCCAATGGTGGACTGCATCACCGTGGACTTGGCCAGGCGCGGGAAGTAGAGATAGCAGCACATCTTCTGCCAGACATCGAGCGCCGACACGTCGTTGGCGCCGCCTTTCCAGAACCAGCTCTTGAGCAGGTTGTGCAGGTGCACCGGCGCCCACTCGGTGATCACCAGCTCGTTCTCCGCCAGCGCCCGATCGATCTCTCTCCCGAGCCCCTGCGATGCGGTGTTGAGCGCTATGGCCTCCCACTCCACGTCGCCGACGGTGCCGTCGCGTTTGGTGGATTGGGTTGGGGCAACCAGCCACTTGAACGTGTCGCGCACGAGGCGCAGCACGGTCTCGCGAGTCTGCTCACGGTTCTGGGTGGCCTGCCGGGTCTGCAGCGCATCGAGGTTGAGGCGAAGTTCGCGGATGTCCGACTCGATGCTCTGCCAGGCAAGCAACGCCCGCACTGTGTCCTTCAGATGCATGATCTGGTCGGAGTCGGCGGCGAGGAACAGCAGTCGGTTCTGCTTCTGACGGGGCTGCCCACCGCGGTCGCGCAGCATGCTGGCGGCGGCATCGCGCGCCGGGTTCGGGCCCGATCGTGTCCACGCCGTGTTGGGACTCAGCACGACGAGCCGCAAGGACCAGTCATCCGGCACGTCAGCGGCAGGAGTGAAGTAGTGGGTAGCCTCCATCGATAGCGGGCCCATGACGCGCTGAAGTGCATCGCGGATCGCGTCGATCACTTCGGCGTCGCCAAAGCGGCGCTTGCGATCCTCCATCTCCCGGCGAAGGTTGGGCCGGACGTCCAGCCACCAGCGGTTGTTGCCCTTGTTGAGAAAGGTCAGCCGAGACTCGAGCCGGCCCAGCGCGTCGCGGTACAGATGCGGTGCCTGCCCGGGCTGCAAAGCTCCCAACACAACGCGCTCGGTTTCGAGCCCACGCGCCACCGTGTTGCTACCCGTAGGCGCGCTGCCAAGAAAGATGCAGCGAGTCACGCGCCGGCAGGCCTGCACCGCGCCGAAGCGTGGCTCGCGCTGGTCGAGCTCCGTGGGCTCGGCGCGCTCGCCATCCACGTCATGTTCCATCACCGGGTCCCAGCCCGGCGGCAGGTAGTTAGTCAGCTCCGTGCGCACCGGCCCGTCGTAAAGCGGCAGGCTTCCCGGCAGCAGCATCAGGTCCTGGTTGCCGTCCTGCCACAGCCGATGGATGACCTTCGCCATCAGCTTCAGCACGCCGCGCGTGCGCTGGAAGTTGGGCAGGGTCGACCAGTCCGTGTACAGGCGCTCGAACACTTCCGGATGAATCGGGTAGGCCGCCTGCATGCGACGCAGGTAGGCGCCCTCCTGCGTCTCGCCGGGCAGGTCGGCAGCATGCGTCACGTAGTGGTCGGCAAATGCCCGGCAGGTCGCGTCCGCGGCGCTGCGATCGGCGATCTGGGTGAACAGCCGGCGTCGCACGATCTCGAACGCCTCCTCGGTGGCGACAGGCTTCCAGATCGCCTGCACACGCGCGAAGTAGTGCTCCAAGGACTCCAGCGCCTTGGTGCCTTGCTGGTCGACGGTCTCGCGATGCGACTCGGGTAGCGAACCCAGCAGCACCGCATTCGGCACCGCCTTCATCGCCTCGGTCAGCGCCTGGATGAACGACAGGTTCGATCCGAACGTGCCGCCCGACAGTCCTTTCCCGTCCTCGAACTGGCGGATGTAGGCCACCATCTCGTCCAGCAGCACGACGCATGGCGACGCATCGGCTATCAACTGCGTGAGAACATCCTTGCCGGGCGACGTGCCTGCGGCGTCCGACTCTGCTACCCGTGCGTAACCGGATGCTCCACCCAGCTGCCAGGCCAGTTCGCCCCACAAGGTGCGGATGACGTGGCCATCCACCTTGCGAGACTGGTTCGGCGCCAGTCGCGTGCCATCGAGCACGGCGACGCGCGCCTTGGGCACGGTGAGAACCCCCGCGGTATCGAGGATGGCTGGGATACCGGCCAGGTCGCGCGCCGCTGCCTTTCCCTCCGCCAGATGCAGCACGGCGAGCATGGTGTGCGTCTTGCCACCACCAAAGGCGGTTTGCAGCTGGATGACCGGGTCGCCGCCCTTGCCGGCCAGACGGCGTACCACTGAGTCCAGCAACAGACGCATGCCTTCGGTGATGTAGGTGCGCTGGAGGGCGTGTCCGATTTTTT
>DDTN01000023.1 GCA_002344355.1 Proteobacteria bacterium UBA2363 | reverse complement strand
TCCGGGAAAGCCGGGGCGGTTCAAGGCGGGGGAGGGGAGAAGTGCGATGCCGTCGCGCTGGCGACACGCCGCCTGGCTGCGGGCTGGGACACGACGCCGACCAGGCTGTCGGGGGGGTTCGATCGGAGACCTCTGCGGATCCGGCCTTGTCCGACGTCTGCCCGGCGGCGTGCCGGCGGGCGGAAGGACGATGCGCGGGTCCGTCGCCCTTCGAGCGCCCGCTACGGATCGCGTCGGGCGTCCAGGGGCCAGGCGACGCCGCCACGGGCACCGACCAGGGCGCCCCGGCTGGCGCCCGGGCGCGAGGGCGGGTCCAGCAGCAGCACGAAGGGATCTTCCGCGTCGGCGGACACCGGCAGCACCATCACCAGTCGCCCCTCGACCAGCGCTGCCGGCGTCGGACCGCCGTGCGCGCCCATCCATTCGCAGGGCTCGTCCGCAAGCGGCTCGGGGCAGATGGCCGGACCGGTCCGCCACCAGACATGGGCTTCGGCTGCGCCCTCTGCATGATGGATGGCCAGTTCGAGCAGGCGACTGCCGGCCAGGGTGCGCAGCGCCGGGTGGTCGCGGGTCAGGGTCCACTCGCCCTGCCAGGCGCCCGGCCGGGCCGGCATCCGGTCGGCCGGATCCTCCTGGGCGGGCAGGCCCGCGGCGGGACACAGCAGGAGCAGGGCAGGCAGGGCGGCCCGCCAGGCGCGGGCCAACGGGGTTCGGGCGACTTCAGCCCCGGGTGCGGAACGAAAGGTGGCTGCGCATCTCATTGCGGCACTCGACGGGAGGGGTGCCGGCAGGAACGCGGACCCCGGTCAGGGACTGCCATCGGCCGTGGTCGGAGCCGCCCCATGCGGATCGCCGCGTCCGGTTCCCGATGCGTCGGGCGCGTGCCAGATCCGCTGCCACATGGCGGCCAGGCGACGGCGCGCGTCCAGCGGCTGCCGGACCTGTTCGGGCGGGATCGCCTGCCAGCCCGTGCCCTCGGCGCGGGCGACCGCGAAGTTGAAGGTGTAGGTCGGCTCGGCGCCCATCCGCAGGTCGGACAGCACCAGCCGGTCGTCGTCGCGCCAGGCCTTCATGAAGCCGTGGTTGAACCAGGCCAGGCGCCGCACGGCGGGCAGGTGGGCGACCGCGGCAAGATCGTCCTGGCCACGGTCGTGGGCACGGAAACGCATCGGCGCGCGATCGGCGACCAGGGAGCGCTCGCCCTCCAGGAAGCCGTCCGGGGTCAGCACCACCACCCGCCACAGCAGGATGTTGAAAGGCATCGGCACCGAGAAGCGCGGCGCATCGGCCAGCCCGGCCGCCGCCAGGGTCGCTTCGGCCGCGCGCTCCACCTGTGCCTTGGCCAGCAGCGAGGCGCCCGCGTAGGCGGTGCTCAGGACCAGGCCGGCGGCCAGGGCCCGGCCGGCGATCCGGCGCGGACCGGCCAACGCCGCCACCGCGACGGCCAGCAGCAGCCACACCGTGTACAGCGGATCGATGATGAACAGGCTGGACACCATCACCGGCGGCACCGGCAGCGGCCA
Source organism: Proteobacteria bacterium UBA2363 (assembly GCA_002344355.1). GTDB lineage: Bacteria > Pseudomonadota > Gammaproteobacteria > Xanthomonadales > UBA2363 > Pseudofulvimonas. The sequence continues at coordinate 7,257 of DDTN01000023.1, read as the reverse complement.
CCACACCTGGGTGCCGTAGACGGTCAGGGCGTCGAGCAGGGCGTGGGTGACCAGGGCCAGCACGATCGCCCACCACCAGGCGCGCGGCGCCGCGCGCACCGGGGCGGTGCGGCGCGCCAGCCACCAGAGCAGGTGGCCGAGCAGGGGCAGCACCAGCAGCGAATGGCTGGGGCCGCGGTGCCAGGTCATGCGCAGCACCGGGTCGTCGACCAGCAGCAGGGGCAGGGCATCGAGGTCGGGCAGGGTGCCCAGGGCGGCGCCGGCGAGCAGGGCGCGGCGGCGCTGGCCGGGCGGCACGCAGGCGGCGGCGACGCAGCCGCCGAGCAGCATCTGGGTCAACGAGTCCATGGCCCATCGTAGGGGCGGGGCGTCGTCGACGCGGTGAAGACGGCATTCGGGCACAATCGCGCCGTCTCCCACCGGCACCACGACATGGCCAGCCTGGACCCGGTCATCCTGTTCTTTGCGCTCGGCCTGCTCGCGGGCTTGGCGCGCTCGGACCTGCGCCTGCCGGCGGCGATCTACGACTTCCTGACCGTGGTCCTGCTGCTGGCGATCGGCCTGAAGGGCGGCGTCGAGCTGGCCCGGCAGCCGGCCGCCGCCCTGCTGCTGCCCTCGCTGGCGGTGATCGCCATGGGCCTGGTGCTGCCGCTGCTGGCCTATGCGTGGCTGCGCCTGGGCCTGGCGCGCGTCGATGCCGCGGCGATCGCCGGCCACTACGGCTCGGTCAGCGTCGGCACCTTTGCGGTGGCGGTGGCCTTCGTGCAGGCCCAGGGCCTGGCCTTCGAGGGCTATCTCGCCCTGTTCGTGGTGCTGCTGGAGGTGCCGGCGATCGTGGTCGGCATCGTGCTGGCGCGCGGCCTGGCCGCCGGCACCCGCTGGGGCGAGCTGGCCGGCGAGGTGCTGCTGGGCAAGAGCATCGTCCTGCTGCTGGGCGGCCTGGCGATCGGCTGGATCGCCGGCGAGGACGGCCTGGCGCCGATGTCCGGCCTGTTCGTCGACCTGTTCAAGGGCTTCCTGGCGCTGTTCCTGCTGGAGATGGGCCTGATCACCGCCGCCCGGGCCGGCGACCTGCGCCGCAGCGGCCTGTTCCTGATGGCATTCGCCGTGCTGTTCCCGCTCGGCAGCGCGGTGGTCGGCGCCACCCTGGGCTGGCTGCTCGGCCTGTCGGTGGGCGGCACCATGCTGCTCGCCACCCTGGCCGCCAGCGCCTCGTACATCGCCGCGCCGGCGGCATTCCGCCTGGCGGTGCCGCAGGCCAACCCGGCGCTGTCGCTGGCGGCCTCGCTGGGCATCACCTTCCCCTTCAACGTGCTGGTCGGCCTGCCCCTGTACCTGGGCCTGGCGCGCTGGCTGCACGCCTGACCGGAGACCGGCCATGGCCACCGCCGTCCGCAAGCTCGTCACCATCGTCACCGAGGCCCGCATCGAACGGCAGTTGCTGGCCGCGGTGGAGGCCGCCGGCGCCCGCGGCTGGACGATCACCGACGTGCGCGGCAAGGGCAGCCGCGGCGTGCGCCGCGCCGAGTTCGACCTGAGCGGCAACCTGCGCCTGGAGGTGGTCTGCGAGACCGCGGTCGCCGAGGCGATCGCGGCCTCGGTACGCGAGCGCTTCTACGCCGACTACGCGATGATCCTGTATCTGCAGGACGTCGAGGTGCTGCGGCCGGAGAAGTTCTGATCAGCAGCCGTTGGGTATCGGTGTCACCGTGCAGATGTCCAGGGTGAGCTGGTTGCCCTCCATGGAATGCCGGAACAGCACGTCGCTGTTGACGAACAGCGGCACGCCCGGATAGCCGACCACGCCGATGTCCGGATTGACCCGGAAGCGGATCTCCTGGTTGCCGAACTGCGCCTGGCTGGCCTGCAGCGGGATCAGCAATTCCAGCCAGACGCCGCGCGCCATGCCCCAGGCGCCGCCGCCGATGCCGCCGTTGGGGGCGGCGATGCGCAGGCCCTCGAGGCCCTGGGGGAACACCTGCGGACAGCCGTAGCCGGGGTCGTTGCCGAGGTTCCAGAGCTGGTGGAAGGGACGGTTCGGGTTGGGCGGCGTGCGCGCGAAGCAGAACGCCGGATTGGCGGCGCTGGCCGCCGGGGCGACGCCGGGCGGCAGCAGCATCTCGATGCCGACCGCGCTGCCGGCGCAGGGATTGCCCGGGTGGCTGACCACCAGGTGCGCGTAGAAGACCTCGCCGACCGCCGGCGTGCGGTTGGGAGGACGCAGCGTGTAGCCGGCGTAGGCCTGGGTACGCACCTCGACGATCGGCGGGTCGCTCAGGCAGGCGATGTTCTGGCCGATGTTGCGGAACACGCCGTTGAACCAGGGCAGGACCAGTTGCGGCGCGGCATCGCGCAGCCCGGCCGGGGCCAGTCGCGAGCCGGCCTGGGCCGGGGCGGCGGTGCCGGCGAGCAAGGCCAGCAGGGACGCGAACAGAAGCGGGCGGTGGCGCATGGCGGGCTCCGTGGCAAGGCCGTCCGGCCCGGTGCCGGACGTGTCCTGCTCCTGGAAACGCAAGCCGGGCGCGCGGCCCATCATGGGTCGCCGCTGGCGGCGGCGTCCGTTCAGGCGCCGATCACGCCGCCGTCGTCGCGGGTGATCGCCACGGTCGCCGAGCGCGGCCTGCCGGCGGCCGGGCCGTCGGGCCAGGCGCTGACCGCGGTGGGACTGTCCGGGTCGGTGCGCAGGCCACGCGCGGCCAGGTCCGCCGGCACCTCGCCGGGGTGCTGGATGTTGACGAACAAGGTGCGCAGGTCCGGGGTCATCGACATGCCGGTGACCTCGCAACCGACCGGGCCGGTCAGGAACCGGCGGATCTCGCCGGTCGCCGGATCGCAGGCCAGCATCATGTTGTTGCCGAACGCGGTGAACGGCCCGGCGCGCTGGTTGCGCTCCGGGATGTCGGTCTGGATCCAGAGCACCTCGCGGTCGTCCATCCACAAGCCGTCGGGATTGGCGAAGGCGTCGACCGGTGCGTCACCCTCGTCGGAGGGCTCGCCGGCCAGCACCAGCACGTCCCAGCGGAACCGGGTCGCGCCGGGGTGGTCGCCGTCCTCGCGCCAGCGCAGGATGTGGCCGAACGGGTTGGCCGCCCGGGGGTTGGCGGCATCGGCCCCGGGGCGCCCCGGGGCGCCGCGCAGCTCGTTCATGGTCAGCGACAGGTACAGCTCACGGGTGCGCGGGTTGGCGGCGATCCACTCGGGGCGGTCCATCGGCGTCGCGCCGATGGCGTCGGCTGCGGCGCGCGCGAACACCAGCACCTCGGCCTGGTCGGCGAAGCCGTTCTCCGGAGTCAGCGGCCCGGTGCCGTGCACCAGGGGCAGCCACTCGCCGCTGCCGTCGTCGTGGAAGCGGGCGACGTAGAGCGTGCCCTCGTCGAGCAGGTCGCGGCCGGAGGCCGGGTCGGCCGGGTCGTAGCGGCGGTGCGCGACGAACTTGTAGGTGTATTCGAAACGCTCGTCGTCGCCCGAGTAGACGGCGACGGTGCCGTCCGGCCCCAGCACGCAGGTCGCGCTCTCGTGCGCGAACCGGCCCAGGGCGGTGCGCTTGACTGGTGTCGACGACGGATCGAACGGATCGATCTCGACCACCCAGCCGTGGCGGTGCGGCTCGTTGGGCTCGCGCGCGACGTCGAAGCGCGGCAGCAGCGTCGACCAGCCAAGACGCATGTAACCGGCGCCCTCGAGGCGGTAGCGGCGATAGCGTTCCGGGCGCGCCGGGACGTGGCCCTCGGGCACGTCGAAATGGCCGTGGAAGTTCTCCTCGCAGGTCAGGTAGGTGCCCCAGGGCGTGACGCCGTGCGCGCAGTTGTTGAAGGTGCCGAGCACGGTCCGGCCGTCCGGATCCTCGCCGGTCCGCATCAATGGATGCCCGGCGGCCGGACCGCCCAGCGCGATCGGCGTCGCCGCGGTGATCCGGCGCGCCAGGGGCGAGGGGCGCACCACCCGCCACTCGCCATCGGCGCCGCGACTCACCTCGACCACGCTGACGCCGTGCGCGGCGAGCTCCTTTTCGAGCTTCTCGCGGTCGTAGCCGTCCGGGTCGTGGCGATGGCCGCCACCGGGGTGCAGCAGGCCGGTGGCGATGTACTCGTGGTTGAGCACCAGCAGGCCATGGTCGGCGCTGGCGCTGCCGCGCGGCAGGGGGAAGAAGTGCATGCCGTCGTGGTGCATGCCCGCCTGAAGCGCCTGGTCGGCCGCCGAGTTCGTCGCGTCCTGGAGGAACGCCGGTCCGTCCGAGATCGGGTCGCCCCAGGCGTACAGGACACGGGCGCTGTAGCCGGGCGGCACCACCACGGTGTCGGCGGTCGACACCGGCACCGGCCGGAAGCCGAGCTTGCCGCCGGCGGCCGGGGTCGTGGCGCGGGCCGCCGGGTCGGGCGATGTCGCGCATCCGGGCAGCAGGCTGGCGGCCGCCAGGCCGGCCAGGCCCAGGCCGGCGCCGCGCAGCAGCTCGCGGCGGCTCAGTGCCCGGGCCAGGATCTCGTGGAAGGGCGGGGCCGGCGGGCCGGCAGGCGGTCGGGTCGGTGTCGTCATCGGCGCAGCGGCAAGGTCGGGATCGGCCGATTCTGCCGCGCCGGGATGACGGGCGCATGGCGGCGGCCGGGGTGATTGTGCGGCGCCGGCAAGGCGCGTATCATTCGCGGCCCTGACGGGCGCGTAGCTCAGCGGTAGAGCACTACCTTGACATGGTAGGGGTCACAGGTTCGATCCCTGTCGCGCCCACCACCGGTCCCGCCGGTGCCGTCGATCCACAGGAGCCGTAGCCCGAACGGGCACGATCACCATGACGCGAACCGCCTGCAACGCCTGAATCGAGCGCGACGCGTGGTTCCGAACAGGGGCGCGTGGCGCCCCTTTTCGTTTCCGGCACCGTCGGTCCCCGCATCGAGCGCGAGGCCGGGCAGGGCGGCGCCGACAGGAGCACCCCGATGGTCACGATCACCCTTCCCGACGGCAGCCAGCGCAGCTTCGAGCAGCCGGTGACGGTCCATGAACTGGCCGCCAGCATCGGCCCCGGCCTGGCCAAGGCGGCCCTGGCCGGCAAGGTCGACGGCAAGCTGGTCGACACCAGCCATGTCATTGCCGCCGATGCCGTGGTCGAGATCGTCACCGACCGCCATCCCGATGCCCTGGAGGTGCTCCGCCACTCCACGGCGCACCTGCTGGCGCAGGCGGTGCAGCGCCTGTTCCCGGGTGCCCAGGTCACCATCGGCCCGGTGATCGACAACGGCTTCTATTACGACTTCTCCTACGAGCGCCCGTTCACTGCCGACGACCTGCCGCGCATCGAGGAAGAGATGCAGCGCATCGTCAAGGAGGCGCTGCCGGTGACCCGTACGGTGAAGCCGCGCGACGAGGCGGTCGCCTTCTTCCGCGGTATCGGCGAGGAGTACAAGGCCCGCATCATCGAGGACATCCCGGCCGGCGAGGCGCTGTCCCTGTACAGCCAGGGCGAGTTCACCGACCTGTGCCGCGGCCCGCACGTGCCCGGCACCGACCGCCTGCGCGCGTTCAAGCTGATGAAGGTGGCCGGCGCCTACTGGCGCGGCGACCACCACAACGAGATGCTCAGCCGCATCTACGGGACCGCCTGGCTGAACGACAAGGACCTGAAGGCCTACCTGCTTCAGCTCGAGGAGGCCGACAAGCGCGACCACCGCAAGCTGGCCCGCCAGCTCGGCCTGTTCCACCAGCAGGAAGAGGCGCCCGGCATGGTGTTCTGGCACCCGCGCGGCTGGGCGCTGTGGCAGCAGGTCGAGCAGTACATGCGCCGGGTCTACCGGGAGTCCGGCTACCAGGAGGTGCGCTGCCCGCAGATCCTGGACGTCACGCTCTGGAAGAAGTCCGGCCACTGGGACAACTACAAGGACAACATGTTCTTCACCGAGTCGGAGAAGCGCGACTACGCGCTCAAGCCGATGAACTGCCCCGGCCACGTGCAGGTGTTCAACCACGGCCTGCACAGCTACCGCGACCTGCCGATCCGCTACGGCGAGTTCGGCTCGTGCCACCGCAACGAGCCGTCCGGCGCCCTGCACGGCATCATGCGCGTGCGCGCCTTCACCCAGGACGACGGCCACGTGTTCTGCACGGACGGCCAGGTCGAGGCCGAGGTCACCGCGTTCCACCGGCAGGCGCTGAAGGTCTACGAGACCTTCGGCTTCACCGACATCGAGGTGAAGATCGCCCTGCGCCCGGAGTCGCGGCTGGGCGACGACGCCACCTGGGACCGCGCCGAGGCCGCGCTGCGCGCCGCACTGTCGGCCTGCGGCGTGGCCTGGACCGAGCTGCCCGGCGAGGGCGCCTTCTACGGGCCGAAGATCGAATACCACCTCAAGGACGCGATCGGCCGGGCCTGGCAGCTCGGCACCATGCAGGTCGACTTCATGATGCCGCAGCGCCTCGGGGCCGAATACGTGGACGAACACTCCTCGCGCCGCCACCCGGTCATGTTGCACCGGGCCATCGTCGGCTCCATGGAGCGCTTCATCGGCATCCTGCTGGAGCACCATGCCGGCGCCCTGCCGCCGTGGCTGGCGCCGGTGCAGGCGGTCCTGCTCAACATCACCGACGCCCAGGCCCCCTATATCGACGCGCTCGGAAAAGCCTTTGCAAATCAAGGCTTCCGCGTGGAAACGGATTTGCGGAACGAGAAGATCGGCTATAAGATCCGCGAGCACACCTTGCAGAAGGTGCCCTACCTGCTGGTCGCGGGCGACCGCGAGAAGGAGCAGGGCACGATCGCGGTGCGCACGCGCAGCGGGGAGGACCTGGGGGTGATGACGCCCGCCGAGTTCGAACGCCGGCTGCGCGAGGAATGCGTGCGGCCCTGACGGCGGCACGACCGAACCACCCCCCGGAGGACCAACGAATCAGCACCGTCAACGACAAGGGCAACCGCCGCAACGAGGACATCCGCGTTCCGCGGGTGCGCGTGATCGACGCCGAAGGCGAGCAGGCCGGCATCCTGACCCGCGCCCAGGCGCTGGCCATGGCCGAGGAGGCCGGCATGGATCTGGTCGAGATCCAGCCGAACGCCGATCCGCCGGTCTGCCGGATCATGGATTACGGCAAGTACCGCTTCGAGCTGCAGAAGAAGGCCAACGCCGCGCGCAAGAAGCAGAAGCAGGTCGAGATCAAGGAAGTCAAGTTCCGTCCGACCACGGACGAGGGCGACTACCAGATCAAGCTGCGCAACCTGGTCCGCTTCCTCACCGAAGGCGACAAGACGAAGATCACCCTGCGCTTCCGCGGCCG
>DDTN01000032.1 GCA_002344355.1 Proteobacteria bacterium UBA2363 | reverse complement strand
GATGTCGAACAGGCCCGGGCCGCTCTCCGGCGTCTCCCGGGTCACCTCGATCCGGCTGTCGCGGCCGAGCAGGTCGTTCATCAGCTCCTGGTCGCGGCGCGGCGCGTTGACCCGGTAGCGGCTGCCGTCGGTCCGGGTGACCTGCAGGGAGATCTCGTCCTGGCCGATATGGACCTTGCCGACGCGGCCGTCGCGCACCTCCTGGATGAAGCTGGAATAGGCCAGCTCCTGGCTGCCGGCGCCNNGGCGTGAAGCTGCGGAACACCGCCATCAGCACGACGGCGACGACGATCCACAGCAGCAGGTTCTTGCTCATGTCGTTCATGGTTCTGACGCATCCAACGCGGCCGCCGGCAAGGACGGCCTTGGCGGCGGCGCCCGGGGCGCCGCCAGGGCCCGGCGGTGTTCGGCCGGGTCTACGAACCTTGTCCGCGGCCCGACGGGCCGGGAAACCCCACCACTTTAGAGCGACCGGGCCTGAGGCCCAAGTGAACGGCCTTCAGGGCGGGCCGGGGCGCAGCCCGGTCGCCAGCGCGTAGACCTCGGCGCTGCGCGCCCGGGACGCCGCCGGCTTGCGCACCACCACCTTGTCGTAGCGCCGCCGCAGGTCGCGCACGTAGTCGTCGAACCCGACGCCGTGGAACAGCTTGACCAGCAAGGCGCCGCCCGGTTTCAGCCAGTCCTGCGCGAAGTCCCGGGCCAGCTCGGCCAGGTGCATGGCGCGCGCCTGGTCGACCTGGTCCACGCCACTCATGTTGGGGGCCATGTCGNNAGCAGCGCCTGCAGGGCGGCCAGCGCCGCGTCCTCGCGGAAATCGCCGCGGATGAACTCGACGCCCGGCAACGCATCCATGTCCAGGATGTCCAGCGCCACGACCCGGCCGCGGCCGGCCAGGGCGCGCGCGGCGACCTGCGACCAGCCGCCCGGGGCGGCGCCCAGGTCGACCACCACCATGCCCGGCCGCNNGGCCTGGGCCTTCTTCACGAAGGGATCCTTGAAGTGCTCGCGCAACCAGCGCTCGGAGCTCCGGGACCTGGCCACGGCGTTCAGCCCGGCGCCGGCAGGATGAAGGCGGCCAGAACCCGCCGCCCCTCTCCGAGCAGCAGGTTGTAGGTGCGCGCGGCGGCGCCGTTGTCCATCACTTCCAGGCCGACGCCCTTCGAGAGCACCTGGTACTGCAGGGCCGGCGACAGGCTGGCACGTCGCTCGCCGGTGCCCAGGACCACGAGCTCGGGCTGCGCTTCGAGCAGCCTGTCCAGGGCGGCCGCGTCCAGGCCGTCCGCCGAGGCCACCGGCCAGTCCTGGATCGGGCCGTCCGCGGACACCGCGAAGCTGCCGCGAAACTCCTGGCCGCCGACCGCGATGGCATCCGGCCTGACCCAGCGCACCACGCGATCGCCGCGGGGCGTGTCCATGACCAGGCCGCTCATCCGGGCAGGGCGATCTTCGGCTCGTCGCGGTTGCGGCGGAACAGCACGACGGTGTGGCCGATGGTCTGCACCACGCTGGCGCCGGTGGCCTCCGCCNNCAGCTTCAGCTTGATCAGCTCGTGCTGGTCCAGGGCGACGCCGACCTCGGCGAGGAAGGCCTCGGTGATGCCCTTGGCGCCGCTCTGCAGCACGGCCCGGACATGGTGCGCCTGGCCGCGCAGGTAACGCTTCTGGGTGGGTTTGAGTTCCATGGCGCCATGATAGCGCCGCGACCGCGCCGCCGGCGGTGCCGGACGGGCGGGGGCCTGCCGGGGCCGGGCCGACGGCAGGCTCCGGAACGAAACCGGCCCGGTGCGAGCCGGGCCGGTTTGCGGGCTGTCAGCGCCGGCGGGACGGCGCCGGTCGGGTCGTCAGCCTGACCAGACCACCCGGACCTTCTGCAACTGCACGGTCGAGCCTGCGTCGAAGTCGCTGAACCGCGCGCGCACGAAATAGGTGCACAACGCGTTGTCGACGAAGACCGATCCCGGGACGCTCACGAACGCGAAACGGTTGCCGCCGCTGAAGGTACCGCCCTCGACAACGGCCAGCTCGGTCACCTCCGGCGCACCGGCGCTGAACGAGGGATGGCAGGTGCGGTACAGCGCGACATCGACGCCCTGGGTGGCGTTGGTGTCGCTAGACCACACATCCAGGAAGAAGATCTGGCGATCGTCGCGAAGGGTGATCGGGGCGTCCGCGAAGCGGTTCGGGGTACCGGCAACGCCATGGATCCAGAAGTTGGTGGCGTTGTAGAGGGCGCTCTCGTTCAGGAACTTGAAGTCGGTGCCCTGCACCGCAGCCCAGCGCACGCCCCGGCCACCGACCTCGGAGGAGGACTTGATGGCGTCGTCCATGGCCTGGCGTTCCGCCAGCCGCTCCTCGAAGGAGCGGTTGTCCACGGCCGGGATCAGGCGCTTGATCGGCGCGGCATCCTCACCGAAACCCCGGGCGGCCAGCTCGGCCGGATCGCTGATCCACTCGTAGGCCGGCTCCGCCGCCAGGGCCGGCAGGCCGAACAGCAGGGCGGTGGCGACGGTCAGCCCGCGGAGGTTCTTGATGTTCTTCATGGCTGACTCCTCAGGGCGTGTACGAGCGGAAGGTGCCGCGGAAGATGCGTTCGCGCAGCAGGCTGTGCACCCGGACCCGGTCGATGCGCAGGTCCTGCAGGCCGGCGGCGCAGGCCGTCGTCGACGTGCCGAACTGGATCTCGGTCCAGTAGCGGCAATCCAGGTTGGTAGGCGTCTCGGCACCGAGGCTCACCAAGGCGCTGAACGCCCCGTCCGTCGAGGTGATGTTTGTGGTCCCGAGGACGTCCGTGGTCGGATCGACCTGGGTCTGGTCCATGCAGGAACGGACTACCCGCAAGGTGGTGGCGGCGGTGCCGGTCGTCTTGAATCCCCAGATGCGGATGAACTGCAGGTCGCGGGCATCGGGAACGGTGAACGGGTAGCGGATGACGCGGTCGCCGCCGGCGGCGGTGTTGGCGCAGTTGTAGGAGCCGTTGTTGCCGCGAAAGGCGGCGGTGTGGCTCTCCGGCTGCGCGGCCATGCCGATGATCGGCCGGAACTCGTTGTTGTGGAAGCCCTGGATGGCCGCGATGTCGGCCTCGTCGGCGATTGCCGGGGACAGGTGCAGGGCGCCGGCCACGGCCAGGAGGGCCAGATGTGCGATCTTCATGTCTGCTTCTCCCTCAAGGCGCCAGCGAATACTGGACGCGCAGCTTGCGCAGCGTGGTCTGGCCGGCGCCGCCGCAGTTCACCCCGAAACGGACACGCACGTGGTAGGTGCAGGTTTCCAGGTTGGTCGGCCCGACGCCCGGGGCGCTGGTCACGGTGAAGGCGCCCGGCGTGCCGGTCGAGGTGATCTCCTGGAGCACCGTGTTGACGGGCGAGCCGGCCCCCAGGTTGGGCAGGCAGGACTCGAACAGGAATGCCGTGACGTCGTGGTCCGCGGAGTTATCGAAACCCCACATGCGGAAGAACTGGATGTTGGCGTTGTGCGGAAGCTCGATGCGGGAATCGGCGAAGCGCTCGGTACCCGTGCACCACTGGGCGCCGGTGGTCGCCGACGTCGCGTACTGGTAAGGACCGGTGCGTCCGCGCAGCTCGTAGCCGAACACGTTGACCCAGCCGATGCCGGGCAGCACGCCGGCGATGTCCTGGTCGTACTCCACCAGGCCGGCAGGCACCGGGCCGGGCTCGGCGATGAGGACGTCGACGCTGCCGCCATGCCAGGTGTCCGGCACCGGATCGGCGGCGGCGGGCAGGACGACGGCGCCCAGCAGGGCGACAAGCCCCGCGCAGGTACCTTGCAGACGATTCATGTGTATCCCCTCTCATGCGTCGGATCCGGCCGGCGGGCCGGGCAGGCGCCCGCCCCACCCCGGGACGGAAAAGCGCCTGCTGGACGACACTAACGCAATTCCCGAGCGAAACCTGACACCCGTAACCCTCGCCGGACCGGGCCCGCCCCTCCCCGCCACGGTGCGAGCTGGAAGGCACCGCCCCTGGCAGCGGCGAGCCCGCCCGGAGGACCGCCTGGGCGGCCCGGGCGAGGAACCGCAAGCTGTTGATTTGCATCGACCATCCGGCAGACGCGCAACCAACGGTGTGCGTGGCACCGGTCTGAGGAACCGGCCGCGGCTGCTCGGAAGCACATCGGGTGCCGAATTTCAGCCTCCGCAACGCCAGGCGCGCTCCTGCCTGCCAGGCGCGTGCGGACGTGCGACGGCACCGCATTCCTCCCCCTCCCCGCGTGCGTGCAGGAGCGGGGCAGAGGACTGCCCGGGCCAGCGCGTGCCGCCGGGCCGTCAAGGATGAAGTTCATGGCACGTGCCGGCCCTCGCCGCCCGGCCCCTCTCCCACAGGAAAAGTGCAGCAGGCCGGGTGCCGCCACCTGGTCACTGGTGACCACCGGTCACGTCCCTGCTCCCTGCTCCCTGCTCC
>DDTN01000046.1 GCA_002344355.1 Proteobacteria bacterium UBA2363 | reverse complement strand
CCCCGCCCCGGTCCCCGGTCCCCTGCTCTCACCAGGCGCCGATCAGCCCCCCCCCGGGAGGCGGCGAATCCTGCCCCCGGGGACCTCGTCACATCTGTGTCGCAGCTCTCGCATTGCCGCCGCGCCTGGCGCTAAAGTCGCCGCCACGGGCCGGCACCCGCGGCCCCGGGGGAGAACCATGCAGCGCCTTTCCATGCTCGTCCTGGCCGCGGCCTGGCTGCTGGCGCCCTGCGCGCCGGCCGCGGCCGCCGTCTACGACCACCTCTACCGCAGCGGCTTCCAGGCGGTCACCGACGCGCCCGCCAGCGACGCCGATGCCGCACGCTTCCTGACCCAGGCGACGTTCGGGCCGACCCGCGCCGAGATCGCCCGCCTGCGCGGCCTGGGCGTCGGCCAGTGGCTGGACCAGCAGCTCGGCCGGCCGCCGACGCTGGCGCGGCCCTGGATCGAGCAGGTCCGCGACGCCATGACCGCAGGCGGCCAGACGCTCAGCCACAACCAGCGCATGAACCGCTGGTTCCACACCGCCGCCTACGCGCCCGACCAGTTGCGCCAGCGCATGGCCTTCGCGCTGAGCCAGATCCTGGTGATCTCCGACCAGGACGGCACCCTCGGCGGCGAACCCGTGCAGGTCACCGAGTACTGGGACATCCTGGCCCGCAACGCCTTCGGCAACTACCGGGACCTGCTGCACGAGGTCACCTACAACCCGTCGATGGGCAAGTACCTGACCCACTTCCGCAACCGCAAGGCCTCGGTGCCGCCGGCGGCGCCGCGCGAGCNNAACTACGCCCGCGAGATCATGCAGCTGTTCAGCATCGGCCTGGTCGAGCGCAACCTCGACTTCAGCCCGGTGCTGGGTGGCGGCCAGCCGCTGCCGACCTACAACCAGGACGACATCACCAACCTGGCCCGGGTGTTCACCGGCTTCAACTACTTCAACTCGACCACGATCAGCAACGGCACCAACAACTACCTGCCGATGAACTGCATCCCGGGCGAGCACGACCTCGGCGCCAAGACCTTCCTGGCCAATACCATCCCGGCGACGCCGGCGCAGGCCAACGGCGATCCCGGCCACGTGATCTGCGCGCCGCCGCGGCCCGGCGACGGCAACCGGCGCGAGGTCCGCGATGCCAACCTGGCGCTGGACATCATCTTCAACCACCCCAACGTCGCCCCCTTCGTCTCGCGCCAGCTGATCCAGCGCCTGGTCACCAGCAATCCGTCGCCGGCCTACATCCAGCGGGTCGCCCAGGTGTTCGAGAACAACGGATCGGGCGAGCGCGGCGACCTGGGCGCCGTCGCCCGCGCCATCCTGCTCGACGCCGAGGCGCGCACCCCGGCGCCGGGCGCAGGCTACGGCAAGGCCCGCGAACCGCTGCTCCGGCTGACCGCCCTGTGGCGCGCCTGGGACGCGCAGTCGCCGGCCGCCAACCAGTTCGGCGACGTGCCGATGGGCCTGACCAGCACCGCCGCGACCCTCGGCAACTACGGCCAGCGCCCGCTCGGCGCGCCGACCGTCTTCAACTTCTGGGAGCCGGACTTCCAGCCGCCCGGGCCGCTGGCCGCGGCCGGCCTGTACGCGCCGGAATTCCAGGTCATCCACGAGGGCACGGTGTTCTCGGTGACCAACAGCCTGTACACCTACAGCTGGAACAGCTGGGTCGGGATGACCAACCCGCCGGCCGACCGGCCCCTGCTGAACCTGGACCCGCTGCTCGCCCAGGCCAACAACCCGGCCGCCATGGTCGCCGAAGCCGACCTGCGCATGACCTACGGTGCGATGTCGCCGGCGATGCGCTCGACCCTGGTCAACATGCTCACCTTCATGACCGGGGCCAGCGCCAACGAGAAGGCGCGTTCCCTGGTCTACCTGGTGGCGATGTCCCCCGAATACGCGGTGCAGCGCTGAGGAGCCCGCCATGACCGACTCGAGAAAGTCCCGCCGCGCCTTCATCCGCCAGCTCGCCGGCAGCGTCTGCGCCGCCGGGGGCGCCGCCTTCCTGCCGCAGCTGGGCATGCTCGGCACCGCCCTGGCGCAGGCGCCCCGTGGCACGGTGCCCGGCTACCGCGCCCTGGTCTGCCTGTACCTGGCCGGCGGCAACGATTCCTGGAACATGGTGGTGCCGCGCGACCAGGCGCGCTTCGACGTCTATGCGGCGGCCCGCGGCGGCGTCTACAACGCCACCAGCAACCCGGCCGGGCTCGCCCTGGACCTCGGCCAGGTGCTGCCGATCACCGATGCCGGCAGCAGCCTGCCGTACGGCCTGCACCCTGCGATGACGGGGCTCAAGCCCCTGTTCGACCAGGGCCGGCTGGCGATCCTTTCCAACATCGGCACCCTGCGCCGGCCGATCACCAAGGCCGAGTACACCGCCAACAGCGCGCTGCGGCCGCCCCAGCTCTACTCGCACAACGACCAGGAGAACCAGTGGCAGTACGGGCGCGCCGGCACCTCGGCGCTCGGCTGGGGAGGCCAGGTGGCGGACCGGGTGCGCGGCCAGAACATCTACCAGCCGCTGTCGCCGTGCATCTCCATCGCCGGCAGCAACCGCTTCCAGGTCGGCCAGCAGACCATCCCCTACCAGATGGGCACCGGCGGCGTCGCCAACCTGAGCGGCGTGTGCAACCCCGGCGCCAGCTGCAGCGGCTTCAACAGCCAGCGCACCGCCGCCATGGAGCTGCTGCTGGCGCAGACCTACGACAACGCCTTCCAGGCCGAGTACGCCGCCACCCTGGGTCGTGCCCGCGAGCTCCAGGACGCGGTCAAGACCGCCCTGGACGGCCCCAACGGCAGCCTGACCACCACCTTCCCGGGCAACAACAACCTGGCCGACCAGCTGCGCATGGTCGCCCGCATGATCAAGATCTCGCGGGAGAGCGACCTCGGCATCCAGCACCGGCGCCAGGTGTTCTACGTGCGCATGGGCGGATTCGACCTGCACGACAACCTGATGAACGCCAACTTCGCCGGCAACCATGCCAACCTGCTGGGCCGGGTCTCGGCGGCGATGGCGGCGTTCTGGGCGGCGATGGGCGAGCTCGGGGCGCAGGACGAGGTGACCCTGTTCACCATGAGCGAGTTCGCGCGCACGCTGAACTCCAACGGCAACGGCTCCGACCATGCCTGGGGCGGCGTGCAGTTCGTGCTCGGCGGCCAGGTCAACGGCGGCCGCCTGTACGGCCCCTGGCCGGACCAGACCCTGAACGGTCCGATCAGCCTCAGCCGCGGCCAGACCATCCCGGCGCTCTCGGTCGAGCAGATGGGCGCCACCCTGGCGCGCTGGATGGGCGTGACCGCGGGCAGCGACCTCAACACGATCTTCCCGAACCTGCCGAATTTCGCCAGCAGCGACCTCGGGTTCATGACCTGAACCCGGGATCGCGCAGTCCGGCCGGCGCGCCCGTGCCGGCCGGCGGCGCGACCCGGGCCGGTCGGGGCGCCAGCAGCGGGGCGCCGCGGCCGCATGCGGGCGGCCGCGGTCAACCGGCCAGCACCTGCTCCAGGGCGGCCTGCGCCGCCTCGAACGAGAAGTGCCGCCGGACGTTGTCCAGGCCCGCCGCGGACAGGCGCTGCCAGAGCGCCTGGTCCTGGTACAGGCGGACCACGGCGTCGGCGAAATCCGCGGCGGTCCCGGCGACCAGGGCCTCGCTGCCGTCGACCAGGTGCATGCCCTCGACCGCCATCGGCGTCGCCACCACCGGCTGGCCGCAGCTCATGCTCATGTTGACCTTGCCCTTGACGCCGGCACCGTAGCGCAGCGGCGCCACGGCGATCCGGCAGCCGTCCAGGAACGGATCGAGGTCGGCGA
Organism: Proteobacteria bacterium UBA2363; assembly: GCA_002344355.1. Classification (GTDB taxonomy): domain Bacteria; phylum Pseudomonadota; class Gammaproteobacteria; order Xanthomonadales; family UBA2363; genus Pseudofulvimonas. The sequence goes on along the minus strand of DDTN01000046.1, from coordinate 241,492 downwards.
CATGGCCGTGGACCTCGACGCCGTCGCCGGCCAGGGCACGGATCGCCGCCGGCATCTTGCTGCCGACGACATGGAAGCGGACCCCGGGCAGCCTGGCGCGGATCGCCGGGAACACCTCGGCCACGAACCAGGTCACGGCATCGACATTGGGCGGATGCTGGAAGCCGCCGACGAACCAAAGGTCCTGCCGCTCCGCCCAGGGCGTGCGGCAGCCGTGCACCGGGTGGATGTTGGACAGCACCTCGACGCGCGCGCCGGGGGCGTCGACCGCCAGCAGCGCGCGCTCGGCGGCGCTGACCACCACGGTGACGTCGGCGGAGCGCACCAGACGCAGTTCCTGGGCGCGGGTGGTGGCCGCCTGGCGGGCGATCTCGGCGCTGCCGGACAGCTCCGCGGCACGCTGCTCGCGCAGGTAGTGCAGGTCGACGGTGTCGAACACGAAGCGCGCCCGGGGCGCGTAGCGGCGGACCAGGTGCAGCCAGGGCGCGGCGACGTAGTGGCGGCAGACGATCACGGCGTCCAGGCCCGGTCCGTGCCGGCGCAGCCAGTCGACCGGGTCGTCCAGCCAGGGCTGGTAGAGGACCTCGATGCCGATCGCCTGCAGCCGTTGCGTGTACCCCGGCACCCAGGCGCGGTTGTCCGCCATGAAGGTGACATGGCGGCCGGAGCGGCGCAGCAGCCGCAGCAGGTTCACCAGGCGCACCGAGCCGGAGTCCTGGTCGGGTTCCGGCGTCGTGGCATCGACCACCAGGACGCGGCCGCGGGCGCCGGCGCGGACCAGCGCATCGACGTCGCCGCCCGGCGCCGGCTGCCGCGCCAGCGCGTCGCGCCAGCGTTCCGCGAAGGTGGCCTGGTTGGTCACCTGGTGGCGCTTGACGCCGCTGCCGGTGTCGGTGCCGGCGGTCACGCCCTCGTGGTGGACCACGGTCGCGGCCGGCTGGACGACGACGGCGCGGCCGCTGGCGCGCACCTTGAACGCCAGGTCGGTGTCCTCGTAGTAGGCCGGGGCGTAGCGCTCGTCGAAGCCGCCGAGCCGTTCGAACAGCGCCCTTTCGAGCACGATCGCGGCGCCGGAGCAGTAGTCGGTGGCCCGGGCCCAGCCGTAGCGCGGGTCGGCCGGATCGCCGAAGCGCCCGTAGTTCCAGCCGGACCCGTCGGCGAACACCAGGCCGCCGGACTCCTGGAGGCGGCCGTCCGGGTAGACCAGGCGGGCGCCGACCAGGCCGGCCTCGGGAAACTCCTCGAAGGTGGCCAGCAGGGTCTCCAGCCAGCCCGGGGTGACGGTGGTGTCGTTGTTGAGGAACAGCAGCCAGCGGCCCCGTGCGGCCGCGGCGCCGGCATTGCAGCTGCCGACGAAGCCGAGGTTGCGCTCGTTGCGCAGCAGGCGCAGGCCCTCGACCCGGCCGAGCACCGCGGCGCTGTCGTCCGGCGAGGCATCGTCGACCACGATCGCCTCGAACGGCGTGGTGCCGGCGTGCTCGGCCAGGGACGCCAGGCAGGCGCAGGTGTAGGCCAGCTTGCCGTGCACCGGAATGACGATCGACACCAGCGGCTGTCCCGAGGTCGGCAGGCGCGCCGGCGGCACCGTCGAGGTCGGCACCGGGACCTGCAACGCCGCCGCCCGGGCCGGACCGCCGGCGCCCTGGCGCTGGCGCAGGTGACGCAGGCTGCCGGCCAGGCCGCGCGCGGCCAGGCTGAGGCGCGCCCTGCGCAGCAGGCCGCGCAGGCGCAGCAGGCGGTAGGCGAGCCGGTCGCGGCGCGCGCGCAGCAGGCGCGCCACGCGCCGGGCCGGGCCCATCAGGCGCCATGAGCGGCTGCGGTGCACGCGCTCGAGTTCGTCGGACCGGGCCTGCAGCACGGCGCGGTCCTCCAGCAGCTGGGCGATCTCGGCGCGCAGGCCGGGCAGGGTCGCCAGTTCGGCCTGCTGCCGGGCGATCAGGGCCATCTGCTCGCGCACCTGCCGATCGAGCTGGAAGCCCCAGGCGGCGCGCCGGTCCAGTTCGGCCTGCTGCGCCCCGACGCGGTCGCGCAGGGTCCGGCGGTCGGCCTCGGCTTCCAGCGCCCGGCGCCGCAGGTGGTCCATCTGCGCGGGATGGACGTGGTCGGGCACCGGCCCGCTCAGGGCCACCGCCGCCCTCGGCAGCAGCGCCGCGTAGTCGGCCGCCATCGCACGGGCGTCCCGGTGCGGCAGCCCGGCCAGGCGCTGGCGCAGCGCCGCCAGCGGCGAGCGGTCGTCGCGCAGGGTCGCCAGGCGTTGCGCCAGGGCGACCGGATCGGGTTCCGCCAGCAGGCCGTCGACGCCGTCGCTGATGCGTTCGCGGTAGGCGCCGATGGCGGTCGCCAGCACCGGCAGGCCGAGGTCGCGCAGTTCGCTGAGCAGGTAGCCGAAGGTCTCCGCGACCGAGGCCGGCAGCAGGGCGAGGTCGGGCGCCAGGGCGGCGACCAGCGCCGGCAGGTCGTCGCGGTGGTAGTCGGACAGCAGGTGCACCCGTGGCAGTCCGCACAGCGCCGCGCCCGCGTCGCCGGCGCCGACCAGGACCAGCTCGACGCCGTCCGGCAGGCTGCGCGCCAGCGGCGCCAGCAGCTCGATGCCCTTGCCGCCGCCGATCCGGCCGGGCACCAGGACCCGCAGCGGCTGGTCGCCGCCGCGCGCCGGCACCGGCGCCGGTTCGACCGGCCGTCGCCAGGGCGCGATGCCGTGGCCGACCACCTGCCAGTCCAGCGCCGCCAGCACCGGCTCGATGCGCAACCAGTTGTCGCGGACCTGGGCGGTCGGCGCCACCATCGTCGGCCGCGCCGACAGCAGGCGGGCGACGAAGGCCTGGCGCAGCGCCCACCACTGGCCGGCATCGCGGCTGCCGAACAGGGTCGGCGGGGTGCGCGCCAGGTCGCGCTCCAGCTCGGCGCGGTCGAAGCGGCGGCCGGGGGCGCCGAAGTCGCAGTGCAGCTCCGGCCACAGCGGGTAGTAGTCGTGGCACACCACCAGGCAGGGCAGCCCGCAGTCCAGCGCGGCCAGGTCGTGGCCGATCAGCGAGGACACCATCAGCGCCGAGACCGGCCAGCGCGCCCGGACGGCGGCGAGCGCCTGGGCGTGCAGGGCATGGCCGTCGCTGCTGGCGGCGATCGCCGGGACCAGCTCGAAGCGCTCCAGGAGCAGGTCGGGCGCGGCCGCCGGCCGCAGCTCCAGCCATTCGCCGAAGCGCGCGCGCTCGGTCGCCCCGTGCGCCTCCAGCAGCAGGTGGGCGCGGCCGGTGTCGGCGCCGGCGAGATCGGCGATGAAGCGCGCGCTGCCGCCGCCCCAGCCGTGGCACAGGTGCAGGACCACCGGCACCGGGTCGACGCCGGCGACCGGAACCGCCGGCACCGCCGGCAACCGGGCCCGGCCATCGGACGCCAGCGGCCAGCCGGCACGTACGGCATCCAGCGCGTCGGCCGGCGGCGGCACGGCATCCGCCGGCCAGGGCGGTGGCCCGGCCAGGTCCTGGTCCGGATCGAGCGCCAGGACGTTGTCGGCGACCCGGCAGGCGAAGCCGGCCGGCAGGACGGCTCCGGGTTGCCAACCGGCGGCCAGCAGGCGGGCGGCCGCGCCTGCGCGCCACAGTGCCGCGGCGATGGCCGGGCCGGGCAGGGCCAGGGTGCGGCCCTGGCCGAGCCAGGCGAGGGCGCGGTCCAGGAGGGCGGCGGGCAGCGGCGCGGGCAGGCGGGTGCCGGGCGGCAGCGGCGACAGCCAGGGCTCGGTGCCGGCGGCGGCGGCGACGTCGGCATCGGCGCGCAGCAGCCGCTCCACGGCAGCCGCCGGCAGCACCAGGCCGGCGCGCACCAGCAGCACGGGCCCGGTGCCGTCCAGGCCGGCCAGGCGTTCGAGCAGGCGCGACCAGTCGCCCGGGCGGCCGGGAGGATCCAGGTCCGGCCAGGCCAGTTCGCCGGGGGCCAGGGCGGCGGCGTTCGGGCCCCAGCGGACGGTCTGGGCGGCGACAGGGGTCATCGGGTCGGGTCGGGCACCGGGCAGGCGCAGGCGGGCCGCGGATTATCGCCAATCGCGCCGCCCGGCGGCCAGCCCGGCGCCGGCCGGCGCCGTCGCACCAGGTGCGGGCGTTGACATGGCCCGGGGCTTGCGGCGAGAATGCGCGGCTCCCAATGGAGGGATACCCAAGCGGCCAACGGGGGCAGACTGTAAATCTGCTGGCTTACGCCTTCGGTGGTTCGAATCCACCTCCCTCCACCAGGAACCCGTCGCAGCGGGAGTAGTTCAATGGTAGAACCTCAGCCTTCCAAGCTGATGGTGCGGGTTCGATTCCCGTCTCCCGCTCCATTGCGACCCGCCGCGCGACAGACAATCAGGACGCCCACGTAGCTCAGTCGGTAGAGCACTTCCTTGGTAAGGAAGAGGTCGATGGTTCGATTCCATTCGTGGGCACCACAATCGCGGATCCGCCGCAAAGGCCCGCACCGGCAAGTGCGGATGTCCACACAGCGCCAGTACACAAGCTAACGTCAGCGAGAGGCAGTCATGGCAAAGGGTAAGTTCGAGCGCACCAAGCCGCACGTGAACGTCGGCACGATCGGTCACGTCGACCACGGCAAGACGACGCTGACGGCGGCGCTGACGAAGGTGGGCGCCGAGCGTTTCGGCGGCGAGTTCAAGGCCTACGACGCGATCGACGCGGCGCCGGAGGAGAAGGCGCGCGGCATCACGATCTCGACGGCGCACGTCGAGTACGAGTCGCCGAACCGCCACTACGCGCACGTGGACTGCCCGGGCCACGCCGACTACGTGAAGAACATGATCACGGGTGCGGCGCAGATGGACGGCGCGATCCTGGTGTGCTCGGCGGCCGACGGCCCGATGCCGCAGACCCGCGAGCACATCCTGCTGGCGCGTCAGGTCGGCGTGCCGTACATCGTGGTCTTCCTGAACAAGGCGGACATGGTGGACGACGCCGAGCTGCTTGAGCTGGTGGAGATGGAGGTCCGCGAGCTGCTGAGCAAGTACGAGTTCCCTGGCGACGACACGCCGATCATCAAGGGCTCGGCGCTGAAGGCGCTGGAAGGCGACCAGTCGGAGATCGGCGTGCCGGCGATCATCAAGCTGGTGGAGGCGCTGGACGCCTACATTCCGCAGCCGGAGCGCGACATCGACAAGCCGTTCCTGATGCCGGTCGAGGACGTGTTCTCGATTTCCGGGCGCGGCACGGTGGTGACGGGCCGCATCGAGCGCGGCGTGATCAAGGTCGGCGACGAGGTCGAGATCGTCGGCATCCGTCCGACGGTGAAGACGACGGTGACCGGCGTGGAGATGTTCCGCAAGCTGCTGGACCAGGGGCAGGCGGGCGACAACGCGGGTCTGCTGCTGCGCGGCACCAAGCGCGACGACGTGGAGCGCGGCCAGGTGCTGTGCAAGCCGGGTTCGATCAAGCCGCACACCAAGTTCGAGGCCGAGGTGTACGTGCTGTCGAAGGAGGAGGGCGGTCGCCACACGCCGTTCTTCAAGGGCTACCGCCCGCAGTTCTACTTCCGGACGACGGACGTGACCGGTTCGTGCGAGCTGCCGGAGGGCGTCGAGATGGTGATGCCGGGCGACAACATCAAGATGGTGGTGACGCTGATCAACCCGATCGCGATGGAAGAGGGCCTGCGCTTCGCGATTCGCGAGGGCGGCCGCACCGTCGGCGCCGGCGTCGTGGCCAAGGTCATCGAGTAAGCGCTTTCGGGACGTCCCGAACAACGCAGTTCGCTTAGCAACAGTGCAGAAGGAGCCCGGCGAGCCGGGCTCCAGACAGGAAAACAGGTCATGGCACAGCAGAAGATCCGCATCAGGTTGAAGGCGTTCGATTACCGCCTGATCGACCGTTCGGCCAGCGAAATCGTCGAGACGGCGAAGCGGACGGGCGCCCAGGTGCGCGGTCCGATTCCGCTGCCGACCAAGAAGGAGCGCTACACCGTGCTGGTGTCGCCGCACGTCGACAAGGACGCGCGCGACCAGTACGAGATGCGCACGCACAAGCGCGTGATGGACATCGTCGACCCCAACGACAAGACCGTCGACGCGCTGATGAAGCTCGACCTCGCCGCCGGCGTGGACGTGCAGATCAAGCTGTACTGACGGGATTGCAGTCATGAGAGTCGGAATTGTTGGCCGCAAGGCCGGTATGAGCCGCGTGTTCACGGAAGATGGCCGTTCGGTCCCGGTGACCCTGATCGAGGCCAGCCCGAACCGCATCGTCCAGGTGAAGACCCAGGAGACCGATGGCTACAGCGCCATCCAGGTCGCCGCCGGCAGCAAGCGCGCCGCGCTGGTGAGCAAGCCGCTGGCCGGCCACTACGCCCGCGCCAAGGTCGAGGCCGGCCGGGGCCTGTGGGAGTTCCGCGTGGCCGACGATGCGGTCGGCGGCTACGAGGTCGGCGGCGAGATCAAGTGCGACCTGTTCCAGGTCGGGCAGATGGTCGACGTCGCCGGCGTCACCAAGGGCAAGGGCTTCCAGGGCACGATCAAGCGCTGGGGCTTCACCATGGGCGACGCCACCCACGGCAACTCGCTGAGCCACCGCTCGCCGGGTTCGATCGGCCAGCGCCAGACGCCGGGTCGCGTGTTCAAGGGCAAGAAGATGTCCGGCCACATGGGCCACGTGAACCAGTCCGCCCAGGGTCTCGAGGTCGTCAAGGTCGACGTCGAGCGTGGTCTGATCGCGGTCAAGGGTTCGGTGCCGGGTGCGCCGGGTGGCGACGTCGTCGTCCGTCCGGCGGCCAAGGCTTAAGGAGTAGCACGATGGAACTGCAGATCCAGGGCGGCGCCAAGCTGCCCGTTTCGGAGGCCATCTGGGGCGAGTCGTTCCGCGAGGACCTCGTGCACCAGGTCGTGGTCGCCTACCAGGCGGCTGCGCGCTCCGGCACCAAGGCCCAGAAGACCCGCGCCGAGGTCTCGGGCGGCGGCCGAAAGCCGTTCAAGCAGAAGGGCACCGGCAGCGCCCGCGCCGGCACCACCCGCGGACCGCTGTGGCGGGGTGGCGGCAAGACCCACGCCGCGCGCCCGCGCTCCTTCGAGCAGAAGGTCAACCGCAAGATGTATCGCGGCGCGCTGCGCTCGATCCTGTCCGAGCTGGTCCGCCAGGAGCGCCTGCACGTGATCGACGCGCTGGAGATCGCCGAGCCGCGCACCAGGCTGCTGCTGGGCAAGCTGGCGGAGTGGAAGGCCGATCGCGCGCTCATCGTCACCGAGGCCGACGACCTGAACCTGTACCTGGCCGCGCGCAACATCCCGTACGTGTTCGTCACCGACGCCGGCGCGCTCGACCCGGTCAGCCTGGTCAACGCCGAGCGCGTCTACATGACCGTCGACTCGGTCAAGAAGATCGAGGAGTGGCTGGCATGAGCAAGCACAGCATGTACGACGTGATCCGCGCGCCGGTGGTCTCCGAGAAGAGCGCCCGCCTGCAGGAGTCCGGCAACCAGTACGTGTTCGAGGTCGCGCAGGGCGCGTCCAAGGCCGACGTCAAGGCGGCCGTGGAGAAGCTCTTCAGCGTCAAGGTCGACAAGGTCACCGTGGTGAACCTGAAGGGCAAGAACAAGAGCTTCCGGTTCCAGCCGGGTCGTCGCAGCGATCGCCGCAAGGCCTATGTCAGCCTGGCCGAGGGCCAGAGCATCGACCTGGGTGCGAAGGCCTGATCCGAGGAATATTCCGATGGCACTGATGACACTCAAGCCGACTTCCCCGGGCCGCCGCGCGATGGTCCGTGTGACGTCGCCGGACCTGCACAAGGGCGGTCCGTACCAGCCGCTGGTCGAGCCGCAGAGCAAGACCGGTGGCCGCAACAACCACGGCCGGATCACCACCCGGCACCGTGGTGGCGGCCACAAGCAGCACTACCGGATCATCGACTTCAAGCGCGACAAGGAAGGCATCCCGGCGCGCGTCGAGCGGATCGAGTACGACCCGAACCGCACCGCGCACATCGCGCTGCTGTGCTACGTCGACGGCGAGCGTCGCTACATCATCGCGCCCAAGGGCGTGCAGGTGGGCGACCAGCTGATGTCGGGCACCGACGTGCCGATCCGGGTCGGCAACACGCTGCCGCTTCGCAACATGCCGATCGGCTCCACGGTGCACTGCATCGAGATGAAGCCCGGCAAGGGCGCGCAGCTCGCCCGCAGCGCCGGCGCCGGCTGCCAGCTGGTGGCGCGCGAGCAGGGCTACGCGACGCTGCGCCTGCGCTCCGGCGAGATGCGCAAGGTGCCCGCCGACTGCCGCGCGACCATCGGCGAGGTCGGCAACAGCGAGCACAACCTGCGCAAGCTCGGCAAGGCCGGCGCGAAGCGCTGGCTGGGCATCCGCCCGACCGTCCGCGGCGTGGTGATGAACCCGGTCGACCACCCGCACGGCGGTGGCGAGGGTCGCACCTCGGGTGGCCGCCATCCGGTCACCCCGTGGGGTGTGCCGACCAAGGGTTACAAGACCCGCAAGAACAAGCGCACGACGAAGTTCATCGTGCGCCGCCGCAAGTGATGAGGTTGAGATAAATGGCTCGTTCACTCAAGAAGGGTCCTTTCGTGGATCACCACCTGCAGAGCAAGGTGGAGTCCGCGCTGGCCAGCAGCAGCAAGAAGCCGATCAAGACCTGGTCGCGGCGGTCGATGGTCCTCCCGGAAATGGTGGGCTTCACCATTGCCGTGCACAACGGCCGCCAGCACGTCCCGGTCCTGGTCAACGAGAACATGGTCGGGCACAAGCTCGGCGAGTTCGCTCCGACCCGGACCTTCAAGGGTCATTCGGGCGACAAGAAGTCGAAGTAAGGGAGCACAGCAATGGAAGCCAGAGCGATCCTGCGCGGTGCGCGCATCTCCCCCCAGAAGGCCCGGCTGGTCGCCGACCAGGTCCGCGGCATGCCGGTGGGTCGCGCCACCGACGTGCTTGCCTTCAGCCCCAAGAAGGGCGCGGCGCTGATCAAGAAGCTGCTGCTTTCGGCGGTGTCCAATGCCGAGAACAACCTCGGCGCGGACGTCGACGAGCTGAAGGTCGCGCGCATCTTCGTGGACGAGGGTCCGCGCCTGAAGCGCTTCGCCGCCCGCGCCAAGGGCCGTGGCACGCGCATCGTCAAGCGCACCAGCCACATCACCGTCGTCGTCGGCGACAACTGAGGACGCAAAGATGGGTCACAAGGTTCATCCTATCGGCATCCGCCTTGGCATCGCCAAGGACTGGAACTCGAAGTGGTACGCGGGCAAGCGCGAGTTCGCCGGCTACCTGGCCGCCGACCTGCGCGTCCGCGAGATGCTGCTCAAGGACGAGCGCCTGAAGGACGCGGACATCAGCCGCATCCAGATCGAGCGTCCGGCCAAGACCGCCCGCATCACCATCCACACCGCCCGCCCGGGCGTCGTGATCGGCAAGAAGGGCGAGGACATCGAGCGGCTGCGCAAGCGCGCCACCCAGGTGATGGGCGTTCCGACGCACATCAACGTGGTCGAGGTCCGCCGTCCGGAGCTGGACGCCCAGCTGGTCGCCAAGTCGATCGCCGGGCAGCTCGAGCGCCGCATCATGTTCCGGCGCGCGATGAAGCGTTCGGTCGGCAATGCCATGCGCCTGGGCGCGCTCGGCATCAAGATCAACGTCGCCGGCCGCCTCAACGGCGCCGAGATCGCGCGTTCGGAGTGGTACCGCGAGGGCCGCGTGCCGCTGCACACCCTGCGCGCCGACATCGATTACGGCTTCGCCGAGGCGAAGACGACCTACGGGATCATCGGCGTCAAGGTCTGGGTCTACAAGGGCGAGGTGTTCGACCTTCACGCTCCCCAGGCCGAGGAAGCGCCGGCCCCGAAGGGCAAGGGCGACCGCGGTGATCGTGGCGACCGTGGCGATCGCGATCGCGGCGCCCGGGGCAAGGAGTAAACGACAATGCTGCAACCCAAGCGAACCAAGTTCCGCAAGGTCCACAAGAGCCGCAACCGGGGTCTCACCTTCGTCGCAAACCAGGTGAGCTTCGGCGAGTTCGGACTGAAGGCGACCCAGCACGGCATGCTGACCGCCCGCCAGATCGAGGCTGCGCGCCGGACCATCTCGCGCCACGTCAAGCGCGGCGGCAAGCTGTTCATCCGGGTGTTTCCCGACAAGCCGATCACCCGCAAGCCGATCGAGGTGCGCATGGGCTCGGGCAAGGGCAACGTCGAGTTCTGGGCCGCCGTGATCCAGCCGGGCCGGATGATCTACGAGATCGAGGGCGTCTCCGAGGCCGATGCCCGGGCGGCGTTCGCCCTGGCGGCCGCGAAGCTGCCGGTGAAGACCACCTTTGTGACCCGGACGGTGCTGTGATGAAGATGAGCGACCTCCGCAAGAAGTCGGACAAGGAACTGGCCGAGCAGCTCACCGAGCTCAAGCGCGAGCAGTTCAACCTGCGCATGCAGAAGGCCAGCGGCCAGCTCACGCAGACCCACGAGATCCGGCGTGCCCGCCGCGACGTGGCGCGGCTCAAGACCGCGCTCGGCGAGAAGAAGTAAGGAACAGCGAGCCATGAACACGCCCGAGAAGGTCGCGAACACCCTGGAAGGCCGGGTGGTCAGCGACAAGATGCAGAAGACCGTAACGGTGCTCATCGAGCGCCAGGTCAAGCACGGCATGTACAACAAGTACCTGCGCCGCTCGACCAAGGTGCACGCCCACGACGCCGAAGGCCAGTGCCGCGAGGGCGACCTCGTCCGCATCGCCGAGTGCCGCCCCCTGTCCAAGACCAAGAATTGGCAGGTGGTCGAGGTGCTCGAGCGCGCGCAGCGCTGATCCGCCAGCCATCACCAGGAGATCGAGACAATGATCCAGATGCAAAGCACCCTGCAGGCGGCGGACAACTCCGGCGCCCGGGAACTTATGTGCATCAAGGTGCTGGGTGGTTCCAAGCGCCGTTACGCCAACATCGGCGACATCATCAAGGTGTCGATCAAGGACGCGATCCCGCGCGGCAAGGTCAAGAAGGGCGAGGTCTACAACGCCGTCGTGGTCCGCACCGCCAAGGGTGTCCGTCGTCCGGACGGGTCGCTGATCCGCTTCGACGGCAACGCCGCCGTCCTGCTCAACAACAAGCACGAGCCGATCGGCACGCGCATCTTCGGGCCCGTGACGCGCGAACTGCGCTCCGAGAAGTTCATGAAGATCGTGTCGCTCGCGCCGGAAGTGCTGTAAGGGAAACGCTGTCATGAATCGTCTGCGCAAGGGTGACCAGGTCATCGTGATCACCGGCAAGAACAAGGGCCAGAAGGGCGAGGTGCTCCGCGTCCTCAACGGCGGAGAGCATCTCGTCGTGGCCAACGTGAATCTGGTGAAGCGCCATACCAAGCCGAACCCCCAGGCCAACCAGCCGGGCGGGATCATCGAGCGGGAGGCGCCGATCCACGGCTCCAACGTGATGTTGCTCAACCCGGCGACGGGCAAGGGCGAGCGCGTCGGTTTCAAGGTGCTGGAGGATGGACGCAAGGTTCGCGTGTTCCGCTCCAGCGGTGAAGTGGTTGACGCCTGAGGAAAACGCCATGTCCACGCGTCTGGAAAAGTTCTACAAGGAAGAGGTGGTGCCGAAGCTGACCGAGAAGTTCGGCTACGGCAACCCGATGCAGGTCCCGCGCCTGACCAAGGTGACGCTGAACATGGGCGTCGGCGAGGCCGTGGGCAACAAGAAGGTGCTGGAGAACGCGGTCGCCGACATGACCAAGATCGCCGGCCAGAAGCCGATCACCACCCTGGCGCGCAAGTCCGTGGCCAGCTTCAAGATCCGCGACGGCTGGCCGATCGGCTGCAAGGTGACCCTGCGCCGCAAGCAGATGTACGAGTTCCTCGACCGCCTGATCAACATCGCCCTGCCGCGCGTGCGCGACTTCCGCGGTGTGTCCGGGCGCTCCTTCGACGGCCGCGGCAACTTCAACTTCGGCATCAAGGAGCAGATCATCTTCCCGGAGATCGATTTCGACCAGGTCGACGCACTGCGTGGCATGGACGTCGCGATCGGCACCACCGCGAAGTCGGACGCCGAGGCGAAGGCCCTGCTCGAAGCGTTCAGCTTCCCTTTCCGCAACTGATCGACAGGACCCGACGCAATGGCCAAGACAAGCATGGTCGAGCGCGAGCTCAAGCGCGCGAAGCTCGTGAAGCGCCACGCCAAGAAGCGTGCCGAGCTGAAGGCGGTGCTCGCCGACCCGAACGCCTCCTACGAGGCCAAGATGGAAGCCAGCATCAAGCTGCAGAAGCTGCCGCGCGACTCCTCGCCGGCCCGCGTCCGCAACCGCTGCGCGCTTTCCGGGCGCCCCCGCGGCACCTACAGCAAGTTCGGCCTGGGCCGCAACAAGCTGCGCGAGGCGACCATGCGCGGCGACGTCCCCGGCCTGCGCAAGGGCAGCTGGTGATCGCGCGGATATCGGTGCTTAGAGACATTCCAAGGAACCATTCGAAATGAGCATGACTGATCCCATCGCCGATATGTTCTCGCGCATCAAGAACGCGCAGGCGGCCCGCAAGCAGAGCGTCCGGATGCCGGCCTCGAAGCTGAAGTCGGAGATCGCGCGCGTCCTGAAGGACGAGGGCTACATCGCCGACTTCACGACCCGCGAGACGGGCCCCGGAAAGAAGGAGCTCGAGGTCCTCCTCAAGTACTTCGACGGCCGCCCGGTGATCGACCGCCTGCAGCGCGTCAGCCGTCCGGGCCTCCGCCAGTACCGCGGCAAGAGCGCGCTGCCCAAGGTCCTCGGTGGCCTCGGCATCAGCATCGTCACCACTTCGTCGGGTGTCATGACCGACGCCCAGGCCCGCAACAAGGGTCTCGGCGGCGAAGTGATCGCCCTGGTCGCCTGAGGAGAGATATCATGTCGCGAGTCGCCAAGAAGCCGATCGCGCTGCCGAAGGGCGTCGAGTGCCGCATCGGCGAGCAGCAGATCGAGGTCAAGGGCCCCAAGGGCAGCCTGACCGGACCCCGCCCCGAGGGCGTCGAGGTCACCATCGACAACGGCACGGTGACCCTGGCTGCGCGGTCCGACCAGGACTGGGCGATGGCCGGGACGCTGCGCGCGCTGTTGAACAACATGGTCACCGGCGTGAGCCAGGGCTACGAGCGCAAGCTCGAGCTGGTCGGCGTCGGCTACCGCGCAAGCATGCAGGGCAAGGACCTCAACCTGGCCCTTGGTTTTTCCCATCCGGTCGTCTTCACGGCGCCGGAGGGCATCACGATCGAGACGCCGACCCAGACCGAGGTCCTGGTCAAGGGTACGGACAAGCAGGTCGTCGGTGAGGTCGCGGCGAAGATCCGCGGCTTCCGCCCGCCGGAGCCCTACAAGGGCAAGGGCGTGCGCTATTCCGGCGAGAAGATCGTGATGAAGGAAGCGAAGAAGGCCTGATCCGGAGATGAGCACCGTGGACAAGAACACCTCCCGCCTGCGTCGCGCCAAGCGCTCGCGCATGCACATCCGCGAGCTGGGCGTGCCGCGCCTGAGCGTGCACCGCACCGGCCAGCACATCTACGCGCAGGTCTTCGCCGCCGACGGCCAGAGCGTGGTCGCCGTCGCCTCGACCGTCCAGAAGTCGGTCCGCGACGGACTCAAGGGCACCAAGAACAAGGACGCCGCGGCCGCCGTCGGTCGGGCCGTCGCCGAGGCGGCGCTGGCCAAGGGTGTCGATTCGGTCGCCTTCGACCGCTCCGGGTTCCGCTACCACGGCCGTGTCAAGGCCCTGGCCGACGCCGCCCGCGAAGCCGGCCTGAAGTTCTGACCACGAGACTGAGAATTCAAGAAAATGGCAAACGATCGCGACAACAACGACGGCCTGATCGAGAAGCTCGTTTCGGTCAACCGCGTCTCCAAGACCGTCAAGGGCGGCCGAATCTTCGGCTTCGCCGCGCTGACCGTCGTCGGTGACGGCGCCGGCAAGGTCGGCTTCGGCTACGGCAAGGCCCGAGAGGTGCCGGTGGCCATCCAGAAGTCGATGGAGAAGGCACGCAAGAGCATGGTCGACGTCGCCCTGAACGAGGGCACCATCTGGTACCCGGTCACCGCCGAGCACGGCGCGGCCAAGGTCTACATGCAGCCCGCCGCCGAAGGCACCGGCGTGATCGCCGGTGGCGCCATGCGCGCCGTCTTCGAAGTGCTCGGCGTGCGCAACATCCTGAGCAAGGCCCAGGGTTCGCGCAATCCGATCAACCTGGTGCGCGCCACCATCATCGGCCTCAGGAACATCGCCTCGCCGGCCCGCATCGCGGCCAAGCGCGGCAAGAGCGTGGAGGAACTGACCGGTGGCAACTGACAACCACAAGACCGTCCGCGTGCGCCTGGTCAAGGGCCTGCGCGGCTGCCAGGAACGGCATCGCAAGAGCGTGCAGGCCCTGGGCCTGCGCAAGACCAACGACGTCCGCGAGCTCAAGGACTCGCCGAGCGTCCGCGGCCTGATCAACCAGGTCGGTTACCTGGTCCGAGTCGAGGAGTGACACCATGCGCCTGAATGACATCAAGCCCGCCGAGGGTGCCCGCAAGGAGCGCACCCGGGTCGGTCGCGGCATCGGTTCCGGGCTCGGCAAGACCGCCGGCCGCGGCCACAAGGGCCAGTACGCGCGCGCCGGCAAGGGCAAGGTCAAGGCCGGCTTCGAAGGCGGCCAGATGCCGCTGCAGCGGCGCCTGCCCAAGGTCGGCTTCCGCTCGCGCAAGAAGCACGAGTGCGCCGAGATCTTCGTCTACCAGCTGGAGATGGTGCAGGGCGACAGCATCGACTTCGACGTCCTGCGCGGCGCCGGCCTGGTCGACCGCCATGCGGTCCGCGCCAAGATCGTCAAGAAGGGCGAGCTGGGCCGTGCGGTCCACGTCAAGGGTGTCGCGGTGACCGCCGGCGCCCGCGAAATGATCCTCGCCGCAGGCGGCAGCGTCGAGTGATGGCAGGACCGGCCGGGACCGGCCGGAACTCCGATCAGGGATGATCCCGCGCAATCCGGGGGCTGGCCATGGCGGCCGGTCCCCTGGGTCACGGACGATCTCAAAGCTTAGGGACTTAACGTGGCACTGAAGACACCAAATGCTGGAGCGATGGGCGGGTTCGGCAAGCTGACCGAGCTGCGGCAGCGCCTGCTGTTCGTGGTCGGCGCGCTGATCGTCTACCGCCTGGGCACGTTCATCCCGGTCCCCGGCGTCAACCCCGGCGCCATGGCCGAGTTCATGGACCAGCAGAGCGGCACCATCGTCGACATGTTCAACATGTTCTCCGGTGGCGCCCTCGAACGGTTCTCGATCTTCGCGATCGGCATCATTCCCTACATCTCCGCCTCGATCATCGTGCAGCTGCTGTCGGCGGTCCTGCCCAGCCTGCAGGCGATCAAGAAGGAAGGCGAGGCCGGTCGCCGCAAGCTGACCCAGTACACCCGCTACGGCACCGTCGCCCTGGCCGTGTTCCAGGCCATGGGCGTCGCGGTCGCGCTGCAGAACCAGACCCTGGGCGGTGGCCTGCCGGTGGTCATCAACCCGGGCTTCGGATTCGTGTTCAGCGCCGTGGTCGGCCTGACCGCCGGCACCATGTTCCTGATGTGGCTGGGCGAGCAGATCACCGAGCGCGGCGTCGGCAACGGCATCTCCCTGATCATCTTCGCGGGCATCGTGGCCGGCCTGCCGTCGGCGATCGCCGCGACCCTCGAGCTGGCGCGCAACGGCGACCTCAGCCCGCTGACCGTGATCTTCGTGCTGGTCATCGTGCTGGCCGTGACCCTGTTCGTGGTGTTCATGGAGCGCGCCCAGCGCCGCATCCCGGTGAACTACGCCCGCAAGCAGGGCGGCCGCAACGCCTACATGAACCAGACTTCGCACCTGCCGCTGAAGCTGAACATGGCCGGCGTGATCCCGGCGATCTTCGCGTCCAGCATCATCCTGTTCCCGGCCACCGCCGCCTCCTGGTTCGGCACCGGGTCGGGCACCGGCACCCGGGTCCTGCAGTCGATCACCCAGGCGCTGTCGCCGGGCGAGCCGCTGTACCTGCTGCTCTACGGCGCCCTGATCGCCGGATTCGCCTTCTTCTACACGGCGATCGTCTTCAACAGCCAGGAGACGGCCGACAACCTGAAGAAGTCGGGCGCCCTGATCCCCGGCATCCGCCCGGGCAAGGCGACCGCCGACTACATCGACGGCGTGCTGACGCGGCTTACCGCCGCCGGCGCCGCCTACCTGGTCGCGGTCTGCCTGCTCCCCGAGTTCATGCGGTCGGGCTGGAACGTGCCGTTCTACTTCGGCGGCACCTCGCTGCTGATCGTCGTGGTCGTGGTCATGGACTTCACCGCCCAGATCCAGGCCCACCTCATGTCCCACCAGTACGAAAGCCTGCTCAAGAAGGCCAACCTGAAGGGTTCGGGCCGTTCCGGCCTGGTCCGGCGGTAGGGACTTGAGTTCCAGGGCACGTTTTTACTATAATTTCCGGTTCACTGCGCAGTAGTTAGTTCGGAGACGCATCAGATGGCGCGCATCGCAGGCGTAAACCTTCCGGTCCAGAAGCATGTCTGGATCGGCCTCACCAGCATTTTCGGCATCGGCCGTTCCCGCGCACGCAAGATCTGCGACAGCGCCGGCGTGGTCTCCAGCACCAAGATCCGCGACCTCACCGAGGCGCAGGTTGAAAGCCTGCGTTCGGAAGTCGGCAAGTTCGCCGTCGAAGGCGACCTGCGCCGAGAGAACGCGATGAGCATCAAGCGCCTGATCGACCTGGGCACCTACCGTGGCCTTCGCCACCGAAAGGGCCTGCCGACCCGCGGCCAGCGCACCCGCACCAACGCACGCACCCGCAAGGGTCCGCGTCGTCCGATCAAGAAGTAAGGACCGCTGCACATGAGCAAGCCGGCTGCCGCCAGCAAGGGCAAGAAGAAGATCAAGCGCGTGGTCACGGACGGCATCGTCCATGTCCAGGCCTCGTTCAACAACACGATCATCACGATCACCGACCGCCAGGGCAACGCCCTGTCGTGGGCGACCTCGGGTGGCGCCGGTTTCCGCGGCTCCCGCAAGTCGACCCCGTTCGCGGCGCAGGTGGCGGCCGAGAAGGCCGGCCGCGTCGCCCTCGACTACGGCGTCAAGAACGTCGAGGTCCGGGTCAAGGGCCCCGGCCCGGGTCGCGAGTCGTCGGTCCGTTCGCTGAACGCTCTGGGCATCAAGGTCACCAGCATCACCGACATCACCCCGATCCCGCACAACGGCTGCCGGCCGCCGAAGCGTCGCCGGGTCTGAGGCACGGGTTGTTGCGATCCTCCTGATCGCCTGGATCAAGAAACCGGCCGACGATGGCCGGACCACTGGAAAGAGCACATGGCACGTTACATCGGTCCCACCTGCAAGCTGGCCCGCCGCGAAGGCGCCGACCTCAGCCTCAAGAGCCCCGCCCGCGGCATCGAGTCGAAGTGCAAGTTCGAGCAGAAGCCCGGACAGCACGGCGCCGTAGCCAAGCGCGGCAAGCTCTCCGACTACGCGGTGCAGCTGCGCGAGAAGCAGAAGGTCAAGCGCATCTACGGCCTGCTGGAGCGCCAGTTCCGCAACTACTACGCCAAGGCGTCGACCCGCAAGGGCAACACCGGCGAGAACCTGCTGCAGATGCTGGAGACCCGGCTCGACAACGTCGTCTACCGGATGGGCTTCGCGGTGACCCGCGCGCAGGCCCGCCAGCTGGTGTCGCACAAGGCGGTCATGGTCAACGGCCGCAGCGTCAACCTGCCGTCCTACGCGGTCCGTCCGGGCGACGAGATCGCCATCCATGAGCGCGCCAAGGGCCAGCTCCGCGTCCAGGAGGCCCTCACCGTGGCCGAGCAGATGGACCTGGTGCCGGGCTGGATCGAGGTCGATTCGAAGAAGATGGCCGGTGTCTTCAAGGCGCTCCCGGAGCGCTCGGACCTGCCGGCCGACATCAACGAAAGCCTCATCATCGAGTTGTATTCCAAGTAAGCAATCCGGAGAAAGCCTGAATGGCAAGCGCTCCCATCAGCGTGCTGCGTCCGCGCGGCGTAACCGTGGAAAAGCTCAGCGCGCACCGCGCCAAGGTCGTGGTGGAGCCGCTCGAGCGCGGTTTCGGCCACACCCTCGGCAACGCGCTGCGTCGTGTCCTGCTCTCGTCGATCCCGGGCGCGGCGATCGTCGAGGCGGAGATCGACGGCGTGCTCCACGAGTACACCACCGTCGAGGGCCTGCAGGAGGACGTCCTGGACGTCCTGCTGAACCTCAAGGACGTGGCGATCCGCCTGAACGGGCGCGACGAGACCATGGTCCAGCTGTCGCGCAAGGGCAAGGGCGTGATCACCGCCGGCGACATCCAGGGCGATGCCAGCGTCGAGGTGGTCAACCGCGACCACGTCATCGCCCATCTGACCAAGGACATCGAGTTCACCATGCGGCTGAAGGTCAGCCGCGGCATGGGCTACCAGCCGGCCACCGTGCGCCTGGCCGGCGACGAGCCGCGCCCGATCGGCAAGCTGCAGCTCGACGCCTCGTTCTGCCCGGTTCGCCGGGTCGCCTACGAAGTCGACGCGGCGCGCGTCGAGCAGCGCACCGACCTCGACCGCCTGGTGCTGGACGTCGAGACCAACGGCACCGTCGAGGCCGAGGACGCGGTCCGCCAGGCCGCCGGCATCCTCGCCGAGCAGATCTCCGTGTTCGGGGACTTCTCGCGGATCGAGCCGGAGAAGTCGCGTGCCGAGACCGCCGGCTTCGATCCGATGCTGCTGCGCCCGATCGACGACCTGGAGCTGACCGTGCGTTCGGCCAACTGCCTGAAGGCCGAGAGCATCTACTACATCGGCGATCTGATCCAGCGTTCCGAGGTCGAGCTGCTCAAGACCCCGAACCTGGGCAAGAAGTCGCTCACCGAGATCAAGGACGTACTGGCGGCCCACGGGCTGTCGCTGGGCATGAAGCTCGAGAACTGGCCGCCGTCGGGGCTCGGCTCCGGCATGATGGCCGGCTGATACACCAAGAAACCAGGCGCCACCGGCCGGACCGCTAGCGGACCGGCGAGGTCGGCGACCCATAACAACCCTCGTATTGGTACCGGCCAGGATCGGCCGGCTGATCCGGACAGGACGTCCACAAGCAGGAATCGCCGTCATGCGTCACCGCAAAGCCGGGCGCAAGCTCAACCGCACCAGCGCCCACCGTGAAGCCATGTTCCGCAACATGGCCGCAAGCCTGTTCCGCCACGAGATCATCAAGACCACGCTGCCCAAGGCCAAGGAACTGCGCCGGGTCGCGGAGCCGCTGATCACCCTGGCCAAGACCGACGGCGTCGCCAACCGCCGCCTGGCGTTCGCCCGCCTGCGCGACGACGTCGCCGTGGGCCGGCTGTTCGTCGAGCTGGGCCCGCGCTATCGCGAGCGCCCCGGTGGCTACCTGCGCATCCTCAAGTGCGGCTTCCGGGCCGGCGACAACGCGCCGATGGCCTATGTCGAGCTGGTCGACCGCCCGCAGGCCGACGCCGGGGAGCAGTCCGACGCCGCCTGAGCCATCAGGCGCTCGGGATGCGAGGGCCCGGCGGGGAACCGTCCGGGCCCTTTGCGTATCCGAGAGCCGTTCCCCGTCGTATCCCTGAGGAAGACCGCCCATGAATCCCGGATTCCGCCAGTTGGCGCTGCTCGGATTTTTCGCCTGCGTCGGCCTGATCGCCTATGCGTTGTACGCGCAGCACGGCCTGGGGCTGGAGCCGTGCCCGCTGTGCATCTTCCAGCGCGTGGCGGTGATCGCCACCGGCGTGGTGCTGCTGGTCGCCGCGCTGCACGGCCCGGTGGCGCGCGGCCGCTGGGTCTACGCCGGCCTGGCGGCGCTGGCTGCGGCGATCGGCGCCGGTGTCGCCGGCCGCCACGTCTGGCTGCAGTCGCTGCCGGCCGACCAGGTGCCGGCCTGCGGACCGGGCCTCGACTACATGCTCGAGGCCTTCCCGCTGGCGCAGACCCTGCGCATGGTCTTCAGCGGTTCGGGCGAATGCGCCGAGGTCGACTGGACCTTCCTGGGCCTGTCGATGCCCGCCTGGACCCTGATCAGCTTCATCTGCCTGCTGGCCTGGGCGCTGGCGTTGCCGTTGCTGGCGCGCAGGCGCGCCGCCTGAACCGGCGGCGCGGCGCACCGGGCGGCGCCCGGACCGGGAATCGCCCGGCGGACCGCCGCGGCGATGCCACCGTGCCCGGGCGCTATGGCATGATGGTGCGCAGCAGCACGGAACGATCCCGCCGATGAGCAAGAGCCACAGCAGCCCCGTCGCCGCCGTCCGGCCGGCCCCGGGCTGGCGCCCGGATTCCTGGACCGGGCGCCCGGCAAGCCAGCAGCCGACCTATCCGGACGGCCGCGCCCTCGAGCACGCACTGGCGCAGCTGCGCGCCCTGCCGCCGCTGGTCACCTCGTGGGAGATCCTGGCGCTCAAGCAGCAGATCGCCGAGGCCGCCGCCGGGCGCCGCTTCCTGCTGCAGGGCGGCGACTGCGCCGAGAACTTCGCGGACTGCCGGTCCGACATCATCGCCGACCGCCTCAAGGTGCTGCTGCAGATGAGCCTGGTGCTGGTGCACGGCCTGCAGTTGCCGGTCGTGCGCGTCGGCCGCTTCGCCGGCCAGTACGCCAAGCCGCGCTCGACCGACACCGAGGTCCGCGACGGCGTCGTCCTGCCCAGCTACCGCGGCGACCTGGTCAACGACGTCGCCTTCGACGCCGCCAGCCGGACGCCGGACCCGGCGCGCATGGTCGAGGGCCACGCCCGCTCGGCCCTGACCATCAATTTCGTGCGCGCCCTGATCGACGGCGGCTTCGCCGACCTCCACCATCCCGAGTACTGGGACCTCAGCTGGGTGAGGCATTCGCCGCTGGAGGCGGAGTACCACCGCCTGGTGGAGAGCATCGGCCGCTCGGTGCGCTTCATGGAGACCCTGGTCGGCGAGTCGATCGGCAGCCTGAACCGCGCCGAGTTCTACACCTCCCACGAAGCCCTGCTGCTGCACTACGAGCAGGCCTTGACGCGCGAGGTGCCCAGGCAGTGGGGCTGGTTCAACCTGGGCACGCACTTCCCCTGGATCGGCATGCGCACCGCCGACCTGGACGGCGCCCACGTCGAGTACATGCGCGGCATCCGCAACCCGGTCGCCGTGAAGATCGGGCCGTCGACCGGCGCCGACGCGCTGCTGCGCCTGCTCGACGTCCTCGATCCCGACGACGAACCCGGGCGCCTGACCCTGATCCACCGGATGGGCGCCGCCCACATCGAAAGCCGGCTGCCGCCGTTGCTGCGCGCCGTCCGTGGCACCGGCCGTGGCCTGCTGTGGAGCTGCGATCCCATGCACGGCAACACCGAGACCCTGGGCAACGGCGTCAAGACCCGGCGTTTCGACAACATCAGGAAGGAGCTGGAGTCCGCCTTCGACCTGCATGGCGAGGCCGGTACCCGGCTGGGCGGCGTGCACCTGGAGCTGACCGGCGACAACGTCACCGAGTGCATGGGCGGCGCCCGCGACCTGTCCGAGACCGACCTGGCGCGCGCCTACCGCTCGAGCGTCGACCCGCGCCTCAACTACGAGCAGGCGCTGGAACTGGCCATGCTGATCGTCCGCAAGCGCGGCGCCTGAGGCGCCGCGCCGGTGTCGCGGCCCGGGCGGGTCGCCCGGGTCCGCCTCAGGCCGCGGCGCGCGAGGCGCGCTTGCGGTCGGTCTCGCTGAGCAGCTTCTTGCGGATGCGGATCGACTTCGGGGTGACCTCGACCAGCTCGTCGTCGTCGATGAACTCCAGCGCCTGTTCCAGGCTGTAGCGAACCGGCGGCGTCAGGTCGAGGGCGTCGTCCTTGCCCGAGGCCCGGAAGTTGGTGAGCTGCTTGCTGCGCTGCGCGTTGACCGTGAGGTCGTTGTCGCGGGCGTGGATACCCACCACCTGGCCCTCGTAGACCTCGTCGCCGGGCGAGATGAACAGCCGGCCGCGTTCCTGCATGGCGAACTGCGCATAGGCCGGCGACGGCCCGCTGCCGTTGGCGATCAGCACGCCGTTGAGGCGCTGGCCGATGTCGCCGTCGAGGCGGGGCCCGTACTTCTCGAAGACGTGGAACAGCAGGCCGGTGCCGGCGGTGAGCGTGCGGAACTCGGTCTGGAAGCCGATCAGGCCGCGCGCCGGGATCAGGTACTCCATGCGCACCCGGCCGTTGCCGTCGTTCATCATGTCCCGGAGCTGGCCCTTGCGCAGGCCCAGGCGCTCCATGACCGCGCCCTGGAAGGTCTCCTCGAGGTCCACCACGAGCTGCTCGTAGGGCTCCTCGACGCGGCCGTCGACCTCGTGGAGGATCACCTCGGGCCGCGACACCGCCAGCTCGAAGCCCTCGCGGCGCATGTTCTCGATCAGGATCGACAGGTGCAGTTCGCCGCGCCCGGAGACCTTGAAGGTGTCCGGGTCCTCGGTGTCGTCGACGCGCAGCGCGACGTTGTGCATCAGCTCGCGCTGCAGGCGGTCGCGGATCTGGCGGCTGGTCAGGAACTTGCCTTCGCGGCCGGCGAACGGCGAGTTGTTGACCTTGAAGAACATCGAGATGGTCGGCTCGTCGACGGTCATCACCGGCAACTGCTCGGGCGCGTCCGGGTGGCACAGGGTGTCGGAGATGCCCAGGGTCTCGAGGCCGTTGATGGCGATGATGTCGCCGGCCTGCGCCTCGCCGACCTCGCGGCGGTCCAGCCCGTGGAAGCCCAGCACCTGCAGCACGCGCCCCTGGCGGCGCTTGCCCTCGCGGTCGATCGCCACCACCGGGGAGTTCGGACGGATCCGGCCCCGCTGCACGCGGCCGATGCCGACCACGCCCACGTAGGGGTTGTAGTCGAGCTGGCTGATGCGCATCTGGAACGGCCCTTCGGGGTCCAGCTCCGGCGCCTGGACGTGGTCGACGATGGCCTGGAACAGCGGCGTCATGTCGCCCGAGCGGACATCCGGCTCGTTGCCGGCATAGCCGTGCAGGGCCGAGGCGTAGATCACCGGGAAGTCGAGCTGCTCGTTGGTGGCGCCGAGCTTGTCGAACAGGTCGAAGGTGGCGTCCAGCACCCAGTCCGGACGGGCGCCGGGGCGGTCGACCTTGTTGATGACCACGATCGGCCTGAAGCCCATCTGGAACGCCTTCTGGGTCACGAAGCGGGTCTGCGGCATCGGCCCGTCGAAGGCGTCGACCAGGATCAGCACCGAATCGACCATGCTCAGGACGCGCTCGACCTCGCCGCCGAAGTCGGCGTGGCCCGGGGTGTCGACGATGTTGATCCGGTACTCGGTGCCGTCCGGCGAGGTCCAGCGGATCGCCGTGTTCTTGGCCAGGATGGTGATGCCGCGCTCGCGCTCGATGTCGTTGCTGTCCATGACCCGGTCCGGCACCGCGTCGCGGTCGGCGAAGGTGCCCGACTGCTTGAGCAGCTGGTCGACCAGCGTGGTCTTGCCGTGGTCGACGTGGGCCACGATGGCGATGTTGCGCAGGTTGTTCAGGCTCATGGGGAGGCGGCCGTCGGGCGGCGATTCGGGAAAGCCGGGAAGTATAGCGGTCCGGCGCCCGATTGTGCAGTGCAACATGGCGGGGGTGGCGGCTGCTCCGGCATACTGTTCAGCTTCCTTCCTTCGTCCACAGGATCCGTCCCCATGTCCGAGCTCACCGCCACCCTGACCACCAGCCGCGGACCGATCCGGCTGAGGCTGTTCGCCGACCAGGCGCCGGTGACCGTGGCCAACTTCGCCAACCTGGCCCGCCGCGGCTTCTACGACGGCCTGTCGTTCCACCGGGTGATCGCCGACTTCATGATCCAGGGCGGCTGCCCGCGCGGCACCGGCACCGGCGGCCCCGGCTACCGTTTCGAGGACGAGTGCCGGCCGGAACTGCGCCATGACCGCGCCGGCGTGCTGTCGATGGCCAACGCCGGGCCGGGCACCAACGGCTCGCAGTTCTTCATCACCCACGGCGCCACGCCCTGGCTGGATGGCAAGCACACCGTGTTCGGCGTCGTGGTCGACGGCGACGACCAGAAGGTGGTCGACGCGATCCGCCAGGGCGATACCCTGGAGTCGGTGAAGGTGGAGGGCGAGGTCGACGCCCTGCTCGCCGCCCAGGCGGCCCGCGTCGCAGAGTGGAACGCGGTGCTCGACCGCGGCTGAGCCGCCGGCACGGGCTGCCGGGGGTGCGGCGATCGTCGCGCCCTCCGGCACCGGTGTCCCGGCGCGGCGCTGCAGGGCGGCCGGCGCCGCTCGCCGGCGGCCACCGGCAGCCGGCCTGCGCGCTGCGCCGGAACGAGCCCGCGCCGGCGACCGCCGGGTCGGCCGGGCCGGACGGCGTGTTAAAATCCGCAGGCTTTCCCGCCCGACCGGAACCCGCCATGCCGAAACTCGCCCAGCGCGTGGGCCGCGCCAAGCCCAGCGCCATCATGGTCGTCGCCGAGAAGGCCAAGGCGCTCAAGGCCGCCGGCCGCGACGTCATCAACTTCTCGATCGGCGTCCCCAACTTCCTGCCCGGCGCGCACGTCTACGAGGCCGCCCGCAAGGCGCTGGACAGCGACTCCGGCCAGTACGGCTCCAACCGCGGCCGCGACGACCTGCTCGACGCCTTCCTCGCCCACATGGCGGCGGTCGGCCTCGGCGGCTACGCGCGCGGCAACTGCGCGGTGGCGGTGGGCGCCAAGCACATGCTCTACAACCTGTTCGAGGCGCTGCTCGACGAGGGCGACGCGATCGCCTTCGCGACGCCGTACTGGACCAGCTACATGGACATCGCCGAGATCGTCGGCGCCCGGGTCCAGCTGCTGCCGTGCCCGCCCGCGCAGGACTACAAGCTGACCCCGGCGCAGCTCGACGAGGCGCTGGCGGCGAAGCCCCGGGTGTTCCTGTTCAACAACCCGAGCAACCCCACCGGCATGGTCTACAGCCGCGACGAGGTCGCAGCGCTGGCGAAGGTGATCGAGCGCCATCCGGACACCTGGGTGATCACCGACGACATCTACAACCGCATGGTGTTCGACGGCGTCGGCTACCACAACTTCGTGCAGGCGGTGCCCGGCCTGCGCGAGCGCGTGATCTTCGTCGACTCGCTGTCCAAGACCTACGGCATGCCCGGCTGGCGGGTCGGCCTGATGGCCGGCCCGGAGCAGGTGGCGGCCGCGGTCACCACGCTCAATTCCAACCACATCACCAACATCCCGGAGATCGTCACCGCCGCCGCGGTCGCCGCGCTGTCCGGCCCACAGGACGTCCCGGCCGCCAAGTGCGCCGAGTTCCAGGGCAAGCGCGACCAGGTGCTGGCGGCGCTGGCGGCGATCCCCGGGGTCGCCTGCCCGCGGCCGCAGGGCGCCTTCTACGTGTTCCCGGATGTCTCCTGCGCGTTCGGGCGCCGCCATGGCCAGACCGTGATCGGGGACGACGTGGCCCTGTGCGCGGCCCTGCTCGAGGCCAAGGGCGTCGCCTGCGTGCCCGGCAGCGCGTTCGGCGAACCGCGGGCGCTGCGGATCAGCTACACCTGCCCGACCGCGCAGCTAGCCGACGGCCTCGCGCGCATCCAGGACTTCTTCGCAGAACTGGCCGACTGAGCCTGGCCGCATCGCCATGACCGTATCGCCGCGCCTGTTGTTCGCCACCGCCGGTCTGCTGTTCGCGCTGGCCGTGCTCTGGCCGGGCCGTGGCGGCGGCGCGATCGCCGAGGCGCGCGGCCTGGTCGGCCAGGACCGCGTGATCATGTTCAGCACCCGCCAGTGCGGCTATTGCGAGCGCCTGCGCGGCGACCTCCAGCGTGCCGGCATCGCCTGGGTCGAGCGCGACGTCGAGGCCTCGATCGCCAACCAGCGGGCGTGGCGCGCGCTCGGCGGCCGCGGCGTGCCCTTGACCCTGGTCGACGACACCGTGGTCAACGGCTACAACCCCGCCCGCATCGTCGAGCTGTCGCGCCGTTCCCCCTGACCCCGCACCCGCCTCCTCCCTTCCGATAGCGCAAGAGACCCGCCCATGAAGACTCCCGTCCGCGTTGCCGTGACCGGCGCCGCCGGCCAGATCGGCTACTCCCTGCTGTTCCGGATCGCCTCCGGCGAGATGCTCGGCAAGGACCAGCCGGTGATCCTGCAGATGCTGGAACTGCCGCTGGACAAGGCGCAGGCCGCGCTGCGCGGCGTGATGATGGAGCTCGAGGACTGCGCGTTCCCGCTGCTGGCGGGCATGGTCGGCACCGACGACCCCGAGATCGCCTTCAAGGACGCCGACGTCGCCCTGCTGGTCGGCGCCCGGCCGCGCGGCCCGGGCATGGAGCGCCGCGACCTGCTGCTCGAGAACGCGAAGATCTTCACGGTCCAGGGCGCGGCGCTGAACAGGGTCGCCAGCCGCGACGTCAGGGTCCTGGTGGTCGGCAACCCGGCCAACACCAACGCCTGGATCGCCATGAAGTCGGCGCCGGACCTGCCGCCCGGCAACTTCACCGCGATGCTGCGCCTGGACCACAACCGCGCGCTGTCCCAGCTCGCCGGCAAGGCCGGTGTCGCGGTCGCCGACATCGACAGGCTGGTGGTCTGGGGCAACCACAGCCCGACCATGTACCCGGACTACCGGTTCGCCACCGCCGGCGGCGCGTCGCTCATGGAGCGCATCGCCGACGAGGCGTGGAACCGCGAGACCTTCATCCCGACGGTCGGCAAGCGCGGCGCGGCGATCATCGAGGCGCGCGGCCTGTCGTCGGCCGCCTCGGCGGCCAACGCCGCCATCGACCACATGCGCGACTGGCTGCTCGGCAGCAACGGCCGCTGGGTGACCATGGGCGTGCCGTCCGACGGCAGCTACGGCATCCCCGAGGGCGTCATGTACGGCGTGCCGGTGACCTGCCAGGACGGCGGGTACACGCGCGTCGCCGGCCTGCCGATCGACGACTACAGCCGCAGCATGATGGACAAGACCCTGGCCGAGCTCGAGGAGGAGCGCGCCGGCGTCGCCCACCTGATCTGAGCCACTGCGCGGGTGGCCAGGCCGCCACCCGCCCCTGCCCAGGAGTCCCGATGTCGTCCTCCGCCTCCCCCGGCACGCGCTTCCGTGCCGCCCTCGCTGCCGAGTCCCCCCTGCAGGTGGTCGGCGCGATCAACGCCAACCATGCGCTGCTGGCGCGCCGAGCCGGCTACCGGGCGATCTACCTCAGCGGCGGCGGCGTCGCCGCCGGCTCGCTGGGCCTGCCCGACCTCGGCATCAGCGGCCTGGAGGACGTGCTGGTCGACGTCCGCCGGATCACCGACGTCTGCGAGCTGCCGCTGCTGGTCGACATCGACACCGGCTTCGGCCCGAGCGCGTTCAACATCGAGCGCACCGTGAAGTCGCTGATCAAGGCCGGCGCCGCGGCCTGCCACATCGAGGACCAGGTCGGCGCCAAGCGCTGCGGCCACCGGCCGGGCAAGGAGATCGTCGCCACCGGCGAGATGGCCGACCGCGTCAAGGCCGCCGCCGACGCCCGCACCGACCCGGGCTTCTTCCTGATCGCGCGCACCGACGCGATCGCGGTGGAAGGCGTCGACGCCGCCATCGAGCGGGCGATCGCCTGCGTCGAGGCCGGCGCCGACGGCATCTTCGCCGAGGCCGCCTACGATCTCGACACCTACCGCCGTTTCGTCGATGCCGTCGGCGTGCCGGTCCTGGCCAACATCACCGAGTTCGGCAAGACCCCGCTGTTCACCCGCGACGAGCTGGCCGGCGCCGGCGTCGCCATCCAGCTGTATCCGCTGAGCGCGTTCCGGGCCATGAACCGCGCCGCCGAGGCCGTCTACGAGGCGATCCGCCGCGACGGCCACCAGAAGGCCGTGCTCGACACCATGCAGACCCGCGAGGAACTGTACGAGCGGATCGGCTACCACGACTACGAGCGGCGCCTCGACGCGCTGTTCGCCAGCAAGAACTGACGGAGCCACACATGTCCGAGAGCACCCTGCCGAAGCCCAAGAAGTCGGTGGCCCTGAGCGGCACCGCCGCCGGCAACACCGCCCTGTGCACGGTCGGCCGCAGCGGCAACGACCTTCACTACCGGGGCTACGACATCAAGGACCTGGCGACCCGGTCCAGCTTCGAGGAGGTCGCGCACCTGCTGATCCACGGCAGCCTGCCGAGCGCCGACCGCCTGCGTGCCTACCGGACGCGCCTGAAGCGCCTGCGCGGCCTGCCGGCGATCGTCCAGGAGGCCCTGGAGCTGGTGCCCGCCAACGCCCACCCGATGGACGTGATGCGCACCGGCTGCTCGGTGCTGGGCACCGTCCTGCCCGAGCGCGAGGGCCACCCGCCGGCCGAGGCGCGCGAGATCGCCGACCGCCTGGTCGCCAGTTTCGGCTCGATGCTGCTGTACTGGTGGCACTTCACCCGGCACGGCCGGCGCATCGAAGTCGAGACCGACGACGCCACGGTGGCCGGGCATTTCCTGCACCTGCTGCACGGCAGGCCGGCGCCGGACCTGCACGTCGACGCCCTGGACAAGTCCCTGATCCTCTACGCCGAGCACGAGTTCAACGCCAGCACCTTCACCGCCCGGGTCATCGCCGGCACCGGCTCGGACCTGCACTCGTGCATCACCGGCGCGATCGGCGCCCTGCGCGGGCCCAAGCACGGCGGCGCCAACGAGGTGGCGATGGAGATCATCGCCCGCTACGACGGCGCCGACGCCGCCGAGGCCGACATCCGGGCGCGCGTCGAGCGCCGCGAGATCGTGATCGGCTTCGGCCACCCGGTCTACACGATCGGCGATCCGCGCAACCCGATCATCAAGGAGATCAGCCGCTCGCTGTGCCGCGAGGGCGGCAACCCGACCCTGTTCGAGGTCTCCGAGCGGATCGAGACGCTGATGTGGGACCTCAAGAAGATGTTCCCCAACCTGGACTGGTACTCGGCCTCCGCCTACCACATGATGGGCGTGCCGACCGCCATGTTCACGCCGCTGTTCGTGATCGCCCGCACCACCGGCTGGGCGGCCCACGTCATCGAGCAGCGCGAGGACGGCAAGATCATCCGCCCCAGCGCCCACTACACCGGTCCCGAGGAACGCCCCTACCCGCCGATCGAGTCGCGCTGACGGCGGCCGTCCCCGGCCAGGACAGGCGATCGGCCCCGGCGTACGGGACTCGCCGGGTTCACGCGCGTACCGGTCCCTGCGCGCCGGGGAGGGGGTCGCGGCGTAACCGCCCGCGACACCGCAGGCTCAGGTGAGGCCTTCGGCCGCCAGCGCCCGCTGCACGGCCGGATCCGCCTCCATCCGGCCGCGGAAGGCGGCGAGGGCAGCCAGGCCTTCCAGGTCGACGCCGGTGGCCGCCGCCCAGCGCAACACCACGTACAGGTAGGGATCGGCCAGGCTGGGGCGGTCGCCGGCCAGCCAGGCCCGGCCGTCGCCGGCGAGGTCGCCGTCGATCCGCGCCAGCAGGTCGCGGACGTTGCCGCGCGCCTTCGCCTTCAGCGCGTCGTGCTGGCCGCTGTCGTCGTGGAAGCGGCCGGGCTGGAACAGCGGCAGGAAGGCCTTGTGCACGTCGGAGTTGAGCAGGCCAAGCCAGCGGTTGACCCGCGCGCGCGCCCGCGCGCTGCCGTCGCCGGCCAGCCCGGCTTCCGGGTGCAGGTCGGCCAGGTAGTTCAGGATCGCCACGCTCTCGACCAGCACCCAGCCGTCGTCGTCGACCAGGGTCGGCACCGATCCGTTCGGGTTGAGCGCCAGGTACTCGGGGGACTTCAGCGCGCTGCGCGACATGCGGACCGCCTCGTAAGGCCGGCCGATCCACTCCAGCACGATATGGGAAGCCAGGGGACAGGCGCCGGGCAGGTAGTGCAGCTTCATGGGCGGGGTTCCTCGGGTTGGCGGCGGCAGGCTGGCAGCCGTCGCGTGATGGCATGGCGAACGCCCGCACCGGGCTTCGCCCAGGCACCGCCTGCGGGCGCAGGCGGCACCTGGCCGGTTCTGTCGCAGTCCCGCTCAGGCCATGAAGCGCAGCACGATGGCGCTGGCGACCAGCGCCAGGCCGGCGATGCCGGCGTAGCGGGTGAGGGCATCGGCGCGCGGCGGCTGCGCGCGCGCCGCGCCGCGGGCATCGCGGAACGAGGCGATCGCCAGCAGCGCGAAGCCCAGGCCGGCAAGCAGCTCAGGCGGCGTGCCGGTGTTGCGGAACTCGTACAGGCGGACCAGGGCCAGCACGGCGAACAGGCCGGCGAACAGGTGGCTGAAGGCGGCTCGGCTGGCGGGGGTCATGGCGGGCCTGGCAGGGCGAGGGTGGCGGGGCGGGCGCGGTGCGCGCGGCGTCGCGGCCAGTCTAGCCCGGATGCTTGCCGTGGCGCCGGCGCCCGTCACTGGAAGCCGTCGGCGAAGATGCCGTCGCCGGCTCCGCTGCGACTGGCCTGCGCGGTGTTGCCGTAGGCGCCCAGGTTGATGCGGCCGCCGTTGGGCTGGGTCTCGGCGGCGAACGGCGCGGCCGGGTCGCCGGCGTCGATCGCCGGGCTGTCGAGGTCGTCGTGCACCCAGCCGGACGGCGTGTGGCGGCCGGCGGTCGACCGCAGGTGATAGTCGCCGGCCGCGGCGTCGGCGAAGGCGGGATCGGCCCAGAAGTTGCCGGTGCCCGGTTGCTGGGAGATCGACCAGGAGACCGCGTGGCTGCCGCCCGACAGCGTCGCGAACTCGCGGCTGTTGCCCCAGACGATGCTGTTGCGCACCTGCAGGGTCGAGCCGGCCTCGACGACGATGGCGGCGCCGCCGGGCTCGGTGTCCGGGCACAGGTGGCCGGCGACGGTGACCGATTCCAGGGTGACGGCCGAGGGGCCGCCCGGGCCACCGTCGACGTAGATGGCCGCCGCCGAGCGGTTGCCGGACGGGCAGCCGTTGCCGACCACCAGGTCGTTGCGCATCGTTCCGACCGCACCCTCGTCCCAGAACACGCCGGCGCCGGCGGTCGGCGCCTGGTTGCCGGTGAACAGGTTGCCCTGCAGGTCGGCCTGCGCCGCCGCCACCAGCAGGCCGCCGCCCCAGCCATAGCCGACCGTGGCGCCGACCCGGTTGCCCTGCACGAGGTTGCCGCGCAGTTCGGTGCCGGCGGTGGACACGTAGATGCCGCCGCCGTGGTCGTTGTGGGCGATGTTGTCCTGCACCCGGTTGTGGACCAGCGCCGCCTGGCGTCCGGCGACATGGATGCCGGCACCCTTGCCGCCGAGGTTGTCGAAGACGTGGTTGTGCTCGATGCGGACCTCGCCGGCGGCGGTGCCGCCCGACTGGTTGCGGGCATGGATGCCGCCGCCGCGGCTGTCCAGGGTGGTGTGGTGGCGCGTGCGGTTGCCGTGGATGGCGTTGTGCGAAACGGTGACCCGGCCCGGGCCTTCGAGCACCAGGTAGACGCCGCCGCCATGGCCGTAGCCGTCCTGCCAGCTGCTGCCCAGGCCGACGCCGCCGGTGATCCGGAAGCCGTCGAGCACGGACTCGCCGCTGCCGGACAGGTGCATCTGCACCGCCGGCGCCAGGCCGCCGCCGTCCACCACCGCCGGATGGTTGCCGGCGTCACGCGCCGAGAAGTCCGCGGCGAAGCCGCCCAGCAACCGCAGGTGGCGCGGGGTCGGGGCATTGAAGGCGCCCAGCGCCAGGTTCTCCGGATAGGTTCCGGCGGCGACCTGGATGATGTCGCCGGCCCTGGCCGCGAGCAGGGCTGCCTGGATCGTGGCCAGCGGCGCCGCGGCGCTGCCGTCGCCACCGGGCGGGGCCCCGGCACGCACGCAGAGCACGGCCGGGGTGCCGGGCTGGACGCCGGTGCAGGCGTGCGCCTCGCCGTTGTCGTGGCCGACCGGACCCGGGTCGGCCGCCGCCTGGCCGACCGGACCGGGCGCGGACAGCACCATCGGGACCAGGACGGCGACCAGCCGATGGCGCCTTCCAGACATGGCCGTCTCCCCAGGGGCAGCAGTGGATGCCGGCGCAGCATAGCGCCGGCGCCCGGCCGCCCGCGGGCGGCCTGGCCAGGGCTACTCAGGCCGCGCCCGCCCGCCGGCCGATGCCCTGGCCGGGGCATCCGGTCGCAGCGGCGCTTTCGCGCATCAGGTCACCCGGCAGAGCAGGCCCTTGAGGTAGGCGGTCTCGGCGACCGCCGGCAGCACAGGGTGGTCGGGGCCCTGCTGCAGCCGGGCCAGCACCGCGACATGGCGGCCGGTCCGCACCGCACTGTCCTGCACCGCCGCCATCAGCTCCTCCTCGGAAAGGTGGTGCGAGCACGAGCAGGTCACCAGCAGGCCGTCCGGGGCCAGCAGCTTCATCGCCAGCTGGTTGATCCGGCGGTAGGCCTGCACGCCCTCCTTGTGGTCCTTGCGGCGCTTGATGAAGGCCGGCGGGTCGAGCACCACGACGTCGAAGCGCTGGCCGTCCTCGCGCAGCGCCTTGAGCGCCTCGAAGGCGTCGGCGTGCAGGGTGTCGACGCGGCCGGACAGGCCGTTGGCGGCGGCATTGGCCTCGATCGCCTGGCAGCTCGGCAGCGAACTGTCGACGCAGATCACCTCGCGCGCGAAGGTGGCGGCGGCGCGCAGGCCCCAGCCGCCCTGGTAGGCGAAAACGTCGAGCAGGCGCTCGCCGCTGCCCAGGCGCATCAGCAGGTCGCGGTTGGCGCGCTGGTCGTAGAACCAGCCGGTCTTCTGGGCGCTGACCAGCGGCACCGTGAAGGTGAGGCCGTCCTCGACCGCCTGGATGCGGTCCGGCAGCTCGCCGATGCCGGCCTCGACATACTCGGGCAGCTGCTCCAGGCGGCGGGCGCTGCCGGCGTTGCGCCAGACCAGGCAGGCCGGACCGACGACCTCGGCGACCGCCGCCTCGATCTCCGGGCGCAGCCGCTCCATGCCGGCGGTGGCGATCTGGCCGACCACGACCTCGCCGTAGCGGTCCAGCACCAGGCCGGGCAGGCCGTCGCTCTCGCCGTGCACCAGGCGGTAGTGCGGCGTCGGATACAGGCGCTCGCGCAGGCGCAGGGCCACGCGCAGCCGTTCGGCAACGAGGCCGCGGTCGGCGGCGCCGTCGGGACGGCGGCTGAGCAGGCGCGCGCTGATCAGGCTGTGCGGGTTGACGTAGGCGATGCCGACCGGCTCGCCGCGGCTGTCCTGGACCTGGACCTGCTCGCCGGGCTCGAAGGCCTTGAGCGGCGTCTGCGCGGTGTCGATCTCGTTGCTGTAGATCCACGGGTGGCCGTGGCGGAGGCGGCGGTCCTCGCCGCGCTTCAGGCGCAGCGGCGGCAGCGGGGAAGTCATTCTGGATTCTCCATCGGGCGGGCAGGTTACCGGAATCGCGCCAATGGCGAGGCGGTTGAACCGGTCCACGGCCTCCGGCGCCGCGCCCCGGCGGCCAGCCGCCTCAGCCGGCGAGCGCGGCCAGGGCGACGAAGCCCTCGACCGGCACCTGCTCGGCGCGGCTGCCGGGATCGATGCCGGCGGCGGCGATCCGTTCGGCATCGAGCAGGCCGGACAGGGCGTTGCGCAGGGTCTTGCGGCGCTGCGCGAAGGCCGCCTTGACGACCGCGGCGAAGCGCGCGGCGTCCGCCACCGGCAGCTCGCCGGCCGGCCTGGGCTGCAGGCGCACCACGGCGGAGTCGACCTTGGGCGGCGGCCGGAACGCCCCCGGTCCGACGTCGAACAGGGGCGTGACGGTGCAGCGCGCCTGCAGCATCACGGAGAGACGGCCGTAGGTCTTGTCGCCGGGTGGCGCCGCCATGCGGTCGACGACTTCCTTCTGCAGCATGAAGTGCATGTCGGCGATCGCGTCCAGATGGTCCAGGC
Source organism: Proteobacteria bacterium UBA2363 (assembly GCA_002344355.1). Classification (GTDB taxonomy): domain Bacteria; phylum Pseudomonadota; class Gammaproteobacteria; order Xanthomonadales; family UBA2363; genus Pseudofulvimonas. The sequence continues at coordinate 207,781 of DDTN01000046.1, read as the reverse complement.
AATGGAACAGGATCGGCGAGGAGACGTTGTACGGCAGGTTGCCGACCAGGCGCAGGGGCGCGCCGCCGGCCGCCGCCAGGGCGCCGAAGTCGACGGTCAGGGCGTCGGCTTCCACGACGGTGAGCCGCGGGTCGTGGCGCGCGCGCAGGCGTTCGGCCAGGTCGCGGTCGAGCTCGACCACGGTCAGGGTCGCGCCCGTGGCCAGCAGCGGGTCGGTCAGGGCGCCCTCGCCGGGACCGATCTCGACCAGGGCCTCGCCCGGCCTGGGCGAGATCGCCGCGACGATCCGCGCGAGCACCCCGGGATCGTGCAGGAAGTGCTGCCCGAAGCGCTTGCGCGGGACGTGGGCGGTCGCGCTCATGCGCCGCCGCCGCGCTGCGCGGCGATGGCCAGGGCCAGCCGGGCCGCGGCCAGGGCGCTGCCGGGATCGGCGCGGCCGCTGCCGGCGATGTCCAGGGCCACGCCGTGGTCGACCGAGGTGCGCACCACCGGCAGGCCCAGGGAGACGTTCACCGCGGCGCCGAAGCCCAGCGCCTTGAGCACCGGCAGGCCCTGGTCGTGGTACATGGCAAGGAAGGCATCGTGGCGCTCGCGGCGGCCGGCGACGAAGGCGGTGTCGGCGGCCAGCGGGCCGGCCAGCGCCATGCCGCGGCCGCGCAGTGTGTCCAGCACCGGTCCGATCACCTCGATCTCCTCGCGGCCCAGGTGGCCGTCCTCCCCGGCATGCGGGTTGAGGCCGAGCACGGCGATGCGCGGCGCCGCCAGGCCGAAGTCCCGGCGCAGCCCGGCATCGAGGCGCTCCAAGGTGGCGGCCAGGCCGGGGCCGTCGATGGCCGCAGGCACCGCGCGCAGGGGCAGGTGGGTGGTCGCCAGCGCCACCCGCAGCGTGCCCGACACCAGCAGCATCAGCACGCCGCTGCGGCAGCGCCCGGCCAGGAACTCGGTATGGCCGGTGAAGGGGATTCCCGCCTGGTTGATCACGCCCTTGTGCACCGGCAGGGTGAGCATCGCTTCGAAGCCGCCCTGCAGGCAGCCGTCGCAGGCCCGTGCCAGGGTGTCGAGCACCGCCGCGGCATTGTCCGGATCCAGCCGGCCCGGCTGCGCGGCGCGCGCGAGCGGACGGTGCAGGCAGCGCAGCATGCCGGGACGCCGGGCGCCGGCGGTCCGCCGGTCCGGGTCGTAATCGGTCAGCGCCAGGGCCAGGCCCAGGCGGTCGGCGGTGGCGCGCGCCTGGTCGGCGTCGCCGATCAGGACCAGGTCGGCGGCGAGGTCGGGCGCCTGGGCCAGGCGCACCAGCAGTTCCATGCCGATGCCGGCCGGTTCGCCCGGGGTGACGGCCAGGCGCGGCAGGGGCGATTGCGGCATGTCGGTGCGCACGGGGGCCGGCGCGGCCGCGGGCCGGCGCCGGCGGGGACGGTCAGCCGGCGCCGTCGGCGCCGATCTCGATGCGGTTCTCGACGTAGGCCTCGTTGCGGATGCGCCGGACGTACCGGTCCCATTCCTCCTCGGCCTTGCGGGCGCGGATCGCCTCGCGCGCCTGCGCCCGCTGGTAGGACTCGGTGACGTCCTGCTGGCGGGTGCCCTCGCGCAGCATGACGTGCCAGCCGACGTCGGTCTGGAACGGCTCGGACAGCTCGCCGTCGGCGAGCCGGGCGATCACCGTGCCGACGCCGCTGCCGTAGCCGTCGACCGGGAACCAGCCCATGTCGCCGCCCAGGGGCGCGGTGTTGTGGTCGGTGGAGTGGGCGCGCGCCAGCTCCGCGAAGTCGGCGCCGGCCAGCAGCTGCGCACGCAGTTCCTCGGCCTTGGCGCGGGCGCGCTCGCTGCTGGTCAGCTCGTCGACGCCGATCATGATGTGGCGCGCCTTGAACTGCTCGACCACGCGCTGGCTGGTGTTGCGCCGCTCGTACAGCCTCAGGATGTGGAAGCCGGCCGGCCCGCGCACCGGCGGGCTGGTCTCGCCCGGGCGCAGGGAGTTGACCAGGTCGACGAAGACCAGGGGCACCTCGTTGACGCCGCGCCAGCCCAGCTCGCCGCCATCGAGCGCGTTCGGCGCGTTCGAGTAGCGGATCGCCGCGGCGCTGAACTCCATGCCCTCGTCGATCAGCCGGCGCACGCCCTCGGCCTTCTCGCGGCCGACCCGCACGGTGTCGGCATCGGCGCCCTCCGGCACCGCGACCAGGATGTGGCCGAGCCGGACCTCGGTGCCCAGGCTGGCGTCGCTGGCCAGCACCGCCTCGATCTCGCTGTCGCTGACCGCGACCTGGGTCTGCACGAAACGCTGGCGCATGCGCTGGATCATCAGCTCGTCGCGCATGGTCTCGCGGAACTCGGGGAAGCTGAAGCCGTCCTGGGCCAGCGACTGCCGGAGCTGGTCGACGCTGAGCCCGTTCTGCTGGGCGACGTCGGCGATGGCGCCGTCGATCTCCGGCTCGCTGACCCGGATGCCGGTGGTGGCGGCACGCTGGGCCTGCAGGCGTACCAGGATCAGGCGGTCCAGGACCTGGCGTTCGAGCACGTCGCGCGGCGGCAGCTGGCCGGTGCGGCCGCCGTACTGGCCGACGATGTTGGCGACCGCGCGCTGCAGTTCGCTGCGCAGGATCACGTCCTCGTCGACCACGGCGACGATGCCGTCGAGCGGCTGGGTGTCGAGCGACTGTGCCAGCGCCGGCATGGCGGCCAGCGGCATCAGGGCCAGGAGGAACAGGCGGGGGAGCAGGTTCATGGTCGGTGGCTTGCGTCGATGGCGCGCGGGCGCCGGTGGAAGCTCGATGGCCGGGGCCGGCCGCCGCCGTGCCCTGGCGGGCAGGGGAGGCGGGCTACTCGCCGTAGCGGGTGTAGCCCACGATAGCACGGCGCAGGACGTCCTCGGACTTGCGGCCGAGGTTGCCCAGGCCCTTCAGCTCGACCTCGAGATAGACCGCATTGTTCCGGTCGCCCTCGGTGTTGCGGACGTACCGGCGGGCCAGCAGGCGGACCGCATAGCAGCAGCTTTCGTACTCGATGCCGCCCAGCCCCTCCAGGGTGGTCTTGTCGAGCATCGACCAGTTCCAGCGGCCGACCAGGCGCCAGCGCTCGTTCAGCGCGTAGTAGCCGGACAGGTCGAGCTGCTCCAGGAAGGTCCGCTGCTGCTGGGAGTCGCGCCGGTAGCGGTAGGAGAAGTTGGCGACGCCGCGCTCGCCGAAGCGCTTCTGCAGGCGCAGGTTGGACAGGTCGGTACGGTCGGTCTGCGGGTTCCACTGGCCGCCGAAGCTGGCGTACCAGTCGTCGGACAGGCGCACGCCGACCTCGCCGACGTAGGCCGAGCCGCTGGCGTCCAGCACCGGCCGACCGGGCAGCTGGACGCGCTGCGGCCGGAAATAGCGGATCTGGCCCAGGCTGACGCTGGCGCGCTCGCGGCCGTCGCCGGCGTCGAGCAGGCGGGAGGTCACCGCCACGGTGGCCTGGTTGGCGTCGCCCTGGCGGTCGGCGCCGACGAAGCGGTTGCGCCGGAACAGCTGGCCGAAGCCGAAGGTCAGCTCCTGGGTGTCGAACACCGGCAGCGTCGACTGGTCCTCGTGGGGCACGTTCAGGTAGAACAGGCGCGGCTCCAGGGTCTGCAGCAGCTCCCGGCCGCGCCAGGCCAGCGGCCGCTCGAACACCAGGCCGCCGTCCAGGCTGAACACCGGCAGGCCGCGGCTGGCGCTGCGGTTGCCCTGGCCCAGGTCGTACTCGTACTCGGTCTGGCGCCAGCCCAGCTCGGGCCGCAGGAACCAGCCGGCGCGCTCGATCGGCGCCGCCAGGTAGGGGTACAGGTCGAGCCGGGTGCCGGATTCCGGGCCGCGGTTCTTGGTGAAGCGCACCAGCTCGCTGTCGACGCCGGCGACCAGGCCGAGCGGCAGGTCGTGGCGGCTGTCGAAGGTGATCCGGGGCAGGCGCCGGAACGGTTCCAGCCCGGGCGGCAGCGTCGGGTCGGTGATCTTGTAGACGTCGAAGGTCAGCGCCGCGTTCCATTCCTCGCCGCGCCCGTGGACCCCCGCCCGGGACGGCAGGATGCTGGTGGCGGCGATGCTCAGGGAATCGCCCAGGTCCTCGAAGTAGCGGTCGTCGGAGACCTGCCGGATGCTGGCGTCCAGCCACCACTGGGCGCCGAGCCGGCTGTAGTGGTCGAATTCCAGGTAGCCGCGGCTGTCGCCGTAGTCCTTGTCGTCGGGCAGCCAGGTGCCGAACAGGCGTCCCCGGTGGCCGGGCGCGACCAGGTAGCGGAACTCGGCGCCGAGCATGTAGCCGCGCTCGCTGATCGCCCGCGGATACAGGGTCAGGTCGTAGTTCGGCGCGATGTTGAGGTACCAGGGCAGGGTGACGTCCAGGCCGCCGGTGTTGGAGCGCCCGACCGTCGGGTAGAGCAGGCCGGTCTTGCGGCGGTCGTCGATCGGGAACTCGCCGTAGGGAACGTACAGCAGGGGCACGCCCAGGAAGCGCAGGGTCGCGCCGCGGGCGCGGCCGGTGCCGGTCGCCTGGTCGATGTCGATGCGGCGCGCGCGCAGCTCCCAGTCCGGCGAGTCGATGTCGCAGGTGGAGAAGCTCATCGACTGCATCCGCGCGCGTTCCGGCGTGAGCACCTCGATCCGCTCGGCGCGGCCGTTGCCGCGGCCGCTCAGGAACTGGTAGCGCACCCCTTCCATCACCGCGGTGCCGGCGGCGAGATCGCCCTCGCCGCGCTGCGCCGACAGCAGCAGGCCCTGGTCCTGGTAGGTCATCGGCCCGGGCACCGCGTACTGGCGCAGCACGGTGTCGTAGTCGAGCCGGCCGGCGGCCAGGAACTGGTCGGCCCGGCGCAGCTCGACCGCGCCCTCCAGGGTGATCCGCTGGCGGTCGCTGACGTCGAAGCGCTCGGCGTCCATCCAGATCTCGGCCGCCTCGCGGGCGCTGGCCGGCCCGAGATCGTCCCGGTAGAACGGCAGCAGCCGGTTGACCTTGCACAGCGCGAAGCGACGCGCCTGCGCCTGGCAGTCGAGGTCGCCGGGCAGGCAGTCCTGCGCCGGTGCCGGCGCGGGCGCCAGCAGCAGGGCGGCGACGGCAGGCAGCAGGGCCCGGCGGAGCGGAGGGCGGGGGCGGTCCAAGGCGACGCGGGCTCGACGGGGCGGGCCGGTAAGATCGCATACGGCGGTGCCCGGCTCAATGTCGGGAGCGCCGGTTGCCGCGGCGGCACCCGCCTGCCAGCGCGCCCCCCTCGAGACAAGGAGCCCGCATCGTGAAGACGACCGACCTGCCGGCCGACGAGGCGCAATGGCGCCAGCGACTGACCCCCGAGCAGTACGCGGTGTGCCGCTGCTCGGCCACCGAGCCGCCGTTCAGCGGCCGCTGGTGGGACCACCACGGCGACGGCGTCTACGCCTGCGTGGCCTGCGGGGAGGCGCTGTTCGACAGCGCCGCCAAGTACGATTCCGGCTCCGGCTGGCCCAGTTTCACGGCGCCGGTGCAGGCGGCGGCGGTCGCCGAGCACGCCGACGGCAGCCATGGCATGCGCCGCATCGAGACCCGCTGCGCGCGCTGCGACTCGCACCTGGGCCATGTCTTCCCGGACGGCCCGGCGCCGACCGGGCTGCGCTACTGCATCAACTCTGCGGCGCTGGACTTCCGGCCGCGCTGAGCGGGCTGCGGACGACGGCCGCGGCGCCCGGCGCTCGCGGCCGGACATGCCCGCCGCCGGGGACACCGGCCGCCGCCGCGGGTCACCCGGCGGCGGCGGCGCCGGCAGCCATGGTCCGCGCCGGCTCGTGCAGGAAGTTGCCCTGCACGAAGTTGACGCCGCACTGGTAGAGGACGCTGACGCTGGCCATGTCGGCGACGTGCGGGGCGATCACCATCATGCCGCTGGCATGCGCCTTCTCGCAGATCTCGGTGACCTTCTTCTGGAACTCGGTATTGCCGGCGAAGTCGGACAGGTAGTTCTTGTCGACCTTGAGGTACTGGGCCGGGACGTGCTTGAGCAGCTGGTAGGACGCCAGGCCGGCACCGAAGTCCTTGATCGCGAAGGCGATGTGCAGCTGAGACAGGTGGCCGAGCAGGGTCTTGAGCTGCTTCACGCTGGTCGCCGCCTCGCTCTCGCTGAGCTGCAGCACCAGGCGTTCGCCGCTGACCCGGTGCTGCCGCACCTGCTCGGCCAGCCAGCCCGCGAAGGTCTCGTCCTCCAGGGTCTCGGCGCTCAGGCTGACGAAGAAGGTCGGCGGCTTCTTGCCGTAGCTGGCCAGCTTGCGCAGGGCATGGCTGACCACCCAGCGGTCGATCTGCGGCATCAGCCCGGACTGCTGCGCGGCCGGCAGGAAGTAGCTGGGCAGGATCTCGCCGCGCGGGCTGTTCATGCGCAGCAGGACCTCGTGGTAGTCGCCGTCGCCGCCCTGCAGGCACACCACCGGCTGGTAGAACAGCACGAAGCCGTCGTCGTGGCCGAGCGCCTCCTTGACCAGGCGCTGCCAGTGGGCGTTGCGCGAGGACTCCGCGCGCTCCTCGGCGTAGGGGTCGTGCAGGATCACCCGGTTGCCGCCCTCGGCGATCGCCGCGCGGCAGGTCGCGGTGGCCTGGGTGAGCAGGGCCGGCACCCGGTTCAGCTTCTCGCAGATCAGCGCGCCGCCGACGCTCATGGTCAGCGAGATCGAGCGCTGGCCGATCTCGAAGATGTGGTCGCTCATGCGCTGGCGGATGCGGTCGGCGAGCTCGCGCGCGGCATCCAGGTGGGCGCTGGTGGTGAGCACCGCGAACTGGTGGTCGCTGAAGCGCGCGGCGACGTCGTCGGGTCCGAGCACCGCGGCGGTCGCCTTGGCGAGGTCGGCCAGCAGCAGGTCGCCCTGGCCGACGCCGACCTGGGTCTGCAGGTTGGCGAAATCGTCGGGTTCCAGCAGCAGCAGGGCATGGTTGCGCTTGCCGCCGGCGGCCTCGTCGGCGGCCTTTTCGAGCAGGCTGGTGAAATAGGTGCGGTTGTACAGGTCGGTGACCAGGTCGCGTTCCTTCAGGCGCACCAGTTCGGCCGCCAGCGCCGGGTCCTCGGCCGGCTTGCGGATGATCAGCTGCACGCACGGCTCGCCCGCGTAGTTGGCGCTGGAGAATTCCATGCGGCCGGGGAAGCTCTCGCCGCCCTGGTTGCGCAGGTGCAGCTCGAGGCTGTCCGGCGGCGGCTCGCCCTTGGCCATGCGCTTGAGCACCGCCTTGAAGCCCTCGGCGTCGGCGCTGGCGACCAGGTCGAGCAGCGGCATGCTCTCGATGTCCTCGAAGTCGTCGAAGCCGAACATCTCGAGGTAAGCGCGGTTGGCGCGGATGTGCATGCCCTCGTGCACGTAGGCGACCGGATCGCGCGAGCTGTCCAGCAGGGCGTCGCAGCGGCGCTCGCTCTCGCGCAGCGCGGTCTCCAGCTTGCGCACCTCGCGGCGGGTGCGCAGCTGCTCGAACTGGCGCTTGACCACGGCCACCACCAGGGCCGGCTGGCGCAGCTCGACCGCGACCGCGCCATCGTCGAAGCCCTTGATGCGGACTTCGCCGTCCATCTGCTCGACCAGGACGATGACCGCCACGTCCTTGCCGGCGCGGCCGATCTGGTCGGTGAGGTCGGCCGGGTTGATCGGCCCGGGCACGCTGACCAGGACCAGGTCCGGGGCTTCCTTGCCGATCAGCTCCGCGAAGTCCTCGATGTCGGCGACGTGGTTGGGCCGCACCGCCAGGCCGGCGTTGCGCAGCACGCTGACCAGGCGCTCGGCGTTCTCCAGCAGGTCGTCGACGAAACAGATCCGGACGGGCGCAGTCGCCATGTCGGTAGATTCCCACGGGTCATTCGCCCGGACGCCAAGCCGCCCGGCCGGCCGGACGGCGGCCCGCCCCCGGCCGGGCCAGTATGGGCCGAAATGGCGCCAGCGCGCCACAGCGGGCCGTGCCGGGAACGGACCTGGATCACGCTTGCCGGCTCCTGCCGTGGCACGCAGCGCCGGTCAGACCGGCGTCTTGCCGGCCTCTCCGGCGATCTCGCGCACCAGCCGGGGCACCAGGTAGCCCGGCAGGCGGGCCCTGAGCCCGGCATGCAGGGCCTGTGCCCGGGCCTCGTCGACCTCGAAATGGCCAACGCCGCGCACCCGGTCCAGCAGGTGCAGGTAGTAGGGCAGGGTGCCGGCCCGGTACAGGCGGTGGCTGAGCTCGGCCAGGGTGTCGACCCGGTCGTTGACGCCGCTCAGCAGCACCGACTGGTTGAGCACGGTGGCGCCGCTGTCGCGCAGCGCCGCCAGGGCGGTGCCGGTGGCGGCGTCGATCTCGTTGCCATGGTTGGCGTGGACGACCACGGCGACCGGCCAGGGCAGGCCGGCGAGCCACTGGCGGAGCTCGCCATCGACCCGCTCGGGCAGGACGATCGGCAGGCGGGTGTGCAGGCGCAGGGCGCGGACGTGGCCGATGCCGGCCAGTTGCCGGGTCAGGCTGGCCAGGCGCGCGGTCGGCAGCGACAGCGGGTCGCCGCCGGACAGGATCACCTCGTGGACGTCCGGCCGGGCCGCGATCCAGGCCACCGCCGCGCGCCAGTCCTCGCGCGCCGCCAGCTCGCGCGCGTAGGGAAAATGCCGGCGGAAGCAGTAGCGGCAGTGCACCGCGCAGGCGCCGGTGGCGACCAGCAGGACCCGCCCGGCGTACTTGTGGATCACGCCGGTGGCGGCGCGCGCGGCGCCGTCGCCGACCGCGTCCTCGACGAAGCCCGGGGCGTCCAGCAGCTCGGCGGCGCGCGGCAGCACCTGCAGCAGCAGCGGGTCGGCGGCATCGCCCGGGCGCATCCGCGCCAGGTAGCCGGCCGGCACCCGGACCGGGAAGCCGGTGTCGGCGCCGGGCAGCAGCGCCGCCGCCTGGTCGCCCAGGCCGAGCCGGGCGAGCAGCTCGGCCGGGTCGGTGACCGCCTCGCGCCAGAGGCGGCGCCAGTCGGAGGGCTGCGGGTGGGCCGGGCTTGCGGCTATCATTGCGGGTCTGCCGGGGCGGTCCGCGATTCTACGCCGCCCGCGCCCGTCCCCACAGCCTTCCGGAGCTCCCATGGCTAGCTATGGCCTGAACGACGTCAAGACCGGCCTCAAGATCCTGGTCGATGGCGATCCCTACACCATCGTCGACACCGACTTCATCAAGCCGGGCAAGGGCCAGGCCTTCACCCGCATCAAGATCCGCAACCTGAAGACCGGCCGCGTCGTCGAGCGCACCATGAAGTCCAGCGACACCGTCGAGGGCGCCGACGTCATGGACACCGACATGCAGTTCCTCTACAGCGACGGCGAGTACTGGCACTTCATGCAGCCGGACAGCTTCGAGCAGTACCAGGCCGACGCCGCGGCGATGGGCGACGCCGCGCAGTGGCTGAAGGGCGAGGAAGGCTGCGTGGTCACCCTCTACAACGGCAGCCCGATCACCGTGGTGCCGCCGAACTTCGTCGAGCTGCAGATCGTCGAGACCGACCCGGGCGTGCGCGGCGACACCGCCAGCGGCGGCGGCAAGCCGGCCAAGCTGGAGACCGGCGCCACCGTGCGCGTGCCGCTGTTCGTCGAGAACGGCGAGACCATCAAGATCGACACCCGCACCGGCGCCTACGTCTCGCGCGTCGGCAAGTAGCCGGTCCGGGCCCCGCGTCCGGCGCCGCCCGGACGCGCGCCGCCGCCCGGGGCGCCGCGGCGCGGGCCGCCTCCCGGCGGCTTCCCGGCTAGACTGCCGGTCCCAAACCGACACAGGATCACGATGCAGCCGATCGACCTGCTGATCGAGCCGGAGTGGCTGGTGGCGGTGGCCCCGGACTGCCAGCCGCGCACCGGCATGGCGGTGGCGGTGCACGAGGGCGCCATCCTCGCCGTGCAGCCGGCCGCCCAGGCGCGCGCCCGCTTCGGCGCCGCCGAACACGTCGCGCTGCCCGGCCACGTGCTGCTGCCGGGCCTGGTCAACGCCCACGTGCACAACCCGATGACGCTGATGCGCGGGCTGGCCGACGACCTGCCGCTGATGACCTGGCTCAACCAGCACATCTGGCCGACCGAGGCGCGCTTCATCGGCCCGGACTTCGTGCGCGACGGCGTCGAGCTGGCGATCGCCGAGATGCTGCGCGGCGGCACCACCTGCTGCAACGAGAACTACTTCTTCCCGGACGTGATCGCCGCCACCTACCGCCGGCACCGGTTCCGCGCGGTGGTCGGCCTGCCGGTGATCGATTTCCCGACCGCCTGGGCCGACGACGACGACGCCTATTTCGGCAAGGCCCTGGCCCTGCACGACGAACTGCGCGGCGACCCGCTGGTGTCGACCGCGTTCGCCCCGCACGCCCCCTACACGGTGAAGGACGCCTCGCTGGAGCGCATCCGCCTGCTCTCCGACCAGCTCGGCATCCCGGTGCACATGCACGTGCACGAGACCGCCCACGAGGTCGAGGAGGCGCGCAGGGCGCAGGGCGTGCGCCCGCTCGCCCGCCTGCAGCGCCTCGGCCTGGTCAACGAGTGGCTGCTGGCCGTGCACATGACCCAGCTCAGCGCCGCCGAGATCGAGCTGTGCGCCCATGCCGGGGTGAGCGTCATCCACTGCCCGGAATCCAACCTCAAGCTGGCCAGCGGCTTCTGTCCGACCCACGCGCTCGACCAGGCCGGGGTGAACCTGGCCCTCGGCACCGACGGCGCCGCCTCCAACAACGACCTGGACATGTTCGGCGAGATGCGCAGCGCCGCCCTGCTGGCCAAGGCGGTGGCCGGCGATGCCGCCGCCCTGCCGGCCGCCCGGGTGCTGCGCATGGCGACCCTGGACGGCGCCCGCGCGCTGCGCCTGGACGAGCGGATCGGCTCGGTCGAGGCCGGCAAGCGCGCCGACCTGATCGCCGTCGACCTGTCCGCCCTGGCCACCCAGCCGGTCTACGACCCGGTCTCGCAACTGGTCTACGCGGCCGGCCGCGACCAGGTCCGCGAGGTCTGGCTGGACGGCCGCCGGCGCCTGCGCGCCGGTGCGCTGTGCGACATCGACACCGACGCCGTGCTGGCGCGCGCCCGCGACTGGCGCGAGCGCATCGCCACCGCCGACCGGAGCCGTCCATGAGCGCCGCGCACGACGCAACCGCCGGCGACGCCGCCGAGCTGGAACGCTTCGCGCGCCTGGCCGGGCAGTGGTGGGACCCGGCCGGGCCGATGCGGCCGCTGCACGTGCTCAACCCGGTGCGGCTGGACTTCGTGGCCGGCCAGCGGCCGCTGGCCGGCGCGCGCGCGCTCGACGTCGGCTGCGGCGGCGGCCTGCTCAGCGAGGCGATGGCGGCGCGCGGCGCGACGGTCACCGCCCTGGATCTGGCCGGCCCGCTGCTCGAGGTCGCGCGGCTGCATGCCGACGCCAACGGCGTGGCGGTCGACTACCGCATGCAGACCGTGCAGGCGCATGCGCAGGCGCATCCGGGCGAGTACGACCTGGTCACCTGCATGGAGATGCTCGAGCACGTGCCGGAGCCGGCCGCGGTGGTCGCGGCCTGCGCCGCCGCCCTGCGCCCGGGCGGCGTGCTGTGCCTGTCGACCATCAACCGCACGGCGCGCGCCTTCGCGCTGGCCATCGTCGGCGCCGAGTACGTGCTGCGCCTGCTGCCGCGCGGCACCCACGAGTACGCCAGGCTGGTGCGGCCCAGCGAGCTGGCGGCCTGGTGCCGGCAGGCCGGCCTCGAGGTCGGGGTCCTGCGCGGCCTGCACTACGACCCGTTCGGGCAGCGCGCCTGGCTGAACGACGACGTCGGGGTCAACTACCTGATGGCGGCGCGGAAGCCGGCGTGACGGTCCACGCACCCGCCGCGGTGCTGTTCGACCTCGACGGTACCCTGGTCGACACCGCCCCCGACCTGCTGGCGGCGGTGAACGAACTGCGTGCCGGCGAGGGCCTGGCGCCGATGTCCCTGGCCGGTTTCCGCTGGCAGGTCTCGCGCGGCGCGCGGGCGATGCTGGACGCCGGCATCCCGGCCTTCGTCGGGGCCGATGGCGAGGTCCAGCAGGCCTGGGTGGCGCGCCTGCTGGCGACCTACGGCGCCCGCGTGTACCGGCATTCGACCCTGTTCCCCGGCGTCGCCGACCTGCTGGATGGCCTGCGCCGGCGCGGCATCGCCCTGGCCGTGGTCACCAACAAGCCCGAACGCATGGCCGTCGAGCTGCTGGCGGCGATGGGCCTGGCAGACGATTTCCCGGTGGTGCTTGGCGGCGACAGCCTGGCCGAGCGCAAGCCGCATCCGCTGCCGGTGCTGACCGCCTGCGAACGCCTCGGGGTGGCGCCGCAGGCGACCTGGTTCCTGGGCGACGACGCACGCGACGTCGCGGCCGGCCGCGCCGCCGGCAGCCTGACCGTGGCGGTGACCTGGGGCTATGCCGATCCCGGCGAGATCGCCGGGTGGCGGGCCGACCGGGTGATCGACGATCCGGCGCAGGCGCTGGCCTGGCTGCCGTGAGCGGCGCCGCGCCGGACGGCGCCGACGCCTTCGTCGGCAAGTGGCTGGCCGCCGAGCCCTGGCACCGCCTGCTGCTGCTGTTCGAGCCGCCCGACCGGCGGGCGCCACGGCGGTTGCTGGAGACGCTGGGCTTCGAGCTGCGCCAGGCCGCCCTGGCCGCCAGCGATCCGCGGGTCAGCGCCGCCAAGCTGGGCTGGTGGGCGCAGGAATGGCAGGCGCTGGCGGCCGGGGCGCCGCGCCATCCGCTGACCCGCGCGCTGGCCGCGATCGCACCCTTCCCGGCGGCGGCCGAGCCCGGCGGACTGGCCTGGTTGCAGGCCGCGGCGGCGCTGGGGCAGGGCCACGACGACGCGACGCCGGCGCAGCGCCTGGCGCGCTGGCAGGCGTTCGCCCTGGCCCAGGCGGAAGCGGGCACGCCCTGGCTGCCCGCGCCTCGCGCGACCGATGCCCGGGCGCACGGCCTGGCCTTGCTGGCCGAATCGCTGCCCGGCCTGGCGGCACCCGCGGCGGCCGGCCACCTGGTCCTGCCGCTGTCGGTTCTGGCGGCGCAGGGCCTGGTCCGCGCCGATCTGCGCGCCAGTCCGCCGCGGCCGGCCCTGGCCGCGGCCCTGGCCGGCTTCGCGGGCGAGCTGTCGGGGCAGATCCCGCCGCTGCTTGCCGGCAGCGGCGGTTACCGCCACGGCCAGCTCCTGCTGGCCCGCCGGCTGCTGGCCGCGGTCGCGGCCCGTCCCGCCACCGCCTGGCAGGGCGCGCGCATGCCGCCCGGTCCGGGTGCGGTGCTCGCCCTGTGGTGGTCGCGCCGGCGCGATCGCCGGGCCTGATCCGCCCCGGCCGCCGCGCCGCGCATCGCGCGTGCCGGCGGTTCGGGTGCCTGAAGGATCGTCACGGAGGTGAAGGCCGCTGGCGGTCCGCAGGCGCGCGCCCGTGACCTTCGTCACTACGAAGCCGTCATCGCCGGCCGCTAGGATGGCGGCGTTGTCCATTGCCGCCCAACCGCGAGGAATCCCCATGAAGCGTCTGTCCCTGCTTGCCTTTGCCCTGCTGGCGCCGCTGCCCCTGCTGGCCGCTCCGGCCGAGCTGTCCCTGGACGAGGTCCTGGCCCGCCACTACGAGGCGCGCGGCGGCCTGGAGCGCATCCGGTCGGTGCAGGACGTGCGCGCCCAGGGCAGCTTCACGATGGGCCCGATGACCGCACCGTTCACCCTGGAATCCAAGCGCCCGAACAAGCTGCGCCTGGAGTTCACCCTGCAGGGCATGACCGGCGTGCAGGCCGTCGACGGCGACAGCGGCTGGCAGATCATGCCGTTCATGGGCAAGAGCGACCCCGAGCCGATGGGCGACGACGAGCTGCGCAGCTTCAGCCAGCAGGCCGACATCGACGGACCGCTGGTCGACTGGCAGGCCAAGGGCCACACCGTCGAGCTGCTCGGCACCGAGGAGGTCGAGGGCACCGACGCCTACAAGCTGCGCATCGATCTGGCCAGCGGCGACCAGATCACCACCTGGCTGGACGCCGAGTACTTCCTCGACCTGAAGTGGGACGTGCGCACCACCATGCGCGGCCAGGAGGTCAAGATCGGCATCTCCCAGGGCGACTACAAGGAAGTCGACGGGCTGATGCTGCCGCACGCCACCACCCAGACCATGGACGGCATGCCGGGCGCCTCCACCTACACCGTGGAGTCCTACACGCTCAACACCGGCATCGCCGACGACCGCTTCAAGATGCCGGAAGCTGCGACCCCGGCCGCCGAGACCGCCGCCGAGTAACGCCGCCGCAGCCAGGCCGCGGTGCCGCCCGCGTGGTGGCGCCGCGGCGATCCCGCCGCGCGTCGGCGCGGCCCGACACGCCAGGGAGTTCACCCATGTCCATGCGCATCGCGCTGGCCCTCGCCGCCGCGCTGGCCGCCCCTGCCAGCCACGGCCAGGACGCCACGTTCGATCCGGCCACGCTGGCCGGCCTGAAGGCCCGCAACATCGGTCCCGCCGTGATGAGCGGCCGGATCGCCTCGCTCGACGTCGCCGCCACCGAGCCGGCGACCATCTACGTCGGCGCCGCGAGCGGCGGCGTCTGGCGCTCGCGCAACAACGGCACCACCTTCCAGCCGGTGTTCGACCGCCACATGCAGTCGATCGGCGCGGTGCGCGTCGATCCCTCCGAGGCGAAGACGGTCTGGGTCGGCACCGGCGAATCGCGGGTGCGCAACAGCGTCTCGGCCGGCGACGGCGTCTACGTCAGCCGCGACGGCGGCGACACCTGGACGCACAGCGGCCTGGCCGAAACGAGGCACATCGCCGAGCTGCTGGTCGACCCCCGCGACGGCAAGCGCGTGTGGGTGTGCGCCACCGGCCATGCCTTCGCCGACAGCGCCGAGCGCGGCGTCTACCGCAGCGACGACGCCGGCGCCACCTGGCAGCGCGTGCTCGCCGTCGACGCGCGCACCGGTTGCGCCGACCTGGTGATGGACCCCACCGCGCCCGACACCCTGTACGCGGCGATGTGGGACTTCCGCCGCGAACCGGATTTCTTCCGCTCCGGCGGCCCGGGCAGCGGCATCTTCAAGTCCACCGACGGCGGCGCCACCTGGACGCGCCTGCGCCAGGGCCTGCCCGAGGGCGACCTCGGTCGCGTCTCGCTGGCGGTGGCGGCCAGCGAGCCCAGCCGCGTCTACGCCCTGGTCGAGGCCGCGCAGACCGGCATCTACCGCTCCGACGACGCCGGCGGTTCCTGGCGGCTGATGAACAGTTCGGCTGGCGTGCAGTTCCGGCCGTTCTACTTCGGCGAGCTGGCGGTCGACCCGACCGATCCCGACCGCGTCTACCGGCCGGCCTTCCTGCTCACCGCCAGCGACGACGGCGGCCGCACCTTCAGCGGCATGTTCAGCGGCGTCGGCGGCGCCATCCACCCCGACCACCACTGGCTGTGGATCAACCCCAAGGACGCCCAGCACCTGATCCTGGGCACCGACGGCGGCCTGTACGTGTCCTGGAACCGCGGCGTGCACTGGCGCTTCGTGGCCAGCCTGCCGGTCTCGCAGTTCTACCACGTGGCCGCCGACATGCAGGTGCCCTACAACGTCTACGGCGGCCTGCAGGACAACGGCTCCTGGGTCGGCCCCTCGCACCGCAGCGGCGCGATCCGCAACAAGCACTGGGACTCGGTCGGCTTCGGCGACGGCTTCTGGACCTTCCCCGACCCCGAGCTCGACTACCTGGTCTATTCCGAGTACCAGGGCGGCAACCTGATGCGCGTCGACCGGCGCACCAACGAGGTCCGGCAGATCGCCCCCGCGCACGCGCCGGGCGAGCCGCGCCTGCGCTTCAACTGGAACACGCCGCTGCACCTGAGCGCTTCGCGCCCGGGCACGCTGTACTACGGCTCGCAGTACCTGCACCGCAGCAACGACCGCGGCGATTCCTGGCAGCGCATCTCGCCGGACCTGACCACCAACGACCCGAAGCGCCAGCGCCAGGCGCAGTCCGGCGGCCTGACCATCGACAACTCCACCGCCGAGAACAACACCACCATCTACACGATCAGCGAATCGCCGCTGGACGCGCAGGTGATCTGGGTCGGCACCGACGACGGCCTCGTGCACGTCACCCGCAACGGCGGCGGCGACTGGACCAACGTCACCCGCAACCTGCCGGGCCTGCCGCGCGGGCTGTGGATCTCGCGCGTCGAGGCCAGCCCGCACGCCGCCGGCACCGCCTATGTCACCGTCGACGGCCACCGCAGCGGCGACGACGGCGTCTACGTGTACGCCACCACCGACTTCGGCGCCAGCTTCCGGCGCCTGCCCACCGAGGGCGTGGCCGGCTTCGCCTGGGTGATCCGCCAGGACCCGGTCGCCGCGCACATCCTGTACCTGGGTACCGAGGCCGGCCTGTACATCAGCATCGACGCCGGCGAGCGCTGGGCGCGTTTCGAGGAAGGCCTGCCGCCGGTGCCGGTGCACGATCTCGTGATCCACCCGCGCGACCACGACCTGATCCTGGGCACCCATGGCCGCGGCGTGTGGATCATCGACGACCTGACGCCGCTGCGCGCCCTCGACGCCCAGGCGCTGGCCGCCGACGCCACCCTGCTACCCAGCCGGCCGCAGGCGATGTGGAGCGGCGGCGCCCTGCAGGAGTTCGGCGGCAACGACGAGTTCTACGGGCAGTCGCGTTCGGACTCGGCGGTGATCGCCTACCACCTCAAGCGCCGGCACATGTTCGGCGACCTGCGCGTCAACATCTACGACGAGGCCGGCGAGCGCATCGCCAGCCTGCCGGGCGGCAAGCGCCGCGGCATGAACCGCGTCGACTGGCCGATGCGCATGAAGGCGCCGCGCCTGCCGGCCTCGACCCAGCTGGTGCCCGCCTTCGTCGGGCCGCGCCTGGCCGAAGGCCGCTACCGCGTCGAGCTGGTGCGCGGCGAGCAGCGCGTCGAGGGCAGCATCGAGCTGGTCGCCGACCCGCGCTCGCCGCACAGCGCCGAGGACCGCCGCGCCCAGCAGGCGCTGTCGGTGGCGATCTACGAGGAACTGGCCGACCTGACCTTCCTGGCCGAGTCGATCACCGACCTGCGCACCCAGATCGCCGCGCGCAGCGCCGCGGCGCCGGCGCTGGAGCGGCCGCTGGCGTCGCTGGACCGGGAACTGGCGACCCAGATCGATGCCCTTTCGGCAAGCAAGGCCGGGATGATCACCGGCGAGGAGAAGCTGCGCGAGGAGTACGGCAAGCTGTACGGCGCCGTGGTCGGCTACGACGGCCGCCCGACCGCCACCCAGGTCGCCAGCCACCAGCGCCTGCGTGGCGAGCTGGACGCCGCCACCCGCCGCTTCGAGGACCTGATGGCCAGACGCCTGCAGGACGCCAACCGCCGCCTGGAACGCGCCGGCCAGCCGCCGCTGGAGCGCAAGGACCGCGCCGCCTTCGACGAGGCCGGCACCAGCGCCGGCACGGTCAGCGGGCTGGACCGCAAAGGCCTGCGCGGCGTGGGCGAGATGCTGCAGCGGGCCAGCATGCGCTGAATTCCGTCGCGCCGCGGGCGCGGTCGGGCCGAGTCGTGCTGCGCGCTCCAGGTTGTACTCCCCTCTCCCTCTGGGAGAGGGGCCGGGGGAGAGGGTTCGCACTGGCGATGATCTCAACCGTCGCGGGAATGGAGTGCGAAGGTTCTCGGGCAATCCTTCGCGTTCTCGAACGCGTGCGGGCGCCGTCCCTGGCGTTTTCGTCGCACATCCCTGTGCGCCGAGCTACTTTCTCTTGCTCGCCCAAGAGAAAGTAGCCAAAGAGAAGGGCGCCCCAGGCGGTCCGCCCGACGGGCATCCTGCCCGCCGGGTGCGCGTGCCCCGTCCGGGCCGACGCTCAAGGGCCATCCCTGGCCCCCGCGTCGGACGGCGCCTCGGGCGCCGTCCGCGCCTCCGGCGCGGCTGATCCGGCCGTGCCCCGCCGGACCGCATGGGGCCCCGTGAGAAGCGCGGACATCCTGTCCGCCAACAGCAACAGCAACAGCAACAGCAACAGCAACAGCAACAGCCACAAGGACACCGACAGCAACAGCGACGGCAGCAGCGAGAAGCGCGTGAGCAGAAGCGCCTGTCCCGCTCGTGCGACGGCACCGCACTTCTCCCCTCCCCCGCCTGCGGGGGAGGGGCAGGGGAGAGGGCCGTCCCTTGCCAGCGCCTTCACCGGTGCCGGACCCGGCTGGCCGGGTAACCCGATGGGCTTTCCATGCACCGATTGCCTGGCGGTGCCGCCCGTCGAGCAGGAGACGCTCCCGCGTGGAAAGCCCGGCGGAATGGTCATCCCGTGCAGGGAAACTCCCCGGACCCCTGCGCCACGCCGGCCCGCACTTGGCGCCCTTCATGAAACCCGGCAATGCGATGCCCGGGCGGGGCAGGGCGATGCCGCGGCAGTCCGGCCCTTGATCCGGCCTGCACCCGCCCCCATCCAACATGGACTCCGAACAACAGGCCTGCCGCCAGCGCCCGTCCCCGCGGCCAGCCGCGACTGTCGCCCCTGCGCCCCACAGTGCCCTGGCGCGCTCCCCCATCCCTGCCCACAGCCGCCCGCCGTGGCATCCTGACCCGCCGAACGGACCCCGCCATGCCCGCCGATCCCGCCCGCGCCCTTCCCGACATTGCCGGCCAGGCCCCGCCCGACGCCGCCGGCGTGCTGGACTGGGTGGGCATGGGCGCCATCGAGGCGCCGGTCACCCTGGCCTGCGACGGCGGCGCGCCGGTGCGCTGCGCGGCGCGCGTCGACGCCTTCGTGAATCTCGGCCGTGCCGAGGCGCGCGGCATCCACATGTCGCGCCTGTACCTGCACCTGGACGGCGTGCTCGGCGAGGACACCCTCACCCCGGCCGGCCTGCGTCGCGTGCTGCGCGACTTCCTGGACAGCCACCAGGGCCTGTCCGAGCGCGCCCTGCTGCGCCTGCGCTTCGACTACCTGGTGCGCCGCCCGGCCCTGGTCAGCGACAACAGCGGCTGGAAGCGCTACCCCGTGACCATCGCCGGCCTGCTGGAGCCCGACCGCTTCCAGGTCGAGCTGGGCCTGTCGGTGCTGTACTCCAGCACCTGCCCGGCGTCGGCGGCGCTGGCGCGGCAGGCCACGGCCGCGCAGTTCGCCGCCGATTTCGACGGCCAGGACAGCGTCGATCCCGGCGCGGTGGCCGCCTGGCTGGCCGGCCCGCAGGGCAGCACCGCCACCCCGCACGCGCAGCGCTCCCAGGCCGAGGTGCGGGTGCGGCTGAAGCCCGCCTTCGACGCCTTCCCGATCGTCGCCCTGGTCGACCGCATCGAGGCCGCGCTGGGCACGCCGGTGCAGACCGCGGTCAAGCGCGAGGACGAGCAGGCCTTCGCCCGCCTCAACGGCGCCAACCTGATGTTCTGCGAGGACGCCGCGCGCCGCCTGCAGGCGACCCTGGACCGCGACGAGGCGGTCGCCGACTTCTGGGTGCGCGCCAGCCACTTCGAGAGCCTGCACCCGCACGACGCCGTGGCGGTCGCCACCAAGGGCGTGCCGGGCGGCTACCGCGCCGGCCTGGGCGACCTCTGAGGCCCGCCGCCGGCCGCCTGGAAAGGCCGGCCCGCAACGCGGGCGCGCTGCGGGCCGGGGCCGGCAACCAGGCGGCAACCACCAACGAGTGCGGCGCCAGTGTCGCAACCGCAGATGACCGGCGATCGCGCGCCGGCCGCCTCAGGTCGGGCCGGAATGTTATAAGCTAACGGCCATGAAGCCCGCCGCCCGCCCCCTGCTGCTGAACCGCCTGGCCGACCGCGTCGGCATGAGCGCCGCCTGGCTGTGCGCCCTGCACTGCGCCCTGTGGCCGGTCGCCCTGGCCGCCCTGCCGGCTGCCGGCCTGGCCGCCTGGGACGGCTGGGAGGCCGGTTTCGTGGCCTTCGCCGCTGTGCTGGGCATCGCCAGCCTGGCCACCGGCTGGCGCCGCCACCGGATCGCCACCGCGTTCTGGTTCCTGGTGCCCGGCCTGGCCCTGCTGGCGTTCGCGGTGCTTCGCCACAGCCATGAGAACGAGAACGTCATCCTGCACGCCGTGCTGATGACGGCCGGCGGCGTCCTGGTCGGTGTCGCCCACCTGGTCAACCTGCGCCTCGGCCACGGCCACGTCCACGACGCCACCTGCGGCCACCTGGCCGCGCACCACGACCATCCCCATCACGATGCCCCGGCCACCGACCTGGCCGCCGAGCCCCGCGTCGCCTGAGGGCTTCCGTCCGGGGCGCCGCGCCCCCCGTCCGCGGCATAGACTGGCGGCCTCCACAGGGGAGCCCGCCATGACCCACGCACCCATCCTCCGCGCCCGGCGCCTGTCGCCGCTGCTCGCCCTCGCCCTGCTGCCGGCCGCCGCCGGCCCCGGCGACGCCCGCGAACGCGGTGGCCCCGCCGGCTGCGACAGCATCGCCGCCGTGCCGATCGCCTGGAACATCGACTACGAGGCCGACATCCAGCCGATCTGGGACCAGCGCTGCGCCAACTGCCACGTCGACCACGCCGGCCTGTACCTGGGCGACCTCGACCTCGACCCCGGCGTGTCCTGGGACAACCTGGTCGGCCAGGACGCCTTCGGCGACCCGTCCATGCTGCGCGTCCGTCCCGGCCAGCCCCTGGCCAGCGCCCTGTTCCTCAAGCTCAACTGCGAGGAGCCCGGCTTCGGCGTGCGCATGCCCTCCGGCCGCCCGCCGATCCCGCTGGCCGAACAGGCCCTGGTGTTCGACTGGATCGCCGCCGGGGCGCCTTACGGGAAGACCGACATCGTGTTCTTCGACGGCTTCGAGGGGCGGCCTTGAGGCGGGTTCGGGCTTGACCCTCCCTGCACCGCAGTCCGCGTCCGGCTTGCCGGGCAAGTCCGGCGGTGCAAGGATTCCACCAGGCCACATCTCCGGTTGGCAAAGACGGACGGGTTAGGCGGATTGTGCGCGAGGGGGGGGGGTGGGACAAGGTGTTGAAACAAATGGCGATTCCGGCTGCGGCCTCCCGGCCGGTCCCTCTTATGCGGCACGGATTACACGGCAACTTGCCGTCGACTAGTAGTTTGGCCATGAAGATATCGCTTGCTGTAATAGCAGCACTACTCGCCGTATCCCGTCCCGTGTGGGCTGACTGCCTACCGAGCATCGAGGGCTCCGTCGAGGCAACCTTCCGCGTCGATTCGTGCGGCACGGTCAAGGCACCGAGGCCAGATCGTCGCCCTCTAATTCGCCTCTCGGTCTCTGAGCTCAACGTGAGAGCATCCCCGGGACCCGGCGACTCGGAAGAGTTGGTCTCGTACTACGATCAGTACGCTGCAAATGTCAGCCACACGAGGCATCTGTTTGTCGATGGCGCTGGAGGAGAAACGTGCATGGACTTTCCCTCTGGCACGGAGCACAGCGCGGTCGTTGAGGTCTTGTGCTGTGACACTATTCCGCAAAAGGGCGCATGCGCACTTTCGGGCCCGCTAGTCAGGCCTAACTAACCATTCAAGCCGACGTCGCTCCGCGACGCGGCTTAACTCAGGCGTTAGGCGCCATGCCAACCGAGTCCGGCAACCTGATCGGTCGGACATCTCAGGCGGGCGACGAGGTGTTCATTCACGGCCGGCCCGAGGGCTTGCGCGGCTTTGCTCCCCTTTTGATCCGCCTCGCCGATGCTGCGGCGCGTGGCGAATCTCCTCACGGGCATCTCCTCAGCGCCGAGTGGGGCGGTAACGATCTGGCTGTAGGAGCATCGATGATCCATCTCATGCGGTTCACCTCATCAAGGTGTACGGCTGGCCGATCACGCCATCCGTGCCGGACGGTGGCGCCTGATCATTCGCCCAGGCGGACGGATCGCCCGTTTCGCGAGTGATGCTGCCGCCTGAACAGGACCCTGGATTGCCATGCCGGACCCTGACGACGACAAGCCCTATCTGGCGAGGCTGTTCTCACCGCTGCTGGACGATTGCACGTTCGAACGTGTCGGTCATGGCGGGTCCGATGCCCGCGTCGTCCGCATCACCAAGCCAGGATCGACCGGCGCCTTCCTGAAGTATGCCTTCGGTGCGGCTGGGGACGACGTCCGCGAGGAGCATGCGCGCCTGTCCTGGCTTGGCGCGAGAGCCCCCGCGCCAAGGGTGATCGCGTACCTCTCGAATTCCGACGGCGCGTTTCTCCTGTCCGAAGCCTTGCCTGGCCGCAACGCCTGCGAGGCGGCGACCGGAAATCCGTCGTCTGTCGTTGCGGAGATGGCGCGGGCCTTGCGAGCGCTCCATTCGTTGCCGCCTGGAGACTGCCCGTTCGATCACTGCCTGGATGCAAGGCTTGCACTGGCGCGGACGCGAATGGATGCAGGACTGGTGGACGAAGGCGACTTCGATCAGGCCAGGCAGGGAGCGACCTCCCGCGACCTCTACGCGCAGCTGTTGACGAGCAGGCCGGACACGGAGCACCTGGTCATCACGCACGGCGATGCCTGCCCTGAGAATTTCGTGATCTTCAACGACCGGTTCGTCGGGTTCATCGACTGCGGGCGCGTCGGCCTGGCCGACAGGTACCAGGACCTGGCGCTGGCTTCCAGGAACATCGAATCCGCGCTCGGACCCCGGTATTCGGATCTCTTCTTCTCCCAGTACGGGGAGCCGAACCCGGACTCGGGAAAGCTGGACTACTACCGCACGCTTGATGAGTTCTTCTGAATGTGTCCGTCCAGCAATTCATTGAAGCCGAGTCCGCTTCGCGGGTCGACAACAAGACCAGGGTCAGCGTCGACTTTTCTCACGCCACGGCGCATTGAGCGCAGTCCGACCCCGGACGCCGAGCCCGCCGTCCAGACCTTCGCGTCCTGGGACAGCCACCGACTTATGGCACTTGGCCAGCCTGACCTGCCGCTCGATCCTCCGGCGTAGGGCCATACGCCCGGCGCCTGCGCCCTGGCTCGAGCGAAGGCGCCGGGAGAAGGACTCCGCCAGGCATCGAATCGAGGGGGGATAACCGTGCGACGCACCGCGATGGTTGTGGGTCTTGTGCTCATCGCAGGTCTTGCGATCGTGCTCGCGATCGGGCTTCGCCCGTTCGTCGATCGCGACGCGGCGGCCAGCCGCCCCGTTCCGCTGGCGGAGTCCCCGCTGCCGGCGGAACAGGCCGCGACCATCCAGCGGTACATCGAGGACGAGGCCGACCCCATCGATGCCTTCGTTGCGCTGCAGGGGGACAGGGTCCTCGTGGCGTACGGGGAGGTCGGCACCCCCATGAACCTGGCCTCCGCGCGCAAGAGTGTCGTCAGCCTGCTGTTCGGCATCGCCTCCGACCGTGGCTTGATCGACCTGGACCGGACGCTCGGCGAGCTTGGCATCGACGAGCGCCGGACGCCGCTGACCGATGCGGAGAAGCAGGCCACGGTCGAGCATCTCCTGCAATCGCGCTCCGGGATCTACCTGCAGTCCGGCGCGGAGACGGTCGAGAACCGGGACGGCCGTCCTCGCCGCGGCCAGTACGCCCCGGGCGAGCACTTCTTCTACAACAACTGGGACTTCAACGTCCTGGGCGCGATCCTGGAGCAGGAGAGCGGCCTGTCCATCGGACAGGCGCTGGACGCCTGGCTCGCCGTGCCCCTGGGGATGCAGGACTTCAATCCCGGGCATGTGCTCTACGACAAACAGGGGTCCGACTCGGACTACCGGACCTATCGCATCCACATGAGCGCGCGCGATCTTGCCCGGCTCGGCGCCCTGGTGGCCCAGGACGGCATGTGGAACCAGACCCGGATCGTCTCGGCCGAGTGGATCGACCGGAGCACCACGGCCTACTCGGCTACCGGCGGTCCGTTCTACGATGGCTTCGGCTACTCATGGTGGCTGAACTCGGCGCTCGACGCCGTGCTGGCGGATGGCTGGGGAGGGCAGTACATGCTGGTCGACCGGCACCGCGACCTGACCCTGGTGACCCGCCGGGACACGGGCAACTCCATCGTCGGCTTCCTGGTGTTCAGCGGATTCGGCAAGCAGGGGCATCCCGCGGACATACAGAAGCTCTACCAGCGCCTGCGTCAGATGCCGCCGCACGGCGGCTCGACGCCGCCGACGCCGCCCGCCGCCGCCCCGCCCGGGTGACCGTCGCCAGCCACGATGGACCTGCATCGGATCACGCGGATTGCCAGCCATGTCCTCGGCCTCGCTGCGGCTGTGCTGGTCGCCGCGGGCCTGTTTTCCTACACGTTCGTCGCAACCGGAGGCGAACTGATCGGCATCGAGAAGACGAGAGTCCGGCCGGTCGGCGCGTACATTACCGGGCGAACGGTCGGATCGCGTCGCCCGGCGACGGTCGAAGTCATCAGGCCGTGCTATCGGTACCGGGTGGGCGACGACGCGCATGAAAGTTGCAGGATCGGACTCGGCGTCAGTCACCTGACCCTGGCCCCATTCGGTCGCAGGCCTTGGGAGACATTGCAGGCGAATGACGAGGTCCGGGTGTATTACGCACGCCGGTTCCCGGGCATCGCCGTACTCACCCGGGGTCCGGACTGGGTGGTGTCCCTGGGACTGGCGTTGGCCGCAGTGGCCTTGCGCCTGCTTTCCCGGAAGTTCGCGGCTGTTGAGATGCCGGCCGGCGTCGAGGTCGATGCATCGCGCAGGGCACGCACGCGCAGAGCGCGCAGGCGCAGGCGCAAGCGTCGGGCAGGATCGGATTGACCTTGCGGAGTGCAGGTCAGTCGGTTGCACTCGTCCGCGGCACGTGTCCCTGGGGTTCAGGCATCGCCGCCAGGGTCCCTGGCGGCGCCGTGCCGGACGCCGCGGCGATGCGGCCCCGCGCCCGTCGGCACGAGGCCCGCACCGCCACGCTGCCGTTCCCGCTCAGTTCGCGTACTTCACCGCGCAGCCATAGGGGCGGGTGACCGGCACGCTGACCGCCTGGCCGGCGGCCAGTTCGGCCAGGGCCTGCGGCACGTACTGGGTGGCGGTGGCGATGTCGCCGGGATTGGCGCTGGGGATGCTGTCGATGGCGCCGGCGTAGCGCAGCACGCCGGTCGGGTCGATCACGTACATGTGCGGCGTGGTGACCGCGCCGTAGGCGCGGCCGGTGGTGCCCTCGGGGTCGAGCAGGTAGGCGGTCTGCGCGGCGCGCGCCTCGGTGCGGACCCGCTCGGCGCCGGCGCCGTCGACATGGCCCTGCTGGCCGGGGGCCGAGGAGTTGACGGTCAGCCAGACCACCTCGTCGGCGGTGGCGGCGCGCTGCTGGCCCTGCATGTTGTCGGCGCCGTAGTGCTTCCTGACGAAGGGGCAGTCGTGGTTGGTCCACTCCAGCACCACGGTCTTGCCGGCGAAGTCGGCCAGCGAATGCGTGCGTCCGGTCGAATCGACCAGGGTGAAGGCCGGCGCGGCCTCGCCGACCCGGGCTGGGGCGGTGGCGGCGATCGCCTCCAGATCGACGCCGCCGCAGCCGGCAAGGACCGCTGCGAGGGTGAAGGTGGCGGTGGACAGTCGGACTTTCATGGCGCGGTCTCCTGGGGTGGGGCGGGGGGCAGGGCGAGCACGGCGTCGGCGACGCCGGACGCGGTGAGCAGTTGCGGCAGCACGCTGGGCGCGCCGCCGCCGGGCGGATACAGCACGTACAGGGGCACGCCGTTGCGGCCGTAGCGCGCCAGGTAGCGGGTGATCGCCGGGTCGCTGCGGGTCCAGTCGCCCTTGAGGTAGACGACGCCGCGGGTCGCCAGCGCCTGGCGCACGGTGTCGGTGGCCAGCGCGATGCGCTCGTTGGCCAGGCAGGTGATGCACCAGGCCGCGGTCATGTTGACCAGCACCGGCCGGCCGGCGTCGCGCAGCTCGGCCAGGCGTTGCTCGCTCCAGGGTTCGGCGCGGTCGTCGCCGGCCGCTGTTGCGCCGGCGGTGGCTGGCGGCGGCGCGGAGGCCGACAGCGGCAGGTCGACGGCGATCGCCAGCGCCGCGGCGGCGGCGACCGCGGCCACGCGCCGGAAGCCCGGCGAACGCATCGCCGGCCGCCGCCCGACCAGCCACAGCGCGAACGCCAGTGCGGTCAGCGCGGCCAGCAGCCAGGCCATGCCCAGGGCCGAGGTCTGCTCGCCGTACACCCACAGCAGCCAGACCACGGTCAGGTACAGCGGGAAGGCCAGCAGTTGCCGGAAACCCTCCATCCACGGCCCCGGTCGCGGCAGGGCGCGGGCCAGCGCGGGGGCGAAGCCCAGCACCAGCATCGGCGCGGCCAGGCCGACGCCGAGCGCGGCGAACACCGCCAGGGCGGAGGCGGTCGGCTGCACCAGCGCCCAGCCCAGGGCGGTGCCCATGAACGGCGCGGTGCAGGGACTGGCGACGACCACGGCCAGCGCGCCGGTGAAGAACGCGGCGCGTGCGCCGCGGCCTTCGGTGAGGCGCTGGCCGGCGCCCACGAAGCGGCCGCCCAGGGCCCACACGCCGGAGAACGACAGTGCCATCGCGAACAGCAGCAGGGCGACCACCGCGACGAAGCGCGGCTCCTGCAGCTGGAAACCCCAGCCGAGCTGCTCGCCCCCGGCGCGCAGCACGAGCAGTGCGCCGGCCAGCAGCAGGAAGGTGGCGACCACGCCGGCGGTGTACCACAGGCCATGGCGGCGCAGCTCGCCGCGATGGTCGGCCGCCTCCAGCGCCGACATCGCCTTCATCGACAGCACCGGGAACACGCAGGGCATCAGGTTCAGCACCAGGCCGCCGAGCAGGGCCAGCAGCAGGGCGGGCAGCAGGCCGAGTACCGCGGTGTCGCCGGTCGCAACCTGGGATTGCGCGGTGCCGGCGGCCAGCACGAGGCTGGCGTCGAGGCGCGCGGGGAAGCGCCAGGCCGTGCCCGCGCCGTCGACCGCGACCAAGGCGATGTCGGCCGGAAGCTGCGTGAAGTATTCGCTCTTCCGCCAGCGCGCCTGCCAGCCGTCAGCGGTGCGCTGCCATTCCGGCAGCGCGCCGTTGGCGAACACTTCCGGGGTTTCCGGGAACCACTGCCACTGCGTCGGGGGGGCGCCTGCGTCGAGGCCGGACAGCGCCAGGGCGATGGCGTCGGATCCCTCGGCGATCGCCAGGCTGGCCGTCGCCGATTGCGGCAGGGCGGCGCGGGCCGCTGCGAAGTCGTCGGACCAGCGGGCGTCGTCCGCGGCGGACGCCGCGACCGGCAGGTCCAACGCGTACCCGGCCTCGCCCGGAATGCACTCGATCTCGCAGATCAGCCAGCTCGCCGAGGCGCGGATCGGCAACGAGGACGCCGCATAGTCGGCGGGCACCGTGAGCGTGACCGGCAGCAGCCGGCGTCCGCCGTAACCGAAGTTGACGATGTCGGCGAGCTCGAAGCGCTCCGGATGCGGCCACTCGATCGGGCCGGCCACCACGCCCTCGGGAAGATCCAGCTCGATCCGCGTCGGCAGGCCGGAGTCGCCCGGGTTGCGCCAGTAGGTGTGCCAGTGCGGATCGTGTTCCAGCAGCAGGCCCAGGGTCAGCGTCTGCCCGGGCACGGCCGCGGCGGCCTGCGCGACCAGGCGCGAGTCCAGGTGGTCGGTGCGGACCGGATCCGAGGCCGGCCGGGCCGTCGCGGGCACCAGCAGGACGGCGAGCAGGGCCAGCAGCGCGCGAGACCGGCTCGCGCACCGCAGCGCTCCGGCCTTGCTGGCCACCTCGTTGCACCGGGACGTATCCATCGACTCCGAGATCCGGGGGCCGGCACGGCGACCATCGTGGCGGTTTGGTTCGACCGGCCAGCTGCCTCGATCCTCTGGACGGCCCGGACCGCTGTCCACCGCCAGAAGTCACGGTCGCGGCGAAGCGGAGCGATGCGCGGACAGGGCGAGGGCGGCCCGACCCCGGCGCGCCGCCGGTGGTGCCCTCGCCCCGGGGTACAGGCTGCAGAGGCGGCGCGATCGTCGCGGCGGGCACGGCGCCGCGACGAGACCCCGTGGGCGGCGCACGCGCGGACGGTGCCGCCTGCGCGACGGAGGGGCCGCCCCGCGATGCGGGACGAGGACCCGGCCAGGCGTCCGGGCCGGTCCACGGCGCCGGTCGGCCGTTCAGGCCCCCGGCGTGACCGCGTGGTAGGCCTTGACCACGATCCGCCAGCCATCCTCGAAGCGGACCAGGCTCATGTGGTCGTAGGCGCGCATGTCGGGGTAGTCCAGCTCGATGACGGCGGTGGCGACGTCGCCGTCGACGACCACCGAGCGGATGCGGCGCTTGCGCTGGGCCTCGTCGCGCGGGGCGCGGCCGCTCGAGGACTGGGCGACGTAGTCGCTGGCCGGACGCTGGCCGTAGACGCCGTCCTTGACGCCGACCAGCAGGGCGTCGGGCGCGAAGGCGCGCCGGAAGTGGCGTTCCTGGCCGGTGGCGTGGCCGTCCAGGTAGGCCTGCAGCGGCACCCTGACCGCGTCGATGTCGTTGCCGTGGGCGGGCGGCGTGGCCAGGACGGACAGGGCGGCGAGCAGGGCGAGGGCGGCGGGACGGGTGCGCATCGGGGACTCCTTGCGGGACTTGCGGTCAGGCCGGGCGGCGTGGCGATGCCCGGGTCGAGGTCAGGGCCGCGGGGGCGCGGCGGATGGGTCGCCCTCGTGCGAGAGGCCGTCCCGCGCGGACGGGTCCTGCGCCACCGGCATGGCGATCACGACCTTGCCGCGCGTGCGCCCGCTGCGGTTGTGTTCCTGGGCTTCGACCACCCGGTCCAGCGGGTAGACGCGTTCGACGTGGATGCGCACCTGGCCGCTGGCGATCAGGGGCGCCACCGCCTCCAGGGCCGGGCGCACCCGCCACGGCGGCGTGGCGGGGCAGGCGATGCGGCCGTCGGCGCACAGGTGCGCGGGCACGGTGCCGACCAGGGTGACCAGGCGGCCGCCATCGCGCAGCACCGCGGGCGAGCGCGCCAGGGTGTCGCCGCCGACGGTGTCGATCACGATGTCGACATCGCGCACCGCCTCCTCGAAGCGGGTGGTCCGGTAGTCGATGGTCTGGTCGGCGCCGAGTTCGCGCAGGAATTCGTGGTTGCGCGCCGAGGCGGTGGCGATGACGTGGGCGCCGCGCGCCTTGGCGATCTGCACCGCCAGCGAGCCGACGCCGCCGGCGCCACCGTGCACCAGCACGCGTTCGCCGGCCTGCACGCCGGCCGCCTCCACCAGGTAGCGCCAGGCGGCGACCGCGACGGTCGGCCAGGCGGCGGCCTGCGCCAGGCCCAGTGCCGGTGGCGCGGGCACGATCTCGGAGACCGGCACGGCGACGTACTCGGCATAGCTGCCCGGCCGCGCGACCTGGTCGACGATGCCCGCCACGCGGTCGCCGCAGGCGAAGCCGGCGACGCCGGCGCCGAGCGCGACCACCACGCCGGCGAAATCGCCGCCGGGGGTGGCCGGGAACGGCAGGCGGCCGGCCTGCTGCAGCTTCCAGTCGACCGGGTTGACCGCGGCGTAGTGCACCTGCACCAGCACCTCGCCGGCGGCGGGCCGGGCCACCGGCACCGCTTCGACGGTGAGCGCCTGCGGCGGTCCGGCCGCGGCGATGCGCGCCGCGCGCATGGTCGCCGGCACCGGTCCGCAGTCGGCCGGCGTGGCCTGCGCCGTTGCCGTTCCGGGGAGCATCCCGGCAAAGGCCAGCAGGGCGGTGGCGAGCAGGGGTTTCGGCGTGGCGACCATGGCGGGTTCCGTGGGATGGCGGGGACACTGAGCCAGGCCGGTCGCGATCGTTCACGCCGCCGCGACGCGATCTTGCCGAGCCGCCCTGCCGTCACGCCGGACCGAAGGGGTGGAAAAGGGGGGCGGGTTCCCCCTGCCGGCTCGGCTGCGCCCACCCCCGTCCCCGGCTGCCGCCCCGCCCGGGGTCGGCAGCCCGCCGCTCAGCCCGCGGCCTGGGCGGCCAGCACCCGCTCGATGTCCTCCAGCGGCGAGTTGGTGAGCGTCCTGGGCAGTTCGAGCAGGGTGCGGCGGGTGGCTTCCTGGTGCAGCAACGGGCGGATCTGGCCCAGCGACTGCGGGTCGGCGATCAGCACCAGGTGTTCGAAGCGGTGGTTGAGGGCGGCGTCGTTGACCGCAAGCGCCAGCTGCTTGACGAAGGTGGCCTCGTCGAGGTGGTAGCCGTCGGCGTCGGCGGGCTGCCGGCCGGCCGGGCCGTCGTCGTCGAGGTTCACCGGCTCGAGCAGGCGTTCCTGGTGCAGGCGGGGCGCGGTCGCGGTGCCGACGTTGCTGAACAGGCGGGCCTTGGTGCCGTCGGCGACCAGGATCCAGGTGCCGGTGGGGATCTTCACCATCGCGTTCTCCTTGTGCTTGTCTGCGGTGGGCGGGGTCCCGGGATGTCGCCGCATGGCGTGGCCGGGGACGATGAAGGCAGCTTAGTCCGCCCTGGGTGTCTGGCGGCCGACTGGAATCGCTTCGGGCTCACGGGGCTTTCACCGGCGAACTGGAACGCGCGGACGACCGGGTGTTCCCCTGGATCCCCCATGAGCTCGACGGTCCCACCACCAGCGCTGTCGGCGCGGCGGGTCGCTGCGGGCCGGCTTCGCCCGGGCCGATACCCTCGGGCCAGATGCTGTACGCGGCGAGTTGCCCGAACGGTCTCCCGATGGCACCTCGCCGGTCGGTGACGGCGTCGGTCCGGCCTGGTGGTCTTGACGGCCGCAGGCGTGGCCGCCACGCTCGGTGGCGCAGCGCCATCGTGCGCAGACCCGGGAGGATTCATGCGCGCGACGCGGCGGTTTTCGTTGGGCTTTCGGGTGCTGGCCGGCGTGTCCGTGGTCCTGTTGATCGGCACGCTCGGGGTCTGGTCGATGGTTGGCGTCGGCCTGGTGACGGCCGGATTGGCGACGGTATCGTTGGCCGGACTGGTCGTGCCCTGCGTGCTGGCCGGCGGGTCGCTGCTCGACATGCTCGGCGCCCTGGTCGAACTCGTGCTCGAAGGCGTCGCCACCCTGGTTGGCGCGCTCGTCGATGCGATCGCCTCGCTGTTCGGGTAGATGGACGGGGCAGGGGCGACTCGCCGGGGCCATGGGCGGCGCGCGCGTCGATGTTCCCGGGTCCGATCGTGCGCATGACGGCGCTCGCCGTCCTCGGTCGGCCATTGCCGTCAGGGGACAGGCAGCTGCTGGCCATCCGCAGCACGCAGTGGCGCCCGAACGGCAGGTGGTTGCGCGGGGGTAGCCGTCGCCGCTGCCGGCGCGCGTCGATCGCGGTGTTCCGCCTGGCGGCGGTCGCCAGAGGACCCGCGCCCTCCCCGCGTCGGCGGCCGCTCGGTCGTCGTTCTCCGGGGGCGCGCCCATGACCCGCCGCCACGACCTCGACGTGCTTCGCGTGCTCGCCTTCGGGCTGCTGATCCTCTACCACGTGGCGATGGTCTATGTGGCCGAGTGGGGCTTCCACATCAAGTCCGGCCACACCTCCGAGACGCTGCAGTGGCCGATGATCTTCGTCAACCGCTGGCGGATGTCCCTGCTGTTCCTGCTCTCGGGGCTGGCGGTGGGGCTGGCCCTGGCGCGCATCGCGCAGGCGCCCGGCCGGTTCGCGGCGCGGCGCAGCTGGCGCCTGCTGCTGCCCCTGGGGTTCGCGATGGTCACCACGGTGCCGGTGCAGGCGTATTGCGAGGCGCTGGCCAACGGCGTGATCGAACCGGGCTTCGGGGCGTTCATGGCGCGCTACCTGCAGTTCCGGCCCTGGCCCGAGGGCGGTTTCGCCGGTGCCGAGTTCGGCGTGACCTGGAACCACCTGTGGTACCTGGTCTACCTGTGGGTGTACTCGCTGGTGCTGGCGCTGTTGTTGCCTCTGCTGCGCACCGGGCCGGGTCGATGGCTGGCCGCATCCCCGCTGGCACCGGGGCGCTGGCGCGCCGCGGTCCTGGTGCTGCTGCCCTCGCTGTGGCTGCTGGCCTGCCTGTACTGGCTGGCGCCGCGCTTCCCCAGCACCCATGCCCTGCTCGACGACTGGGCCAACCACGCCCAGTACCTCCCGGTGTTCCTGTTCGGTGCCGCGGCGGCGCGGTCGCAGGGGTTCTGGGACGAGGTGCTGCGCCTGAGGAGGCGCCTGCTGGTCGTGGCCCTGCTGTCGATCGGCGTCTACCTCACGCTGCGCTGGCTGGGCCGCAACCTCACGCCCGACCAGGCGGCGGCGTTCCCGGACTGGAACTGGCGGGCGATCAGCGCCGGCGCCCACGCGCTGTACCGCTGGACGGCGCTGCTGTGCATCCTCGCCTACGGCTACCTGTGGCTCAACCGGCCGTACCGCTGGCTGCCGTACGCCAACCAGGCCGTGTATCCCTGGTACATCCTGCACCAGAGCCTGATCGTGCCGCTCGCCTTCGCGCTGGGCGCACTGGCCTTGCCGGGCTGGCTGGAGTCCGCCCTGGTGCTGGGCGGCACCGTGCTCGGTTGCGCCGTGCTGCACGAGCTGGTGATCCGCCGCGTGCGCTGGCTGCATCCGCTGTTCGGGGTGGAGATCGCGACCGGCCGGCGGCGCGCGGGCTGAGCGTGCCCGGCATGGCAGGCAAGGGATGGCGCGGCAGGCGATCCGGCAGCGGCTCCTGCCGCGCTGCGCTGCGCGGCCCTGCCTGCGGGCCAGGGTGCCGCGCCATGCGGCCGCATCGGATGGGGCCAGCGAAGGGGGCGCCGTGAAGCGGGCCCGGGGTCGCCCGGCGGGTCGTCGTCTGGTGCTGGCCGGCTACGCCATCGCCGTGCCCGCAGCGTTGTACGCCCCGGTCCTGGGGATCGGCCTGGCCACCCTGCCGGCGCCCGACCAGCCCATCCAGGACCCCTGGTTCACGATCATGGAGCTGCTGATCCTGGCGATCGCACCGGCCCTGGTGCTGTTCGCCCTGGGCCTGCGCGACCGGGTGCCGGCGGGCAACCGGGCCGCCGCCCAGGGCGCGGTGCTGGCGATGGCGCTGTGCGCGGGGGTCACCGTGCTGGTGCACCTGTCGATACTTGTCGTCGCCCGTTGGCCGGCGGTGCAGGCGCAGGCCTGGGCGCCGGCGGTGTTCGACTTCCGCTGGCCGTCGCTGGCCTATGCCCTGGACATCCTGGCCTGGGACCTGCTGTTCGCGATCGGCGCCGGCTGCTGCGCGCTGGCGCTGCGGGGCGTCGAGGCGTTGCGGTTCGAGCGCCGGCTGCTGGCCCTGGCGGCGTGGCTGGCCCTGGCCGGGCTGGCCGGCGTTCCGCTGGCCGACATGACGGTGCGCAACATCGGCATCCTCGGCTACGCGGTGGTGTTCCCGGTCGCGGCGGCGCGGGTCGCGCGCAAGGCCGCGGCGCTGCCCGCCTGATCGCCGCCGCCGCGACCCGCCGCTGGCGCGCCCCCCGGCGACGGTCGCCGGGGAGCGCGCACCGGACTCATTCGAAGCCGCCAACGAACACCGGCGGAGTCACCACCAGGCGTGCGCGGTCGGTCAGGACCTCGATGCGGGCATCCAGCGGCGGATAGGCCGGCGGAAAGACCACGTCGCGGAAACCGCCGCCGACCGCGCTGCCGGTGACCAGGTCGAACTGGTCGCCGGGTACCGGAACGAAACCGCCCGATGCCCCGATCACCAGGGCCCCGTCCAGGGCGACGCTGCCGCTGCCCTCGATGCGGTCGAAGCTGCCCAGGCCGTCCAGGTCGACATGCAGGCGGCTGCTGGCGGTGAGGACCAGGCTGGCACCGCCGTCGAGGCTCAGGCGGCCGACCGGATGGGCCGGCGCGTACGGCTGGTCGGGCTGGATCCGGCCGTCTACGCGCAGCGCGCCGGACAGGCGCCCCTCGCCGGTCAGCCACTGGTCGGCACCGAGGGCCAGGGACCCGGCGCCGGCGTCAAGGCGGGCATTGGCGCCGGGGGCATGGGCGAGCAGGCGCACCTCGCCCGCGCCCAGGATCTGCGCCGTGCCTTGGGCCTGCAGGAGGCCGAAGGCCGGGCCGCAGCCCCCGCTGTCGGCGGCCAGCAGGCCGTCGTTGACGATGCTGCCGGCCAGCAGCAGGGTGCGGAAACACGGCGCCAGCACGGCGCTGCCAGCCTCGATGCGCAGGTCCTCGATGCCGACGTTGCTGCTCTCCGAGTAGAGCAGGCCGCTGCCGGTGGTGCGCAGCGTGCCGCCGCGGATCCAGCTGCCGGTCGCGCTGCCCTGCAGGGCCATCGCCGAGCCGTCCAGGATCTCGATCCGGCCGTCCGGCCCCTGGGCGATCTCGCCCTGGAACAGGCGCAGGGTGCCGCCGTCGCGGGCCCGCACCAGACCGTCGTTGACGAAGCTGTTGTTCTGCAGCAGCAACTCGCCGGGTCCGCTGCCCTGGCCGTTGCGGTCGGCGTCCACGGTGCCGAGGTTGGTCAGTTGCAGGGCGATGTGGCCGACCCCGGAGATGGTGTGGTCGGGGCCATTCACCAGCGCGTAGCCGCCTCCGCCGCTCAGGCTGGACAGCGCGCCGCCTTCCAGGCGGACGCGGCCGCTGCCGGCCACCGTGGCGGCCTGGCCGAACCGCGAGGCGATGAAGCCCTGCGGGCCGGTGTGGATCAGACCGTCGTTGGCGACCGTGGCCGGCCCGAGGAAGACGCCGGCATTGCCGAAGAAGGTCAGGGTCGAGCCGGCGACCAGCTCGACGCCCTGGATCGGGAAGCCCTGGCTGATCACCAGCGCGCGTCCGCTGCCCACGGTCTGCAGGCGGCCGCCGACCAGGCCCGGCGTGCCGGCGTTCTGCAGGACCAGCTCGGAGCCGTCCCCGACCATGAGCAGACCGCTGCCGGACTGGTGGAAGCCGGAATCGCCGTTGGCCATCGCCAGGCGCAGCCGCCCGCCGCCACTCGCCGCGACCAGGCCGTTGTTGTCGATCCGGTGGGTGCCGCTGAAGCGAAGTTCGCGGCCGGGGACGTCGGCCTCGATCAGGCCGTCGTTCTGCAGGCGGACCTTGATGTCGCCGTTGCCCAGGATGCGGTGGCCCGGCCAGTTCACCAGAAGCCAGCCGAGGTCGAAGGTCGGGGCCAGGGTGGCGTCCCAGGCCTCGTTGGCCGGCCCGGCCAGGCGCAGGCTGCCGGTGCCGTTGGCATTGCTGTGGTTGGCGATGCGCAGGCTGGAGCCGCTGGTCGCGTCGGCACCGCCGACCACGATGCTGCCGGCGTTGTCGATCTGCGTGCCGTGCACGGTGAGGCTGGCGTGCGCGGACGCGCCAACGATGCGCAGGGTGGCCTCGCCGATGCTCAGGTGGTGGCACTCGCCGCCCAGTCCGTTGCCCAGCAGCGTCACCGTCACTGGCCAGGACAGGTGGGCGGTGGCGCCGGCATTGGGCACGCCCGCCTGCCAGGGCAGGACGCCGCCCCAGCGCAGGGGTTCGAACCAGTCGCCGGCGACCGGCTGGCTCCAGAAGGCGATGCCGTTGGGACCGGGCGGCTGGGCGAGGGCGGGCAGGCCGGCGCACAGGGCGAGGGCGGCGGCGGCGCGACGCAGGCGGCGGGCCGGCGGGGCGAGGGGCGAAGGCTGGGACATGGTGCGGCTCCAGGTGACGGGCCGGAGTGGCCGGTTCGTCGCCTAAGGCGCAGCCGGGCGTCCCCGTGCCTCATCGCGTGCCTGGTCGGCCAGCGCGCGCGCCCGCGTCTTGAGTTCCGGGCTCGCGAAATCGGCGCGCTCGAACACCGCCAGGGCCTGGCCGGCATGATCGGCTGCCGCGGCATGCCGGCCCTCGGCCAGGGCGACCTGGGCGGCCACCAGGTGGACGTGGCCGCGGCCGATGTAGTCCGGCGCGAAGGCCTGGTCGGCCAGGGCCAGGGCGCGCCCGATGGCCTGCCGGGCCGCCGCGGTCCGGCCCAGCTCGGCGTGCAGGCGGGCGGCATTGGTCAGCGGGCCGGCGAGCTCGGCATGGTCCGGGCCGAACGCCTGTTCGCGCACCTGGACCGCGCGCTCGAACAGGGCCAGCGCCTCCTCGCTGCGCCCGGCGTCGCGGGCCACAAGGGCGAAGTTGTTGAGCGCCACGGCCAGGGCCACGGTCCGTTCGGGCAGGGCCTGCTGGAGCGCCGCGATCGCCTCGCGGTAGACCGCCTCGGCCTCCGCCAGGCGCCCGGCGCCGTGCAGGGCGCCGCCGAGGTTCTCCAGCCGCGCGCCCAGCACGGCCGGCCCGAGGGCCATGCCGCGCGCCTCCTCGACCGCCGCGGCGGCCAGCGGCACGGCCTCGTCGAAGCGGCCCAGATCATTGAGCAGGGCGGCCAGGTCGTTGCGTACCTGGCCGGCGGCGCGGGCCTGGTACGGCGCCGCGGCCAGCACCGCCAGGGCGTCCCGGTAGCCGGACTCGGCGCGGTCGGTTCGACCCAGGCTCCAGTCGAGCAGGGCCTGTGCCTGCCGCACCTCGGCGTGCTCGGGGGTGCCCGGACGGCGCAGGTCCAGGGCGCGCTGGAACTGCGCCGCAGCGGCATCGAGCAGGTTCAGGCTGGTGTAGGCGCGGCCGATCCCAAGGCGAACGTCGGCCTCGCTGTCGGGCTGCCCCCTGAAGTGCTGCGGGATCCAGTCCACCGCGCGGTCCAGGGCTTCGCGCAGGGTCGGCGTGCGGCCGCTGGCGACCGGGTCGGCATCGGCGATCAGGCGCATCAGGAAGGCGTTTGCGCTGGACGCCCGGGCGGCCTCGGCCCGGGCGATGCGCGCCTGGTGGGCCGCAGCGGCCAGGCCCAGGGCCAGGGCCAGGACCGCTGCCGTTCCGGCCGCCGCGGCCAGGCGGTTGCGGCGCAGGAACAGGCGCAGGCGATAGCTGCGTTCGCCGTGGCGTGCCGAGACCGGGCGCAGGTCCAGCCAGCGCGCCAGGTCGTCGGCGAATTCCGGGACGCTGGCGTAGCGCCGGTCGATGTCGGGTGCGAGGGCCTTGAGCAGGATGCGGTCGAGGTCGCCGGCCAGTTGCCGGCGCCAGGCCTGCGCCTCGCGGCGGCCCAGGTGCAGGCGGTCCGGGGCCAGCGCCGCGCTCGGGCGGGTCGTCGGCCGGCGCTGCAGGGAAGCCAGGGCCTGGCCCGGCGGCCGCTCCTCCTCGTGCTGGGCCGGCAGGCGCCCGGTCAGCAGCAGGTGCAGCACCAGGCCCAGGGAGTAGACATCCGATGCGGTGGTCAGCGGCCGGCCTTCGAGCTGTTCGGGGCTGGCGAACTGCGGCGTCAGGGGCGCGTTGCCGGCCCCGGTCAGGCCGGCGTCGGCATCCAGGCGCTTGGCGATGCCGAAGTCCAGCAGTTTGGCCTGGCCGTCGCGGGTGACCAGGATGTTGGCCGGCTTCAGGTCGCGGTGCAGGATCAGCGCCCGGTGCGCGGCGTCCACCGCGGCCAGCACCTGCCGGAACAGCTGCACGCGCGCCCGCGGAGGCAGCTGCCGGCGCTGGCACCACTCGTCGATGGGGTCGCCATCGACGTATTCCAGGACCACGTAGGGCCGGCCGTCGGGCGCGGTGCCGCCGTCGATCCTGCGCGCCACATTGGGGTGTTCCAGTTGCGCCAGGAAGCGGCGCTCGGCATGGAATCGGGCCACGGCGTCGCGGCCGCCGACGCCCAGGGCGACCAGCTTGAGGGCGGCGCGCTGGGTGAAATCGCCGTCGACGCGTTCGACCCGGTAGACCTCGCCCATGCCGCCGGCACCGACCTGCTCGACCAGGCGCCAGGGCCCCAGACGCTCCGGTAGGCGGCGCGGTTCCAGCAGTCCCTCGCTGGCCTGGTGGGCGCGCAGCAGGGCGAGGGCGTCGGCGAGCAGCGCGGTTCCGGATCCGGCTCGCTCGCGCAGGAAGTCCTCGCGCTCCGGGGGCGGCCGGTTCAGGGCCTCCTCGAGCAGCGCCAGGGCGCGCGTGTCCATCGCTACCTCAGCCCAGGTGCAGATGCAGGAAGGCGCGGGCCACTTCCCAGTCGCGCTGCGCGGTGGCCCGGGAAACGCCCAGCAGCTGGGCGACCTCGACCATTTCCAGGCCGCCGAAGTAGCGCAGCTCGACCACCCGGGCCTTGCGGGCATCGTGCGCCTCGAGTTGCTGGAGGGCCTGCTCGAGGTCGAGGACGTCGATCTGCGGATCCGGCGCGGCTTCGTCGGGGAGATTCGACAGGGTCACCTTCCAGGCGCCACCGCCGCGCTTGTCGGCATCGCGGCGGCGGGCGTGGTCGACCAGCACCTGGCGCATGCGTCGCGCCGCCAGTCCCAGGAACGCTGCGCGGTCGGCCGCACCGGCGCCGTCCTCCGGGCGCAGGCGCAGCCAGGCCTCGTGGAGCAGGGCGGTGGGGGTGAGCGAGTGGCCGCCGCGTTCGCCGCGCATCTGGCGGTCGGCGAGACGGTGCAGCTCCGCATAGACCAGCTCGGCAAGGCGTGCTTCGGCACCGTCTTCGCCGGCGGCGCGCGCCCTCAGCAGCTGCGTGATCGGACCCGTCGGCAAGGCGGTGCCCCCCGTCCCAGGGCAGTGGAAGTCTGGCCGGCCAAGCCTAGCGCAGGTGCCTGCCGCGGCGCGCAAGGCGACGGGCTCCACCCAGGCCAACGCCCTCCAGGCCTGCGGTCCTATGCCGGGTGGCCCGTTTGCCGCCACACTGCCGGCAACGGGCAAAGGAGCCGCACCATGCCAATGGCGCACCTGGCTTTCCCGCACGCCGCCCTGGCCTGGCTGACGATCCTGCTTCTGGCGATCGGCAACGGCCTGCTGCGCGAGGCGGCGCTGCTGCCGCGCCTGGGCCGGGTCGCCGGCACCATGGCCAGCGGCCTGGTGCTGATCGCCGCGGTGTTCGCGGTGGCCTGGTTGCTGCTGCGCTGGCGCCCGGCGCGCTCGCCCGCCCAGGCATGGCGTCTGGGCCTGGGCTGGCTGGCCGCGACCCTGCTCTTCGAGACCGGCTTCGGCCTGGCCCGGGGGCTGTCCTGGCCCGAGCTGGCGTCGGCCTACACCTTCGCCGACGGCAACCTGTGGCCGCTGGTGCTGGTGGCGGTGCTGCTGGCGCCGTGGCTGTGCACGCGGATGCGGCGGGACGGGCGCCTGCCTGCACAGCGCCGGTGACCCGCGCAGTGGCATACGGAGAGCCGTGCTGGGAGACTCGGCGCTCGTGGCCGTTGCCGGGGCGGGCGTCCCGCACCGAGGCAGGCGATCGGCGCGCTTGTGCGCAGGCCCTGCCGCCACGCCCTTGACGGCACCGGAGGAATGGAGGAATGCCGTGGTGAGCAGTCGGACGATCGCAAGCGACCGGCTTGCGCCGGCGGATGTCCCGGATGACGACGCCGGCGAGCTGGCGCTGATCGAATTCGCCCACACCTTCGATGGCTACGAGCGCTGGGGATCGTTCGAGCGCTGCGCGGAGATCGCCAACCGGCGCGACCACTCGAGCCTGGATGCGCTGCGCACCTGCCTGTTCTTCGAGGCCCGGCGCTGGCGGCATTTCGGCGAGTCCCCCGATGCCGGGGCGCTGGCGTACTGGCGCGAGCTGGTGTCCGGCATCCGCGCGCATCTGCTCGCGCGCCAGGCAGGGCCGGCCGGGGAGGCGCAGCCATGAGCGACCACCGCGTCTACGCGATGGCTTTCGCCAAGGTCTACCCGATGTACGTCCAGAAGGCCGAGCGCAAGGGCCGCACCCGCGCCGAGGTCGACCAGGTCATCTGCTGGCTGACCGGATACGACGCGCAGGGCCTGAAGGACCAGCTCGACCGGCAGACCGATTTCCGCACCTTCTTCGCGGAGGCGCCGGCGTTCAACCCGGCCAGCGAGCTGATCACTGGCGTGGTCTGCGGGGTACGGGTCGAGAATGTCGAAGACCCGCTGATGCGCAGGATCCGCATGCTCGACAAGCTGGTCGACGAGTTGGCGAAGGGCAAGGCGATGGCGAAGGTGTTGCGGGGCTGAGGCACAGCCGGGTGCTTGCGGGCGCTTCGGGCCGCGCGTCGCCCTGTGGCATGGCGTTGCCCTGTGCATTCCCGCCACGCTACCGGGTCGGAGCAGGGTCGGTGGTCGGCCTCCCAGCGCAAAGCTGGCCGCCGGCGGATTTCCGGGCAGCTGAGCGGTCCTGTGTGCGCGGCGACACGCACGAGGGACACGGTGGTAGCGTTGCGGGCCAAATGATCTGCCGACACGCCCTCCCGCCATGCTGACGCGCGGCATGCGACTGCGACTGCATCGTGCGCGGCAACTGCTGGCCGACCCCGACGCCTCGCAGCTGGCGCTAGCCGATGTCGCCGCGCAGGCTGGAATGTCGCCGTTCCATTTCATCCGTCGTTTCGCCGCCGTGTTCGGCGACACGCCGCACCAGTACCGGATCCGGATGCGGTTGGAGCGCGCTCGCCAGCTCCTTGCGCTGGGCGAAGGGTCGGTGACCCAGGTCGCCCTGTCGGTCGGCTTCGAGAGCCCGGCCGGATTCAGCACGGCGTTCTGCCGGCGCTTCGGCGAGCCGCCGTCGGCATTCCGGCGCCGCCTGCTGCCGGCGCTGGCGGCGCCAGGACGGATGCCGCCCCTGCTCGTGCCGGGCTGCCTGGCGCTGATGACCGCGGCCTGGAGCAGCCCGCAATTTTTGCAAAGCGCGTCGGAGCGAAGCGCTGCACAGTGCCGGTCCCCATCACATCACAGGAGCAAGCCATGAGGATCCGGCTAAATTCTGTCCTGGTCGACGACCAGGCCAAGGCCCTGGCCTTCTACACCGGCACGCTGGGCTTCCTGCCCAGTCAGGACATCCCGGTCGGCGAGTACCGCTGGATCTCGGTGCGCTCGCCCGAAGGCGGCGATGCCGAGCTGACCCTCGAGCCGAATGCGAATCCGGCCGCCCGCGCCTACCAGCAGGCGCTCTTCGAGCAGGGCATCCCGCTGACTGCCTTCGAGGTCGACGACATCCACGCCGAGTACCGGCGGCTGCGCAATGCGGGCGTCGAATTCACTCGGGAGCCCATGCAGGCCGGTCCGGTTTGGATCGCGGTATTCGCAGACACCTGCGGCAACCTGATCCAGATCTACCAGTTGCCGGCCGATTGATCGCCGGGCATCGCAGCCGGTGACGGGGGTGGCCCGCACATGGCACGGTCGGCCTCGGCATCCTCCTGGGCTATCGTAGGCGGCTCGATCGTCCGGAGACCCATGCCATGAACCAGCCCGCCACCGTCCTGATCACCGGCGCCGCCGGCGCGCTCGGCCGCGCCGCCGCGCAGGCCTTCCACGCGCGTGGCGACCGGCTGTGCCTGGTCGACCGCGAGGGCGATGCGCTGGCGACGGTGGCCGACGCGCTGAGTCCGGACTGCCTGGCCTGCGTCGCCGACGTCTGCGACGGCGACGCCATGGCGCGTGCGGTCGAGGCCGCGGTGCAGCGCTTCGGGCGGCTCGACGCGCTGGTGCACGTCGCCGGCGGTTTCGAGATGGGCGAGGCCAGCCACGCGATCAGCCGCGAAAGCTGGCAGCGCATGATGGATCTCAATGCCTGGTCGTTCGTGGTGTGCGCGGGTGCGGCTGTGCCGGCGCTGCGCGCGGCGGGGGGCGGCCGGATCGTCGCGGTCACGGCGCGCGCCGCGGCCCGCGGCGAGGCGCACAAGGGCGCCTATGTGGCTGCCAAGAGCGCGCTGCAGCGGCTGGTGGAGTCGCTGTCCGCCGAGTTGCGCGGCGAGGGCATCGCGGTCAACAGCATCGCGCCCAGCCTGATCGATACCCCGGCCAATCGCGCCGCCATGCCCGATGCCGACCACGCTCGCTGGGTATCCACCGACGCGCTGGCCGGCTGCCTGCTGTTCCTGGCCTCGGAGGCTGCACGCGACGTTCATGGCCAGCATCTGGTGGTGGACGGGTTGGTCTGATGGAGCCGGGACTCGCGACCCGGGACCGGAACCCGATGCCGGAGCGCGTGGCCAGGCCTATCGGCCAGCCATCGGGCCATGGCACGGTCGGCAACTTGCGCGCCGCAGGTGCCGGCCCTCTCCCCCGCCCCTCCCCCGCCCGCGGGGGAGGGGAGAAGTGCGGTGCCGCGGCCAGTGCCTGACGATCGAAACCCGGCCCCGGCCCGGTTCTTCGCATACCCAGTGATCGCCTTCGGCCATCCCATGCCGGCCAGGATCCATGCGTCCCAGGTACCGGGTCCCGCTCCCCGGATCACGAGCTCCAGGTTCCAGGTTCCCGGTACGCGGCTCCGAGCTCCGGGTCCCGGGTTCCGGGTCGCGGGTCCCGGGTCCCGGGTCCCGGGTCCCGGGTCCCGGGTCCCGGGTCCCGGGTCCCGGGTCCAGGTCGACCGGACTCCGCGTGCCTTGCCGGGATATCTTGCTACCTGCGTTCCAGCGCGAATTCCACCTGCACCTGCCAGGGCTGGCTGGGCGGCGCGGGGTAGCGCTGCCCGCGCAGGAAGCGTTCGAAGCAGCGGAAGTGGCTGCTGGGCGGCATCGGCAGGGTTTCCTCGACGCGGCCGTCGCGGCCGATCACCAGGACGGCCTGGAAGCTGTTGAAGCCGGCGGCGGCACCGGCACGGCCGCAGCGGCGTTCGGCGTCGGCCTGGACGGCGGGATGGACGCGCTCGAACTCGGCCTGCCAGGCGCCGCCGGCATCGGTGGCGGCGGCCGCGGTCCAGGCATCGG
Source organism: Proteobacteria bacterium UBA2363 (assembly GCA_002344355.1). Taxonomy (GTDB): domain Bacteria; phylum Pseudomonadota; class Gammaproteobacteria; order Xanthomonadales; family UBA2363; genus Pseudofulvimonas. The sequence continues at coordinate 165,427 of DDTN01000046.1, read as the reverse complement.
CCAGGCGGACCCAGCGTTCCTCGTAGCGCTCTTCCTGGGCCGGCGCCGAGGTGGCGGCAAGGCCCAGAAGGAGGGCGATGGTGGCTCGGGTCATGGCGACAGCTCCTGTGCCTGCTCCCCCTCCAGGCAGATTAACGCGGATTTCCCGAAACCTGTGTGAAGTCGACCACGCTCGGCCGTGGCGGTGGGGCGCGTCGTCGCTGCGGTGCATCCGGGGCGGCCAGGGAGGTGGTCCGCTGCGCGCCGCGCAGGTCTCCACCGCCCACGGCGCGTCCGCCGGCCCTTGCCGGGCGTGACCGCTCCGCGTCGGGGCCGGTTCCTGCGGCCGCCGGGCCGCGGCCCGGCGCGCCTGCCCGAACTCCTCAGCCCCCCGCCAGCCGCCCCATCAGCACGCGCGCCGCGGCGATCCGCTGCGCGGCCTCGGGCAGGGCGGCCTTGATGCGCAGCTTGTCCTGGCCGTCGAAGGCGTAGGTCTTCGGCTCGGCCTGGATCAGGCGGATCAGGTTGAGCGGCTCGAAGCCGGGCTGCGGGTGGAACACCACGCGGCCGCCGTGCTCGCCGAACTCCAGGCGGCGGATGCCCAGGCCGGTGGCGCGCAGCTTGATCGCGGTCACCGCGAACAGGTTCTTCACCTGCGGCGGCAGCAGGCCGAAGCGGTCGATCATCTCGACCTGCATGGCGTCCAGGGCGGCGTCGTCGCTGCAGGTGGCGATACGCTTGTAGAGCATCAGCCGGGTGTGCACGTCGGGCAGGTAGTCGTCGGGGATCAGGGCCGGCAGGTGCAGCTCGACCTCGGCGCCGTGGTGGCTGGCGTCGTCCAGGTCGGGGATGCGTCCGGCCTTGATGGCGCGCACCGCGCGCTCCAGCAGCTCGGTGTACAGGCTGAAGCCGATCGCCTCGATCTGGCCGCTCTGCTCCTCGCCGAGCAGCTCGCCGGCGCCGCGGATCTCCAGGTCGTGGGTGGCCAGCATGAAGCCGGCGCCCAGCTCCTCCAGCGAGGCGATCGCCTCCAGGCGCTTGGCGGCGTCGCCGGTGAGGCCGCGGCGGTCGGGCACCAGCAGGTAGGCGAAGGCGCGGTGGTGGCTGCGGCCGACCCGGCCGCGCAGCTGGTGCAGCTGGGCGAGGCCGAAGCGGTCGGCGCGGTTGATCAGGATGGTGTTGGCGGTCGGCACGTCGATGCCGGACTCGATGATGGTCGAGCACACCAGGGTGTTGAAGCGCTGGCGGTAGAAGTCGGCCATCACGCGCTCCAGCTCCTTCTCCGGCATCTGGCCGTGGGCGATCCGGACGCGCGCCTCGGGCACCAGCTCGGCCAGCTCGCGCGCCTGGCGCTCGATGCTGTCGACCTCGTTGTGCAGGAAGTAGACCTGGCCGCCGCGGCCGAGCTCGCGCGCGAAGGCCTCGCGGACCAGGGCTGCGTCCCAGGGCGTGACCAGGGTCTTCACCGCCATCCGGCTCTTCGGCGGCGTGGCGATGATCGACAGGTCGCGCAGGCCGGACATCGCCATGTTCAGGGTGCGCGGGATCGGCGTGGCGGTCAGGGTCAGCAGGTGCACCTCGGCGCGCAGCGCCTTCAGCTTCTCCTTCTGGCGCACGCCGAAACGCTGTTCCTCGTCGACGATCACCAGGCCCAGGCGCTCGAACTTCACGTCCGGCGAGAGCAGGCGGTGGGTGCCGATGACGATGTCGGTGCGTCCTTCGGCCAGCGACTTCAGGGCGGCGGCGATCTCCCTGGCGCTGCGGAAGCGCGACAGCAGCTCGATGCGCAGCGGCCAGTCGGCGAAGCGGTCCTGGAAGTTGCGGAAGTGCTGCTCGGCCAGCAGCGTGGTCGGCACCAGCAGGGCGACCTGGCGGCCGCCGATGGCGGCGGCGAAGGCGGCGCGCAGGGCGACTTCGGTCTTGCCGAAGCCGACGTCGCCGCAGACCACGCGGTCCATCGGCACGTCGCGGCCGAGGTCGGCGAGCACCGCGTCGATGGCGACCTGCTGGTCGGGCGTCGGCTCGAACGGGAAGCCGGCGGCGAACTGCGCGTAGAGGTCGCGGTCCAGTGCGATCGCCTGGCCGGGCCGCGCCTGGCGGCGCGCCTGGATCTCCAGCAGCTCGGCGGCGACGTCGCGGATCTTCTCGGCGGCCTTGCGCCTGGCCTTCGCCCACTGCTCGCTGCCCAGGGTGTGCAGGGGCGCGCTGTCGGCGCTGCCGCCGGTGTAGCGGCTGACCAGGTGCAGGGCGGCGACCGGCACGTACAGCTTGTCGCCGCCGGCGTACTCGATGGCCAGGTATTCGTTGGCCAGGCCGCCGGCGTCGAGCTTGACCAGGCCCTGGTAGCGGCCGACGCCGTGGTCCTCGTGGACCACCGGCGCGCCGAGGGCGAGGTCGGTGAGGTCGCGCAGGATGGTTTCCGGATCGCGCGCGGCGGCGCCGCGGCGGCGCTGCGCGGCGCGCGCCTGGCCGCCGGACAGCTCGGCGTCGCTGAGCACCACGGTGCCGGCAGCGGGCAGGGCGAAGCCGCCCGACAGCGGCAGCACGGCCAGCACGGCGGCATCGGCCGGCGCCGCCAGCGCCGCGTCCCAGCCGGCCGCCTGCAGCGGCTCCAGGCCGTGCTCGCGCAACTGGCCGAGCATCGCCTCCTTGCGGCCGGGCGAGTCGACCGCCAGCACGATGCGGCCGGGCAGGGCGCGCAGCCAGGCCGCCAGGGTCGCGGCCGGCGCCTCGCCGCGCACGGCGGCCGGCGCGGGCGGCGGCGGCGCGACGGCGGCCGGCGGCGGCGCGTCGGGGGCGCCGACCTCGATGCGCGGGTGGGCGTTGAGCAGCCGGCGCAGGGTCTCCTCGTCCAGGAACAGCTCGTCCGGGCGCAGGATCGGCCGGGTCGCGTCGTGGGCGCGGTTCTCGTGGCGGTGGCCGGCCTGGCGCAGGGTGCGCGCGGCGGCGGCCATGACCTCGCCGCAGAGCACCACCAGGGCATCGCCGGCCAGGTAGTCGAACAGGTGCTCGGTGGCCGCGAAGAACAGCGGCAGCCAGGACTCCAGGCCGGCCGGCACCAGGCCCTCGCGCAGGTCGACCAGCAGGTCGACGCGACGCGGGTCGGCGTCCGGGAAGCGGTCCAGGAAGGCGTCCCGGAAGAAGCGCCGGCCGGCCTCGTCGAGCGGGTACTCGCGGCCGGGCAGCAGGTCGATGGCGGAGATCCTGCCGGTCGAGCGCTGGCTTTCCGGATCGAAGCCGCGGATCGAGTCGACCGCGTCGTCGAACAGCTCGATGCGCACCGGCTCGGGCTGGCCCATCGCGAAGATGTCGAGCAGGGCGCCGCGCACCGCGAACTCGCCCGGCTCGGCGACCTGCGGCACGTGCCGGTAACCGGCGTTGGCGAGCCGCTGCTGCTCGGCGGCCAGGTCGAGACGGTCGCCGACCCTGACCTGGAGCGTGCGGCCCTGGATGTAGCTGCGCGGCGGCAGCCGCTGCAGCAGGGTGGCCACCGGCAGCACCAGCACGCCGCGGCGCATCGCCGGCAGCGCGTTCAGCGCGGCGATGCGTTGCGAGACGATGTCCGGGTGCGGCGAGAACTGGTCGTAGGGCAGGATCTCCCAGTCCGGCAGGTGCGCCACCGGCAGGTCGGGCGCCAGCGCCGCCAGGTCGGCCTCGAGCGCCGCGGCGGCGGCGGTGTCGGCGGTGATCGCCAGCACCGGCGCGGCGCTGGCGCGGGCGGTGCCGGCCAGTGCCAGCGCCAGTCCGGCGCCGGGCAGGGGGCCGACGCGGGCGACGCGCTGGCCGGCCTTCGGCAGGGGAAGCTCGGGCAGGGTCATCCGGTGCGGTCCAGGCCAGAAACGACAACGCCGGCCCTGGGGGCCGGCGCTGCGCAGATCTTGGTCGGGGAGACAGGATTTGAACCTGCGACTTCTACGTCCCGAACGTAGCGCTCTACCAGGCTGAGCTACACCCCGACGGTGCGAGCCGCGCAGTCTAGTCGCCCCGCCCGCGGCGCGCAACGGGGGGTGGCCGGGGCCGGTCCGGCGGGGCCGGGCGGCGGCGCCGGATTTGCTACCCTTGCGCGGTCCCTCGAAAGGTCCCCCATGAGCCTGGTCCAGCCGCGCACCCTGCCGGGCGCGCTCGAATTGCTGCCGCGCGAGCAGATCGCCTTCCAGCGCCTGCTCGACACCATCCGCGCCACCTACGAGCGGTTTGGCTTCCTGCCGGTGGAGACGCCGGTGATGGAGCTCGCCGAGGTGCTGCTGACCAAGGAGGGCGGCGAGACCGAGCGCCAGGTGTACTTCGCGCAGTCGACCGGCGACCGCGAAGCCGGGCGCGCGCCGGAACTGGCGCTGCGCTTCGACCTGACCGTGCCGCTGGCGCGCTACGTCGCCCAGTACGAGCACCAGCTCGCCTTCCCGTTCCGGCGCTACCAGATCCAGCGCGTCTACCGCGGCGAGCGGGCCCAGCGCGGCCGCTTCCGCGAGTTCTACCAGTGCGACATCGACATCGTCGGCAAGGACGCGCTGCCGGTGCGCTACGACGCCGAGCTGCCGGCGGTGATCCACCACCTGTTCACCGGCCTGGGCTTCGCCGGGTTCCGGATCGAGATCAACAACCGCAAGCTGCTGCGCGGCTTCCTGGCGGCGCTGGGCATCGAGGACGGCGAGCGCCAGAAGCTGGTGCTGCGCGAGGTCGACAAGCTGGACAAGCGCGGCGCCGACTGGCTGCGCGAGACCCTGGCCGGGCAGTTCGGCGTGGACGCGCCGACCGTCGATCGCCTGCTGGCCTTCGTCGGCTCGCGCTCGGAATCCTACGGCCATGCCGGCGAGCTGCTCGACGGCCTCGCCGCGGCGCACGACCACCCGCTGCTGCAGCAGGGCGTCGCCGAGCTGCGCGAGGTGCTGGCGCGGCTGGCCGACTTCGGGGTGCCGGACAGCCACGTGCGCCTGAACTTCGCGATCGCCCGCGGCCTGGACTACTACACCGGCACCGTCTACGAGACCGTGCTCACCGACCACCCGGAGATCGGCAGCGTCTGTTCGGGCGGCCGCTACGAGGACCTGGCCTCGCACTACACGAAGTCGCGCCTGCCCGGCGTCGGCCTGTCGATCGGCGCCACCCGCCTGTTCTGGCAGCTGCGCGAGCTCGGCCTGTTCCGCGACAGCGAGTCGACCGTGCAGGTGCTGATCGCCCTGCTCGACGAGGCGCAACTGCCCGAGGCGCTGCGCCTGGCCACGGCCCTGCGCGAGGCAGGCATCAACGTCGAGGCCCAGCTCGAGCCGGGCAAGCTGAAGAACCAGCTCAAGTACGCCGACCGCGCCGGCATCCGGTTCGTGGCCATCCCCGGGCCGGACGAACTGGCGCGCGGCGTGGTGGCGGTCAAGGACCTGGCGCGGCAGAGCCAGTTCGAGGTGGCGCCGGCCGAGCTGGCGCGCGCCCTGGAGGTCGAGATCGCCCAGGCCCGGGTGATGCCGCCGGCCGGCGGGGACGCCGGCTGATGGCCACGGTCCTGCTCGACGGCCGTGGGCTGAGCCGCGCCCAGGTGCTGGACGTCGCCCGGCACGGCGCGCCGGTGGCGCTGGCGTCGGCGGCGCTGGCGCGGGTCCGGGCGGCCGCGGCCTTCCTGGCCGCCAAACTGGCCGAGGGCGAGCCGCTGTACGGCGTCACCACCGGTTTCGGCAGCAACGCCGAGCGCCTGCTCAGCCAGCGCCGGCAGCGGCCGGCGGCGCTGTCCGGGGCGCTCGAGGACGAGTCGCTGGTCGCCGAGCTGCAGCGCAAGCTGATCGAGAGCCATGCCGTGTGCGTCGGCGCGCCGCTGCCCGCGGACGTGGTGCGGGCGATGATGGCGATCCGCATCAACACCCTGCTGCAGGGCCACTCCGGGGTGCGCGAGGCGACCCTCGAGCACCTGGTCGCCTGCCTCAACGCCGACCTGCTGCCGGTGATCCCGGCGCAGGGCTCGGTGGGCGCCAGCGGCGATCTGGCGCCGCTCTCGCACCAGGCGCTGATGCTGCTCGGCCGCGGCGAGGCGACCCTGCGCGGCGAGCGCATGCCGGCCGCCGAGGCGCTGGCGGCGATCGGCCTGGCGCCGCTGGTGCTGTCCTTCAAGGAGGGCCTGGCGCTCAACAACGGCACCACCCTGATGCTGGCGATCGGCGTGCTGGCGCTGGCCGACGTCGAGCGCCTGCTGCGCACCGCCGACGTCACCGCGGCGCTGACCCTGGAAGCCTTCTGCGGGCGCAGCGCGGCGCTGGACCCGCGCGTGCACGCGGCGCGACCGCACCCCGGCCAGGTCGCCACCGCCGCCAACCTGCGCGCCCTGCTGGCCGGCAGCGGCCTGGTCGACCAGCCCTACCACCGGCCGCCGCGCTTCCATCCGTGGACGCCGGAGAGCTGGCCGGACGGCGCCGCCTCGGCGGAGAACTTCGACCTGCGCTGGCGCTGGGTGCCGCTGCCCGAGCGGGCCGGCCGCGAGGCCTTCTTCGAGCGCAACCCGCCGTTCCGCGGCGGCAAGAAGGCGCAGCCGCAGGACAGCTATTCGCTGCGCTGCGTGCCGCAGGTGCACGGCGCCGTGCGCGACGCCGCCCGCCATGCCGCCGGCGTGTTCGAGATCGAGCTGAACGCGGTCACCGACAATCCCCTGGTGTTCCCCGAGGACGGCAGCGTGGTGTCGGCCGGCAACTTCCACGGCATGCCGCTGGCGCTGGCCCTTGCCCAGCTCAAGGCCGCGCTGCCGGTGCTGGCCTCGATCGCCGAGCGGCGCATCGCCAAGCTCACCGACCCGGCGACCAGCGACGGCCTGCCGCCGTTCCTGATCGCCAATCCGGAAGGCACCGATTCCGGCCTGATGATCGTGCAGTACACCGCCGCCGCCCTGGTCAACGCCCTGGCCACGCGCGCGCACCCGGCCGCGGTCTATTCGGTGCCGACCAGCGCCAACGCCGAGGACCACGTGTCGATGGGCGCCACCGACGCGCTCGACCTGCTGGCCATGCTGCGCGACGTCGAGCAGGTGCTGGCGATCGAGCTGCTCACCGCCAGCCAGGCCCTGGAACTGCGCCAGCGGATGCTGGCCGCGGCCGCCCGGCTGGCCGCCGACCCCGAGCGCCTGGCCGCGAAGATCGACCGCCCGCAGGCGCTGGCCGGCACCGCCGCGCAGGCCTTCGGGCAGGAGCTGGCGACGCTGGCCGAGGACCTGGCCGGCGAGCCGGCCACCGCCGGCCCGGCCGCGCGTGCGGTCCTGGACGCCGTGCGCGACGCCGGCATCAGCTTCCTGGAGTACGACCGCCTGCTGATCGACGATCTCGCCACGGTCGGCCGCCTGGTCGCCGAGGCGGTGCCGGTGCGGGTTGCCGAGGCCGCGATCGGCCGTTCCCTGGCGATCTGATCCCGGCCTGCCTGCGTTTGCCTGCCGAAAGGCGTCGGACGCAGCTGCCGGCGGGGTCGCCCCCTGCTCAGGACGGATCGAGTCCGGCCGGCGGAACCGCCGCCGGCGCGGCGAGCGCCGCCGCCATCGGGTCGAGCACATGCACCGGGCCGCGGCCGGGCCGGTAGGCGGCGCCCAGCGCGCGCTGCAGGAAGGCGATGGCGTTGTCGACCGCCTGCCCGGGCGCATCGCCCTGGGCAAGCCGCGCCGCGACGGCGGCGGCCAGGGTGCAGCCGGTGCCATGGCCTTCCAGCGGAAGGCGCGCATGCCGCCAGGTATGCATCGGCCGGCCGCGTTCCAGGTAGCGGTCGACCAGCGCCGCGCCGTGGCCGTGGCCGCCCTTGAGCAGGACGCCGCCGCGGACCAGGCCGGCCAGCGCCTGCGCGGCCGCGTCGGCGTCGGCCTCGGTATCGATGGCGGTGCCGAGCAGGGCCTGCGCCTCGGGCAGGTTGGGGGTCAGCACGTCGGCCATCGGCAGCAGGCGCTCGCGCAGCGCCACCAGGGCCTCGTCGTCGCTCAGGCGGGCGCCGGAGGAGGCCACCAGGACCGGGTCCAGCACGATGTTGCCGGCGCCGCGCTCGGCCAGCACCCGGGCGACCAGTTCGACCACCGGGGCGGTGCCCAGCATGCCGATCTTCACGGCGGCGATCTGGAAGTCGTCGAACACCGCCTCGAGCTGGGCGGCCAGGAACGGCAGGGGCGGGTGGTGCACGGCGGTCACGCCCCGGGTGTTCTGGGCGGTCAGGGCGGCGATCGCGCTCAGTCCGTGGCAGCCCAGGGCCATGAACGCCTTCAGGTCGGCCTGGATGCCGGCGCCGCCGCCGCTGTCCGAGCCGGCGATGGTCAGCACGACCGGTGACGCCGGCCGGGCCGGCCTGTTGTTTTCATGCAACATCGGCTTGGTTTCCCGCGGGCTGTCCGACCGGACCGCCGGCTTGACAGGGTGTTGCGTTCTCGCCATGCTGTGGCCCGTACACCACAGTGCTGCTCCACACCACACGGCTTGCGGACATTCCCAGGGGTATGTCGGTAAAAACAGCAACGCGTTTCAAGGGAGTCGTCGGGCTTGCGCTCGCGCTCCCTTGCTCTCTCTGCCTGGTCGCCCCGGTGGCGGCCGAAGGCACGCTGTCGTCCGCAATGGCCCAGGCGCTGGCCGGTGAGCAGGTTCTCCAGGCGTGGCGCGAGTACGCGCACGCGCGCATCGTACCCGACTTCGACTGGGCCGACCGTCCGCAGGCGGCCGCCCCGGATCTCGCCAGCGTCGCCTTCGGACGCATCGCCAGCAGCCGCCTGCCGGGCGGTCGCCTGGGCCTGAGCCTGGAGCGCAGCAGCGGTGCCCTGCGCGAGACCGGCCGCAACGGTGGCGGCTTCGCGCCGCTGCGGCTGGCCGACAGCGCGCCGGGCGCACTGCGCCAGGACGTGGTCAGCCCCGGGGTGATGGCGCAGACCCGCCTGGGCCAGGTCGAGGTCGGCGCGGTGTTCGCCTACCAGCGTTTCGCGTCTTGGGACATGGGTGCGTTCGGCGCCCAGTCCGGCCCTGGCCTGGTCGATCCCCTGGGCGGGCGGCCGGAATCGGCGTTCGGCCAGGGCGTACGCCTGGGCCTGAGCGGCGACCTCGGCGAGCGCCTCGGCTACGCGATCAGCTACCGCTCGCGCATCGACATGGATGCCTTCAACAGCTACCGCGGCGTCTATGCCGAGCCCGGTCGCTTCGACATCCCGGCCGAGATCGGCACGCGCCTGAGCTGGCAGCTGGGATCGACCACGGCGTTCGCGCTGGGCATCGACCAGATCCAGTATTCCGGGGTCCGCCCGTTCCTGAGCCCGGCCCTGCCGAACCGTTTCCTGGCCCTGCTGGGCGACGGGACGAGCCCCGACTTCCGCTGGCGCGACCTGACCGTGTACAGCGCGGAGTGGCGCTGGCTGCCGACCGCGCAGGACAGCTTCACCCTGCGCTACTCGACCAGCCAGCAGCCGGAACCGACGGCGCCGGCGCTGCGCCGCGCGCTCGACGAAGGCGGCAGCCCGCACCAGTACGGCATCGGCTACCTGCGCCGCCTGGCGGACGGCTTCCACCTCGGCTTCAATGCCAGCTACGCGCCGACCGCCGCCTTCCTGGGCCTGGTCGATCCGTTCCAGCGGCCCTACCGCGATTCCCGCCAGATCGAGGCCGAACTGCTGTTCACCGCGCAGTTCTGATCCCGGCCTCGCGCCGGACCGCGTTCCCGATCCACGGCCGCCGCAGGGCGGCCGTGCTGCGTCCGGGCTGCCGGTGTCCCTGCAGCGCGGAGGCCGGCATGGACAGCCCCGGTCGACGCGCAGCGCCGTCCCTCTCCCACCGGTCCCGTCCCGCGTTGCAGGAAAGGCCCTCGGCCGGCGGGGCGAAGGTCAGCAGGCCTTGTGACCACGGCCCGGACCGTGTCCTTGACAGTCCGGAGACCCGGGGGGCGCAAGGGACGGACCTGCTCCGGCGGGGGGTGCCTTCCAGAGCGCAGGTATTCGCTGCACGTGCAATTGTCGCTCCGGTTCCGGGTGCGCCACGCGCGCGTACCGCCCTGACGGGAGAAGATCGGAGGGGCTCGCCTCCCGGACTCGTCCTGATCGTGGGCGTCTGGCTGTCGCCGGCCCTGCATGAGGGCAGCAGGTAACCCACCGTGCCGGATCGGCTGGGCTGGACGCTGCGTGCCGCCCCGAGCGGGCCGCTGGGCCTGGCCGTGTTCCTCGTGGTCCGGGGGATCAGGCCGGCCCGGTGACCGGCGCACCGTTCCGGACACGACGGAACGGTATCCCGGTGCTTCCCTGCCACAAACCCTTGGCGGTGCACGCAACGGACGGGCGCGCTCCGCCGTGCCCGCCCGGCCGCCGGGCGTCCCTACAGCGCCTCGGACGCGAAGTCCGCCAGCCGCGAACGCTCGCCGCGACGCAGGGTGACATGGGCGCTGTGCGCCCAGGACTTGAAGCGGTCGACCGCGTAGGTCAGGCCCGAGGTGGTCTCGGTCAGGTAAGGCGTGTCGATCTGCTCGACGTTGCCCAGGCAGACCATCTTGGTGCCCGGCCCGGCGCGGGTCAGCAGGGTCTTCATCTGCTTGGGCGACAGGTTCTGGGCCTCGTCGATGATCACGTAGCGGTTCAGGAAGGTGCGCCCGCGCATGAAGTTCATCGAGCGGATCTTGATCCGCGAGGCGAGCAGGTCGTTGGTCGCCTGGCGCGCCCAGGAGCCGCCCTCCTGCGGATTGGTGAGCACCTCGAGGTTGTCGGTGAGCGCGCCCATCCAGGGCGTCATCTTCTCCTCCTCGGTGCCGGGCAGGAAGCCGATGTCCTCGCCGACGCTGACCGTCGCGCGGGTCATGATGATCTCGCGGAAGCGCTGCTGGTCCATGGTCTGCGCCAGGCCGGCGGCCAGCGCCAGCAGGGTCTTGCCGGTGCCGGCGGTGCCCAGCAGGGTCACGAAGTCGACGTCCGGGTCCATCAGGGCGTTGAGCGCGAAGTTCTGCTCGCGGTTGCGCGCGCTGATCCCCCACACCGCGTGGTTGCCCTGCCGGAAGTCGTCGAGGATCTGCAGCAGGGCGCGGTTTCCCTGGCGGTCGAGCAGGCGCAGCTCGACCTCGTCCTCGCCCTCGAAGTGCAGGAACTGCTGGGGCTGCCAGTCCTCGTCGGCGGCGAGCTCGATCTCGTAGTAGGTGCGGCCGCGTTCGGTCCAGGAGCGCAGCTCCGGGTGGCGGTCCCAGAAATCCTCGCCCAGGCGCACCATGCCGGTGAACAGCAGGTTGAAGTCGTCGAGCGCGCGGTCGTTCTCGTAGTCCTCGGCGGCGATGCCGTAGATGCTCGCCTTGATGCGCAGGTTGATGTCCTTGGACACCAGCACCACCGGCTGGTCGGGCGCCCGCTCGCGCAGCGCCAGCACGGCGGCGATGATCTGGTTGTCGGCGCCGCCCTTCGGGCCGTTGCCGTTGCCCGGCGCGGTCTGGAAGTACAGGCGGCCATGCTGGCCGCCGACGTCCAGGCGCAGGTCCTGGGGACGCAGCAGGGGCAGGCCCTCGTGCAGCGCGCCGGCGCCATGGGCCTGGATCAGCTCGTTGAGGAACCGGCTGACCTGGCGGACGTTGCGGGCGACCTCGGAGACGCCCTTCTTGGCGGCGTCGAGCTCCTCCAGGACGATCATCGGCAGCAGGACGTCGTGTTCCTCGAACCGGAACAGCGAGGTCGGGTCGTGCATCAGGACGTTGGTGTCCAGCACGTAGGTGCGCTTGCTCGCGGTCATGGCGTGGGTGGGTTCCGATGCGGCGGGGGAGAGGCCGGCAACCGGCGGCAACTGTGCCGGCGCGGTGGAGTTCGGCGACCGCGCGCCGGGCTCAAGCCGCCTCCCGGCAGGCGTCGAGCACGGCCTGCGCGTGCCCGGCCACCCGGACGCCGCGCCAGGCGCGGAGCAGGCGGCCGTCGCGGCCGAACAGGAAGGTGCTGCGCACCACGCCCAGCGAGGTGCGGCCGTACAGGGTCTTCTCGTGGATCACGTCGAACGCCCGGCAGGCCGCCTCGTCGGTGTCGCTGGCCAGCTCGAAGGGCAGTTGCTGGCGCTCCCGGAAGCGCGCATGGCTGGCCAGGCTGTCGCGCGAGACGCCGATCACCCGCGCGCCGAGCGCGGCGAATTCCGGGTGCAGGGCGGCGAAATCGCGCGCTTCCGTGGTGCAGCCCGGCGTGGCGTCCTTGGGATAGAAGTAGACCACCGCCAGGTTGCCGGCCAGCGACGGCAGGTGCAGGGCCGGGTCGGCCGTGGTCGCGAGGCGGAGGTCGGGCAGGGCGTCGCCGGGCTGCATGGTCAGAACTTCATGGGATCGAGGATGGCATCCAGGTTCAGGCCGTCGCAGAACTCCAGGAAGTCGTCGCGGAGGGCGGCGATGTGGGTGTCGACCGGGATGCCGACGGTGAACTGCGCGGAGAACACCTCGGCGCCGGTCTGCACCGCCTTGTAGCGGCTGCAGGTCATCGCCTCGATGCTGATGCCGTGGTGCTCGAAGAACTCGGCGAGCTGGTAGAGCACGCCGGGCTTGTCGGCGGCGGTGACCTCGACGACGTAGGGCAGGGCGTTGCCCTGGGCCTCGCGCATCGAGGTCCGGAAATAGACCAGGCGGACGCCGCCGTCGCGCTCCATGCGCGCCATCGCCGATTCCAGCTTGGCGACGGCGTCCCAGGCGCCCTGGCACAGGGCCTGGATGCTGACCTCCTGGCCCAGGGTGGCCAGGCGCGACTCGACCAGGTTGCAGCCGGACTCGGCGATCCGGCGGGCCAGCTGCACCAGCGGCGAGTCCTCGCGCGGGGCAAAGGCGTTGATCAGCAGGTAGTTCTCGTTCGGTCGGCTGCGCTTGGGCTGCTCTTTCAAGGCCGGTTTCCTGCCGTGGCGGCGCGTTATTGCGCCGCAAAACTCCCGGCAGCGAGCATACTTGTCACCCCTTCCGGGCCGCAAGTAACATGCCGGCGCTCCGGCAGGATTTCCGACTTGACGCTCCGCGGCAGCATCTGCGCCCTGATCACCCCGTTTGCGGCGGACGGCTCGATCGACGAGCCGGCCCTGCTGCGCCTGCTCGACCTGCATCTTGCCGCCGGCAGCCACGGCCTGGTGGTGGCCGGTTCGACCGGCGAGGCCAACCTGCTCGACGACGCCGAGTACGCGCGGGTGCTGGCGCTGGCGGTGCAGCGCTGCGCCGGCCGGTTGCCGGTGCTGGCCGGCTGCGGCGCGCCGGCCACCGCGCGCACCCTGGCGCTGTGCCGGATCGCCCGCGACGCCGGCGTCGACGCCGCCCTGGTGGTGACCCCCGCCTACGTCCGCCCGACCCAGGAAGGCCTGTACCGGCATTACCACGCGGTCGCCGACAGCGGCCTGCTGCCGGTGGTCCTCTACAACGTGCCCTCGCGGACCGGTTGCGACCTGCTGCCGGAGACGGTGGCGCGCCTGTGCGGCCACCCGGCGATCCACGGCATCAAGGAGGCCGTCGCCGAACCGGCGCGCCTGCGTGCGCTGCTGGCGCTGCAGGGCCCGGGTTTCGACGTGCTCAGCGGCGACGACGGCACCGCCTGCGCCGCGCTGCTGGCCGGTGCCCGGGGGGTGGTCTCGGTCGCCGCCAACATCGTTCCCGGCCCGTTCGCGCAGATGTGCGATCATGCCGCGGCCGGCCGGCGCCCCCAGGCGCTGGCCATCGACGATCGCCTGCAGTCGCTGTACGACATGCTCGGGCGCGAACCGAACCCGATTCCGGCCAAGTGGATGCTGCACCACCTGGGCCTGTGCGGCCCCGATCCGCGCCTGCCCCTGACACCGCTGTCGCCGGCGCTGCAGGCCGCCGCCCGCGCCGTGCTCGAGGGGCTCGGGGCGATGGCTGCCGGCGCGGCCGACCAAGGATGACCCGATGATGCTGCGTACCGCCCTGCTCCTGCTGTGCACCCTCGCGATGGCCGCCTGCGGCACTTCGGCCAAGCGGGAATCGCCCCACCTGGAGGCGCGCAACCACCCGCCCCTGGTGGTGCCCGAGGGACTGGACCGTCCGCTGGTCGACCAGGCCATGCGCATTCCCGAACGGCCGGCGCGCCGGCTCGCGCCTGGCCGCTCGGCGGTCTCCGACGGCACCCTGGTGATCGCCGATCACCCCGACAGCGTGTTCCGACGGGTCGGCGTGGCGCTGGAGCGGATGGCGGGGGAGGTGGTGGTGGTCGAGCGCGATGCCGGCCAGGGCACCTTCCGCCTGCAGGTCGAGACCAGCCGGCGCGCCACCGGCATCTCGCGGCTGCTGCGTCGGGAGGAGCGCGTCAGCCATGACGTCGTGCTGTCCCTGGAGGCCGGCGCCGAGGGCACGCGCGTGCGCGGCGCCGGCGATGCCGGCGCGGTGCGGGCCGTGCTCAACGAACTGCGCCGCCGCCTGGGCTGAGCGGAGGGGCGTGCGGGCGCGGTTCCGGGTCGCCCGGGCCGGGCGCGCGGATCAGCGTTCCAGCAGGGCCAGCTTGCCCGGCTTGCCGTCCCACTCCTTGGCGTCGGCCGGCGGATCCTTGCGCTGGGTGAGCACCGGCCAGTCCCGCGCCAGCTCGGCGTTGAGGGCGATGAAGGCCTCCTGGCCGGCCGGTACCGAATCCTCGGGGTAGATCGCGTTGACCGGGCACTCGGGTTCGCACAGCGTGCAGTCGATGCACTCGTCCGGATCGATCACCAGGAAGTTCGGGCCCTCGTGGAAGCAGTCGACCGGGCACACCTCGACGCAGTCGGTGTGCTTGCACTTGATGCAGTTCTCGGTGACGACGAAGGGCATGTCCTGGCATCCGGCTGGGGCGTGGTCCGCCGGCGCGGGCGCGCGGCCGGCGCGCCGGACCGAGCGGAAAGCAACTGCGCGGGTGGGCCGTGCCGCGACGCCGGAGTGGCGCTCCCTAGGGGACTCGAACCCCTGTTCCCGCCTTGAGAGGGCGGTGTCCTGGACCGCTAGACGAAGGGAGCGTGCTTGAGGCGGCGCTCGGCCGGGCGCTAGTATAGTCGATCCTCCGCGACGGACAAGCCCTCGCGGACCTTCCGCCGCCGCGGCGCCCGTCGCCTGCCGAGCGGCTGCCGGCATGGACCGACCGCAACGACTGCACGGAGCACGTCACTTGGCCTTGAGCGATCTGCTGCGCCGCGCCGCCCGCCTGGTGGCCGCTCCGTTCCGCGCCGTGTCCGGTGTGGGCAGCGCCGCCACCGCCCAGGTCGCGCCGCAGGCGCAGGCGACGCCGCCATCGCCCCGCCATCGCGAACGCCCGCCCGCCCGCGAAGGCCGCGGCGGCGGTCGCGGCCGCGGCCCGCGCGCCGAGGGCAGGGCCGAGGGCCGCGACGGCCGTCCGATGCGCGGCCGCGACGAGCGCGAACGACCGGCCGCCCCGCGTCCGCGCCGGCAACCTCCGGCGCTGGCGCCCGGGGCCGTGGTGATCCCGCGCGACCAGCACGGCATCTCGCGCAAGGACATCAGCAACAACGCGCTGCGGGTCCTGTACCGGCTCGACGAGGCCGGCTTCCAGGCCTACCTGGTCGGCGGCGCCGTGCGCGACCTCCTGCTCGGCGGCCGGCCCAAGGATTTCGACGTCGCCACCGATGCCAGTCCCGACCAGGTCCGGCAGCTGTTCCGGAACTGCCGGCTGATCGGCCGCCGGTTCCGGCTCGCGCACATCCACTTCGGCCAGGAGATCATCGAGGTCGCGACCTTCCGCGGCACCGGCGACGACGGCGACCGCAAGCTCGACAACGGTCGCCTGCTGCGCGACAACATCTACGGGTCGCTGGAGGAGGACATCTTCCGGCGCGACTTCACGATCAACGCCCTGTACTACAACATCGCCGACTTCAGCCTGCGCGACGACGCCGGCGGCGTCGCCGACATCGGCGCGCGCCGGTTGCGTCTGATCGGCGAGCCGGAGGCCCGCTTCCGCGAGGATCCGGTGCGCATGCTGCGCGCGGTGCGTTTCGCCGCCAAGCTCGGCTTCGAGCTGGAGCCGGCGATGGCGCGCGCGCTGCCGATGCTGGCCTACCTGCTCGCCGAGGTGCCGCCGCCCCGCCTGTTCGACGAGACCACCAAGCTGTTCCTCATGGGCCACGCCGAGCGCAGCTTCGACCTGCTGCGCGAGCACGGCCTGCTGCCGGCGCTGATGCCGCAGGTGGCCGACGAGCTCGCCGCCGATGCCGACGGCCGCTACCTGTCGTTCGTGCGCGAGGCGCTGCGGGGCTCCGACCAGCGGGTCGCCGAAGGCAGGCCGCTGACCTCGGGGTTCATGCTCGCGGTGCTGCTGTGGCCCTTCGCGCAGCGCACCCATGCCGCGATGGTGGCGAAGGGCACCGAGGCCAACCTGGCCTGGCAGCATGCCGCCGATGCCGTGGTGATGCCGTTCTGCCAGCGGGTCGCCGTGCCGCGGCGGATCTCGCTGGTCAGCCAGGAGATCTGGACCCTGCAGGGCTGGCTGACGCAGCGCACGCGCCGGCGCGTGGTCCGGCTGCTGGCGCATCCGCGCTTCCGGGCCGCCTGGGATTTCCTGGTCCTGCGCGCATCGGTCGAGCCGGCGCTGTCCGAGCTGGTCGACTGGTGGCGCCAGACGCAGTCGCTGGACGAGGCCTCGCTCGAAGGCCACCTCGGTCAGGTGCCCGGCGATGGGCCCGCGGGCGACGGCCAGGGCAAGCGGCGGCGGCGGCGCGGCGGCCGTCGCCGCGGTGGCGGCCAGGGCGGCGCCGGCGGCGGCGACTGAATGGCGGCGGCGCGGGCCCTGGTGGGCTTCGGCGGCAACCTTTCCGTGCCGGCCCGGCAGATCGCCGCCGCCCTGCACCGGCTGGCGCACTGGCCGGGCGTGACCGGCCTGCGGTGCTCGCGCCTGTACCGCAGTCCGCCCTGGGGCACCGCCGACCAGCCCGACTACGTCAACGCCGTGGCCTGCCTCGACCACGAAGGCGGCGCCGACGCCCTGCTGCAAGGCCTGCTGGCGATCGAGCGCGAAGCCGGTCGCCGTCGCGGAGACGACCGCTGGGGACCCCGCAGCCTCGATCTCGACCTGCTGGTCTATGGCGACCTGCGCATCGACCGGCCGGGCCTGCAGGTGCCGCACCCGCGCCTGGCCGAACGCCCGTTCGTGCTGTTGCCGATGGCCGAACTGGTGCCGGACCTGGCCTTGCCGGGCCACGGCACCGTGGCGGCGCGCGCGGCCGAAGTCGACGCCGCCGGCACCGCTGCGATAGATTGGCCGGCCCGCGCCTGAGCACCCCTGGAGCCCCGATGTACGTGGACAAGCCAGCCCGTGTGCGGGCCCAGGTGACCGCCCCGGGACTGCGGGCGATGAAGGCCCGCGGCGAGCGCATCGTCGCCCTGACCGCCTACGACTACAGCTTCGCCTGCCTGGTCGAGGCCGCCGGCGTCGACTTCGTGCTGGTCGGCGACTCCCTGGGCATGGTCGTGCAGGGCCGCCCGACCACCCTGCCGGTCACGGTCGACGACATGGTCTACCACTGCGCGGCGGTGGCGCGCGGCCTGCAGCGCGCGCTGCTGGTCGCCGACCTGCCGTTCCTGAGCGACGTCGACGCCGCCACCGCGGTGCGCAACGGCGGTCGCCTGCTGGCCGAGGGTGGCGCCCGGATGGTCAAGATCGAGGGTGCCGGTCACCGCCTGGCGGCGATCGAGGCGATGGTCGGACACGGCATCCCGGTCTGCGCGCACCTGGGCCTGACGCCGCAGTCGGTCCATGCGCTGGGCGGCTACCGGACCCAGGGCCGGGACGAGGCGGCCGCGCGCGCCATCCTCGAGCAGGCGCATGCCGTCGAGCGCGCCGGTGCCAGCGCCCTGGTGCTGGAGTGCGTGCCCGATGCGCTGGCGGCGACGATCAGCGCCGAGCTGGCGATCCCGACCATCGGCATCGGCTCCGGCCCGGGTTGCGACGGCCAGGTGCTGGTCAGCTACGACATGCTGGGCATCACCCCGGGGCCGCGGCCGTCCTTCTCGCACGACTTTCTCGCCGATGGCGGGTCGATCGCGGCCGCGATCAAGGCGTATGCCGACGCCGTGCGCGCCGGCAGCTTCCCGCCCGCCCGCGACCCGGCCTGATGGAACGCCTGGACCTGCCCGCGCCGTTGCGCGCGCGCGTCGACGAATGGCGCCGCCAGGGCCTGCGCATCGGCCTGGTGCCGACCATGGGCAACCTGCACGCCGGGCACCTGGCGCTGGTCGCGAAGGCG
This sequence comes from Proteobacteria bacterium UBA2363, assembly GCA_002344355.1. Taxonomy (GTDB): domain Bacteria; phylum Pseudomonadota; class Gammaproteobacteria; order Xanthomonadales; family UBA2363; genus Pseudofulvimonas. The sequence continues at coordinate 147,323 of DDTN01000046.1, read as the reverse complement.
CAGGCGCACTGCCAGCGCGTGGTGGCGACGGTGTTCGTCAACCCGACGCAGTTCGGGCCGGGCGAGGATTTCGACCGCTATCCGCGCACCCTCGAGGAGGACGCCACGGCGCTGGCGCGGCAGGGCTGCGACCTGCTCTACGCGCCCGCGGTGCCGGCGATCTATCCGCACGGACCGGACCAGGCCTGCCGGGTCGTCGTGCCGGCCCTGGCCGGGGTGCTGTGCGGTGCCCACCGCCCCGGCCACTTCGACGGCGTGGCAACCGTGGTCGCCCGCCTGTACAACCAGGTGCGGCCGGACCTCGCGGTGTTCGGGGAGAAGGACTTCCAGCAGCTGCGGATCCTGGAGCGGCTGACCGACGACCTGGGTTACGGCATCGACGTGGTGCGCGGCGCCACCGTGCGCGAGGCCGACGGCCTCGCCCTGAGCTCGCGCAACCGCTACCTCGACGCCGATGCCCGCGCCCGCGCGCCGGCCCTGCGGGCGGCGCTGCTGCGGCTGCGCGAGGGCTGGCGCGCCGGTGCCGCGCTGCCGGCGCTGGAGTCGGCGGGGGTCGGGGAACTCGCCGCGGCCGGCCTGGCGGTCGACTATCTGGAGGTGCGGCGCGAGGACGACCTCGAACGCCCCGCACCGGACCGGCCAGGCGCCCTGCGGGCGTTCGCCGCGGTCCGCCTGGGGGCCACCCGGCTGATCGACAACCTGGCATTGGGCGAAGAGGATGGCCAATGAAAACAACGAGATGCGCCATCCTGTCGGGAAATCCGAACAGCGCTGGACTTTTCGCCACAGGCTGTGGTAGATTTGCAACCACTGTAGGTCAGGCGCAACGCCGACCTCCAGCCAGCAGGGCGCATTGCAGACATCGTCACTCCCAAAAACCAGCCCTCGTCGATTGACGAGGGCTTTTTTTGTGCCTGTCGGCTGCGGACCAGGTCCGGCCTGACTCTGTGATCTCCGTCACGATGGCGTCCGGGCGGCGCCTCGATTTGCAAACTTCGTGCACCGGACCGGCCGCGCACTTGCCAGCGCTGGTCCGCATCGGCTACACACGCAGTCTGGAGGAGTTCCAGATGCTCGATACCACCCAGGTGCTTGCCAAGACCGACCTCGGCCGCGATGCCATCAGCAAGCGCAGCCACGGTCTCAACCCGCGCCAGCGCGCCGTGCTGATCTCGATCAACGGCGAGCTCAGCGTCGGTGCCCTGCGCGCCCGCTTCGGCGCCGGCAAGGAGGCCGAACTGGAAACCATGCTCGAACACCTGCTCGAGCAGGGCCTGGTCGAGCGCACCCGGGTCGAGCCCGCGCCGTCCGCGCCGCCAGTGTCGCCGCCGGTTGCCACTGCCCCTGCCGAGCCGGCGCCTGCGACGCCCCCGCGCGAGACGGCCGCCGCCCCGGTGGTCGTCGCGGTCGCCGAGACGGCGGGCGAGAGCCTGCCCGAGGGTCCGGACTGGCGGGTGCTGCGGGATCGCGCGGGCGCCCTGCTGCACCAGGTGATGGGCGAGGATGCCGACCTGCTGGCGATGCGCCTGGAGCGCTCCCGCACGGAGCGCGAGTTCATGGACCACCTCGAGCGCAGTTTCGCGGTGGTGGAGTCGGCGCGCGGCCAGGCGGCCGCCGCCAGCTACCGCGCCGGCATCCTCAGCGCCGCGGCCTGAACGCCTGTTGCCGGGTGTCCGTCCGGCGGGTGTCGCTGGCGGCGGGCGCGGCCGGCGGCGTCAGGGCGGCGCGGCGAGTTCCTTCGCGTCCAGCACGCCGTCGCCGTTGCGGTCCATGCGCCTGAAGCTGCGCTCCAGGGCGTCCAGGTGGTCGCGCAGGAGGACCGCGCGGGCACCGGGGACCGGCAGCTCGGCGGCCTCCAGGACGCCGTTGCCGTCCAGGTCCATGCGCCGGAATCCCCGGCTCAGGTAATCGCGGTACTCGGCCAGGCCGATCACGCCGTCGCCGTCGACGTCCATGCGCGCAAGGTACTCTTCCGGGGAACCTGGCAGGCTGCCGGCGACCAGCGGGGTCGCCAGGGCCGGCGCCAGGAACAGGGCACGGAGGGAGCGTATGCGTCGATGGCTGGCCATGGCCGCGATTCTGCTGGCGTTGCCCATGCAGGGTCCAGCGGCGCCGGCGCTGCGGGTCCAGCCGCTCGCCATCGGCATCGAGGGCGCGGCCGGCGAGCCGTCGCTGGCGGCCTTGCGCGACGGCGTCCTGCTGACCTGGCAGGCCCGACTGGGCGCAGGCGCCACCGCCTTGCGCTTCGCCCGCCTGGATGACCGAGGACGGGCGCTGGCGCGCGGCGAGATCGCCCGCGGTCGCGGTTGGTTCGTCAACGGCGCGGACTTTCCGGCCGCCCTGGAGCTGGCCGACGGCACCTGGCTGGCGTACTGGCTGCAACGCAACGGACCGGCGCGCTACGCCTACGAGATCAGGCTCGTCGCCTCGCCCGACCAGGGGCAAAGCTGGCATGACCAGGGGCGCCTGCATGACGACGACAGCGCCACCGAGCACGGGTTCGTGGCCTGGGTCCCGCTGCCCGGTGGTGGCGCCCAGGCGGTCTGGCTGGACGGTCGCGACACCGCCGGCGGGCATGCCGGCCACGGCGCCGGGACGCACGGTCGCGTCGACGCCGAGGGCGGCGCCATGACCCTGCGTGGCGCCGGCGTCGATGCCGGAGGTGCGGCGCCGAGCGTCCTGCTCGACGGCCGGGTGTGCGACTGCTGCCAGACCGATGCCGCGCCGGTGACCGATGGCCTGCTGGTGGTCTACCGCGGCCGCAGTGCCGACGAGGTGCGCGATGTGAAGCTGCTGCGCCAGGCGGGCGGGCAGTGGCAAGCGCCCGAGCCGCTGTTCGCGACCGGCTGGCGCATCGCCGGCTGTCCGGTGAACGGGCCGGCGATCGCGGCCCGCGGCCAGGCCGTGGCAGCGGCTGCCTACGACGAGGCGGAAGGGCAGGGCCGGGTACAGGTCCGCACCAGTCGCGATGGCGGCCGCCACTGGCAGGCGGCGGTGACCGTCGCGCGCGGCGACAGCATCGGCCGCCTCGACCTGGCGGCGCTGCCGGGCGGACGTTTCCTGCTCAGCCACTACCTGACCATCGGCACCCGTTCGGTGTTGCGGGTCGAGCTGCTCGATCGTGCCGGACGCCCGCTGGCCCAGGTCGACGTGGCGGACATGCCGCTGGCATCCGCCCTGGGCTTTCCGCGCCTGGCCGCGGTCGAGGGCGGCGCCCTGCTGGCCTGGACCGGCGTCGAGGACGGCGGGCCGCGCGTGCACCTGGCGCGGATCGAGGTCGGACAGCACGGCGGCGACGCCGGGGCGGCGCGCTGAGCCCGGCGCGAGGTCCTCCGGTACGGCGCGGGGCGCCTGCTAACCTTGCCGCCAGCTTTCCGGCGGAGAGGCCCGCGCGGCCCGGCATGAGCCAGTCCCCTGACCACGACATCGACGTGCTGGCCGGCCACGCCGCGCGCCTGGCCGGGGTGCCCCTGGCCGAGCTGTTCCAACGCGAGCCCGGGCGGATCGACTGGCTGGCCGGAACGATCGGGCCGTTGCACGTCGATTGCGCCAAGCAGCCGGTCGATGCCGGCGCCTGGCAGGCCCTGCTCGGGCATGTGCATCGCCTCGGCCTGGAGCCGGCCCGGGCGGCCCTGCTGGGCGGCGCCCGGGTCAACGCCACCGAGGATCGCCCGGCACTGCACGCCCTGCTGCGGACACCACCGGACGAGGTGCCGCCGGCCTTGCGGGCGCAGGGCGAGGCGATCGCCGCGACGCTCGCGCGCATCGACGCGCTGGTCTCGATGCTGCGCACGACGCCGGGCGACCATGGCCTTCCGGCCGTCGCCGACGTGGTCAGCGTCGGCATCGGCGGCTCGGAACTGGGGCCGCGGCTTGCCTGCGAGGCCCTGGCCGGGCAGGCCGGTGGTCCGAGGGTCCACTTCCTGGCCAACGTCGACGGTGGCCGCCTCGCGCACGCCTGCGCGACCCTGGATCCGGCCACCGCGGTGGTGGTGCTGGTGTCCAAGAGTTTCGGCACCCAGGAGACCCTGCTGAACGGCCGGGTCCTGCGCGACTGGCTGGTCGCCGCCCTCGGCCGGGAAGCGGCCGGCAGGCGCCTGTTCGCGGTCACCGCCAACGTGCCGGCCGCGCAGGCGTTCGGCATCCCGGCGGACCAGGTGCTGCCGATGTGGGACTTCGTCGGCGGCCGCTTCTCGCTGTGGTCGGCCGCCGGCCTGCCTGTGGCGCTGGCCCTGGGCATGGACGGCTTCCGCGGCCTGCTCGCCGGTGCCGCCCAGGTCGACCGCCATTTCCGCGACGCCCCGCTGGCCGACAATCTGCCGGTGCGGCTGGCCTTGCTGGCCTGGTGGAACCGGGTCTGGCTGGGCCGCGGCAGCCATTGCGTGGTGCCCTACGACGACCGCCTGGCGGCGTTCCCGGGCTGGCTGCAGCAGCTGGAGATGGAATCCAACGGCAAGCGGGTGACCGCGCAGGGCGAACCGGTGACCCTGCCGACCGTACCGGTGATCTGGGGCAGCGTCGGCGCCAATGCCCAGCACGCCTACTTCCAGGCGCTGCACCAGGGCACCGACGTGGTGCCGGTCGACTTCATCGGCGTGGTGCGGCCGGACCACGACCTGCACGGCAACCACCAGGCGCTGCTGGCCAACCTGCTGGCGCAGGGCGCCGCCCTGATGGCCGGTCGCGACCGGGCCAGCGCCCGTGCGCTGCTGGCCGGCGAGGCCGACCCGGCGCGCCGCGAGCTGCTCGCCGCGCAGACCAGCTTCCCGGGCGACCGCCCCTCCAACACCCTGCTGCTGGATCGCCTGACGCCGGAGGCCCTGGGCGCGCTGCTGGCGCTGTACGAGCACAAGACCTTCGTCTACGCCCTGCTCTGCGGCATCAATCCCTTCGACCAGTGGGGCGTGGAGCTGGGCAAGTCGCTGGCCGCGAAGCTCGCGCCGGTGCTGGCGGGCGGGGAACCCGGCGACGGCCTGGATGCCTCGACGCGGGCGCTCGCCGCGCACGTCCGCGCGCGGTTTGCGCCGCCCCCCGGGCGCCCGGGATAATCGCGATCCCCCAGCGCCAAGGCCCCAGCGACATGCTCGATCCTGCCCTCCTGCGCGGCCAGCCCGACGCCGTCACCGCCGCCCTGGCGCGGCGCGGCTTCGCCTTCCCCCGCGCGGAGTTCGAGCGCCTGGAGAGCGAGCGCAAGCGCCTGCAGGTCGAGGCCGAGGGGCTGCAGGCACGGCGCAACAGCCTGTCGAAGGCGGTCGGCCAGGCCAAGGCGCGCGGCGAGGATGCCGCGCCGATCCTGGCCGAGGTCGCCGGCCTGGGCGAGCAGCAGAAGGCCGCCGAGGCCGCCCTGGCGGGCATCCAGGACCAGCTCTCGGCCCTGCTGGCCGGCCTGCCCAACCTGCCGCAGGCGGGCGTGCCGGACGGTCGCGACGAGTCCGGCAACGTCGAGGTCCGGCGCGTCGGGGAGCCCCGTCGCTTCGAGTTCCCGGTTCGCGACCACGTCGAGCTGGGCGCCCGCGACGGCTGGCTCGACGGCGACGCCGCCGCGCGCCTGTCCGGCGCCCGCTTCACCGTCCTGCGCGGCCAGCTCGCCCGCCTGCACCGGGCCCTGGCGCAGTTCATGCTGGACCTGCACACCACCGAGCACGGCTATCTGGAGTGCAACGTGCCGCTGCTGGTCAACGCCGACAGCCTGTTCGGCACCGGCCAGTTGCCGAAGTTCGAGGAAGACCTGTTCGCCACCCGCGACGAGCCGACCCGCTACCTGATACCGACCGCCGAGGTGCCGCTCACCAACCTGGTGCGCGGCGAGCTGCTGGAGGCCGGGGCGCTGCCGCTGCGGATGGCCGCGCACTCGCTGTGCTTCCGCTCCGAGGCCGGCTCCTACGGACGCGACACCCGCGGCATGATCCGCCAGCACCAGTTCGAGAAGGTCGAGCTGGTCAGCGTGGTGGCGGCGCAGGACAGCGATGCCGAACTCGAGCGCATGACCGCCTGTGCCGAGGCCGTGCTGGAGCGGCTGGAGCTGCCCTACCGGCGCATGCTGCTGTGCACTGGCGACATGGGTTTCTCGGCGGCGCGCACCTACGACCTCGAGGTCTGGCTGCCGTCGCAGGACAGCTACCGCGAGATCAGCTCGTGCTCGAACTGCGAGGGTTTCCAGGCGCGCAGGATGCAGGCGCGCTGGCGCAACCCGGCGACCGGCAAGCCGGAGCCGGTGCACACCCTCAACGGTTCCGGCGTGGCGGTCGGCCGTGCGCTGATCGCGGTGATGGAGAACCACCAGCAGGCCGACGGTTCGATCCGCATTCCCGAGGCGTTGCGTCCCTGGCTGGGCGGTGTGGACCGGCTCGGCTGAGCGCGCTGCGCGCCGCCCGGCCGGCCGGCGTCACGGTCCGGCGCCGGAGCGGCCTGCTGCCTGCCACAAGGCCGTGGCGCGACCTGGCATCGGCCATCCGCGTTAGCATGGCCGTCATCCGCAGATGCGAGGATACCGACCGATGAGCGATCAGGGCGACTGGCTCGGCCAGATGGCCAAGCTGCAGCAGCAGTACTGGGACGGCTGGCGCGGCCTGGCGGGCCAGGTGATGGAACCGGCGCGACCGCCGGCAGCCACCTCGCCCTGGGCGGACGGCCTGGAGGCCTGGCGGCGCGCCCTGGTCGCGCAGTCCGGCGGCCTGCCCGGTGCCTTTCCGGGCGGGGTCCCCGGAGGCTTCGCCGGCAGCGACCACAACGCCCTGTTCGAGCAGATGATGGCGCACGGCAAGCAGTACCTGGGCCTGTTGCAGGGAATGATGAACGCCGGCGCCCTGCAGGCGCCGGGCGGCGGCATCGATCCGCAGGCCTTCGTCGCCGAGCTGCGCCGCGTGCACGAGCGCTTCGGCGCCGGCGCCCTGACCGGCCTCGGCCAGCCGCCCTGGTTCGGTGGCGTCGACGCCGGCCAGGTCGAGCAGCTGGTGCGCGCCCTGTCCAGCGGCCCGATGCAGGCGGTCAGCGGCGATCTCGGCGGCCTGCTGTCGCTGCCGGCGTTCGGCCTGCAGCGCGAGCACGTCGAGCGGGGCCAGGCGCTGGCGCGGGCCTGGCTGGCGTTCCAGGCCGCCTCGGCACGCTTCCGGGAGGTCATGCTGAAGGCGACCGGCGGTGCCCTCGACAGGTTCGAGCGCAAGCTCGCCGAGCGCGAGCAGCCCGGACGCCAGATCGAGACCGTGCGCGCGCTCTACGACCTGTGGATCGACGCCGCCGAGGAAGCCTTCGCCGAGGTGGCGCTGGGCGCGGACTACCGCCAGGCCAGCGGCGCCCTGGTCGATGCCCAGATGCGGGTGCGCGCCGGCATCAACGCCGAGATCGAGCGGATCGGCGCGCAGTTCGGCCTGCCCGGGCGGACCGAGGTCGACTCCATGGCCCGCCAGCTGCACGAGCACCGGCGCGAGCTGCGCCGGCTGCGCTCGGAGATCGACGCCCTGCGCCGTGCCGGTCCCGCGGCCGGCCCGGCGGCGAAGGGCGGTGCGGATGCAGGCGTGGCCCGGCCCGCCGGCAAGCCGGCCGGCAAGCCGGCCGGGGAGGCCGCCACGCCCGCCAAGGCCGCCAAGGCCCGCAGCAAGAGCAAGGCCGCGCGCGCCACCCGTGCCCGCGGCGCCGAGACGCCGGTGGTGCGTTCCACCGCCCGCAGCCCGCGCAGGAGCCGCTGAGCCATGATCGGAGCATTGAAGTTCGGCCCGCAGGCCCTGGTCGAGGAAGCGATGCGCTTCAACCAGCGCCTGGCCGCGGGCCTGTCGACCCTCCGCGAGGTCGACGACGTCGACTTCGGCTGCACGCCGAAGGAAGAGGTCTACCGCGAGGACAAGCTGGTCCTGTACCGGTTCAAGGGCGACAAGCCGCCGACCGCCAAGGTGCCGATCCTGATCGTCTACGCCCTGGTCAACCGGCCCTACATGGTCGACCTGCAGGAGGACCGCTCGCTGGTGCGCAACCTGCTGGCGCGCGGCGAGGACGTCTACCTGATCGACTGGGGCTATCCGGACCGCTCCGACCGCTGGCTGACCCTGGACGACTACATCAACGGCTATATCGACCGCTGCGTGCAGGCGGTGGCCGACCGCCACGGCCTGGACGCGATCAACCTGCTCGGCATCTGCCAGGGCGGCGCGTTCTCGGTGTGCTACAGCGCCCTGCACCCGGACAAGGTGCGCAACCTGATCACCATGGTCACGCCGGTCGACTTCCATACGCCCGACAACATGCTGGGCCACTGGGCGCGCGGCATGGACGTCGACCTGTTCGTCGACGCGGTCGGCAACGTGCCCGCCGACCTGATGAACTTCTGCTACCTGATGCTCAAGCCGTACCGGCTCAACTTCCAGAAGTACGTCGGCCTGGTCGACATCCTCGACGACAAGACCGAGCTGGAGAACTTCCTGCGCATGGAGAAGTGGATCTTCGATTCGCCCGACCTCGCCGGCGAGGCCTACCGGCAGTTCATCAAGGACTTCTACCAGGGCAACAAGCTGGTCAAGGGCGGCCTGGAGATCGGCGGCCGGGCGGTCGATCCGCTCGCCATCTCCATGCCGGTGCTGAACATCTATGCCGAGCAGGACCACCTGGTGCCGCCGGACGCCTCGCGGCCGCTGGGCGGCATCGTCGGCACCGACGACTACAGCGAGCTGGCGTTCCGCGGCGGCCACATCGGCATCTACGTCTCCGGCCGCGCCCAGCGCGAGGTGCCGCAGGCGATCCACGACTGGCTGGCGGCGCGCAACGGCTGAGCCGGGCGCGGCCGCCGGCTCAGAAGCTCATGAAGTAGCCACCGTTGACCGGCACCAGGGCGCCGGTGATGTAGCCGGCGTCGTCGTCGCTCAGGAAGGCCACCGTGCGGGCGATCTCGCGGGGCTCGCCGAGGCGGCCGACCGGGATCTGGGCGACGATCTGCTCGCGCACGGCGTCGGGCACCGCCATCACCATCGCGGTCCGGCAATAGCCGGGCGCCACCGAGTTGACGGTCACGCCCTTGCGGGCGACCTCGCGGGCCAGCGCCATGGTGAAGCCGTGGATGCCGGCCTTGGCGGCGGCGTAGTTGGTCTGGCCGAACTGCCCGGTCTGGCCGTTCACCGAGGAGATGTTGACGATGCGGCCGAAGCCGCGCGCGGTCATGCCCTCCACGACCGCCCGGCAGGCATTGAAGACGCCGTCCAGGTTGACCCGCATCAGCTCGCGCCACTGGCGTTCGTCCATCTTGCGCAGCGTGGTGTCGCGGGTGATGCCCGCCGCGCAGACCAGGATGTCGATGGCCCCGTGGCTGCGTTCCAGTCCGGCGGCGAAGTCCTGGCAGGCGTCGAAGTCGGTGACGTCCAGGGGCGCGAACGACACCGCGTCGCCGAGGTCGGCGGTCTCGGCGGCGAACCCGGCCAGTCGCTCCTCGCGTACCGGCAGGTCGGCGGCGATCACGCGCCGGCCGGCGCGCGCAAGATGCCGGCAGATCTCCGTGCCCAGGCCGCCGATGCCGCCGGTGACCACCGCGATGCGTCTGTCGTCCATGATCGTGCAGCCTTCCCTGGCGCGGGCGCGGCCCGCAACGGCGGCCGATGGTAGGCAGGCTGCGGCGGTGCGTCAAACCGGGTCCGGCCACAGGGCCGGGCGGGGACGGGTCGTGGCGGCCGCCGGCGCCGGCGTGCGCTCAGGCCTTGGCGGGCTTGTCGGGCTTGCCGCCGGCCGGTCGCGGCGTGGCTTCCTTCTGCATCCGGGTTGCCGCGGACAGCATGCCCTGCTGCATGTTGTTCCAGAGGTCCATGTTGCGCTCGGCCAGGTCGTTGAGCATCGACCAGGGCGTGCGGCCAAGCAGGTTGCCGAGCTGGTCGCGGAACTGCTGCTGCTGGTCCATGAAGATCTGCAGGCTGCGCTCCAGGTAGCTGCCCATGAAGCCCTGCATGGAATCCCCGTAGAAGCGGATCATCTGGGTCAGCAGCTTGGTGGTGAACATCGGCTGCCCGTGGTCCTCGTGCTCCGAGATGATCTGCAGCAGCACCGAGCGGGTCAGGTCCTCGCCGCTCTTGGCGTCGACGACCTCGAACTCCTCCTCGTCCATGACCAGCTGGCGGACGTCCTCGAGGGTGATGTAGCTGGAGATCGCGGTGTCGTAGAGACGCCGGTTCGGATACTTCTTGATGACGCGCTTGTCGGCCATGGCCCAAGCCTAGCAGGGGCTTGTGCGGCGCACCAGTTGCGGCGGCGCAGCAGGGGCAGGCACGCCGCGGCGGGCGGCTGGCACCGGTCTGCCGACGCCCGGCGACCGGCCGCGGGGACGGTCGCCGGGGGCCGGCGGGTGTCACCAGCCCATGTAGTGGCCGCCGTTGATCGACAGGTTGGCGCCGGTGATCCAGGCGGCCTCCTCGGCAGCGAGGAAATCGACCGCATAGGCGATCTCCTCGGGCTTGCCCAGGCGCCCGACCGGGATCTGCGCGACGATCTTGGCGCGCACCTCCTCGGGCACCGCCATCACCATGTCGGTGGCGACGTAGCCCGGCGATACCGTGTTGACGGTGATGCCGAGCTTGGCGTTCTCCTGGGCCAGGGAGATGGTGAAGCCGTGCATGCCGGCCTTGGCGGCGGCGTAGTTGGCCTGGCCGTACTGGCCCTTCTGGCCGTTGATCGAGGCGATCTGGATGATCCGCCCCCACTTGCGCTCGCGCATGCCGTCGATCACCGGGCGGGTGACGTTGTAGCAGGAGTTGAGGTTGGTGTTGATCACTTCCTGCCACTGGTCGGCGGTCATCCGGTGGAAGGTGGTGTCGCGGGTGATGCCGGCGTTGTTGACCAGGATGTCGACCGCACCGATGCGCTCGGCGATCGCCCTGATCATGTCGGCGGCCTGGGCGGCCGTGGACACGTCGCCGGGGACGATCGCGATGTCGACGCCGCGCTCCTTCATCTCGCGTTGCCAGGCGCGCGCCTTGTCCTCGTTGCGGTAGTTGGTGACCACCTTGTGGCCGCGGCTGGCCAGCCGCTCGCAGATTGCCGAACCGATACCGCCGGTGCCGCCGGTCACCAGTGCCACGCGAGAGGTCATGGAGCGCTCCTTGGGGTTTGTCGGGGACGTGCGCGGGAAGTCTAGCGGTTCGCCAGTGCCTGCCATGTTGCACTGCAAAGATCGGCGCCGCGCGGCAGGCGGTCGAACGCGAAGTGGCCGACCGCCGCGGCCAGCATCCGGGACGGCGGGCCCGTCCCGGCCCGCACCGCCGCGGGCATGCCAAGGATCGCCAGGACCCGGCGCAGCGCCGGCAGCGGGTCGCCGGCGTCGACCGGCAGCGCGAGGTTCTGCTTGGACAGCTTGCGGCCATCGTCGTCGAGCAGGACCGGCAGGTGCAGGTAGGCCGGGGTCGGGAGCCCCAGCGCCTTCTGCACGGCGATCTGGCGCGCGGTCGACGCGAGCAGGTCGCTGCCGCGCACGACCTCGGTGATGCCCTGGAAGTGGTCGTCGACCACCACCGCGAGCTGGTAGGCCCACAGCCCGTCGCTGCGGCGGATCACGAAGTCGCCTTCGGTGGCCGCGACGTCCTGGACCTGGCGGCCTTGCCAGAGGTCGTCGAAGACCACCGGCGCGGTCGGCGCGAGCAGGCGCCAGGCCGGGTCGGGCTTGCTGCCGGCATCGGGGCTGCAGCGGCCGTGGTGGCCGCCGCGCGCAAGCACGTCCTGCCGGGAGCAGCGGCAGGGGAACGCCCGACCGGCGGCGATCAGGCGCTGCAGCGCCCGCTCGTAGGCTGCGGACCGCCCGGACTGGAACAGCACCGGTTCGTCGCTGGCCAGCCCGAAGGCGGCCAGGGTCGCCAGGATGCCGGCGCTGGCGCCGACCCGTTCGCGCGGCGGGTCGATGTCCTCGATGCGCACCAGCCAGGCGCCGTCGCGGCTGCGCGCGCGCAGCCAGCTCGCCACCGCCACCAGCAGGGATCCCAGGTGCAGGGCGCCGGTCGGCGAGGGGGCGAAGCGGCCGCGGTAGGGGAGGCTGCGGGTGGCGGGATCCTGAACGGTCATCGGGCTTGAACGGCGGGCACACGCGCCCCACCTATAATCGCCTGAAACCCATCCACCCGGAGTGTCCCATGCTCAAGCGGATCGCCCTGTTCGCCGCCACCAACATCGCCGTCCTGCTGGTGCTGTCGGTCGTGATGAAGCTGCTGGGCCTGGACATGTACCTGGCCTCGACCGGCCAGGACTTCACCTCGCTGCTGGTGTTCGCCGCGCTGCTCGGCTTCACCGGCTCCTTCATCTCGCTGGCGATGTCGAAGTTCGTGGCAAAGCGCGCCACCGGCGCCCAGGTCATCGATCCCCAGCGTCCGGCCAACGAGGCCGAGCGCTGGCTGGTCGCGACCGTCCACCGGCAGGCCAAGGACGCCGGAATCGGCATGCCCGAGGTCGCCATCTACGACGCCCCGGAGATGAACGCGTTCGCCACCGGCATGAACCGCAACAACGCCCTGGTGGCGGTCAGCACCGGCCTGCTCCGGCAGATGGAGCGCGACGAGGTCGAGGCGGTGCTGGGCCACGAGGTCGCCCACGTCGCCAACGGCGACATGGTCACCATGGCCCTGCTGCAGGGCGTGCTGAACACCTTCGTGATCGTGCTGTCGCGGGTGATCGGCCGGATCGTCGACCAGGTCGTGTTCAAGAACGAGCGCGGCCCGGGCATGGGCTACTGGATCACCGTCATGATCGCCCAGGTCCTGCTCGGCATCCTGGCCTCGATCATCGCCATGTGGTTCTCGCGCCACCGCGAGTTCCGCGCCGACGCCGGCGGCGCCCGCCTGGCCGGCCGCGAGAAGATGGTCGCCGCGCTGCGCCGGCTGGGCGGCAACCAGGGCGAGTCGACCCTGCCCCAGGAAGTCCAGGCGTTCGGCATCAGCGGCCACATGGCGGCCGGCCTCAAGCGCCTGTTCATGAGCCACCCGCCGCTGACCGAGCGGATCGCCGCGCTGGAAGCCGCCCGCTGATCCAGGGCGGGACCGGCCGCGGCGCCCGGGTCCTAGCGCCGCGGTCACCGGCCGGAACGGGCGTCGCGGCCGGGTCTCAGGGCGCTGCCTGGCCGAGCAGGGCCAGGGCGTGCGCGCGCGTGCACTCGGTGAGCGCCGCCAGGTCGTAACCGCCCTCCAGGCTTGCGACCAGGCGGCCGACCGCGTGGCGTCCGGCCAGCGCCACCAGCTCCGCGGTCAGCCAGGCGTAGTCGTCCGCCAGCAGCCGCAGGCCGCCCAGGGGGTCGTCGCGGTGGCCGTCGAAGCCCGCGGAGACCAGCAGCAGCTCCGGGGCGAAGGCGTCGATGCGCGGCAGCAGCCGGTCCGCCCAGGCGGACCGGAACGCCGCCGGCCCGGCGCCAGGCGGCAGTGGCGCATTGGCGATGTTGGCGCTGGCGCCGGTCTCTTCTGCGGCGCCGCTGCCCGGGTACAGGGGCCACTGGTGGCTGGAGGCGAACAGCACGCGCGGCTCGTCCCAGAAGATCGCCTGACTGCCGTTGCCGTGGTGGACATCGAAGTCGACGACCGCGACCCGCGACAGGCCGTGCCGGGCGAGCGCGTGCGCGGCCCCGACGGCGATCGCGTTGAACTGGCAGAAGCCCATGGCCAGGCGCCGGGTGGCATGGTGGCCCGGCGGCCGGACCGCGCAGAAGGCGCGCCGACCGGTGCCGGCCATGACATGGTCGACCGCCGCGACCACCGCGCCTGCCGCCCGCAGCGCGGCGTCCAGCGAGCCCGGCGCCACCGCCGTGTCGGGATCGAGCTGGACCAGCGCGCCGCGCCGGCCGGCCTCGAAGACGCGCTCGACGTGGGCGGCGCTGTGCACGCGCAGCAGGGCTTCGCGGTCGGCGAGCGGCGCATCGATGCGCGGGCAGTCGGCCAGGGCAGGGTGGTCGAAGGCGGCCAGCGCCGCGGCCAGGCGCGCCGGCTGCTCCGGGTGGCCGGGTACCGGATCGTGCCTGGCGCAGTCGGGGTGGCTGAACAGCGCCAGGGTCGGCGCTCCCGGCGGCGTCGTGCCGGCGGCGCCGGCTGCGTCGGGGTCGGTCATCGGTCGCCGGGTCCGGTCGGGGCGCTTGGCGGCGGCTCAGCCGCCGGCATCGTGCTGGCGGCGCGCATGCTGCCACAGCACCTCGCCGGCGCCCGCGGCGCGGGCCAGCACCCGGCCCAGCACGAACAGCAGGTCGGACAGGCGGTTGAGGTAGCGGATGCACTCGCCGCGGACCGGTTCCTCCCGGGACAGCGCGACCAGCACCCGCTCGGCGCGCCGGCAGATGGTCCGGGCCAGGTGGCAGTGCGCTGCGGCCGCGCCGCCACCGGGCAGGATGAAGTCCTTGAGCGGCGGCAGGTCGGCGTTGAAGCCGTCCAGGTGGCGTTCCAGGCGCTCGACGTCCCGGTCGTGGACCAGTTCGGTGCCCGGCGGCAGGCACAGCTCGCCGCCCAGGTCGAACAGCTCGTGCTGGACCTGCACCAGGACGGCGGCCACGGAATCCGGGAGCGGCTGCTGCGCCAGCACGATGCCGATCGCGCTGTTGAGCTCGTCGACCGTGCCGTAGGCCTCGACGCGCAGGCTGTCCTTGCCGACCCGGGCGCCGTCGCCCAGTCCGGTGGAGCCGTCGTCGCCGGTGCGCGTGTAGATCCGCGAGAGGCGGTTGCCCATCGTGCTCAGCGGCCGGCGCCGGCGAGCGCCGGCCAGCGCCGGGTCAGCATCGCCCAGCCGCCGAACAGCAGCAGCGAGTAGAACAGGGCGCCGGCGATCGCGTTCTTCAGGAACGGCAGGGCGGCGACGTAGCAGGCGAGCAGGCCGGCGCCGTCCTGCGGATAGAACGACGAACCCCACCAGACCGCGAAATTGGTGACCAGGAAGAAGCCGACCGCGCTGGCGATGCTGGCCGCAGCCACGCTGGCCACACCGATCCGGCCGCGCAGCAGGAAGCCCAGCAGCACGGTGCCGGCGATGCAGGCATAGACCACCGGCAGCAGCGCGTGGAAGCCGTAGCCGGCGCCGAACAGCACGGCCAGGCCGATGTCGGACAGCGCCATCGCCGCCAGCGGCACCAGCAGGGCCAGGCGGCGGTCGACGAACAGGGCTCCCGCGAACAGCGCCATCGACTCCGCGGGCGCGAAGTTGGGCGGGTGCGGCAGCAGGCGGGCCAGCGCCACCAGCGCGATCATCGCGACCAGGGTGCGGCCACGCGGGCTGAGCAGGAGCTCGGCGGCTTTCGACATCAGGGATCCTCTCCAGACAGGCTCGCCTCGAAGCGCGAGGCGTTGCAATAGGATAGCTCATAGCGGCCGTGGCGCTGCCGCAGCGCGCTGGCCCGGCCATGTCCGAGCGCCAGCCGCAGCGCATGCTGCAGGGGCAGGCCAAGGGCCAGGCACACAAGGGCCCGGATCGGCCCGGCGTGGCCGGCCACCAGGACCAGGCCGTCGCCGCCCTGGTCCGCTTCGGTCTCGGCCAGCCAGCGGCCGGCGCGCTCGGCGACCTCGGCGAAGCACTCGCCGCCGGCGGGCGCGTGCCCGACCCAGTCCGCCAGCCAGGCGTGGACATCGGCCGGGCGGCTCTCGTGCAGGCGCGACCACAGCTCGCCCTCCCAGCTGCCGAAATCCATCTCGTCCAGGCGCGGCTCCACGCGCGGCAGGCGCCCGAAGCGGCGCGCGAACGGTTCGATCATCGCGCGGCTGCGCTGCAGGCGTGAGGCGACCAGCAGGCTGGCCGGCGGGTAGGGCCAGGCGTCGGCCAGTTGCCCGGCCTGGCGTCGGGCATGCGCCGACAGCGGCAGGTCGGTGCGGCCGATGCAGCGCCCGGCGGCACCCTCGGCCTCGCCGTGGTAGAGCAGGACCAGCCTCATCGCGCGCTGCCTGAGTTGGCGGAAGACCATCATGCCGGCCCGGCCCGGCCGACGGAAGCTGCGGCAGCCGCGGCTATGATGGCCGACATGGATCCGGGACGGCGCGAACTGGTGGTGGTGGGCGGCGGTCTGGTCGGCAGCAGCCTGGCGCTCGCCCTGGCGGCGACCGGTCGGCCGTCGACCCTGGTCGAGGCGCGCCCCGGGACCGCGGCACTGGCCGATCCGATGCGCGAGCGTTACCTGGCGCTGTCGGCCGGCAGCGTCAATGCGCTGGCGGCGCTGAAGGTGTGGCCGCGCCTGGCGGATCGTGCGCAGCCGATCGCCGCGGTCCATGCCAGCCGCGCCGGTGCCTTCGGCCGCGTGCTGCTGCGTGCCCGCGAACAGGGCCGCGACGATTTTGGCGCGGTGGTGCCGGCCAGCGTGCTGGGCCAGGCCCTGGAGGCGGCGCTGGCCGCCTGCCCGCTGGTCGAGCGGCTGCGGCCGGCACGCCTGCGATGTTTCGAGCAGGATGCCGAGGGCGTGCGGGTGGAGCTCGACACCGACGCCGGCCGCCGGATGCTCGAGGCCTGCGTGCTGGTCGCGGCCGACGGCGCCGACTCGCCGGTCCGCTCGGCCCTGCCGGTGCCTGTCGATGTCGAGGACTACGGCCAGCAGGCCATCGTCGTCAGCATGGGCCTGGGACGGTCGCACGGCGGCGTCGCCTACGAGCGTTTCACCGCGGACGGCGCGGTGGCCGCCCTGCCGTTGCCGGGCCGCCGCGCCGGGATGGTCTGGACCCTGCCCTCGGCGCAGGCGGCCGCGATCATGGCGAACGGCGGCACGGCCCTGGTCGATGCCCTGCAACAGCAGTTCGGACAGCGCCTGGGGCGCCTGCACGATCCGGGCCAGGCCGCGGCCTGGCCGCTGCTGCGCCGGTATGCCCGGCGCCTGCACGACGGACGCGTGGTCCTGGTCGGCAATGCCGCCCAGAGCCTGCACCCGATCGCCGCCCAGGGCTTCAACCTCGGCCTGCGCGACGCCCTGGTGCTGGCCGAGTGCCTGGCTGGCGCGGCCCGGCCGGCCGACGCCCTGGCCGTCCACGCCGCCCGCCGCGAGCCCGACCGCGCGCGCATCGCCGGCCTCAGCCATGCCCTGGCGCGCTGGCCGAAGCTGGCGGTGCCGGGCAGCGCGCTGGCCGCCGGCATGACGATGGCGTTGTTCAACCTGCTGCCGCCGCTGCGCGACGCCCTGGCCCTGGCGGCCATGGGCTTCGCCGACGACGCCCCGGCGCTGGCCCTGTCGACGTCGCCATGAGCGCGCCACGGATCCTGGTCGCCGGGGCCGGGCCGGCCGGACAGGCGCTGGCGCTGGCGCTCGCCGAAAGCGGCCTGCCCTGCACCCTGCTGGATCCGGCGCCGGCCGCGCCCGGGGCCGCGGGCGGGGCCGACCTGCGGGTGTTCGCACTGACGCCGGCCTCGCTGACCCTGCTCGGGCGCCTGGGCGCCTGGCCACCGCCGCAGGCGGAGCGGGTGCAGGCGTTCCGGCGCATGCAGGTGTGGGAGCGCGATCCTGCCGACGGTTTCGTACTGGACGCTGCCGCCAGCGGGGCCCCGGCCCTGGGCACGATCGTCGAGCATGCCGTGCTGCAGCACGGCCTGGCCGGCCGCCTGGCCGGACACGCTGGAATCGAGCGGTTGCAGCAGGCCACCGTGGTCGGCTGCCGGCAGGACGGGACCGGCATCGAAGTCGAGCTGGCCGACGGCCGCCGCCGCCGGGGCGCCGTGCTGGTGGCCGCCGATGGCGCCGCCTCGCCCCTGCGCGAGCAGGCCGGAATCGCCGTCGACCGCCACGACTACGGGCAGGCGGGGCTGGTCGCCAACGTCGCCGCCACGGTCG
Source organism: Proteobacteria bacterium UBA2363 (assembly GCA_002344355.1). Taxonomy (GTDB): domain Bacteria; phylum Pseudomonadota; class Gammaproteobacteria; order Xanthomonadales; family UBA2363; genus Pseudofulvimonas. The sequence continues at coordinate 129,607 of DDTN01000046.1, read as the reverse complement.
GGCACGGCGGCGTCGCCCGCCAGCGTTTCCTGGCCACCGGGCCGCTGGCCCTGCTGCCCCTGGCCGACGATGCGGTCTCGATCGTCTGGACCCTGCCGGCCAGCGCCGCCGACCGCCTGGCGGCGCTGGCCGACGGCGATTTCGGCCAGGCCCTGACCGAGGCCTCCGGCGGCATCCTCGGCCGCCTGACGCCGTCCGGGCCGAGGGTCTGCTTCCCGCTGCGCCGGCAGCTGGCGCAGCGCTACGTCGAGGGCCGCATGGTGCTGCTCGCCGACGCCGCCCATACCGTGCATCCGCTGGCCGGGCAGGGACTCAACCTGGGCCTGGCCGACGTCGCGGTCCTGGTCCCGCTGCTGGCCGCCGCAGTCAGCCGCGGCCTGGATCCCGGAAACGCCGCGGTGTTGGCCCGCTATGCGCGTGCCCGCCAGGGTGCCAATGCCCTGGCCGCGCACGGCTTCGGGGCGATCCTTGGCCTGTACGCCTGGGATCTGCCCGGCGCCGCCGGCCTCCGCGCGTTCGGCCACGGCCTGCTGCGGCGGCTGCCGGCCCTGCGGCGTGCCGTGGTCGAGGTCGCGTCGGGCTGAAACCGGGCCGACCGGCGGCGGCTGCGCCGCCCTTCGACGCTGCGGGGTCGGCGCCCCGAGGGTCCCGCGACCTGCCCCGCCCGCGACCGCCGTGCCGGGTACGTGTTCCGGTCAGGGTCGAGGCGCGGCGGGCAGGGGCCAGGCGAGCCAGACGCCGGCCGCATGCACGACGCCGATGGCCAGGCAGATCGTCGAGCTCCAGACCCAGAAGGCGGGGCTGTTGCCGCCCGGCGCGAGCACCGCCAGTGCGAATCCGGCGACGCCGCGGATCAGGTAGATGGCCGTGACCGCGACCAGGACGGTCTGCAGCAGCGGCAGCCTGGCCAGCATGCCGGCGCCCGCCAGCGCATAGGCCGCCCAGGTCGCCAGGACCAGGGCGATGCCGAGCGTGACGAGCGCCGGGTAGGCGCTGCCCTGCGCGGCCAGGCGCGCCATCCCTTCGCCGGCGCCGAACCAGCGGTACCAGTCGGGCCCGCCAAGCACGACGCCGACGTGCAGGAGCGCCGCCACCGCGTTCAGTGCCGCGGCGGCGATCAACAGGCTGGCGCCGTTGCCGGTCATAGGGTGCGGAGCGCGCCGTCCGCGTCAGCGCAGCGCGGTGGTCAGGTGCGGCCTGATGCAGGCCAGCATGGCGTCGACGACCTTGATGTTGCCGGCGACGACATGGCCGTTGTGCATGAAGCCGTCGCCGCCGGTGAAGTCGGTGCAGTGGCCGCCGGCCTCGCGCACCAGGAGCTGGCCGGCCGCCAGGTCCCAGGGCTTGAGCCCCGGCTCGAAATAGCCGTCGCAGCGGCCGGCGGCGACGTAGGCGAGGTCGAGCGCCGCCGAGCCGGTGCGACGGACGTCCTCGGCGCCGGCCTCGACCAGCATCGAGCGCAGCATCGCCAGTTGCGGATCCAGGTGCTCGCGCTGCCGGAACGGCAGGCCGGTGGTGACCAGCGCGCCTTCCAGGGAGCGGCGGTCGGCGACCCGGATCCGGCGGTCGTTGAGGAAGGCGCCGCCGCCGCGGCTGGCGGTGAACAGCTCGCTGCGGATCGGGTCGAACACCACGCCCAGTTCGGCCTGCCCGCGCACGAGCTGGGCGATCGACACGCTGAAGTGCGGGATGCCGCGCAGGTAGTTGTGGGTGCCGTCGAGCGGGTCGATCACCCAGACGGTATCGCCCTTGCCCTGGGCGCCGCTCTCCTCGGCGAGGATGGCGTGGCGCGGAAAGGCGCGGCGCAGTTCCTTTATGATCTCGCCCTCGGCCTGGCGGTCGACTTCGCTGGCGAAGTCGTAGCGGTCCTTCTCGGTGACCGGGATCGCATCGAGCCGGGCCATGCGCCGGAGGATGACGGTGCCGGCGGCGCGCGCGGCCTTCACCGCGACGGAAAGGGCGGGTTTGATCATGACGGGACTGGCAAAGATCGGGCGGTCGGTGCGCGGCTCAGCCGCGGCGGCCGGCAGTCTACCCTACAACGGCCCGGCGGCCACGGTCCCGGCGTGAACCGCCTGCAGCGGATCCGGGTGGTGCTGGTGGCGACCAGCCAGCCAGGCAACATCGGCGCCAGCGCGCGGGCGATGCTGACCATGGGCCTGGACCGCCTGCACCTGGTGGCGCCGCGCCTGTTCCCGCACGAGGAGGCGACCGCCCTGGCCGCCGGCGCCGGCGCCGTCCTCGACGCCGCGGCGGTCGAGCCCAGCCTGGACCAGGCGGTCGCCGACTGCAGCCTGCTGCTGGGCGCCAGCGCGCGCCGCCGCGGCGTGTCGCTGCCGGAGATCAGCCCGCGCGAGGCGGCCGCGATGGCGCTGCAGGCGGCCGGCCATGGCGAGGTGGCGCTGCTGTTCGGCACCGAGCGGACCGGGCTGACCAACGACGAGCTGCAGCGCTGCCACGCCTGCGTGCGGATTCCGGCCAACCCGGCGTACGGTTCGCTGAACCTGGCGCAGGCGGTGCAGGTGCTGGCCTACGAGATTCGCCTGGCGGCACTGGCCGCCGAGGAAGCGCCGGATCCCGGGGCGCCCCGCGAGGCCGCCGAGGCGGCCGCCACCGATGCCCAGATGGAGGGCCTGTTCCGGCACCTGGACGAGGCCCTGCACGCGATCGACTTCCACAAGGGCAAGGACGGCACCACGGTCACCCGGCGCCTGCGCCGGCTGTTCCTGCGGGCGCGGCCGAGCGATCGCGAGGTCGCCATCCTGCACGGCATCCTGGCCGATGCCGAGCGCATGGCGCGCCTGGCCGGGGCGGCGTCGACGCCGCGCTGACGGCGGGCTGCCAGAATCGGCCTGCAAGGGGAGTACGGACGATGTGGATCGCCCAGGCTTACCGGACATGCGCCCTGGCCGCGTTCGCGCTGGCCGCGGCGCTGGTCGTGCCGTCGGCGCGGGCCGGCGACGGCTGCGCAGGTCCCTGGCCGGTGGCCGAGACCAGCCGTGTCTTCCTCGATGTCTCCAGGAACGACCGCGAGGTGCCGGCGCGGCTGTTCCATCCGGGCATCGCCGCCGGGGCGGGCGGCCAGCCGGTCGCTGGCTGCGCCTTCCCGATCGTGGCCTTCGGTCATGGCTTCACCATCCCGGAGACCCGCTACCGCTGGCTGGCGCTGGCGCTGGCGGCACAGGGCTTCGTGGTCGCACTGCCCGCCACCGAGACCGGACTGTCGCCCAGCCACGGTGCCCTCGCGGGCGATCTCGCCTTCCTGCCCCGGGCGCTGGTCCGCGATCCTGCGTTCGCGTCCGTTGCCGGTACGCCGCATGCCATCGGCGGCCACTCCATGGGCGGCGGCGCGGCGCTGCTGGCGGTCGCATCGGCGCCACGCGCCGGCGCGCTGTTCGCGCTGGCGCCGGCGGAGACCAACCCGTCGGCGATCGCCGCGGCGGCCTCGATCCGTGCGCCGGCCCTGCTGGTCACCGGTTCCCGCGACTGCGTGACCCCGACCGCCCAGCACGCCGGGCCGATGTTCGCCGCCCTCGCGACGCCGCCCGCCCATCGCCTGCTGTTCGACATCGCCGGCGGCAGCCATTGCCAGTTCTCCGACGGCTGGTTCACCTGCACCCTGGGCGAGTCCGCCTGCGGTGGCGCCGCCAGCATCCCGGCGGCGGACCAGCATGCGCAGGTCCTTGCCGAGCTGCTGCCGATGCTGGTCGAGCGCCTGCGGGTGGACGCGCTGTTCCTGGACGACTTCGGTAACTGACCCGGTTGGCGCGGCGAACGGCGCTCAGCCTCCGGCCGGCCCTTCGCCGTTGCCGTGGCCATTGCCATTGCCGGCGTGGCGGCCGTTGCGGCGGCGGCGCCGCAGGTGGCCGGCCTTGAGGTTGCGCCAGGCGACGCCCAGGGCCAGGATGAGGGGGCCGACCACGAACCAGGAGCTGATCAGCAGCACGCCGTCGCGCTCGATCATGGCGATCGCGATCGCCAGCAGCACCAGCGCGAACAGGTAGTTGGTGAACGGGATCGGCAACGACAGCAGCGCCCCGTAGAACACCAGCATCAGGCCGGAGGCCCGGTTGCCGGCGTTGTCGAAGAGCCACAGCGCGCGCGGCCGGCAGAACCGCTCCAGGACCCGCAGGACCCGGCCCATGCGGCCGATGAAGCGGGCGAAACTCTCCTTGCGCAACGACTTGCGGCGCACCCGCGCCGGCAACCAGGGGTGCGTCCGTCCGACCATCAGTTGCAGGCCGAGCAGGGCGATCACCGGCCCGGTCAGCGCACCGACCCCGGGCACCGGAATGAAGGCCGGCAGCGTCAGCAGCAGCACCAGCACGCCGAAACCGCGGCGCTCGAAGCGGTCGACCAGCGCGCCGATCTCCACGGTGCCGCCGTCGATGCCGTCGAGGGCATCCTGGATGACCTCGGTGGTGCGCTTGTGGCGGCCGTTGGCGTTCATTCCGGCACCGAGCATGAGGGGTGCCGCCCGTGCCGGCGCTGAACGTCAGCCATCGCCGCCCGCTCCGTTTCCGGACGGCTCGTCGCCCGGCGCGATCAGGACGCGGTCGATGCGGGCGCCATCCATGTCGACGACCTCGAACCGCCACCGCCGCCACTGGAAGGCCTCGCCGACCTCGGGAATCCGGCCGGCCCGGGCGACCAGCATGCCGGCGATGCTGTGGAATTCATGATCCTCCTCGCCGGGCAGGCTGGCCACGTCGAGCAGGTCGCGCAGGTCGTCGACCGGCAGGCGGCCGTCCACCAGCCAGCTGCCGTCGTGGCGCCGCACCACCTGCGGCACCGGCGGCGCGAGGGGGTCCGGGCGGCCCGGGGCGGCGCCGACCAGCGCCGAGAGGATGTCGTCGCAGGTCACCAGGCCCTGGATGTCGCCGTACTCGTCGACCACCAGGGCGAAGCCGAGGTCGTCCTCGCGCAGCACGGCCAGTGCCCGGAGCGCGTCGGTCTTCTCGGGCAGGTAGCGGACCGGCCGGGTGCGTCCGGCCAGGTCGGCCGGCCAGCCGTCCGGCCGATCGACCAGCGAGCGCAGGTCGAACACGCCGAGCACCTGCTGGTCGTCGCCGCGACGCACGGGAAAGCGCGTGTGGCGGCTGTCGCGGATGGTGGCGAGGGTCTGCGCCGGATCGGCCTGGACGTCCAGCCAGACGATCCGGCTGCGCGGGGTCATCAGGCTGTCGAGGCTGCGGTCGCCGAGCCTGAGCACGCGGTCGACCATGCTGCGTTCCCGCCGCTCGATCACGCCCTGGTCGGCGGCCTCGGCGACCAGCAGGCGGATCTCCTCGTCGGTGACCGTGCGTGGCGCGCTCCCCGCCACACCCAGCAGGCGCAGCACCAGGCGGGTGGCCAGGGACAGGAGCAGTACGGCCGGCCGGGTGACCCGGGCCACGAAGGACATCACCGGGGCCGCCAGGCAGGCGATGCCCTCGGGGTTGAGCAGGGCCAGGCGCTTGGGGACCAGTTCGCCCAGTATCAGGGTGGCGAAGGTGATCGCGCCGACGCTCAACGCCACGGCAAGCGCCTGCGCCTGTCCGGCCACCAGCGGGATGCCGCGCAGCCAGGAGGCGACGTCGTCGGCGATGGCGATGCCGCCGAGCGCACCGGTCAGCACGCCGACCAGGGTGATGCCGATCTGCACGGCGGACAGGAAGTTGTCCGGATGACTGGCCAGCGCCAGCGCGGCGCGGGCGCCCTTGCGGTTGCCCAGCATGGCCTGCAGCCTGGCCGGCCGGGAGGTGACGACGGCCATCTCCGACATCGCGAAGAAGCCGTTGAGCAGGATCAGGCCGAGAATGACCAGCAGGTCGATCAGCACGAGGGTGCGTGGCTCAGAACACGGCGCGGAAGATCAGGAAGAAGACAACGGAGAGCAGGGCGCCTGCCGGCACCGTGACCACCCAGGAAACGAAGATGTTGCGCACCACCTGCAGGTTGATGGCGGCGATGCCGCGCGCCATGCCGACGCCGAGCACGGCGCCGACCAGGGTGTGGGTGGTCGAGATCGGCAGGCCGGTGCCCGAGGCCAGCACGATGGTGGCGGCGGCGGCCATCTCGGCGGCGAAGCCGCGGCTGGGCGTCAGCGCGGTGATCTGCTCGCCGACCGTGCGCATCACCGCGCGGCCGTAGGTCATCAGGCCGAACACGATGCCGGCGCCGCCCAGCAGCAGGATCCAGGGCGGCATCGACGAGGTCTGCTGCACCTGGCCGCTGGTGGCGGTGCTGATCACCGCGGCCACCGGCCCGACCGCGTTGGCGACATCGTTGGAGCCGTGCGCGAACGCCATCGAGCAGGCGGTGACGATCATCAGCACCGCGAACACCCGTTCGACGGTGGCGAAGTGGTTGTCGCGGTCGGCGCCGGGCAGCGGCTGGATGCGACGGATCAGCGCCCAGCCCAGGACCGCGATCGCGACCCCGATCGCCGCCGACAGCAGATAGGTCTGGCGCGTGTCCAGATCCAGGCCGATGTGGGTGAGGCCCTTGAGCAGGGTGACCAGCGAGATGTTGAAGGCCGCGAAGAACATGTAGACCGGCACCCAGCGCTTGGCCTGCGCCAGCGGGTCCTCGCGGTCCAGGATCAGCCACTGCACGGTGCGGAAGATCAGGAAGGCGACGATGCCGGCGAGCAGGGGCGACACCACCCAGCTCATCACGATGGTGCCGACCTTCGCCCACTTGACCGCCTCGAAGCCGATGCCGACGATGGCGAACCCGACGATCGCGCCGACGATCGAGTGCGTGGTCGAGACCGGCCAGCCGTTGCGCGACGCCAGGTTCAGCCAGACCGCGGCCGCCAGCAGCGCCGACAGCATGCCGAAGATCAGCAGCTCCGGATCGCCCGCCAGGTCTCCGGTGTCGAGCATGCCGCTGCGGATGGTCGCGGTGACCGCGCCGCCGGCGAGCACCGCGCCGGCGAACTCGAACACCGCGGCGATCAGGAACGCCTGGCGCATGCTGATCGCCTTGGCGCCGGTGGAGGTCGCCATCGCGTTGGCGACGTCGTTGGCGCCGATGCCCCAGGCCATGTACAGGCCGAACACCGCGGCCAGGATGATGTACAGCGTCATGCCTTCCATGGGCTTTCCGTCGCTGGGTTGCGGGAGGGGCGGATCAGCGGGCGATCAGGCGCTGCAGGAGGCCACCGACCCGGTGCGAGAAATCGCCCAGGTCGCCCAGCCATTCGATCGCCTTGTACAGGAAGATGACGTCCACCGGCGGCAGCGAACGCTCCATGGCGAACACCTCGGCGCGCAGTTCGGAAGCCAGCGTGTCGGTATCGTCCTCGATGGCGTCCAGCTCGGTGATCATCCGCTCGACCAGCTTGACCTCGGCACCGCGGAAGCCGGCGGTGAACAGCTCGTCCAGCTCGCCGACGCTGCGCTCGGCCTGGTCGACGGCGTCCACGCTGCGCTGCGCCAGGCGGCGGTAGCCGGGTGCCAGCGAGTCCGGCAGCACCATGCGTCGGCCGTACATCAGCCCGGCGATGTCCTTGGCGCGGTTGGCGATGCGGTCCTGGGTGGTGATCAGGTCGAGCAGGTCGCCGCGGTCGACCGGCATCATCAGGGTGCTCGGCAGCCGGATGCGCAGGTCGGCCTTGAGGCGGTCGGCCTCGTGCTCGACCTCTTGCAGGCGCGCGCGGATGGTCGCCGCCCGCTCCCAGTCGGCGGCCAGGGCCGCCTCGATGAATTCGAGCAGCACGTGGCCGGCCTCGGCCGCCTTGGCCATGTGGTCCTTGAGCGGCTGGACCGGCGACCGGCCGAAGATGCCGGCGATGAAACTGGTGGGCATGGGCGACTCCTGCTGGATCATGGTGCGGCCGCAGTCCGTTCCGGGGCGCGGCGATGGTAGGCGTACCCGTGTGACCGTTGCCATCCTCGCGCACGGGCGGTGCGGACCGCCATTGTCATACAACGGTCACATACCTGAAATATCCTGCCTCGCGTCCCGAAACCGCCCGGCCGGGCCGGCCCGGGACCCACTGCCCTCCCTCGTCATCCCGCCCCGAGACCGCCCCGATGCCCCTGCGCCGAGCCCTGCTGAGCCTTGCCACCGTCTCCGCCGTCCTGGCCGGCTGCGGCGAGCGGGTCGAAACCACCATGGTCCGCATGGACGGGTCGTCCACCGTCTATCCGGTGGCCGAGGCGGTCGCCGAGGAGTTCCAGGCCAGCCGGGGCGGCCGGGTGCGGGTCACCGTCGGCGTCTCCGGGACCGGCGGCGGCTTCAAGAAGTTCTGCCGCGGCGAGACCGACATCTCGAACGCCTCGCGGCCGATCCTGGCCGAGGAGATCGAGGCCTGCCGCGCCGCCGGCATCGGCTACATCGAGCTGCCGATCGCCTTCGACGCCCTCACCGTGGTGATCCACCCGGAAAACACCTGGGCCGAGGAGATGACCGTCGAGCAGCTGCGCACGCTCTGGCAGCCCTCGGCGCAGGGCGTGGTGATGCGCTGGAACCAGGTCGATCCGTCCTGGCCCGACCAGCCGGTCAAGCTGTTCGGGGCCGGCTCGGATTCCGGCACCTTCGACTACTTCACCGAGGCGGTGATGGGCCGCGCCAAGGCCAGCCGCGGCGACTTCACCGCCAGCGAGGACGACAACGTCCTGGTGACCGGGGTCGCCCAGGACGTCAACGCCATCGGCTACTTCGGGTACGCCTACTACGCCGAGAATTCCGGCCGGGTCAAGGCGGTCAGGATCCGCGGCGAGGGCGCCGACAGCGCGGTCGGACCGTCCCAGCAGACTGTGCTGGACGGCAGCTACACGCCGATGTCGCGCCCCAACTTCATCTACGTCAGCGCCGCCGCAGTCGAGCGCCCCGAGGTGCGCGATTTCGTCGAGTACTTCCTGGGCGAGGCGGCGCCGCTGATCGAGGAGGTCAAGTACGTTCCGCTGCCCGCGCGCGCCTACGAGCTGGCCCGCGAACGGTTCCGGGCGCGCCTGACCGGCACGGTCTTCGAGGGCCACTCGGAGATCGGCGTCAGCGTCGAGGAACTGCTGTCGCGGCAGCCGCGCTGACGGCCGGCGCAGGGAGTCCAGGCCATGGCCATCGCCAACGCCAGGGCGGCGACCGCCGCCGGCAGCCGCCTGCGCGCTGACAGTCCGGCTGCGCGCAGGCGCCGGCTGATCGAGCGCCTGGTGCAGGGCGTGCTGTTCCTGGCCGCGTTCTCGGCGGTGGCGATCACCCTCGCCATCGTGGCCACGCTTCTGATCGAGTCGTCGGCGTTCTTCCGGCACGTCAGCCTTTGGGACTTCCTGACCGACACCCAGTGGACGCCGCTGTTCGAGAACGCCCGCTACGGCATCGCGCCGCTGGTGGCGGGCACGCTGACCACCAGCCTGGTGGCGCTGCTGGTGGCGGTACCGCTGGGCACCATCACCGCGATCTACCTGAGCGAGTTCGCCCGGCCGCGCGTGCGCGAGGTGGTCAAGCCCATCCTCGAGCTGATCAGCGGCGTGCCGACCGTGGTGTTCGGCTACTTCGCCCTGCTGTTCGTCACGCCGATGCTGCAGAAGCTGATCCCCGGCCTGCCCGGGTTCAACATGCTCGGGCCCGGCATCGTCATCGGCATCATGATCGTCCCCTACATCAGCTCGCTGTCCGAGGACGCCATGCGCGCGGTGCCCATGCACCTGCGCGAGGCCTCCTACGCGATGGGCGCCAGCCGGTTCCAGACCGCCGTGCGCGTGGTGGTGCCCGCGGCCCTGTCCGGCATCGTCGCCTCCTACGTGCTGGGCATCTCACGGGCGGTCGGCGAGACCATGGTGGTGGCGATCGCCGCCGGCCAGCAGCCCAACCTGACCTTCGACCCGACCGAGGCGGCCGCAACCATCACCGCCTACATCGTCCAGGTCGCGATGGGCGACCTGCCGCACGGCTCGATCGGTTACCAGAGCATCTTCGCGGCCGGCCTCACCCTGTTCGCGATCACCCTGTTCTTCAACCTGATCGGACACTGGGTCCGGCGCCGCTACCGGGAGGCCTACTGATGCGCCTGACCGCCGAACAGCTGCATTCGCTGAGCGTCCGCCACAAGGCCAAGGACCTCGCCTTCGAGGTGGTCGGACTGGTCGTCATGCTGGTCTCCCTGCTGGTGCTGGCGGCGCTGTTCGCGCAGCTGGTCGCCGATGGCCTGGTGCGCATCAACGGCAGCTTCTTCCTGGAGTTCCCCTCGCGCCGCGCCGAGCAGGCGGGCATCCTGTCGGCCTGGGTCGGCAGCCTGCTGGTGATGCTGGTGACCGCCTTCGCCGCGGTCCCGGTCGGCGTGGCGGCGGGCATCTACCTCGAGGAGTACGCCGGCAAGGGCTGGATCGCCCAGGCGATCGAGATCAACGTCAGCAACCTCGCCGGGGTGCCCTCGATCATCTACGGCCTGCTGGCGCTGGGCCTGCTGGTGTACGGGCTCGGCCTGGGCCAGAGCATCCTGACCGCCGGCCTGACGCTCGGCATGCTGATCCTGCCGATCGTCATCGTCGCCACGCGCGAGGCCCTGCGCGCGGTGCCGGGCACCATCCGCGAGGCGTCGTTCGGGCTCGGCGCCACCCGATGGCAGACCGTCCGGCACCACGTCCTGCCCTATTCCTCGGCCGGCATCCTGACCGGCATCATCATCGGCCTGTCGCGCGCGATCGGCGAGACCGCGCCGATCATCACCATCGGCGCGCTCACCTTCATCGCCTTCCTGCCGCCGGCGCCGGTCACCTCGACGCCGCCGTTCGTCAACATGGACTGGCTGTCCTCGCCGTTCACGGTGATGCCGATCCAGATGTTCAACTGGGTGTCGCGCCCGGACCCCGAGTTCCATGTCAACGCCGCCGCCGCCGGCGTGGTGCTGGTGGCGATGACGCTGCTGATGAACGCCACGGCCATCTGGCTGCGCTACCGCGCCCGCAAGCGAATCAAGTGGTGACCCGATGAACCAGAGCACTCCCGCGGTCAAGGCCGAGGTCCGCAACCTGAGCTTCTTCTATGGCGACTTCCAGGCGGTCAAGGACGTCAGCATGCCGGTCGCCGAGCACGAGGTGACCGCCCTGATCGGCCCGTCGGGCTGCGGCAAGTCGACCTTCCTGCGCTGCTTCAACCGCATGCACGACCTCTATCCGGGCAGCCGCTACCAGGGCGAGATCAACCTGCGGCCGGACGGCGTCAACCTGCTCGACCGCGGCATCGACCCGGTCGAGACGCGGTTGCGCATCGGCATGGTGTTCCAGAAGCCCAACCCGTTCCCGAAGTCGATCTTCGAGAACGTCGCCTACGGCCTGCGGGTGATCGGCGAGAAGCGCCGCCAGGTGCTCGCGGACAAGGTCGAGAAGGCGCTGCGCGACGCTGCGCTCTGGGAGGAGGTCAAGGACCGCCTGCATACCCTGGGCACCAGCCTGTCGGGCGGCCAGCAGCAGCGCCTGTGCATCGCCCGCGCCCTGGCGACCGAGCCGGAGATCCTGCTCTTCGACGAGCCGACGTCGGCGCTGGATCCGATCGCGACCGCCAACATCGAGGAGCTGATCGCGGAGCTGAAGTCGCGGGTCACGATCCTGATCGTCACCCACAACATGCAGCAGGCCGGAAGGGTCTCCAAGTACACTGCCTTCATGTACCTGGGCGAGCTGGTCGAATTCGGCGAGACCCGCCAGATGTTCACCAAGCCCGCCAAGGAAAAGACCGAGAGCTACATCACCGGCCGATTCGGCTGACCGGAACCGACATGACCCTGCCTTCCTCCAGTCACATCGTCAAGCAGTTCGATGAGGACCTCGCGATCCTGCGCGACCTGGTGCTGCGCATGGGCGGCCTGGTGGAGAACCAGCTCGCCGCCGCCGTCGACGCCCTGGAACGCGGCGACGGCGCCGCCGCCGCGGCGGTGGTCCGCGGCGACCGGGAGATCGACCGGATCGAGCTGGAATCGGACGCCGAGGTCGCCCGCCTGCTGGCCCTGCGCGCGCCGCTGGGCATCGACCTGCGCACCGTGCTCACCCTGGGCAAGACCGTGAGCGACCTGGAGCGGATCGGCGACGAGGCCAAGAAGATCGCCCGCGGCACCCGCAACGGCGTCGCCGAGGGACGCGAGCTGGCGCGCATGCCGACCCTGGCCGGCGTCCTCGACATGGCCGTGCTGGCCCGCGGCATGCTCCACGACGCCCTCAACGCCCTGGTCCGCCTCGACCTGGAGCTGGCCGGCAAGGTCGCCGGCAGCGACGATCTCCAGGACCAGGCGCTGAAAGAAGCGATCACGCAAGGCAAGGCCCTGATGCAATCGCGCCCGGAGCTCGTCGACGCCGCCTTCGACCTGGTGTTCATGGCGAAGTCCCTCGAACGCATCGCCGACCACGCCAAGAACATCGCCAACTACGTGCATTACCTGGTGGAAGGCAAGGACGTCCGGCACCCCGCGGCTCGCCGCGACGCCGGCTGAGCGACACTTCAGGGGACCTGCCGCCGGCGCCCGGACGGGGCCGCCCGGCCCGCGCCGCCGCCGCGCACCCGGCCGGTCCGGATGGCGCGTCAGGACGCCGCCGCGGCCTTCTGGAACATCCGGGCTAGAGGATGTCGCCCCCGCCGCCGGCGAGGGCGCGTTCCAGGCGGTCGGCCAGCGTGCCGATCTCGGCGACGACGCGGTCCAGCTCGCGGCTGTCCAGCAGTTCGTAGGGCCGGTTCTCGCACAGGTGCAGGTAGGGCACGTCGTCGAGATCGCTGACCGCCAGGTAGCCGAGCCGCTGCTCCCAGTTGAAACGCAGCGCGCGCACGCACCCGTCGCCGTCGATCGGCGCCACCGGCGTCGACACCCGCAGGTAGCGATTGCCGCGTTCGTCCTCCAGTTCGGCGAGGAACACACCCTGGCGCCTGCCCGCGTCCAGCGGCAGGTCGAAGCTGAGCAGGTAGGGATCGTTGCTGCCCAGCGGCCAGCGCGATGCGCAGTGCAGTCGGATGTCCTCGAAGCTGTCCATGGCGTCTTCTCCGTTGGCGCGGGGTCCGGGTCGGCTCGGGCGACGCGGCCAGTGTAACCGGCCCGGACCGTCTTCCGTGCTGCGTTGCCGGCGTGCGCCCGGTCCGGCATGGCGGTGCGGCCGGTCTGGTGTACGGTGTCCGACGCCTGCGACGGCCGCGCGGCACCGGTGGCCGCCGCCGGCGTCGATCGCGGCCAGGAGAGCGCCATGCCGGCAAGCCGGCAACGACCGGAACAGGAACCGCAGCCGGCCATGCCGAGCGGCGCGGACGCGCTGGAAGCGATCTGGCGGGTGGTCGCCGCGCTGGCGCCGGGCGAGGTCGCCAGCTACGGCGAGGTGGCGCGGCGCGCCGGCCTGCCCGGGCGGGCCCGGTTGGCGGCGCGTGCCCTGCGGCTGGCGCCCGAGGCGCTGCAGTTGCCCTGGCACCGGGTGGTCGCGGCGGGCGGAAGGATCGCCCTGCCTCCGGGCAGCAGCGGCTTCCGTCTGCAGCGCAGCCGCCTGCTCGCCGAGGGCCATCGCGTCGACGCCCGCGGCCGGCTGGCGGGGCCGACGGCGGGCATCGATCTCGATGCCGCGGTCTGGGGTCCGCCGCCGGCACGGTGAACGCGGGCGGGCGGCCCCGGGGCGAGGCCACCCCGGACAGGGCGCGGGCGAGACGCCCGACGCGGGACTGTGCCGCGCAGCGCCGGCCCCGGGCTGTCAAACTCGACCCCGCCGCTGTCGCCGTTGTCGCCGGTGGCGACCGTCCCCTGCGCGAGTCGACGATGCTGAGCCAGATCCCTGCAGCCACCCGCCTGCTTCTGCTGTCCTTCGCCGTGGTCTTCGCGCTGCAGCAGCTGTGGCCGGACCCGATGCTTGCCCGCTTCGGCCTGTGGCCGGACCTGGGGCCGATCCTGGTCGCGCGCACCAGCGAGGGGCCGGTCCATGCGAGCTTCCACTGGTGGCAGTTCCTCAGTCACGGGTTCCTGCACGGCGGCATCGCCCACCTGTTGCTGAACGGGGTCGTGCTGCTGGGATTCGGCCCGGCCCTGGAATTGCGCTGGGGCGCCGCGCGGTTCGCGCTGTTCTTCGCCCTGTGCGTGATCGGTGGCGGCCTGGCGCAGTGGCTGCTGACCGCGGCACCGGCCCCGGGCGAGGGTGTCAGCGTGACCCTGGGCGCTTCCGGCGGCGTGTTCGGCGTGGTGACGGTGTTCGCGCTGCTGTACCCGCGCCAGCGCGTGCTGCTGCTGATTCCGCCGGTACCGATGCCGGCCTGGTTGCTGGTCGTGCTGTTCGCGGTCGCGAGCACGGTGCTGGGCGTCACCGGCTGGGTGCCGGGCATCGCCCACTTCGCCCACCTGGGCGGCATGGTGGCCGGCCTGCTGCTCTGGTTCGCCCTTGCCCGTCACTGGCGTCGACCGCCGCCGCCGCCGCGCTGGGAAATCGAGCCGTGAGCCGGCCGCGGCCGGCCCCGCCGTTCCGGCCGGGCCATCCCCGACGCGGCAGGGCGCCGCGACGCCGCGTCGCTCAGAGCCGCTTCGAGAACACCCCCAGCAGCAGGGTGGCGTAGCCGGCGAGCAGGGCCCAGGCGGCGTTGGGGCTGAGCACGGCGATCGGCAGCAGGAGGCCGGCGACGCCGGCGACGACCAGCAGCAGCGAGACGATCAGGACGGGCCAGGTCGGGGGCGTGAGCATGGCGGTTCCGGTGGGCGGTGCGCGCCATGGTAATGGCCGCCGTCAGGGCCTGCCCAGCCCCGTCGGCGCCCGGGAGGAGGTCGCCGACGGGACGGGCGTGGGCGGTCAGCGCTGCGCCGCCGCCGCGGCCGCAACCGGTTCCGGACCGACCGTGATGTCGGCGCGGAGCTGCTCGACCATGCGCAGGCCGATGCCGCGCACCTTGGCCAGGTCCTCGACCTGCAGGAACGGACCGTTGACGTCGCGCCAGGCGACGATCGCCTCGGCCTTGGCCGGGCCGATGCCGTTGAGCTGGACCAGGGTGGCGGCGTCGGCGCGGTTGATGTCGACCGGGCCGGTGGCGAAGGCGAGGCCGGCGAAGGCCAGGGCTGCGGCGAACAGGAGGGACTTGATCAGGGACATGGTGGATTCCTCGATGGCTTGCTGACTGCCGGCGGAGTTGCGCGGCCAGGTCATCGTCGGTTTCCGGCGACGCCGCCACCATCGGCGTCCGCCGCGACCGTGCCTAGGCAGGCGGCGCGTCGGCCCGGCGGAAATTTCCGAGGCCGGTGCCCGCTGGTTCGGTCGCTCGGCGCTGCCGCGCGGCCGCCCGCCGCGCCCGGACCCCGGCGCCGCGGGCCGTGTCGCCGCGCCGGTTCGGCCGGGCGCCCGCCGCGCGTTAGACTGGCCCTGACAGTTGACCAAGGATCCGCCATGGACCACCAGGCCGCCGGCAGCTTCGCCGCCTCCGTCTGGGACGACGAGATCGTCCCGCAGCTCACCGAGTACATCCGAATCCCCAACAAGTCGCCGATGTTCGACCGCGACTGGGAGAAGCACGGCTACATGGAGGATGCCGTGCGCCTGATGGAGGCCTGGTGCCGCAGCAAGGACGTGCCCGGCATGCAGGTCGAGGTGGTGCGCCTGCCCGGACGGACGCCGCTGCTGCTGCTCGACATCCCCGGCGACGGCGACGACGTGGTGCTGCTCTACGGTCATCTCGACAAGCAGCCGGAGATGACCGGCTGGGACGCCGATCTCGGCCCGTGGCAGCCGGTGCTGCGCGGCGACCGCCTGTACGGGCGCGGCGGTGCCGACGACGGCTACGCCTGCTATGCCTCGGTCACCGCGATCATGGCCCTGAAGGCGCAGGGAGTCGCGCATGCCCGGTGCGTGGTCCTCATCGAGGCCTGCGAGGAGTCGGGCTCCTACGACCTGCCGTACTACGTCGACCACCTGGCCGGGCGGATCGGCCAGCCGTCCCTGGTGGTCTGCCTCGACTCGGGCTGCGGCAACTACGACCAGATGTGGATGACCACCAGCCTGCGCGGCCTGACCGGCGGCGAGCTGACCGTGAAGGTGCTGTCCGAGGGCGTGCACTCGGGCGACGCCTCGGGCGTCGTGCCCTCGAGCTTCCGGATCCTGCGCCAGCTGCTGTCGCGCCTGGAGGACGAGGCGACCGGCGCGATCCGGCCCGCGGAGCTGCACGTCGAGGTCCCCGCCGACCGCATCGAGCAGGCGAAGGTCGCCGCCGCCTTCCTGGGCGACGAGGTCTGGGGCAAGTTCCCGTTCCTGCCCGGCATGCGGCCGATGCGCGAGGAGCTCGAGGAGCTCATCCTCAACCGCACCTGGCGCCCGGCGCTGTCGGTGACGGGCGTCGACGGCATGCCGCCGCTGGACGCCGCGGGCAACGTGCTGCGCCCGCATACCGCGGTCAAGCTGTCGCTGCGCCTGCCGCCGACCCTGGACCCGAACCGCGCCGGCGCCCTGGTGAAGGACCTGCTCGAGCGCGATCCGCCCTGCGGGGCCCACGTCCACTTCGAGCTGGAGAAGGCCGGGGCGGGATGGAACGCGCCGCCGCTGGCGCCCTGGCTGTCGGCGTCCGTGGATGCCGCCTCCAGGCAGCACTTCGGCGCGCCGCCGGCGTTCATGGGCGAGGGCGGCAGCATCCCCTTCATGGGCATGCTGGGCGCCAAGTTCCCCGGCGCGCAGTTCCTGATCACCGGCGTGCTCGGGCCGCAGTCGAACGCCCACGGGCCCAACGAGTTCCTGCATATACCGACCGGCAAGAAGCTGACCGCCTGCGTCGCCCAGGTGATCGCCGACCACCACCGGGCCGGGCTGCAGGGCCTGACCCGCGGCAGCGCGGTCGCCGCCGGGGGCCATGCCGGCTTCGGCAAGGACCACGGCTGCTGCTGATCCTTCGAACCGCGGCGTGCCGACCGGCTGGCGTCGGCGCGCCCCGTCCCACCAGGCCAGCCACAGGGAGCAGCGACATGACGCAGAACCAAGACAACCCGAACCCGCCGCCGCCGCCGCCGGGCGGGCCTGATCGCGGCAACCCCTACGCGCAGCATGCCCAGGCGGCCGCCGACCGGGCCAAGGTCGCGGCGCAGGACGCCCTCGGCGTGGCCCGGCGCCTGCTCGGCAATCCGGTGGGTGGCATCGGCCCGGCCCATGCCGGCCTGACCCAGGACCGTGCGCTCGGCGTCGCCCTGGTGTTCGCCCTGGTCGCGGCGATCGGCCTGGCCCTGGCGGGAGGTTCCCTGGTCCGGTCGATGATGGGTGCCGCGATGGGCGCCTATGGCGCGATGCCCGGCTTCGGCTTCGGCTTCAACTTCGGGCAGTTCCTCAAGGCGGTGCTGGGCAACCTGATCATGATCGCCGCCGCCGGCGGCGGCGTGCTGCTGTTCGCGCCGCTGCTGGGCGGCCGCACCAATCCGGTCTCGGCCCTGCTGGTCTCGGCCACCGCCTTCCTGCCGCTCGGCATCGCCGCGCTGCTGGCGGCGATCGTGGGCTGGCTGTTCAAGAGCCAGTTCGGCGCCATCCTGGTCGGCCTGCTGATGCTCTACGGCCTGTGCTACCTGGTGCTGACGCTGAATGCCGGCCTGCGCCATGTCGCCGGCGTCGACGAGGGCCGCGCGGCGCTGGGCACGCCCACCGTGCTGGCCTTCGCCATGCTGGTCATGTGGCTGGTCGGCAAGCTGCTGGGCTGACCGTGGATACCGGTCCGTCGCGCCCGGGCGGCGCGGCGGACCGGTAGACTGCGCGGCTGTCACGCCAGCCAGCAGACCATGACCAGACGCATCGAAGTCCGCCGCTCCGGCATCCACGGCCGCGGCGTGTTCGCCGCCGCCGACCTCGGCGCCGGCATCCGGGTGATCGAGTACCGCGGGCGCCGGATCAGCCACGACGAGGCCGACCGCACCTACGACGGCACCCTGGACTCGGGCCACACCTTCCTGTTCACCCTCAACGACCACTGGATCGTCGACGCCAACCAGGGCGGCAACAGCGCGCGTTGGATCAACCACAGCTGCGATCCCAACTGCGAGGCGGTGATCCACGTCGACCGCAACGGCGACGAGGCGCGCGACCGGGTGTTCATCGAGACGCTGCGGCCGATCCGCGCCGGCGAGGAGCTGACCTACAACTACGGCATCGTCCTGGACGTGCCGCACACCGCCCGTCTCAAGCGCGTCTGGGCCTGCCGCTGCGGCGCCCGGAACTGCACCGGCACCCTGCTGCAGCCCCGGCGGCGGCGCGCCGCCTGAGCCGCACGGGTCGGCCGGGCGTCGACGTCCCGCCAGCGCCGGCCACGACAGGTCGTGGCCGGATCCGCGCCGCGCCGGCCCGCGCCGGTGGCTCAGCCTGCGCCGTTTCCGATCTGGGCATCCAGGCTGCGGCGCAAGCCGGGATCCAGGCGCAGCGCCTCGGCCAGGGCATCCAGGTAGGCGTGTTCCATGGTGCCCTTCTCGTCGACCATCAGCACCGTGGCGAGATAGACCTCGGAGGCCAGTTCCGGCGAGCTGGCCAGCGCCGCGACCCGGGCCGGGTCGACCGGCCTGGCCAGTTCGGCCGCCACGAACTGTTCGAGTTCGGGGTCGTGGACGATGCGCGCCACCTCGTCGCGGATCAGGCCGCGCTCACGCTCGTCGATGTGGCCGTCGGCCTTGGCCGCCGAGATCAGCGCCACCAGGATCGCCTGGCTGTGCTGCTCGAGTTCCGGCCCCGACAGGTGGTCGACGGTCCTGGGCTCGACGCCGGCGAGGTGGCCGCCGGCACCGGCCTGGTGCTGGCGCCAGGCGCGCCAGGCGAGGGTACCGATCGCGGCCAGGCCGCCCCACTTCACGAGCTTGCGGCCGCTGCGCTTGCCCAGCAGCAGCGACAGCGCGCCACCGGCAAGCGCGCCCTGGGCGAACTGGCCCAGCTTGAGGCCGCCGACCCCCTGGTTCTCCAGGCGGTCTGACAGGCCACCGGCGCGGTTGCGCGCATCGCCGGCCATGTCGTTGGCCGCACGCAGGAGCTGGTCGAGGAAGCTGGACGTCTGCATCGCATGGTCCTGGACAGGGGGAGGAGCCGCCATCATGCGAGCCCGGCCCGGGTGGATCAATGGGCCGGAAGTCGCGTTCCGGGTCGCGGAGGCCACCGCCACCAGGCCGCGGCGACCGCAAGCGCGAACAGGGTGTAGGCGGCGACGAACGCCCACCAGGGCGCCTCCAGGTACAGCAGCCGGTCCAGCCAGCAGGCGACGAAGCTGCCGTCGCAGACCGGCTGCCCGGCACGCCTGCGCAGCGCCTGCTCCCAGACGGTCAATGGACACAGCTGGCCCAGCCAGGCCTGCAGCGCGACCAGGGCGACGGTGGCCAGGTGCGCCTGGCGCAGGCGACGGTGCCGGATCCAGCGCCAGCCGCGGAGGCCGCCGGCGACCACCAGCACCAGCCCCAGGACCACGAAGGCGACCACCGCGGCATGCACGGCCAGCACCAGGTCGGCCAGCAGGGCGGCGATGTTCACTGCCGGCCTTCCGGCCGTGCGGCGGCGCCCGGCAGCGACCGGCGCCGGACGGCCTCCGGCGGGGCATGGCCAGGGCAGGCCGGGCGCGACCGGTCCTGCGCCCAGGGGGCATCCCGAGCGGCCATGGCCAGCGCAGCCTCAATCGTCGTCGGTGCGCGGCCGGAACGCTTCGGCGAGCTGCTTCTGCACCTGCGGCGGGACCGGCTCGTAGTGGCTGAACTCGATGGTGTAGCGGCCCTTGCCCCCGGTCACCGCCTTCAGCTCGTTGGCATAGTCGCCGACCTCGGCCAGCGGCACCTGCGCCTTGACCACCAGCTCGCCGCCGCGCAGTGCGTCGGTGCCGTTGATTCGCGCACGCTTGCCGGCGAGGCCGCCCGTGACGTCGCCCATGTGCGCCTCGGGCACCGACACGTCGAGGTTGACGATCGGTTCCAGGACGATCGGCCGGGCCTTGCCGATCGCGTCCAGGAAGGCCTTGCGGCCGGCGGTGACGAAGGCGATCTCCTTGGAATCGACCGGGTGGTGCTTGCCGTCGTAGACCACGACCTTGACGTCCTGGATCTGGTAGCCGGCGATCGCGCCGTGCTCGAGCACCTGGCGGACGCCCTTCTCGATCGCCGGGATGAACTGGTTCGGGATGGAACCGCCCACGGTGTCGTCCTCGAAGGCGAAGCCGGTGCCGCGGGCGAGCGGCTCGACGCGCAGGAAGACCTCGCCGAACTGGCCGGCGCCACCGGTCTGCTTCTTGTGGCGGTGGTGGCCGTCGGCGCGACCGCTCACCGTCTCGCGATAGGCGATGCGCGGCGGCCGGGTGCTCACCTCGACGCCGTAGCGCTCCCTCATGCGCTCGAGCATCACCCGCAGGTGCAGCTCGCCGAGTCCGCGGATGACGGTCTCGTTGAGTTCCTTGTTGTGCTCGACCCGGAAGCAGGGGTCCTCCTCGGCGAGCCGGTGCAGGGCGGTCGCCAGCTTCTGCTCCTGGCCCTTGTGCTGGGGCTCGATCGCCAGCCCGAACATCGGCTGCGGGAAATCGATCGGCTTCAGGTGGATGTGGTCCTCGTCGTGGCTGTCGTGCAGCACGGCGTCGAAGTGGATCTCCTCGACCTTGGCGACCGCGGCGATGTCGCCGGGCACCGCCTCGTCGATCTCGACGTGGTCCTTGCCGCGCAGCTTGAACAGGTGGCCGACCTTGAACGGCTTCTTGCCGTCGTCGATGAACAGCTGGGTGTCGCGGCGGACCGTGCCCTGGTAGACGCGGAACACGCCCAGCTTGCCGACGAAGGGGTCGTTGACGATCTTGAACACGTCGGCGACCACGTGGCGGGCCGGATCCGGAATGGTACGGAACGGCTCGGCGGCAGGGCCGCTGCCCTTCACGAACAGCGGCGGATTGGCCTCGCCCGGGTGCGGCATGAGCGACTCGAACAGCGCCAGCAGCTCGGCGATGCCGGCGCCGGTGCGCGCCGACACGAAGCAGATCGGCACCAGGTGGCCTTCGCGCAGGCACTGCTCGAAGGCGTCGTGCAGCTCCTGGCCGCTCAGCCCGGCCTCGCCTTCCTCCAGGTAGCGCCCCATCACCGTCTCGTTGACCTCGACCACCTGGTCGAGGATGCGCTGGTGGGCCTGCGCCACCGAGCCGAAATCGGCGGAGCCCTCGCCGCGGCCGAAGCAATCGACCACGCCGGTGGCCCCGCCCGAGGGCAGGTTGATCGGCAGGCACTCCGGTCCGAAGGTCTCCCGCAGCTGTTCGACCAGCAGCTCCAGGTCGATGCCCTCGTGGTCGATCTTGTTGACGACGATCAGCCGGCACAGCCGGCGCGCGCGGGCGTAGTCCATCATCCGCTGGCTGCCATGCGCGATGCCGGCCGCGGCGTCGAGCACCACCGCACAGGTCTCCACCGCCGCCAGCGCCGACAGGGTCGGGCCCCTGAAGTCGGGATAGCCGGGGGTGTCGATCAGGTTGATGTGGACGCCGCCGTGGTCGATGCTGGTGATGGTCGAGTTGATCGAGTGGCCGCGTGCCTTCTCCATGGGGTCGAAGTCGGAGACGGTGGTGCCGCGTTCGACCGTGCCTGCCGTCTGGATGGTTCCGCCGGCCTGCAGCAGGGCTTCGCAGAGGGTGGTTTTGCCGGCGCCGGAGTGGCCCACGAGGGCGATGTTGCGGATCTGTTCGGTACGGTGGCTCATGCCTGCGCTCCCTTGGCGATGGTCGGTCGGCCGGTCCCGGGGCCGACCAGCTGCGGGCATCCGCGACGACGCCGGGCGGGCCCTTCCGGCCGCCGACGTGGCGCGCCGCTCCCACGGGCGCCGCGCCCCCGGCCGCCGGACAGTCGCGGTCGCCCGCGCCGCCGGTGGCGGATGCCTGTCCGGACAGCTTGCGGGGCGCGCCGCGATTTGCAAGGTTCGCCGCACAATGGCGGCAGGAGGGGCCATGGCGACGACGGCGGTGCTGGTGCACGGGGCGGGGGGCGGTGGCTGGGAATGGCAGTCCTGGGCGCCGGTTCTGGCGCGCGCCGGGCTGGCGGTGCTCGCGCCCGACCTGCGCTGGGCGCCGGGTGGGCCGGCGGCCACGACCCTGGACGATTACCAGGACCAGGTCGATGCCTGGTGCGCCGCGGCCGGCGCCGGCCTGGTGCTGGTCGGGGCCAGCCTGGGCGGACTGCTGGCATTGCGCGCCGCCGCCCGCCACCCGCCTGCCGCGCTGGTGCTGGTCAACCCGGTGCCGCCGGCGGGCGTGCGCCCCTGGCCGCGGTTCAAGGATCGCCCCGCGGTGGTCGCCTGGTCGCGCGCGCCGCTGGCGACGACCGCCGCCGCCCTGCCGGGTCTGCCGCTGGCGCATGTCAGGGCCATCCACCAGCGCTGGCGCGACGAGTCGGGGCAGGTCCTGGCGCAGACCGCCGCGGGCGTCGTGGCGGAGGCGCCACGGTGCCCGGTGCTGGTGCTCGCCGGCGCCGAGGACACCGACACGCCGCCGGCGACCAGTCGGGCGCTGGCCGGCCGCCTGGGCGGCGACTGCCTGGTGCTGCCCGGGCAGGGCCACCTGTCGCCGCTGCTCGGGGAGCAGGCATCGCGGGCGGCGATGCTGGCAGCGGACTGGCTGGCCCTGGTCGGCGCCTCCGGCAATCCCCGCTGAATGCCGTTTGTCCGCCCGGGACGGATTCAGAACCGATTAACCGCCTGCTGCCGATAGTGGCGTCGTCCATCGCGATCGTCGCGATGCATGGAGAGCCACCACGATGCGCGTCCTGATCCTGTTCGCTGCCGGCCTCGGTCTCGCCACGGGTGCCCAGGCCTGGGACGGCCAGCCGTCCGGTTACTACCAGCGCGACGCCGGCGGCTACTACAGCGACAGCGGCGCCGTCCGCCATGCCTGGGGCGAGGTCCTGGAGGTGACGCCCATCTACCGGACGACGCATGTCCCGCACTCGCGCGAGGTCTGCTACGAGGAGCCGGTCGACTACTACCACGAGGGGCGGCCGCGCTCGGCCGGCGGCACCGTCCTCGGCGCGGTGATCGGTGGCGTGATCGGCAACCAGATCGGCCGCAGCGGCGGCAGCCGCCATGGCTACTACCGCCACGGGCCGCACCGCGACGCCACGACCGCCGCCGGTGCCGCCATCGGCGCCGCCATCGGCTACCAGGCCAGCCGCGGGCCGGGCCATGTCGCGCGCGGCTACGAGCAGCGCTGCCGGTACCAGCGCGAGTGGCAGCCGGCCGACGAGCTGCTCGGATACGACGTGACCTACCGCTACCGCGGCGAGATCTACCAGACCCGCACCGACTACCACCCCGGCGACAGCATCCGGGTGCAGGTGGCGGTGACCCCGGTGCGCTGACCCCGGCAAGCGCCCGCCGCCCCGGCCGGCGGCGGGCGCCGGGGTACGGCCGGCGGCGCGGAGGAGGACGCCGTCTTCCTTGTCCGGGGGGTGCCGGGACCGCATAATTGCCGGCCGCCCGGACCCGCGCGCCCTGCGCGAAGCCGGCCCGGCGGCCGCTCGGCCGCCGTCCAGCCTGACGCGCCCATGACCAGCCAGTTCACCAATTACCAGTCGTTCTGGAACGACAAGGCCAGCACCGTGACCGGCGCCATGATCGCCGTCGACGGCAGTGCCGACGAGGCCACCTTGCAGGCCACCGGCCGCTACACCGGCCGCCAGGTGCTGCGCGCCCTCGAAGTCGACGCCAGCGACCGGGTCCTGGAACTGGGCTGCGGCGTCGGCCGCATCGGCAGCCACGTGGCGCCGGCCTGCGCGCACTGGCACGGGGTGGACATCGCGCCGCGCATGATCGAGGTCGCCGGCGAGCGCCTGGCGGCGCTGCCCCCGGGCCGGGTCCGCCTGGATGCGCTGGACCGCACCCGGCTGGCGCCGTGCGCGGACGGCGCCTACGACAAGGCCTACTGCGTCGCCGTGTTCATCCACATGGACAAGGAGGACTTCCTGATCTACCTCCGGGAGCTGTTCCGCGTCCTCAGGCCCGGCGGCCGCCTGTACTTCGACCACTGGAACCTGGCCCACCCGGTCGGCTTCCGGCGCTTCGAGGCCGAGGTCGCCCAGTACGTCGACTTCGACCACTCGGTTCGCAAGGACGTCGCGCGCAACCAGTTCACCTGCCCCCAGGAGGTCGCGTTGTTCGTGCGCGCCGCCGGCTTCGAGCTGGCCCTGCTCGAGGAGGGCGCCCCGTTCCTGCAGGCCGTCGCGGTCAAGCCCGGCGGCGAGCCCGCGGACGCGGTCGGCGCGCGCCTGCGCGACGACATCGCGGCCATCCGCTACAGCCCCGCCTGGACGCACTGGTTCGCCAGCCTGTTCCCGATGTTCTACGGCGAGGAGCATCCGGCCGACCTGCTGGCGCGGATGCCGGCCGCGGACAGCGACGAGGAGTCCGCGATGCACCACCTCTGGGTCAGGGCGATCTGGCGCAATAATCCGGATCGCTGGGGGCCGGCCCCCGACTGAGCCGTCGCGCGCGCCGGCGTCCGCCGGCGCCGCGGGTCACAGGTGGTAGCCCTTGTACAGGGTGTTGTGCGCGGGCCGCTGCTCGTGCGCCGGTCGGTCGGTCGTGTAGTAGTACATGGCGATCGAACGGCGGTGGACGTCCGGCGGCGCCGCCCACGGGGCCGGATGGCCATGGAAGGTGTCCGACCGCGTGGCGAACAGCACGGCGCGGTTGAACAGCGGCGCGATCCGGTGGCACAGGGCGCGGGCCCCGGTGTCCCACAGCTCGAGCTCGCCGCCCCAGCCGGGTTGCCAGGCGGGATTGAGATAGACCAGCAGGTTCAGCCGGCGGTGCGCCTGCAATCCCTCGTGCCAGTTGAAATCGGCGTGGATGCCCAGGTGGTCGCCCTGGCGGCTCAGGTGCAGGCCGCCGCCGCGCAGGTGCGGGTCGGGAAGCAGGTGGTCGATGCCGGTCAGCGCCTCGAGGAAGCGGATGAACGGGCCGGCGTTGAGGTCGTGGATGGCCTGCCGCAGCGGCCCGGGGAAGGCTTCCTCGTTGGCGCTGCCCAGCTTGACCTCGAAGCCCTCGGCGCCGAACCGGTCCCAGGCCAGGGCGTCCTCCGGACCCGGAAAGACCTGTTCCAGCCGCGCGGCCACTTCGGGGCGCAGGAAGCCGTCCATCACCAGATGCGGGTACGGGTCCGCGTTGCGGAAACCGTCGGCGTGCGCCTGCGCGATCGCGGCGAGCCGGGCGGGGTCGTAGGCGTAGTCCGGTTCGTGCATGCGCGCGCTGGCGGGCGGGAGGGGCTGCGGTGCCGGACGTGCCGGGTCCCTGGTGCCGGAGGTGGGACTCGAACCCACACGCTTTTGAGGGCGGCGGATTTTGAGTCCGCTGCGTCTACCGATTCCGCCACTCCGGCGCGGGCGGCAAGTCTAGCAGCCACCGGCAAGGGGCGGGCCTGCCCGCGGCGGCGAGGCGGACCGCGGCATTCGGTCCGCAGGCGGCAGCTCGATGGGGACGTCTTCGTCAGTCGCTTGATTCGAATCCGCTCCGGAAAGCGCGATCCGGCAGGACCTGCCAGGGCTCCTCGCCATGGATCCAGTCATCCAGCCAGAACAGCAGCCGGTTTTCCGATCTGAAGTAGTTGACGGGTGCGTAGCGTGCGCCGCCTGGCGAGGGAAGGAGTCCGGCCTGCCACCAGGTGCCGTCTCCAGAGATCCGGCACAGGTTCTGGCGGCCGTCGCGGCGACAGGCGAACAGGGCCTGGTGCGGCGACTCGTCGGGGTCCAGCAGGCTGGATGGAATGCTCACAGGGGGCCCGAAATACCATTCCCCAAGTCCGTCGATGGCGCGCTGGGTGCCGGCCGGCGTGCCCGTGCTGATCCAGTAGTCCGGTCCGGTGGCGATATGCAGGTGGTTGCCCACCCAGGCCGGCGAATTGCCGGGGGCCAGGGGCGGCACCGGCAGGCGGACCGTACCCGCAGCCGTAAGGTCCGATGCCCAGACCGTCCAGCCTTCCGGGGGCTGCCAGAGCCTGAAGGCCACCATCCCCGAACCGGAAGCGCTCAGGTCCACGGGGTTCTGGTCGAACTGCCGGATCCGCGTGGGCGTACCGCCGGCGCGCGGCATCCCCCACAACCCCGATCCCTGCACGTCCTGCGCGCAGAAGACAAGCTGCCCGCCGGTGCCGGTGACGCCACGCGGGTCGAAGGTAGGGCAGGGCAACAGCGGTGGAACGAGCTGCTGGGTACCGGTCACGGTGCCGTCGGTTCGCCAGAGCAGGTCGGCCCCGTCGATCGGCCGGCGAATGGCCAGCATAGCCACGCCTCCATGCTGTCCGTACGGGGCGACCTGGAGGTCCTGTCCGGCGCCGGCGTCGACGAGCACCCGCGTACCCCAGGGAGCGGACCAGGCACACACCCCCACCTGGTCTTGCGGAGGCACCCGGCACCGGAACAGCAGGTAGGGGACCGCACCGCCATCCACGCCGGTGAGGGGCATGCCGCCGGCCGCCTGGAGGATCTCGGGATTGAGCAGATCCTCCGCAGCGTGCCAGAGGGCGAACGGCTCGGCGCCCGAGGTCCGGTAGACGAGGCGGGAGCCGATCGCCAACGGGGTCGAATCGAACTGCAACCCACCGTCGAGCTGCAGGTCGTGCCATTGCCCGTTCTGCAGATCGACCCGGAATGGCCAAGGGAAAGGGCAGGCGCCCGAGCAGGACGAGCCATAGAAGCGATCTGCGATCCACTCCCCGTCGGCCCGGTATCCGGGTGCGGGAATGTTCGCCGCGCGGGAAGAGCGCGTGCCCCGCCAGACATCGGCGAGGGGGGCGGTACCCGCCGGCGTGCCGTCGCTGCGCCAGATCTCGTGGGTGTGCTGGCCCGGGCGACTGGCGAAATAGAACAGCTGGTCCGACGACCGCGCGCTGGTCGAGAGCATGAACGGGACATCCCGCAGCACCAGGGAAACGCCGTCGACGGCGGCCCGCAGGCGCACGATCTCGTCGCCATCGCCCTGACCGGCGGGCACGGGCCTCGACCGGAGGATGCCGCCGCCGTTGCGCAGCCACCGGTGGCCGACCTGGGCGGGCGCGGCCGGGAAGGCGACCGGCGCGCCGCCCTCCAGGACCAGGCCGTGGCCGATCGGGCTGGAGTAGCGCAGCAGGCCTTCGTCCGTGCGGGCATAGAGCAGGCCATCATCCACTGCCGCCAGAGAGAGGAACAGTGGCGGCTGCGACAGGCCGCCGACGACCGATTCGATCACCGAAACCGCGGACGACGATCCGTCGAAGCGACGAAGCTCGGAAACGTGGTTGCTGCCGGCGAAGTGCGAGCGGGTGTAGTAGGCCTGGTGGCCAAGCGCGGACAGGGCCAGCGGCTGGGACACGCAGGACGGCTCCTGTGTCCAGTCCGCGACCTGGGTGCCGGCCGCCGATCCGTCGGTCCTGACCAGGCGCTGATGCACGCAGTCGCGAACCAGCAGCCAGTAGTAGCCGTCGCCGGCATCGTGGAGGACGCGGGGCCACTCCCAGGCATGGCCGGCCGGCACCGACACCAGCAGCGCGTTGCTTCCCGGCAGGCCCTCGGTGCTCCACAGTTCCAGCAGCACCGGAGGCTGCGCGGCCTCGCGCAGGAATACGACGCGATTGCCGACCGTCGCCATGCTCGTATACGACCACCCGCCCGCCGACGACTGCAGCTGGATCTTGCTCTCGCCCGGGCGCACCGACCACAGGGAGGCGCCCTCGCCGAACACGATCCGGTCGCCCGCCGTGGCCATGCCGAGGATCACCGCCGTCCCCGTGTCGCCTGCGAGAGTGGCGACACGGGTCGCCTGCTGGTCGCCGGTGACAGCCCAGATCTCGAGTTGCCCCCCGCGATGGACGACCGCGTACAGGGGGCCGGTCGAGGGGAGCAGGTGCTTGATCCGGTCGTGGTCCGGCCCGGCATCGACTTCCAGTGCCAGTGTCGAGTTGCCGGTCTCCGGATCGATGCGATAGAGCGCCTGGCCGGTTTCCGGCCGGACTCCCACGGCGTACAGCGAGCCGGCATGCCAGACCATCCTGGGCCCGTCGCCCGCGTTGGGCTGAAGGTCAAGCGGAATGTCGAGGAAATGCAGCGCCGGATCCGGGATGGTCGTCGCGTCCACGACCATCCGCAAGGCGATGCCGCCCCACGCGTGGCCGCACAGAGCGATTGTCACTGCGAAAGCGTACTGGAGCTTGCGAAGAATCGACTGGGCCATCTGTGGAACCGATCGTCGTGGCGATGAAGGATGCGGGCTGGATCAGTCCAGCGCCAGCGGGCGGGCGCAGCAGCGGTACCAGTCCTCGCCGCGCGGCTGGAACACCGAGCAGCAGCGCATCTCGCCGCCGTAGATGTGCAGGGAGACCGCGACGTCGCGGTCGCTGGCGTTGCGGATGGCGTGGTACTCGTGCGGCGGGATCAGGCTGCCGGCCGAGCCGGGGCCGGCGTCCAGGGTGCCGCGCTGCTCGAAGCGGAAGTCGTCGCCGTCGCGCTCGAGCAGTTCGTACTGGGTGATCTCCAGGGTGCCGGCGACCACGCCCTCGACGCACCACAGGCCGGAGTGGTCGTGCACCGGGGTGCCCTGGCCGGGCCCCCAGGTCATCGCGATCACCGTGTAGCCCAGTTCCTCGCTGCGGTGGATCTCGCGGCGCGCGTAGTGCTCCGGATTCGGCTGGAAGACCTCGTCGGGCAGGCTCAGGCGCCGCTCGCGCATGAGCTGGCACAGGGTCTGGCGCAGCGCGGTGGTCAGGCCGGCGCAGTCGCGGCCGCGGATGGCCTCGTCCAGGGCCCGGACCAGCTCGGCGTGCCCCGCGGAATCGCGGATCGGGGCGGAGGCGGTGGCGTTCATGGCCGTCACTTTACCATCACGGACGGCGGCGCCCCCCAGGCGGTGCCGGCCGTCGCTCAGATCGCCGCCATGAAGTCGCCGATCGTCTTGCCGAAGCGCGGCGTGTCGACCAGGAAGGCGTCGTGGCCCTGGATCGACGGCAGGGCCGCGAATTGCGTGGGCACGCCGCCATCGCGCAGGCCCTCGGCGATCTCCTCCTGCTGCTCCAGCGGGAACAGCAGGTCGGTCTCGACGCCGATCACCAGGGCGCCGCGGGCGCGGATGCGGGCCAGCCCGCGCGCCACCGAGCCGCCGTAGTCGGCGACGTCGAACCAGTCCATGGCGCGCGACAGGTACAGGTAGCAGTTCGGGTCGAAGCGGGTCACGAAGCGCTCGGCCTGGTAGGCCAGGTAGGACTCGACCGCGAATTCCGGGCCGAACGGCGCGCCGTCGCGGGCGTCCTCGGGCACCTTGCTGCGCCCGAATCGCTGCCGCCACTCGCGCGCCGAGCGGTAGGTGGTCATGCCCAGCTTGCGCGCCAGCAGCATGCCGGTGACCGGGAACGCCTCGGCGTCGTAGTGGCCGCCGTTCCAGGCCGGGTCGGAGCGGATCAGCTCGCGCTGCAGCGAGCGGATGGCGATCGAGAACGGCAGCGAGTGCGGGGCGGTCGACACCAGCAGCAGGTGGCGCGCCGCCGCCGGCAGGTTCAGCGCATAGGCCAGCGCGCTCATGCCGCCCATCGAGGGACCGACCAGGCAGTGCAGGCGTTCGATGCCCAGCGACCGGACCACCTCGTGCGCGGCCAGCGCGACGTCCTCCAGGCTGAGCGCCGGGAAGTCCAGGCGCCAGGGCTGGCCGGTGGCCGGATTGACCGAGGCCGGACCGGTCGAGCCCATGCAGCTGCCCAGCGAGTTGACGCAGACCACGAACCAGCGGCGCGTGTCGATCGCCTTGCCGGGGCCGATGATGTCGTCCCACCAGCCCGGCGTCGGATCGTCGGGATGGGCCGCGGCGTGCGCGCTGGGCGACATGCCGGTGAGGACCAGCACGGCGTTGTCGCGGGCCGGCGCAAGCGCGCCCCAGGTCTCGTAGGCGACCGTGGCGCCTTCCAGGTGGCCGCCGCGGCGCATGGCGAACGGCGAGGGCAGCGGGCAGTGGCGGGTCGCGGGCGTCATGGCCGGCAAGGCTACAGGCGCGCGCCGGCGCGGCCAAGCGCGAGGCGGACGCGGCCCCGCGGGCTTGCGTATGCTGTTGGCCATGCACGGCAATTCCAGCCCGGTCCGCAGCCGCCAGTCCGATGTCCACGACCGCCTGGACGAGGTCGTGCGCCGGCACCTGGCGCAGCCGTGGCGCGCGCCGGTGCATGCCGCCACCGAGCGCGCGCTGGCGCCGCTGCTCGACGAACTGGCGGCCTGGCGCGGACCGGTGGTGCTCGACTCCGGCTGCGGCGACGGCGCCAGCACCCTGCGCCTTGCCTACCGGCACCCCTCGGCGCTGGTCATCGGCCTCGACAAGTCGGCGCAGCGCCTGCAGCGGCTGGCGCCCGGCGGCTGGCTGCGACGCGGCAACGTCTGCCTGTGCCGGGCCGAGGTCGCCCAGGCCTGGCGCCTGCTGGCCCGCGCCGGCATCCGCCTGGACGCGCACTGGCTGCTCTATCCCAATCCCTGGCCGAAGCCGACCCAGCTGCTGCGCCGCTGGCACGGGCATCCGGTGTTCCCCGACCTCGTGCGCCTGGGAGGCCGCCTGGAGGCGCGCAGCAACTGGCCGCTGTACCTGGCCGAGCTGGCCCGCGCCCTGGACCTGTGCGGGCAGCGCAGCCGCCTGACCATCCTGCCCCCCGAGGAGCCGGTGCTGACGCCGTTCGAGTCCAAGTACCGCGACAGCGGCCACACGCTCTGGCGGTTGCAGGCCGAGCTCGACTAGGCCGCCCGCGCCGTGCCGGTGGCAGGGAGCGGGGGACGATTCCCTCCGGCTGGTCGGAAGCTGCCGGGGTGCCTCAGCAGCGGCCGGCGGCCTTGGCAGTGCCTGGATCCTGGCGGGCGCGCCGCCGCGCGGCGGGTTCGCGATCGTGCGCGGCTGCGTTCCGCGCTTCGGGGTGGATGCCCGCCTCAGCCACCGACGATGCGGTCCAGGGCCAGGCCCAGGGCGCGCACCTGCCCGACAACGATCTCCTGCGCCGCCGCTTCCAGGTCGCCGTCGGCCGGCTGTGCCTGGCCGCTGCGCGACAGGCGGGCGCTGACCAGGATGCTGGCGCCTTCCTCGATCTGCACGCCGTCGAGCATGCGGTCGGCCTGCGACAGCGAGACCACCAGCGGGAAGCGCGGTGCCTGGATGCGGCGGATCGCCAGCGGCGGGCCGCCGCCCGGCGCGCGGGCGATCACGAACAGCGTGGCGTCCTGCGGGGCCCGCGCGGCCAGGGCGGGGTCCAGCACGACCTCGACGGCGATCTGCGGGCCGCTGGCGACGGCCTGGTCGCCGCGCCCGGCACCGGCGTCGGCGGGTGCCGCCGGAGCGGCATCGGCGCCGGTACCGGCGCGCTGCCGGGCCGCGGCGATCTGTTCGTCCAGGCGCGCCACCACCGGGTCGCCCTCGGGCAGCAGGCCACGCAGGCGCGTCCAGGTTTCCGCGGCGCCGGCG
The DNA here is from genome assembly GCA_002344355.1 of Proteobacteria bacterium UBA2363. GTDB lineage: Bacteria > Pseudomonadota > Gammaproteobacteria > Xanthomonadales > UBA2363 > Pseudofulvimonas. Next base: position 98,288 of record DDTN01000046.1, on the reverse strand, counting down.
GCATCGCCGTCCTGCTGGCGGGCGATGCCGAGCAGCCAAAGGCCCTTCTGCTGGCTGGCGTCGAGCGCCAGCGCCTGTTCGACCAGTTCGCGCGGGCGGCCGGCGAGGCGGCGATCCGGCGAGGTCAGGGCCAGGGCCTCGGCGTGCTCGACCAGCACCTCCGGCTGCGCCGGGGACAGCGCATAGGCGCTGCTGGTGGCCCGCAGCATGTCCTCGAAGCGCTCCAGGGACCGGTAGCTGCGCGCCAGCAGCAGCCAGCCGTCGATGTTGGCGGGCTCGTCGCGCAGGCGCTGCTCGAGGCCGGCGAGCGCCGATTCCATGTCCTGGGCGTTGCCGGCCTGGGACGGCGCGGCCAGGGCGCGCGGATCGAGCGCGGCCGGCTGGCCGATCGCGAACCAGATCGCCACCGCCAGCGCCGGCACCGCGATCGCCAGGCCGATCGCCAGGCCGCGGGCCGGCGCCGGTGGCGCGGTCGCGGGCGCCTCCAGGAGGGCCAGCAGCGCCGCCGCGATCCGCTCGCGCTCGCGCGCGAAGCCGGCGTCGTCGAGTTCGCCCGCCGCGTGGCGGCTGCGCAGCACGGCCAGTTCGGCCTCCAGGGCGCGACGGGCGTCGCCGTCGCCGGAACGCCGGCGCAGCAGCGGCGGCAGCAGCAGGCCCAGCGCGGTCAGGCTCAGGGCCAGCACGCCGAGCCAGAACAGGGCGATCACCATTCCTCGTCCTTGGCAGGTTCAAGCGGGGCGGCGCCAGCGCCTGCGCGGCGCCGGCGCACGATCACGACGACCGTGGCGAGGCCGGCCAGCACCAGCAGGGCCGGCCCGAACCAGATCCACCAGGTGCGCCGGTCCAGCGGCGGACGGTACAGCACGAAATCGCCGTAGCGCTCGGTCAGGAAGGCCTTGACCTCGGTGTCGCTGCGACCGTCGCGGATCAGTTCGAACAGTTCCCGGCGCAGGTCGCGCGCCAGCGGCGCGTCGGAGTCGGCCAGGCTCTGGTTCTGGCAGACCATGCAGCGCAGCTCGGCGGCCAGGGCATTGAAGCGGGCGCGCTCGGTCTCGTCGGCGAACGGCAACGGGTCGACCGCGGCGGCGGCCAGGCCGGCGATGGCCAGCGCCAGCGCCGCGAGCACCCTGCGCGGCGCGCTCACGAGCCGGCCTCGGCGAGCAGCTGGGCGAGCAGGGGCAGCAGGGTGCGCTGCAGGTCCTGCTCGGTCAGCGGCCCGACGAACTTGTGGCGGATCACGCCTGCGGCATCGATCACGAAGGTCTCCGGGGCGCCGTAGACGCCGTAGTGCAGGGCGACGCGGTTGTCGGGGTCGGCGGCGATCGCGTGGTAGGGGTCGCCGAACTGCGCCAGCCAGCGCAGCGCGTCGGCACGCTCGTCCTTCCAGTTCAGGCCGACCAGGGCGATGTCGCGGCGCTGGCCCAAGCGCTCGACCAGCGGGTGTTCGACGCGGCAGCCGGCGCACCAGCTCGCCCAGACGTTGAGCAGCCACGGGCGGCCAAGGAAGGCGCTGCTGCTGACCTCGGCCTCGCCCTCGCGCAGGCCGGGCAGGGTGAACGACGGCGCCGGCTTGCCGATCAGCACCGAAGGCAGGCGGTCGGGCGGCCGTTCCTCGCTCAGCCGGATGCCCGCGAACAGCAGAACGACCAGGCCCAGGAAGGCGGCCAGCGGCAGCAGGCGCGCGATCATGCCGCGACCTTGCCGGCGGCGGCAGGCACCGTCGCCTGGCGGCGCGCGTAGCGGGCATCCGCCGCGGCCCACAGGCCGCCGAGCATCATCAGCAGCGAACCCAGCCAGATCCAGCGGATGAACGGCTTGTGGTAGACCCGCAGCGCCCAGCCGCCGGCCTCGTCGACCGGCTCGCCCAGGGCGACGTACAGGTCGCGGAACAGGCCGGGGTCGATCGCCGCCTCGGTCATCACCTGGCCGCCCCGGTAGCTGCGCTTCTCGGGCCGCAGCACGGTGAGCTCGCGGTCGCCGCGCAGCACGGTGACGGTGCCGTACTCGCCGCCGAAGTTGGGGCCGTCGCGGTGGGCGCTGCCGTCGAAGCGGAACTGGTAGCCGGCGACCTCGATCGACTCGCCGGGCGACAGCGCGACGTCGCGCTCGATGCTGGTCGACTCGGTGACCAGCACGCCGATCACGAACAGGCCGACGCCGACGTGGGCGATCACCATGCCGATCATCTCGCGGGTGAACGCGCGGCGGTCGCGCAGCCGCGCCAGGACGAAGGCGAGGGTGCCGGCCACCACCCAGGCGCCGCCTAGGATGCCGGCGGCGGCGACCAGCGGTACGCCGGACACGGCCAGGGCGAGCAGCGCCGCCAGAATGGCGAACACGGCGGCCGGCCACAGCAGCCGGGCCTGGGTCGAGGCCTGTTCGGCACGCCAGCGGCTGACCGGTCCGAACGGCAGCAGCAGCACGATCGGGATCATCAGCAGGGTGAACAGCAGGCCGAAATAGGGCGGACCGACCGAGATCTTGTCGCCGGTGACCGCGTCCAGGGCCAGCGGCGCCAGGGTGCCGAGCAGGACCATGGCGCAGGCGACCGCCATGAACAGGTTGTTGAGCAGAAGCAGGGTCTCGCGCGAATTGGCCGCGAACGGTTCGCCGGCGGCGATCTTGGGCGCGCGCACGGCGTACAGCAGCAGCGATGCGCCGATCGTGAGGCCCAGGAACATCAGGATGAACATGCCGCGCTCGGGGTCGCTGGCGAAGGCGTGCACGCTGGTCAGCACGCCCGAACGCACCAGGAAGGTGCCGAGCAGGCTGAGCGAGAACGCGGCGATCGACAGCAGCAGCGTCCAGGCCATGAAGCTGCCGCGCTTCTCGGTGACCGCCTGGGAGTGGATCAGCGCGGTGCCGACCAGCCAGGGCATGAACGAGGCGTTCTCGACCGGGTCCCAGAACCACCAGCCGCCCCAGCCCAGTTCGTAATAGGCCCACCAGGAGCCCAGTGCGATGCCCAGGGTCAGGAACGCCCAGGCGACGTTGGTCCACGGCCGCGCCCAGCGCACCCACTGCCGCTCCAGCCGGCCCTCGAGCAGGGCGGCGATGGCGAACGCGAAGGCGACCGCGAAACCCACGTAGCCGGCGTACAGCATCGGCGGATGCACGATGAGCCCGAAATCCTGCAGCAGCGGGTTCAGGTCGACGCCGTCGGGCGGCGCCGGCAGCAGCCGGGTGAACGGGTTGGACGTGAACAGGGTGAAGCTCAGGAAGCCGATGCTGACCAGGCCCATCACCGCCAGCACGTGGGCGGCGAAGCGCTCCGGCAGGTGGCCGCCGAGCATCGCCACGGCCAGGGTCCAGCCGGCCAGGATCAGGGCCCACAGCACCAGCGATCCCTCGTGCGCGCCCCAGACCGCGGAGAACCGGTAGTACCAGGGCAGGTCGACGTTGGAGTTCTGGGCGACGTAGGCCACCGAGAAGTCCTGGACCACGAAGGCCCAGGTCAGCACGCCGAAGGCGAGCGCCACGAACACGAACTGGCCGACCGCGGCCGGTGCCGCGACCGCCCGCCAGGCCGGCCGGCCGATCGCGGAGGCGAGCAGCGGCAGCGCCTGCACGGCGCTGAGCAGCAGGGCGAGGATGAGCGCGAAGTGGCCGAGTTCGGGAAGCATGGGGATCGCCGGGTGCGGGTGGGGGAGGGTCAGTAGGCCTTGGCGGGCGAGGCGCCGTCGCCGCGCGCCCGTTCCATCGCGTCCATCACTTCCTTGGGCATGTAGGTCTCGTCGTGCTTGGCCAGCACCTTGTCGGCCTCGAACACGCCGTCCTCGCGAAGCCGGCCGTGGGCGATCACGCTCTGGCCCTCGCGGAACAGGTCGGGCAGGATGCCCTCGTAGAACACGGCATGCTCGTTGACCCGGTCGGTGACGGTGAAGCCGACTTTCAGGCCGCCCTGGCGCTGGATGCTTTCCTCGAGCACCACGCCACCGAGGCGGAAGCGGGCGCCCGGTTCCAGCCCCTCGTCGCGCACCGCGGTCGGGCTGTACAGGTAGCTGACGTTGCCGCTCAGCGCGTACAGGGCCAGCGCGGTGGCGGTGCCGGCACCCAGCACGATCAGGGAGATGGCGAGCAGGCGGCGCTTCTGCTTGGGACTCATGGCGTCGTCGTCGGGTTGTTGGGCGTCGGCGGCGGCCGACGGGGCTGGCGTCGGCGCAGGGCGCGACGCTGGCGGAGCGGTGCGCTGGCGTCCCAGGCGAGCACCACCGCGGTGACGGCGTAGGCGCTCCAGACGTAGGCGCCGTAGCCGCCCATGGCGAGGAACTCAGACATGGCCGCGCGCCTCCAGTTCCCGGCGCACCCAGGCGCTGCCGGCTTCCTGCTCGAGCAGGGCGACGCGGGTCCGGGCGAACAGGCTGCCGGCGAAGTACAGCTTGCTGGCCACGGCCATAGCCAGCAGCGGCCAGAGCATCGACGGATGGATCGAGGACTCGCCGAACATGCGCACGGTGGGACCCTGGTGCAGGGAGTTCCACCAGGTCACGGCGAAATGCACCACCGGCACGTTGACCACGCCGACCAGGGCCAGCAGGCAGGCGGCGCGGCGGCCGGCCCGCCGGTCCTCGAAGGCCTGCGCCAGCGCGATCACGCCCAGGTAGAGGAAGAACAGGACCAGCTCGGAGGTCAGTCGCGGGTCCCAGTCCCACCAGGTGCCCCACATCGGCCGTCCCCAGATCGAGCCGGTGACCAGGGTGATCAGGGTGAAGGCGGCGCCGGTCGGGGCGGCGGTCAACACCAGGGTTTCGGCCAGCTTCATGCGCCAGACCAGGGCGACGAAGGCGGCGACCGCCATGAACACGAACACCGCCATCGACATCCACGCGGCCGGCACGTGCACGTAGATGATCCGGAAGCTGTCGCCCTGCTGGTAGTCGGGCGGCGCCAGCACCAGGCCGGCGTACAGGCCGTAGACGGCAAGCGCCGCGGCCAGTCCGTAGCACCAGGGCTGCAGCCGGGCGGCGAAGGCGTAGAAGGTCGGCGGCGAGCCGAGGCGGTGGAACCAGAGCGGCAGTTTCATGGCGACGGCAGGCAGGCGGGAAGGCCCGGGGCAATGATCGCACGGCGCGCGTCGACGCCGGTTTGACGAAGGTCAAGGCTGGGCCGGGCCGGCGGGGTCATCGCAGCCCCAGGCGCAACGCGGCGGCGCAGACGAAGGGACCGGCCGAGCACGCGGCGACCAGCCCGGCGCCGAGCAGCAGCAGCGGCGGCAGCACCGGCAGGCCCTGACGGCCGGCGTCGAGGGTGCCTACCGCCAGGATCAGGACCGGCACCGCCAGCGGCAGCAGCAGCAGCGCCAGCAGCGCGCCACCGCGACCGGCATGCACGGTCAGGGCGGCGCAGATCGCGCCGATCCAGGCCAGGGTCGGGGTCGCCAGCAGCTGGGTGAGCATCAGCAGCGGCAGGTCGGTCGCCGGCAGCCGCAGCATCACGGCGAACAGCGGTGCCGCCAGGATCAGCGGCAGGGCGGCGGTCGCCCAGAAGGCGGTGACCCGGGCGACGGCCAGCACCGGCAGGGGCGCCGGCGCCACCATCATCTGTTCGAGGCTGCCGTCCTCGGCGTCCGGTCGGAACAGCGTGTCCAGCGCCAGCAGCAGGGCCAGCAGCAGGGCGATCCAGTTGACCGCCGGCGCCAGGCGCGCCAGCAGCGCCGGTTCCGGGCCGACCGCCAGCGCCACCAGAAGGCAGACCAGCAGCGCGAAGAACAGCGGCTGCAGCAGGTCGAAGCGGCGCCTGGACGCCAGCCGGAGGTCGCGCAGCAACAGCGCGAACAGGGCCCGCATCACGCCGCCCCCTGCAGGTCGAGCACCTGGCGGGGGCCGGCGAACCCGGCCTGGCCGGCGCGATGCACGCTCAGGACCACGGCGCCGCCGCCGCGCAACTGATGGTCGACCAGGCGATCGACCAGGCGGCAGCCCTCCGGATCCAGGTTGGCATAGGGCTCGTCCAGCAGCCACACCGGAGCGTCGACCAGCAGCAGGCGCGCCAGCGCCACCCGCTTGCGCTGGCCGGCGGAGAGCTCGCGCACCGGCACCGCGGCGAAGCCGTCCAGGCCGACCGCGGCCAGCGCCGGGTCGCGCCCCATGCGCCCCCGGCGCGGGTAAAGGCAGGCACCGAAGGCGAGGTTCTCGGCCACCGTGAGTGCCGGTTTGAGGCCCAGGGCATGGCCCAGCCAGGCCAGCGCCACCGGTTCGCCATCGGCCTCGACGGCGCGTTCGACGCCGCCCTCGTCGGGGTCCAGCAGGCCGGCCAGCAGGCGCAGCAGGGTGCTCTTGCCGCTGCCGTTGCCGCCGTTGAGCACGAGCGCCTGGCCGGGCCGCAGCGCCAGGGTCAGCCCCTGGAACAGCGGGTCGCCGGCATAGCCGAAGGCCAGCGCGCGGATCGCCAGCAGCGCCGGCAGGGGCGCGGCATGCAGGGCCGGATCGTTCATCGCGGCCACTGCCAGCGAGGGTCCTCGCCCAGCAGCGCGTGCCAGTCGTCGCGGTACAGGCGCAACCGGGCGATGCCGTCGGCGCCCACGCAGACCGTAGCGGCCTGGCCGAACTCGCGGGCGAGCGCGTCGAGCAGCCCGGCGTCGACGTCGGGCAGCCAGCACGAGGGCTCGGGCCAGCCGCCGTCCGCCGCGCTGTTGGCCGCCGGGTGCCAGGTCAGGTCCAGTTCGGCCAGGCGTACCCGCAGCCGCGCGGCCCGCGCCAGGTTCGCGGCGGCATCCAGGCGCTGGGCGCCGGGATTGAACGCGGTCAGCAGGCCATGGACCCGTCCGTGCACCGGCGCCGGCACCGGCGCCGGCCGGCCCGGCACCAGGCGCAGGCTGCCGGCGGCGCCGACGGCATCGGCGCGGATCCGGTAGATCGCCTCGAGCCAGGCCTCGACCAGCGCCTGGCCGTCCCGGGCCGGGGCGCCGCTGGCCGGTACCGTCGGCTTCATCCGTTGCCCGGACCGCCGCCGCCGCTCTCGCCACCGCCGCCACCGCCGCCGGGCTTGCCGCGGCCGCGGCGCATCGGACCGCGGCGCTTGCGGCCGGCGCCCTCGCCGGGCGGTGTGCCCGGCGTGCGATTGCCGGCGTTGTCGGGCTTGCCCGACGGCGCGCCGGACGGGCCGCCCTGGAGATTGCCTTCGCGCGGGCGGCGCTGGCCGCCGGCCGGCTTGCGCCGCTTCCTGGCGGCGCCCGGTGCATTGCCGCCGGGCGCCGGCCCGTTGCCGCGCTGTCCCCCCGACGGGCCGTCGATGCGGTTGCCGATGTCGTCGTCGAAGTCGGCCGGCGGGCGACCGGCCGTGTTGCCGGGGCCCTCGCCCGGATACCAGGTCCGGAACAGCATCTCGTTGCTGTCCATCGGTCCGGTGAGTGCGCGCGGCTTGCGGCGACCGCGGGCGCCGGGTGCCGGGGGCTGGCCGGTGCCGGCGCCCGCGCCGGCGCCGGCGTTGGGCAGCGCCCGGTTGCCGCGCTCGATACCGCCACCGCCACCGCCAGCGCCGCCACCACCGCCGGCGCGGCCGCGCTGCGGGCGCGGCCCGCCCTTGCCGGCGGGCTTGCCGCCGGCGCGCTTGCGCGCCGGGCCGGCCTTGGCGCCGGGCTTGCCGCGGCGCCCGCGCCGGCCCAGGGTGTCGTCGAGCAGGGGCCGGTCGAAGGCGCGCAGTTCGCGCGCCTCCTCATGGCTGGTGCCGGTCCAGGCGCGCTGCTGCCGGGGCTCCGGACGGAATTCGTTGCTGCGCACCGGCGCCCGCCGCTGCCCGACCACCGGCTCCAGGGTCAGCGACTGCGGCGCGTCGCCCAGGCCGACGCTGTGCCGCAGCGCCTGCACCTGGTCGGCGTCCAGGGCCCGGTGGTGGCCCCGGCGCAGCTCGCGCGGCAGCTCGACCAGCCCGTAGCGGATGCGCTTGAGCCGGCTGACCGTGAGGCCGAGCGCCTCGAACAGGCGGCGCACCTCGCGATTGCGGCCCTCGCGCAGGCTGACCCGCAGCCAGGCGTGCTTCTCGTCGCGGTGGATCTCGACCACCTCGTCGAAGGCGGCCGGCCCGTCCTCCAGTTCGACGCCGGCCTTCATCTGCCGCAGGTGCTCGTCGGTCAGCGTCCCGAAGATGCGGCACACGTATTCCCGCTCGACCTCGCGGCTGGGATGCATCAGGGCGTTGGCGAGCTCGCCGTCGGTGGTCAGCAGCAGCAGGCCGGTGGTGTTGATGTCGAGCCGGCCGACGCTGACCCAGCGCGCGCCCTTCAGGCGCGGCAGCTTCTCGAACACGGTCGGGCGTCCCTCCGGGTCGTCGTTGCTGGTGACCAGCCCCTCGGGCTTGTTGAACATCAACACCCGGGTCTCGTCCGGGGTGCACGGGGTGGCGACGAAGCGGCGGTTGTCGAGCTCGACGCGGTCGCCGTTCTCGATCTGCGCGCCGACCTGCGCGATCTCGCCGTTGACCCGGACCTCGCCGGCGGCGATCCGCTCCTCGAGGCTGCGGCGCGAGCCCAGGCCGGCATTGGCCAGGACCTTGTGCAGGCGCTCCTGGATCAGCGGTTCGCCGTCGGATTTGCGGCGCAGGGACAGGACTTTGCGTTCGGTGGTCATTTTTTCTGGCTGTCAGGAGCGGCCGGTCCGGCCGTCGTCGTCGGGTTGCGCCGGGTTCGGCTCGCCGCCATCCACCGCCACTTCCGGCGGCGCGCCGGTGCGGACTCCGGGGGCGGGTTCGGTTTCGGGATCGGCATCGCCGGGAACATCGGCGTCGGCGTCGGCATCGGGGCCGGCACCGGCATCGGGATCGTCGTCGAGGCCGGCGTCGTCGGCCGGCGCCGGCGCGTCCGCGGCGGCATCGGGGCCGGCCGGCGCCGGTCCGGGCAGGTCGAAGCCGAGCTCGGGTTCGATCGCGTCGAGGTCGCGCAGCGCCGACAGGGGCGGCAATTCGTCCAGGCTGCGCAACTGGAAATAGTCGAGGAAGGCACGGCTGGTCCCGTACAGGGCCGGACGTCCGGGGACGTCGCGGTGGCCGACCACGCGCACCCACTCGCGCTCCTCGAGGGTGCGCAGGATGCTGGTCGCCACCGCGACGCCGCGGATCTGTTCGATCTCGCCGCGGGTGATCGGCTGCCGGTAGGCGATCAGTGCCAGGGTCTCCAGCAGCGCGCGCGAGTAGCGCGTCTGGCGTTCCGTCCACAGTCCGGCGATGTGCGGGAAGACCTCGGCCTTGACCTGGAAGCGGAAGCCGGTGCCGACCTCGGCCAGTTCGATGCCGCGCCCGGCGCAATCGGCCGCCAGCGCCAGCAGGGCCTGGCCGATCTGGTCCAGGCCCGGCCGCGCCGGCTCCTCGAACAGCTCGGCGAGCTGCACCGGCGTCATCGGCGCCGGCGCGGCCAGCAGGGCCGCCTCCAGCAGGGGTTTCAGGCGCTCTGCGTCCATTGCGTCTCGTCGGAGGGAGGGGTGTCGATGCCCGGATCGGGCACGGTGGCGGCATCGGCATCGGCCTCGCCGGCGGCGCGCAGCCAGATCGCCGCCAGCGGCTGTTCCTGGACGATCTCGAGCAGTTGCTCCTTGGCCAGCTCGAGCAGCGCCATGAAGGTCACCACCACGCCGCGCCGGCCCTCGCCGGGGTTGAACAGGCTCTCGAAGCGCACGAACGCGCCGCCAGCGAGCCGCTGCAGCACCTCGGTCATGCGCTGGCGGACCGACAACGCGTCGCGCTGGACCTCGTGGCGGGTCAGCAGTTCGGCGCGCTTGAGCACGTCCTTCAGCGCCAGCAGCAGCTCGCGCAGGTCGACCGGCGGCGGCAGCCGCACCACGGTACGCTCGCCCGGGTCGATCCGGACCGGCATGAAGTCGCGTTCCTGGCGCGGCAGCGCATCGAGGTCCTGCGCGGCCTTGCGGAAGCGTTCGTACTCCTGCAGGCGCCGGACCAGCTCGGCGCGCGGGTCGTCCTCCTCGGTCGCCTCCACCGGCGGCCGCGGCAGCAGCAGGCGCGACTTGATCTCGGCCAGGATGGCGGCCATCACCAGGTACTCGGCGGCCAGCTCGAGCTTGAGCTCGTGCATCAGGCCGATGTAGTCCATGTACTGGCGGGTGATCTCGGCGACCGGGATGTCCAGGATGTCCAGGTTCTGCCGGCGGATCAGGTACAGCAGCAGGTCCAGCGGGCCCTCGAAGGCCTCGAGGATGACCTCCAGCGCGTCAGGCGGGATGTAGAGGTCTTCCGGCATCTTCAGGAAGGGCTGTCCCTGGACCACGGCCAGCGGCATCTCGCGCTGCTGCGGCAGCGTCGCCGCGGTCGGCGCCTGATCGGTCTGGGACTGCGCGGGGGTCATCGGGGGCAGGGGCCTTCCGGGTACGCTGTGGCCGCGGGCACCGGGCCCCAGGGGACACGGTGCGCGGCTGGGCCTGGACTGGAGGGCGCCAGTTGGCTGGCGCCGGTCGCTGGAGGCGACGCCGTCCGGTGGACGGGACGGAAGACGGGGACGCCCGCGTTGCGGGGTCGACGTTTCGCGGCCAAGACTAGGGGGCGCCAGGGGCCTTGTCAAAAGGTCGGCCGGTCCCGGCAGGCGTGGCGGGGTTCGGGGCGTTCCCGGCACCGGCGCCCGACGCTTGCGGGTGACGTCCGCATCTCGCCGTGGAATCATCGTCGCCGGCAACGTCACCGGGAGCAGTGCGCGCATGTGGTACCTGATCCTCGGCCGGGACCGGCCCGACAGCCTCGCGGCCCGCCTGGCGGCGCGGCCGGCGCACCTGGCCCGGCTCGAGTCGCTGCGCGATGCCGGCCGCCTGCTGCTGGCCGGACCGCTGCCGGCGACCGATGCCGAGGATCCCGGGCCAGCCGGTTTCACCGGCAGCCTGATCGTCGCCGAGTTCGAGGACCTGGCGGCGGCGCGGGCCTTCGCCGACGCCGATCCGTATGTCGCCGCGGGGGTCTACGCGGAGGTCGAGGTGATGCCGTTCCGGCGGGTGCTGCCGTGAACCGGGTGGCGGCCATCGAGGCCTGCCTGGCGGCCGCGTTCCCGGTGCTGGAGCTGGCCGTCGAGGACCAGTCGCACCGCCATCGCGGCCACGCCGGCGCCGCCGACGGCCGCGGCCATTTCCGGGTGCGGCTGGTATCGTCGGCGTTTGCCGGCCAGCCGCCGCTGGCGCGCCACCGCGCTGTCCACGCCGCGCTCGCCGGGTTGATGCAGACCGAGATCCACGCCCTGGCGCTGGATCTGCGCGCGCCCGGCGAGGATCGCCAGGGGAACCGCGCGCGGTCCTGACTGTCCGATCCTGCCGTCCCCTCGAAGGTCCACGCATGTCCCTGCCCCTGCCCGTCCTGCTGGCCATCGCCCTGGCCGTCCTGCTCACCGGTTGCCGGGCCGAGCCCGCGGCCGCCCCCGGCGGGGGCGAGGGTCCGGCGACCCCGCTGGCCGTTTCCGGCGCGGCCGAGGTGGTCGCCCGGGTCGACGGCGTGGCGATCGACCGCCGCTGGCTGGAGGCGCTGGCACGCGGCCGGGGGCTGGACCTGCAGGACCCGGCGCAGCACGCGCAGCTGCTAGACGAGCTGGTCGAGTACGTGGTCCTGGTCGAGGCCGGCCGGCGCGATCCGGCCCTGGCCGACCCGGCGGTCCGCGCCGAGATCGAGCTGAACGCCCTGTCGGCGCGGGCCAGCGCCGTGATGGCCCGGATCGCCGCGGTCGAGGACCCCGGCGAGGCGGCCCTGCGCGCCGAGTACGAAAGCCAGCGCCAGATCAACGGCGCCCTCGAGTACCAGGTCAGCCACCTGCTGTTCGCCGACGAGGCGGTGGCGCGCGAGGCCGCGGCGGCGCTCGCGGCCGGGCAGTCGTTCCCGGCGCTGCGCGCGGCCTATGGCGACCGGGTCCGGCCGCCGGTCGAGCTGGGCTGGCTCAAGCTGGGACAGTTGCCGGAGGGGCTGGCCGGCGCCCTGCGCGGCCTGCAGCCGGGCAGCACCACTGCCGAGCCGGTGCAGTCCTCGTACGGCTGGCACCTGCTGCACCTGGACGGCACCCGGCCGTTCGAAGCGCCGCCGTTCGAGCAGGTGCGCGAAGGGATCCGGCGCATGCTGATCGCCCAGGCCAGCCGGGCGCGGGTGGACGCCCTCAAGGCGGCGGCCCGGATCGAGCTGCCCGGCCAGTGACCGGGCGGCTGGCCGGCCCGAAGCGCCGGCAGCGCCGCTGACCGTCCGGCGGCGCCCCCGCGGCGCCCCTGCTATCCTCGCGCGCCCGGTCGGCGCTGCCCGGGCGCCTGCGGCGCCGGGCCGGCCGGCCCGCCCGGCGGCGCCGACGGCGTCCGCCCTCCAGCCGATCCCACGCCCATGCGCCTGTCCACCATCAAGCTGGCCGGATTCAAGTCCTTCGTCGATCCGACCACCCTGCACCTGCCCACCAACCTGACCGCCATCGTCGGCCCGAACGGCTGCGGCAAGTCCAACATCATCGACGCGATCCGCTGGGTCATGGGCGAGAGCGCGGCCAGCCGCCTTCGTGGCGACCAGCTCACCGACGTCATCTTCTCCGGATCCACCGCGCGCAAGCCGGTGGGCACCGCGACCGTCGAGCTGGTGTTCGACAACGCCGACGGGACCATCGTCGGCGAGTACGCGGGTTTCGCCGAGATCTCGGTCAAGCGCAGCGTTTCCCGGGACGGCACCTCGGCCTATTTCCTCAACGGCACCCGTTGCCGCCGCCGCGACATCACCGACCTGTTCCTGGGCACCGGCCTGGGTCCGCGCAGCTACGCGATCATCGAGCAGGGGATGATCTCGGAGATCGTCGAGGCCGCCCCCGAGCAGCTCCGCGTCCATCTCGAGGAGGCCGCCGGCATCTCCAAATACAAGGAGCGCCGGCGCGAGACCGAGAACCGGATCCGCCACACCCGCGAGAACCTGGAGCGGCTGGACGACCTGCGCGAGGAGATCGGCAAGCAGATCGAGCACCTGCGCCGGCAGGCCCGCGCAGCCGAGCGCTGGACCGAGCTGAAGGGCGAGCTGGCCCGCCGCCAGGCCGAGCTGCACGCCCTCGAGCTCGGCCGCCTGGAAACGGAACTGGCCCGCGACGCCAGCGCCCTCGCCGAACGGGAGACCGCGCTGGAGCGGACCGTGGCAGGACAGCGCGCCTGCGAGGCGGCGCTGGAGACCCTGCACGAGCGCCAGGCCCAGGCCGGCAGCCACTTCAACCAGGTCCAGGCCGAGAGCTACCGGGTCGCCGGCGAGATCACCCGGATCGAGCAGACCCTGGCGCACCAGAAGGACCTGGCCGAGCGCCTGGCGCGCCAGCACGGCGAGACCGAGCAGGCCCTGGCCGAGGTCGACGGGCATATCGGCGCCGACCTCGCCCAGGTCGGGGAACTCGGCGCCGCGATCGCGGCCGCCGAGCCGCGCCTGGCCGAGGCGCGCACGCGCGCGGAGGCCAGCCGCCAGGCCCTGCAGGCCGCCGAGGCGGCGCTGGCCGACTGGCAGTCGCGCCAGGACGCGCATGCCCGCGAAAGCGGCGAGACGGCGCGCACCGCCGAGGTCGAGCGTGCCCGCATCGAACTGCTCGACCGCCAGTGCCTGGAGGCGGATCGCCGGCTGGCGACGCTGGCCCAGGAGCGGCAGGGCAACGATGCCGAGGCGCTGGCCGCCGCACTGGTCGAGATGGAAGGACGGGAAACCGCGCTGCGTGCGGCGGTCGAGGAGGCCGGTGCCCAGCTCGAGGCGCGCCGGCAGGCGCTGGCCGCCGCCGAGCGCGAGGAGCAGTCCCTGCAGCAGCAGCTGGCCGACCTGCGCAAGCAGGAACAGGGCGAGCGCGGCCGGCTGGCTTCGCTGGAGGCCCTGCAGGGCGCCGCCCTGGGCGACGACCAGCCGGCCCGGCGGGCGGTGCTGGAGCGGCTCGGGCTGGCCTCGGCGCCCCGCCTGGGCGAGGCCCTGCGCGTGCAGCCCGGCTGGGAGGCGGCGGTGGAGACGGTGCTGGCCGGCTGGCTGGATGCCGCGATCCAGGACGATCCCGCCGCCCTGCTGGCGGCGATCGCGGCCGAAACCGGCCAGGGCCTGACCGTGGTCGACGGCCGGCCGGCCACTGCCGCCAGCGCCGGCACCCTGGCCGCGCACGCCTCCGGTCCGGCGGCCGCGATGGTCCTGCTGTCCCGCGTGCATGTCGCCGCCGACGCAGGCCAGGCGACCCGCCTGCTGCCGAGCCTGGCGGCCGGCGACTCGGTGATCACCGCCGACGGCGTCTGGCTGGGACACGGTTTCGTGCGCACGGTGCGCGGCGACGGCGCCCAGGCGGGGGTGCTGGCGCGGGAAAACGAGCTTGCCGGCGTGCGCGCCGCCCTCGAGGCCACCGCCACCGCGCTCGCCGCGCTGCAGGGTCGCCTGCTGCAGGCGCGCGACGACAAGCGCGCGGCCGAGATCGAGCGCGACGACGCCCAGCGCGCGCTGTACCAGGCGCACCGGGCGCTGAGCGAGATCGGCGGCGCGTTGAGCAGCCAGCGCGGCCGGCTCGAGGGGGCGCGCAAGCGCATCGCCGAGCTGGCCGAGGAGGATGCCGGGCTGTCCGCCCGGCTGGCCCAGGACCAGGCCGAGGTCCGGGCCGGCCGCGCCCGCCTGGAGCAGGCGCTGGCGCGCATGGCCGAGCAGGAGGCGGCGCGGCTCGGGCTGGACGGCGAGAAGCGTCGGCTGCTGGACGTCCGCGAGCAGTGCCGTGGCGCCGCCGAGGCCGCCCGTTCGGAGCTGCACGCCGTCGATCGCGAGCTCGAGGCCCGCCGCTCGGCGCTGGCCTCCCTGGAGCAGGCGCTGGCCCGCCTGCAGGGCCAGCGCGGACAGCTGGTCGAGCGCGTGCAGTCCCTGGACGTGCAGATCGAACAGGCGCGATCGCCCCAGGACGAACTGGCCGCCGCCCGCCAGGCGGCGCTCGAGCAGCGCGTCCTGGTCGACCGCGACCTGGTCGCCGCGCGCGAGGCGGTGGAGGCCTGCGAGGCCGAGTTCCGTCGCCAGGAGCACGCCCGGCACGGCCTGGAACGCGAGGCGACGGAACTGCGCGACCGGATCGCGACCGCGAGGATGCAGTCGCAGGCGCTGCAGCTGCGCGCGCAGCGTCTGGTCGAGGAGATCGAGCAGGCCGGCTTCGACCGTGCCGCGCTGCTGGATGGACTGGAGGCGGACGCCGACCCGGCCGGCTGGCTGCACGCGATCGACGACCTGGAGCAGAAGATCCGGCGCCTGGAGCCGGTCAACCTGGCGGCGATCACCGAGTACGAGGAGCAGGCCCGGCGCAAGGAGTACCTGGATGCCCAGAATGCCGACCTGACCGGCGCGCTGGAGACCCTGGAGAACGCCATCCGGCGGATCGACCGCGAGACCCGCAGCCGCTTCAAGGACACCTTCGACCGCGTCAACACCGGCATCCAGGCGCTGTTCCCGCGCCTGTTCGGCGGCGGCCACGCCTACCTGGAGCTGACCGGCGACGACCTGCTGACCACCGGCGTCGCGATCATGGCGCGGCCGCCGGGCAAGCGGGTCGCCAGCATCTCGCTGCTGTCCGGCGGCGAGAAGGCGCTGACCGCCGCGGCCCTGGTGTTCTCGATCTTCCGGCTGAATCCGGCGCCGTTCTGCCTGCTCGACGAGGTCGACGCGCCGCTCGACGAGGCCAACGTTGGCCGGTTCTGCGAGCTGGTCAGGGAAATGAGCGAGGGCGTCCAGTTCCTTACCGTGACCCACAACAAGGTCACCATGGAGTCGATGCGGCAGCTGTGCGGCGTGACCATGCGCGAGCCCGGCGTCTCGCGGCTGGTCAGCGTCGACCTGGCCGAGGCCGCCGAGCTGGCCGGCGCGGCCTGACCGGGCCGTGCGGCGTCGGCGCGGACCTGCGATCATGCGACGGTCGACACAGGTGGGGCCATGAACGACAAGCTGATGCTGAGCCTGCTCATCCTGGCGGTGGGCTTCCTGGTCGTGCTGCCGCTGATCTACTGGCTCGGAAGCCGGGCGCCGCGGGCCCGCGCGCCGGCGCCCGGGCCGGCGCGTCCCGGCCGCAACGGGCGGGTCGAGCCCTTGCTCGGCGCGGACGGCGCGGACGCGCCGGCCACCGATCCCGTCGACGCCCTGGACCCCGACCTGCGCGAGCAGCTGGCCGAACTCGGCCAGCTGCTGTCCGGCGACCGCGACGACCCGGAGCAGGGCGAGTTGCTCGACGACGAGGCCGGACCGGCGGCGGATGGCGGCGTCGCCCCGGCAGCGCCCGCGCAGCCGTCGGGTCCGCGCCCGGGCAGCCGGCCGAACCGGCCGTTCGACCGGATCGTCAGCCTGTTCGTGCACGCCCGCGACGGTGGCGTCCTGCGCGGCGACGACCTGGTGGTGGTCGCCGACAAGGTCGGCCTGGTCTATGGCGACATGGGCATCTTCCATCGCCTGGTCGACGGCCGCGAGACCGACGGACCGCTGTTCAGCATGGCCAACATCGCCAAGCCCGGCAGCTTCGACCTGCGCGACCTGCCGCGCCTGACCAGTCCGGGACTGACCTTCTTCATGACCCTGCCGGGGCCGATGCCGGCCCTGGACGCCTGGAACTCGATGCTGCCGGTGGCGCAGCGGGTCGCCCAGCTGCTCGACGCGGAACTGCTCGACGAGTCGCGCAACCCGCTGGTCGAGCAGACCGTGGCCTACATCCGCAGCGAGATGCGGCAGTACGACCGGGACGCCGAGCGCAACCAGATCCGGACGCGCTGGTGACCGGTCCGGCCGGGCCGGGGAGGGACGCACTCGATTCGCGTTCCGCCGCCCGGCCGGGGTGTGGCGCAGAATGGCGCGCGCAGCCCCCGGAGACCGCGCCATGCCCGCCCCCGCCGCCTCGCATCGCGACCGCTACCACCCGCTGCGCATCGCCCTGCACTGGCTGACCCTGCTGCTGGTGATCGCGGTGTTCGCCTGCATCGAGCTGCGCGAGCTGTATCCGCGCGGCAGCGACCCCCGGGAGGCGCTCAAGGCCTGGCACTTCACCCTGGGCCTGAGCGTGCTGGCGATCACCCTGGTCCGGCTGGCGGCGCGCCGGGCCAGTCCGGCGCCGCCGATCGTGCCGTCGCCGCCGCGCTGGCAGCACCTGGCCGCAGGCGCCGTCCACCTGCTGCTGTACGCCTGGCTGCTGGCCATGCCGCTGCTGGGCTGGCTGCTGCTGAGCGCATCCGGCAAGGCCATCCCGTTCTGGGGGCTGGCGCTCCCGGGACTGGTCGCGGCCGACCCTCAACTCGCCGACCGCCTCAAGGATCTCCACGAGACGCTGGCCAATGCCGGCTATCTGCTGGTCGGCATCCATGCCGCAGCCGCCCTGGCCCACCACGTCCTGTTCCGGGACGACACCCTGCGGCGCATGCTGCCGGGCGGGGGCCGCGGGCGCGGCCGCACGGAAGATCCCGGCTAGAGCACCTGCGCCAGCAGGTGCGACTGGGCGGAGTGCGGCATCGACTCGCCGGGCGTGATCCGGCGGTAGCTGCCGTCGGACTGCAGCAGCCAGGCCTGGCTGTTGTCGGCCAGGTAGTTGTCCAGGCATTCGGAGACCACCCGCGCGGCCAGCGCCGGGTCCAGGATCGGGAAGCACGCCTCGATCCGCCGCAGCAGGTTGCGCTCCATCCAGTCGGCGCTGGAGCCGAACACCTCCGGGTCGCCGGCGTTGGCGAACCAGTAGACCCGAGAATGCTCCAGGAAGCGGCCGACCAGGGAGCGCACGCTGATGCCCTCGGAGATGCCCGGCAGGCCGGGTCGAAGGGCGCAGGCGCCGCGTACGATCAGCTCGATCGGCACGCCGGCCTGCGAGGCGGCGTACAGGGCCTCGATGATGGCCGGCTCGGTGAGCGCGTTCATCTTGGCGCGGATGCCGGATGGCCGGCCGGCGCGGGCGTTGGCGGCCTCGCGGCCGATCCTGGCCAGCATCGCCTTGTGCAGGGTGAACGGCGACTGCAGCAGCCGCTTCATGCGGATCACCGAGCCCAGGCCGGAGAGCTGCTGGAACAGCTTGCCGGCGTCCTCCGCGAGGTCGGCATCGCAGGTCAGCAGGCCGATGTCGGTGTAGGCCTTGGCGGTGCCGGGATGGTAGTTGCCGGTGCCCAGGTGCAGGTAGCGGCGCAGCCCCTCGGCCTCGCGGCGGACGATCAGCATCAGCTTGGCATGGGTCTTGAAGCCGACCACGCCGTAGACCACCTGGACGCCGGCCTCCTGCAGGCGGTTGGCCAGGGCGATGTTGGCCTCCTCGTCGAAGCGCGCGCGCAGCTCGATGACGACGGTGACCTCCTTGCCGTTGCGCGCCGCCTCGACCAGGTTCTGGACGATGGGCGAATCGACGCCGGCCCGGTACAGGGTCTGCTTGATGGCCAGCACGTGCGGGTCGTGGGCGGCCTCGCGGAGCAGCTCGACGACGGTCGCGAAGCTGTCGAACGGATGGTGCAGCAGCGTGTCGGCGCGGGCGATGTCGTCGAACAGGCTGCCGTCGTCGCCGGGATCGATGGCGATCCGGGGCTGGAACTTCGGGTACTTGAGCTCGGGCCGGCTGACCATGTCGTAGACGGCGGCCATGCGGTTGAGGTTGACCGGGCCGTCGCAGCGGTACACGGCCTGCTCGTCCAGCTCGAAATGCCCGGTCAGGAAACTGGCGATCTCGCGCGGGCACGACTGGGCGATCTCCAGGCGTACCGCGCGCGCGTAGCCGCGCTCGCGCAGCTCGTCCTTCAGCGCGTGGGCCAGGTTCTCGGCATCGTCCTCGTCGACGAACAGCTCGCCGTTGCGGGTCACCCGGAACTGGTAGGAGCCCCTGACCTGCAGACCGGGGAACAGCTCGTCCATGAACTCGGCGAGCACCGCGGCCAGGGTGACGAAGATGTTCTCGCCGCCGGCGATGCCGGCGGGCAGCCGGAACACCCGCGGCAGCGAGCGGGGCGCGCGGACCAGGGCCATGCCGGCCGGACGTCCGAAGGCGTCCTTGCCCTTCAGGGACACCGCGAAGTTGAGGCTCTTGTTGAGGATGCGCGGGAACGGATGGGCCGGGTCCAGGCCCAGCGGCGACAGCACCGGCAGGATCTCGGCGCGGAAATAGTCGTTCAGCCAGCGCCGCTGGCGGGCGTTCCAGACGTCGCGCCCGAGGACCTTGATTTCGTGGGCGGCCAGTTCCGGCAGCAGCACCTCGTTCCAGAGCCGGTACTGGGCGTCCACGAGTTCCAGCGCGCGCTCGCGGATCCTGCCCAGCAACTCGTCCGGCGAGAAGCCGTCGGGACCGACCGCCGGCACGCCCAGCGCCTTCTGCTCGAGCACGGTCGCGGCGCGGATCTCGAAGAACTCGTCGAGGTTGGTGCAGGTGATGCACAGGAAGCGCAGGCGCTCCAGCAGCGGCACCGAAGGATCCTGCGCCTGCGCCAGAACCCGGTGGTTGAACTCCAGCTGCGACAGTTCGCGGTTGATGTAGAGCGCGGGGTCGCGCAGGTCGATGGCGACGTCCTCGGCACGGTGCTGGTTCATGGTCTCGGGCGCCTCGGGGCGGCAGCGGGGACGGATCCTGGAAGGCGCCATTGTTCCACGGGCGCCGAGTCGCCGGCGCCGCGCCAGGTCGCCGCCGGCGCCGTCGATGCGCGCCGTTCAGCGTTCAGGCGCCGGTCCCCGCGCCGGCGCGGGCCAGGCTGGGCTGGACCCGTTCCGGGCCGAACACGCAGGCGAACCGGCTGCCCTTGCCCGGCTCGCTGGCGATCTCCAGCCGCGCCTGGTGCAGCGCCAGCACGTGCTTGACGATGGCCAGGCCCAGGCCGGTTCCCCCGGAGTCGCGGGAGCGGCTGTTGGAGACGCGATAGAAGCGCTCGGTGATGCGCGGGATGTGCTGCGCGGCGATGCCCTGGCCGGTGTCGACGACCTCCAGGACCGCGCCGCCGCCGGGATGGCCGCGCCAGTGGATGGCGATGCGGCCGCCCGCCGGCGTGTAGCGCACGGCATTGCTGACCAGGTTGGAGAACGCGCTGTGCAGCTCCTTCGCGGATCCGACCAGGTCGGCGGGCAGGGCGTTCTCCGCCTCCACCGTGTGCCGGCCCTGGCTCAGCGCCTCGGCCTCGCGGCGCAGGGTCCTCAGCATGCCGTCCATGGCCACGCGGTCGTCGTCGACGGCGCTGCCCGCCTCCAGCCGCGACAGGGTCAGCAGGTCCTCGACGATCTGCGCCATGCGCAGCGACTGCGTGCGCATCTCCACCAGCATGGGCGCCAGGCCCGGCGCATCCTCGGGATCGAGCAGGTCCAGATAGCCGTGCAGGACCGTGAGCGGCGTCCGCAGCTCGTGGGAGACGTTGGCCACGAAGTCCCGCCGGACCTGCTCCAGGCGCATCAGCTGGCTGATGTCGCGGATGATCAGCAGTTGCCGCCCGGCATGTCCGTAGCGGATCAGCCGGAAGCTCAGCCGGCGCGACTCGTCGTCCGGCGCCGGGATGTCGAACAGCGGCTCGGCGGCGCCGCCGGCAAGCCAGTCGGAGACTTTCGGCGAGCGCAGCAGGTGGGTGACGCCGACGCCGATGTCGCGCGGGTGGCTGAGCCCGGCAAGGCGGGTGGCGGCCGGGTTGAACCAGAGGATCCGGAAGTCCTCGCTGAGGTAGATGAGGGCATCCGGCAGGGCCTCGGCGCCCTCCCGGAAGGTGGCCAGCAGGGCCAGCAGGCGGCGCTGGCGACGGCGCTCGTCGCGCTTGCGGCGCCGGAGCAGGGCATGCAGCTCGTACCATAGCCCGTACTGCTCGGGCGGCGGCTGCTGGCGCCGGGACAGCAGCCAGGCATGCAGCCGGTACAGCTTGGCCAGCGTGTAGGCCAGCACCAGGGCGAGGGCGGCCGCCAGGGCCGCCCAGGCATGGCCGGCCAGGGCGCCGGCCAGCGTCGCCAGCGCCAGCAGGGCGAGCGTGCGCCCGAGCAGGCGGGTCCAGACGCGTTCGAGGCGCTCGTGCATGGCCGGCAGATTAGCCCGTCAGCCCGGTGCGGTGCCGCCGGGCGCGCGGTGGCCGGCGCCCGGGCGGCGCGACCGCCGCCACCGCCGCCACCGCCGTCGGCGGATGCTGGTTGCCGCCCCCGGCCGGGCCGGGGCCGCAGGCCGTTCCATCCGGCGTCAGTACGACGTCGAGAATCGGTAGCCGGCGCCGCGCACGGTCTGCACCATGGCGTCGAGGCGGTGCGGCTCCAGGGTCTTGCGCAGGCGCCTGATGTGGACGTCGACGGTCCGCTCCTCGACGTAGACGTTGCCGCCCCAGACGTGGTCGAGGAGCTGGCCGCGCGAGTAGACCCGCTCCGGGTGGGTCATGAAGAAGTGCAGCAGGCGGTACTCGGTCGGGCCGATCTGCACCGGCGTGTCGTTGGCGAACACCCGGTGCGCCGCGCCGTCGATGCGCAGCTCGCCAAGTTCCACCGAGCCGCGCTCGTCCTCGGCCTGGCTGCGCCGCATCACCGCCTTGATCCGCGCCACCAGCTCGCGTGCCGAGAACGGCTTGACCACGTAGTCGTCGACGCCGGATTCCAGGCCGCTGACGCGATCGTTCTCCTCGCCCCGTGCGGTGAGCATGATGATCGGGATTTCCCGGGTCAGGTCCTCGCGGCGCAGCCGGCGCGCCAGGTCCAGGCCGCTCTGGCCCGGCAGCATCCAGTCGAGCAGGATCAGGTCGGGCACCTTCTCCATGATCGCCTCCTGGGCGGCGCGGGCATCGCCGGCATGGACCGCGTCGAGCCCGGCCTTGCGCAGCGCGAACGCGACCATGTCGCGGATCGCGGGTTCGTCTTCGACGATCAGGATGCGCTTCTGCATGGATCCGGCGTGCCTGGCTGGGACAACGGCGGCATTATTGCGTCGGTTGTATGACAGCCCGGTGACATGCGCCACCGGCGTCGCCGTGCCGCTTGCGGTCAGCCGGTGCCGCGGTCGCCGCGCCGGCGCACCTCGAGGACGATCGGCGTCAGTTCCGTGATCCGGGCCTCGACCCTGGCGCGCTGGTAGTAATCGAGGTCGTCGCGCCGCTGCAGGCGCTCGAACTGCACCATGGAATCCTCGAACCGGCCGTTGTAGGCCGCCGACAGGGCATGCGCCTCCGCGGCCCGGATCGGCTCGCCGGCGAGTTCGTAGGCGCGCCCGACCAGGGCATAGAGCTGGGCATGGTCGGTGTCGCGGTCGATCAGGGGCCGCAGCAGCCTGGCGGCGATCCGGGCCTGGCCGGCGTCGCCCTTGCGCAGGAGCAGTTCGGCGTAGGGCGCCAGCACCGCCGCGCGGTCGGGATGGCGCCCGTCGAGCGCCTGGTAGCGGGCGAGCGCCTCGGCCTCGCGGCCGGTGCGGCCCTCGATGTCGGCCAGCAGCAGCGAGAACGCCAGGGTGTCCGGGTGCGCCTGGAGCAGCGCCTGCGCCAGCTCTTCGGCCTCGCGCCAGGCTTCCTGGCGGGCCAGCACCAGCGCCAGACCGTAGCGCTGGAAGGGATCGTCCGGCGCGCGCGCGACCTGCTCGCGGTAGCGGGCCAGCTGGTTCTCGCCGGCCGGCGCCAGCAGCACGCGCATGCGCTCGCGGAACAGCTCGAAGCGGTTGTCCAGGGAGCGCTGGCCGGCCGGATCGGGGGGCGTGATGCGCTCGCTGCGCCGGGCCGCCTCCTCGGCCCTGGCTTTGGCCTCGGCGATGCGGGTCGACTCGAACGGGTGGGTGCGCAGGATCTCCGGGGGCGACAGGCCGTAGTTGCGCGCCTGGCGGCCCATGCGGCCGAACACGTCTGCCATGCCCAGGGGATCGAAGCCGGCCTGGGCGAGGGTCTGGATCCCGATCCGGTCGGCCTCGTACTCGTTGCTCCGGGTGTAGTTGATCTGCAGCTGCTGCATCAGGCCCATGCCGCTGACGATGGCCGCCTGCGCCGCCTCCCCGGCCTGCGCGCCGCCCGCCTGGCTGGCGGCGACCAGCGCGGCCAGCATGCCGATCATGATCGGGATCGAGGCCTTGCTGGCCGACTCGTAGCCGCGCAGGGCATGGTGCTGGGTGATGTGGGCGATCTCGTGGGCGATCACCGCCGCCAGCTCGTCCTCGGACTCGGTCATCATGACCAGGCCGGCATAGGTGCCGATGTAGCCGCCGGGCGCGGCGAAGGCGTTGACGTTGCGGTCCCGGATCAGGAAGAACCGGAAGTGGTGGTCCGGGCGGTTGGCGTGGGCCACCAGCCGGAAGCCGAGGGTCTCGATGTATTCGTCCAGCAGCGGGTCGTCGAACAGCAGCCCGGCCTGGCGGAACGAGCCGAGCATCTGCCGACCGAAACGGCGCATTTCCTGGGGCGAGGCGATCGCCTCCGCCGACGAGCCGAGGTCGGGCAGGTTGACGCTGCCCTGGCCGCGCACGGCGCCGGCGCCGCCGCCGGCGGCGAGCAGGCCTACAATGAGCACGATGAAGATTCGCACGGCGGGATCATAACCGGTGGCCGGGTCGGGTCAGACCCCGCCGGGGGGCGGCGGTTCCGCCCGGTTCGGCCCGGTTCATCCGGACGCCGGCGCCACCTGGCGCGAGCTGGCCGGCCACCGTGTGGCGGTGGATCGGGGCGGGCATCTGGTCGATCCCGGTGCCTGGCATCCGGCGCTGGCGCAGGCCATGGCCGCGGCCGACGGCCTGGCCCTGACGCCGGCGCACTGGCAGGTGATCGACTTCCTGCGCGACTGGCACGGCCGGCACGGCCGCAGCCCGGCGATGCGCGTGCTGGTGCGCGAACTGGCGCCGGTGCTGGGCGCCGGGCGCGCCGACAGCCGGCTGCTGTACCGGCTGTTCCCGCAGGGGCCGGCCAAGCAGGCCGCCCGCTACGCCGGGCTGCCGCGGCCGGCCAGCTGCATCTGAGCCGCCCCCCCCGGCGGGCACGGCCGCTGCCGGCGCCGCGGGCCAGCCACTATGCTGGTCGCACCCGATCCGACCGCCACCTGCCCGCCGACATGCGCAACGCCACCGTCTACACCTCCGCGATCTGTCCATACTGCGTCGCCGCCAAGAACTTCCTGCGCAGCAAGGGCATCGGCTACGAGGAGGTGCGCATCGACCTCGACGCCGATCGCCGGCGCGAGATGCTCGAGCGCAGCCAGCGCACCAGCGTGCCCCAGATCTTCTTCGGCGACGTCCATGTCGGCGGCTTCGACGACCTGGTCGCCGCCGAGCGCAGCGGCGCGCTGGCACGCATCCTGGAGGACCAGGCATGAGCGATCGCGCGACCGAGTTCGCGGCGTTCCGGCAGCGCCTCAACGAGCGCATCCTCGGCCACGACAACCAGGTGGTGCGCCGGTTCTTCGCGCTCGACACCCAGACCTACCGCGAAGGCGTGCTCGACGTCCGGACCAAGGAGATGCTGGGCCTGGTCGCCTCCCTGGTCCTGCGCTGCGACGACTGCATCGCCTACCACATCGGCAAGTGCCACGAGGCCGGGGTGGACCGCGACGCCCTGTTCGAGGTCTTCTCGGTGGGCCTGGTGGTCGGGGGCAGCATCGTCATCCCGCACCTGCGCCGCGCGGTCGATTTCCTGGACGCGCTCGAGGCCGGCGCCGCGGATGCGGCGTCCGCCGCCACGGAAGCGGCCGACGGTTGAGCGCCGGCCGGCGTCGCGGTGGGCCGCAGTCGCCGCATGCGCCATAATGACCGGCTTGGCGCCCCGGCCACGGGTCCGGTCGCCCCGGGTCCGGGGCGGGCTTGCCCGGGCCGCCCGGTTCCGCCGCCCCCTCCCGGAGATTCCCATGTCGCACAGCATCGCCGTCATCAAGGGTGACGGAATCGGTCCCGAGATCATGGACGCCACCCTGCACGTGCTCGATGCGCTGGGGGCCGGCCTCGACTACGAGTTCGTCGAGGCGGGTATGTCCGCGCTTCAGACCAGCGGCAGCCTGCTGCCGGCCGCCACCCTCGAGGCGATCGGCCGTCACCGCGTTGCGCTGAAGGGGCCGCTGACGACGCCGGTCGGCGAGGGCTTCAGCTCGATCAACGTCGAGCTGCGCAAGCGCTTCGACCTGTACGCGAACGTGCGCCCGGCGATCACCTTTCCCGGCACCCGGGCGCGCTATGACGGCATCGACATCGTCACCGTGCGCGAGAACACCGAAGGCGCCTACGGCGCCGAGGGGCAGGTGCTCTCGCCCGACGGGCAGTCCGCGCAGTCGCTGATCCGGGTGACCCGTCGCGGCTCCGAGCGGATCGTGCGCTACGCGTTCGAGCTGGCCCGCACGGCCGGCCGGCGCCGGGTGACCGTGGTGCACAAGGCCAACATCATGAAGACCACGTCGGGCCTGTTCCTGAACGTGGCCCGCGAGATCGCCCGCGAATACCCGCAGATCGAATGCCGGGAGATGATCGTCGACAACACCTGCATGCAGCTGGTGATGGATCCGGAGCAGTTCGACGTCATCGTCACCACCAACCTGTTCGGCGACATCATCTCCGACCTGTGCGCCGGCCTGGTCGGCGGGCTGGGCCTGGCCCCGGGCGCGAACATCGGCGCCGAGGCGGCGATCTTCGAGGCCGTGCACGGCTCGGCGCCGGACATCGCCGGCAAGGGCGTCGCCAATCCCTGCGCGCTGCTGCTGGCCGCGGCCATGATGCTCGACCACCTGGGCCAGCCGGAGCAGGGCAACCGCCTGCGCGGCGCGATCCGCGCCACCCTCCAGGCCAAGGACCGGGTCACCCCCGACCTCGGCGGCGACGGCAGCACCGCGCGCTTCGCGCAGGCCCTGGCCGAACGGCTGTCCTGAACACCGGGCGACGCCGGGCCGGGCGCCCGTCGGCCGCTCCGGCACGGCGCCCCGGCCGGGCCGGGGGCCGTGCGGGGCGCGCGCCCACCCCGCCCGGGTCGGCCTCAGCCGCCCGGTGACGAGACGCCCAGGCGCGTCAGCGGGATGCTGGGCCGGCTGAAGCTGCCGGTGCTGCCGGCGCCGTTGAAGGTGGCGTTGAACTCGACCGTCCCCGACCCGTTGGCCGCCGGGGCGATGCGCAGCTGGCCGATCTGGGTCGGCACGGCCCCGCCGGGCGGCTGCGGACAGGTCCGGCAGTACCCCTGCAGCTGGAACAGCGGCTGCGGCTGCCCGGGCTGGAAGGTGTCGGTCTGGGCGGCGGCCCAGCGCGGCCGGCCCTGGCTGTCGGGGAAGTAAAGGATGGTGAACAGGCCGCTGCCGGCGTTGCCGCCGTAGCTCAGCGTGGTCAGGCCCCAGCCGCCGTCCTGCTGGCTGGCCGCGGCCCAGTGGCCGGTGAGGTCGGTGGCCGGGCGGGACGCCTGCGGCACGATCGCCTGCAGGCACCAGCGCAGGTTGAAGTCGCTGCCCAGGGTGAAGGTCATCAGGGCCAGCGGGCCGGTCCGGGGGGTGCCGTCGTTGCACGCGGGCGCCCGCGCCGCCTGGTTGAAGTCGATGCGGATCTGGCCCGGCACCGAGGTGTCCGGCTCCTGGGACGGCGGCGTCCCGAACAGGTAGCGGGTCCGCCACAGGCTGTTGCCGTTGGCGTCGTTGCCGGGCCGGAACACGCCGTCGACGATGCGCCCGATCGCCAGGTACCACTCCGGCAGGCCGTTGGCGTCGAACGTGTACAGGGTGAGGATGTAGGTGTCGGCGGTGCCGCTGACCCGGATCAGGTCGAGGCCGTGGTTGCCGCGCGCGGGGTCGAACCACTGGCCGCCGAACGGCCGGGCGTACTGCGGTGCCGGCAACGGCTCGCTGTTCCAGCCGATCGCCTGCAGCATCGGCCGGGCCAGGCCCAGGGCGCGGGCCCCGGCGACGATCTGCGGCCCCATCTGCTCGCTGAAGTAGGTGTTGGGGTCGAGGTGCGAGAGGGTCGACCCGGGCTGCAGGTTCGGCGGCGCGTAGACCGGCGGCAGGTTGAGCGGGAACGGCTGCGGCCGCAGGACGTTGCCGGGCGCCTCGACCGTCGCCGGGTCGGCCCAGCGCAGGTTGAAGCCGGAGGTCAGGGCCGCCGCGCGCAGGTCCAGCGGCAGCTCGTTGAACGGCGCGACCGTGTTGCCCTGGACCACGACCAGCTCGTCGGTGTAGGCGTCGTTGTGGCCGTCCGGCTCCGGCACGCCGTTGAAGGTGGCGCGGAACTTCTCGCCGATCGGGCCCTGCTCGGCGCGCGTGTTGGCGAGGCCGAAGAAGCCGAGGCCATGGTTGATCTCGTGCATCGCGGTGGCGATGAAGTCGAGGTTGCCGCCCGGCGCCGGCACGTCGTAGCCGTAGTGGAAGCGCCGGTTGCCCAGCGCCGAGCTGCCGTCCACCGCGCTGTTGAACTGGATGAACACGTCGGGCGCGTTGCAGTTGCCGGAGGCGGCCCGGCAGGTCGCGGTGCCGGCCCGCTGCGCGATCGCCGGGCCGGCGTACCAGGTGTAGAGGCTCGGCAGCGAGGGCAGCTGGAACAGGGCGCGCTCGGCGGGGCCGCCGGAAAAGCTGTTCAGGCCGTCATCCCGGTAGACCGCGGTCGGCCCGGCACTGGCCAGGGTGGCGCTGTTGGCGGTGCCGCCGAGGTCGCGCCAGCAGGCCAGGATGCGCACCGGCGCGGTGCCGGGCAGTTCGGTGCGCAGCTGCTCCATCGCCCGGGTGAAGGCGTTTCGGCGCTGTTCGCCGACCGTGGTGCCGGGGTTGCCGCCGACCGGGGTCGCGGCGGTCGCCTCGAACCACGCGAAGGTGTTGGCGCCGCGGGCGCTGCAGCCGGCCTGGTCGTCGAACACCACCGTGAAAGGCGCCGGCCCCGGATCCTCCTGGGACAGCGTCGCCAGCACGGAGAAGTCGGCGGGCTGGCCGGCGTAGTTGATCACCGCCAGGTGCCAGCGGCCGGCGCGCACGGGCTCGTGCTGGGCCCGGCTGACGGTGATGCGTTCGCTGCCGGTCGGGCTGATCGAGCGGTAGTGGGCGTGCTCGATCAGCCAGTCCAGGCCACCGAAGACGCCGGCGTTGCCGTTCAGGGGGAAGGGCTCTCCGAAGCGCAGCAGCAGGTCGACGTCGGCGTTGCCGACGGTCTGCAGTTCCAGGTGCAGCTGCCGGGTACCGGCGGGCACGTCGATCGCCAGCTCGGTGCTCAGCGCGTTGGCCGGCAGCTGGAACTGCCGGGACTGGCCGGGCGTCAGCAGCACCTGCGCCAGGGCCGGCAGACTGCCGGCGGCCAGCAGCAGGGCGGCCAGCAGGCGGGGCAGGGCGCTCATCGCTGCACCTGCGCGCCGTCGCGCCCGCCGGAGATGCGGAAATCCCTGCGCCCGGCGTCGCGGCAGCCGTACATGACGGTGCCGTCGGGCAGCACCGTCGCGGTCCGCTCGAAGCGGACGTCGGCGTCCACCGGCGTCGCCAGGGGCTTGGCCGGCTCGCCGGCGGCGGCCTTGCGCTGCAGCTCGGCCACGACGACCGAGGCCAGCGGCTCCGGTGCGGCCAGCGCCGGAAGCGCCGCCAGCGCACCGGCAAGCAGAAGGATCATTCTGTTCATTGTGGACTATCCCCGTCTGGCGTTTCCCGCGCCGATTGTATGGGAACTCGCCGTCCCCGGGGGTGACGGCGGTCGCGATGGCCGGGGCTTCGGTGGGATACTCGTCGCCGACCCGCCGCGAGGAACCCCGACCGTGACCGCCGCCGCCAACGCCGACCCTGCCGCTGCCGGCGATCCGCCGGTGCTGGCCGTGCACGGCGCGGCCGGGCGCATGGGCAGGCAACTGCTGGCGGTGGCCGCGAGCCAGGGCGACCGGGTGCGCGGTGCCTGGGTGCCGGCCGGTTCCGTCCTGCTCGGCCGTCCGGTCGGGCCGGACTGGCCGGGCCTGGTCTGGGCGCGACCGGACCGGGCCGCGGCACCGGAGGTGGTGATCGACTTCAGTCGCGCCGACGCCTTCCCCGAGATCCTCGCCTGGTGCCGGACGCACGGGGTGGCGCTGGTTTCCGGCACCACCGGACTGGATGCCGGCCAGCGCGCCGAGATGGCGCGCGCCGCCGGCGACGTCCCGGTGCTGTGGTCGGCCAACTTCGCGATCGGGGTCGCCGTGCTCGGGCGCCTGGCCGCGCTCGCCGGCAGCCTGCTGCCCGGATGGTCGGCGGCCATCGTCGAGGCCCATCACGCCGGCAAGCTGGACGCGCCCTCGGGCACCGCGCTCGCGCTCGGCCGGGTGCTGGCGCAGGCGCGCGGCGCCACCTTCGACGAGGATGCGGTGCGCGCCGACCCGGTGCGCGGCGACGCCGGCACCGGCTTCGCGGTGGTGCGGGCGGGCGACATCGTCGGCGAGCACAGCCTGATGCTGGTCGGCCCGGGCGAGCGCCTGGAGATCGTCCATCGCGCCGGCGATCGCGGGGTGTTCGCGCGCGGCGCCCTGCATGCCGCACGCTGGCTGCGTGGCCGCCCGCCCGGGCTGTACCGGATCGACGACTGCCTGGATCCGGCCCCGGCCTGAACGGCCACGGCCGCCGCGGGATGACAGGGCCCGGCCAGGCGCCTACAATCCCGCCTCGCCCCCGACCGAAAGCCCCGGGCCTCCCCAGCGGAGGGCCGCGGGTCTCGTCGCACCCGATCCAAGGCGAAAACGTGACCGATCCAGCCCTCCTGGTCCTTGCCGACGGCAGCATCTTCCGCGGCCGCTCGATCGGCGCCATCGGCAGCGCCGTCGGCGAGGTCGTCTTCAATAC
Source organism: Proteobacteria bacterium UBA2363 (assembly GCA_002344355.1). Lineage (GTDB taxonomy): Bacteria > Pseudomonadota > Gammaproteobacteria > Xanthomonadales > UBA2363 > Pseudofulvimonas. Next base: position 68,735 of record DDTN01000046.1, on the reverse strand, counting down.
CGCGATGTCCGGCTACCAGGAGATCCTCACCGATCCCTCCTACAGCCGGCAGATCGTCACCCTGACCTTCCCGCAGATCGGCAACGTCGGCTGCAATCCCGACGACGCCGAGTCCGCCGGCGCCCATGCCGCCGGACTGGTGATCCGCGACGCCTCCCGGGTCGCCAGCAACTGGCGCTCCCAGGAGAGCCTGCAGGCCTGGCTGGCCAGGCACGGGGTGGTGGCGATCGCCGAGGTCGACACCCGCCGGCTCACCCGCATCCTGCGCAGCAGCGGCGCGCAGTCCGGCTGCATCGTCGCCGGCGCCGGCGCCGGCGACGTCGAGGCCGCCCTGGCGCAGGCGCGCGCCTTTCCCGGCCTGGCCGGCCTGGACCTGGCGCGCGTGGTCAGCACGGGCGCGCCCTATGCCTGGCGCGAGGGCAGCTTCGATCTCGACCGCGGCGCCTTCCGCAGCAGCCCGGGCCGGCTGCGCGTGGTCGCCTACGACTTCGGCGTCAAGCACAACATCCTGCGGCTGCTGGCCGACCGCGGCTGCGAGATCACCGTGGTGCCGGCCACCACGCCCGCCGCCGAGGTCCTGGCGATGGCGCCGGACGGCGTGTTCCTGTCCAACGGGCCGGGCGATCCGGCGCCCTGCGACTACGCGATCGACGCGATCCGGCAGTTCCTGGCGGCGCGGATGCCGCTGTTCGGCATCTGCCTGGGCCACCAGCTGCTCGGCCTGGCCGCCGGCGCCGCCACGGTGAAGATGAAGTTCGGCCACCACGGCGCCAACCACCCGGTCCAGGACCTCGAGACCGGCAAGGTGATGATCTCCAGCCAGAACCACGGCTTCGCGATCGACGAACCGACCCTGCCCGCGAACGTCAGGGTCACCCACCGCTCGCTGTTCGACGGCTCCAACCAGGGCATCGCCCTGGCCGACGCGCCTGCGTTCTCCTTCCAGGGTCACCCGGAGGCCAGCCCGGGGCCGCGCGACGTCGAGGGGCTGTTCGATCGGTTCGTCCAGATAATGCAGAGGGAGCAGGGGAAAGGGAGCAGGGAGCAGGATGGATGATCCGCAGCTTTCGCGACCTGGACGTCTGGCGCCGAAGCATGGCACTGGTGAAGTCCGTTTACCTTGTGGCCGGGCAACTTCCGTCCACAGAGCGGTTCGGCCTGGTTCCCCAGCTTCAACGGGCAGCGGTTTCGGTTCCTGCCAACATCGCGGAGGGCCATGGGAGGGAGTCGACGCGCGACTACCTCCGTTTCGTCTCCATCGCGCTTGGATCGATCTCGGAACTAGCTACGCTCCTGGACTTGGCAATGGAGCTCTACTCGCTGGAAGGCGAGTCCTACGAAGAAATCCGCGACGAAACCGAGCAGCTGCGTCTGATGCTCCGGTCGTTGCAGGGTAGCCTTCGCGCACGCATCCCTGCTCCCTCTTCCCCGCTCCCTGCTCCCTGACGGCCATGCCCAAGCGCACCGACATCCGCAGCATCCTCGTCATCGGCGCCGGGCCGATCGTGATCGGCCAGGCCTGCGAGTTCGACTATTCCGGCGCCCAGGCCTGCAAGGCGCTGCGCGCGGAGGGGTTCCGGGTGATCCTGGTCAACTCCAACCCGGCGACCATCATGACCGACCCGGACACGGCCGACGCCGTGTACATCGAGCCGATCAACGCCCGCATCGTCGAGCGCATCATCGAGAAGGAACGGCCCGACGCGCTGCTGCCGACCATGGGCGGCCAGACCGCGCTGAACTGCGCGCTGGCGCTGGCCGACGCCGGGGTGCTGGAGAAGTACGGCGTCGAGATGATCGGCGCCTCGCGCGAGGCGATCCGGATGGCCGAGGATCGCGAGCTGTTCCGCCAGGCGATGGCCCAGATCGGCCTGGAGTGCCCGAAGGCGCGCATCGCCCGCAGCTTCGACGAGGCGGTCGCGATCCAGTCCGAGGTCGGCTACCCGACCATCATCCGGCCCAGCTTCACCCTGGGCGGCACCGGCGGCGGCATCGCCTACAATCGCGAGGAGTTCGAGGAGATCGTGCGTCGCGGCCTGGACCTGTCGCCGGTCGGCGAGGTGCTGGTCGAGGAGTCGGTGCTCGGCTGGAAGGAGTTCGAGATGGAGGTGGTCCGCGACCGCGCGGACAACTGCATCATCGTCTGCTCGATCGAGAACCTGGACCCGATGGGCGTGCACACCGGCGACTCGATCACCGTGGCGCCGGCGTTGACCCTGACCGACAAGGAGTACCAGCGCCTGCGCGACGCCTCGATCGCCGTGCTGCGCAAGATCGGCGTCGACACCGGCGGCTCCAACGTGCAGTTCGGGGTCAACGCCCAGACCGGCCGCGTGGTCGTCATCGAGATGAACCCGCGGGTCTCGCGGTCGTCGGCGCTGGCCTCCAAGGCCACCGGCTTCCCGATCGCCAAGGTCGCCGCGAAGCTGGCGGTCGGCTACACCCTGGACGAGCTGCGCAACGAGATCACCGGGGGCGCGACGCCGGCCTCGTTCGAGCCGGCGATCGACTACGTGGTCACCAAGATCCCGCGTTTCGCGTTCGAGAAGTTCCCGGCCGCCGACGCGCGCCTGACCACCCAGATGAAGTCGGTCGGCGAGGTGATGGCGATCGGCCGCTGCTTCCAGGAGTCGCTGCAGAAGGCCCTGCGCGGTCTCGAGATCGGCGTCGACGGCCTGAGTCCGCGCGGCGACGCGCCCGACGAGGAGGGCCTGGTCGAGCTGCGCCGGCAACTGCGCGAGCCGGGCGCGGACCGCCTGTTCCATGTCGCCGACGCCTTCCGGGCCGGGCTGTCCGCCGACGAGATCCACGACCTGACCCGCATCGACCCGTGGTTCCTCGCCGAGATCGAGGACCTGGTGCGGACCGAGAAGGACGTCAGCCTGGGCGGTGTCGCCGCGCTCGATGCCGCCCGCCTGCGCGCCCTCAAGCGACAGGGCTTCTCCGACAGCCGGCTGGCGCGGCTGACCGGCACCGACGAGGCGGCGATCCGCCAGCTGCGCCGTGCCTATGGCGTGCGCCCGGTCTACAAGCGGGTCGACACCTGCGCCGCGGAGTTCGCCACCACCACCGCCTACCTCTATTCCTGCTACGACGAGGAATGCGAGGCCGAGCCGACCGGGCGCCGCAAGATCATGGTGCTGGGCGGCGGTCCGAACCGGATCGGCCAGGGCATCGAGTTCGACTACTGCTGCGTCCACGCCGCCCTCGCCCTGCGCGAGGACGGCTACGAGACGATCATGGTCAACTGCAACCCGGAGACCGTGTCGACCGACTACGACACCTCCGACCGCCTGTACTTCGAGCCGCTGACCCTCGAGGACGTGCTCGAGATCGTCGAGACCGAGCGGCCGGAAGGCGTGATCGTGCAGTACGGCGGCCAGACGCCGCTCAAGCTGGCGCGCGCCCTCGAGGCCGCCGGCGTCCCGATCATCGGCACCTCGCCCGATTCCATCGACCTGGCCGAGGACCGCGAGCGCTTCCAGAAGCTGATCGAGCGGCTCGGGCTGCGGCAGCCGCCCAACCGCACCGCGCGCAACGCCGACGAGGCGCTGGCCCTGGCCCGCGAGGTCGGCTATCCGCTGGTGGTGCGGCCCAGCTACGTGCTCGGCGGCCGTGCCATGGAGGTCGTCCATTCCGACGCCGACCTGGCGCGCTACGTGCGCGACGCGGTCAAGGTCTCCAACGACTCGCCGGTCCTGCTCGACCGCTTCCTCGACCACGCGATCGAGGTCGACGTCGACCTGGTGGCGGACTCCACCGGCGCCAGCATGATCGGCGGCCTGATGGAACACATCGAGGAGGCCGGGGTGCACTCGGGCGACAGTTCCTGCTCGCTGCCGGTCCACTCGCTGTCGCCGGCGATCCAGGAGGAGCTGCGTCGGCAGGCCCGCGAGATGGCCCGGGCGCTCAACGTCGTCGGCCTGATGAACACCCAGTTCGCGGTGCAGGGCGAGGACATCTTCGTGCTCGAGGTCAATCCCCGGGCATCGCGCACCGTGCCCTTCGTCTCCAAGGCGACCGGCCGGCCGCTCGCCAAGATCGCCGCGCGCTGCATGGCGGGCGCCTCGCTGGACGGGCAGGGGGCCAGCGTCGAGGTGGTTCCGCCGTACTTCTCGATCAAGGAGGCGATCTTCCCGTTCGCCAAGTTCCAGGGCGTGGATCCCATCCTCGGTCCGGAAATGCGCTCGACCGGCGAGATCATGGGCGTCGGCGAGAGCTTCGCCGCGGCGTTCGCGCGGTCGCTGGAGGCGGCCGGCATCCGGATGCCCCAGCCCGGCCAGGTGTTCGTCAGCGTCCGCGACAGCGACAAGCCGCGCCTGCTGCCGCTGGCCCGCGAGATGATCCGGCGCGGCTTCACCCTGGTCGCCACCCGCGGCACCTGCGACTACCTGCGCGGCCAGGGCGTCGACTGCGCCTTCGTGAACAAGGTGATCGAGGGCCGGCCGCACGTGGTCGACCTGATCAAGAACGGCGACATCACCTACATCGTCAACACCACCGAGGGCAAGCAGGCGATCGCCGACTCCTTCTCGATCCGGCGCGAGGCCCTGCAGCACCGGATCACCTACTCGACCACCCTGGCGGGCGCCCGCGCGCTGGTCGGGGCGCTCGACCATGCCGGATCGGGTACGGTGCACTCGTTGCAGGAACTGCACGGGAGACTGACCGCATGAAGCGCATCCCGCTGACCGCCGAGGGCGCGATTCGGCTGCGCGCCGAGCTGGAGAACCTGAAGGGCGTCCGCCGGCCGCAGGTGATCGCCGCGATCGCCGAGGCGCGCGCCCACGGCGATCTCAAGGAGAACGCCGAATACCACGCCGCCCGCGAGCAGCAGGGCTTCATCGAGGGGCGCATCCAGGAACTCGAGTCGGCGCTGTCGCTGGCCGAGATCATCGACGTCGCCAAGCTCAACGCCGGCAGCCGCATCGTCTTCGGCGCCAGCGTCGAACTGGTCGAGCTGCACAGCAACGACGAGCTGCGCTACCGCATCGTCGGCGAGCTGGAGGCCGACATCAAGCGCGGCCTGATCTCGGTGGCCTCGCCGGTGGCGCGCGCCCTGATCGGCAAGCACGAGGGCGACACCGTCGAGATCCAGACGCCTGGCGGCACCCGGCGCTACGAGATCGCCGCGGTCAGCTACGGCTGAGCCGGACGCCAGGGCATGGCCGCGACCAGGCCGCGACGGAACCTGGTGGTCCTGGCGCCCGGCCAGCCCGGCGACGCCGGGCTGGCGGCCACCGTGTCGGCCCTGCTGGCGCGTGCGGACCGGCTGCCGGCGCCCGACGCCGGCCTCGAAGGCCTGGTCGGCGACCTGTTCGGATCGCCTGCGGCCCCCTGGCCGACGGCGGCGCTGTGCCGGCAGCACGATGCCGGCGATGCCGCCGGCCACCACTGGCTCCACGCCGATCCCGCGCACTTCCGGCTGGAACCGGCGGCGCTGCGGCTGCTCGCGGTCGGCGAGCTCGGCCAGGACGCCGACGAGACCGCCGACCTGGTCCGGGCGCTGGCGCCCCTGTTCGGGGACGCCGGCTTCGAGCTGAGCGCGCCGCTGCCCCGGCGCTGGTACCTGCGCCCGTTCCGCGCCGGCGGCGGCGCCGAGTATCCGCGGCTGCCGGCGCCGGAACAGGCGCTGGGCGCCGACCTGTTCGAGCTGTGGCCCGAGGATGCCGCCGGCAGGCACTGGCGGGCCCTGCTGGGCCAGGCGCAGATCGCCCTGGCCGCGCACCCGGCCAACGCGCGCCGGCAGGCGCAGGGGTTGCCGGCCATCAACGGCCTGTGGTTCTCAGGCGCCGGGATGCTGCCCGGGCCACCGGCGCGGGCACCGGCGCGGCTGGACACCGAGGAGCCGGCACTGCTCGGCCTGGCCGGCCTGGCTTCCGCCGGCGCGGCGACGACGCAGGAGTTGCACGACCTGCGCCGCCGCAGCGACGCCGACCGGCGCCTGGCGGCGCTGCTGTCCGCGGTCGCCGATGGCGATGTCGCCAGCCTGGACTGGCGCGCGCCTGCCGGACGCTGGCTGTGGCGACCGCGACATCGCTGGCGGTTCTGGCGACGCTGAGCCGCTGTCCCGGATCCAGGGGCGGCCTTGAGGTCCGGCGTCGCGGGGCCCGTCGCGCACGGGCGAAGTTCCGCGGGCTGCTAAACTGCGCGGCCGCGGCAACGCCCGCCTCCGGTGCCCTGCCTGCCGTCGCGGGCAGGGCCGCCGTCCCGCCCCCTCACCGATCCGGCGACGCCCGCCGTCGACCGCCAGCCAGCCACGCCGATGCCATGGAACTGAACCCGATCTACGCCTCGCTCGACGACCTCAAGGCGCGCACGCTCGCGCTCAGGGGGTATCTTTGACTACGACCGCCGCCGGGAACGACTCGAGGAAGTAGGTCGCGAGCTGGAGCACCCCGAGGTCTGGAACGACCCGGAACGCGCCCAGGAGCTCGGTCGCGAGCGCGCCCGGCTGGAGGCGGTGGTCACCGAGCTGGACCGCCTGGCGACCGCCCTGGACGACGGCCGCGAGCTGCTCGAGCTCAGCGCCGCCGAATCCGATGCCGAGGGCGTGGCCGCGGTCGCGGCCGACGTCGAGCTGCTGGAGCGTCGGGTCGGCAAGCTCGAATTCCAGCGCATGTTCTCGGGCGAGGCCGATCCCCTGCCGGCGTTCGTGGACATCCAGGCCGGTGCCGGCGGCACCGAGGCGCAGGACTGGGCGAACATGCTGCTGCGCATGTACCTGCGCTGGGCCGAGTCGCGCGGCTGGAAGACCGAGCTGCTGGAGGTTTCGGAGGGCGAGGTCGCCGGCATCAAGAGCGCCAGCCTGCGCATCGAGGGCGACTACGCATACGGCTGGCTCAAGACCGAGACCGGCGTGCACCGGCTGGTCCGCAAGAGCCCGTTCGACTCCGACAACCGCCGGCACACCTCGTTCTGCTCGGTGTTCGTGGCCCCCGAGATCGACGACAACATCGACATCGAGATCAACCCGGCCGACCTGAAGACCGACGTCTACCGGTCCAGCGGCGCCGGCGGCCAGCACGTCAACAAGACCGAGTCTGCGGTGCGCATCACGCACGTGCCGACCGGCATCGTCGCCGCCTGCCAGACCGAGCGCAGCCAGCACGCCAACCGCGACCGCGCGATGAAGATGCTGCGCGCCCGCCTGTACGAGCAGGAACTCCAGCGGCGCAGCGCCGAGAAGCAGCGCCTGGAGGATGCCAAGGCCGACATCGGCTGGGGCAGCCAGATCCGCAACTACGTGCTCGACCAGTCGCGGATCAAGGACCTGCGTACCGGCGTCGAGCGCAGCGACACCCAGAAGGTGCTCGACGGCGACCTCGACGAGTTCGTCGAGGCGAGCCTGAAGATGGGCCTGGAGGCCGGCGCCGGCCGCATCTGAGGACGACACGAGATGGAAGCAGAACACAGCGCGCCGACGCCGACCGCCGGCGACGACAACCACGTGATCGCCGAGCGCCGGGCCAAGCTGCGCGCCCTGCGCCAGGACGGCGTCGCCTTCGCCAACGATTTCCGGCCCGACGCCCTCGCCGGCGACCTCCAGGCCGCCTACGCCGATGCCGGCCACTGGGACGCGACCGCGCTGGACGCCCTGGGCCGCCGGGTGCGCCTGGCCGGGCGCATGATGGCCAAGCGGGTCATGGGCAAGGCCAGCTTCGCGGCGCTGCGCGACATGACCGGCGAGGTCCAGGTGTTCCTGCAGCGCGATACCCTGGCCGCGACCTACGAGGCGTTCAAGGGTTGGGATGTCGGCGACATCATCGCCGTCGAGGGCGTGCTGATGCGAACCCGGACCGGCGAGCTGTCGGTCCGGGCGACGGCGGCGCGCCTGCTGACCAAGTCGCTGCGGCCGCTGCCCGACAAGTGGCACGGTCTGAGCGACACCGAGACCCGCTTCCGGCAACGCTACGTCGACCTGGTGGTGACGCCGCGCGCGCGGGAGATCTTCCGGCTGCGCTCGCGCATCGTCCGCTACATCCGCGACTACCTGGAGGCGCCGGAGCGGCGCTTCATGGAGGTCGAGACGCCGATGATGCACCACATCCCCGGCGGCGCCACCGCGCGGCCGTTCAAGACCCACCACAACGCCCTCGACCTCGACATGTACCTGAGGGTTGCGCCCGAGCTGTACCTGAAGCGCCTGGTGGTCGGCGGCTTCGAGCGCGTCTACGAGATCAACCGCAACTTCCGCAACGAGGGCGTGTCGACCCGGCACAACCCCGAGTTCACGATGCTCGAGCTGTACCAGGCCTACGCCGTGCACAGCGACCTCATGGACCTCACCGAGGACCTGCTGCGCTCCATGGCGCTGGAGCTGTTCGCCGACCGCGAGCGGCCCACCGTGCTGCCCTGGGAGGAGATGCGGATCGACCTCGGCCAGCCGTTCCGGCGGCTGCCCCTTGCGCAGGCGGTGCTGGAGCGCAATCCGGAGATCCGGGAGGCGGACATCCGCGACCGCGACGCCATGGCCGGGCACTGCCGGCGGCTCGGCATCCCGGTGCGCGGCGGCGAGGGCTGGGGCAAGCTGCTGCTCGAGGTGTTCGAGAAGACCGTCGAGCACGGCCTGATCGCGCCGACCTTCATCACCGACTATCCGGCCGAAGTCTCGCCGTTGGCGCGCCGCAACGACGCCGACCCGGAGATCACCGACCGCTTCGAGCTGTTCGTCGGCGGCCGCGAGCTGGCCAACGGCTTCTCCGAGCTCAACGATCCCGAGGACCAGGCCGAGCGATTCCTGGCCCAGGTCCGCGCCAAGGACGCCGGCGACGACGAGGCCATGCATTTCGACGCCGACTACATCCGCGCGCTCGAATACGGCATGCCGCCGACCGCGGGCCTCGGCGTCGGCATCGACCGGCTGGTCATGCTGTTCACGGATTCGGCCTCGATCCGCGACGTGCTGCTGTTCCCGTACCTGAGGCCGGAGGCGCGATGAGGGCCGCCGCCGGCGCCGCCATGCGCCGGGTCCCCTGTGCCCGGGGCGGCGCAGGGTGTAGAGTCTTGCGCATATGGACTCCGGGACACCCGTCCCGGGGCGGTGCCGGGCCAGTGCGCGCGTGAACGTCCTGATCGTCGATGACCAGCTGTCCGCACGCACCATGCTGCGGCACATCATCGAGGGCATCAGCCCCGACATCCGGATCGCCGATTTCGGCGACCCGGAGGAGGCGATGGCCTGGTCGCAGCAGGCCAACCCCGACCTGGTCCTGCTCGACTACCGGATGCCGCGCCTGGACGGCCTGGAGTTCGCCCGCCAGTTCCGTCGCGACCTCTCGCACCGCGACGTGCCGATCATCCTGATCACGGTGGTCGGCGACGAGCCGGTCCGGCAGGCGGCGCTGGACGCCGGCGTCATGGACTTCATGGTCAAGCCGATCCGGCCGCGCGAGCTGCGTTCGCGCTGCCGCAACCTGCTGCTGCTGCGGCAGCAGGCCGAATCGGTCAAGCGCCGCGCCCGCTCCCTCGAGCAGCAGGTGATCAGCAGCCAGCACGAGACCGAGCAGCGCGAGCGCGACATCCTGTTCCGGCTGGCCAAGGCCACCGAGTCCCGCGACCTGCACGCCGGCGCCCACCTGGAGCGCATCGCCCGCTACAGCGCCCTGGTCGCGGAGGCGATCGGCCTGCCCGACGACGAGGTCCGCCAGATCGAGGCGGCCGCGCCCCTGCACGACATCGGCAAGATCAGCGTCCCGGACAGCCTGCTCAACAAGCCCGGACCGCTGGACCCGGCCGAGATGGCGTTGATGCGCCAGCACCCGCGGCTGGGCTGCGAGATCCTGGGCGAGAGCTCCAGCCGGTTCGTCCAGCTCGCCGCCGAGATCGCGCTGCGCCACCATGAGCGCTGGGACGGCAGCGGCTATCCGGACGGCCTGATCGGCGAACAGGCCCCGATCAGCGCCCGCATCGTCGGACTGGCCGACGTCCTCGACGCCCTGACCACGCGACGCCCCTACAAGCCGGCCTGGCCGATGGCGCAGGCGCTGGAGTGGCTGCGCCAGCAACGCGGCGTGCTGTTCGACCCGCGTCTGGTGGATGCCCTGCTGGACAACGCCGACCGCGCCGAGGAGATCCGGCGTTTCTTCGCCCCGCTCGAGGGCGAGGGCTGAGCGGGCGCGGGGCCGTGGCCGCCTGGCGCGAGCGGCTGGTCGAACTGCGGCGCCGCCTGTCCGAGCGGCCGGACAGCGAGCACGGCCAGGCCATCGTCCGGCTGCTGATCACGGGCGTCTTCGTCGCCTACCTGCTGGTGGTGGACCGGGTCGAGGGCCCTGGCGGCATCCCGCTGACGGCGGCCCTGGCGGTGGTCGGGATCGAGGCCCTGGTCGGCGTGCTCATCATCGCGGCCATCCTGGCGCGGCCGGCGGCCTCGCCGTTGCGGCGGACGGTCGGCATGCTCGCCGACTACGGCAGCACCGGTGCCCTGATGGTGCTGCTCGGGGAGCCCGGGTCGCCGCTCTACGTGGTGCTGCTGTGGGTGACCATCGGCAACGGCCTGCGCTACGGGCGGCCGGCGCTGGCCCAGGCGATGCTGCTGGCCGCCCTGGCCTTTGCGGCGGTGATCTGGAGCACGCCCTACTGGCGCGAGAACGGCGCCCTGGCGGGTGGCCTGCTGCTGGGCCTGGTGGCGGTGCCCCTGTACCTGTCCTCGCTGCTCGCGACCCTGACCCGGGCGACCCGGGAGGCGCGCCAGGCCAGCGAGGCCAAGAGCCGGTTCCTGGCCAACATGAGCCACGAGTTCCGCACTCCGCTGAACGGCATCGTCGGCATGTCGGCGCTGCTCGCCGGCACCCGGCTGAGCAGCGAGCAGCGCGAATGCGCCGACGTCATCGAGAACTCGGCGAAGAGCCTGCTGGCGCTGGTCGACGACGTCCTCGACATCTCGGCGATCGAGGCCGGCAAGCTGCGCATCGAGCGCGTGCGTTTCGACGTCGCCTCGCTGGTGGCATCGGTCACCGGCATGTTGCGGCCGGGTGCCCTGGGCAAGGGCCTGGAGCTCGCCTTCGAGATCGACGACGACGTTCCCGCGCAGGTCCATGGCGATGCCGACCACCTGCGCCAGGTGCTGCTGAACCTGCTGAGCAACGCGGTAAAGTTCACCGACGAGGGCCGGGTCGTGCTCGCCGTCAAGCGTCTCGGCGACGCCGGCGACGGCGCCCTGCTGGTCCGGTTCAGCGTCAGCGACACCGGAGTCGGCATCCCGCTGACGGCCCAGCAGCGCCTGTTCGAGGCCTTCGAGCAGGGCGACGCCGGACGCGCCCGCCGCTTCGGCGGGACCGGCCTGGGCACCACCATCGCCAAGAGCCTGACCGAGGCGATGGGTGGCAGCATCGCCTTCAGCAGCGTCGAAGGCGAGGGCTCCACCTTCTGGGTCGATCTGCCCTTCGCGCCGGTCGCGGACTGCCCGGCTGCCGCCGGGGAACCGGACCCTGCGGCGCAGGCCGCGGCGGTCGGAAGCGGTGCCCAGGTGATCGCCTTCGACGATCCCTTCGTCCGGCACCGGGCGCGGGTCCGTTCCCTGCGCGTGCTGATCGCCGACGACTACGAGGCCAACCGGGTGGTGCTGAGACGCATCCTCGAGCGGGCCGGGCACCAGGTCGTGGTCGTCGGCTCGGGAGAGGCGGCGCTCGAACTGCTGGTCGAGGATGCCTTCGACCTGGTCGTGATCGACCTCCATATGCCCGAGGTCAGCGGCCTCGACGTCCTGCAGCAGGCGCGCGCGATGCTGGCCGGCCGTCGCCAGCGGCTGCACTTCATCGTCCTCAGCGCGGACGTCACGCCGGCCGCGCGCGAGGCCTGCGAGCGGGCCGGGGCGGCGGCGTTCCTCGGCAAGCCGGTGCTGGCCGCCCGCCTGCTCGACGCGATCGCGGCGCTGATGCCGGCCGAGTCGCGGCCGCAGCGGACCGAGGCCCCGGTGGCGGTCCGCGGCGACGAGGAGATCGACGCGTCGGTGCTGCGGGAGCTCGGCGCCCTGGACGACGGCGAGGGCTTCCTCGAGGGCTACATCCGGGCCTGCCGCAACGACATCGAGGGTTGCCTCGAACGCATGGACGCCGCCATCCAGGGCAGGCACTGGGACGAATTCCGCGACCAGGCGCACGCGCTCAAGGGTGTCGCGGGCAACCTCGGCCTGAACGCCGTGGTGGTCGCGGCGGGCGAATGCATGGGGCTGGCGGCGGGCGCGTCCGAGCGCGAGGCCCGGGACCGGATCGAGGCCCTGCGCGGCCGGATGCGCCGCCTGGGCCCGCTGCTGGCCGGCCTGGCGGATGCGGTGGCGGCGACCGGCGACCGCGGCCGCGCCTGAAACCGGCGTCAGCGGCCCGGGACCTGCGGCGGGCCCGCGCGGTGCCCCCGGGGCGTGGCCGGCCGGGGCGGCAACCGGCCGCCATGCAGTCCAGGAGGCGTCTGCCCTCAGCGGCCAGCCATGGCCGCTCCGCGAAGCGGCTGCGCAGCCACCCGCTTGCCCGCGACCCGTCCGGACATGCACCGGACGGGCGACCTCCACGACCGGGATCGGTCGTGCGCCTACCGGCTCAGGCGCGCAGGGGCACCGCCACCTCGCTGGTGGTGCGGCGCTGCTGCGCCCGTACCAGACGTTCCATCGTGCGCAAGGCGCGTTCGTCCAGGGCCAGCGCGGTGTCGACCCAGATCTCGGTGATCCGCATCAGTTCGTCGAGGCTGACCGGATGAACGATCTCGCGGACCTGCTGCACGGCGCAGCGGGCGCGGGCGGTGCGCTGGTTGCGGCGGATGATCGCCTCCACGGCGGCCCGGCCCTCGCCGCGCGGGACCAGGACGTCGACCACGCCCATGGCGTGCAGGTCCTGCGCCGAGTGGATGTCGCCGGAGAGCAGCATGCGTTCCGCGCGCGCCGGTCCGATGCGGCGCGAGAGGAAGGAGTAGGCGCCCATTCCCGGGAACAGGTCGAACAGGATCTCCGGAAGGCCCATGCCGACGCCGTCCTCGGCGACGATGGTGTGGCAGCTCAGCGCAGCCTCGAAGCCGCCGCCGAGCGCATCGCCCTCGACCAGGGCGATGGTCTCGGCGCCGGCCGACAGGCCGGCATGGAAGCAGTGCACGCCAAGCACGCACTGGCGGGCGTAGTCGAGCAGCCGGGCCCGGTCGCCGGTGCGGATGCAGTGCGCGAACAGGGCAAGGTCGCCGCCGAGGTTGAACACGTCGCTGTCGGAGGCCAGCACCACGTGCGGAAGGCGGCCGGCCTGGCTGTGCCGCCTGAGTTCCGGGGCCAGGCCCTGCTGCCAGTGGCCGATGGCGGCGACCAGGTGCGGGGTGAAACAGTCTCGGCCGCCCGCCGCCGAGCGGGCGGCGTCGTCGCCGTGCATGTGGCACCACCAGGTCAGGCGGTCCTCGTCGGCGACGCAGCGGATGGGGGAGGTGGCGAGGCGAAGGGTGTTGGCGGCGATGGCGGACATGGTGGCGCTCCCGTGGAAAGGATGGAGCCGCCGTCCGTGGCAGCCCAGGACTGGGCAGTGCGAGCGTGTCGCTTCGCGGGCTGCTGGCAGGGACCATACTCCGCCGCCATGGCCGGCGCCAGTGAACGCCGGCCGCGCACTTGACCTTGCAAAAGGCTCAGGGTTTACTGCGCGACAACATGTCATTTGCACCCTGTGCGCGGGGCCTGGGGAGGGCCCGGCGCAGGGACGCTGCAAACGTGATCGGCATCACACTGTCGAGGAGGGGATCCCATGATCCGGGTGCTGCTCATCGATGACCACGCCATGATCCGGGAGGGCTGTCGGCGCGTGCTGGAGGCGGCAGGCGACGTCGCGGTGATCGGCCAGGCCGGCAGTGCCGAGGAGGGACTGACGCTGGCGCGCAACCTGCGACCGGACGTCGTCGTGCTCGACCTGCGCCTGCCGGGCATGAGTGGCCTGGAGGCCACCGAGCGCCTGCTGGCGGCCTGCGAGGGCCTGCGCATCCTGGTCCTGAGCATGATCGACCAGCTGCCGATGCCGACCCGGCTGATCCAGGCGGGCGCCAGCGGCTACCTGACCAAGGACGCCCCGGCCGAGGAACTCGTCCGTGCGGTCCGGGAGGTCGCCCAGGGCCGTTCCTACCTCTGCCAGCGCGTGGCCAGCGACATGGCGCTGGGGCAGCTGCGCAACGGCGGCCGGAGCTCGCCGGTGGAGCAGCTGACCAGCAGGGAACTGGAGGTCGCGCTGCGCCTGGCGACCGGCGCCTGCAACCGCGACATCGCCCAGCAGCTGCACATCAGCGAGAAGACGGTCAGCACGCACAAGACCCGGGTGCTGGAGAAGCTGGGGGTCGCCAGCACCGTCGCACTGGCCAGCATGCTGGTGAGCCATGGCCTGGTGGTGCCCGACCGCCTCTGAGGCGGAACCCTGGTTGGCGGCGGCCAGGACGGGGCAGGGCCCCGGGCTGGCCTGGCAGTGCGTCCGCCGGGTGCCCGGGCAGGCGCACTGCCCGGGCCGAGGCCGGGCGACCCGGGCTCGGGCCGCCCAGGTCGCGGTCGACACCGGTGCCGGCGCGTGCCTCAGTCGTCGCCGTCGTCCCTGACCGGGGGCCTGCTCGCCGAGGGGTCCCGGAACAACGGCGCCTGCGCGGGAGCCTGCGCCGGAACCGGAGCCGGAGCCGCAGCCGGAGCCGGAGCCGGAGCCGGAGCCGGAGCCGGAGCCGGAGCCGGAGCCGGAGCCGGAGCAGGAGCCGAAGCCGGAGCAGGAGCCGGAGCAGGAGCCGAAGCCGGAGCAGGAGCCGAAGCAGGAGCCGAAGCCTGCGCCGGCGCCGGCGCTGAAGCGACCGGAATCACGGCCGCGGCGGCCGCGCGTGACTCGCGGCCGGGATCCGGGCGAGCGCTGGCGCCCTCACCGGCCTGCGCGCGGCGCTCAGGCGCGGGACGCGCGGGTGCGGCCGCCTCCGATCTGTCCGCATCGGCACCGTGCAGGCTGTCGTCGAGGCTGTCCATCTGCGATTCGCCGCCGGTCTCGGCGCCGGGCTCGCCCTTGCGCCGGCGTCGGCCGCCCCGGCGGCCGCGACGCTTGCGCGAGGTGCCCTCGCCGGCGCCTGCCGGCGGCTCGCCCTCGCCATGGCCGGCGACCTGGCCAGCTGCGGCCATCGCGGCGACGGCACGGGGCTTCTCCGCGGCCTCAGGGCCGTCGGCCGGTTGCGTCGGCGGTGCCCCGGGCGGCTGGCTGCGCGCCGGTTGCGACGCCACCGGTGCGGCGTTGCCGCGCGCGGGTTGCGCCTGGCGCTGGCCGCCGCGGGCGTTCTGCTGCGCCTGTCCACCGCTGCCGGAACCACCGCTGGCGCCGGTGCCGGAGCGCTTGCCGGCGGCGCCGCGCTTGGGGCGGGCAGTCGGCTTGTGCGGATGGTGGCTGGCATGGCCGTGGCCCGGGCCCCCGGAGCGCCCCCCCGAGCGGCCGCGGCCGGGCGGCTGCGCCGGCTTGGCATCCTGCGCGGTGGTGGCGTCGCCGCCGCCCCCGAACAGGAAACGGGCGATGCGCGAGAACAGCCCCGGGCGCGCCGCGACCGGCGCCGCGGCGGCGGGTGCGGCGGCCTCGGACTCGTCCTCCTCGAACTTCTGCGGCGGCGGACTGGCCGGCCTGACGCCGCTGACCATCGGCTGCTCGGCATCGGCTGCGGGGGCCTGGGTGCCCGGCGTCACCGGCGCCGGCGCCACGCTCACGCGCTGGTAGCTCGGCCGCGAGCTGGTCTCGCCCAGTTCGGTGCTGCGCAGCCGCTGGATGTCGAAGTGCGGGGTTTCCAGGCGCTCGTCGGCGACGATGATCACCGGTGCGTCGTGGCGCTGCTCGATCTCGGTGAGCTGCAGGCGCTTCTCGTTGAGCAGGTAGTTGGCGATTTCGGACGGGGCCTGCACCAGCACCTGGCCGGTGTTGTCCTTCATCGCGTGCTCCTCGACCAGGCGCAGGATCGACAGCGACAGCGATTCGACGCTGCGGATCCGGCCGTGTCCGTCGCAGCGCGGGCAGACCACCTGGGTCGACTCGCCCAGCGAGGGCCGCAGGCGCTGGCGCGACAGCTCCAGCAGGCCGAACTTGGAGATTCGGCCGAGCTGGATGCGGGCGCGGTCGTGGCGCAGCGCGTCGCGCAGCTTGTCCTCGACGTCGCGCTGGTGCCGGCTGGACTCCATGTCGATGAAATCGATCACCACCAGGCCACCGAGGTCGCGCAGGCGCAACTGGCGGGCGACCTCGACCGCCGCCTCCATGTTGGTGTTGAACGCGGTCTCCTCGATGTCGGCGCCCTTGGTGGCGCGCGCCGAGTTGATGTCGATCGCGGTGAGCGCCTCGGTGTGGTCGATCACCATCGAGCCGCCCGAGGGCAGGCGGACCTGGCGCTCGTAGCAGTTCTCGATCTGCGTCTCGATCTGGAACCGCGAGAACAGCGGAACCGTCTCCTGGTAAAGCTTCAGCTTGCGCAGGCTGCCGGGCATCACCTGCTGCATGAAGTCACGGGCCTCGTTGTAGACGTCCTCGCTGTCGATCAGGATCTCTCCGATCTCCGGGCGCAGGTAGTCGCGCAGGGCGCGCATGATCAGGCGCGATTCCTGGTAGATCAGGAACGGCGCCGGACGGCCCTGGGCGGCCTCGGTGATCGCCTTCCAGAGCTGCAGCAGGTAGTCGAGGTCCCACTGCAGTTCCTCGGCATCGCGACCCATGCCCGCGGTGCGGACGATCAGGCCCATGCCCTCGGGCACTTCCAGGTGGTCCATGGCCTCGCGCAGGGCGGCGCGGTCGTCGCCCTCGATCCGGCGCGAGACGCCGCCGGCGCGCGGGTTGTTGGGCATCAGCACCATGTAGCGGCCGGCCAGCGAGATGAAGGTGGTCAGCGCGGCGCCCTTGGTGCCGCGCTCCTCCTTGTCGACCTGCACGATGACTTCCTGGCCCTCGCGGACCAGCTCGCGCATGGTGGCCTTGTTCGGGTCGACGCCCTGGACGAAGTACTCCCGGGCGATCTCCTTCAGCGGCAGGAAGCCGTGGCGGTCGCCGCCGTAGTCGACGAACGCGGCCTCGAGGCTGGGTTCGACCCGGGCGATCCGGCCCTTGTAGATGTTGGACTTCTTCTGTTCCCTGGACGGCAGTTCAAGGTCGAGGTCGTAGAGGAGCTGTCCGTCGACGATCGCCACGCGCAGCTCTTCGCGCTGCGTGGCATTGATCAGCATGCGTTTCATTGATCGGGGTCCTTGCCGGTGCGGCGAGGCCGGGTTCGACGGACGTGGGCAAGCCGGGGACCGGGGCCGACGCCTGCGCGGCCAGCCGCGCGCCCGCCGCGACCAGGTCGCGGGCAAGAACGTGGAGGATCGTCAGCAGGAAGGCCATCGTGTCGTCGCGGTTGCGTCCGTCGGGCCCGGTGCCGGACCGTTGGAATGGGTGGAGCGTTGGGCAGGCTGTCCCGCCTGCGTGGGTGGCGACGCGCGGTGCGCGACGCCGGCAAACCTGTACCGGGGATTCCGGGCCGGAGCGGACGAACGACGGAGGGAAATCCCTACCGGGATCGCGGCATGGCCGCCATACTATAGCAATCAAATACTTGGCGCGGCAACGTGAAACCACCATTCCCCCGGCGCTGCGCCGGCAACGATTCCGGCGCAACGCCAGCACCGGCGCGGCCGGCGGCGGCAGAGCCCGACCGCGGCGGCGTCGCCCTCGTCGACATCGATGCCGGCCACGCCGGCCAGCGGCTCGACAACTTCCTGCTCGGCCGGCTGAAGGGCGCGCCGCGCAGCCTCGTGTACCGGCTCCTGCGCACCGGCCAGGTCCGGGTCAACGGCGGTCGTGCCCGTCCGGACACCCGGCTGGCGGCGGGCGACCGGGTCCGCGTGCCGCCCGTGCGCGTCGCCGCGGCCGGGGATCCCGGGGCCGTGCCCGCGACCATGCAGGAGCGGCTGGTCGCCGCGATCCTCCATGAGGACCGCGACCTGCTGGTCCTTGACAAGCCGGCCGGGATCGCCTGCCACGGCGGCAGCGGGGTCAGCCACGGCGTGATCGAGGCCTTGCGCAGCCGCCGCGGCGACCCCTACCTGGAACTGGTGCACCGTCTCGACCGCGACACCAGCGGCGTGCTGGTGCTGGCCCGCAACCGCACGGCGTTGCTGGCGCTGCAGGCCCAGCTGCGTGGCGGCACTGCCGACAAGCGCTACCTGGCCCTGCTGGCCGGCCGGCTGCAGCCATCGCCGTTCCGGATCGAGGCGGCACTGCGCAAGCAGGTGCTCCAGGGGGGCGAGCGGATGGTCCAGGTGGCCGCCGACGGCAAGCCGTCGACCAGCGTGTTCAGCGTCGCGCAGCGTCTGCCGGGCGCCACCCTGGCCGAGGTCCGGATCGAGACCGGCCGGACCCACCAGATCCGCGTGCACGCCCGTCACATCGGCCACCCGGTGGCCGGCGACGAGAAGTACGGCGATCCGGGCTTCAATGCCCGGATGCGGGCGCTCGGCCTGCGCCGCCTGTTCCTGCATGCCGCCAGCCTGCGCATCCGCGGCCCGGCGGGTGACGACCTGCTGTTCCACGCCGCCCTGCCGGACGAGCTGACGCGGGTGCTGCATCGCCTCGACGAGGAGGGCCCCGGCGCGCGTCCGTCCGGCGCCTGAGCGGCCCGCCGCCGGGGGCAGCCGCGTCTGCCGGCGCGGCGACCGGCCGCGCCGGCCGCGACGCGGCATCCGGGCCGGTCGCCGGGCCTCAGACCGGGCGTGGTGCGGGTAATCGGCGTGCGTTCCCGCGGTATCCATGGCCGACCCCGTTCCGGACCGCCAGCGTGCCGCCGCCCCCAGCCATCGTCGGGCCCGCCTACCCGTCGGACCTGCTCGACTACCTCACGCGCGACGCGCCGGCGGACTTCCGGGTCGCCGGTCATGCGTTCCGCCAAGGGGGCATGGACCGTTTCAACGCCGCCTTGCATGCGATCAGCCCGGCCTCGCCGTCGCTCGGGCTGGGACAGGTGCTGGCGGCGGCCCGGCGGGCGGTGGAGGGTCGGCCCGGAGACGGACCTCCGGCCTTCGTCGTCGACCGCATGGCCTGCCTGGCCCGCCTGCGCGCCATGTCGGCCGATCCGGTCTGGCAGGTCAGCGGCGAACTGCTCCGCCTGCTCGGCGTGCTCGCCGGCTACGAGGCCGACCCCGCCGCCCTGATCCCGGCCGCGACGCCCGTGGTCGGGCGGCTCGATGTCGCGATCCTGGTCGATGTCGCGCTCCACCAGGTCCGCGCCGAGCTGGCCGAGTACGAGGACTTCTGCCGCTTCCGCCAGGCTGCCGTCGATCGCGCACTGGCGACCGAATGGCAGGCCGGCCCGACCCGGCTGCAATGGCTGGAGGCGATCGCACCGGGCGCGGCTGGCTGTCCCGGCGGGGGCGATGCCCGGGACCCTTGCGTGCCGGACCCGCGAACCTCCCTGTTCCAGGTCACCTGAGCGCTGCACGCCGGCCCGGGGGCGGACTTGCCGCTGCCGTCGGCGGCGCCTAAGGTGGCCCAGGCACGACGCGCTGTCCGGCCGGGGCCGGTGCCGCCGGAATCTTGTCCCGGCGTCGCGCGAACGGCAGCCATGTCCCGTGGAGAGCGCCGATGGTGCGGTTTGCGACCACCCGCTGGAGCCTGATCATGGACGCCCGCGGCGAGCCGGAGCAGGCGCGCCGGGCGCTGGAGGCGATCTGCCGCAACTACCGGCGGCCGGTGCTGGCCTTCATCCGCCATCGTGGCCACGGTCCGTCCGAAGCCGAGGACCTGACGCAGGAGTTCTTCGCGCGCCTGCTCGAGCGCCGCTGGGACACCCAGGCCGATCCCGCGCGCGGCCGCTTCCGCGCCTTCCTGCTGACCAGCCTCAAGCACTTCCTCGCCAACGCCCGCGCCGCCTCGGTCGCCGCCAAGCGCGGCAGCGGCCAGGCAGAGGTGGCGCTGGACGATGCCGGGCACGCGCTGGCGGCGCCGGATGCCGACACGCCCGACCTGGTGTTCGAACGGGCCTGGGCGCTCACCGTGATAGAGCGCGCCTTCGAGCGACTGCGCGAAGAGGCCGTCCAGGCCGGCAAGCTGGCGCTGCTGGAGCGCCTGGAGCCGTTCCTGGGCGAGGGTGCGGAGCCTGCCGACTACCAGCGTCTCGGCCAGACGCTGGGCCTGCGCCCGAACACGGTCGCCGTCGCCGTGCACCGGCTGCGGGCCCGCCTGCGCGAACTGGTGCGCGCCGAGCTGGCCGACCAGTCCGACGGCCCGGACGCGGTCGAACAGGAGTTGCGCGCGATGCGTTCCGCCCTGCTGGCACGGGGACCGGACCCCGAGCCTTCGCCATGACCGGGGGCGGCGCGCAGCCGGGATCCGCCCGCACCCGGTGGTCGATGGTGGCGGCGGTGGCCGACCCCGATCCCGCGCTGGCGCGCGCGTCCCTGATCGAGCTGTGTCAGCGCCACTGGTACCCGGTGCATGCCTTCCTGCGACGCCATGGCCATGGGCCCGAAGACGCCCACGCCCTGGCCGCGGCCTTCTTCCGGCACCTGCTGTCGGCGGACCGGCTGGATGCCGCCGCGCGGCGGCATGCCCGCTTCCGGCAGTTCCTGCGCGCCGAGCTGGAGCGGTTCGTTTCGGCGCGTCAGCCGGCATCGCCGGCGCCGTCGGCCGACCTGCCGGTGCCGCCGCTGGCCGAGCTGGAGGCGCGACTGCACGCCGACGATGCCCTGCGGCGATCGCCCGAGGAGGTCCTGCATCGCGGCTTCGCGCTGCAACTCCTGGCCGCTGCCCGGGACCGCCTGCGCGAAGAGGCGCACGCCGCCGGGCGGGGCCGCTTGTACGAGGCCCTGGCGCGCTTCCTGGGTCGCGACCCGGATCCCGGCGACCATGGCGCCGTGGCGAGGCAGCTGGGCGTGCCGCCGCTGCACGTGGCGGTGGCCGTGCGGCACCTGAGGCTGCGATTCCGCGAACTCGTCGATGCCGGGCTGGGCGACACCCTGGCCGATCCTGCCGAGCTCGAGGCCGAACGCGAACTGCTGATGCGGGCGCTCGCCGATGGCGCGCCCTGAGCGCGCCTGACGCCGGCCGGCGCCCTCCCTGGCCGGGGCGTTCGGCACCGGCGTTGCCCCAGCGGCCGGGCC
Organism: Proteobacteria bacterium UBA2363; assembly: GCA_002344355.1. Taxonomy (GTDB): domain Bacteria; phylum Pseudomonadota; class Gammaproteobacteria; order Xanthomonadales; family UBA2363; genus Pseudofulvimonas. The sequence goes on along the minus strand of DDTN01000046.1, from coordinate 47,665 downwards.
GCCCGGGTGGAAGCCCTGCCGCCGGGCGCGGTGCGCCGCGGTCACAGCGCCGGCATGAAGAAGCGGGCGCCGATCTCGGCGTTGCGCACCACCCAGGGTGGCGTCAAGGCCATCAGGCAGACGCTCAGGATGATGTGCGAGACCGCCAGCGGCAGCACATAGGGGCGCCGGAAGTAGAGCTGGGTCCAGACGAAGGCGCCGATGCAGGTGGCGCACATCAGCGCGAAGTTGGGGGCGTGCAGCAGGCCGAACAGGGCGGCGACGATGGCCGCGGCCAGCGGCTCCCGGCCGCGGGTCAGCCGCAGCGCTTCGCGTGCCAGCACCCGGTTGATCAGCCATTGCTGGAACACCGCCCACGCGGCGTAGCGCGCCAGCTTTTCCGGGCCGGGCCAACGCAGCGCGTGGTCGGGGGCGACCAGCCAGCGGTAGCCGAGCAGGAGCAGCACGACCACCGCCGCGAACAACAGCGCATTGCGCCAGGCGGCGAGGTCGCCGGGCGACAGCCTCAGGCGCGAGACATCGCGCTGGCCGACGATGGCCCCGTAGGTCAGGCCCAGGATGAACACCAGCGCGGCGCTGGCCCGGGTGTTGTCCTCGACGCCGCCGAGGATGACCACCACCAGCGGCCCGGCCAGCGTCAGCGCCAGGTTCCACGACGGCGGCGCATCGCCCTTGAAGAAGCTGCGCCGGAGCACGTAGGCGACCGGGATCAGGTACAGGGCCAGGGTCAGGAACCAGACCGCGTCGGGGATCACCAGCGCACCGGCGGCGTAACGCCGGTACAGGACGTTGGCGGCCTCGCCGGCGGCGGACGCCCGCTGTTCCTCCATCCACAGGGCGCGTTCGGGCACGTAGGCGGCCAGCAGGTCGGGCGCGGGCCGCAGCACCGGCGTCGCGTGCCAGTGCGAGAGCACGAAGTAGACGGTCAGCGCGACCGCGACCAGCCACAGCGCCGGCAGCCAGCGCGCCAGCGGCCCGCCGTTGCCGGCCTCAGCCGGCGGCGTCAGCGAGTGCATCGACCTTGGCGGCGCAGATGAAGTCGTTGCGGGAAAGGCCGCCGACGTCGTGGGTGGCGTAGCGCACCCGGACGTAGCCCCAGCCCAGCTCGAGGTCGGGATGGTGGTTCTCCTGCTCGGCCATCCAGCCGATCGCGCTGGCGAAGCTCAGTGCCGGCAGGAAGCCGTCGAATCGGAAGTTGCGGCCGATGGCGCGACCGTCCTCGCGCAGCGACCAGCCGGGCAGGAGCGCCAGCAGTTCGCCCAGTGCGGCGTCGTCGAGGCGGTGTTCGGGGCCCTTGAGCGGCCGGCAGTGCTCGGCGCGCAGCGTCGAAGCGGACATGAGCGGTTCCTTGCGATCGGACCGGCCAAGTATAGCCACGCGGCGGACCCGTCACGCCCCGCCGGTGGCCTCAGCGCGGCAGTGCCGGCACCGGGGCGGGCCGGCGGAAGCCGCGCAAGGGCGTCGGCAGCGGCACCAGCTCGATGCAGTCGACCGGGCAGGGCGGCAGGCACAGCTCGCAGCCGGTGCAGTCCTCCGCGAGCACGGTATGCATGCGCTTGGGTGCGCCGACGATGGCGTCGACCGGACAGGCCTGGATGCACAGGGTGCAGCCGATGCAGCGGTCCTCGTCGATCAGCGCCACCTGCGGGGGCTTCTCGGCGCCGCGCCCGGCATCCAGCGGCAGCGGTTCGCGGCCGAGCAGGTCGGCCAGGGCGCGCACGGTCGCGGCGCCCCCGGGCGGGCACTGGTTGATGTCGGCCTCGGCGCGGGCGATCGCCTGCGCGTAGGGCCGGCAGCCCGGATAGCCGCACTGGCCGCACTGGGTCTGCGGCAACAGGGCATCGATGCGCTCGACCACCGGATCGCCGGCGACCCGGAAGCGGCCGGCGGCCCAGGACAACAGCAGGCCCAGCACCAGGGCCAGCCCCGCCACGGTGGCCACCGCCGCCAGCATCAGGACCGTCCCATGCCCGCGAAGCCCATGAAGGCCAGGGACATCAGCCCGGCGGTCACCAGGGCGATCGGCACGCCACGGAAGGGGGCCGGCACCGGGCTGGCTTCCAGGCGTTCGCGGGCGGCCGCGAACAGCAGCAGCACCAGGCCGAAGCCGGCCGCGGCGCCGAACCCGGCCAGCATCGCCTCGAACAGGCTGCGCTGCGCCCAGGTGTTCAGCAGGGCCACGCCGAGCACCGCGCAGTTGCTGGTGATCAGCGGCAGGAAGATGCCCAGTGCCTGGTACAGCACCGGTGCGGTGGCGCGCAGCACGGTCTCGGTGAACTGCACGCTGGCGGCGATCACCAGGATGAAGGCCAGGGTGCGCAGGTACTCCAGGCCGAACGGCTCGAGCAGCCAGCGGGTCACCAGCCAGCACAGGCCCGAGGTGAGCGTCAGCACCAGGCCGGTGGCCAGCGCCAGGCCGATGGCGTTGTCGAGCCGGCGCGAGGTGCCCATGAACGGGCACAGGCCGAGGAACTTGGTCAGCACCACGTTGTTGACCAGGACGGTGCCGACCAGCAGCAGCAGGTAGTCAGCCATCGCCGGCGTCTTGACGTGTCGCCGGCGGGGGCCGCCGTCGTCCGGTCAGCCGCCAGGCCAGCCATACGATCGCGGCGGTGGCCAGCGCGCCGGCCAGCATCGGCCAGGGCGAGCTGAGCAGCAGCAGGGCGCAGGCCGCCAGGGCGCCGGCACCGTACAGGCGGTCGCGTGCGGTGGCCGGCACCGCCGGCGAGCCGACCAGCAGGCTGAGGCCGGCCGCGGCGTAGGCGATCACCACCAGCAGCACGACCATGCCGACCAGGCGGCCGAACTGCTCGCCGACCGTCGGTGCCGAGGTCAGCACCGCGACCAGGCTCATGCCCAGGGCGATCACCAGCAGGCCTCGGCCGGCGGCGCCGTTGCGCCGGACCGGGCCGAACAGCGCCCAGGGCAGGAAGCCGCGCGCCGCGGCGCGCGCGCCGGTCTCGCCGCTGACCAGCATCCAGCCGCCCAGGGTGCCGGTTGCCTTGATCGCGGCCGCGGCGGCGACCAGCCACAGGCCGACCGGCCCGAACAGCTGCCCGGCGACCAGGGCGAACGGCGCGCTGGAACCGGCCAGCTCGGCGGCCGGCACGATGCCCATCAGCAGCACCGAGGCGAGCACGTAGACGGCGCCGGCCAGGACGATGCCGGCCAGGGTGGCGCGCGGCACGTTGCGGTCGGGATCGCGCACCACGCCGGCGATCATGGCGCCGGACTCCAGGCCGACGAAGGCCCAGAACACCGGCGCCAGGCTGGCCAGCACCACCGCCGCGTCGCTGTCGCCGGTGCGGTTCCAGCCGCCGGCGAAGGTGTCCGGGTCGAACTGCTGCCAGCCGAACAGCAGCACCGCGAGCACCGGCAGCAGGCCGAGCACGACGGTGGCGCCCTGGAAGCGCGCCACCTGGCGCGGACCCAGCAGGTTGAGCGCGAACACCAGCCAGATCAGGGCGAGCTGGCCGGCGAGCTGGACGCCCGGCTCATGGCTGGCGAAGGGCAGCAGGGTCGCCAGGTAGCCGAAGGCGGCGACGGCGATGGCGTTGTTGCCGATCCACGACGCCAGCCAGTACAGGGTGGCGGCAAGGAAACCGGCGTCGCGGCCCAGCGCCGGCCGGACGTAGTCGTCGGCGCTGGTCATCGCCGGGTGGCTGCGCGCCAGCCGTGCGAAGGCGCCGCCCAGCAGCACCGCCAGGGCGGTGCCGACCAGCCAGGCGATCCAGGTCACGCTGCCGCTGCGCGCCAGGGTCGCCGGCAGCAGGAAGAAGCCGGCGCCGATCATGTTGTTGGCGACCACGAAGGTCGCCAGGACCGGGCCGATGCGGCGTGCCGGGGTTGCTGCCATGCCGCTTGCCTCTCCGAAGATGGGCGCCATCGGCGCCCGCGATCACTTCACCGGCATGCCGGCCCGGGCGCCGGCGTCGACATCGAGCAGGAACAGCTCGCCGCCGCCGCTGCCGGCCGACAGGATCATGCCCTCGCTCATCCCGAAGCGCATCTTGCGCGGCGCCAGGTTGGCGATGAACACCACGTGGCGGCCGACCAGGGCGGCCGGGTCCGGGTAGGCGGCCTTGATGCCCGAGAAGATCTGCCGACGGCCCAGCTCGCCGGCGTCCAGCTCGAAGCGCAGCAGCTTGTCGGCGCCCTCGACCGCCTCGCAGGCCAGCACCTTGCCGATGCGCAGGTCGAGGCGGGCGAAGTCGTCGATGGCGATGGTTTCGGGGCCGGGATTCGGGACCCGGGACCCGGGTCCCGGAGTGGCGGGGTCGGGTGTCGCCGGGGGAGCGGGGACCGCGGACTGCGGACCCGTGGGGGTCGCCGACGCGGGCTCCACAGGAGCGGCGAGGGTGTCCTTGCTGGCTTCGATCATGGCGGCGATGTGCTTGGGGTCGATGCGGGTGAGCAGGGGCTGGTAGGGGGCGAGCTGGCGGTCGGCCAGCCAGGGCCGGGACGCGCCATCCGGGCCGGTACCGGGCCGCAGCATCGCGAACGACCAGTCGCGCGCGTCCTCGCCGAAGTAGGCGGCGATGCGGGCGGCGCTGGCCGGCAGGATCGGCGCCAGGGCGATGGCGATCAGCCGGAACATGTTCAGGGCGTCGCCCAGCACCTGGTGCAGGGCCTCGCGCCGGGCCGGGTCCTTGGCCATCGCCCAGGGCGCACGCTCGGCGATGAAGGCGTTGGCCTGGTCGGCGGCCTCCATCAGGGCGCGCGCCACCGCGCCGAGGTTGCCGGTGCGGTAGTGCGGGAGCGCGACATCGACGATCTGGCCGTTCACGAGGGCCAGCTGGTCGCCGCTGGCGCCGGCCTGCGCCGGCAGTCGACCCCCGAAGTGGGTTTCCAGCAGTTTCGCGCAGCGGCTGGCGATGTTGACGAACTTGCCGACCAGGTGGGAATTGACCACGTCGACGAAGGCCTTGAGGTCGAGGTCGAGGTCGTCGATGCCGCCGCCGGAGACGGTCGCGTAGTAGTAGCGCAGGAACTCCGGTTCCAGGCCGGCGTCCAGGTAGGTGCGGGCCTGGATGAAGGTGCCGCGCGACTTGCTCATCTTGGCGCCGTTGACGGTCAGGTAGCCGTTGACGTGCAGTCGGGCTGGCAGGCGCAGGCCGGCGCCGTGCAGCACGGCGGGCCAGAACAGGCCGTGGAAGTTGACGATGTCCTTGCCGATGAAGTGGTGCAGCTCGGCCTGGTCGCCGGGCGCCAGCAGGGACTCGAACGTGGCGGCGTCGGCGCCGGCCACGCCGCCGCCGTCGAACAGCGCCGCCAGGCTGGAGAGGTAGCCGATCGGCGCGTCCAGCCAGACGTAGAAGTACTTGCCCGGGTGCCCGGGGATCTGGAATCCGAAGTAGGGCGCGTCGCGCGAGATGTCCCAGTCGCGCAGGCCGCCCTCGGCGTCGATCCATTCGCGCAGCTTGGCCTTGACGCCCGGCGCGGCGACGTCGCCGGCCAGCCAGTCCCTGAGCACACCGGTGAAGTCGCCCAGCCGGAAGAAGAAGTGCTCGGACTCGCGCAGCTCCGGGGTGGCGCCGGACACCACCGAGCGGGGGTCGATCAGGTCGGTGGGCGCGTAGGTGGCGCCGCAGGACTCGCAATTGTCGCCGTACTGGTCTGCGGCACCGCAGTTCGGGCAGGTGCCGCGCACGTAGCGGTCGGGCAGGAACATGCCGCGCTCGGGGTCGTAGAGCTGGGCGATGGCGCGCCGCTCGATGTGGCCGCCGGCGTCCAGGGCCCGGTACAGCCGTTCCACCCACTGCCGGTTGCGCGCCGAATGGGTGGAGCCGTAGTGGTCGAAGGCGACGTGGAAATCGGCGAAGTCGCGCTCGTGGCTGGCCTGCATGGCGGCGATGAAGTCCTCCGGCGAGACGCCCTGCTTCTCGGCGGCCAGCATCACCGGCGTGCCGTGGGTGTCGTCGGCGCAGACGAAATGCACGGTGTCGCCGGCCATGCGCCGGGCGCGCACCCAGATGTCGGCCTGGATGTAGCCCACCAGGTGGCCCAGGTGCAGGTGGCCGTTGGCGTAGGGCAGGGCGTTGGTGACCAGCAGGGGCTTCGTCGGCATGCGCGGGCGGGACCTCGGGGGCCGCGCATTATCGCACCCGGCGCACGGCCGCGGCCTACAATGGCCGCCCCGCAGCAAGGATGGTGAGGCGATGGCAGGCGTCGAGGACAGGGTGCGCGAAGTGCTGGCCGTGATCGTCGATCCCCACACCGGGGTCGACCTGGTCGCCGGCGGCGCGCTCAAGGCGGTGGTCGAGGGCGGCGGCCGGGTGGCGGTCGACCTGGTGCTCGGTTATCCGGCGCGCTCCTGGCTGCCCGTCCTGCGCGACCAGGTCGCCACCGCCCTGGCGGCGGCCGGCTTCGCCGACGCCCTGGTCGGCGTCGACCAGCGCGTGGTCGCGCACGAGGTGCGCGCCGGCCTGACCCCGCTGCCGCAGGTGCGCAACATCATCGCCGTCGCCTCCGGCAAGGGCGGCGTAGGCAAGTCGACCACGGCGGTCAACCTGGCCCTGGCCCTGGCCGCCGAGGGCGCCCGCGCCGGGGTGCTGGACGCCGACATCCACGGCCCCAGCGTGCCGCGCATGCTGGGCGTGTCGGGCCGCCCGGACAGTCCCGACGGCAAGCGGATCGTGCCCAAGCACGCGCACGGCCTGCAGTGCATGTCGATCGGCTTCATGATCGACGAGGACACGCCGATGATCTGGCGCGGACCGATGACCACCCAGGCCCTGCAGCAGATGCTGACCGAGACCGCCTGGGACGACCTGGACTACCTGGTGATCGACCTGCCGCCCGGCACCGGCGACATCCAGCTCACCCTGTCGCAGCGCGTGCCGGTGTCCGGTGCGGTGATCGTCACCACCCCGCAGGACATCGCCCTGCTCGACGCGCGCAAGGCGCTGGGCATGTTCCGCAAGGTCGAGGTGCCGGTGCTGGGCGTGGTCGAGAACATGAGCACCCACGTGTGCAGCGCCTGCGGCCACGTCGAGCCGATCTTCGGCGAGGGCGGTGGCGCGCGCATGGCGCAGCAGTACGACGTGCCCCTGCTCGGCCAGTTGCCGCTGGCGCTGGCGATCCGCGAACAGGCCGACGGCGGCAACCCCACCGTGGTGGCGGCGCCGGACTCGGCCGAGGCAGCCGCCTATCGCGCCATCGCCCGCGCCGCCGCCGGCCGCCTGAGCCTGCGCGCGCGCAGCAAGGCGATGGGCCTGCCCAGCATCGTCATCGAATAGCGCGGCCGGGCGCCACGCCCGGGGTCCGGCTCGCCCGGCCGGCGCCGCAGCGATCGGCAAGGCAGGCAGGGGGAGCGACCCGCGAGCCTCCGCCGGATTCAGCGCCGGCCGCCAGGGCAGGCGCCCCTCGGCACGGACCGCGCGGGTTCAGCCCGGTCCGCCGTCGGACGGCCCGGCGGCCTCGAAGCCGGTCGACAGCAGGCCGTCGCCGCTGGCCCAGACGAGGCCGCCGAGCAGCAGCCGGCGGAACCGCGGGTCGGCGTAGGTCTCGATGCGATGGCCCAGTGCGGTGTACCAGGACCGGCCGGCGTCGACGCCGCGCCGCCAGGTGATCGGATGGTCGGCGCCCATGGCGCCGCCGCCGGGCGCGTAGCTGGCCTCGTCGATGCGCAGCAGGACGGTCACCGCGGGGCGCGGGTTGGCCCGGAAGTTGTACCACTCGTCGCGGAAACCGAACCGCGCGGGCAGGTGGCGGGTGGCGCGGTCGTCGCCGGTCTCGACGTCCAGTTGCGCGTCCTGGATCGCCGGATGGCTGAGGAACCAGGCGTCGCCGCCGAGCAGCTCGCCGTAGAAGGGCCACTGGTACTCGGTGTCCGCGGCGGCATGGACGCCGACGAAACCGCCGCCACCGCGCACCCAGGTCTCGAAGGCCTGTTTCTGCCCGGCATCGAGCACGGTGCCGGTGGTGTTGAGGAACACCACCGCGGCGAACGGCGCCAGCCCGGCTGTGGAGAACAAGGCCGGGTCCTCGCTCAGGGTCACCGCGAAGCCGTGCTGCTGCGCCAGCGACTGCAGCAGGGCCTGCCCGGCAGGAATGGAATCGTGCCGGAAGCCGGTCGTGCGGGAGAACACCAGCGCCCGCAGCCCGTCGCCGCCGGCGCCGGTCGCGGCGAGCGCCGCGACGTGGGTGGCGGGCATCGCCAGGCCAGCGAGGAGGGCGGCCAGGATGGCGGCGCGCATCGGCAGCCGCGGACGGCGCCGTGCCGGTGCGGCCCGGGGCTGGCGACCGCTCAGGGCTGGAAGCCGCCCGTGAACACCCGGTCGTGGGTGGCCTCGAACCAGGTCAGCAGCTCGCGCAGGGCCAGCGGCGTGTTCTGCGCCGCACCCTGGCCGACCTGGTTGGTCGGCGTGGCGCCGTGGCAGCCGTCGCAGGCGCGGACCTCGCCGGGCTGCACGGTCAGCCAGTAGCGCTCGCGCACCACCGGCTCGCCGTTCGGGGCGTTGACCTGCCAGGACAGCGCCCGACGCGCCGGTACGAACATCGCCACCGAACCGTCCGCGGCGATCGCCACCGAGCCGGGCGGGCCACCGGGGTTGCCGGGATTGAAGCGGACGGCGGCGGCGTCGTTGAGCCAGCGCGCCAGCACCCGGCGGCCGGGCCGCGGGTTGGCGGTGCCGCCGTAGCCGCGCACCTGGTCGCCCTGGACCACCTGGAAGTGGGCGATGTCGTAGACCTGGCCGGTACCGGTGACGGTCTGGACGCCGCCCGGCACGCGCAGGTTGAACGGCTGCTGGCGATCCGGGCCATCGCGGGTGGTGGCGTCGCGCACCACCACCAGGCCCAGGTCCCAGGCCTTGAGGAACGCCTTCAGCGAGTCCAGGCTGCTGCCTGCCTGGGCGAAGGCGGCGGCCTCCGGCGCCTCCAGGCCCGGGTCGTTGACCACGGGCGGGCGCGGCCGCGCGCGCACCGGGACCGGCGAGAACTCCCACATCGGGCCGTTGTAGGTGACCATCACGTCCGGGCTCCAGAACTGGACCTGCCGGGTGATGCCCTGGGTCAGCGCGGTGCCCGGGGTCACCCGGCCGTCGCCGCCGACCACCAGCCGGCGGATCCGGAACGCGTACGAGGACTGCGGATTGGCCAGGTTGCCGAGGTTGGCGGCATAGGCTGCGGTCGTGGTGTGCGCGGCGATCAGGCTGCCGTCGGAGAACACCGCCGGATTGCGGTAGCGCGCGAAGCCGGCCGGCGCCGGCGACGGGAAGCCGGCGCCGCTGCGGTCGCTCAGGTACTGGACCTGCAGATTGCGCGCCTGCAGGTGCGGCGGCGCCAGGTAGCTGACCAGCTGGCCGGAGGCGTAGGCGCCGAACTCGGGCGCGTCGATCGACAGGTAGCGGCCCGGCGCGGTCGGGTCCTCGATGGTCTGCAGCAGGTGCAGCACGTTGTTGCGTCCCGACGGCGCGCCGAAATGGTTGATCAGCGGGTCGGTGTTGATGCTGGCCTCGAAGTAGGCGTGCAGCTCGTGGCGGCCGATGTGGTTGAGCGACTCCTCGCCGGTGCCGTCCGGACGGATCATCCAGGGCATGAAGTGGTTGATGCGGTTGCCGTGGAAGACGCCGGTGGGCAGGCGCGGTTCCGGGAACACTTCGCTGCGGTCGGGCAGGCGGGCGGCGTCGACGGCCTCGCTCGCGTAGTTGAAGGCGCCGTGCGGGTTGCTGGTCGGGTTGTCGCCCTGCTGATCGCGCATCAGGTGGTCCCAGCGCGTGAAGACCAGCCGGCCGTAGCTGTCCACGAACGGGTGGAACGAGCCGGACGGGCTGTGCTGCAGCAGGGAAAGGCGGCCGGTGCCGGCCTCGATCTTCCACAGGCCGGTCGGCGTCGGCGCCGACTCGTACTCGTCGAACTGCGGATACAGGTGGCGCTGGCCGTTGCGCGGCCGGTCCGAGGAGAACACGATGCTGTCGTCGGCCAGCCAGGCGGCCTCGACGTTGTTGTAGTTCTCCGGCTGGGTCGCCAGCCGGGTGATGGTCGCGGCCTGGCCCTGGCCCAGGCCGCTGACCTCGTAGATCTGCCAGTAGTCGCTGCGCACCTGGTACTGCTGGGTGGGCGCGCCGACCACCATGGAGAACAGCGCCTTCTGGCCCGACCAGTGCACATGCGGGTCGCGCACCGAGATCGCCTGGCCGCCCTGCATGCCGACCATGCCGAAGCCGGCCTCCCGGGTCAGGTTGCGCAGCGCGCCGTTGGGATAGCAGATCATCAGGTCGCCGCCGCGCCCGGCGTTGCCGATGCCCCCCAGGTGGTTTGCGAACACCGAACCGATGCTGCCGAAATCGTTGGGCACCGGATACTGCAGGACGAACAGCACCGGTTCGGGCAGGCCCGCACCATTGCATTGGGTTTCCGAGGCGCCGGTCGGCGGCGGGACCAGGAAAAGGGCCAGGAGGGGAAGCAGACGACGCATGGCGGGAGTCACGAGGAGGCGGAGGCGGCGGACGATAACAGGCGCTGCCCCGGGTATTCCGTTAAATACCGCACAGCTGGCCCGGTCAAATCCGTGTCGGGGCGCACGGCAGCACCGCGCGGATACCTGGTCCCGGGTGAAAAGACCTGAGTATTCAATAATTTGAAGCAAGTTCCTGTGCCGCGCTGCGATGCGGCCACGCAGATGTGGAATCGAATCCGGTTAACGCGGCGGGCCGGGCGCCCCCCGCAGTGGCTGCTGGGGCCCAGGGAAAATGCAGCCGCGGGCTCGCTGGCGGGGCCGGCCGGGGGCACCCGGAAAACCGGACACATCTGAAAAGTCCAATACCGGCGGAAAACGCCGTGAGGCGCCCGGGCCGGTCCCGGCGGCCGCCACCGGGCCCCGGTCCCGGCGGCGCTGCGCGGGGGCCGGCCGCGGCGCGGCGATCGGGGCCGGGCCGGTCGGGGCTCAGCCGGCAGCGCGGAAGCGGGCGGCCGCGTCGACCAGCAACCCGACCCCGACGATCCCGAAGATCCACAGCAGGGCCTCCCGGGCGCCGGCCTGCAGGCGCGCCTGCCAGGCGCCGTAGCGGTCACGCAGTCGCGATCCGAACGCCAGGTGGAGGCCGAGCAGGGCCAGCGGCGGCAGGACGAAGACGAGGTTGTAGACCAGCAGCAGCGGCAGCCAGGCGGGCGCCGGCAGGCCGGCCCCGACCATGAGCGCGATGGCGCCGAAGTACGGCAGCGCGGTCACCAGTTCCAGCGCGGTGACGGTCGCGCCGAGCAGCACCATGCCGGCCAGGCCGCCGGCGCGCGGCGCGGGCGGCGGCGGCGGCGGATTCGGGCCGCGCTTGGGGGCGAACACGGCGCAGGCGAGCAGGACCGCGCCCAGTGCGGCCTGCATGCCCCAGACCACGGGATGGTCCAGCGCCGCGCCGAACCGTTCGAACAACGCCCCGGCACCGAGCATGAGGGCACAGCCGAACGCGAAATAGCTCGCCAGGATGCCGGCCACGTAGGCCAGCAGGCGCGCCACCACGTTCGCCTGCGTCAGCAGGTAGATGGCCACCACCAGCGCCGACGGGTTGATGCTGTCGACGACGGCCAGCGCCAGCACGGCGGCAACGGTCTCTGTCATGGTGCGGGTCGGGCGGAAGGGTCGATGACCGGCATTGCAACACCGTCGAACCGCTTGGGCATGGGCCGGAGGTCAGCACACCGCCGCGGGGGCGGGGCAGCTGCCGGCAATTCGGATGCCGCCTGCACCGCCAGCCGCGCCGCCGCGGGTTGCCCCGGTGGGCGCGCGCCGTTCCTCCGCGACCCGCTCTTCGCGGGGAGCGATCGATGAAGGCGGGCGCACCCGCTCAGGGCGACTCGAAGCCGTCCGCGAACAGCCGGTCGCCGTCGACCACCTCCAGGAACAGCGCGGCCGGCGGTCCGGCACCGTTCGCCGTCCGGCCCTGCACGTAGAGCAGGTGCCGGCCCGGCGCCAGCGCGCTGGTGTCGAGCCCGAGCTGCACGGTCTCGGTGCTGGCGTTGAAGGCACCGTCGGCGGCGGCCATCTCGAGCCCCGTCGCGCCGTCCTGCCAGGGCAGGGTGCCGACATACAGCCGGGCGCCGGTGACGGTGACCGGCGGCGGCTGGGGCGACGGGTTGGTCCCGCCCACGGCGCGCAGCCGGTTGTCGTCGATGCGGGCGGTGATCGTGACCTGGTCGCCGCGCGGCACCCTGGCCGCGTCGACGGACAGCTGGTCGGCATCGGGGCCGGCCGGCAGCCGGTACGGCGCCTGCAGGCTGCGCGCCGCGTAACGCAGGGCGGCCAGGTTGTCGGGGAACAGGGTCTGCTCGGCGTAGGCGCAGTCCTCGAAGAAGGCCAGGCCCAGCTCCAGGGTGTAGGCCGGCACGCCGAGTTCGCCGTAGGCGAAGTCGATGGTGGTGCCGTTGGTCGCGTAGAGGTTCAGGGAGCGTTGCGGCGTGTACTCGGTGAACCAGGCAAGGCGCCGGCCCAGGCGCACCAGGGCGGCGTCGTTGCCGGTCACCGGACTGCCCGAATAGCCCCATGGCCACAGCACCAGCCGCGAGTAGCTGTGCACGTCCAGGAACAGGCCGCGGGTGTCGGGATCGGCGGCGATGGCGGGGTCGAGCGGGTCGCCCGGCCGGGTGTCCGGGAAGATCGCGGTCACATAGTCGCGCACCGCCTGGGTCTCCGGCTCGGAGGCGGCGGACGGCCCGCGGTAGGTGCCGTTGCAGGCGCTGGTGCTCGAGCCGGTGCCGACCCCCCAGCGCCACGGGAAATTGCGGTTGAGGTCGATGCCCGGGTGGCTGTTGCTGGTCGGGCTGGCGTTGGCCTGCGGACAGGCCTGGGTGTTCTCGTTCTTGCGCCAGAGCACGCCGGCCTCGGCGCGCTTGCGGCCGTCGGGATTGGCCTGCAGCAGCAGGTGGAACTCGTTGTGGTCGAGCAGCCAGGTCGCCTCGGCGTCGACGCCGTGGCCGGCCAGCAGCTGCTCGGCGAAGCGGGTCATCAGCTCGGCGGTGCTGTACTCGCGGGCGTGCACCGCCGACATCGCGAACAGGCGCGGCTTGTCGCCCGGCACCTCGGTATTGCCCAGGCGCAGCACCCGCAGCGGCCAGCCGGCGCCGCTCGGGCCGTTGCCGGCCTGCCAGCTCTCGCCGATGTCGACGTAGCTGGCGAGCGTCGGGTGCGCCGCCACCAGGGCGTCGATGGTGGCCAGCGTTTCCTCGACCGTGCGGAAGCAGGCATAGCCGGGGATCGAGCGGCTGGCGCCCTGGACCTGGGCGGCCAGGCCGGCGCTGGCCGCCTCGTCGCGGCGCCAGTCCAGGGCCAGGCGGGCGAGCAGGGCATGGACGGCGCCATCGGCCTCGACCAGCACGTCCCCGCTGTCCGGCTCCACCACCAGGTGGCCGGCCAGTTCCGCCAGGGCATCCCGGGCGGCGGCGTCCGGCGCGGCGATGCGCAGGACCTCGGGCGCGGGCGGCTGGGCGGCGGCGGGCAGGGCGAGGGCGGTCGCGAGCAGCAGCGTCAGGGCGGGCGGGCGGAATGTCATGGGCGGTGCTCGTCGTTGTGGAAGCGCGGGACGAGCGGATACCTGGTCGCCGCGACGGCACCGGTCCCTCCTCCCGCGCCGACCTTAGCAGCTCGCCCGGTGGCCGCGGCTCCGCCGGGCGCGGCGTGCGAGGGTCCCGGCGCGCCCGGCGCGGTGGCCGCCCGCAGGCCGCGGGCGCGCCCGGGGTGCTGGTACATTTGGCGCCCCGACGCACAGGCGCGAGCACCGATGAGCATCAAGTCCGACCGCTGGATCCGGCAGATGGCGAGCGAGCGCGGCATGATCGAGCCGTTCGCGCCCGGCCAGGTGCGCCACGGCGAGGACGGTGCCCGGCTGATCTCCTGGGGCACCTCCAGCTACGGCTACGACGTGCGCTGCGCCGACGAGTTCAAGATCTTCACCAACATCAACTCGACGATCGTCGACCCCAAGGACTTCGACGCCCGCAACTTCGTCGACTTCAAGGGCGATGTCTGCATCATCCCGCCCAATTCGTTCGCACTGGCGCGCACAGTCGAGTATTTCCGCATCCCGCGCGACGTCCTGGTGGTGTGCCTGGGCAAGAGCACCTACGCGCGCTGCGGCATCATCGTCAACGTCACGCCGCTGGAGCCGGAGTGGCAGGGCCACGTGACCCTGGAGTTCTCCAACACCACGCCGCTGCCGGCCCGCATCTACGCCAACGAGGGCGTGGCGCAGATGCTGTTCTTCCAGTCCGACGAGACCTGCGAGACCTCGTACGCCGACCGCGGCGGCAAGTACCAGGGGCAGCGCGGCGTCACCCTGCCGCGCGCCTGAGCGGCGGCGCCGTCGCGCCGGCCGGCCGGTCGCGCCTCAGCGCGCGCGGCGGATGGTGAACTTGCCGAACGCGACGCCGAGGTCGAAGCCGCGGCCGGTGCCGCTCAGCGCCATCGCCACCTCGCCCTTGGTCATCACCCGGCCGGTCGCCGAGCGCACCGCGCCGGCATGGGCCTCGGCGGTGACGTAACTGCCCAGCACCTCGGAGATGTCGTAGACGCCGGTGAACTCGCCGCGGCCGTCCTCGATGGTGTGCCGGCCGACGGTCAGGCCGCCGCCCTTGGCGCTGAGCCGCACGTTCATGCGCTGGCCGTTGTTGCAGCTGACCGTGCCGTTGCCCGAGGCGGTCTTGAAGAACGCCGACCAGCCGCTCAGCGTGAAGCGCATCTGGCAGTCGATGGTCTGCGCCGCGGCGGTGCCGGGCAGGGCGAGCGCGGCCAGCAGGGCCGCGGCGGCGAGGGCGGAGCGATGAAGGACGAGGGTCATGGCCTGGTCTCCTGGCATCGGGGGAGGCCCAAGCGTACGCCGCCGCGCCGCCGGGAGGAATCGCCGCGACGTGCAGCCGGCGTGAAGGTTGCGCCCGCGTTCACCTCGACGCACCCCGGGTCCGGCATTGCAGTCGGACCCCCGCGGGGTTGGCCCGGGCCCCGGCTCAGGCGCCGGTCAGCGCCGTGGCCAGGGCGGCGAGATCGCGGCCCAGCCGGTCCGGCGCGTACGGCCGGGCGTTGCCTGCGCCCCAGACCGGGCGCGGCCAGGCCTCGTCGTCGCGGCGGCGCGCGATCACGTGGACATGCAGCTGCGGGACCATGTTGCCCAGGGCGGCGATGTTGAGCTTGTCGGCCGGGTACAGCCGCTGCAGGACGCGGCCGGCGCGGTTCACTTCCTTCAGCAGGGTGAGCTGGTCCTCGGCGGCGAGGTCCATCAGCTCGCGCAGGAAGGGTTGGCGCGGCACCAGGATCAGCCAGGGGAAGCGGGCGTCGTCCATCAGCCGCACCGAGCACAGGGCCAGCTCGCACACGGGGTGGCTGTCGGTCAGCAGTTGCGGGTGCAGCAGGAAGTCGCTCACAGGTGCCTGCGCAGGAAGTCGAGGGTCCGGTCCCGGGCCAGGGCCGCGCTGGCGGGTTCGTGGTCGGCGCGGCGGTCGCAGTTGAAGCCATGGCCGGCCGGATAGACGTGGATCGTGGCGTCGGTGCCGGCCAGGGCCTGGCGGTGGCGCTCGACGTCCTCGGGCGGGATCAGCGGGTCGCGTTCGCCGAAGTGCAGCAGCAGCGGGGCGCGCGGCCGCTCGCCCAGGAACGGCAGCGAACGGCCGCCGTAGTAGTCGACGGCCGGCATCGCCAGCCGGGTGCAGGCCAGGAAGGCCACGGTGCCGCCCCAGCAGTAGCCGACCGCCGCGATCCTGCCGGCCGAGGCGATCGCCTCGGCGGCGGCGGCGACCCCGGCCACGGCGCGCTCGAAGCCCAGCTCGGCGGCCAGCGCCCGGCCGCGGGCGACGCCGGGCTCGTCGTAGTCCAGCTCGACGCCGTCCTCGACGTGGTCGAACAGGGCCGGCGCGATGGTCTCGAAGCCGGCCTGCGCGAAGTCCTCGACGACGGCGCGGATGTGCGCGTTGACCCCGAAGATCTCCTGGACCACGACCACGCCGCCCAGCGCCCGGCCCTGCGGTCGCGCGCGCCAGGCGCCGATGCAGTGCATGCCCGCGCCGGCTATCCGGATCGCCTCGCCCATCGCGCCCTCCGCCTGGTCCGCCGCCATCATACGCCGGGTGTCCGGACGGCCCGGGTCGAAGGGCGATTCGGGAACCGCCAGGCATCACGTCTTCCGGCCGGCCTTCAGCGGCGCCCGGGCGCCCGGGAAGCCGATATCCGCGATAATGCCTCCCCGTCTTCGTCGCCTTTTTCCCCATGACCGCTTCCGTCCCGCCCAAGGTCGGCTTCGTCAGCCTGGGCTGCCCCAAGGCCCTGGTCGATTCCGAGCGCATCCTCACCCAGCTGCGCGTCGAGGGCTACGACATCGTCGGCAGCTACGACGATGCCGACGTGGTGGTGGTCAACACCTGCGGCTTCATCGAGTCGGCGGTGACCGAGTCGCTGGACGCGATCGGCGAGGCCCTGGCCGAGAACGGCAAGGTGATCGTCACCGGCTGCCTGGGCAAGCGCGCCGAGCTGATCCGGGAGGCGCACCCGGACGTGCTGGCGATCAGCGGGCCGCAGGACTACGCCAGCGTGATGTCGGCGGTGCACCATGCGCTGCCGCCGGCGCACGACCCGTTCACCGCCCTGCTGCCGCGCCGCGGCGACGACATCGGCGTCAAGCTGACGCCGCGCCACTACGCCTACCTCAAGATCTCCGAGGGCTGCAACCACCGCTGCAGCTTCTGCATCATCCCGTCGATGCGCGGCGACCTGGTGTCGCGGCCGGTCGACGAGGTGCTGGCCGAGGCCGAACGCCTGGTCCGGGCAGGCGTCCGCGAACTGCTGGTGGTCTCGCAGGACACCAGCGCCTACGGCGTCGACCTGAAGTACGCGCCGCGCGACTGGCGCGGCCGGGCCTGGCGCACGCGCATGGCCGACCTGTGCGACGGCCTGGGCGAGCTGGGCGCCTGGACGCGCCTGCACTACGTCTATCCCTACCCGCACGTCGACGAGGTGATCCCCCTGATGGCCGCCGGGCGGGTGCTGCCCTACCTGGACATCCCCTTCCAGCACGCCAGCCCGCGCATCCTGCGGCTGATGAAGCGGCCTGGCAACGTCGAGCGGGTGCTCGAGCGGGTCCAGGCCTGGCGCGCCGCCTGCCCGGACCTGGTGATCCGCTCGACCTTCATCGTCGGCTTTCCCGGCGAGACCGAGGCCGAATTCGAGGAGCTGCTCGATTTCCTGGACGCCGCGCAGCTCGACCGCGTCGGCGCGTTCGCCTACTCGCCGGTCGAGGGCGCCAGCGCCAACGCCCTGCCCGACCCGGTGCCGGAAGCGCTGCGCGAGGAGCGCCTGGCGCGCTTCATGGAACGCCAGGCGGCGATCAGCCAGGCGCGCCTGGCCGCCCGCGTGGGCCGCATCGAGACCGTGCTGGTCGACGCCGTCGAGGACGACCTGGCCACCGCCCGCTCGAAGGCCGACGCCCCGGAGATCGACGGCCTGGTCCACGTCCAGGCGGTGCCCGACGGCGTGCGTCCGGGGGACTTCCTCGAGGTCGAGATCCTGGCCAGCGACGAGCACGACCTGTTCGCGCGGCCGCTGGCCGCGGCGGACGGCTGAGCCCGCTCAGGGCAGGGCGTCGAAGCCGTCGCCGAACAGCGCGTTGCCGAACAGCACGGTGCCCAGGGCGCGGTAGGTCGGCCGGTTCGGCGACACCGGCGACCAGCTCTGGCCCTCGTTGGTGCTGCCGAAGGCCTCGAACACCGGCCGGGTGGTGCCGCCGCCGACCTCGGCGTCGTTGCACAGGAAGAACTGCCGGTCGACGAACGGTTGCCATTCGGCGCCGACATGGACGCGTCCGGACAACCTGCCCAGCGCGCTGGGCAATTCGACCGGAAACAGGGCGACGCCGTCGACCGCGAACTCGGGGACGCCCTCGGCGCGCGCCGTGACCCGGGCCAAGAAGGTGCCGGGCCAGTCCGGCTCGCCCTTGGGTCCGGTGCCGTCGGCGGCATGGAAGACCAGTTCGAAGTCGATGTCCGGGCCGGTGTTGAACGGCCCGCGCGTCCAGCAGACGCAGACCCGGGTCGGCGCGAAGCCCTCGGGAATGTCGAAGGCCATCACGTAGCTGCCCAGCGGTACCGCGTTGGCGTAGCCGACCGCGCCCTCGTAGCTGCCGTCGTCGTTGCGCAGGCCGCCGGTGCAGGCCGCCGGCGCGCTGACCGGCACGGCGCGGCCGGCCGGTGCCTCGAGCGCCATCCTGAAGACCTCATCGGCATGCCCGGCGGCACCGGCTGCCAGCAGCGGCAGGGTCAGCAGGATGCGGGATACGGTCATGGCGGACCTCCGACGGCGGCGCGTGGCGCAAGGCTAGCCGATCGCCCGGTCGCCGGCGTCGTCGGCGCGTGCAGGCGCGGCCGGGGCGCTGACGCTGAGCAGGCCGCCGCCGACGATCAGGGCGCAGGCCGCGGCCTGGCTCCAGTGCGGGGCGCCGGCGCCGGCCAGGAGCAGCCAGGCGGTCGACAGCAGGGGCGCCAGGTAGGCCAGGGAGCCGAGCAGGGCCAGGTCGCCGCGCTTGGTGCCGATGTCCCAGAACCAGAAGGCGGCGCCGACCGGTCCGGCACCCATCGCCAGGATCGCCAGCCACTGTGCGGCGCTGGGCACCACCGTGGTCTCGGTGGCCAGGTGCGCCAGCCCGCCCAGCACCGCGACCAGCAGGCAGGGCCCGGCGATCGCCACCGAGGGCACCGCGGCGTGGCGGCGGTTGAGCACCGAGTAGGCGGCCCAGGTCAGGGCCGCGCCCAGCGCGGCCAGGTAGCCGGGCAGGTGGGCGGCCTCGATCGCCAGCGCCTGGCCACGGGTGACGATCAGTACCGCCCCTGCCAGCCCGAGGACCGTCCCGGCCACCTGCCGCGCCCGGATCCGCACGCCCGGCAGCAGGGCGGCGAAGGCGACGATCAGCAGCGGCCACAGGTAGTTGACCAGGTTGGCCTCGACCGCAGGTGCCGTCTTCAGGGCCAGGAAGTACAGGGCGTGGTAGCCGAACAGCGCGGCGGTGGCCAGGGCGAAGGCGGCCGGCGGCTGGCGCAAGGCGGGCAGCAGCGGGCCGCGCAGGCGCAGCAGCGCCAGCCCGGTGGCCGCGCCGATCGCGAAGCCCAGGGCCAGCAACTGGAACGGCGGGACGCCGGCGGTGGCCAGGGTCAGCACGGCCAGCGCCGACCACAGGCCGATCGCTGCCAGCCCGGCCAGGGTGGCGCGCTGCCGGGTCATGCCGGCCGCACCGTCGCGCTGGCCCCGCGCCGGCTCATGCCGCCAGCGCGGCGGCGTGGTGGCGCAGGTGGTCGTCGATCACGCTCTGGATGAAGAAGTAGCCATGGTCGTAGCCGGGGTGCAGGCGCAGCTCGAGCGCCTGGCCGGCCTCGGCGCAGGTGTCGGCGAACAGGCCGGGACGGAGCTGCTCGTGGAGGAAGCGGTCGGCCTCGCCCTGGTCGACGAGGATCGTGCCCGGGAAGCGGGCGCCGCGGCGGACCAGCTCGCAGGCGTCGTAGGCGGCCCAGTCGGCGCGGTCCTCGCCCAGGTAGCGGGGCAGGGCCTTGAGCCCCCAGGGCACCTGCGCAGGCGCGACGATCGGCGCCAGCGCCGACAGCGACCGGTAGCGCTGCGGTTCGCCCAGGCCGATGGTCAGCGCGCCGTGGCCGCCCATCGAGTGGCCGAGCAGGCCGCGGCGCGCGCCATCCAGCCGGAAATGACCTTCGACCAGGGCCGGCAGCTCCTCGGCGACCCAGGTGCGCATCCGGAAGCGCGACGACCAGGGCGGCTGCGTGGCATCGAGGTAGAAGCCGGCCCCCTCGCCGAACTCCCAGTCGCCGGTGGCGCCCTCGATGCCGGTGTCGCGCGGGCTGGTGTCGGGCGCGACCAGGGCCAGTCCGAGTTCGGCGGCCAGGCGCTGGGCGCCGGCCTTGATCATGAAGGTCTCCTCGGTGCAGGTCAGGCCGGCCAGGCAGTACAGCACCGGCACCGGCTGCGCGGCCGCCTGCGGCGGCAGGAACACCGAAAAGCGCATCGGGCCGCCGCAGGCGTCCGAAACGTGGCGGTAGAAGCCCTGGCTGCCGCCATGGCAGCGGTGTTCGGCAAGGATCTCGATCATGGCTGGGGCTCCGGTCGATGACGTGAGACTGGCTCGGAGCGGATGCTTCCGGGCAGCGTGGGACCCGCGTCAGGCCTGCACGGAGCGGACGTGGAAGGGGGTTTGCCCCGACCAGTCGGCATGATCCTCGTAGGCGCCATCGGACTCCGGGCCACCCGCAGCATCCAGCTGGATGCTGGCACCCTGGTAGCCGGCCTCCGCGTACAGCGTGAGCGTGCCGCTGGCGACGAGGGCCGACGAGAACTCGAAGTCACGCCCGTTCAGAACGAGGTCCGGGTCCGAGGCCCGGATCTCGCGAACCGCACCCTGGAAACCGATGTTCGAGAAAAGCAGTGCTCTGGCCATCAGGCAACTCCGAAAAGTCGGGAAACTCCATCGGGACCGCAGGGAGAAAGCCTGCTGCACCCGCCGGCCACCGTGCATCCTGCGCGCGATCTGCAGGCAGGGTCGGCGCCTGCCGGTCAGTGTGCCAGCCCCGCTTGCCGATGCCCAAGCCCGGCGCCGGCCCGGAGGACAGCCAGGTCAGAACAGCAGCGAGGACATCCGGCGCCGCACCTGGCCGACCAGCTCGGCGTCGTCGACCACCGCGAACGCCTGGACCAGGGCCTTGCGGCCGAGGTCGTCGCCGTACTTGCGGTCGCGCCGCATGATCTCCAGGAAGGCGTCCAGCGCGGCCGGCGCGTCGCCGTCCAGCAGCAGGCGCACGCCCAGCAGGTGCCGTGCCTCGTGGTCGTCGGCGTTGGCCTGCAGGCGCGCGTCCAGCGCGGGCACGGCAGGCGCGCGCGCCGCCTGGTAGTGGAAGTCGAGCAGGGCACGGGCGCGCCGGGCGCGGTCGCCGGTGGCGAGGTCGGCCGGCAGGTCGTCCAGGCGCGACAGGGCCTCGTCGAGTTCTCCGGCGGCCAGCAGGGCCTCGACCAGGTCCAGGCGGCGCTCGCCGTCCTCGGGCGCCTCGGCCAGGGCATGGCGGGCCTGGGCCAGGCGCTGGACCGGATCGAAGCTCGCAGCCGGTGCCGCGGCGGCCGGCTCGGCGACCTCGGGCTCGACCGCCGCGTCGGCGTCGGGCAGGTGCGGCGCCAGCCACTGCCGGATCACCCCCTCGGGCTGGGCGCCCATGAAGCCGTCGACCGGCTGGCCGTCCTTGATCAGCACCACGGTCGGCAGGCTGCGGATGCCGAACACCGAGGCCAGCTGCATCTCCTCGTCGGTGTTGACCTTGACCACCTTGAGCCGCCCGGCCAGCTCGCCGGCCAGCTTGTCGAGCACCGGCCCCAGCGCACGGCAGGGCGCGCACCAGGGCGCCCAGAAGTCGACCAGCACGGGGGTGTGCAGGGAGGCGGCGATGACCTCGGTCTCGAAGTCGGCGGTGGTGACGGCAAGGGCCTGGGACATGGACGGCTCGCGTGGCTGGACGGATGTTGCGGACATGGTGGCGGAATCGTCCGCCGCAAGGCCAGCGCGGCGCATCGGCTGCCGGTGGCGCGACGGGGCCTGCCACGGGATCCCGCCCCGGCCCCGGCGTCAGGAGGCGACCGCGGCGATACGCCGCGACCCCCGCTCCCGCGTGCCAAGGACCGCCCCGCGCCCCTGAACCGCGCCCTGCGCCCGCGGCAGGCCGGCATCGCCGCAGGTGCCGGCCGCTGCGACAATGAGCGCCTCACGGACCGGGCCATGAACCAGGAACTCGAGCGCCACCGCCAGGAGCAGCTCAGCCGCAAGCGCCGCATCCGCCGGCTGCTGCGGCCGCTGCCGCGGCGCGCCAACATCCGCCGCTACCCGATCATCAAGTGGTTCCAGGACGCTGCGCACAAGGCGCCCTTCCTGTGGTCGTTCAAGCGCCCGCAGGTGCTGCGCGCGCTCTACGCCGGCACCATCCTCGCCTTCCTGCCCCTGTACGGCTTCCAGTTCCTGATCGCCTTCGGCCTGGCGCTGGCACTGCGCGCCAACCTCACCGTCACCATCGCCCTGCAGTTCATCACCAACCCGTTCACCATCCTGCCGATCTTCGGCTTCACCGGCTGGCTGGGCGTCACCCTGATGGATGCGGTCGGCTTCGGCCAGCACCTGGGACCGGTGCTCAAGGCCGCCAACGGCCTGTTCGTCGGCGGCTTCGTCACCGGCCTGGGCGTCGCCATCATGCTCGACATCGGCTACCGGATCCTGCACTGGGAGGCGCGCCGCTTCGCCGCCCAGGGCCGGCGCCTGCGCGAGCTGCTGCACCTGCCGCCCCGGCACCCCGAACCCGGGCCGGAACCGGCGTCGGGCACGGGGCCGGGCGAAGCCGCCGACGAGCCGGCGTCGCGCCCCTGACCCCGGCGCCGCCTCGCGACCCCTTCAGAACCACCAGCCCAGCCGCGCGCCCAGCACGTCCCAGTCGCGGGAGCCGCCGAACTCGTAGCTGAGGGCGGCATGGAAGTGCCGGCCGAGCCGCGATCCCACGGCGGCGGTGAAGAAGTCGGTGCTGGAGGGATGGTCCGGGCGGATGCGCGTGCGATACCACCCGAATGCGAAGCAGTTCTGGGGGTCGAGGCAGCCGCCGTTGGCTTCCCTGAAGCGGTTGTAGGCCAGGTGCCGGTAAGGCAGCCAGGCGTAGCGCTGCACGGTGTAGCCGCCTGCCAGCCAGACCGGCCCGGCCAGGCGGTAGCTGAGCTGCAGGCTGCCGTGCGGCCCGGACTTGAGGTTGCTGCCGGCGCTGGTCCGGCACTCGGGAATGCGCCGCGTGGCGCGCAGGCGGTCCAGCGGTGCCATGTCGAAGGTTGGATCGATGGCCAGGCAGCGGCCGACCGCGATCGCCTCGACATCGTCGCGGGTCTGCCAGGCCAGGCGCCCATAGCCGAGTTCGGCATCAAGGTGGAAGCGGTCGCTGATCGGGCGGTGGAAGCGCACGTCTACGCTGAAGGTTTCCGCCTTGTCGGTCGTCTGGCCGGGACCGCGCGGCCGCACCTGGAGTTGGCAGGCGATCCCAGCAAAGAAGAATCTCGCGTCGGGCTGGCAGCCAGGCTCCAGCGGGCTGGCGTAGCGCAGACGTTCCCGGTCCAGTCCCAGGGCGAGGGAAAATCCAGCCCCCAGGGACACGGCCACCTTCAGCGCCCGGCGCTCGCCGTCATCGAGAGTCTGGACATTCCGCGAGAAGGGGTCGTCGGGGCCGCCCGGTCCATCGAGCGCGCCATACCCGACCGTGACCTGGCTGTGCCGGGTGGCGAAGGGGTTTTCCGCCTGCGCCTCGCCGGAGATGACCGATGCCGACAGCAAGACGAGGGCAGTGATCCCGTATCGCAAGTTCATGCCGTCCTCACGTCCGCGCACACCGGAAGATACCGGGAACCTGCTCCTCGGCGCAGGCCAACCGGGTTAGCGGCGAATGTTGGGGGAAGGACGCTGCGACTGCGGATTCCGTCGCATCGGTAGTGCGCCTGCGGTCGCATGGCGACTCGAGGGCGCTGGACCCGCCCTTCCGCCAGCCCGATCCAGGCGCCCACGAGCCGAATCGAGCCCTGCGCCACCGCGTCCCACCGGCCCTGCCAGAAGCCCCCCTCCCGACGGCCCACCGGATGTCGGCCGGCCTCAGGGAGTGAGCCGTGCAATCAGGGGGGCGATGCGCTCCGGTGCTGCGCACCTTGCGCGGGCTTCCGGCCCTCACCTCCCGGCACGCTGCTTCAGTCGCACATGCAGCTGCTTGCGGACCCGGGCCACCACCTGGCCGTCGGCGTCGACCACCTCGGTCCGGAACCAGCGCAGGTGGCGCTGGCCGTCGGCGGCCTGCGCGCGCATCGCCTCGACGGTGGCGTCGTCCAGCTCGAAGCGGGCGTACACGTCGCGGCGGCCGGGCGTGACGAAATCGATTTCGGCGGCCTTGTCCCAGACCACGTAGTCCGGCCCCAGGCGGTGCATGGCCAGCATCATCCAGAACGGGTCGGTCATCGCGAACAGGCTGCCGCCGAAGTGCACGCCGACGTAGTTGCCGTTCCACCAGCGCCGGCGCAGCACCACCCGGGCGCTGCGGAAGGCCTCATCCAGTTCCAGCACGCGGATGCCGGCGAAGGCGAACGGCGGCCACAGGTTCATCAGCCAGCGCAGCCGGCGCGCCGACAGGCGGCGCCCGGCCGGGCCGGTGCCGGGACCGTGGCTCATCGGCCGGCGGTCAGCTCGTCCTTGTGGACCACGCCGTCCTTCATCACGAAGCCGACCCGGCGCATCAGGCCGATGTCGGTGAGCGGATCGCCGGCCACGGCGACCAGGTCGGCCAGCTTGCCGGCCTCAAGGCTGCCCAGCTCGTCCCAGCGGCCGAGCAGCTCGGCGGCGTTGCGGGTCGCCGACTGCAGGGCCTGTGCCGGCGGCATACCGGCCTCGACCATCAGCTCGAACTCGCGGGCGTTGTCGCCATGGTGGAAGACGCCGGCGTCGGTGCCGAAGGCGATCCGCACGCCGGCCCGCCAGGCGCGCGCGAAGGTGCGCTGGATCTGCGGGCCGACCGCCAGCGCCTTGGGCCGGACGATCTCCGGGTAGTAGCCGGGCTCGCGCGCCATCTCGCCGACGAACACGCCGGCCGTGATGGTCGGCACGTACCAGGTGCCGCGCTCGCGCATCAGGGCCATCACCTCGTCGTCCATCCAGGTGCCGTGCTCGATCGAGTCGACGCCGGCGGCAACCGCCCGGCGCATGCCCTCGGCGCCGTGCGCATGGGCGGCCACCTTGTAGCCGTAATCGCGGGCGGTCTGCACGATGGCGCGGATCTCGTCCTCCATGAACTGCGGGTTGTCGCCGCTGCGCGCGAAGCTGAGCACGCCGCCGGTGGCGGTGATCTTGATCAGGTCCGAGCCTTCCTTGTAGCGCTGGCGCACCGCGCGCCGGGCCTCGACCTCGCCGGCCACCACGCCGTCCTCGGGGCCCGGGTAGCCCAGCGCCTGGATCAGCTCGCGGCTGATACCGTTGCGCGGGTCGGCATGGCCGCCGGTGGTGGCGATCGACTTGCCGGCGGCCATGATCCGCGGGCCGCGCACCAGGCCCTGGTCGATGGCGTTGCGCAGTCCCTGGACCTGGGCACCGCCGAGGTCGCGCACCGTGGTGAAGCCGGCCATCAGGGTCTTCTCGGCATAGCCCACCGAGCGGTAGGCGTAGTCCTCCGGATTCATCCGGAAGCCCTCGGCATAGGCGGCCGGACTGGTCTGGCTGCCCAGGTGCACGTGCATGTCGATCAGGCCGGGCAGGCAGGTCGCCGCGGACAGGTCGATGCGGGCGGCGTCGCCGGCATCGGCCGGGGCGGCGCGGTCGATCGCGGCGATCCGGCCGTCGCGCACCAGCAGGTAGCGGGCGTCGAGCATCCGGGCGCCGTCGGCGTCGAACACCCGGCCGCAGTGGACCAGCAGGTCGCCGGGGGCGGCGGCGGCCAGGGCCGGGGCAAGCAGGGCGGTGAAAAGCAGGGAACGGCGCATCGGGGTCTCCTCCTCGGTGCCGCCACCTTAGCGCCCCGGCCCGGCCGGCACCGACACCGCCGGACGCGGCGCGCGGGCGGCTTGGCGCCCATGTTGCACTGCGGTAGTCTCCGGAGGAACCCGAACGATCCCGGGCGGCCGCCGTGGCCGCCCCCACCCCGTGCGCCCCGGAACCGCCATGCAGGAACACTACGACCCCCGCGCCGTCGAGGCCGCCGCCCAGGACTACTGGACGCGGACCCGCGCCTTCGAGGTGACCGAGCAACCGGGGCGCCCGACCTTCTACTGCCTGTCGATGCTGCCGTACCCCTCCGGGGCCCTGCACATGGGCCACGTGCGCAACTACACGATCGGCGACGTGATCAGCCGCTACCAGCGCATGCAGGGCCGCAACGTGCTGCAGCCGATGGGCTGGGACGCCTTCGGCCTGCCCGCCGAGAACGCCGCGATCAAGAACAAGACGGCGCCGGCCAAGTGGACCTACGCCAACATCGAGCACATGCGCGGCCAGCTCCAGGCGCTGGGCTACGCGATCGACTGGTCGCGCGAGTTCGCGACCTGCCGGCCGGACTACTACGTGCACGAGCAGCGCATGTTCGTGCGGCTGTTCCGCAAGGGCCTGGTGTACCGGAAGAACGCCCAGGTCAACTGGGACCCGGTCGACCAGACCGTGCTCGCCAACGAGCAGGTGATCGACGGCCGCGGCTGGCGCTCCGGCGCCCTGGTCGAGAAGCGCGAGATCCCGCAGTGGTTCCTGAAGATCACCGCCTACGCCCAGGAGCTGCTCGACGGCCTGGACACGCTGGACGGCTGGCCGGAGCCGGTCAAGACCATGCAGCGCAACTGGATCGGCCGCAGCGAGGGCCTGGAGATCGCCTTCCAGGTCGAGGCGCTGGCCGAGCCGCTGCGGGTGTTCACCACCCGCCCGGACACCCTGATGGGCGCCACCTACCTGGCGGTCGCCGCCGAGCACCCGGTCGCCCAGTGGGCGGCGGCCGGCAATCCGGAACTTGCCGCCTTCATCGCGCAGTGCCGGAAAGGCGGCGTCTCCGAGGCCGAGCTGGAGACCCAGGAGAAGCTGGGCATGGCCACCGGCCTGCACGCCGTGCACCCGGTCTCCGGCCAGCGTCTGCCGATCTGGGTCGCCAACTTCGTGCTGATGGGCTACGGCACCGGCGCGGTGATGGCGGTGCCCGGCCACGACCAGCGCGACTTCGAATTCGCCCACAAGTACGGCCTGCCGGTGCGCCAGGTGATCGCCGTCGAGGGCGAGACCTGGGACGTCGATGCCTGGCAGGACTGGTATGCCGACAAGGGCCATCCGCACCTGCGCGTGGTCGACTCCGGCGCCATCGACGGCCTGGGCCATCGCGAGGCCTTCGACGGCATCGCCGCGATCCTCGGCGACAAGGCGGTGCGCAAGGTCAACTTCCGGCTGCGCGACTGGGGCGTCAGCCGGCAGCGCTACTGGGGCTGCCCGATCCCGATGGTGCTGTGCCCGTCCTGCGGCGACGTGCCGGTGCCCGAGGACCAGTTGCCGGTGGTGCTGCCCGAGGACGTCGCCGACGCCTTCGCGGCCGGCACGGTGATCTCGCCGATCAAGGCCGACCCGGCGTGGCGGCGCACCACCTGCCCGTCCTGCGGCGGCCCGGCCGAGCGCGAGACCGACACCTTCGACACCTTCATGGAGTCGAGCTGGTACTACGCCCGCTACACCAGTCCCGGCGCCACCGACATCGTCGACGCCCGCGCCGACCACTGGCTGCCGGTCGACCAGTACATCGGCGGCATCGAACACGCCATCCTGCACCTGCTGTACTTCCGGTTCTTCCACAAGCTGATGCGCGACACCGGCTTCGTGGCCAGCGACGAGCCGGCGCGCAACCTGCTGTGCCAGGGCATGGTGGTCGCCGAGACCTTCTACCGCGAGGCGCCGGACGGCGCGCGCACCTGGTTCAACCCGGCCGAGGTCGAGGCGGTGCGCGACGAGCGCGGCCGCATCACCGGCGCGCTGCTGGCCGCCGACGGCGAGCCGGTCGAGGTCGGCGGCATCGAGAAGATGTCGAAATCCAAGAACAACGGCGTCGACCCGCAGGCGATGGTCGACAAGTACGGCGCCGACACGGTGCGCCTGTTCTCGATGTTCGCGGCGCCCGCCGAGCAGAGCCTGGAGTGGAACGAGGCCGGCGTCGAGGGCATGGCGCGCTTCCTGCGCCGGCTGTGGACCCAGGTGCACCGTCACGTCGCCGGCGGCCCGGCCGCGCCGCTCGACCCGGCGGCGCTGGACACAGGCCAGCGCGCGCTGCGCCGCAAGCTGCACGAGACCATCGCCAAGGTCGGCGACGACCTGGGCCGGCGCATGGCCTTCAACACCGCGATCGCCGCGGTGATGGAGCTGATGAACGCGCTGGCCCGCGCCGAGGACGACAGCGCCCAGGGCCGCGCCCTGATGCAGGAGGCCTGGGAGGCGGTGGTGCGCCTGCTCGACCCGATCGCCCCGCACATCTGCCACGCCCTGTGGCAGGCGCTCGGCCACCCCGAGACCCTGGTCGAGGACCTGCCGTTCCCGGTCGCCGATCCCGCCGCCCTGGTCCGCGACAGCCTGGTGCTGGCGGTGCAGGTCAACGGCAAGCTGCGCGGCACCATCGAGGTGCCGGCCGACGCCGACCGCGACGCGGTCGGCCAGGCGGCCCTGGCCGATCCGTCGGTGCAGCGCTTCCTGGAAGGGGCCACGCCGCGCAAGCTGATCGTGGTGCCCGGGCGGATCGTCAACATCGTGGTCTGACCGGGTCGTCCCGGGCCGCTGCCGGCGCGACCCGCGCGCGGCACACGTCGCTGGGGCCACCAGGAGGGTGTCGCCTGGCCGGCCCCGGGCTCGCGGTGGCGGGGCGTGCGCGCGCCGGTCTGCGGCACGGCTCGGGCATAATGGCCCGCCCCCGCGGAGGTCCCCGTGCGCACGCCCGTCCTGTCCTGCCTGCTAGTCGTCACCGCCGCGCTCGGCGCCTGCGGGTTCCAGCTGCGCGGCGAGGCCACCCTGCCGCCGGAGCTGCGCACCCTGCGCCTGGACCTGGCCGACAGCGGCCCGCGCATCCGCCGCGACCTGGTCGCCGCCCTGGAACGGTCCGGCGTCGCGCTGCAGCCCGCCGATGCCACCGGGGTGGCGGTGCTGCGCGTGCCGGTCAACGCGGTCGCCACCGAGGCGCTGACCATCAGCGAGCAGGCCCGCGTGCGCGAGTTCGCGGTGCGCCATCGCGTGGTCTTCGAACTGCGCCTGGCCGACGGCCGGGTCCTGGTGCCCGAGCAGGAGCTTCTGCTGGAGCGCGACTTCGTGTTCGACGAACGCGACGCCCTGGGTGTCGCCGGCCAGGAGGAAGCCCTGCGTCGCGACCTGGAGCGCGAGATGGTGCGCGCGCTGATGCGCCGGATCGAGCGGGCCGCGGACAGCCTGGGCGGCGGCGCGATGCCGTGAAGGCCGAGCGCCCCGAGGCCCTGCACGCCCACCTGGAGCGCGGGCCGCTGGCGCCGTGCTACCTGGTCGCCGGCCAGGAGGAGCTGCTGGTGCTGGAGGCGGCCGACGCCGTCCGTCAGGCGGCGCGCCGCGACGGCTTCGACGAGCGCCGGGTCCTGGAGGCCGGCGAGCCGGGCTTCGACTGGGCCGAACTGGCGATGGCCGGCCAGCAGGGCGCACTGTTCGGCGGCGGCCGCACCCTGATCGACCTGCGCCTGCCGTCCGGCAAGGCGGGTCGGGAAGGCAGCGAGGCCCTGGCGGCCTGGGCGCGGACGCCGGCCCCGGACAGCCTGCTGCTGGTCACCTGCCTGGCCTGGGGCAAGGAACACGAACGTGCCGCCTGGGTCGGCGCGCTGGCCGGCGCCGGCTGGCAGCTGGTGGTCTGGCCGCTGCGGCGCAACGAGCTGCCGTCCTGGATCGCCGCCCGGATGCGGCGCCTGGGCCTGGCCCTGGCGCCGGATGCCATCGACCTGCTGGCCCAGCGCACCGAGGGCAACCTGCTGGCCTGCGCCCAGGAGCTGGACAAGCTGGTCCTGGCCGGCGAGACCGGACCGTTGGGTGCGGATCGCCTGGCGGCCCTGCTCGCCGAGCAGTCGCGCCTGGATGTCTTCGCCCTGACCGATGCCGTGCTGGCCGGCGAGCCGGGTCGCGCCCTGCGCATCCTGCGCGCCCTGCGCGCCGAGGGCGAGGCACCGGCCGCGGTGCTGCCCTGGCTGGGCAGCCAGGTCGAGCTGCTGGCGCGGGCGGCGGAAGCCAGCGCCGACGGCCAGCAGGAAGCGGCCGCGCTGCGCGCCGAGCGGGTGTGGCAAAGCCGCATCGACCTGTACGGCCGTGCCCTGCGCCGGATCGGCCAGGCCGGTCTGGTCCGGGCGCTGTCCGGGTTGGCCGATGCCGAGCGCCTGGCCAAGGGCCAGGCGCCCGGTCTGCCCTGGCTGGCCCTGGAGCGCCTGGTCGTGCGCCTGGCCGCCAGCGGCCGGCGGGGGCGGGCATGAGCGCGGCATCCGCGGGCAGCGGTACCGGCCCGGTCGCGGTGTTCGGCGGCACCTTCGACCCGGTGCACTTCGGCCATCTGCGGGTGGCCTGGGAGGTCGCCGAGCGCCTCGACTGCGAGGTCCGCCTGATGCCGTCCGGCCGGCCGCCGCACCGCGGCCAGCCCGGGGCGCCGCCGGCGCAACGCGCGGCGATGCTGGAGCTGGCCCTCGCCGGCCAGGACCGCCTGCGCCTGGACCGTCGCGAACTGGAGCGCAGCGGCGCCAGCTACAGCGTCGACACCCTGGGCGCGCTGCGCGAGGAGCTGGGGCCGGAGCGGCCCCTGGTGTTCGTGCTGGGCGCCGACGCCTTCCGGGCGCTGCCGTCCTGGCATCGCTGGCGCGAGCTGACCGGCCTGGCGCACCTGCTGGCCATGACCCGGCCCCGGCAGCGGCTGGACCGCCTCGATCCCGACCTGCACGCGGCCATGGCCGGGCGTTGGACCGGCCGCACCGAGCTGCTGCAGCGCGAGCCCGCCGGTCGCGTCATGGTGCTGCGGGTGACGCCGCTGGCGGTGTCCTCCAGCCAGATCCGCGCGGCCCTGGCGGCCGGGCGGTCGCCCCGTTACCTGCTGCCCCAGGCCGTGCTCGACCATATCCAGGCGGCGGGCCTGTATCGCGCCTGAGCCCGCGGGCGCCGCGGCTCGACGCCCGTTCCTGCGCGGCGCTCCCGGCTGCGGGCGGGCCCCGTGCGGCGCGCGCCGGCCACCCTGGTGCCTGCGCTGGCGATGCAGCGGCCCCGCCCCCCTGGCCCGCCGGACGGGCGGTTCAGCCTCGCGCCGGGTCCGCCCCGGGCCCGGCGCTATACTGGCGCCCTGGTTTCCAGAGACGCCCTGCTTGACCGCCAAGACACCCGCCCCGACCCCCAGCGCCGCCCACCCGGACCCCGAAGCCACGCGCGACCACGTGGTCGCCGCCCTGGAGGACCTCAAGGCGGTCGACATCAAGGCCATCGACGTCCGCGGCCGCACCAGCGTGACCGACCACGTGGTGGTCGCCTCGGGCACCTCCAGCCGCCACGTCAAGTCGATCGCCGACGAGGTGGTGCGTCAGCTCAAGGCCGCCGGTGCCGCCCTGCTCGGCGTCGAGGGCGAGCGCGAGGGCGAGTGGGTGCTGGTCGACCTGGGCGATGTCGTGGTCCACGTCATGCTGCCGCGGGTGCGCGAGTTCTACGGGCTGGAGCGCCTGTGGAGCGTCGCCGAGGAGGCGCGCCAGAGCGCTGCCGGCGGATGAGTCCGGCCGCTGCCGGGCCCGCGCCGGGCCACGCGCTGGCCTGGCTGTGGCTGTCGCTGGCGGTGCTGGTCGCCGACCTGGCCAGCAAGGAGCTGGCGCTGGTGCTGCTGGAGTACGGCCGTCCGGTGCCGGTGCTGCCGGTCCTGAACTGGACCCTGGTGTTCAACCCCGGCGCCGCGTTCAGTTTCCTGGGCGACGCCGGCGGCTGGCAGCGCTGGCTGTTCAGCGGCCTGGCCCTGGCGGTCAGCGTGCTGCTGGTGGTCTGGCTGCGCCAGACGCCGCGCGAGCAGCGCTGGCTGGCGGCGGCCTACGCCCTGATCCTGGGCGGCGCGGTCGGCAACCTGGTCGACCGCCTGCGCCATGGCCATGTCGTCGATTTCGTCGACGTCCACTGGCGGGGCTGGCACTTCCCGGCCTTCAACGTCGCCGACGCCGCGATCACCTGCGGCGCCGCGGTCCTGATCGCCCTGCTGCTGTTCGGCCCGCGCCAGCCGTCCTGAGCGCGGCGCCTCCGGACCGCGATGCGCGGCGCGCGCCGCCCGGGACCACCTGGCACCGGGCGATGCGATAATCCGGTCCATGGACGTCCTGCTCGCCAACCCCCGCGGCTTCTGCGCCGGCGTCGACCGCGCGATCGAGATCGTCGACCGCCTGCTCGACGCCTTCGGCGCGCCCATCTACGTGCGCCACGAGGTCGTGCACAACCGCTTCGTGGTCGACGGCCTGCGCCGGCGCGGCGCGGTGTTCGTCGACGAGCTCGACGAGGTGCCCGATGGCGGCACCGTGGTGTTCTCGGCGCACGGCGTCTCGCGCGCGGTGCGCGACGAGGGCGCCCGGCGCCGCCTGCAGGTCTACGACGCCACCTGCCCGCTGGTGACCAAGGTCCACATCGAGGTCGCCCAGCACTGCCGGGCCGGCCGCGACGTGCTGATGATCGGCCACGCCGGCCACCCCGAGGTCGAGGGCACCCTGGGCCAGTGGAGCGAGGGCGAGTGCGGCGGCGCGCGCATCCAGCTGGTCGAGACCCTCGAGGACGCCCGCGGCGTGCAGGTCCGCGATCCCGAGCAGCTCGCCTTCGTGACCCAGACCACGCTGTCCGTGGACGACACCCGCGAAATCATCGCCGCGCTCCAGGAACGCTTCCCGGCGATCGCCGGGCCGCGCCGGGACGACATCTGTTACGCCACCCAGAACCGCCAGGACGCGGTCAGGCGCCTGGCGGAGCAATGCGACCTGGTGCTGGTCGTCGGCTCCCCGAACTCCTCGAACTCCAACCGCCTGCGCGAACTGGCCGCCAAGGCCGGCATCCCGGCCCACCTGATCGACGGCGCCGCCGACATCGACCCGGCCTGGCTGGCCGGCTGCCGGCGCGTTGGACTCACCGCCGGCGCCTCGGCGCCGGAGCGCCTGGTCCAGGACGTGGTGGCGCGGCTGCGCGCCCTGGGTGCGTCGTCGGTCGAGGAGCTGGACGGCAAGCCCGAGGACATCGTGTTCGCCCTGCCCAGGGAGCTGCGGGCGCGGCTGGAGGCCTGAGGGGGCGGGGACCGGGGAGCAGGGAGAAGGGAGCAGGGCGCTCCGCGGATTCTCTGCGGGG
Organism: Proteobacteria bacterium UBA2363; assembly: GCA_002344355.1. GTDB lineage: Bacteria > Pseudomonadota > Gammaproteobacteria > Xanthomonadales > UBA2363 > Pseudofulvimonas. The sequence goes on along the minus strand of DDTN01000046.1, from coordinate 14,810 downwards.
TCGTCGAGGTGGGGCGGGGAAGGGCGGCCGGGACTGGCCCTGGCGGGGATCGTGCCGGGTCGGTCGGTCTCCGAGTCGCGCCCGGCATTCCCGGCATCCCCGGCACCCCCGGCACCCGGGGTGCCGCTCGTCGGCCGGCCGGTGCCGCCGGTCGGGCGGGGCTTGAGCCGCCGGGGGCGCCCCGGGGAGACTCAGGCTTCGGGAGGTGCGCATGAAATCCAGCAGGCAGTCCAGTTTCCGCGTCGGCCACGGCGGCTTCACCCTGGTCGAACTGATGATCGCCCTGGCGGTGCTGGCCATCATGGTCGCCATCGCGACCCCCAGCTTCCGCGAGATCTCCCTCAACAACCGCAGCTCCAGCAACATCAACAACCTGCTGGCCGACCTCTCGATGGCGCGCAGCGAGGCCGTCAAGGTCGCCCGCACCGCCTCGGTGGCGGCGCTGGGCGGCGACTGGAACAGCGGCTGGGAGGTCTTCGAGGACACCAACGGCAACGGCGTCCGCGACGCCGGCGAGGAGCTGATCAAGACCGCCCCTTCCGTGAATGTCGGTTACGAGGGCAACCCCGCCAATCTGTTCACCCTGCGCGGCGTCTCCGGCGCCACCGCCGGCAGCGATGCCGTGCTGGCGGTGACCTTCGGGGCGCTCGGCCAGATCCGGACGCCGGCCGACGGCGCCCGTTTCGCCCTGTGCCGGCCGGGCGGCGACGCCGCCCGCTCCACCGGCATCCGCATCGATCCCTCGGGGCGCGCCCAGGCGGTGAAGAACCTGTCCGGCATCGGCCTGGGGTGCAGCTGACATGGCAACTTCCCGTCTTCCTTCGCACGCGCGCCAGCAGGGTTACTCCCTGCTCGAGGTGCTGATCGCCCTGCTCGTGTTCAGCATCGGCCTGCTCGGCCTGGCCGCGATGCTGGTCTCCGCGGTCAAGGGCAACCACCAGGCCTACCACCATTCCCAGGCCGTCTACGTGGCCGAGGCCATGGCCGACGGCCTGCGCGCCAACCTCGCCGCGGTCAACGCCGGGGCCTACAACACCGGCGGCTTCATCACCGGCCCGACCGCGGCACCCTGCGGCCCGTGCACGGCCGCGCAGACCGCGGCGCGCGACCGCGCGGCCTGGGCGGCGATGGCGGCCCAGCGCCTGCCCGGCGGCGCCATTTCGGTGGACTGCACCGCCGGCGCCGCCGGCGGCTTCACCGCCGCCGGCTACGCCGGCGTCTGCACCCTGGGCGTGCGCTGGAGCGAGGTCGGCGACACCGGCCAGTCCCAGGACGTCAGCCAGCGCGCCTTCACCTGGATGGTGCAGCCATGACAACCTCCCGGCACCGCCAGCGCGGCCTGTCGCTGATCGAGCTGATGATCGCCCTGCTGATCGGCACCATCCTGCTGCTCGGCATCACCTCGCTGTTCAACACCACCTCCAACGTCAACCGGATGGAGAACGGCCTGGCGCGCCTGCAGGAGAACGGCCGCTTCGCGCTCAGCCGGATCGCCGAGGACCTGCGCATGGCGACGGCGATGCGCAGCATGCGCAAGGCCAGCGAGGGCGGCGGCCCGGGCGCGACCAACCCGGATCGCCCGGTGCTGAGCTTCGCCAACCTCGGTACCGGCGCCTGGGCGGCCGCCGGCCTGCCGGCGGCGCCGACGGCGCCCGGCACCAGCCGCTACCTGATCCCGCCCAGCTACTTCCTGCGCGGCCACGACTGCACCGGCACCACCTGCGCCCCGGCGATCGCCGCCACGCCCGGCAGCGACCTCTACAACGTCAGCGGCTACGGTGCCCTGCCGGCGCTCGGCACCACGGTCAACAGCCGCGCCCGCGGCGGCGACGTGCTGACCCTGCGCTACCTGCGCGGCGAGGGCATCCCGCTGCGCACCGAGTTCAGCGGTCCGGTCAACGGCGGCACCCTGCGTCTGCGCGCCGGCAGCGACTTCCAGCTCGGGCCCAGCGGCCTGGTGGTGGTCGGCGACTACGCGACCACCGCGATCATGGCGGTGCGCCGGATCGACGGCGAGACCCTCGAGGGCGTCGGCAACCTGCCCGACGCCCGGGTGCTGAGCGCCTTCTCGCCCGACAACGACGCCCGGGTGAACGATTTCGACGCCGACCTGGTCACCGTCACCTACTACCTGCGGCTGACCGCCGACCCGTCGCGCCCGGGACGCCTGGTCTCGACCCTGCGCCGGCGCGAGAACGGCATCGACGTCGCCGTCGCCGAGGGCATCGAGCGGCTGGATTTCCTCTACCACGTCGAGGACCGCCTGGGCCGGATGCGGCCGCTGACCGCCGCCCAGGTCCAGGCGCTGCCGGCGGCCGACTGCGCCCAGGCGTCGCTGAATCCCCCGCTGGTGCCGCCGATCGCCGGCCAGGACGCCCTCAACTGCGGCTGGCGTTCGGTGCGCGCCATCGAGGTGTTCCTGCTGGCCAACACCGTCGACGACGCCGGCGTGCTGGAGGAGCCGTTCCAGTACGCCTTCCTTGCCACTGGCGCCGCCAACGCCGCCAACGTCGTCCAGGTCGCCTGCGATCCCGCCTACGGCACCTGCCCGGGCGGCAGCATCACCACCCTGCCGTCGGGCCTGCCGCCCGGCCGCATGCTGCGGCGCGAGTTCCGCACCGTGGTCACCCTCCGCAACAACGCCTACTGACCGGAGCGCCGATCATGCCGATCACGCCGATCCGACCCGCACGACATCCCGGCAGCCGCCTGCCGCGCCGCCAGCAGGGCATGGCCCTGGTGATCGGCCTGATCTTCCTGCTGATCACCACCCTGATGGCGGTCACCGCCATGAGCGGCGTGGTCATGCAGGAACGCATGGCCGGCAACCTGCGCAACGTCTCCCTTGCACAGACCGGCGCCGAGAGCGCGGCCCGGGCCGGCGAGGCCTGGATCCGCGAGTTCCACTCCAAGGGCGACCAGCTTTCCGGCGACTGCTCGGCGCTGGACCGCGTGTTCGCCCGGTCGGGTTCGGTTACCGACCAGGCCGACACCGCATGCCAGACCAACGCCAACCGCTCCGAGCAGTTCCGCAACAACCGCAGCTGGAACGCCGTGCCCTCCGGCTCCTTCATCCAGGAGTTCCCGGTCGCGCGCATTCCCGATGCCCAGCTCGGCGCCTATGACGGTGCCGGCCTGGCGCGCCGTCCGCAGTTCATGATCGAGAGCCTGGGCCCGCTCAAGGGCCTGGACAGCCAGGGCGGCCAGGTCGGCTCGTTCGGCGGCGTCGACGCCGCCGGCAGTGGCAGCGCCACGCCGCCGCCCACGGTCTACCGCATCACCGGCCGCAGCACCGGATCGACGATCAACGTGATCCGCTCGGTCGAGACCTATTACGTCGGCATCATGGGCGGCGCCAATGCGCCGTCGCCTCCCCCGCCGCCGCCGCCCACTCCGTAACCCCGCCTCGTGTCCGCGCCAGGAGAATCCGCCATGGCCTCCCTCAGAATCCTCGTCGCCTTCGCCGCACTGTCGGCCGCCGCGGGCGCGCACGGCCAGTCGCTGGACCTGTCGCGCGTACCGCCGAGCATCAACGCCGCGCTGCCGCCCAACATCATCGTCACCCTCGACGATTCCGGCAGCATGGGCTGGGGTTACATGCCCGACAACGCGAACTTCACGGATTGCCGCTACTACGACCACCGCGTCAACCGGATCTACTTCAATCCGGCGGTCACCTACGATCCGCCGCTGCGCCCCGACCTCACGCAGTTCCCGAACGCCAGCATCAACAACGCCTGGGTCGACGGCTTCCTGCCCACCATCGGTACCCGCAACCTGCTGAACAGCTTCGCCACCAGCACGGCGACCAAGAGCAGCCTCACCAACAACCCCAGTTTCACCTGGCGGACCTCGCACAGTCCGACCACGGGCTCCAACAACGGCCGCGCCTTCTACTGCGAGGGCTATACGGTGCGTTACGTGGCCGACATGTCGCCCGCCGACCAGACCAACTTTGCCAACTGGTTTTCGTACTACCGCACCCGAAGCCTGGCCGCGCGCTCTGCGATGGCCACCGCATTCGCCCGGCTGGACCCCAAGGCCCGGGTCGCCTGGCAGAACCTGATCACCAACAACTTCGGCACCGGCACCATCACCCGCGCCCTGGAGGTCCCGGCCTGGCGCACGAATTTCTTCGAGAACTGGCTGTACCGGGCGCCCTACAGCGGCGTGACGCCGACCCGGGCCTCGCTGATCCGGGCCGGCAACTACCTGGAGAACAACCGCGCCAACAGCGAGACCAATCCCTATTTCGACGTCGGATACGGACGCGAACTGAGCTGCCGGCAGAGCTTCCACGTGATGATCACCGACGGCTACACCAACGAGTCGAGCCTCAGCAATCCGAACGGCATCGGCAACGAGGACGCCGCCGGATCGGCGATCGAGGGCGGTCGCACCCTGAGCGGCGACAAGGCCCAGCTCTACTGGCGCCAGAACGCCACCAGCGGCAACCTCAATCCGCGCACCCCGGACATGGCCGACATCGCCATGTACTACTGGAAGCGCGACCTGCGTCCCGGCCTGGCCAACGAGGTGCCGCCATATTTCGGCGACAACAGCATCAACCAGGTCTCGGCGGGCAACAACGAGGAGGAGATCTGGTTCAATCCGGCCAACGATCCGGGCACCTGGCAGCGCATGGTCAACTTCTTCGTGACCTTCGGCGTCGGCGGCACCCTGGGTTTCGACACCACCCCGGCCTGCGTCAACAACCCGGCGATCAACAGCAACACCATCTGCAAGTCGGCGCGGCTGATGCGCCTGCGCCGTGGTCTGGACACCTGGCCCGGCGTCAACAACAACGCGGCGACGTCGATCGACGACACCTGGCATGCCGCCGTCAACAGCCGAGGCGACTTCCTGAGTGCGGAGGACCCGCAGGAGCTGGTGAACTCACTGAGCAGCCTGTTCGACAACATCAACCGGCGCCAGGCCGTGACCGGTTCGGCCGGATCGACCGCCTTCCTGCGCAGCGACACGGTGCTGTTCCAGGCCTCCTACAACAGCGGCGACTGGACCGGCAACATCGAGGGCTTCGAGATCGATCCGGTCACCGGCCAGCAGACCGCCAACCCGGCCTGGACCTCGAGTGCCGCCGCCCAGCTCGACGCGCGCTCACCGGCCAGCCGGCGCATCCTCACCAACACGGCCGGCAGCGGCGCCGCGACCGCGGTCGATTTCGCCTGGGGCAACCTGACCAGCGCCCAGCAGCTGGCGCTCAACACCAATCCCGTCTACGGCAACAACGACGGTCTTGGCGAGCGCCGCCTGCAGTGGATCCGCGGGGTGCGCAGCTTCGAACAGAGCAATGGCGGCGCCCTGCGCAATCGCCTCTCGATCCTCGGCCCGTTCATCGGCTCCAGCCTGATCAACGTCGCCGCACCCCGGTTCGGCTACCGCGGCCGCAGCGACTTCGCCGAGGGCGGCACCCAGTACGCGCGTTTCCGCCAGGACAACCGCGACCGTCCGCCGACCCTCTACATCGGCAGCAATGACGGCATGCTGCATGCCTTCGATGCCGACACCGGCGCCGAGCGCTGGGCGTACATCCCCAACCGGGTGTTCCCCAACCTGGCGCGCCTGACGGTGCCCGAATACCAGTTCGTGCCATTCGTCAACAACACGCCGATCGACCATGACGTCTTCATCGGCGGCCGGTGGCGTACCGTGCTGGTCGGCACACTGGGCCTGGGCGGGCAGGGCGTCTACGCGATCGACATCACCGACCCGGAAAGCCCGAGCGTGCTCTGGGAGTTCACCGACCAGGCCGATGTCCGGCTCGGCTACACCTACGGCCGGCCCAACGTCGTGCGCCTGAGCGACGGCACCTGGGTGGCCCTGGTGCCATCCGGGTACAACAGCGAGTCGACCGTCGACTTCGCCACCCGCGGCCTGCCCAACGAGCGCCCCGACACCTTCGCCAACACTGGCGGCAACAGCACCGGCGCGGTCTTCGCGATCAACATCGCCAACGGCGCCTACCGGCGCATCGACGTGCCCCTGGCGCGCGGCCTGGCGACGGTGCAGGCGGCCGACTACGAGCTCGACTACGAGGTCGACTTCGTCGTCGCCGGCGACCTCAACGGCGACCTGTGGCGCATCGACCTCGAGGGCCGGGGCTGGTCCGAGCTCGCCTCGGCGCCGGTCGAGGTGCTGTTCCGCGGCAACCGGGTCACCGGGGTGCCGCAGCGGCCGATCACCACGGCGCCGACCATCTACGCGGATCCGGCCACCGGCAAGATGGTGGTCGTGGTCGGCACCGGCAAGTACATCGAGAACGGCGATCGCGAGATCAACATCCCGCGCCAGGCCATCTACGGCATCCGCGAGTGCGGCCGCGGCTGCGACCGCTATCCGATCACCGAGGCCTCCCTGGTCCAGCAGACCCTGAGCGTCGGCCCGACGGGCTTCCTCAACATGGCGCAGACCAACGTGGTGCCGCCGGATCGCAACGGCTGGTTCGTCCAGGTCGGCGACCCGGGCCTGCTTGGCGGCGCGCTGCGCGGCGAGCGCATCATCGAGATGTCGATCCCGGTCAGCTTCCCCTCCGGCATCGTCGCGATCGGCAGCTTCATCCCGTCCAACGATCCCTGCGCCCCGCTCGGCACCGGCGCCGTCTACGTGCTTTCCGCCTTCACCGGCGGCTTCCCGTTGCCTGGCGACCTCAACCCCCTGGGCACCGCCTACAGTGCCGGCCAGGCGATTTTCGACGGCGGTGGCGCCGGCAGCGTCGGCATGGTCACCAACAGGCCGCCCGACCTGTCCGCCTTCCTCGATCCCGATGGCGGCGCGATGTCCCTGATGGGCCAGAAGATCATGGGCGTACCGGTGCGCCGCCGCAGCGGCTGGCGCGAGATCCCGCTGGAATGATGGCCAAGGAGCAGACCATGACGATGACGCCACGGAAGCGGGCGGGCGGTTTCACCCTGATCGAGGTGATGATCGTGGTGTTGATCGTGGCGATCCTCGCCGCGATCGCCTATCCCAGCTACACCCAGTACGTGCTGCGCACCAAGCGGGCCGATGGCAAGGCCATGCTGAACCGGATCGCCGGTGAGCAGGAACGCTTCTTCACGTCGCGCGGGCAGTACACCAATGCCCTGACCACGGCCAAGCCCAATGGCCTGGGCTTCACAAGCAACCGGTCGGAGCAGGAGTGCTACCAGGTCGCCATCGCCCTGGCCGATGCCAACCTCACCTACACGCTGACGGCTACGCCGATCAATTCGGCGCGCTGCGGCGACCAGACCCGCGACGGCCAGTGCGCCAACCTCACGCTGACCAGCCGCGGCGTCAAGGGCGCCTCGGGCCCGCTGGGGGCAGCCTGCTGGTAGCGCAATCGGGGCCTTGCCGGAAACGCGAAACGCCCCCTCGGGGGCGTTCTGCATTTCCTGGTGCCGCTGAGAGGAGTCGAACCTCCGACCTACTGATTACGAATCCGAAGGGGTCGGATTCATCGGGATGCATCGGCTATCGGTGCCAAGTCCTAAGTGCCTGAGTAGAAACGCATTGAGTGCCAGTGCAATCAGTTGGGATTGCAGCTAATATCACCCGTATCTGGCACCAAGCGGGCACCAGGCTGAACGAACATGGCAACCGAGCTGCTGACCCCCCTCGCCCTGACCGACCTTGCACCCGGCAAGTGGGCATCCGACACCAGTCCCGACCACGCCCGAGGGCAGGGCCGATTGCAGGCCCGCAAGACGAGCAAGGGCGTGGCGTTCTACTACCGCTTCACGGGGACCGACGGGCAGAGCCGGCGCATCGCCTTGGGCACCTATGACGAGCGGGGCCGGCGCGGCGGGCTGTCCTTGGCGATGGCGCGCGACCGCGCCGGCGAGCTGACCCGGCGCTATCGAGCGGGCGACCGCGACCTGCACCTGTCGCTGGCCGAAGAAATCGAGGCCAGGACCATCGCACGCGCGCAGCGGCAGGCAGAGCAGGCCGCCGAGGCCGAGGCCCGCGCCGGGACCCTGGGCGTGCTGCTGATGGGCTACCGCGACCACCTGGAGGCGCAGGGCAAGACCGTGACCGCGCGCGACGTGACCAGTCTGTTCAATCGTCACGTGCTGGCCGCAAGGCCCGCGCTGTGGGCGCGACCGGCCCGGAAGGTCACGACAGAGGACGTGGTGGCCCTCGTGGCCCGGCTGCGGGAGGCAGGGCACAAGCGCAGCGCCGACAAGCTCCGGAGCTTCATCCGGGCGGCCTACGCCCTCGCGGCAGCGGGCAGGGAAAGCGCCGACGTGCCTGCCGCGCTGGTCGCCCTGGGCATCCGGGAGAATCCTGCGGCCGGCGTGCGCGCCGTCAAGGGATCGCGCGGTCGCCGCGAGCGCACCCTGAGCGTCGCCGAGCTGCGCGCCTATTGGCGCCGCGCCCGGTTGCTGGCGCCGACGGATGCCGCGCTGCTGACCCTGCACCTGCTGACTGCCGGCCAGCGCGTGCGCCAGCTCGCGCGAGTGCAGACGGCAGACTGGGACCGCGATGCCGACGTGTTGACCCTGCGCGACCCCAAGGGCCGGCGCGAGGAACCCCGCCTGCACTTCGTGCCCCTGCTGCCCGACGTGGTAGCGGCGATCAACACCTTGACCGCCCCCAGCGCCGGACCATTCCTGTTCACCGTGGACGGCGGGCTGAGTCCGGCCACCTATGACCAGCTCGCCGACCGTATCGCCCGGGTCGCTGATGCGATGGTCGCAGCCGGCGAGGTCGATTCCCGCTTCACGGCGGGCGATCTGCGGCGATCGGTGGAAACCCGGCTCGCCGCCCTGGGCGTGCCGCAGGAAGTGCGCGCCGAGCTGCTGTCGCATGGGCTGGCCGGCGTGCAGAAGCAATCCTATGACCGGCACACCTACTTGGACGAGAAGCGCCAGGCCCTGCACCTGTGGCTACGGATGCTGTCGGGCGAGGCTGCCAATGTCACCGCCTTGCCCAAGCGCCGGAGCGTGAAGTGACCCGCCGCAAGGCGGATGCCACGAAGGTCCACGAGCAGTTGGAGGCGGCACTTCGCGCCGAGCTGACGCCGAGCCTTCGCGCCCTCGCCCTCGCGCAGTGGCGGGAGCTGACCGACCCGGCCGAGCTGATCGCCGACGCCGAGCTGCGCGCGGCCGAGGCCGCTTCGCGCGATGACGTGGAGCGCAGCGCCGCCGGCATCGTGGAGCGCCGACGGGCCAGGCGAATCGCCCAGCTTGACGACTTGGGCGCGATGGCCGAAAGCATCGACAAGGCGCTGGGCACTGAGCCTGACCTGCCGCCCTTGGGGTATCGTATTCGCGCGGAGTGGGACCGGCTCGCCGCGTGTGGCACCCCGGAGCGCGGCCGCGCTGCGCTGATCGCCCGGACGCTGGGATGCTCGGATAGGCGGGTCCGCCAAGTCCTCAGCGAAACGGAAAAGTAGCCGGCCGGTTTCCGTTTCGGCCGGCATCGTGTCTCCACGCAACCGGAGACACGTCAATGCGAATCAGCGAACACAGCCCGCCCGTTTTCCTGTCGCCCGCGCAGGTAGCCCGCCGCTATGGTGTGAGCCTGCCGACCCTGTGGCGCTGGCGCCAGGCCGGAAGGCTGCCAGAGCCGCGCCGGCTGGGCGCCAACACGGTCCGCTGGCACCTAGACGACCTGGCCGCGTTCGAGGCGGGTCAACGGAGCGCGGCGTGATCCCGCCTGCCGACCTTCATTTGGGGATGCAGAACAGCGCGCGCCCCCCGCTATCGCCGCCTGCGCGGCCCTACAGGCCCGCCGATGCCGGCGACGTGGATGCCGTCCGGCGCCAGGTCGAGGGCCTGCGCCGGCTGCTGGGGGAGCTGGGCCATGGCTGATCGGCGCGCACGAAAGAAGGGGCGGCAGGGCGGCACAGGATCCTTTCTGGCGCTGCCCCATACCTGGCTTGACTCGCCCGAGTTTCGCGCGCTGAGCGCGCGTGCGACCAAGGCGCTGCTGGGCCTGGCCGCACAGTACCGAGGTGCGAACAACGGCACGCTCGCGCTGCCGCGCGGCCGGCACCAGGTTTTCGGCTGGGGGCGCGCACACGGCAGCGTGGACCGCGCATTGAAGGAACTGGAAGCCGCCGGCTTCGTGGTCAAAACGCGGCAGGGCGGAAAGAACATGCCGAGCTTGTACGCCGTAACGTGGTGGGCCGTTGACCGGTGCGACGGTCGGCACGACCACCCAGCGTCCGCTGCGCCGTTGCACCTGTGGAAGCATCCGGAAAAACGCGATGCCTGCCCCACAGTGGGCCAAGTTGGCCCCGAGGTGGGGCAATCCGCACCTTCGAGGCGGAGGGCCGCTGCATGACTGGCCCACAGTGGGGCAGTGCAGACGATTTTCCCCTCCCGGTTGCCCCAGGAGAGAACACCTTTCTAGAAGTTACCAAGGCAGAGCCGTCCATGCGCAAGCGCAAGCAGACCAGCACCACGACGACGGCGCCGACCCTGGCAGACCTGTTGGCGCCTACGTTGAAGACGCCGGGCTGGAACTTCCGCGAGCGCGATCCGATCCGCCGGCATCGGCTGGGCCGGTGCGAGCTGATCGCGGTTCCTGCTGCCCGCTGGCTGCTGTGGCGACGGCTTCGCACTCAGTCTGCGCCGAACCGCCAGCCGGAACAGGGTGCGGCGTGATGGGCCGGCACCAAGGCAACGCGAACGCCCGCGCGTGCTGTGGCCGCCTATGGGCACGCAGGTCTGCCAGGGCCAAGCCCCCATGCTTCTACCGTTGCCGCACCGTATTGGCGCACGCCCGCCGGTCCGCTGCCGGAGCGAACGTTGAGCGATCGCTCAGTGAGCGCTGGCCTGAACCGATCAAGGGGATAGCAGGATGACCACCCGTTCCCGAGGTCGATTCAAGCCTGGCACGTCCGGCAACCCGGCCGGCCGCCCGCCGGGCCGCCCCGACCGGCGCACCGCGTTGCGCGAGGCCCTGTCCGCCGACTTGCCGGAAATCGTGCAGCGCGTGGTCGCCGAGGCGAAGGCCGGCGACATGCGGGCCGCCGAGCTGGTCCTAAGCCGGTGCCTGCCGGCGCTCCGGCCTCAGTCGCTGCCGGTGTCCTTCCCGATCAACGCCGCCGGCAACCTGGCTGATGCCGGCCGCGACGTGCTGGCGGCAGTGGCTGCTGGCGAGATCGACCCCGCGACAGGCAAGGGCCTACTCGACGCCCTCGCCGGCCTGACCCGCATTGTCGAGATCACCGAGATCGAGGCGCGGCTACGCGCCCTGGAGGAAAACCGATGACCCGAAGCCACGACCACCGCCTGCGCGAGATCGAGCGCCAGCGCCTTGCCACCAACATGCCGCACCTGACCCTCGTGCTGACCGCTGAGATCGATCAGGACGCGGCCGACTTCTACCGCTTCGCCGCTGCGCAGCCTCCTGGACCGTTGACGGTCGCCGTGGCCCGCCGGCTCCCGGAGACAGACCGATGACCGCCCGCCGTCGCGTGGAGGCCCTGGAGGCCGCCCACGATCTCGCTACACCACTGCAGCCCGTCGGCTGCGCGCTACCCCACGAGTCCGACGCCGATGCCCGGTGCCGGCTGAATCTTCCAGCCGATGCCCGCGTGATCCGCGTGCATGTTGTAGACCAGTCCACCGAGCCGAACACCACCGAGGGCCCCTAGATGCCTACCACAATTTCCGCCGCACTGGAGGGCAAAGAGCGCTTGCTCGCCTCGTGGCCGCACCGCATCGCCGGTGACGCCTTCGAGATTGTCTGGCGCGAAAAGCTCGCCGTTGATGGCTTCGAGGCCGGCCGCCGCACCATGGCCGAAGATCCCCGCTGGTCGCCCTTGGCGATGAAAGAGAACACCGCCACCGCAGCCGCCGAAGGCCTCCGCGAGCTGGGCGGGGCGCATTCCGACCTTCGCAAGCTTCGTGCCGACGCCGACGGCCACCGCCGGCAGGCCCTGGCGACCCGACCCACAGCCGACGCTAGTCAAGCACTGATCGACCTGGAGATTGCGCGCACCTTCCGCTCGCTGCCGGAGCGAGAGGCCGGCCGCGCCCGTGCCGCGCTGCGGCAGGGCAGTGACCGCGCGATGATCAAGGTCCTGATCCGCGCTTCCTCGTTTGTCAGTGGCGCCGATCCGGATGTAGTGGCCTCCGCGCAGGTGGCGCTACTCCACCGAGAGCAGCCCGACCTGGCCGAAGCATTGCAAACCCGGCAGGCCGAGCTGGCAGGCGCTGCCGAGGCGGTCGCCTGTGCGTTCGCGCTGGGCGGCGAGGCCGGCGGGGTCGCGCTGGAAGGCCGCGTGCAGGCTGCTGGCGAGGGCTGGCCCGAGCTGGTCAGCCGGCGAGAGGATTGCAGAGCGCGCGGCCTGACCCTCTGGACTTTCCCTCGTCCTGGGCGCCTTCGCTAGCAGAAGGCGCCGCCAGTTGGCTGACATCCGCGTAGTGCGCTGAGCAACCGTAGAGGGCGGGGTTGTGGACAACCTGTTTACGAAAGCCTGTCTCGCCACTGAGCGCAAGAAAAAAGCCAATAAAAACAACGAACTAAACGACGCTTTACGGCACGAAATGGTGTATAGTTGATGCACCAGGAGGGTTGATGCCATGCGCGAGAGAGAGGCTGCTTTGGCGCTTCTTCGGAAGACGTGGAACAAGCGACCGCTGCCGGTTGACCCTGTTGCGGTGGCGGAAGCGGTGAACGTCGCGGTGAAGGCCGTTCCTGCTGATGAGAGTGGCGGATACAGTGGCTATCACATCTCTGGGCCGCTACCGAAGATTGTCGTGAACATGAATGAACCCGAGACTCGCCGTCGGTTCACGGTGGCACACGAGCTTGGGCACTACGTTCTTGGACATGGTGAGAGACCGAGGGATGGTACGCGGCAGTTCAGCGCGCTGAATAGCGACCCCATTGAGGCGGCTGCCAACCGCTTCGCTGCGGAGTTGCTCATGCCGTACAAATCAGTATTGGAGCTGGTCACAGAAAAAGGCATCACTTCAGTTTCGCGTCTCGCGGACATCTACAAAGTGTCGGAGATTGCTATGAAGTACCGCTTGAAGAACTTGGGATTGATACGTTAGTCTCGCCCCTCTGGCGGGGGCGAGGGTTCATGGTGGGCAAACGTAGAAGAAAAAGTGTGCCCCGAAAAGCGCCGCAGAGAAGACCGATGCCCCCTTCTTCTGGCAAGCCAACTAGTGCTCAACAGGGCTCGAATGTTGTTAATGGGGGAGCAACGGATCTCTCCGCAGGTGTGCTTGATGAACAGCACAGGGTGGATATCGATAGCGAACTAAAGGGGGAGAAGGATCGGCGCTACATGCGTCGTGTTGTGTTCATCGTGTTCTTGTTCATGATGACCGTCGCCCTCGTGGGACTTTTCGCTTTCCTCTTTCAAGTCTGGTTTGCGAGGCCGTTCTACTTCGTAGGACTGGCAGCGACTTCCATCGCACCAATCGTGTTCTATTCGGTGACGATGGGACTGGTTGTTTCGATCGCATTGGGCTTGGGGGTTGCAATCGTTCGCATTAGCAACAATGAGACGGGGCTGCCTGGCAACGCTGCCCGGGGGGGCGACGATGATGCCTTTACAACATTCGTCCCTTTAAGCGCGCTCGTCAGGGCCTACAGAGACACTGGAGGCGGGTAGTTGTTCGTTGACCCGATGGGGTATATCGAATGGTGAGCGCAAACCCTGCTGGGACTCTCCACTCGTTGCTTCATACTTGGCGACGCGTCGGTCGGCTGCTGCGGGCAGAGCCGCGCGAGCCGGCGCACCGGGCCGCCGCCCAGCGGGTCGCCACCGCCATCATGGAGGCGTGCGACGCCGCGCACCTGGATCGCGTAGCGGCCCTGTATCACGGGGAGCTGCGCCAGCGTTAGCCGGCGCCAATCATTTTGGTGCCGGCCAAGAAGAGCAGTTTGCCTACCGCAGTAGAAATCCCCTGAGTTGCACCCTGTCTCATGGCCTCCCCGAGACGCTGCGCCAGCGTCGGGGATTCATCCTTTTGGGTGACGCCTTCGGGCACCTGGCCCAAGAGCGTCAGGCCTCGAAGTGTGAGGCGCGCTTGGGGGAACTTGCCCGCGCCGTCCATGTTTCGCATGTCCCTGCGAAAGCTCAGGAAACCTTCGGCGACCAAGAACTCGATCGTCTCTGGCCCGATGCTAGCGATGATCTTGAAGGTTTGTTCATTGTCCCCTGCGTCAAGCTCGCGCGCCACCTGCTCGCCGACCTTATGGCCGTCGAGATCCGCTGGCGTAGGAAACTGGTCGTATAGGGTGAGAAGGGTCTTGGCGACCACGCGGTTAAAGGCGTCGATGTTTTGGGGCAGCGTGTCCGACATGTCTTGCTCCAGCTGCTAAGGCAGGGGCAACCGCCCTATAAAGTTCCGGCGCCACCTGCCCGCGGAACAATGCCCCCGGCTAAAGAAAGTCGCATGAGCTACTTTTTCGGCCTTTGGGGTGGAGTGTAGGGAATGTATCCCTTATCTTTGACGGGCGTAGTGCTCCCCGTTTTGTTCGAACGGCTGGGCGGCTTGGAGGGGGAAGAGGCAGGCGGTGTCGTCGGCTTGCGGTCCTTGCTCATTAGCTGTTCACCCTGGGAATGAAGTTGGAATAGGCAAAAACGGCTGTTAGCAGGATGCCTGCAACACATGACAAGCCTGCCGCGAGGTTGATCCAGACAGTGGCCCTGATCCAACGATTATCGATGATGTCACACGGACCATTTGCGTGATCCGTCAGCAACTGTCGGAGACCCTTGTGACTAGTGTAGAAGGACACCAAGGCCAGCAACAAACTCAGAATCAAGGCGCTCCATCCCACCATTAGTGTCCACGCTAAGAATGTTGGGCGGGCGTGTCCGATTTTTTGTGTGT
>DDTN01000013.1:6493-6624 GCA_002344355.1 Proteobacteria bacterium UBA2363 | reverse complement strand
GGCGCCCAAGCTGGCCGCCTTCGCGATGGCCTACCGGCTGCTGGAGACCGCCCTGGGCGGCCTGTCCGACCAGTGGGGCGACATGCTCAGCCTGCTCGCGGTCGCCTCGCTGGCGGTCGGCAACCTGGCGG
>DDTN01000013.1:527-6478 GCA_002344355.1 Proteobacteria bacterium UBA2363 | reverse complement strand
ACCATCTCGCACGTCGGTTTCCTGCTGCTCGGCCTGGTCCAGGGCACCCCGGCCGGCTACGCCGCGGCGCTGTTCTACGCGATCGTCTACGCCCTGATGTCGGCCGGCGCGTTCGGCATGATCCAGTGGCTGGCCCGGCGCGGCTTCGAGGCCGAGGAGATCGCCGACCTCAAGGGCCTGCACCAGCGCGCGCCATGGGCGGCCTTCATGATGCTGCTGTTCATGGCCTCGCTGGCCGGCGTGCCGNNCTGGTCGGCTTCTTCGGCAAGCTGATGGTGCTGAAGGCGGTGATCGACGCCGGCCGCATGTGGCTGGCGGTCAGCGCGGTGGTGTTCGCGGTGATCGGCGCCTGGTACTACCTGCGCGTCATCAAGGCCATGTACTTCGACCCGCCCGAGGGCGCCGACGCGATGCCCTCGCGCGACGCCGGCATCAGCTTCGGGCTATCCGCCAACGGCCTGGCGCAGCTCGGCCTGGGCCTGTACTGGGGGCCGCTGATCGCCTGGTGCCTGCGCGCCTTCGCCTGAGCCCGACCGGAGAGCGACGATGAACGAGATCCAGGTGCCGGTGTCGTTCGGCGAGCTGATCGACAAGATCACCATCCTCGAGATCAAGGCCGAGCGCATCGAGGACCCGGCCAAGCTGGCCAACGTCCGCCGCGAGCTGGATGCGCTGAACGCCACCTGGCGGGCCTGCCCGGCCGCCGCCATCGACATCGCCGCCGCGCGCGCCGAACTCAAGGCGGTCAACGAACGGCTGTGGGTGATCGAGGACGAGATCCGCCTCAAGGAGGCCGACCAGGCCTTCGACGCCGAGTTCGTGCGCCTGGCCCGTTCGGTCTACTTCGAGAACGACGAGCGCGCCCGCATCAAGCGCGAGATCAACACCGCCCTGGGATCGACCCTGGTCGAGGAGAAGTCCTACAAGGACTATCGAAAGGGGTCCCAAGCCGCCCCGTAGCGTCCCAAAACGGCCTTTCGATTCAATCAGCTAGCGACACTTCCCGTCCCGCTGGGTACACTGGTGTCCCGCCTCAGTCCGCCCGAAATGGGTAGCTAGGTGGGTAGCTAGAGCCGGTGGACTATCGACGGAGGTGCCTCGTGGCGAGAACGATCAATCAGCTAGACGACGTGGAGCTGCGGCGCTGGGTGAAGGCCGGCGGCCCCTTGGCCAAGTCCGACGGTCTGGGCCTGACCTTCACCCTGAGCGCGGCCGGCGCCGCTGTCTGGGTACTGCGATACCGGCATGGCGGCCGGCGCCGGGAGGTGAAGATCGGCACCTATCCCGACATCTCGCTGAAGGATGCACGGCAGCGGGCCGCCAAGCTCCGGGCCGAGGTCGCCGACGGCACCGACGTTGCCCTGGCCAGACAGCGGGAGAAGGCCGCCCAGCGCGCCGCCTGGACCGTTCCCGAGCTGGTCCGGGACTTCCGCGAGAAGGTAGTCCCCGGCCTCGCGGCGACCACCGCCACCTGCTGGACCGGATACCTGGACAACACCTTCCTCCCGCGCTTCAGGTCCTTCCTGGCGGCTGAGGTCAGCACGAACGACGTTCAAGACTGGCTGACCGCCGTTGCCGCCGAGCGTGGATACCACGCCGCGAACAATGCGCGAAAGGTGGCGCTGGCGCTGTTCAAGCACGCCTGCACCATCCGCGTGTGTGCCGGCAACCCGACCGAGGGAATCAACGTCGCGGCGCTGGTGGCCGGCGGCAGGCCCAGTACCCGGAAGCGCGTGGCCCTGAGCGGCCCGGAGATTCACCACTTCCTCGCCGGCATGGACATGCTGGCGGAGGTCGACGCCATCGCCTTCCGGCTGTTGCTGATGACCGGCGTGCGCGTCGGAGAGCTGCGCGGCGCCGAGTGGATCGAAGTCGACATGGACGCCGGCACCTGGCGCATCCCGCGCGGCCGGATCAAGACCCGGAAGTTCATGGTGAAGGACCACGACCACTTCGAGATCGCGCTACCGCGCCAGGCGGTCGCCGACCTCAGGCGCCTGAAGGACCTGTCCTGCGGAAGCCGCTACCTGCTGCCCGGCAGGCACCTCGCCCAGCCTGCGGACCACGAGGCCATGCTGCGCCGCCTGGCCACCTACACCCGCCGTCTGGAAGGCTGTCAGGAAATCGTCCTTCACGACCTCCGCAGCACGTTCCGCAGCGGGCTGACCAAGATGCTGAAGGTCCGGATCGAGGTCGCCGAGCGGGCGCTGAATCACCGGCTGGGTGGACTGGTCGAGATCTATGACCCCGACGCCTATCAGGTCGAGCGCGCCGAGGCGCTTCAGCAATGGGCCGACCTGCTGGACCGGCTGCGCCAGGACCCGACGGCAGCCGAACGGCGCCCATCCGCGAGCGTCACGGCACTGCGGAGTGCGGCGTGACCCGTAAGCTGCCGCACATGACCCGCGAGGCGCTCCACGAGCTACTCCGTCTGGCCGCCGCCAAGATCGACATCGGGGAATCGCTTCCTACGGGGACCTCACCCGACGGCAAGGCGCGCTACCTTGAGCGCGAGGTTGTTGTGGCGGTACTCGGCGCGCTCGGCGCCGGGGAGTCCTACACCGCCCGGCTGCCCCGCCTCCGGGAGGGCGAAGAACAGTTCTGGGGTCCGATCCTTCGCGAGGTGGACACCGAGGCGAAGCGTGCAGGCGCCGACATCCTGGGCCGGGCCATGCGCCAGGGCGAGTGCCTTCCACGCGGCGCGATGGCGCAGGCGTATCAGGCCATCGCCCGCCGTGATGGCGTCACGCCGGCAACGGTGAAGCAGCGCTACATGACGGCCAAGCGGCGCAAGGCGCGGGACTTCGCCAAGTTGAGGAAATAGGTATGCGGCGAGGGGGATAGCTCGCCTACCCGTTGGGCATGCGCAATGCAGCCTCCGTACCACGGAGGCCCGTAATGTCCCAAGCCGCACAAACCCCGTCGCCCCCCGCCGGCTTCCTGCGCGAGCCGCAGGTCCTGGCCCTGTTCCCCATCGGCCGCACGACCTGGTGGCGCGGCGTGAAGGAAGGCCGCTACCCCCAGCCGGTAAAGCTCGGGCCGCGCACCACCGCGTGGCGCCGGTCCGACATCGATGCCCTGCTGGCCAAGCTGGGTGGCCAGCGGGAGGCCGCGTGATGCCGACGCCTGCACAGTCCAAGAAGGCGATGGACAACATGGCCGCCCTGTACGGCAGTCCCAGCGCGCCGCAGCGGCTCCACAGGAGCGCCGATCCCGCCGACATGCTGGCCATGCTCCGCGACGCGAGTGCAGCCCTGGCGGGCCGCCTGGGGGCCTGGGGGCCGCACCGGCCCGACCCGGCCGACGTGGANNCCTGCGCCGGCTGCTGGGGGAGCTTTCCGGATGAGCCGACGCGGACACAACGCCGGTCGCGAGGCCCACGTGCGTCTGTACGCGCACGAGCTGGCCTGCCCGGCCTGGGCCAGCCTGAGCACAGACGCCCGCGCCCTGCTAATCGAGCTACGCGCCCTGTTCAGTCCGCGCACCGGCGACAACCGCGTGTTCCTGAGCGTCCGCGATTGCATGGACCGGCTTGGGATCGGGCAGCGAAGGGCATCGGCTGCCAGAGACGAGCTGATCGAACGCGGCTGGATCGCGGTCGCAGAGCGGGGCGCGTTCACCCGCAAGACCCGGCACGCCACGACCTTTGCGCTGTTGAACCTGGGGCCGACCGGGCTAGAGAAAGACGCGGCCAAGCCCTTCATGCGCTGGCAGCCCGACCCGCGATTTTCCACGGTAGCCAAATCGGCACGTCACGGTAGCCGTGACAGCTACCGTTGCCAGCCGCAGACCCCCGAAAAGGGGCCTGACGGTAGCCGTGCCAGCTACCGTCGCGCCGATTCTGAGCCGATCACGGTAGCCAGGGCAGCTACACAGATACAACTACCAAGCGGTGCGCTGTTGGACCGCGACGCGCTGCTGTTGCAGTCCAGCCTTGCGGGCATCGCGCCGAGCGTCCGAACGATGCTGACGGCGGCTTGGCTGCTGACTCGACCGGAGGCGCGGGCATGAGCGGCTGTCCCTGTGGTGGCCCGCTGGTGACGCGGAGGGAACGCGGCTCGGCTGGCGTGCTGACCTGGCGTGCCTGCTGGTCCTGTGGCCGGTGCGGGCACTACCTGCTGACCGAGGGCGGCGCCGTGGTCGCAGAGGGCGAGGACGCGCGGCTGATGGCAGTCCGACCGCAGTCCGACAGTCCGACCGCAGTCCGACGGCGGTCCGACAGTCCGACCACGGGGGCTGCCTGATGGGCCGGCACCTGGGCAACGCGCCTGAACCGAACACCGGAGACACCACGCCATGACCGCACGCAAGCCACCCGCGACCGCCTGGCGAAAGGGCCAGTCCGGGAACCCGAAGGGCAGACCGCCGGGCATCCGCGACCGCCGGCACGCCCTGCGCGAGCTGATCGAGCCGCACGCCCGCGAGCTGATCGACAAGGCCCTGGAGCTGGCCCGTGCCGGCGACGTGGCCGCGCTGCGCCTGCTGCTGGAACGGGCCGTGCCACCGCTGCGCCCGGTCGGACAGCCGGCACCCTTCCCACTGGCCGAAGGTGCGACGCCATCGGATGCAGCCCGCGCGCTGGTGCAGGCGGTCGCCGCCGGCCAGCTCGCCCCCGACGTTGGCCACCAGCTACTCGGCGGCCTGGCGGCCATGGTCCGCGTGATCGATGCCGACGAGATCGAGCGGCGCCTTGCCGCACTGGAGGAGTCATCCCGATGAGCAAACACGACCACCGCTTGCGCGAGATCGAGCGCGCCCGCAACGCCGGCACCATGCCGCCCTTGGACCTGATCTTGCACGCCGACTCGGACGAGTCGGAACGCGAGTCCCGCGCCTTCGCTGCCAGGCAGCCGCCTGGCCCGCTGCGCGTCCTCGTGGAGCGGGTGCGCGGGAAGGGCAGCCGATGACCGCCCGCGCCCGTATCGCAGCCCTCGAGGCCGCCAAAGCCGCTGCCACGCCACCGCCGGCCGTTGACGTGATCGTCGGCGAGGCCGGCGAAACCGAAACCGAGTGCCGGCAGCGGCTCGGCATCCCCGATGGCGACCCCGCGATCTTCTGCGCGGTCACCGACATGAGCACCCCCCGACCCCTGGAGACTCCCCGATGAGCGTCAACGAAAAATTGCATTCCGCCAGCGCCGCAAATGCCAGGCACCTGGAGCGCGCACGCGAGCCGCTGGCCGCCCGCGTCGTCGCACTACAGGCCGAGCGCGACAGCCTGCTGACCGAGACCGCCGAGGCGGCCGCCACCTGGCAGCCCTCGCTCTACGCGGGCCAAGCCATCGGCCGTAGTGCCGACCTGGCCAACGCCGCCCGGCGCCTGGCCGAGCTGGACCGCCAGATTGCGGAGGCCAGCGCCGAGGTGGGCGCGCTCGACGAGATCCTGGCCGCCTTCAACGCCATCTTGAACCCCCCGGAGTAACCCATGAGCGACTTCACCGAGAGCATGATTTCCAGCCTGGCCGAGCTGGGCGCCACCGGCAACGGCGATGCCTTCCGCCTGGCGACCGGTGCCGGCGTCGCTTGGCGCGCCCCCGAGCACGTCAACGGCGACACGCAGGCCGGGCAGCTTGCCGCCCGCTGCGTGCGCGCTGCTGCCGTACACGCGCACCAGCGCCGCAAGATCGAGGCCGACCCGACCTTGACGGCCGTCGGCAAGGCGCCGCTGTTGGAACGGACCGACCGCGAAGGCGCCGTGGCCCTCGACGCCCCGCACCGCGAGGCCCTGGCCTGGGCGGCGGCTGCCGAGGCCGCGCTGGCCCGGGAGCTGGAACCGCCGGCCCTGGCGCGCGATGACGCTGTGCAGGCCCTGCACGACCGGGAGGCGCGCCAGTGGCTGAGCGGCCTGAACCTCGCCGAGGCGATCCCGGCGATCACCAGCTCGCCAGCCCTGGCCGCCGCGATCCTCCGCAGTCCGGTCCCGCAGCCCGAGCCGCTGATCGAGGCCGCCCG
>DDTN01000013.1:0-478 GCA_002344355.1 Proteobacteria bacterium UBA2363 | reverse complement strand
CCCGCCCGGCGGCGCCGGCCATCCGCGCAGTCGCCTGAGGGATTTTCCGCTGCCCTAAAGGGCTTGACCGCCGGCCCCAGCGGGGCGATGCTGGAACCGTCCGGCGTACCACCTGCTTTGGCAGCAGGCACGGGCGCCGGAACCGAGACAGCCCCGCCAAGCGCGGGGCTTTTTCGTGGGCAGTGCCCCGGCCGACCTTCATCTGGCGGCGCTTCCCAAAGGGACGAGCGGTCGCAAGCCGACCGGGGCACCCCAAGTCTACGTCGGGCCGGTGCCGGATCGAGGCCAGGCGCCAGCGGCAGGCAAATGGGTAGCTAGGTGGGTAGCCATGGCGCCAAGACCCGCTGAAACCGTTGTGGCACAAGGGGTTCGATAGACCTACAAGGACTACCGCGGCGGCCGCCCCGCGCCCTGAGCGCGACACGCGCTCTGCTCCCCTCTCACTCCGGGACCAGATTGGCGTCGTGTCCCAGCCCGC
>DDTN01000038.1 GCA_002344355.1 Proteobacteria bacterium UBA2363 | reverse complement strand
AGCCGCCCAGGCCGCCGGAGAAGTTCTCGCTGAACACGTCGAACGCGGTCGCGCCGGGGGCGCAGTCGCCCGGGGCCGGCTGGGTGGTGAAGCTGAACACCTGCGAGTTGCTGCCGTTGCCGCAGATGTTGGCGGCACGCACGCGCCACCAGTAGGTGGTGTTGGAGTTCAGCGGCGCGGTCACCGCGACGCTGGTGCCGTTGCTGACGTTGCCGGTGAACACGATGGTGTTGAAGCCGGCGTCGCTGGCGACCTCGACCACGTAGTCCACGCCCTGGCTTGCGGCGCTCCAGCTCAGGGTCGGCTGCAGGATGACGTTGCCGGCGTTGTTGGCCGGGCTGACCGGGGTCGGCGTGCCGGGCGCGGCGGTGGCCACGTTCAGGACCACGTCGGTGGTCTTGGTGATCGCACCCGACGCGCCCTGCACGGTGACCGTGTTCGCTCCCGGGGACACCCCGGCGTTGACGGTCAGGGCCAGCGCGGAACTGCCGGGCGGGTTCACCGAGTTCGGGGTCAGCGTGCCGCTGATGCCGGTCGGCAGGGCCGGGTTGAACGACAGCGCAACCGGGTCGGTGAAGCCGGAGACCGAACCGACGTTGATCTGGATGGCGGGCGCGGCGACCGGCGGCGCGGCGGCGCAGATCGAGGCCTGCGACAGGCTGGCGGCCAGCGTGAAGCTGGGCTCGCCGCACTCGTCGTGGCGGAAACTGGCCACCCGGGTGTCGTTGGTGTTGCCGGTCGGGCCCATGTACTCGCCGGTGAACCAGAAGGTGCAGCCGTCGACCGGATCGATGCCCATCTGGTGGTAGTCGCCCCAGCGTTCCTGGGGCTGGTTGCGGGTACCTTCGACCAGCGAGGTCTCGCCCGTGGTCATCACGCCCAGCGGATCGGAGGCCAGTCGGCCGACGTAGCGCAGGCCGGCGAAGATGGCGGGGTTCTGGCGCACCACGCTGTAGGCCATGGCGATGTTGCCCGCCGAGTCCACACCCGAACCCGCCATCCAGCGGTCGATGTTGCCGCCGGCATCGGTCGGCGCGTACGTACCTTCCTGGTAGAGCTGCCAGGCGGTATTGGCGGTGCTGCCGGAACGGCGCAGCTCGAACCAGCGGATCGCACCGCGGATCTGCGGGTCGGTCGAGGTGTTGGTGACCAGGTTGCCGACCAGCGACTCATGGCTGCCGAAGTTGCGGTACATCAGCACGTTCATGATCGGCTCGCGCAGCGGGTCCAGGCGCTGGCCGGACGGCTGGGCGAAGGCGTTGAACGCGGTCAGGCCGTTGATGCGCGAGTTGAACTCGGCGACCGGCACCTGGAACACCGGGGTCAGCGTGCCGACCGGCGGGTTCGGCGCCCAGTTCATGCTGAGCTGCCACAGCTCCAGGAAGTCCTGGGCGGGATTGTTGCTGCCGGCGTTGTGCGCCTCGTCGTCGCGGTGGCGCATGAAGATGCCGGGCGCGCCGGTCGGCGGCAGATCCTGGCCGACGAAGTGCGCCGGGGTCAGCAGCTGGAAGCCGAAACCGGCCAGGTTGGGCACGGTGATGCGCACGAAGCGGGCCGGCTGGCCGGCCAGCATCTGGTTGCGCTCGAAGGCGTAGACCGGACGGGCGCCGCTGGTGCCGCCCTCGTTGGCGGTGACGTAGTAGGCGTCGGTCCAGACGCCGTACTTCGGATAGTCCGGGAACGACGGCATCACGAAGGTGTAGCGCGACCAGTTGCCGACGGCGGTGTTGGCGGCGTTGTCGTTGGCGCTGACGTACACGCACAGCGCGCGGCCGGCCTGCGGCGAGAACTCGGTGAGCACCCAGCGGTTGGCGATGGTGTCGAACAGGACGATCGGATCGCCCAGGCCGGCGTTGCAGGGCGTGGTGCCCTGCAGGGTGCTGGCCAGGATGAAGTTGGCCTCCAGCGCGCCGGTGGTCTTGTTGTAGACGCGCACGCGGGTTCCGCCGGAAGCGTTCACCGCCTGCACGTACTGGGTGGTGCCGACATCGCCGGTCGGGTCGGGCGGGAAGGTCGTGCCCGGGGCGCCGTCGAAGTTGAACTCGGGCACGGTGAAGCCGCCACCGCGCGGACCGTTGGCGGCGTCGTACGCCTGCTGGCGCGCGACCAGCGGGTCGGCCTGCGGCGTGTTGACCGGCAGCTTCTCGTTGGCGCTCAGCACGCGCGGGTCGGCCCAGTGCTGGCGCGGGATCTCGCGCACCGGGTCGCCCGGCTGCCATTCCAGGCCGACCGGATCGTTGTGGACGTCGATGGTCAGCACCTCGGGATAGACGGTGCCGAGGAACTCCGACGTGGTGGATTCGGTCTGCGCCTTGAGGGCGCCTTCAGGGGAATGCTCCTGCGTCGCCGTGGCCGGCGCAGACAGGAAAACGGCCGCGGCGATGCCGACGGCCAGCAGGGATTTCACGAGATTCACGACCCCTCCCGGGAGTGATGGACAGTTTGCGGGAGCGCACTGATAGCACAGACACGGCGCCGTTAACAGTGACCCGCCTCACCGACGGCGCACGGTCACGCCCTGCAGGGTGATGTCGGCACCGCTCTCGATGCGCAGGGGTATGGTGGCCTCCCCGATCCGGTGCCGGGCCTGCCAGCGGCCGTCGGCGCCCTGCACGAGGCTGGCGATCTCGAAGTCGGCGCGGATGCCGTCCACCGCGCTGGCCTGGAGGTCGAGCGGCAGGAACAGGGGCACGTCGACCAGGACGCCGCCGCCGGCGACCAGCCGGACCGGCCCGCTCCAGTCGGCGCTCATGGTCCAGGCGCGGACCTGGCCTTCGGTGCTCTCCAGGTCCATGGCGCCACGCGCGGCCACCGTGATCGAACCGGCGCGGCTGCGCGCGACCACTTCGTCGTCGATGCGCCGTACCACGATGGCGCCGAAGTCGCTGCGCAGCTCGACACGCAACCCGGGCGGCACGAAGGCGTACAGGTCGACGCGGCCCAGCCTGGGATTGGCGGGCGTCTCCGGATCGTGCTCGGCGTAGCGGATGCGCACGCCCTGGCGCGTGTCCTCCTCGAACCATTCGATCCGGGCGGTCCGGGGCGTCTCCCCGATCCGCTGCTCGACGCCCTGGATGGCGATCGCGCCGGCCTGGGTCTGGCGCACCTGGATCTCGCCATACGGGTTGTCCAGCACGATCGTGCGCACGCCCTCGCCCAGCTTCTGCTCGTCACGGAAACGTTCGAGGGTGAACGGCGGCGTCCCCTCGGCCGCCGCCTGCCGGGGCGGCGTCGAGCTGCACGCGGACAGGGCGAGGACGAGCAGGGCGGACACGGCGATCCGTGCGGGGAACCGGGACATGGGGACTCCTTGGAGACAGCGGTGCGGCCGGCCATGGTAACCGGGCGGCCGGACCGGGTACGGCGCTGCCCGCGCCGGCTCCTTGGCCGGAACCGCGCCGGCCCCGCTCAGGCCAGCAGGCTGGCCAGCGCGGCCAGCGCCAGCAGGCTCAGCCACACCACCAGCACCCGGCGGATGACGGCAAGGGCGTCGCGCAGGACCGGCGCGGCGTCCGGAGTGCCCGGCTCGCCCTCGGTCGCCAGTTCGCTCTCGCCCGCCTCGGCCAGGTCGGCGCGTACCGCGGTGCGCGCTGCTGCCGGCACCAGGCCTGGGTCGATCGCCAGCGCGCCGCCTGCAGCGGCGGTGCGCGTCTTCCAGGTCGCCAGCACCTGGTCGAAGTCGGTCGCAACCGCCAGGGCCAGCACCATCAGGTGGGACACCGGCCAGTCGACCAGGTCGCGAAGCCAGCCCGCTGCCGCCCGCTGCTCCGGGGTCAGCGACTCGACGTCCCCGTCGGCGGCGAGTTGCAGCAGGCGGTAGCCGACGGCGCCGACGGCGCCCAGCACCACGAACCACAGCAGCGGGCCGAACCAGCGCCGCTGCGCCGCGGCAGCGACCAGGCCGGCGGCATCGCCGGATTGCGCCAGCGGCATCGGCCCGAGGCGCGCCGCGGCCTGGGCTGGCTGCTCGGCCGGTGCCATGGCGGCGATGCGTTCGACATCGCGATCGAGGTCGCGCGGCCCCCAGGCATAGAACAGGGCGGCGGCGCCGAACAGCAGGGAGAGCAACGCCGGCACGCCGGGATTGGCGAGCAGTCCCTGGACCAGCGCCAGCGCCAGCAGCGGCAGGCCGAGCGCCGCCCAGAGCAGGCCCGGGCCGCTCCGCGCGCCTTCCCGGACGAGGCCACGACAGCGCTCCGCCCAGGGCGGCAACCAGTCGTGGCGGCGGACGCGGGTGAACTCGGGCGCATAGTGGCTGAGCGCCAGCACGACGAGGACGGCGATCAGGGTCTGGGTCATGGTCCGGCGGTCTTGGCGATTGACCGGATTCTAGCGCCGGCCCGCCGACCCGGCACGAACCCGTGCTGCGCGACGCGCCGCGCGTCGCGGAGTCGTCGCCCGGCCAGCCCAGCCCCCCGGACTCAGGCCGCCAGCGCCGCGTCCGCCGGCGCGCTGGCCGGTGCGCCGCCCGCGCGGGCCCGCAGCAGGCGGCCGACGCGCAGCTGGAACAGCACCTTGGTGACCAGCAGGCGCTCCTCGATGGGCTTCTCGACCAGGTCGTTGGCGCCGGCACGCAACAGGGCGGACTGGTTGGCCGGATTCTCGTCGCCGGTCATCACCAGCACCGGCAGGCGATCCCGCCCCCAGCCCAGGGCGCCGCGGACCTGACCCAGCAGGTCGTGGCCGGTCATGCCGCCCTTGAGGTAGACGTCGGTGAGCACCAGGTCGCAGGCCGGCAGTCCGGAACGGGCGCGATCGGTCTCCAGCATCGCCAGGGCGTCCTCGACGCTGGTCACGTGCTGGACCCGCAGGCCGTGCCGCTCCAGCATGCGCCGGGTCGCCATGGCGACGACGCGGCTGTCCTCGATGTACAGCACCTGGCCGCCGGACGGGTCCGGGCCGCCGACATGGCCGCGGATGAAGGCGGCCAGCGCCTCGTAGCCGAGCGACTTGTCGAAATAATCGGTGATGTCGTCGCCCAGGCTGCGCTCCAGCAGGCGCTCCTGGACGTCGCCGCTGACCGCGACGATGGGCATGAACGGCTGGCCGGGCAGCGCGCGCACCTGCGCCGCCAGGGCCTGGCCGTCCAGGTCGGGCAGGCGCAGCGCGGTGATCACCAGGTCGACCGGCCCGGCTTCCAGCGCCTGCAGGGCCTCGGCGCCGGAACCGCAGGCGACCACCCGGGCATCGGGCACGTCCCGCGCCAGGACCTTGCCGATCATCATGCGCACGACCTTGGACCCGTCGACCACGAGGATGCGGGGGCTGTCGCCGGCGACGTGGACGGCTGGACGGGAACTGGTCATCTGTCTGCGTGCCCGGAGTGGCATTGGGACGACCAAGACTACGCCCGGGGCGAAGGGCGCGACCGTGCGCGAGCGCACACTTGCCGGCCGCCGGGCGCGGGACGTCCTGCGCCCGGGTCGTTCCATCGCAGCCTGCGCGGATGCGGTTCCGGTCTGCCGGCGCCGCGCCGGCGCGCGGACGGTCAGTCTCCGACGGGTCCGGGCGTGGCGGGTCCGGCGGCCGTCACCGGCAGCGACCAGTCGATCGCCGGCGATCCATGTTCCCGCAGCCAGTCGTTGCAGCGCGAGAAGTGCCGGCAGCCGAAGAAGCCACGGTGCGCCGACAGCGGCGACGGGTGCGGCGCCTTGAGGACCAGGTGGCGCCGGCCGTCGACCAGCCGCCCCTTGGCCTGCGCCGGCGAACCCCAGAGCATGAACACCAGGTGCTCGCGATGCTGGTCCAGGCGCGCGATCACGGCATCGGTGAACTGCTCCCAGCCGCGGCCCTGGTGGGCGCCGGCGCGGCCGCGCTCGACGGTCAGCACCGCGTTCAGGAGCAGCACGCCCTGGCGCGCCCAGTGCATCAGGCAGCCGTGCCCCGCCGGGGCAATGCCGAGGTCGCTGGCGATCTCGGCCAGGACGTTGCGCAGCGACGGCGGCACCGGGATGCCCGGTGGCACCGAGAAGGCCAGGCCATGCGCCTGGCCGGGTCCGTGGTAGGGATCCTGGCCGAGGATGACCACCCGCACCGCGTCGAACGGGGTCGCGTCGAACGCCGCGAAGATCTTCCCGGGCGGCGGGTAAACGGTCTTGCCGGCGGCCAGCTCGGCACGCAGGAAGGCGCGCAGCGACGGCATCGGCTCGCGCTCGAACAGCGGCGCCAGCTCGCGCTTCCAGCCCGGCTCCAGGCGCAGGCGGTCGCTTGCGGCGGCGCTCACGCGCCGGCTTCCAGGTCCGGCTCGAACAGGCAGGCGAGCCGGGCGCCGGCGGCGCCGAGCAGCGCCGCCAGCAAGGGCGTGGCCAGCAGCCAGGGGTCGAAACGGGTCGCCGGTGCCAGTCCCAGCGCCTGGTACAGGGCGGCCAGCGCCGGCTGCAGCCACAGTTGCAGGGCCAGGGCCAGAGCCACCGCCAGCAGGCCGGCCAGCAGGCCATAGGCCAACCCGAGGTAGAGATAGGGCCGCCGCAGGTCGGCCTCGCTGGCGCCGAACACCCGCTGCAGGGCGCGCTCCGCAGCGCCCTCCAGGCGCAGCGTCCGGACCGTGCCGGCGGCCAGCAGCAGGACCGCCAGCGCCACCAGCAGGGCCAGCGCCAGCATCGCCGCGCGGGCGGCACGCAGCACCGCGTCGGCGCGCTGCTGCCAGTCGTGCTCGTCGGCAAGCAGCTCGACCTCGGCGCGGCTCCGCCAGTCGGCAGCCAGCGCCGCGCCGGCGGCACGGTCGACCGGCTCGACGGCCAGCAGCCAGGGCAGCGGATTGTCGGGGAGGGCGGCCAGCACCTCGGCGCTGCCGGCGACGTGGCCGAGCTCGGCCAGGCCCTGCGCCGGACTGATCGCGTCGACCGCGGCGACGCGGCCATCGGCGGCCAGCTCGCGAGCCAGTGCGGTGGCGGCGGCGGCATCGACGGCCGGCGCCAGGAACAGGTTGAGTGTACGGGTTCCGGCCAGCGGCTCGCCCAGGTGGCGGAACTGGTCGAGTCCGGAGCGCAGCAGCAGCAGTGCGAGCAGGGCCAGCGCCAGCAGGGCCAGGGCGAAGCCATGGGCCATCGGCCGCGCGCGCAGCTGCGCCCAGGCGGCGCGACGCGCCTGGCGATGCTTCTGGTGCAGGCGACGCAGGCGGGCCACCTCAGCCTCCCGGTGTCGGCCGGAAGTCGTCGACCAGGCGGCCCTGGTCGAGCACCAGCACGCGCTTGCGCAACTGCCGGATCAGGTGCAGGTCGTGGCTGGCCACCAGCACGGTGGTGCCGTGGCTGCCGAGCCGCTCGAACAGCGCCATGATCTCGGCCGAGAGCTGCGGGTCGAGGTTGCCGGTGGGCTCGTCGGCCAGCACCAGGGCGGGGCGGTGGACGATCGCCCGGGCGATGCCGACGCGCTGCTGCTCGCCGCCGGACAGGGCGTCCGGCGCGCTGCGGGCGCGCGCACCCAGGCCGACCAGGTCGAGGGCGGCGCGTACCCGCTTGTCGACCTCGCCATCGCCGGCGCCGGCGATGCGCAGCGGCAGGGCGACGTTCTCGGCGACGCTCAGCGCCGGCAGCAGGCGGTGGTCCTGGAACACCACGCCGATGCGCCTGCGCAGCGCCGGCCGTTGCCGCCGGCGCAGGCGCGCCGGCTCGCAGTCGAGCACGCGCAGGCTGCCGCGGCTGGGCAGCATCAGGCAGGCGAGCAGGCGCACCAGCGTGCTCTTGCCGGCCCCGGAGCGGCCGGTGACGAACACCATCTCGCCGGCCTCGACGGCGAAATCCAGGTCGCTCAGGGCGTCGCGCCCGCCCGGATAGCGCAGGTGCAGGGAGTGGGCTTCGATCACGGTCACGGGCACGGCATCCACAGGCGCTCGCGGCGGGCGGCGCGACGGTAGCATGGCCTGGGCGGGCGCCGGTTCGCCAGGGCCGCCCCGGCCTGCGTATGATCCGACCCTGTCAGCAACGAAGGCGCGGCCGTCCTGGCGATGCACAGACCATTCCACCCGACTCCGTTGCCGCCCGCCGGCGGCGGCCAGGCGCGGCCGTGAGGACACCTGCGTCCGGCGCCATCGCCGACGACGGCGACGCCCTGCGCTTCTGCAGCACCTGCGCGTTCTCCAGCGCCTGCCTCTCGCAGGGCTACGACAAGTCGGCCCTGGCCGAGCTGCATTGCCTGGTCGAGCACATCGGCCCGTTCCGGCCCGGCGAGCGCATCTTCGCCGAGGGCGACCCGTTCAACGCCATCGCCGCGGTCCGCGCCGGCACCGTCAAGACCAGCGTGGTCGACGCCGACGGCCGCGAGCAGGTGCACGGCTTCTTCCTGCCCGGCGAGGTGATCGGCCTGGGCGCCATCCACGCCGAACGCTACCCCTGCAACGCGGTGGCCCTGGACACGGTGATGCTGTGCCGGTTCTCGTTCCCGATGATGGCGACCCTGGCGCAGCGCATGCCCGGCCTGCAGGGGCAGCTGTTCCGCCTGCTCAGCCAGGACATCGGCAAGGCCGCCCTGATGGCCGGCGACCACAGCGCCGACGAGCGCCTGGCCGCCTTCCTGGTCAGCCTGTCCCGGCGCTGGGGCGAGCGCGGCTTCTCGCCGCGCCGGTTCACCCTGGCGATGGCGCGGGCCGACATCGGCAACTACCTGCGCCTGGCCTCCGAGACGGTCAGCCGCGTGCTGAGGCGGTTGCAGGACGACGGCATCCTGGCGGTGCACGGGCGCGACGTCGAGATCCTCGACGAGGACCGCCTCCGGGCGCTCGCCCGCACCGTGCTGCGCGACTGAGGCGGGTCGCGCGGCTGCGCGGCAGGGGCCGCGCAGGGTTCCGGCCGCCCCGGCCGATCCCGGATCTCCCGGCGGGCTGACCTGGATCAGTGCCGCCCGGCCGGGTCCGGCACAGCATGGCGCCGTTCCCATCCGGAGATCCGCGTCATGACCACCCGCAAGCTATGGGCCGGCCTGGCTGCGCTGCTGGCCGCCTCGTTCGCCGTCCTGCTCTGGGTCGGCACCGAGATCCATCGGCAGATGCCGCCCCTGCCCGCCCAGGTCGTCACCGACCAGGGCGATATCGTCCTCACCCGCGACGACATCCAGACCGGTCGCCAGGTCTGGCAGTCGATCGGCGGCCACCAGCTCGGCTCGATCTGGGGCCACGGCAGCTACGTGGCGCCCGACTGGACCGCCGACTGGCTGCAGCGCGAGGCCCGTGCCTGGCTCGATCTGATGGCCCGCGAGCGCGGCGCCGAGGGCTACGACGCGCTGGATACCGAGGTCCAGGCCAGCCTGCGCGCCCGCCTGCAGTCGCGCATGCGGGTGAACGGCTACGATGCCGCCACCGACACCCTGGTGATCCCGGCCGAGCGCGCCGAGGCCATGGCGCAGGTGCGCCGCCACTACACCGACCTGTTCGGCGACGAACCGGCCATGGTCGACCTGCGCCGCGCCTATGCGATGAAGAACGGCACCGTGGCCGACCCCGGGCACCGCGAGCAGCTCGCCGCCTTCGTCTGGTGGAGCGCCTGGTCGGCGGTGACGCCGCGGCCGGGCCAGGAGATCACCTACACGGCGAACTGGCCGTACGACCCGGTGGTCGGCAACGAGCCGCCGCCGCACCTGCTGATGTGGACGGTGTTCAGCGTGCTGTTCCTGATCGCCGGCATCGCCCTGCTGGGCTGGTACTACGCCACCCAGCGCGAGGACCTCGGCCACCCGGTGCCGGCCACCGACCCGCTGGCCAGCATCAAGGTGACCCCCTCGATGCGCGCCACCGCCAAGTACTTCTGGGTGGTGATCGCCCTGTTCCTCACCCAGATCCTGCTCGGCGCCCTGACCGCCCACTACCAGGTCGAGGGCCACGACTTCTACGGCATCGCCCTGTCCGAGTACCTGCCGTACTCGCTGACCCGCACCTGGCACACCCAGCTGGCCGTGCTGTGGATCGCCACCGCCTGGCTGGGCATGGGCCTGTACATCGGCCCGGCGATCTCCGGGCACGAGCCGCGCTTCCAGCGCCTTGGCGTCAACCTGCTGTGGGTGTGCCTGCTGGTGATCGTGGTCGGCGCCTTCGCCGGCCAGTGGTTCGCGGTCATGCAGAAGCTCGGGCTGCAGCACAACTTCTGGTTCGGCCACCAGGGCTGGGAGTACGTCGACCTCGGCCGCTTCTGGCAGTGGTTCCTGTTCGCCGGGCTGGGCATCTGGCTGGTCCTGGTCGGCCGCTGCCTGGTGCCGGCGATCCGCAAGGGCGGCGAGATGCGCTCGATCACCGCCCTGCTGTTCCTGTCCACGGTGGCGATCGGCCTGTTCTACGGCGCCGGCCTGATGTGGGGCGAACACACCCACCTGTCCCTGGTCGAGTACTGGCGCTGGTGGGTGGTGCACCTGTGGG
Source organism: Proteobacteria bacterium UBA2363 (assembly GCA_002344355.1). Lineage (GTDB taxonomy): Bacteria > Pseudomonadota > Gammaproteobacteria > Xanthomonadales > UBA2363 > Pseudofulvimonas. The sequence continues at coordinate 36,727 of DDTN01000038.1, read as the reverse complement.
TGGAGGGCTTCTTCGAGGTCTTCGCCACCGCGGTGATCGCCTTCCTGTTCGCCAGGCTGGGGCTGATCCGCGCCGGCCTGGCGACCGTGGCGGTGCTGTTCGCCACCATCGTGTTCATGGCCGGTGGCGTGCTGGGCACCCTGCACCACCTGTACTTCACCGGCACGCCGACCGCGGTGATCGCCCTGGGCGCCAGCTTCTCGGCGCTCGAGGTGGTGCCGCTGGCGCTGATCGGCTTCGAGGCCTACCACCAGTGGTCGCTGCGCCGGGCGACGCCCTGGATGGCCCGCTACAAGTGGCCGATCCTGTTCTTCGTGGCGGTCGCCTTCTGGAACCTGGTCGGCGCCGGCCTGTTCGGCTTCCTGATCAACCCGCCGCTGCCGCTGTACTACATGCAGGGCCTCAACCTGACCCCGCTGCACGGCCATACCGCCCTGTTCGGCGTCTACGGCATGCTCGGCATCGGCCTGATGCTGTTCTGCCTGCGCGGCATGAAGCCGCACGCGGTGTGGAACGAGGGCCTGCTGCGCACCTCGTTCTGGGCGCTGAACATCGGCCTGTCGCTGATGGCCCTGCTGACCCTGCTGCCGATGGGCATCATCCAGCTCGGCGCCGCGCTCGAGCACGGCTACTGGTATGCGCGTTCGGCCGACCTGATGCAGCAGCCGATCATCCAGCTGCTGGTATGGATGCGGGTGCCGGGCGACGTGATCTTCAGCATCGGCGCCCTGGCGCTGGCGGTGTTCGTGGCGCGGCTGTGGCTGCCCGGCCGGGCAAGGGCGGCCGAGGCCCCGGCGGCGGCGCTGCCCGCCGAAACCCGCTGATCATCATCAGGTGCGGGCACCGGGGGGGCGGCTTCGGCCGCCCCCCTGCGTTTCCAGGACCGCCTGCCGTGCCCGGGCCAGGGACGGGGCGGGCGCCAGCCGCTCAGCGGGCAGCGTGGCCCACCGGGGGCGCGGGCGCCGGATCCAGCCCATGGAGCACCCGGGTGCCCGGCGCGGCCGACCGGACGTTGTCGGAAAAGCCGCGGTAGAGCACCGAGACCGCCGCACCCTGGCTGCCGGCCAGCCGCGCGCGCACCGTGTCGAACGGGATCAGGGCCACCTGATGGGTCCCCCTGTCCACGACCAGGACGGACTCTTCCCGGCCCGCGAACCGCTGGTACTCCCCGCCGTGCTCGCGCAGACCGACCTCCAGCACGTAGCAGCCGATGATGCTGGCGAGCGCCCTGGCGTCGCCTGCGCTCAGTTGCGCGATCTGCGGCGCCGCCGCCGCGAGGAACCGGTCGACCACCGCCAGGCTGTCGGGCGTGAAGTCCCAGACGCCGGGCACCCGGCCCTGCAGGCGCTGCACCGCGAGTTCGGCGTTGTGTCGGATCGGATCGGTCAAGAGGTTCTCCCCGGGGGGTCGGTGCGATCGCGGGCACGGCGGTCGGACGAGGGCCGGAGCCGTCAAGGGGGCGGGCAGCATAGCCGCACTCCGGGCCCGAGGCGCTGGCCGGCCTCCTCGCCACGCCAGGCCTCACAGGCGACACCGGGCCATTGCCTGGCGGCACCGGACCCCTGCCGATGGCACACTCCCAGCGGCGCTGTGTGGCGCAGTCGGGAGCACGGGCATGGCGGAGCAGGACTGGCAGGCGATGGCGCGCTGGTTCGACACCCTGGTCGAACTGTCGCCTGCGCAGCGCGAGCAGCGCCTGAAGTCCCTGCACGACGCCGACCCGGCACTGGCGGGCCGGGTACGGCGCCTGCTGGCGGCCGACCAGGGCGACGACGGACCGCTCGACCGCGCCGTCGCCGAGGCGGTGCCCGAGGTGGCGTCCGGCGACACCCGGCCGGCGCTGACGCCCGGCGACGCCGTGGGACCCTGGCGTCTGGTCGCGGCGGTCGGCGAGGGCGGCATGGGCGAGGTCTGGCGCGCCCGTCGCGACGACGGCGCCTTCCAGCGCGAGGTCGCCGTCAAGCTGCTCAAGCGCGGCCTGGACACCGAGGCGCTGCTGCGCCGCTTCCGGCAGGAGCGCGACATCCTGGCGCGGCTCGACCATCCCGGCATCGTGCGCCTGCTGGACGCCGGCACCACGGCCGATGGCCGGCCCTGGTACGCCATGGACCAGGTCGACGGCCTGCCATTGCGCGAGCATGCCGCCCGCCGGGGCCTGGACGTGCGCCAGCGGGTCGCGCTGGTGGCGCGCATCGCCGATGCGGTCGCCTACGCCCATGCCCACCTGGTGGTGCACCGCGACCTCAAGCCGTCCAACGTGCTGGTCGACACGACGGGCCAGCCGCGCCTGCTCGACTTCGGCATCGCCAAGCTGCTGGAACCCACCGCCGGCCAGACCCTGACCGGCACCGGCATGCACGTGCTCTCGCCCGCCTACGCGGCGCCCGAGCTGGTCCTCGGCCGGCCGGTCGGAACCGCCGCCGACGTCTACGGACTGGCGGTGCTGCTGTTCGAGCTGCTCACCGGGCAATTGCCGCATCGCCGGCAGTCGCGCGACCTGGCGGCGCTGGCCGCCGAGGTCGGCAGCGGTGCGCCCGCCGCACAGGCCAGCGAGGTGCTGCGCCGGGTCAGCGGCGAATCCCTGACCACCGTGTATGGAAAGGCGGCCGACACCGCCCGCCTGTCCCGCGAGGTGCGCGGCGACCTGGACCTGGTCCTGGCCATGGCCCTGCGCCCGGAGCCGGCCCGCAGGCACGCCACCGCCGCCGCCTTCGCCGAGGACCTGCGCGCCTGGCTGGCGGGCCGGCCGGTCCGCGCCAAGGCCGACAGTGCGGGCTATCGGGTGCGCCGTTTCCTGCGCCGCAACGCCCTGGCGGTCGCTGCCGCCGGCGCGGTGCTGGCGGCCCTGCTGGTCGGCCTGGGCGGCGCGCTGTGGCAGGCCGGCATCGCCCGTGCCGAGGCGGCCCGTGCCGAGACCCAGGCCGAACAGGCACGCAGCCAGGCCCGGCGCGCCCAGGCGACCCGCGACTTCGTGGTGACCGCATTCGAGGAACTGATCCCGACCGAGTCCGCCGGCGGCGTCCAGCTCAGCCTGGCCGACTTCATCCGCGCCGCCCTGGCGCGCCTGGACCCGGCACTGGCCGACGCCCCGGAGTCGCGCCTGGAACTGCGCGAGGTGCTGGCCACCGCCCTGCAGGAGCTCGGGCACCTCGACGAGGCCCGCGAGGCCCTGCTGCAGCTCGAGCGCGAGCTCGAAGCGCACCCGCAGGTCGGCGACGCCGCGATGCGCGGCTCGGTGCTGCACATGATCGGCGTGAACCTGCTGCGCACAGGGCAGCTCGACCAGGCCCTGGGCTACAGCCGGCGCGCGCTGGATCTCCTGGATGCCGTCGAGGCGCCGACCCCGGAAATCGCCCGGGTACGCCAGAACGCCCGCACCGGGCTGGCCAGCGAGGCGCTGACGCGCGGCCGCTACCACGAGGTGGTGGCGCACTACGAGGCGATGATCGAGGACGAGGCGCGGATCAGCGGCGGTCTGGGCGCCGACGCCGCGGTGCTGTTCGTCAACCTGTGCACGACCCGCGCCAATCTGGGGCAACACGCGCTGGCGATCGCCGACTGCGAGCGCGCCGACGCCCTGCTGGCCACCCGCCCGGAGGCCGCGGCTGCCCGCCAAGTCTGGGTCGACAACGCCCTGGGCCACGCCTTGGCCGCGGCAGGCCGCCATGACGAGGCGGTGGACCGGCTCACCGCGACCCTGGCGGAGGCCTCCGCGCGCCTGGGCGATTCGCACAGGATGACCGGCACGGTGATGGCCAACCTGGCAAGCGCGCACTCCGGCCGCGGCGACCGCGCCCGGGCCCTGGAACTGATCGAACGCTATGGCACCCTGGTCGAGGCCGGTGCCGTGGACCCGCGCCAGCGCGCCCCGGCCGCCGCCCTGCGCGGGCGCGTCCTGCTGGAGAACGGCCGGGTCGACCAGGCCGAGCCGCTGCTGCGCCAGGCCCTGGCCGACGCCGACTCGATCGGCATTGGCGACAGCGCGACCATCCTGCGCAGCCGCCGCCTGCTGGCCGGCATCGAGCAAGGTCGCGGCAACCCGGCCGCTGCCGCCGAGCTGCTCGACCAGGCCATCGACGGCTTCGCGCGCGTCGGCCTGGACCGTCACGAGGAGCTGGCCCGCAGCCTGCGCGCCCGCGCCGCGCTGCTTCGCGACGGCGGCGACGACGACGGCGCGCGTCGCCTGGAAGCGCGCGCCGACGAGGCGGCGCGCGTTCCTGGTGCGGAGTTCAGCGCGGCACCCTGACACCTGGCGGCCGCCCCCCCCTCGATGCCAGGTCCGGGGCCGGTACCCGGCCGACGGGCCCACGCGGCACAAGCCCCGCGCAGCGGAGTGCCGGGGCGCAGGCGCGGCCATTGCAGGGCCGTCGCGCCCGGCGCAGTGCTGACCTGGATCAGGGCAGCCACCCGGCCGCGCCGGCGACACTGCCGCCATGGCCACCACCCATTCCCTCGATCCGCCGCTGCCGTTGCCGGCCCTGCTCACCGCCGCACCGCACCGGCTGCTGTTCCTGGTCGGCGCCGTCAACGTCCTGGCCGGCATGGCCTGGTGGGCGGCCTGGCTGCTGGCCCTGCGCTTCCAGCTCTGGGCTCCGCCGCAGCCGCCGGTGCCGGCCGGCTGGGGCCACGCCCTGGTGATGGGCTTCCAGGTGTTCACGCCCTTCATCTTCGGCTTCCTGCTGACCGTGTTCCCGCGCTGGCTGGGCCAGCCGCCGCTGTCGCGCTGGCACTACGTGCCGGTCGGCGGTGGCCTGTTCGGCGGCCAGTTGCTGGTGCTGGCCGGCCTGTGGGGCCATCCGCACCTGCTGCACCTGGGCGTACTGGCCACCCTGGCCGGCTGGATCGCCGGCCTGGCGGTGCTCGCCAGCGTGCTGCGCCAGGCGCGCGCCCCCGACTGGCACGCGCGCAGCATGCTGCTGGCCCTGTCGCTGGGGCTGGCCGGCCTGCTCTGCTTCGCCGCCTGGCTGCATGCGCAGCAGCACGGCCTGCTGGCGTTCGCCGCGTTCAAGCTGGCCATGCTCGGCTTCCTGCTGCCGGTCTACCTGACCGTGGCGCACCGCATGCTGCCGTTCTTCGCCAGCTGCGTGCTGTCCGGCTACCGCGCCTGGAAGCCGCTGTGGCTGCTGGGCGCCCTGTGGCTGCTGATCGCCGCCCTGCTGGCGCTGGAGCTGGCGCACGCCTACGCCTGGCTGTGGCTGGCGAGCCTGCCGCTGACCGTGCTGTGCCTGGGCTGGTTGCTGCGCATCTGGCCGGCCGGGCCGATGCCCGGCCTGCTGCGCGTGCTCTTCCTGGGCATGGCCTGGCTGCCGATGGCGTTCGCGCTGTACACGGCGCAGTCGCTGGTGATGGCCTTCACCGGCGAGTTCGTGCTCGGCCGCGCGCCGGTGCACGCGCTGGCGGTGGGCTTCTTCGGCTCGCTGCTGGTGGCCATGGTGACCCGGGTCAGCCAGGGCCACTCGGGGCGGCCGCTGCGGATGCCGGCGGTGGCCTGGTTCGCGTTCGCGATGGTGCAGCTGACCGCCGTGGCGCGGATCGCCGCCGAGCTCGCGGTCGACACCTGGGCCTGGCAGGCCTGGGCCGCCGTGACCTGGCTGCTCGCGTTCGTGCCCTGGGTGCTGCGCGGGCTGTACCTGTGGCTGACCCCGCGCGCCGACGGCGCGCCCGGCTGAGTGCGCCGCGATGATCGAGTTCTACCCGCAGATCAAGGCCGTGCACATCGCCGCGGTGTTCGCCAGCGTCGGCCTGTTCGCGCTGCGCGGCAGCGCGATGCTGGCCGGCATGCGCTGGCCGCGCCGCGACCCCGTGCGCTGGCTGAGCTGGAGCATCGACAGCGTGCTGCTGACCGCCGCCCTGATGCTGCTGGTCGTGCTGCCGCGCGAGCTGTTCGCCAACCACTGGCTGAGCGTCAAGCTTGGGCTGCTCGTGCTCTATGTGGCGATCGGCCACCGGGCGCTGGCCGCGGCCCTGCCGCCGGGGCGCCGGCTGCCCTGGTTGCTGGCCGCGCTGGCCTGCTTCGCCTGCATGTACCTGGTCGCCCGCGCCCACCACCCGCTGGGCCCCTGGCTGCTGCTGCGCCCATGAGCGACCCGCTGCTGCACCCCTGCTTCCTGGGGCCCTACGGCGAGAACGACGCCCTGCTCGAGAAGCTGGTCGTCGAATTCCTGCGTGACCACGTCTACTGGCGGCGCAACCTGCACCCCGAAGACCCCCCGGCGATCCCGACCGGCGCCGACCGCCAGCCGTCGTTCCAGGCCTTCGAGGCGCGCATGCGCCGCGAACTGCACACGCTGTCGGCGGCGCTGAAGCGCTCGGTGCCCTTCCACAGCCCGCGCTACCTGGGGCACATGGTCTCGGACCTGCTGCTGCCGGGGCTGGCGGCCTGGTGGCTGACCCTGCCCTACAACCCGAACAACGTCAGCGAGGAGGCCGCGCCGGTCACCATCGGCCTGGAACTCAAGGCCGGCCTGCAGCTGGCGCGGATGCTGGGCTTCGACGCCGACCCGGCGCAGCCGGGCTGCGCCTACGGCCACCTGTGCTCCGGCGGCACCGTGGCGAACTTCCAGGGCCTGCGCCTGGCGCTGGCGCTGAAGGCCTTCCCGGTCGCGCTGCGCGCCGCGGCGCCGCCGCTGCCGGGCCTGCCGGACGACGACCGCGCCGCCTTCAACCTCGCGCCGGCGCGCGCGATCGCCCTGCTGACACAGTGGCAGGCCTTCCTGCGCGGGTTGGCGCCGGCCGAACGCCGGCGCTGGCGCGGGCGCCTGGAGAACGAGCGCCTGGAACAGCTCGGCCTCGCCGGCTTCCTCGCCAGGCACCCGACGCTGACCGCACCGGTCGTGCTGGCGCCGGTCACCGCCCACTATTCCTGGAGCAAGGGCGTCAAGCTGCTGGGGCTGGGCCGCGACCAGTTGCTGACGGTGCCGGAGACCGGCATGCGCCTGGATCTCGCCGCCCTGGACGCGGTGCTGGCCCGCCTGCACCGCCACGGCCAGGACGTGCTCATGGTCGTGCCGGTGCTGGGCAGCACGGAGTTCGGCACCGTCGACCCGGTCGACGGCGTGGTCGCCGCACGCGATCGCTGGGCGGCCCTGGGCCTGGGTTTCTCTGTCCACGTCGACGGCGCCTGGGGCGGCTACCTGGCCAGCCTGTTCCGCGAACCGGACGGTGGCCTGCGCCCGCTGGCGGCGATGCAGGCCGAGCACGACGGCTTCCCGGCGCCGGCGGTGCACGCCGCCTACGCGGCGATCGGCCGCGCCGACTCGGTGACCGTCGATCCGCACAAGCTGGGCTACATCCCCTACGGCGCCGGCGCCTTCGTCGCCCGCGACCGTCGCGCCATGCCCCTGCTCGGCGAGGCCGCCGACTACGTGTTCGACGGCGACCCGGACGACCCGGCGGTGCAGGCGCGCCAGCTCGGCCGCTATCTGCTGGAAGGCAGCAAGTCCGGCGCCGCGGCGGCGGCCGTCTACGTCAGCCACCAGGTGCTGCCGCTAGACCACCGCAACTTCGGCCGCCTGCTCGCGCAGGGCGTGTTCGCGGCCCGGCAGTTCCGCGCCGCCGCCGACCGCTTCGCCGAACGCATGGCCGGGCAGGTCCGCGTCTGCGTGCCGTTCGAGCCGGACAGCAACCTGGTGACGGTCGCCCTCAACCCGTGGCAGAACCGCGACGTGGCCGCGATGAACCGCTTCGTGCGGGCGCTCTACGAGCGCCTGCGCGCGGACACCGAGGCGCCGGTCCAGGGGCGCGCCTTCTTCGGCTCGATCACCACCCTGCGTCCCGACGCTCTGGGCCGCGCCGACACCGGACGCGTGCTCGCCGCGCTGCACCTCGACCCGGCCAGCCTGGACCGTGCCGAGGACGGCGACCGCCTGGTCATCCTGCGCCACACGCTGATGAATCCCTACGTCATCGACGAGGAGAACGGCATCAGCTACATCGACCGCTACTTCGACCACCTGGCCGGCCTGGCCGCGATGCTGGCGCCGGCCGCGGCGGCGCCGGCGGCCTGACCTGGGTCAGGGCGGCCGCGCCGGCCCGCCGACACCCTGACGACATGCCCGACGCCCTGCCAGCCGACACCCTCCCCGTCGCCCCCGCGCGCGACCACGCCTGGGTCCATGGCGCGGTCGCCGCGCTGGCCCGCGAGGCGGCGCGCTCGGCCGACACGCACCTGCTGCACGCACGCTTCCCCGGCTATCCCGGCATCGACTTCTACTTCAAGGACGAGGCCACCCATCCCAGCGGCAGCCTCAAGCACCGGCTGGCCCGCTCGCTGTTCCTCTATGCGCTGTGCAACGGCCGGTTGCGCGAGGGCCAGGCGGTGGTCGATGCCTCCTCGGGCAGCACCGCGATCTCGGAGGCATGGTTCGCCCGGCTGCTCGGCCTGCGCTTCATCGCGGTCCTGCCGGAAGGCACCGCGCCGGGCAAGCTGCGCGAGATCGACGCCCTCGGCGGCGAGTGCCACCTGGTGGTGCCGGGCAGTGACTGCGCGGCCCAGGCCTGCGCGCTGGCCTCCGACATCGGCGGCTGTTTCCTCGACCAGTTCGGGCTGGCCGAGCGCGCCACCGACTGGCGGGGCAACAACAACATCGCCGAATCGATCCTCGGCCAGCTCGCCGGCGAGCCGCACCCGGTGCCGGACTGGATCGTCTGCGGCGCCGGCACCGGCGGCACCTCGGCGACCATCGGCCGCTACCTGCGCTACCGCAGCCTGCCAAGCCGCCTGTGCGTGGCCGAACCGCGCGGCGGCGCCTTCGCGGCCGGCTGGCAGGGCAGGCCGCCCACCGGTCGCTGCAGCCTGGTCGAAGGCATCGGCCGCCCGCGCATCGAGCCCGGCTTCGTATTCGAGGTGGTCGACCGGGTGATCGAGGTCGACGATGCCGCCTCCTGCGCCGGCGCCGCGGTGCTGGCGCAGGCGCTGGGCCGGCGCTGGGGCAGCTCCTCGGGCACCAACCTGGTGGCCTGCCTGGCGCTGGCCGCCGAGTGCGTCGCGCAGGGCCGCCCGGCCAGCATCGTCACCCTCCTGTGCGACCGCGGCGAGCGCCACGCCGAGACCGTCTTCGACGCCGCCTGGCTGGCGGCGCACGTGCCCGGCCACGGCGCCTGGCGGCTCGGCCTGGAGCGCGCCCTTCAGCAGGGCGGCGCCCCGGCGCCGCTGGACTAGGCGATGGCCGCGCGGCGCCGGCGGCCCGGACCGCCTCCGGCGATGCCGGTCGCGCGCCTGCGGCCGGCCCATGCGCTGGGCCGCTGGCTGCTGCTGGGCACCGGCTGGCTGGCCGCGGCGCTGGCGGCCCTGGGTGCCCTGCTGCCGCTGCTGCCGACCACGCCATTCGCCCTGCTCGCCGCCGGCTGCTTCGCACGCAGCTCGCCGCGCTGCCACCGCTGGCTGCTGGCGACGCCCCTGCTCGGCCCGGTGCTGGCCGACTGGCAGGCCGGCCGCGGCGTGCCGCTGGCCGCCAAGTGCGTGGCGCTGGCGCTGCTGTGGCCAAGCATCGGACTGACCGCCACCCTGACGGTCCCGGTCGCCGGGGTGCGCTGGCTGCTGCTGGCGGTCGCGGCCGCGGTCACCGTGTTCCTGCTGCGCCTGCCCACGGCACCGGCGCGCCGCCGCTGACCCAGGTCAGTGCCGGTTCCGGGTGCGCCGGCGACACTGGCCCCGTTGCGAATTCCCCATCCCACCCAGGAGACCACCATGGCATCCGCCTCCCTCCACCGTGCCGCCCTCGCCGCCGCCCTGCTGCTCGCCGCGGGCGTCGCCCAGGCCGACAACTGCACCATCGACCTCGATTCCGACGACGCCATGAAGTTCGACAAGACGGCGCTGACCGTGTCGGCGTCCTGTCCCGAGATCACCATCAACCTGCGCCACACCGGCCGCCTGCCGGCCACCGCAATGGGCCACAACGTGGTGATCGCCGCCAGCGACGTCTGGCAGGGCGTCGCCCAGGACGGCGTCAAGGCCGGCCCGGCCAACCACTACGTGCCGCAGGACGATGCCCGCGTCGTCGGCTACACGCAGATCATCGGCGGCGGCGAGCAGATCTCGGCGACCTTCCCGGGCAGCCGGCTGACCGCCGGCACCGCCTACATGTTCTTCTGCTCGTTCCCGGGCCACTGGGCGATCATGAAGGGCGAGCTCACGGTCACGCCGTGAGCCTGGCCGGGGCGCGGGCACGCCCCGCGCCCCGTCCGCGGGCCGTCCCCGGCCCGCACCGCCCCGCCCGCCGCGCGCGGGGCGGCCGCGGTCCTCGTTGAAGTCCCGGTCAGCGCCACTGCGGCGCCTCCCCCGCCCCACCACCGGTTGCGGCGAGCGTGCCGCGACCGGATCCACCTGCCCGACCAGCGTGCCGCCGGCGGCGAGGGCCGCTACGCGGCCCCTCGTCGACGCCCGGCGCAGGCCCCGCGGCCGCAAGGTCGCCCGTCGCAACCGCCCGGCGACGCCGTGGTGGTGGCCCCAACCCGCCCGACGGCGGCGCAGGCGCGGGCGACCGCTGCCCGGCGCGCGCGGGGCAACGTCCGCGCAGGGGTGCGTCCCTGCCGCGGCGGTCGCGGGCCGCGGCCGACCGTGGCGCTCACCACTCCACGGCCAGCGTCGCCGAGACGGCGCGGCCCGGGCGGGTGTAGAAGCCCAGGTCGGGGGCGTTCGCGGCCAGGCCGCGGACGCCGCCCCACTCCCAGTAGCGGCGGTCGCCCAGGTTGGTCAGGCCGAGGTTGAGCCGGACGTGCTGGCCGGCCTGCAGCCAGGCGTACAGGTCGTGACGGACCCAGCCGGGCGGAGCGAACGGTGCCGGGCCGGTGCCCGGATCGAGGCGGCGCTTGCGCTGGCTGGCGACCACCGCCCATTCCGCGCCGAACAGGCCGCTGCCATGGTCCCAGCGCAGGCCGGTGGCGATGCGGCCGGGCTCGATGCTGTTGAGCGGCTGGCCGCGCCGGGTGTCGTCGCCCTCGGCCCAGGCCGCCGCGGCGCGCAACTCGAAGCCGGAAAGGCGCTCCGACAACCCGCCTAGCCGCCAGAGCAGCTCGCCCTCGGCGCCGCGGATGCGGGCGCGGTCGCGGTTGACCGACTGGAACACCAGGGCGCCGGTGGCCGGGTCGATGCCCAGGTTGGCGCGCGACTCGATCAGGTCGCGGTAGCGGTTCTCGTACACCGAAACGCTGGCGCGCAGGTACCTTCCGACGTGCCGCCACCCCAGCTCCACGCCGGCGCTGCGCTCCGGGCGCAGGTCCGGGTTCGGCCGCACCTCGTAGTTGAAGGTCGGCAGGCTCAGGCCGATGTTGACGTCGCCGAACGGCGCCGCCCGGAAGCCCCGCGCGTACTGCACGAACAGGCTGTGCCCGCCGCCGGCGGACCAGCGCATCGCCAGCCGCGGGGTGAGCTGGGTCTCGTCGACATCGACCGGCTCGAGGTCGGGGTAGTCGTCGCGGAAGATGGCATCGGGATCGGCGCGCAACCGGTAGGCCTCGGCGCGCAGGCCCGGGATCACCGCGAAGCGGCCGCCCAGGGCGATCTCGTCCTGCCAGAACAGCGCCAGGGTGTCGCTGGTCGAGGTCGGGAAGTCGCGCACCGGGAAACGCTCGCCGAGCACCACGTTGCTGGTGGCGCCGGTCGCGAGGTTGGTCTCCAGGCCGTCGCGGAGCCCCTCGTGGCGCTGCCGGACAGCGTCGAGGCCGAACACGTGCCAGTGCGACAGGGGGCCTTCGCCGGCGCGCGCCTGGCCGACGAGGCCGAGGCCGGTGGCGCGGGTGTCGTACTCGAAGCGCCGGAAGCGCAGCGACTCGAAGGGCGTCGCGGCATCGGGCAGGCGCCACTGCAGGCTGTCCTGGACGGTGCGGCTGCGCTGGCCGTAGACCTGTCCCTCGAGCTGGTCGAGCCAGGCCAGCCCCGGCTGCCAGGCACCGGCCAGGCTGAGCCGGCTGCGCCGGTTGCCGTCGTCGGCCAGCAGGCGGTAGGTGGTCGAGAAGCGGCCCGGCCCGAAGGTCAGCGAGCGCACGTCGGTGTCGCGGTCCTCGCGGCCGGCATCGACGGTCAGGGTGTAGCGGCCGGCGTCGCCCTCATGCACGGCCTTGGCGAGCAGCGCCTGGCGCCGCCAGTCGGCCGGATTGGGCCGGTCGCGCTCGCGCCAGGCGCGATTGCCTGTCGCCTCGCCCTCGCGCCGTCCGTACAGCGCCATGGCCTCCCAGCGGCCATCGCCTGAGATGGCCGCCCAGGTGGCGCTGGCCAGCACGCTGTCGTCGACGCCCGACCAGCCCAGCCGGCCGCCCAGGTAGGTACCGCCGTCGACGCGGGCCAGGAAATCGCCGGGATCGCGGGTGCGGAAGGCGACCACGCCGGCGAGGGCGTCGCTGCCGTACAGGGTCGAGGCCGGGCCGCGCTGCACCTCGACGCGGTCAACCGCCTCGAGCTCGACCAGGTCGCGCCCGGCCGCCGCGAACTGGCCCACCGCGAAGCCGTCGGCGACCGGCACGCCGTCGACCAGGATGCGCACCCGGTTGCCCTCCAGGCCGCGGATCGAGAAACCGCGGTTGCCGAACCGGTTGGCGTCGCTGACCACGCCGATGCCCGGCGTGTACCGGACCAGGCCGTCGAGGTCCTGGACCAGTTGCCGCTCGATGTCGTCGCGCTCGACCCGGGAGACGCTGGCGACCACCTGGCTGATCGGCTCGGCGGCCCGGCTGGCGACCACCACGACGGTGTCGAGGGTCTCGGCCTCGGCTGGCAGCGGCGGCACCTGGGCGGCGCTGGCCGGCCAGACGAGGAGGGCGAACAGGGGCGACAGGCTCATGACGGCGACAGGCTCTTTGACTGGCGCGCATTCTGACGCGATCGCGCGCATCGGCTCTTGACCTCGGTCAGCGCCGGGTTCGACACCCCCGGCGCGGCGGGGTATGGTGGCGCGGCAAGTGCGGATCGGCCCCGCCCGGCCCGGCGGACAACCGGGGACCGTCGCAACGGGAGGCGACGGGCGCGGCGGCCGGCCTGATCCAGGTCAGAGCCCGGGTCGTCCCGGCGACCCGACAATGGTGGCCGGAAAAGGCTACCGAGGAGAGCCATCATGCGTCGCTTGCGAGGTTCCATCCTGCTCCTGTCCTGCCTGGCCTCCGGCCTGGCACTGGCGCAGGCCGATGTCGTCAACGAGCGGCCCCCCAAGTCGGAGGCGGACACCGCCAAGGCGGCCTACCTGGCCCAGTGCGCGGCCTGCCACCAGCCCGAGGGGACCGGGCTGGCCGGCGCCTTCCCACCGCTCGCCGATTCCGACTGGATCGCGGAGCAGGGCGCCGACGGGGTGATCGAGGTGATCCTCAAGGGACTCACCGGCAAGATCACCGTCAACGGCGTCGACTACGACAACGTCATGCCGGCGATGAGCCACCTGTCCGACGAGGACGTGGCGGCGATCGTCAACCACGTCATGAACAGCTGGGACAATCCCGGCGGCACCGTGACCGTGGCCGAGGTCGCCGAACAGCGCGCGGCGCTGGCGGTCAGCCCCGACACGTCGCAGGGCCAGGCGCACCCGGGCACCAGCCAGGCACAGGCCGCCTACGAGGGCGCGCCGACCACCCTGGCGGGCGCCGACGTCCGGCAGGTGCGCACGCCCGGCGCGCCCGACATGACCGAGGCCGAATTCGCCCAGGCCAGCGACATCTTCTTCCAGCGCTGCGCCGGCTGCCACGGCGTGCTGCGCAAGGGCGCCACCGGCAAGCCGCTGACCCCGGACCTGACCCAGCCGCGCGGCACCGACTACCTGAAGGCGCTGATCAACTTCGGCTCGCCCGGCGGCATGCCCAACTTCGGCACCGGCGGCGAGCTGACCGCCGACCAGGTCGACCTGATGGCGCGCTTCCTGCAGCACACCCCGCCCAATCCGCCGGAATGGGGCATGGCGGAGATGCGCGACAGCTGGAACCTGCTGGTGCCGGTCGAGGACCGTCCGACCCGTCCGCAGCACGACCGCAACATCGAGAATTTCTTCTCGGTGACGCTGCGCGACTCCGGCGAGGTCGCCATCATCGACGGCGACACCAAGGAAATCGTCACCATCGTCAAGACCGGCTACGCCGTGCACATCTCGCGGGTCTCGCATTCCGGCCGCTACGTCTACACCATCGGCCGCGACGGCAAGGTGGACCTGATCGACCTGTGGATGGATCCGCCGCAGCGCGTCGCCGAGATCAAGATCGGCCTGGAGGCGCGCTCCGTGGAGACCTCCAAGTACGAGGGCTTCGAGGACCGCCTGGCGATCGCCGGCGCCTACTGGCCGCCGCAGTACGTGATCATGGACGGCCCGACCCTGGAGCCGAAGGTGATCGTCTCGACGCGCGGCACCACGGTCGACACCCAGGAGTACCACCCCGAGCCGCGCGTCGCGGCGATCGTCGCCAGCCACCGGCATCCGGAGTTCATCGTCAACGTCAAGGAGACGGGCCGGATCCTGCTGGTCGACTACAGCGACCTGGAGAACCTCAAGGTGACCACCCTGAACGCCGCGCGCTTCCTGCACGACGGCGGCTGGGACGTCACCAAGCGCTACTTCCTGACCGCCGCGAACCAGAGCGACAAGATCGCCGTGGTCGATTCCCAGGAACAGCGCATGGTCGCCCTGGTGGACGTCGAGAAGATCCCGCATCCCGGCCGCGGCGCCAACTTCGTGCACCCGGAGTTCGGGCCGGTCTGGGTGACCTCGGCCCTGGGCAACGCCAACATCACGCTGGTCGGCACCGATCCCGAAGGCCATCCGGACCATGCCTGGCAGGCCGTGCAGGTGATTCAGGGCCAGGGCGGCGGCTCGCTGTTCGTCAAGACCCACCCCCGCTCGCGCAACCTGTGGGTCGACACGCCGCTGCACCCGGACGAAGACATCGCGCAGTCGGTGGCGGTGTTCGACATCGGCAATCTGGAGGCCGGCTTCGAGGTCCTGCCGATCGCCGAGTGGGCGAACCTGGGCGAAGGTCCCAAGCGCGTCGTCCAGCCCGAGTACAACCAGGACGGCACCGAGGTCTGGTTCTCGGTGTGGAACGGCAAGGACCAGCGTTCGGCGATCGTCGTGGTCGACGACCGCACCCGCAAGCTCAAGGCGGTGCTCGACGACCCGCGCCTGATCACGCCGACCGGCAAGTTCAACATCAACAACACGGTCAACGACGTCTACTGACCGTGGCCAGGTGACGCGGCCGGCGGGCATCCCCCGGCCGGCCGCGGCGCCCCCATTCTCCCTCCGGGGCCGGCCTTGCGGCACTATCGCCGGATGCCGGCCCCGCATTTTCTCCTCCGACTGGTCGCCGCCGGGCCCGACGCGGTCACCGCCGGCCTCTTCCTGACCCTGTGGATCGCGCCCCTGGCCCTGGGCGAAAGCGGCGTGCGCAACGCCCTGCTGGTCATGCTGGTCGAGTTCGTGCTGATCCACGCCGCCGGTTTCCTGGGCGGCCTGCTGCTGAACCCTGCGCTGCCGCGCGCCAGGCGCGTCCTGGCGCTGGCCGGGTTCGCCGGCTTCTACCTGATGTTCGTCGGCGCCTTCATGCTGGCCTTCCGCGAGTGGTGGCCGGTGCTGGTGTTCGGCTGGCTGGTGCTGGGCAAGTTCGGCCTGATCGTCACCGGACGCGGTGCCAGCGAGGCGCAGACCGCGGTCTGGGGCATGTCGGCGCTGATCTACCTGCTGGGCGCCTTCGCCACCATCCTGCTGCCGCTGCCGCGCCTGGGCGTCGGTGTCGAGGTGGTCGGCCAGCTCGGCCTGCCCGGCAGCGGCCTGTGGGTCGAGCAGCCGCACCGGGTGCTGGCCTTCGGCTTCCTGTACTTCGGCCTGCTCGCGGTCTTCAAGTGGCACAACGTCGGGCTGCCGACGCGGATCCCGACAGCGACGCGCCGCCGGCGCGGCTGACCCCGCTCCCTGCTCCCTGCTCCCTGCACCTAAGCCACCAACGTATTGAGCTCGAAGATCGGCAGCAGGATCGCCAGGACGATCGCCAGGACCAGCACGCCGACCAGCAGGATCATCGCCGGTCCGAGCACCGCGACGAAGGTCGACAGCCGGTTCTCCAGCAGGGTCGCCTCGTGCGCCGCCGCCTCGTCGAGCATGTGCGGCAGCCGGCCGGCGCGTTCGCCGCTGGCGATCAGGCGCAGGGTCACCGGCGGGAACAGCCGGCTCTCCGCCAGCGCCGGGGCCAGACCGGCGCCCTCGCGCACCCGCGCCTGGGCGCGCTCCAGGGCCTGCCGCAGCGGCACCAGCGAGACCGTCCGGGTCGCCATCGCCAGCGCCTCCAGCATCGGCACGCCGGCACCCGCCAGCAGGCCCAGGGTGCGGGTGAAGCGGGCGGTGTCCAGCGCCAGGCGCAGCCGGCCCAGCACCGGCACCCGCAGCAGCAGCCGCTGCCAGCGGCCACGCCGGGCCGGATCGCGCAGCAGCAGGCGAAGCAGCAGCGCCAGCGCGATGCCGGCCAGCAGCAGCCAGGGGCCGGCCCAGGGCAGGCCCTCGGCGGCGGCGACCAGGGCGCGGGTCAGCCAGGGCAGTTCGCGACCCAGGTTGTCGAACACCTCGATCACCTGCGGCACCACGTACAGCAGCAGGCCGGCCACCACCAGCAGGGCGACGGCGGTCAGCAGCAGCGGGTACAGCAGGGCCATCCAGACCCGGCGCCGCAGGGCCTCGCGGCCCTCGGCATGATCGGCCAGGCGCGCCAGAACGTGGTCCAGCCGGCCGCTGCGCTCGGCGGCGGCGACCGAGGCGCGGAAATACTCGGGAAAGCTGTCGGGCTGCTCGGCGAACGCCGTGGCCAGGGCCGCGCCTTCGCGCACGCGCGTGCGCAGGGTCGCCAGCACCGCGGCCTGGCGGGCGTCCTCGGCCTGCTCGGCCAGGGCTCCGAGTGCCTCCTCCAGCGGCAGGCCGGCCGACAGCAGGGTGGCGAGTTCGCGGGTCAGCAGGGCCAGCTGGCCGGGCGGCAGGCCGCGCCGCCGCAGGCTGAGCGGCTCGCCGTCGCGACCGCCCGGGGCGGCGGCCTCCACCGCCAGCGGCGCCAGGCCGCGGTCGCGCAGGGCGCCGCGCGCGGCGCGCGCGCTGTCGGCCTCGACGACGCCGGTGAGGCGGCGACCGGCGGCGTCCAGGGCCTGGTACTCAAAGGCCGGCATGGCGAGGCGTGCGGGTCATCGGCGGCGGGGGGCGGCACTGCCGGCAAGTATGACCGGAACCCACGGCACCATCACCCGTCCAGGAACTGCAGGCGCGCGAGGTCGGCGTACAGGCCGCCGGCCGCGACCAGCGCCTCGTGGCGTCCCTCGGCGACGATCCGGCCGCGGTCGAGGACGACGATGCGGTCGGCCTTGCGCACGGTCGCCAGCCGGTGGGCGATCACCAGCGTGGTGCGGTCGCGCATCAGGCCGTCCAGGGCGCGCTGCACCAGCGCCTCGCTGTGCGCGTCGAGGGCGCTGGTGGCCTCGTCGAGCAGCAGCAGCGGCGCCTCGCGCAGCACCGCACGGGCGATCGCGATGCGCTGCTGCTGGCCGCCGGACAGGCGCACGCCGCGCTCGCCGAGGTCGGTGTCGTAGCCGTCCGGCATCTCCTTGATGAACTCGTCCGCGCCGGCGGCGCGGGCCGCCGCATCGATCTCCGGGCGGGTCGCGTCGGGGCGACCGAAGGCGATGTTGTCGGCGGCGCTGGCGGCGAACAGCACCGGGTCCTGCGGCACCAGGGCGAAGGCGCCGCGCAACGCTTCCAGCGGCAGGCTGCGCAGGTCGACGCCGTCCAGGGTGATCCGGCCGCCCTGCGGATCGAAGAAGCGCAGCAGCAGGGCGAACACCGTGCTCTTGCCGGCGCCGGACGGACCGACCAGGGCAACCGTCTCGCCGGGACGGACGACCAGGTCGAAGCCGTGCAGGGCAGGCGCGTCGGGCCGGGTCGGATAGCGGAACTCCACCGACTCGAGGCGCAGCTCGCCGCGGACCGGCGCGGGCAGCGCGGCAGGATCCGCGGGCGCGACGATCGCCGGCCGGGTATCCATCAGCTCGCCGATCCGCCCCAGGGCCCCGGCGCAACGCAGCACCTCCCCCCAGACCTCGGTCAGGCCGCCCACCGAGCCGGCCGCGATCACCGCGTAGAGCACGAACTGCCCCAGTACCCCGGCTTCCATGCGGTCGTCCAGCACGGCGTGGGCGCCGGCCCAGAGCACCACGGTGATCGCGCCGAAGCTGAGCGCGATCGCCAGGAAGGCAAGCAGGGCGGTCATGCCGATCCGCCGACGCGCCGCGTCCAGGGCGCGCGCCACCGCCCCCCGGTAGCGCCCGGCCTCGCGGACCTCGCGGCCGTTGGCCTGCACCGCGGCGATCGCCGACAGCGATTCGGAGGCCACCGCCGTGGCGTCGGCGATGCGGTCCTGGCTCTCCCGCGACAACCGTTCGACGCGGCGCCCGAACACCACCATCGGCGCGATCACCGCCGGTATCACCAGCGCGGTGAGGCCGGCCAGGCGCGGGCTGGTGGCGACCATGGCGACGGAGGCGCCGACCAGCATCACCGCGCTGCGCAGCGCCACCGACAGGGTCGACCCGACCACCGTCTGCACCCGCTCGGTGTCGGCGGCCAGCCGCGACACCAGCTCGCCGGAGCGGGTGCGCTCGAAGAAACCCAGGTCGAGGTGCAGCAGGTGGCCATACAGGCGCGTGCGCAGGTCGGCGGCGACCCGCTCGCCGAGCAGGCTGACGCAGAAGTAGCGGGCGGCGCCAGCCAGCGCCATCACCCCGGCGACCACCAGCAGGCCCAGGAAACCCAGGTCGAGCAGGCGCGGATCGGTCTGCCCGAAGCCGTAGTCGATCATGTACCGGGCCGCCACCGGCAGCGCCAGCGTCGCCGCCGAGGACAGCGCCAGGAACACCAGCCAGCCGGCCAGCAGGCCGCGGTGCCGCCGCACCAGCGGCCACAGCCTGCGCAGGGCGCCCAGCGGCGCGGCGGGCGCGACGACCGCCTCGGACGTGTCCATCTTCGTGCTCAAGCCGGTTTCCTCGCAGGGCGCGCCGCGGCGTCCGCCGCCGCAGGACGGCTGGCCCCGCCCGCGTCGCGGGCGGAGGCGGCATTGTGGGGCAAGCGGCCCGGGCGCGTCGCCGCACGCGACCGCCCGCAGGCGGCCGACGCGCGCGCGCGGCGCAATGAGATGCCGCGCCCGGCTGATCGACAAGGCCGCCGTTGCGGCCGCCGCGCGCCCTGGCCGGACACCCGGGTCAGGAATCGCGGGTCACGCGCAGCACTTCCTCGACGCTGGTGACGCCGGCCACGCACTTGGCCCAGCCATCGGCGAGGATGCCCGGCGTGCGGGTGCGCGCCAGGCGCTCGAGGTCGGCCTCGGCGGCGTTGTCGTGGATCAGGGCGCGCATCGCCTCGTCGACCACCACCAGCTCGTGGATGCCGGTGCGGCCGCGGTAGCCGGCGCTGCCGGCGCGCGGACGGTACAGGGTCGGTGGCGGCGATACCGGCGCCAGCCCGAAGGCCGCGAAATCGGCGGTGCCGGCCGCATAGGCCTCCCGCTGGGCGGGATCGAGCACGCGCACCAGGCGCTGCGCCAGCACGCCGAGCAGGCTGGAGGCCAGCAGGAAGGGTTCGACGCCCATGTCGCGCAGCCGGGTGACCGCGCCGATCGCGGTGTTGGTGTGCAGGGTCGACAGCACCAGGTGGCCGGTCAGCGAGGCCTGCACGGCGATCTGCGCGGTCTCCAGGTCGCGGATCTCGCCGACCATCACCACGTCCGGGTCCTGGCGCAGGATGGCGCGCAGGCCGCGCGCGAAGCTCATGTCGATGCGGGTGTTGACCTGGGTCTGGCCGATGCCCTCGAGGTCGTACTCGATGGGATCCTCGACGGTGAGGATGTTGCGGGTCGCGTCGTTGAGGCGCTCCAGCGCCGCGTACAGGGTCGTGGTCTTGCCCGAGCCGGTCGGGCCGGTCACCAGGGCGATGCCGTGCGGGCGGTGGATCAGGGCGTCGAGGGCCTCGCGCACGCCGTCGACCATGCCGAGCTGGCCGAGGTCGAGGCGCCCGGCCTGCTTGTCGAGCAGGCGCAGGACCACGCGTTCGCCATGGCCCGAGGGCAGGGTCGAGACGCGCACGTCGACCGGCCGGCCGGCGACGCGCAGGGCGATGCGGCCGTCCTGCGGCAGGCGCTTCTCGGCGATGTCCAGGCGCGCCATGACCTTGACGCGGGAGGCCAGCGCCGGCGCCCAGCCGCGCGCCAGGGTCAGCACCTCGCGCAGCACGCCGTCGACGCGCAGGCGCACGGCGACGCGCTGCTCGAACGGCTCGACGTGGATGTCCGAGGCGTTCTCCTTCACCGCCTGGGTGAGCAGGGCGTTGAGCAGGCGGATCACCGGCGCCTCGTCGGCGCTCTCCATCAGGTCCTCGGGCTCGGGCAGGCCCTCGGCCAGGGTCGCCAGGGAGGCGTCCTCGCCGGCCATGGCGGCGGCCTCCTGGCCGGCGTCGCCGCCGGCATAGACCTGCCGCAACTGGCGCTCGAAGGCGGCCTCGTCGCAGGGCAGCAGGGCCAGCGGCAGGCCGGCGGCGCGCTGCAGCTCGGCGAGCACCGGCAGGGCGACACCGGGGCGATGCATCACCTGCAGCCGGCCGGCCTCCACCGCCACCACGACGACGCCGTGGCGGCGCGCGAAGGCGTACGGCGGGCGCACCGCCGTGGCGGCTTCAGCGGCGGCCACGGCGCGACCTGCGCTCGGGCGGCGGCGGCTCGGTCGGCAGCGGCTCGGCGACGCCCGGCGCCGGCAGCGCCTCGAGTTCGGGCAGCAGCGGCTTCTCCTCGGGCCGCAGCAGGCCGCGGCCCTGGTCGATCATGCGCTGCTGCTCGCCGCGCACCTGGTTGTACTTGGCGCCGGAGACCGCCGCCTCGGTGGCGGCGTCGCGCAGGATCACCGGGCGCAGGAAGATCATCAGGTTGCGGCGGATGCGCGCCGAGCTGCGGTACTTGAACAGATTGCCCAGCACCGGGATGTTGCCCAGCCCGGGCACCTTGTTCTCGCGCTCGTTCTGGTCCTCGGTGACCAGGCCGCCCAGCACCAGCATCTGGCCGTCGCCGACCAGCACCGAGGTGCGCAGGATGCGCTGGTTGGTGATCAGGTCGGCGGCGCCGGCCAGCGGCGGCGCCAGGCTCGAGATCTCCTGTTCGAGCGCCAGCACCACGGCGTCGCCCTCGTTGATCTGCGGCGTCACCTTGAGCTTCAGGCCGATGCTCTTGCGCTCGATGGTGCGGAACGGGTTGACCAGGGCGTTGTTGCCGCCGCTGCCGCCGCCGGTGACCGGCGTGGTGAACTCGCCCTGGATGAAGGGCACCTCCTGGCCGACCTCGATCAGGGCCTCCTGGTTGTCCAGGGTGACGATGGTCGGCGTCGACAGGATGTTGGTGCCGGTCTGCGAATTGAGCGCGCGCAGAAGGGCCCCGATGTTGAGGATCTGGATCGGCTCGCCGTCGTCGCCGGGAATGCTGAGGATGCCGTCCAGCCAGCCCAGGTTGAGCCCGCCCGGCAGGCTGCCCAGCGCCCCGGGGCCACCCAGGGTCGGATCCAGGATGTTGCCGCCGCCCGGCCCGGTGAAGTTGGTGCCGCCGAAGATGCCGCGGCCGAGCTGGCCGTTGTCCTCGGCGAAGGTCTGCCACTGGATGCCGAACTCGCGGGCGCGCTCCTCGGCGACCTCGGCGATCACCGCCTCGATCAGCACCTGGGCGCGGCGGATGTCGAGCTGGCGGATCACCCCGCGCAGCGACTCCATGATCGCGCCCGGCGCGGAGATCACCAGGGCGTTGGTCGGCTCGTGGGCCTGGATCGCGGTGGCGGTGCGCGCGCCCTCGCCCTCGCCGCCGGGCGCGCCCTCCAGCGAACGCGCCAGGGCCTCCATGACCGGCACCAGGTCGCGGGCGGCGGCGTAGCGCAGGTAGACGACCTGGGTGGTCTCGCCCGATTCCAGCGGCGTGTCCAGGTGCGCGACCAGGGTGCGCAGGCGCAGGCGGCCGCGTCTGTCGCCGGTCAGCAGCAGCGAGTTGCTGCGCACGTCGGCGACCAGGCGCGGGCCGGCCTCGCCGCCGACGCCGCCGAGGGTGCGCGCCAGTTCGGCGGCGTTGGCGTGGCGCAGCGGGATCACCTCGACGTCCTCGCCGCCGGCGGTGTCGATGCGCCGCACCAGGCGCTCGATGCGGTCGACGTTGCCGGCGCGGTCGACCACGACGATGGCGTTGCTGCCCTCGTGCACGGCGACCTGCGCGGCCTGCGGCAGCAGCGGCCGCAGCAGCTCGGACAGCTCCCGCGCCGATACGTTGCTGACCGCGATGACGCGGGTCACCAGGGCGTCCGGGGCGGTGGCGCCGGGAACCTCGGCCGGGATGTCGAGCTGGCGGGCCACGGCGTCGGGCACGATCCGCACCAGGCGGCCGCTGGGCACCGCCGCGAAGCCGTTGATGCGCAGCACCGACAGGAAGGTGTCGTAGACCTCGGCCGGCGTCATCGGCTCGCTGGTGATCACCGTGACCTTGCCCTCGACGCGCGGGTCGACGATGAAGTTGCGTCCGGTGATCTCGGCGACCGTGGCGATCAGCACGTTGATGTCGGCGTTGCGCAGGTTGAGCGTCTGCGGCGTGCCGGACTCGACCGGCGGCGGCGACTGGGCGTGGCCGACGGCGGCGGCCAGGGCCAGCAGCAGGGCCAGCAGGCGCACCGGCAGGAAGGAGGCGGGATCGGCGGTCATTTCAGGTCCACGTTGAGCGTCTGCGTGTTGCCGTCACGGCGCAGGGTGACGCTGACCCGGCCGGCGTCGCGGACGCTGGCCAGGATCTCCTGGGCGCGCGCCGGATCGCGCACGTCGATGCCGTTGACGGCGGTGACGATATCATCCGGGCGCAGGCCCAGGCGCTCGACCAGCGGCGCCGCGGCGCCGCCGGACAGGCGGACCCCGGCGATCCGGCCGTTCTCGAACACCGGCAGCACCTGCACCTGGCGCGCCAGCTCGGCCGGGTCGACGGCGATCTGCCGCTGCACCGCCTGCCAGTCGACCTCGCCGCCGGCGGCGATCCCGGCCTGGGGGACCACCCCGAGCAGGGCCGGCATCCGGTCGACGCCGGCACCGCCGTCCGGCACCGGTGCCGGGACCGGACCGCCCCCCTGCGGCCGCAGCAGGCTCAGTGCCTCCTCGACGCCGTTGCGTTCGATCAGGACGCGGTCGGGCAGCACCGCACGCAGGCGGCTGCCGCCCGGCAGTGCGGTGCCGACCCGGTAGGCCCCCTGCCCCCCGGAGGCATCGGCGATCAGGGCGACGCCGGCGGCCGGGTCGAGTTCGGCGAGCACGCCGACCAGGACCAGGGCCTGGTCGGTCTCCGGGGCGCTGGCGGCGCGGCGCAGGGGATCGCCGTCCCCGAACGCGCTGCCGAACAGGTGCCAGCCCGACAGCGATTCCGCCGGCGCCACCAGGTCGGGGGCGCTGGCCGGGTCGGTGGTGCGGGCCTGTTCGCCCGCGGCGGGCCAGGACAGCGCGGTCGCCAGCAGGCGCACCGCCAGCCAGGCGCAGGCAAGCGCCAGCCCGGCGAGCGCCAGCAGGGCCGGCCAGGGCCGATGACGTCCGCCGTGGAATGCGATCACGCTGGCCATGCCTTTCGTTCGCCGTCCGCCGGTCGAGAGGGCGGAGCGTAGCAAATCCGTGCCGCCCGGCCGGCAGCGGCGGCCGGGCGGCACCGGCTCAGCACCGGCTCAGCACCGGCTCAGCTCCGGCTCAGCACCGGCTCAGCGCCGGAACAGGTTGCGGATGCGGCTGACCAGGCTGCGCAGGCCGGACTCCTTGCGGTGCGCCTGTTCATGGTCCTTGCGCTTGCCCGGCGGCCGCGGCTCATGGCGGCCGCGTGCGGCAGGTGCCGGCGCTGCCGACCCGGCCTCGGTCGCGGTCCCGGCGACCTCGGCCGGCTTGCGCCGGTTCCGGCCACCGCGCCGCCGCCGCTTGCCGGTGCCGCCCTCCGCGCGTCCGGCGGCGGCAGGGACGGCCTCCGGCATCGCCGTCGGGACCGCTGCCGCGACCACCGCGGCATCGGCCGGCGGCGCGGCATCAGTGCGCGGACGGCGCTCGCCGCGGCCGCCCCCGGAACGCGGCGCGCCGCGTCCCTCGCGGCTGCGGCCTTCGCCCGGCCGCCCGCCGCGACCACCGCCGCCGCGACCGTCGCGCTCGCGTCGCGGCGGCCGGTCATGGGCGGCGGAACCGGCGTCGTCGCCGCTCTCGTCCCCGTCGGCGTCGCCGGCCAGGCTGCTGCGCGGCGGTGCCGCCGGCATCACCAGCCAGGCGGGGTCGATCTGGCCGCGCGGGATCGACTGGCCGATGTAGGCCTCGATGTCGGGCAGGCTGACCGCGTAGGTCTCGCAGGCGAAACTGATCGCGTCGCCCTCGGCGCCGAGCCGGGCGGTGCGGCCGATCCGGTGCACGTAGTCCTCGGCGTCCTGCGGCAGGTCGTAGTTGATGACGTGGCTGACCGCAGGGATGTGCAGGCCGCGGGCGGCGACGTCGGTGGCCACCAGGACGTCGACCTCGCCGGCCTGGAAGCGGCGCAGCAGGCTCTCCCGCTTCTTCTGCGGGACGTCGCCGGACAGCGCGCCGACCCGCCAGCCGTAGCGCTTCAGCCACTCGGTGACGCGCTCGACCCAGTGCCGGGTGTTGACGAACACGATGGTGCGCTCGACCGCCAGGTGCTTCATCAGGTTCAGCAGCAGCGGCTTCTTCTCGTCGGCGGCCGGGAAGTAGACGACCTGCTTGACGCGGTCGGCGGTGACGTTGTCGGTCTCGACCTTGAGCTCGACCGGGTTGTTCATGTGCTCGTAGGCGAGCTCGCGGACCCGGTGGCTGAGGGTCGCCGAGTACAGCAGTCCCTGGCGGCGGTCGCTGGCCGGCAGCCGGCGCAGCACGTAGCGGATGTCCTTGATGAAGCCGAGGTCGAACATGCGGTCGGCCTCGTCGATCACCACCACCTCGACGCCGCGGAAATCGACCGCGCCCTGCTTGTAGTAGTCGATCAGGCGGCCGGGCGTCGCGATCAGCACGTCGATGCCGTCCTGCAGCGCCTGGCGCTGCTTGTCGTAGTCGGTGCCGCCGTAGGCCAGCGCCATGCGCAGGCCGGTGTTGCGGCCGATCGCCATGGCGTCCTTGTGGATCTGGATGGCCAGCTCGCGGGTCGGCGCGACGATCAGCACGCGGGGATCGCCGGTGCGGCGCTCGGGCAGCGCGTCGCGGGTCAGCAGTCGCTGGAAGGCGGCGACCAGGAAGGCGCCGGTTTTGCCGGTGCCGGTCTGGGCCTGGCCGGCGACGTCGACGCCCTGGAGCGCCTCGGGCAGCGTCAGCGCCTGGATCGGCGTGCAGCGCGTGAAGCCGGTGGCCTCGAGGCCGGAGAGCAGGTCGGGATGGAGGTCGAAGCTGGAGAAGAAGACGTCGGTCAGGGGTTGCTGCATGGGGGTCTCCGGCGCGCACCGCGCGCCGCATGGTGGGTGGCATTCTTGAATTGCCGGGAGGGCGGTCCCACAATGCCGGAGACCGCAGGGGCCCGCCTGGATGGCGCGCCGATCCCGCAAATGTTAACGCAAACCGTGCCTTGCCGTGCGGTTGCACGGCAAGGAGACGTCATGAGCGAGCACATCGTCCACGTCGGCGAGACCGACTTCCAGGCCCAGGTGCTGGAGGCCGGCGAGCCGGTCCTGGTCGATTTCTGGGCCGAGTGGTGCGGGCCCTGCAAGGCGATCGCCCCGCTGCTGGACGAGCTGGCCGACGAATACGCCGGCCGCCTCAAGGTCGCCAAGCTGAACGTCGACCAGGCCCAGCGCCTGGCGGTGAGCTACAACGTGCGCAGCATCCCGACCCTGATCGTGTTCCGCGACGGCAAGCCGCACGCCACCCAGATCGGCCTGTCCGGCAACGCCCGCACCGCCCTGCGGCAGTTCGTGGACAAGGCGATCGCCTGAGCCGCGCCGCCGGCCCCGGCGCCGTCGCGCGCCCGGGCCGGCCTGAACCCCGGGCAGGCGCCGGGCTGGACAGCGCCGCGCCACGCCGCTAAGTTAGGCGCCGTCGACCGCCCCACGGGCCGTCGCCTTCCCCGATTCAACACTTCCCGCGCGTTCCCGCACGGGCTCCCCCGAATCGATCAATCCGCGCCGCTCCGGCGCGTCGAGTGTTGCCATGAACCTGACCGAACTGAAACGGAAACCCCCGGCCGAGCTGGTTGCGTGGGCCGAGGAACTGGGCATCGAGGGCGTCGCCCGCGCCCGCAAGAACGATGTCATCTTCGCCCTGCTCAAGCAGCTCGCCAAGAGCGGCGAGGGCATCGACGCCGAAGGCGTGCTGGAGATCCTCCCGGACGGCTTCGGCTTCCTGCGCGGCGCCGAGGCCAGCTACCTGGCCGGGCCGGACGACGTCTACGTGTCGCCCAGCCAGATCCGGCGCTTCAACCTGCGCACCGGCGACTACATCCGCGGCAAGGTGCGCAGCCCGAAGGAAGGCGAGCGCTACTTCGCGCTGCTCAAGGTCGACGACATCAACGACGAGCCGCCGGAGGCCAGCAAGAACAAGGTCCTGTTCGAGAACCTGACGCCGCTGTTCCCGCGCCAGCGCTTCGTGCTCGAGCGCGGCAACGGCTCGACCGAGGACATCACCGGCCGCGTGCTCGACCTGTTCGCGCCGATCGGCAAGGGCCAGCGCGGCCTGATCGTGTCGCCGCCCAAGGCCGGCAAGACCATGCTGATGCAGCAGGTCGCCACCGCGATCACCACCAACCATCCCGACGTCCACATGATGGTGCTGCTGATCGACGAGCGGCCCGAGGAAGTCACCGAGATGCAGCGCACCGTGCGCGCCGAGGTGATCTCCTCGACCTTCGACGAGCCGGCGGCGCGCCACGTGCAGGTCGCCGAGATGGTGATCGAGCGCGCCAAGCGCCTGGTCGAGCACAAGAAGGACGTGGTGATCCTGCTCGATTCCATCACCCGCCTGGCGCGCGCCTACAACACCGTGGTGCCGAGCTCGGGCAAGGTCCTGACCGGCGGCGTCGACGCCAACGCCCTGCAGCGGCCGAAGCGCTTCTTCGGCGCCGCGCGCAACGTCGAGGAAGGCGGCTCGCTGACCATCATCGCCACCACCCTGGTCGACACCGGGTCGAAGATGGACGAGGTGATCTACGAGGAGTTCAAGGGCACCGGCAACATGGAGGTGCACCTGAACCGCCGGATCGCCGAGAAGCGCGTCTACCCGGCGATCGACATCAACCGCTCGGGCACGCGCCGCGAGGACCTGCTGATCGAGCCGGACCTGCTCCAGAAGATCTGGATCCTGCGCAAGCTGGTCCACCCCATGGACGACATCTCGGCCATGGAGTTCATGCTCGACAAGATGAAGACCACCAAGAGCAACGACGAGTTCTTCGCCAGCATGAAGCGCTGACCGCGACGCCCGGGCGGCCGGTGCCGCGCGGGCGACCGCCCTCGATGCCGGCGGCGCGCCGTGCGGCCGGCATCCTCCCGCGCACCGCCCCGGCCGGCTCCGGCAGGGCTCGGCGGGCGTCAGGACGTCCGGCCTGCCCCGGGTGGCGACGCCCCCCCCGAGGGATCCGGTGGGCGACCGCCACGTCCCCGGTTCCGGCCGCCCCCGCGGGTTCGGGCTAGGATCCCGGTGCCGCTCCCCGCCCCGCCTCCATGTCCGACCCCGATGCCGCCGCGTTTCCGCCTGCCCGTCGCCGCCGCCTGACCGCGGCGGTCGCCGTCTGGCTGCTGCTCGCGGTCGGACTGCTGGCCCTGTACTGGTTCCCGCAGGCCAAACAGCTCGCCGGCGACGAGGCTTCCGTCTACCAGCCGATGGCGCTGTCGGTGCTGGCCGGCGGCGACTGGTTCGATCCGCGCCTGCTCTGGCCGCCGCTGCAGGGGCTGTTCATGGCGGCGGTGTATGCCGTCGCCGGCCCCCATATCCTGGCCGTGCAACTGGCGCAGTTGCTGCTGCTGGCGCTGTCCGGCCTGCTGCTGCAGCGCTGCTGCCTGGCCCTGACCGGCGATTCCGCGGCGGCCGACTGGGCCGGCATCGCGCTGGCGGTGAACCCGCTGACGATCGCCTTCGCGACCTGGCTGTGGCCGGAAACCTTGCACCTGTTCCTGTGCCTGCTGCTGGCCTGGCTGCTGGTGCGCCGGCGCCGGGTCGCCGGTGCCGGCGGCGCCACCGCGCTGGCCGGCCTTGCCGGCGCCACGCTGGGCCTGTGCCTGCTCGCCAAGAGCCTGCTGGCGGGCTTCTGGCCGCTGCTGCTGCCGGCGCTGTGGCAACGCGGCGCCGCGCGGCGCAGCCTGGCCGCGCTGGCGGCCTTCGGCCTGGGAGCGCTGCTGGCGACCGGGCCGGTGCTGCACCGCGGCTGGCAGGAGACCGGCCGGGCGACCATCGCCGACTCGTCCTGGTTCAACCTGTGGGTGGGCCTGGGCGACCGCTGGCGCAGCGACTATCTCTTCGACGAGACCGGGCAGCGCATGGCCGACTACCTGGCCAGTGCCGACGATGCCGCGGGACGGGCGCGGTTCGCGCGCGGGCAGGCCCTCGACATCGTCCGCGCGCAGGGCCTGGCGGCGACCGTGGCGCGCCAGGCCGGCCGCCAGTACTTCCGCCTGTTCGACGCCCGCACCACCCTGTCGGCGCAGTTGCCCGGGCCGGCCTGTCGCGGCCATATCGGCCTGTACAGCCTGCGCACCCCCTGGCTGGTCGCCGCCGTGGACCATCTCGCCCGCGGCTGGCACCTGGCCCTGCTGGCGCTCGCCGCCGTCGGCCTGGTCGCCTGGCGCGACTGGCGAAAGCCCTGGAGCTGGTTGCTGCTGGCCTTCCTCGGCTACCAGCTCGCGCTGTTCGGCGGCCTGCACGTCAAGACCCGGTTCCTGGTGCCGATGCTGCCGGTGCTGTGCGTGTTCGCGGGGCACCTGCTGGCGAGGCTTCGACGGCACGCTCCGGCATCGCGGGCCGGCGGCCCGATCGGCGAGCTGCTGCCCGGCTGGCGCGCGCCGGTCGCGGCGCTGGCGGTGCTGGCGGTCGCGGTGCTTGCGCTGGCCGGCCCGCTCCTGGACCGTGCCTGCGGGCAGGCAGGGTCGGCCGACGGGGCGTCGCTGGCCTCGGACGCCGCGGGCGTCCCTGCGCATCGCGGTGGCGAGGACTGAGCCAGGGAATCCGGCAGCCGCCGGGAGCGCCGCCAGACCCCGGCAAGGGTGGCGAGACCGGCGTGACGACGCGGCCAGACGCGGGGAGTCAGGCCGGACGCAGCGGCACCGCCGGCGCGACGGCGCGGGTTCCTGAGGCCGCCTGCAGATCGCTCAGCAGGTCGCCGTGGCCGTAGCGGGCCGCGTAGTCGAGGGCGCTCCAGCCGCCATGGTCGCGCTGCCCGGCATCGGCACCGCGCGCGACCAGGCGGCGCACGCTGCCGGCCAGCCCGTTCGCGGCCGCATAGTGCAGGGGCAGGCACCCCTTGCGGTCGACCATGGCGTGCGCGGAAGAGCGCGACAGCAGCACGTCCAGCGCCGCCTCGACGCCGACGCTGTCGGGCGGCGCCGCCGCGGCGGCGCCGCAGGCGACGTGCAGCGGCGTAAGGCCGGCATGGTTGCTGGCGTCGACCGTGGCGCCGGCGGCCAGCAGATCGAGCAGCAGCGCCCGCACCCGGGCCGGATCGCGGCTGCCGAACGCGAAGCCCGCCGCGGCATGCAGGGGCGCATTGCCGCTGCCGTCGCGGGCGATCACCGAGGCGCCCGCGGCAAGCAGGGCGCGGACGCTGGCGACCGCGCCACAGGCGGCGGCGATCACCAGGGCGGTGGCGTCGCCGGCCAGCCGCTGCTCGACGTCGACGCCGGCCGCCAGCAGCCGCGACACCACGGCGTCGTGACCGGCAACCACCGCCGCACTCAGCGCCGTCATGCCCGAGTGCGAGCACGCCGCAGGGTCGGCGCCGGCACCCAGCAGCGCCTCGACCACCTCGAGATGCCCGCCGCCGGCGGCCCGGATCAGCGCCGTGCAGCCCTGCCGGTCGCGGCCGTCGACCGGCAGGCCGAGGCCACGCAGGCGACGCACCGCAGCGAGGTCGCCGGCACCGGCAGCCGCCACCAGATCGTGTCCGGAAATCCGGCGCCCCGGCAGCGTCCAGTCGGTCCAGCGCAGCCAGGGCAGCAGTGCCGCCCGGCCGTCGGCCTGTGCCTGCGCCAACGCGGTCTCCCCGGCGCAGTCGGGTTGTTCGGGATCGGCGCCGGCGGCCAGCAGCGGGCAGACCAGCCGCAGCGCCAGCTCGTCATGGTGGCGCAGCGCATGGTGCAGCGGCGTAAGGCCGGCGCGGTCGGCCTGGCGCGGATCGCAACCCCGCTCCAGCAGTCGCGCCAGCAGGCGCTCGCAGCCGGCAGCGCTGGCGAGCAGGAGCGGCGATGCGCCTTCGAAGGACGCGAACGGGTCGGCGCCGGCGTCCAGCCAGGCCAGGGCCACCGGCTCCAGCCGATCGGCACGGCTGGCGCCAGCGGCCAGCAGCCGCGCCAGCCACGCGCCCCCGGCGACGCTCACGCCGGCCGACGGCAGGGCGTGCAGCAACTGGATGGACGGCTCGGGATCGGCCAGGGCCGCCGCCAGCAGCGGCTGGCCGCTGGCGGCGACGGCATCCGCCGGCAGGGGACGGGCGAGGGCGTCGGCCAGGGCCCGGCGGGCGCCGAGCCGGGCGGCGGCCAGCGCCAGATGGGCGCGCTCGGCTTCGCCGGCACCCGACAGCCACTCGGCCAGCGCCGTCGCCTGGCCGGCGGCCAGCAGCGCCTCGCCCTGCTCGGCGCTGCTGGCGGTCGCGCCGACGGCCAGCGGCAAGGTCGGCTGGGGCGACCGGGCCGCCTGCAGGGCACGCGGCGTGGTCCCTTCGTGGTCGGCGACGTCGGCATCGGCGCCGGCCCGCAACAGGTGCTCGCACAGGGCCGGTTCGGCGTCTGCGGCCAGCCATGCCAGGTGCAGCGGGGTCCGGCCGCGATGGTCGCGGGCACCGACGTTGGCGCCGGCGTCGACCAGCCGCTCGGCGGCGAGGCGGTTGCCGGCAGCGGCGGCGTGGTGCAGGGCGGTCCAGCCCTCGCCATCGGTGGCGGCGAGCGGTGCCTTCGCCTGCAGCAGCCAGCCCAGGATCCGGGGATCGCCGTCGCGCGCCTGCGCGGCCGCCGCCAACGCCGGCATCGCCCCCGCCGGCGCCAGGGCCGCATGGCGCTCCAGGCACAGCCGGACGACCGCGGCGTTGCCCACCGAGCAGGCCAGGGACAGCGGGGTGTGCCCTTCCCCGTCGATCGCGTCGAGCGCGGCGCCGGCATCGAGCAGGGTGGCGGCGACAGCCGGATCGACGCTCAGCGCGGCATGGTGCAGCGGCGTTCGTCCTTCCGGGCAGCGGGCCGTCGGGTCGGCGCCGTTGGCGACCAGCGCCAGCACGGTTTCCGGACGCCCGTAGTAGCTGCCCCTGGTCGCCGCCAGCAGCGGCGTCAGGCCCTGGGCCGGATGATTGACATCGATGCCGGCGGCCAGCATCGCACGCAAGGGACGCGAGTCGTTCATGCCGGCCGCGACGATCAGGGCGCAACGCTGGTCGGGCTCGTCCGGCCAGGCCGGCGCAAGCACGTCGACTCCTGCGGCCAGCAGGGTCAGCGCGTGGTCGACGTCGCCGGCGCGCAGGACCTGGCGCAGCAGCCAGGTGCGCTCGCCGGCATCCGCGGGCACCGGCGGCGCCGGTGCGGGATCGCCGCGCGTCTCCGGCTGCGCCGACGGAAGCTTGCCGACCTGCAGGCGCTGGGCCGCGAGCGCCAGCACCAGGCCCGCGCCGGCGACCGCCAGCGGCACCGGCCAACCCGCGGCCCTCGCCGACGCCGAGGCCAGCAGCACGGGCGCCGCCAGGGCCAGCACCTGGAGCATCATCGGCGGCAGGCCCCGCCAGACCATGGCTTCGTCGTGGGCGGTCATCGCTCTCGCCCGGGCCAGCGCCGTGCGCGCGTCGATGCCCTCGATGGCACCGGCCCGCAGCAGGGCGAGGGCGGGCCATGACGGCAGCACCAGCACGACGGCCAGCGTCAGTGCCAGGGCGATGGCCAGGGCGGCGGACAGGGAGGCCGCATTCGACCACCACCACAGGGCGGGGGCCAGCAGGGCCGCCAGCAGGCCGGCATGGGCAAGCATCAGGCGGGCTGCGCTGGCGATCCGCACGGGCGGGACCGACACCGCCGGCAGGATCGCGAGCGCCGCGGCCCAGCAGGCGAAGGCCAGGATGAACGCCAGCGGCGGTTCGAGCAGGTAGGGCAACGACACTGCGACCGTGGCGCCGGCCAGGACACCGAACAACGCGATGGCTCGGGGCACCCGGTCCGGAACGGCAGGAACGACCATGGCGCGCAGTCTAGCCGGGATTGGCCCGAACCTCTCGGCCGGAATCGAACCAGCCAGCAGCAGCGCTGCAGCAGGCCGCGGCTCCGTCGCCCGCGGCCGATGGGCGCGGCGATGCGGCGGCGCGTCGGACCTGTCGGCTGCCTTGTCCTATCCTGCGGCCATCCCACCCGGACCACGACCCCGATGCGAAGACCCGCTCTCCTGCTGGCTGCCCTTTTCGCCCTCGCTTCCGCCCCCGCGCACGCCGGGCTGCCCGGACTCGAACAGATAATGGAGCACCCGGACTGGATCGGGCCGCCGGTGGAGGAAGCGTGGTGGAGCCTGGACGGCCGCGACGCGCTGTACCGGATCAAGCGACCCGGCAGCCCCTTGCGCGCCACCCATGCGATCGACCTGCGCAGCGGCCGCGATGGCGCGGTCGGCGACGACCGCCTGGCGTCCCTCGATGGTCCGTCGCCGGTCTTCGACCGCGACCGGCGCAGGGCGCTGTTCCTGCGCCAGGGCGACCTGTTCCTGCGCGAGCTGCGCAGTGGCCGCCTGGTCCAGCTGAGCCGTGGCGTCGATGGCCTGGCGGATCCGCGCTTCATGCTCGATGGCCGCGTGCTGGCGCGCTCGGGCGAGCGCTGGCTGCTGCTGGATCCCCGCGGCGGGCCGGGCCAGGCCCTGGCCGACCTGCGCATGGAGGACGAACCCGGCTCGACCGGCAGGGACGACGCCCTGCGTCAGACGCAGTTGCGCCTGTTCGAGACCCTGGCCCGGCAGCGCGCGGAGCGCGAGGCCGAACGCGAGGAAGACATGCGCCTGCGCACCGTCGACGGCACCCGGGCGCCGGCACCGTGGTACCTGGGCAAGGGTCGCCGGCTGCTGGCCAGCGAGCCGTCGCCCGATGGCCGCTGGCTGCTGATCGCGACCGCCCCCGAGGCCGCCGAGGGCGGCGAGCGCGGCAAGATGCCCCTGTACGTCACCGAGTCGGGTTACACCGAGATCGAGGACGTGCGGACGCGGGTGGGCCGCAACTCGCCGCAGCCCGTCCAGATCGAGCTGCTGGACCTCGGCGCCCGGGCGCGCCACCCGCTCGAGCTGGCCGGCCTGCCGGGCATCACCGAGGATCCGCTCGCCGAACTGCGCGCGGCCAGTCCGGGCGCGGCCAAGGCACCCGAGCAGCGGGGCGTGGCGATGCTGGCCGCACGCTGGAGCCCGGATGGCGGCCGGCTGGCGATCATGCTGCGCGCCATCGACAACAAGGACCGCTGGCTGCTGACCCTGGCGCCGCAACGCGACGGCGCCGCGTTCTCGGTCGTGGACAGGCTCACCGACGAAGCCTGGATCGGATGGACCTTCAACGAGTTCGGCTGGCTGCCGGACAGCCGCGAGCTGTGGTTCCAGAGCGAGCGCAGCGGTCACGGCCACCTCTACGTGACCGCGGCGGGCTCGGAGAGCGCGCGGGCGCTGACCCGGGGCCGGTTCGAGGCGCAGTCGCCGCAGCTGCTCGCCGACGGCCGGCGCCTGCTGTTCGTCGGCAATGTCGAGCACCCGACCGCGTTCGACCTCTACGAAGTCCCGGTCGCCGGCGGCACCCCGCGCCGGTTGACCGAACTGCGGGGCGTCGAACGCTTCGTGATCTCGCCCGATCAGCGGCGGGCGCTGGTCCTCCATTCGTCTACCCACGTGCCGACCCAGCTCGCGGTGCTGGATCTGGGCGACCGCGCCCTGCGCACGCTGACCGACACCCGTACCGATACCTACCGGGCGATCGAATGGCCGGCCATGGAAGTGGTCGGCGTGCCGTCCAGCCACCAGGCGGAACCGGTCTGGTCGAAGCTGTACCGGCCGGCCCGGATGGAGCCGGGCCGGCGCTACCCGATCGTGCTGTTCGTGCACGGCGCCGGCTACCTGCAGAACAGCCATCACCGGTTCCCGCAGTATTACCGCGAGCAGATGTTCCACCACCTGCTGGTGGAACGCGGCTACATCGTGCTCGACATGGACTTCCGTGCCTCAGCCGGATACGGCCGGGACTGGCGCACCGCGATCTACCGGCGCATGGGCCATCCGGAGCTCGAGGACCTGGTCGACGGCCTCGACTGGCTGGTCGAGCACCACCAGGGCGATCCGGATCGGGTCGGCGTGTACGGCGGCTCGTACGGCGGCTTCATGGCGCTGATGGCCCTGTTCCGCGAGCCCGACCGGTTCCATGCCGGCGCCGCGCTGCGCCCGGTCACCGACTGGCGCCACTACAACCACGGCTACACCGCCAACATCCTGAACACCCCGG
This sequence comes from Proteobacteria bacterium UBA2363, assembly GCA_002344355.1. Classification (GTDB taxonomy): domain Bacteria; phylum Pseudomonadota; class Gammaproteobacteria; order Xanthomonadales; family UBA2363; genus Pseudofulvimonas. Next base: position 2,080 of record DDTN01000038.1, on the reverse strand, counting down.
ACGTCGATCCGGAAGCGCACCGGATCAGCTCGCCCATCGAATACGCGGAGAACCTGCGCGGCCACCTGCTGATAGCGCACGGCATGATGGACGACAACGTCTTCTACCAGGATGCGGTGATGCTGGCGCAGCGGCTGATCGAACTGCGCAAGGAGGACTGGGAGCTGGCCAGTTACCCGCTGGAGCGGCACGGCTACGTCCATCCGGAAAGCTGGCTGGACCAGTACCGCCGGGTGCTGAAGCTGTTCGAGCGCAACCTGCGCGGCGTGCCCTGAGGACGGGCCGGTGGCGGCAAGCCATCAGGTGACCAACCAGCCGCCCCCGTTCCCGGCGTTGAACCTCTATCGCGCCGACCGGCCACTCGCCCAGGCGGTGGCCGCCCATGGCGCGGCCTGGGCGGAACCGGATCTGGATGCCTACGGCGCCCTGGCCGGCGGCGAACTGATGGCGCTGGGCGAAGTGGCCGCCCGCAACCGGCCCCGGCTGCACAGCCACGACCGCTACGGACACCGGATCGATTTCGTCGAGTACGACCGCGCCTACCACGAGGTCATGTCGATCGCGGTCGGTCATGGCCTGCACTGCGCGCCCTGGCGGAACGGCCGCGCTGGGGCGCATGTGGCGCGGGCGGCGATGGAGTACCTGCACCACCAGGCGGAACCGGGCAGCAACTGCCCGCTGACCATGACCTACGCCGCCATCCCGGTGCTTCGCCAGGCCGGCGCGATGGGCGAGGACTGGCTGCGCGGAGCGCTGTCGGCCACCTACGACCCGACGGACGCACACCATGGTGACAAGCAGGGGCTGCTGATCGGCATGGGCATGACCGAGAAGCAGGGCGGCTCGGACGTACGCAGCAACGCCACGCGCGCGGAGCGGCAGGCCGACGGCAGCTACCTGCTCACCGGCCACAAATGGTTCTTCTCGGCGCCGATGTCGGACGCCTTCATCGTCCTGGCCCAGGCCGATGGCGGGCTGAGCTGCTTCCTTCTGCCCCGCTGGCGGGACGCGAGCGAGCGCAACGGCCTGCGCCTGATGCGCCTAAAGGACAAACTCGGCAACCATGCCAATGCCTCGTCCGAGGCCGAATTCGAGCAGGCATTGGCCTGGCGGATCGGCGAGGAAGGCCGCGGGATCGCGACCATCCTGCAGATGGTGGCGCTGACCCGCCTGGACTGCATGGTGGGATCGGCCGCCCTGATGCGCCAGGCGCTGTTCCAGGCACTGCACCACACCCGGAACAGGCAGGCCTTCGGGCGGCTGCTCATCCGGCAACCGCTGATGGCGGCGGTGCTGGCCGACCTGGCGCTGGAATCGGAAGCGGCGATGCGCCTGTCACTGCGCTGCGCTGCCGCCATCGACGCCGCAGCCGTCGATCCCGCCGAGGCGGCCCTGGCGCGGTTACTGACGCCGATCGGCAAGTTCTGGATCTGCAAGCGGGCGCCGATGCTGGTCAACGAGGCGCTGGAGTGCCTGGGCGGCATCGGCTATGTCGAGGAAGGACCGATGGCGCGGCTCTACCGCGAGGCGCCGCTCAACTCGATCTGGGAGGGGTGCGGCAACATCCAGTGCCTGGACCTGCTCCGGGCACTGCGCGATCCGGCCGCCCTGGCCGTCGTGGAGGGGGTCCTGGCGCCCCTGGCGGCCGAGTTCCCGGTGGCCAGGGAGCGCCTGCAGGCGTGCCGGTCGCTCCTGCAGTCGGCGGCGGGCGATCGCCTGGAAGCTTCGGCGCGCGTCCTGACGGCGACCCTGGCGCAACTGCTCCAGGCCGGCCTTCTGTACGCGCAGGCGCCGGCGGAGGTGGCCAGCGCGTTCGTGGCCGCTCGTCTCGCCGGCCCCGGCGGCTGTCATGGCCAGTTGCCGGCCTCGACGCCGCTGCAGGCCATCCTGGAACGGGCGCTGCCCGCTTCCTGAGCCAAGCATGCATCCGCCGATGGCCGTGGCCTGGCGGGGGCTGGCGCGTTGGCGTGACGATGAGGGTCGCCCGCTGGTTGCTGCCTGCCGTGGCCGGGCTTGCCGGGGTGTCGATGCACAGCGAAGGACCGGCGAGCCTGGTTGCCGCCCAAAGAAAACGCCCCGC
>DDTN01000036.1:25583-26023 GCA_002344355.1 Proteobacteria bacterium UBA2363 | reverse complement strand
CTGGAGGCCCGGGACCGGGGGGCCGGGACCGGGGGGCCAGGGCCGGGGGGCCAGGGCCGGGGCCGGGACCGGGGACCAAGGATCGGGCCGGGGATCGGGCCGGGGGCCTGGGAGGGGAGAGTGGAGACCGGGGGGGGGCGATGCCGGGCCACGCCCCGTCCGGACGCCGCCGGCGGGCCGCCCCGCCCGCGCCTTGCGGCTGTCGCGCCCAGGCCGCTAGAATGCGCGACCGCCGGACCGATCCGGCGCCCGGCCCCGTGCCGGAAACCCGCACACGCATCGTCACCCTGGTGGGGTGCCCCGGCCGTACAAGGGGTCGCCAGCGGCGGATGCGTGGAGGACCAACCCCGGAGCACGACCCCCTGGCGACGATCGTCCTCGGGGCGCCGCTCCCCGTGCCAAGGACCATCCAATGACCCAGGTCACCATGCGCCAGATGC
>DDTN01000036.1:0-25555 GCA_002344355.1 Proteobacteria bacterium UBA2363 | reverse complement strand
AAGATCCACATCGTCAACCTCGAGAAGACGCTGCCGCTGTTCAACGATGCCATGAACTTCATCGGCAAGATCGCGTCGAAGCGCGGCACCGTGCTGTTCGTCGGCACCAAGCGCTCGGCGCGCGAGGCGATCCGCGAGGAAGCCGACCGCTGCGGCATGCCATCGGTCTCGCAGCGCTGGCTGGGCGGCATGCTCACCAACTTCCGCACCGTCAAGCAGTCGGTCGCCCGCCTCAAGGAGCTGGAGGCCATGGAGGCCGACGGCAGCATCAACCGCTTCGTCAAGCACGAGGTCCTGCAGCTCCGCCGCGAGCGCGAGAAGCTGGAGTCCTCGCTGGGCGGCATCAAGAACATGCCGGCCCTGCCCGACTGCCTGTTCGTGATCGATATCGGTCAGGAGAACATCGCCGTCGCCGAGGCCAAGAAGCTCGGCATCCCGGTGGTGGCCGTGGTCGACACCAACTACGACCCGGGCCTGGTCGACTACGCGATCCCCGGCAACGACGACGCGATCCGGGCGATCCAGCTCTACTGCCGCGCCGCCGCCGACGCCGTGCTCGAGGGCAAGGCCTCGGCCCCGGCGTACGCCACCGCCGAGGACTCCGAGTTCGTCGAGCTCGACGCCGAGGGCAAGCCGGTGGTCGACAACCGCGGCCGTGGCCGCGATCGCGACGACCGCGGCCGTGCGCCGGGCCGCAACGCCCGTCCGGGCAGCAAGCCCCCGGCCAAGACCGCCGCCCGGCGCGCGCCGGCCAAGGCGCCGGCCGCGGCCGCCGCGGAGGCCCCGGCCGCCGAGGCGACCGGCGTCGAGGCACCGGCCGCCGAGGCGCCGGCAGCCGACGCCGCCGAGTAAGGCGGTCCCGGCGTCCGGCGCACGCGCCGGACGCCGTCATTTTCCGGTCGCGCCCGCCGGTCAGGCTGGCCGGCCCAGACTCCCATCTTTCGAGGAAACCCCATGACCATTTCTGCCAGCCAGGTGAAGGAGCTGCGCGAGCGGACCGGCGCCGGCATGATGGAGTGCAAGAAGGCGCTGGCCGAGAACGGCGGCGACATGGACGCCGCCATCGAGTGGCTGCGCAAGCAGGGCCTGGCCAAGGCCGACAAGAAGGCCGGCCGGATCGCCGCCGAGGGCCGCATCGCGCTGGCCCAGGAAGGCAGCCGTGCGGTGCTGGTCGAGATCAACTCCGAGACCGACTTCGTGGCCAAGGACGCCAATTTCGTGGCGTTCGCCGAGGCCGTCGCGGCCGCCGCCCTGGCGGCCGGCGGCACCGACGTCGAGGCGCTGCGCAGCGCCGGCGTGGCCACCGGCGGCACCGTCGAGGAAGCGCGCTCGGCGCTGGTCAACAAGGTCGGCGAGAACGTCCAGGTCCGCCGCATCGCCCGGATCGACGCCGGCGACAACGTCGCCGCCTACGTGCATGGCGGCCGCATCGGCGTGCTGGTCGAGCTGAAGGGCGGCGACGCCGAGCTGGCGCGCGGCCTGGCCATGCACATCGCGGCGATGAATCCCCCGTACGTGAAGGCCGCCGACGTGCCGGCCGACTTCGTGGCCAAGGAGAAGGAGATCGAGCTGGCCAAGATGTCCGACAAGGACCGCGCCAAGCCGGCCGAGATCCTGGAGAAGATCATCGGCGGCAAGATCGCCAAGATCGTCAACGAGGTCACCCTGTACGGCCAGCCGTACGTGCTCGACACCAACCAGAACGTCGAGGCGGTGCTCAAGGCCGCCGGCGCCGAGGTGGTGCAGTTCACCCGCCTGGCGGTCGGCGAGGGCATCGAGAAGGTGGTCGAGGACTACGCCGCCGAAGTGATGAAGCAGGCCGGCCTGGCCTGAGCGACCGGGACCGGCGGCCCCGCCGGACCCGACCGAAGAGGCCGCCTCAGGGCGGCCTTTTTCGTGGCCGCCGGCCGTTGCGCCGGCCCGCGCCGTAGCCGGGCCGGGGGGGGGTCTCGGCCGCACCGGCGCCGCCTTCCGCGCCGCGCGCCCTGCCGCCCGCGGTTCCGGCGCCCGGGCGGCGGACGGGCGCCGGGAATGCAGGCTAGAATCCCGCTGTTTGCCCGACCTGCCGATCCGGAGCCTTCCGCAGATGCCCCTGAAGTACAAGCGTGTCCTGCTCAAGCTCTCCGGCGAGGCGCTCATGGGCGACGCCGACTACGGCATCGATCCGGCGACCCTGGCCCGCCTGGCCAAGGAGATCCACGAGGTCTCGGACCTGGGCGCCCAGGTCGGCGTGGTGGTCGGCGGCGGCAACATCTTCCGCGGCGCCGGCCTGGCCGCCAAGGGCATGGACCGGGTCACCGGCGACCACATGGGCATGCTGGCGACGGTGATGAACGCGCTGGCGATGCAGGACGCCCTGGAACGGCGCGGCGCCCTGGTCCGGGTGATGAGCGCGATCAAGATCAACGAGGTCGCCGAGGACTTCATCCGCCGGCGCGCGATCCGCCACCTCGAGAAGGGCCGCATCGTCATCTTCGCGGCCGGCACCGGCAACCCCTTCTTCACCACCGACTCCGCCGCGGCGCTGCGGGCCATCGAGATCGGCGCCGAACTCCTGGTCAAGGCGACCAAGGTCGACGGCATCTACAGCGCCGACCCCAATCGCGACGCCAGCGCCACCCGCTTCGAGTCGCTGAGCTACCAGCAGGTGATCGAGCGCGACCTCAAGGTCATGGACACCGCGGCCTTCGCCCTGTGCCGGGATCACGGCATCCCGATCAGGGTCTACGACATCGGCCACGGCGGCGCCTTGCGGTCGATCCTGGAAGGGCAGCCGATCGGCACCCTGGTGCACTGACGCGCCGGCCGGGCCGGGGCCGTCCAGCCGCTATACTGCCCGGTCTGCCCAGCCGCCGGAGGTCACGCATGCTCAACGACATCAGGAAGGACGCCGAGACGCGCATGAAGAAGAGCGTCGAGGCGCTTCGCCAGGACCTCACCCGCCTGCGCACCGGCCGCGCCTCGACCGCCCTGGTCGACCATCTCAAGGTGAGCTACTACGGCTCGGAGATGCCGCTGACCCAGGTCGCCAACATCGCCGTCAGCGACGCCCGCTCGATCACCATCACGCCCTGGGAAAAGACCATGGTGGCGCCGATCGAGAAGGCGATCATGGCCTCCGACCTCGGCCTGACGCCGAACACCGCTGGCACCACGATCCGCATCAACCTGCCGCCGCTGACCGAGGAGCGCCGCAAGGAGCTCTCCAGGCACGTCGGCCACGAGGGCGAGAACGCCAAGGTCGCGATCCGCAACATCCGGCGCGACGCCATGCACCAGGTCAAGGAGCTGCTCAAGGAGAAGATGATCTCCGAGGACGAGGAGCGCCGCGCCGAGGACGACATCCAGAAGCTCACCGACCAGTACGTCAAGGAGGTGGACCTGGTGGTCAAGGCCAAGGAAGAGGAGCTGATGGCGATCTGACGCCCGCTCGGCGAACGCCATGAGTCCGCACCATACCGCCGCCGCGGCAGGCGCCGGCGACGCCCCGGACGGCGCCGACGCGCCGATCCTGCCGGCCGGGCAGATGCCCCGCCACATCGCCATCGTCATGGACGGCAACGGCCGCTGGGCCGCCGGACGCGGGCGGCCGCGCAGCGCCGGCCACCGCGCCGGCCAGAAGGCGGTCCGGGCGGCGATCGAGTTCTGCCTGCGCCAGGGCGTGCCGGCGCTGACCCTGTTCGCCTTCTCCAGCGAGAACTGGCGGCGCCCGGAGGGGGAGGTCAGGGCCCTGATGGAGCTGTTCCTGCGCGCCCTCGACCGCGAGGTGCGCAACCTGCACAAGAACGGCATCCGGGTCCGCTTCATCGGCGACCTGGACGCCTTCCAGGCGCCCCTGCGCGAACGCATGGAACGCGCCCAGGCGCTGACCGCGGGCAACCAGGCGCTGACACTCAACGTCGCGGTCAGCTACGGGGGCCGCTGGGACATCGTCCAGGCCTGCCGCGCGCTGGCGCGCCAGGCCCGCGACCGGGACCTGGATCCGGAGCGCATCGACGAGGCGCTGTTCGACCGCCACACCACCCTGTCCGACCTGCCGCCGCCGGACCTGTTCATCCGCACCGGCGGCGATCAGCGGATCAGCAACTTCCTGCTCTGGCAGCTGGCCTATGCCGAACTGTGGTTCACCCCGGTGCTGTGGCCCGACGTCGACGCCGCGGTGCTGACCCGGGCCTGCCTGGAATTCGCCGCGCGCGAGCGGCGCTTCGGGCTGACCAGCGAACAGGTGAGGCCATGAGCTCGGGACTGGCCACCCGGGTGCTGACCGGGCTGGTGCTGGCGCCGACCGTGGTGCTGGCGATCGTCTTCCTGCCGGCACCGGCGTTCGCCCTGCTGGTCAGCGTGCTGATGCTCGCGGGCTTCTGGGAGTGGACGCGCCTGGCGGGGATGTCCGGACGACCGCTGCGAGCCGCGGCGCTGGCCGTGCTGGCCGCGGGATTCGCCGCGCTCGCCCTGCGCGCCGGACCGCAGGACCTGCTGGTCCTGGCCTGGGTCGCCTGCGGCTTCTGGCTGCTCGCCCTGGGCTGGCTGCGCTGGCCGCGCCTGGGCGCCGGCGCAGGGACCGGCGCGGTCGTGCTCAAGGTCGCCGCCGGCGCCCTGCTGCTGGCCGGCGCCTGGGCCGGCGCGATCCTGGTGCGCGAGCACCTGGCGCAGGGGCCGGGCTGGCTGATCGCCTGCCTTGCCGTGGTCTATGGCGGCGACTCCGCCGCCTATTTCAGCGGTCGCCGCTTCGGCCGCCGCAAGCTGGCGCCGGCGATCAGCCCGGGCAAGACCTGGGCCGGCCTGTACGGCGCCCTCGCCGGCACCGTGCCGGTGGCCCTGGCCGCCGGCTGGCTGCTGGGCCTGTCCGGCGGCCGCCTGGCCGCCTGGCTGCTGCTGGCGCTGGCCTGCCTGCTGCTGTCGGTGCTGGGCGACCTGATCGAGAGCGTGCTCAAGCGCCAGGCCGGGGTGAAGGATTCCGGCCGCCTGTTCCCGGGCCACGGCGGCGTCCTCGACCGCGGCGACAGCCTGTTCGCCGCGCTGCCGGCGTTCGCCGTCGGCCTGTTCTGGCTGCTGGCGTGAGACGCCTGTGCATCCTGGGGGCGACCGGCTCGATCGGCGCCTCGGCCCTGGACGTGGTGGCCCGCCATCCGGACCGCTATGCCGTCCACGCCCTGGCCGGCGGCCACCGCGTCGAGCCCCTGGCCGACCTGTGCCAGCGCTTCCGGCCGCAGCGGGCGGCGATCGCCGACCCCGCCGCCCTCGACGGGCTCGCCGCCGCCCTGCGCGAGCGCGGCCTGTCGACCGAGGCCAGCGCCGGCCCGGCCGCGCTGGCCGGGCTGGCCGCCGACCCCGGCTGCGACACCGTGGTCGCCGCCATCGTCGGCGCCGCCGGCCTGGCCTCGTCGCTGGCCGCGGCAGAGGCGGGAAAGCGCCTGCTGCTGGCCAACAAGGAGGCCGTGGTGATGGCCGGCGAGCTGCTGTTCGAGGCGCTCGCCCGCGGCGGCGGCGAGCTGCTGCCGGTCGACAGCGAGCACAACGCCATCTTCCAGTGCCTGCCGCCGGGATTCGACCGCGACCTCGACGCTGCCGGGGTCGCGCGCCTGATCCTCACCGCTTCCGGCGGACCGTTCCGCGACTGGCCGGCCGCCGACCTCGCGGCGGTCACCCCGGAGCAGGCCTGCGCCCACCCGAACTGGGCCATGGGCCGGAAGATCTCGGTGGACTCGGCGACCCTGATGAACAAGGGACTGGAAGTGATCGAGGCGCACTGGCTGTTCGGCGCCCCCGGCGACCGCATCGAGGTGCTGGTGCATCCGCAGAGCCTAGTGCACTCCCTGGTCGAATACCGCGACGGCTCGCTGCTCGCCCAGCTCGGCAGCCCGGACATGCGCACCGTGCTGGCGCACGGCCTGGCCTGGCCGGAGCGGATCGCCGCCGGGGTCGAGCCGCTCGACCTGGTGCGCGCCGGCCGCCTGGAGTTCCAGGCCCCCGACCGGCAGCGCTTCCCGTGCCTGGACCTGGCCTACCAGGCGCTGCGCGCCGGCGGACCGGCGCCCTGCGCCCTGAACGCCGCCAACGAGGTGGCGGTCGCCGCCTTCCTCGAGCGCCGCCTGCCGTTCACCGGCATCGCCGCCGTGGTGGAACAGGCGCTGGCCGCGGACCGACCGGGGCGGATTCAGGATCTGGACTCGATACTGGCCTACGATGCCGCGGTCCGGCGCACCGCGTCGGCCGCCGTCGGGCGCCTGGGCGCCGCGGCATGACGCCGGCGGCTCTCGTCCCACGACGCCGGCGCGCCCGTTTCTGGAAGGCTGTCGCATGAATGAGTTCTTCGGTTCGGTCTGGTGGCTGCTGGTGACCCTCGGCCTGCTGATCACCTTCCACGAATACGGCCATTACTGGGTCGGCCGCCGGTTCGGGGTCCGGGTCCTGCGCTTCTCGATCGGCTTCGGCCCGCCGCTCTGGCGGCGCCGCGACCGCCACGGCACCGAGTTCGTGCTGGCGCCGATCCCGCTCGGCGGCTACGTGAAGTTCCTGGACGAGCGCGAGGACGAGGTGCCGGCCGCGCTGCGCGACCAGGCCTTCAACAACAAGCCGGTCGGCCAGCGGATGGCGATCGTCGCGGCCGGCCCCGCCGCCAACCTGCTGTTCGCCCTGCTCGCGTTCTGGGCCATGTACCTGGTCGGCAAGCAGGATTTCTCGCCGGTCCTCGGCCGCGCCGAGGGCATCGCCGCCGAGGCCGGGCTGCGCGCCGGCGACCGCCTGGCGGCGATCGACGGCGAACCGGTGGAAACCTGGACCCACGCCGCCCTGCGCCTGGTCACCGCCGGAGTCGACCGCCGGCCGGTGGCGGTGGAGGCGGTCGCGGCGGACGGCGAGCGCCGGCGCCTGACCCTGGACCTGTCGGCGCTGCCGGCGGGCACCCGCGAACCGGCCATGCTGTCGGCCAGCGGCCTGGTGCCTCGCCACTTCGTGGCGCCGGCGGTGGTCGGTACGGTCGCGGCCGACTCGCCGGCCGCGGCCGCCGGCCTGCGGCCGGGCGACCGGATCCTGGCGATCAACGAGACCGCGGTCGACGACTGGAGCGACGTGCCCAGGCTGGTCCAGGCCGGGGGCGCCCAGGGCGAGCTGCGCCTGAGCGTCGACCGCGGCGGCGACCGCCTGCGCCTGCGCCTGGTCCCGGTCCAGGTCGACGACGGCGAGGGCGGCCAGCGCTGGCAGGCCGGGGTCGGCGTGCAGCGGCAGGCCTGGGACTACGACGCGCTGATCCGGCACGGCCCGCTGGCGGCGCTGGCGGCATCGGCGCGCGAGACCTGGACCATGACCAGCGCCACCGTCGGCATGCTCTGGCGGATGGTGGCCGGACGCGCCTCGCTGGAGAACATCTCCGGACCGATCAGCATCTCCCGCTACGCCAACGCCTCGGCGCGCAGCGGCCTGGGGCACTTCCTGTGGTTCCTCGGGGTCATCTCGCTCAGCCTCTGCATAATCAACCTGTTGCCGGTCCCGATCTTGGACGGCGGACACCTGCTGTATTACCTTATCGAGCTGGTCAAGGGTTCACCCCTCAGCGAGCGGGCCATGGCGGCCGGCCAGTACATCGGCCTGGTCATGCTCGCCGGGCTGATGGGCCTGGCCTTCTACAACGACATCGTGCGGCTGGTGTCCTGATCCGGGGCACCGGCCGCCGGACGCGGCCCGCCAGCGCAGCCGACGTTTTTCTTGGAGTGACGATGAAACGACTCGCCGCATCCCTTCTGCTCGCGCTGGCCGCCCAGGCGCATGCCGCCGACCCGTTCGTGGTCCAGGACATCCGCATCGAAGGCCTCAACCGCATCAGCGAAGGCACGGTGTTCAACTACCTGCCGGTGGAACGCGGCGACCGCGTCGACCCGGCGCGGGTCGCCGAATCGGTGCGCGCCCTGTACCGCACCGGCTTCTTCGAGGACGTGGCGATCAGCCGGCAGTCGGGAATCCTGGTGGTCACCGTCCAGGAGCGCCCCTCGATCGCCCGCCTCTCGCTGACCGGCAACAAGGAGATCAAGGAGGACGACCTGCGCCGGGGCCTGGCCGAGATCGGCCTGTCCGAGGGCGAGGTGTTCAACCGCCTGGCGATCGACCGCGTGACCCAGGAACTGACCCGGCAGTACAACAACCGCGGCAAGTACAACGTCAGCATCACGCCGGTGGTCACCCAGCTCGACCGCAACCGCGTCGACATCGCGATCACCGTCGCCGAAGGTCGCGCCGCCCGGATCCGGCACATCAACATCGTCGGCAACGAGCAGTTCAGCAACCGCGAGCTGCGCCGCGAGCTGCAGCAGGACGCCACCAACTGGACCTCGTGGTACAGCCGCGACGACCAGTACTCGCGCGAGAAGTTCACCGGCGACCTCGAGCGCCTGGTCTCCTTTTACCAGGACCGCGGCTACCTGGACTTCGACATCGACTCGACCCAGGTCACGATCAGCCCGGACCGGCGCAGCATCTACATCAGCGCCGGCGTCCGCGAGGGCGAGATCTACACGGTCCGCGACGTGCGCCTGACCGGCGAGCTGGTGCTGGAGGAGGAGAACCTGCGGCGCCTGGTCCAGGTGCAGCCGGGCGACACCTATTCGCGGCGCCGCGTCGAGCGCACCACGGAGTCGATCTCGGCGGTGCTCGGCAACATCGGCTACGCGTTCGCCGAGGTGACGCCGATCCCCGACATCGACGCGGACGCCCGCGAGGTCGGCATCACCTTCCTGGTCAACCCGGGCAAGCGCGTCTACGTGCGCCGCGTCGTGTTCAAGGGCAACACCCGGACCATGGACGAGGTGATGCGCCGCGAGATGCGGCAGTTCGAGGGCGCCTGGTTCTCGCAGGCCGCGGTCGACCGCTCGAAGATCCGCCTGCAGCGCCTGGGCTACTTCGAGGACGTCACCATCGAGACGCCGCGCGTGCCCGGCAGCGAGGACCTGGTCGACGTCGAGGTGGCGGTCAAGGAACGGCCGACCGGCGCGTTCCAGTTCGGTCTGGGCTTCTCGCAGCTGCAGGGCCTGATCACCACCTTGTCGGTGGAGCAGGACAACTTCATGGGCACCGGCAACCGGGCCGCGGTGAACATCCAGAACAACCGCTTCTTCAAGCGCCTGGACCTCACCTACATCAACCCCTACACCACCGACGACGGCCTCTCCGTCGGCTACAACGCCAGCTACCGCGAGCTCGACTTCGCCGACCAGAACCTGGCCGCGTACAGCACCGACACCGCCGCGTTCAAGGCGTTCTTCGGCATCCCGCTGACCGAGACCGACACGCTGTCGGCGGCGATCGGCATCGACAGCACCAAGATCCAGGCGCTGCCGGGCCTGACGCCCGACTACATCTTCGACTACCTGCTGCGGGTCGCCGCCAGCAAGGACAACCTGGAGCGGCGCACGTTCAAGGCCTGGCGCATGGAGGCGGGCTGGGCGCGCGACAGCCGCAACCGCTTCTTCAACCCGACCCGCGGCGGCTTCCAGCAGATCGGCGCCGAGGTGGTGCTGCCCGGCTCGACCCAGGAGTACTACAAGGTCTACTACCGGTTCGGCCGGTACTTCCCGGTCAACTCCTGGCTGACCCTGTTCGCCTCGGCCGACATCGGCTACGGCGACGGCTACGGCAACGCGGTGCCCCTGCGCGACTGCACGCCGCTGGTCAACAACCCGGGCACCGACATCCCGCCGGCCGACTGCAGCGAGGGCTCGCGGCTGCCGTTCTTTGAGAACTTCTACGCCGGCGGCGTGCGCTCGATCCGCGGCTTCGAGGACAACTCGCTGGGCCCGCGCGACGCCCAGTTCGGCCGGCCGATCGGCGGCGCCTTCCGCACCATCGGCACCTTCGAGGCGGTGTTCCCGACGCCGTTCCAGCGCGCCGCGGACAACACCCGGCTGTCCTGGTTCGTCGATTTCGGCAACGTCTACCCGTCGTTCGACGACTTCGAGTTCCGCGAGTACCGCGTCTCGACCGGGCTGTCGTTCCAGTGGCGCGCGCCGATCGGACCGATCGTCCTCAACTTCGCCTACCCGATCCAGAAGGACCGCGACGACGAGGTCGAACGCTTCCAGTTCACCTTCGGCTCGTTGTTCTGAGGTCGCCAGCGCAGGCCCGCTGCCAGGACATGCACCAGACCGCCGCCCCCGGCCGACGCGCGCGCTCCCGCCGGACCGGGCGGATCCTGGCGTTGCTGCTGGCGCTGGCCTCGGCGGGCGCGGCCGGCGCCCAGCAGGCGCGCATCGGCTACGTCGACCTCCAGCGCCTGCTCGACAACGCCCCGCAGATGTCCGACTCCAGCGAGCGCCTGCGCGCGGAGTTCGCCGAGCGCGACCGCGCGCTCAAGGCGGACGAGGCGCGCCTGGCCGGCCTCCAGGACCGCCAGCGCCGCGAGGCCGGCCTGGTGACCCCGGACGCCGGCGCCGCGCTCGCCGCCGAGGTCGAGGCGCTCGAGCGGCGGGTCAGGCGGACCCGCGAGGCGCTCCGCGCCGAGCTGCGCCGGCGCGGCGAGGAGGAGACCGAGCAGCGCTGGCGCGAGGTCAACGAGGCGGTCGCGGCGTTCGCCCGGGAGCAGGGCTACGACCTGATCGTCGCCAGCCCGGTGTTCTACGCCAGCCCGGCGATCGACGTCACCGACCAGGTCCTGGCGCGCCTGCGCACGGGGTCCGGCCAGCGTCCGCCATGACCGCCACGACCTTCACCCTGGCCGACCTGGCCGAGCGCTTCGGACTCGCCATCCATGGCGACCCGCGGACCCGGATCGACGGCGTCGCCACCCTGGCCTCGGCCGGCCCGACCCAGCTGGGTTTCCTGGCCAACCCCAAGTACGCGCGGCAGCTGGCCGCAAGCCGGGCCGGCGCCCTGGTCGTGACCCCGGCGGTGGCCGCCGGCCTCGAACGCCCGGCGCTGGCCACCGACAACCCGGCCGCCGCCTTCGCGCGCATCGCCGCGCTGTTCGAGCGCCGGCCACCGGCCCCTGCCGGCATCGACGCCAGCGCCGTGGTCGACCCCGGCGCGCAGGTCGACGCCAGCGCCAGCATCGGGCCGCTGTGCACGGTCGCGGCCGGAGCCCGGATCGGCGCCGGCGCGATCCTCGGCCCGCAGTGCAGCGTCGGACCCGACTGCGTGGTCGGCGAAGGCAGCCACCTGGTTGCGCGGGTGACCCTGGTGCAACGCGTGGTCCTGGGCCGCAGGGTCCTGGTCCATCCCGGCGCGGTGATCGGCGCCGACGGCTTCGGCCTGGCGATCGACCGCGGCGCCTGGCTGAAGGTGCCCCAGCTCGGCGGCGTGCGCATCGGCGACGATTGCGAGATCGGCGCCAACACCACCATCGACCGCGGCGCGCTGGACGACACCGTCCTCGAGGAGGACGTCCGCCTCGACAACCAGGTGCAGATCGCGCACAACGTCCATATCGGCGCGCACACCGCCATGGCCGGCTGTGCCGCGGTGGCCGGCTCGACCCGCATCGGCCGCTGGTGCCTGGTCGGCGGCGCCGCCGGCATCGCCGGGCACCTGGAGCTGTGCGACCGGGTGACCATCCTGGCCATGAGCATGGTCAGCCATTCCATCCGCGAGCCCGGCGAGTATGCTTCCGGCATTCCCGCGCAGGACAGCCGGCTGTGGCGAAGGAACACCGCCCGGCTGCGCAAGCTGGACCAGCTGGTCCGGCGGCTCGGGCGCGACGACAAGGACGAGGATCAATGAGCAAGGACAACGCCCCGGTGGCGGACATCGAGCGCATCTTCAAGGCGCTGCCGCACCGCTACCCGTTCCTGCTGGTCGACCGCGTGCTGGAGTTCCAGGCCAGCAAGCGGCTGCGCGCCATCAAGAACGTCACCTACAACGAGCCGCACTTCACCGGCCACTTCCCCGACCATCCGGTGATGCCGGGGGTGCTGATCATCGAGGCCCTGGCCCAGGCCGCCGGCATGCTGGTGCAGCTCTCGACCCAGGTCGATCCCGCCGCCCGCGCCCTGTTCTACCTGGTGAAGATCGACAACGCCCGCTTCAGCAAGCTGGTGGTGCCCGGCGACCAGCTCGTGCTCGACGTCGAGCAGACCCGGATGATCCGCAAGATGGGCCTGTACCACTGCGTGGCGACCGTCGACGGCGCCGAGGTCGCCTGCGCGGACATCCTCTGCGCCGAGCGCCCGGCGTGATCCATCCGTCGGCCATCGTCGATCCCGGCGCGCGGATCGGCGCCGGCGTGTCCATCGGTCCCTTCGCCGTGGTCGGCGACGACGTCGTGATCGGCGACGGCTGCTCGATCGGTGCCCATGCCGTGATCCACGGGCCGACCCGGATCGGTCGCGACAACCGCATCCACGCGCACGCGGTGCTCGGCGGCGACCCGCAGGACAAGAAGTTCGCCGGCGAGCGCACCGAGCTGGTGATCGGCGACGGCAACGTCATCCGCGAGTTCTGCACGCTCAACCGCGGTACCGGCAACGGCGGCGGCGTCACCCGCATCGGCGACGACAACTGGCTGCTGGCCTACGTCCATGTCGCCCACGACTGCCGGGTCGGCAGCCACTGCATCTTCTCCAACAACGCCGCGCTCGCCGGCCACGTGACCATCGGCGACCATGTCGTGCTGGCCGGCTACACGCTGATCCACCAGTTCTGCCGCATCGGCGACCATGCGTTCACGGCGATGGGCGCCAAGATCAACGCCGACGTGCCGCCCTACGTTCTGGTCGGCGGCGAGTACGCGGTGCCGCGCGGCATCAACGCCGAGGGCCTCAAGCGCCGCGGCTTCGACGCCGGGCAGATCCGCGCCATCCGGCGCGCCTACCGGACGCTCTACGGCAGCGGCCTGCCGCTGGCCCAGGCCCGGGAAGCCCTGGAGCAGATGGCGACGGAGCACCCGGTGGTCGCGGCGATGGCCGCGTTCCTCGGGCAGTCCGAGCGCTCCCTGCTGCGCTGAGCCACCCCGTGGCCCGCCCGATGCCGCCGGCGGTGACCGCCATCGACCGCCCCAGGCCGCCGCGAATCGCCCTGATCGCCGGCGAGGCCTCGGGCGACCAGCTCGGCGGCGAACTGGCCTCGGCGCTGGCGGCACGCTGGCCGGGCGCCGAGCTGGCCGGCGTCGGCGGCCAGCGCATGGCCGCCGCCGGGGTGCGGCTGTGGTCGGACTATGCGCCGCTCGCGGTGATGGGCCTGTTCGAGGTGCTCCGGCACCTGCCGCGCCTGCTGCGCTTCCGCAAGACCCTGCTGGCAAGGCTGACCGAGTGGCGGCCCGACCTGGTGGTCGGCATCGACGCGCCGGATTTCAACCTGGGCGTCGAGCGGCGCATGAAGCGTCTCGGCGTCGCCACCGCGCACTACGTCAGCCCGTCGGTCTGGGCCTGGCGCGAACGGCGCGCCGCGCGCATGTCGGCCAGCGTCGACCGCGTGCTGTGCCTGTTCCCCATGGAACCGGCGATCTACGCCCGCCATGGCGTCGATGCCCGCTTCGTCGGCCACCCCCTGGCCGACCGTTTTCCGCACCGGTCGGACCGCGGCCAGGCGCGCAGCGCGCTGGGCATCGACCCACGGGCGACCGTGCTGGCGCTGCTGCCGGGTTCGCGGCTGGGCGAGATCCGCAGGCTGGCGCCGGCGTTCCTTGACGCGGCGCGGGCGCTGCGCGCCGAGCGTCCCGACCTGCTGGTGCTGGTGCCGGCGGCCAACGCCGCCTGCGGCGAGGCCCTGCACGGACTGCTGGCGGCGCGGCCGGATCCGGGCATCCGCGTGCTCGACGGCCAGGGCCACCCGGCCCTGGTCGCCGCCGACATCGTCTTGCTGGCGTCCGGCACGGCGGCGCTGGAGGCGGCGCTGGCCAAGCGGCCGATGGTGGTCGGCTACCGGATCGGCGCCGCGACCTACGCGCTGGTGCGGGCGCTCCGGCTGATCAAGATCAGCCGCTATTCCCTGCCCAACGTGCTCGCCGACAGCGCCCTGGTGCCCGAGCTGATCCAGCACGACTGCACCCCGTCGCGGATCCGCGACGAACTGGCCCGGCTGCTGGACGACGGGGCGGCGCGCGATCGCCAGGTCGCCGGCTTCGATGCCATCCACGCCCGGCTCGGCGTCCCCGGTGGCAGCGCGGCCGCCGCGGCCGCGGCCCTGGGCGACCTGGTCGGAGGCGCGCAGGCATGAGCGGCGGCCGGCCCGGACCCGGCAACGGCGCGAACTGCGGGGGCCCGGTCGCCGGCGTCGACGAGGCCGGCCGCGGACCGCTGGCGGGTCCGGTGGTGGTTGCCGCGGTGATCCTGGACCCGGCCCGGCCGGTCGCCGGCCTGGCCGACTCCAAGACCCTTGCCCCGGCCCGGCGCGAGCAGCTGGCGGCCCTGCTCCGCGCCCAGGCGCTGGCCTGGGCGGTGATCGAGGTCGACGCGGCCGAGATCGACCGCTGCAACATCCTGGCGGCCAGCCTGGCCGGCATGGCCCGGGCGCTGCGCGCCCTGTCCGTGGCGCCGGCCCTGGCCCTGGTCGACGGCAACCGGCTGCCGCCCGACCTGCCCTGCGCCGGCCGGGCGATCGTCGGCGGCGACGGCAGCGAGCCGGCGATCGCCGCCGCCTCGATCCTGGCCAAGGTGCACCGCGACCAGCGGATGGTCGAACTCGACCGCTGCCATCCCGGCTACGGCTTCGCCGAGCACAAGGGCTACCCGACCGCCGGCCACCTGGCCGCCCTGCTGCGCCTGGGACCCTGCCCGGCGCACCGGCGCAGCTTCGCGCCGGTGCGCGCCTGCCTGGCGCCCGGCCTGCCGTTGCCGGGCCTGCCTTAGGGAAGGCCTGGTCAATTCGGACCTTCCTCCGGGCCAGGGACCGGGCCGCCGTGAGCCCGGCGCGCAAGCGCCTGATCAACCCGAGCCGGGCACGCACGTGCGCCTGGCCCGGCGAGTCCGATCAGGACCAGGAAAGCCTTGATCGGACCGTCCCTGTCCGGCGATCCGGGCACCAGCCGCGCGGCCGGGCCGCGCGGACGATCGGCTATCATCCGGACGATGCCGCGGCCGTTCGTCCACCTGCACGTCCACAGCGAGTTTTCGCTGGTGGACTCGACGATCCGGTTGCCGGGAAAGCCCGAACTGGGGCTGCCGGCGAAGGCCGCGGACCGGCCCAACCTGGTCAGCCGCAGCGTCGAGCTGGGGGCTCCCGCGGTGGCCCTGACCGACGAGGCCAACCTGTTCGGCCTGGTCAAGTTCTATCGCGCCTGCGAGGCCGCCGGGGTCCAGCCGATCGCCGGCTGCGACCTGCGCCTGGCGCCGATCCGCGAACATGAGCGGCCGAGCCGGGTCACCGTCCTGTGCCGGAATACCGATGGCTACCGTGCGCTGTCGCGGCTCCTGACCCGCGCCTGGCTGGAGGCGCCGCGGGTCGACGACCTGCCGGTGCTGCCGCCGGCCTGGCTGGTCGAGCACGGCAGCGACCTGTTCGTGCTGCTCGGGCCGGCCAGCAACGTCGCCGGCTGCCTGGCCGCCGGCCGCGAGCGCGAGGCGGTGCAGCTCCTGGAGCGCTGGCAGCGCCGCTTCGGCGACCGCCTGTATCTGGAGGTGAGCCGCACCGGCCGCGCGCAGGAGACCGCCTGGGAGGGCGCGGCGCTCGACCTGGCCGCCGGTGCCGCCCTGCCGGTCCTGGCCAGCAGCGATGTCCGCTTCCTGGACGAGGACGACTTCGACGCCCACGAGGCCCGGGTCTGCATCGCCAGCGGCCGCGTGCTGGCGGACCCGAGGCGGCCGCGCGACTACAGCGCCGGCCAGTTCCTGCGTTCGCCGGCGCAGATGGCGGCGCTGTTCGCCGACCTCCCCGAACTGCTGGACAACACGGTCGAGCTGGCGCGGCGCTGCACCCTCGAGCTGTCGCTGGGCACCTATCACCTGCCGGCGTTCCCGGTGCCCGACGGCGAGACCCTGGACAGCTGGATACGCCGCGAGTCCCATGACGGCCTCGACCGGCGGCTGGCGGTGGCGCCGCCAGCGGCGGGGCACGACGCCGACGGTTACCGGCGGCGGCTGGACCGCGAGCTGGAGGTGATCGCCCAGATGGGCTTCCCGGGGTACTTCCTGATCGTCGCCGACTTCATCAACTGGGCCAAGCGCAACGACATCCCGGTCGGTCCCGGCCGCGGCTCCGGCGCCGGCTCGCTGGTCGCCTGGTCGCTGGGCATCACCGACCTCGATCCGATCCCGTACGACCTGCTGTTCGAGCGCTTCCTCAACCCGGAACGCGTGTCGATGCCGGACTTCGACATCGACTTCTGCATGGACCGCCGCGACGAGGTGATCGACTATGTGGCCCGCAAGTACGGCCGCGACCAGGTCAGCCAGATCATCACCTACGGCACGATGGCCGCGAAGGCGGTGGTGCGCGACTGCGGGCGCGTGCTCGGCCACCCGTACGGCTTCGTCGACGGCATCGCCAAGCTGGTCCCGATGACCCTGGGCGTGACCCTGGACGATGCCCTGGGCCGCTCCGCGAAGGCCCAGGCCGACCGCGACCTGGCCAGCGCCGAGCTGATCGCCCGCTACCGCGACGAGGACGAGGTCCGCGACCTGATCGACCTGGCCCTCAAGCTGGAGAACCTGGCGCGCAACGCCGGCAAGCACGCCGGCGGCGTGGTGATCGCGCCCGGCCCGCTCAGCGAGTTCTGCCCGCTGCACGCCGAGCCGGGCGGCGAGAACCCGGTGACCCAGTTCGACAAGGACGACGTCGAGGCGATCGGCCTGGTCAAGTTCGACTTCCTCGGCCTGCGCACGCTGACCATCGTCGACTGGGCGGTGAAGTCGCTGAACGCGCGCCGCGCCGCCGCCGGCGAGGCCCCGATCGATCTTGCCCGGCTGCCGCTGGACGACCGCGAGAGCTATGCGCTGTTCGCACGCGGCGACACCGTCGCGGTGTTCCAGTTCGAGTCCACCGGCATGCGCAAGATGCTCAAGCAGGCGCTGCCGGACCGCTTCGAGGACCTGATCGCGCTGGTCTCGCTGTACCGGCCGGGCCCGATGGACCTGATCCCGGACTTCGTCGAGCGCAAGCACGGCCGCCAGCGCGTCGAGTACCTGGACCCGAGGATGGAGCCGATCCTCGGTCCCACCTACGGGATCATGGTGTACCAGGAGCAGGTGATGCAGATCGCCCAGGCCCTGGGCGGCTATTCGCTGGGCGGCGCCGACCTGCTGCGCCGGGCGATGGGCAAGAAGAAGCCCGAGGAGATGGCCAAGCAGCGCGAGATCTTCCGCGCCGGCGCCCAGGCCAACGGCATCGCCGGGCATGTCGCCGACGCCGTGTTCGACCAGATGGAGAAGTTCGCCGGCTACGGCTTCAACAAGTCGCACGCCGCCGCCTATGCCCTGGTCGCCTACCACACCGCCTGGCTGAAGGCGCACCACCCGGCCGACTTCATGGCCGCGGTGCTGTCCTCGGACATGGACAAGACCGAGAAGCTGGTCGGCTTCATCGACGAGACCCGGGCGATGGGGCTGGAGCTGCAGCCGCCGCACGTCAACCGTTCGGGATTCCGCTTCCAGGCGCTGGACGCGCGGCGCATCGGTTACGGCCTGGGCGCGATCCGCGGCGTCGGCCAGGGCGCCGCCGAGGCGATCATCGCGGCCCGCGATCGCGGCGGCGAGTTCGCCGACCTGGCCGGGCTGTGCCGGCGCGTCGAGCCGGGCCGGCTCAACCGGCGGGTCCTGGAGACCCTGATCCAGGCGGGCGCCTGCGACGGCCTGGCGGCCAATCGCGCCACCTTGATGGCGCAGCTTCCCGAGGCGATGCGCCGGGCCGAGCAGGAGCAGGCCGATCGCGCCGCCGGCCAGCACGACATGTTCGGCATGCCCGCCGGCGGCGACGCGACCGGCCCGGCCGCGCCGGCGCAGGCCGAGTGGCCGCTGCGCCAGCGCCTGGCCGCCGAACGCGAGACCCTGGGCTGGTACCTGAGCGGCCATCCCACCGGCGAGTACCGGACGATCCTGGAACAACTGGTGGCGACGCCGGTGGGGCGGCTCGAGGAGCTGCTGAAGTCGGCCGCGCCGGGCCGCGGCGAGCCGCGCCCGGGCGAGGCCGGCGGCCGCGGCGTGCCGGTGGTGATCGCCGGCCTGGTCACCGAGGTGCGCCAGCGCGGCGACGCCAGGGCGTTCGTGCCGATCGAGGACTGGAGCGGCCGCATCGAGGTCAGCTTCTTCCGGGAGAGCTGGCTGGACAACGCGCCGCGGCTGTCGCGCGACCGCATCGTGCTGGTCGAGGGCCTGCTCGCGCCCGACCACTTCAACGGCGGCATACAGGTCCGCGGCCGCCATGTCATCGACCTCGACGAGGCGCTGGACCGTCATGCCCAGACCCTGCTGCTGGAGCTGGACGGCGAGGCCGACCTGTCCGGCCTGCTGGCCGAGCTGCGCGCGGCCGCGGCCGGCCCGTGCGCGCTGCGCCTGCGCGTGCGCACCGCCGTCGGCCGCGGCGACCTGGTGCCGGGTCCGGACTGGGGCCTGCGCATGCGGACCGACCTGCTCGACCGGTTGCGGGCGCAGCCGGCCGTCACCGGCCTGGAACTGCGCGTCCGTCGCGCCGGCCCCCTGGCGGGCGGCCGCGCGGGCGGGCGCGCGCAGCAACCGGAAGCGGAGTCCGAGGATGCCCTGGCGGAGCGGCTGGCGCAGGCGCAGTGACCGGGCCGCTGCCCGGCGCCCGCCGGTGCCGGCGGCACGACCCGGGCCGGCCGGATAGCACGCAGGCGGCTGGTATACTCGCCCGCTGGCCCGAACCCGCCCGCCGATGAACCCCAACGTCCTCGATTTCGAGCAGCCCATCGCCGAACTTGAGGCGAAGATCGCCGATCTTCGCCAGTCCAGCCACGGCAGCTCGGTCGACATCGACGACGAGATCGGCAAGCTCAAGGCCAAGCTCGAGGCCCGGACCCGGCAGATCTTCGCCGCGCTCACGCCCTGGCAGGTCGCCCAGCTCGCGCGCCATCCGGCGCGGCCGTACACGCTCGACTACCTGGGCCGGATCTGCGAGGAGTTCCAGGAACTGGCCGGCGACCGCGCCTATGCCGACGACCCCGCCATCGTCGGCGGCCTGGCACGCATCGACGGCCGCGCCGTGGTGGTCATCGGCCACCAGAAGGGCCGCGACACCAAGAGCAAGATCCGCCGCAATTTCGGCATGCCCCGGCCCGAGGGCTACCGCAAGGCGCTGCGCCTGATGGAGCTGGCCGAGCGCTTCGGCCTGCCGGTCCTCACCTTCATCGACACGCCGGGCGCCTATCCCGGGGTCGGCGCCGAGGAACGCGGCCAGTCCGAGGCGATCGCCCGCAACCTGCTGGTGATGTCGCGCCTGCGCGTGCCGGTGGTGTGCACGGTGATCGGCGAGGGGGGCTCCGGCGGCGCCCTGGCGATCGGCGTCGGCGACCGCACCCTGATGCTCGAGCACGCCACCTATTCGGTGATCTCGCCCGAGGGCTGCGCCTCGATCCTCTGGAAGACCGCGGAGAAGGCCAGGGATGCGGCCGAGGCGCTGGGCATCACCTCCCGCCGGCTGCTCGAGCTGGGGCTGGTCGACCGCGTGCTGCCCGAGCCGCTCGGTGGCGCCCACCGCGACCCCAACGCCATGGCCGACCGCCTGAAGGAGGCCCTGGTCGAGGAGCTGGCCGGCCTGGATCGCCTGACCCGGGACGAGCTGGTCGCGCAGCGCTACACCCGCCTGCGCGGCTACGGCGTCCACCTGGGCGACTGACCGCCGCGCCGGCGCGCCCGGCCGCGTCGGCGACGGCACCATGGCCACCGACCTGCCCGACCTGATCGACCGCGGCCTGGCCGCCCTGCCGCCGGGGCCGCTGCTGGTCGGCTTCAGCGGCGGCCTGGACTCGAGCGTGCTGCTGCACGTGCTGGCCGGCCTGCCGGCAGCGCGGCGCCGGGGCCTGCGCGCCCTCCACGTCGACCACGGCCTGCATCCCGACGCCGCCGAGTGGGCCGCCCATTGCGCGCGCATCTGCGCCGCCCTGGCGGTGCCGCTGGTCGATCGCGCCGTCGCCGTGGTCGAGGCCGGCCGCGGCCTCGAGGCGGCCGCACGGCAGGCGCGCTGGCAGGCGTTCCGGGCGGCCTGCGACGACGACACCGTGCTGGTGCTCGGGCACCACCTGGACGACCAGGCCGAAACCGTGCTGCTGCGCCTGCTGCGTGGCGCCGGCGCCACCGGCCTGGCGGCGATGGCCGGCTGGCGCGAGGGTGGCAGCGACGGGCTGCGGGTCTGGCGGCCCTGGCTGGGCGACGAGCTGGCGGGGCGGCCAGGCGTCGAACGCGCGGCGCTGGCGGCCTGGGCGACGGCGCATGGGTTGACCTGGATCGACGATCCGGGCAACCGCGACGCCCGCTTCGAGCGCACCTGTCTGCGCCAGGTGGTGATGCCGGCGCTGCGGCAGCGCTGGCCGGATGCCGTGGCCGCCCTGGCACGCAGCGCCCGGCGCCTGGCCGATGCCCGCGACCTCGAGCAGGCGGCAGGCGCCGAGCTGCTGGCGCAGGCCAGCGGCCCGGACCCCCGCGTGCTGTCCTGGCCGGTCCTGGCGCGGGCGCCGCGGCCTGCCCGCTGGGCGGCGCTGCGCCTGTGGCTCGCCGGCCTGGGCGTCGCCGACACCGGCGCCGACCGCCTGGCCAGGATCGAGCGCGAACTGGCCGGCGCCACGCCCGACGGCAATCCCCGGCTGGTCCTTCCCGGCGCCGTCCTGCGCCGCTACCGGACCCACCTGCACCTGCTTGCGCCCGGCGCCGACCAGCCGATCGAGTACGCCATCGACTGGGACGGCCGGCTGCCGCTGGACCTGCCGTGTGGCCGACTCCTGCTGGATCCGGCACCGGCCGCCGGGCTGCCCCTGCAGGTCCGCCACCGCCACGGCGGCGAGGTCCTCAGGCTGGCGCCCGGGGGGCCGGGCAGGCCGTTGCGGCTGCTGCTCCAGGAACGGGCGGTGCCGCCCTGGCAACGGGCGCGCTGGCCGGTGATCTGGCTGGACGGCGCGCCTGCGGGGTTCGCCGACCTGCTGGCCTCGTCGGCGCTGGCCAGCCGGCTGGCCGGCATCGGCGCGGTGCTGCGCTTCCAGCCGATTGACCGCACGCCGGACGCCGTTTAACGTGTCGGCCATGCCCCGAAACAGCACCGCCGCCGCCTCCGCCACCGCACCCCCGGGCGGCGAGAACCTGCCGGTAGCCGACTTCGAATCGGCGCTGGGCGAACTCGAGGCCCTGGTCGGCCGAATGGAGGAGGGCGAACTCGGGCTGGACGAGTCCCTGGGCGCCTTCGAACGCGGAATCTCGCTGTACCGCCAGTGCCGCAGCGCGCTGGACCAGGCCGAGCTCAAGGTGCGCCAGCTGCTCGATCCCCTGGACCCGGACAGCGCATCGCCGTTCGAAGCCGAACCTTCCTGAGCCGCGCGCGGCCGTGGCGGACCTGCTGGACGCGCTGCGCGCGCGCTGCGACGACGCCCTGGGCCGGCTGCTGCCCGCCGGCGACGGTCGCCTGGAACAGGCCATGCGCTATGCCGTCCTGGGCGGCGGCAAGCGGCTGCGGCCGCTGCTGGTCTACGCCAGCGGCCAGGCCTGCGGCGTCCCCCTGGCGCGGCTCGATCCGGCCGCCTGCGCGGTCGAGCTGATCCACGCCTACTCGCTGGTCCACGACGACCTGCCGGCGATGGACGACGACGACCTGCGCCGCGGCCGGCCGACCGTGCACCGTGCCTTCGACGAGGCGACCGCCATCCTCGCCGGCGACGCCCTGCAGTCGCTGGCCTTCGAAGTCGTCGCCGGCGGGGTCGCCGCCGGCCTGCCGGCGGAGGTGGTGCTGGCGCAGTCCCTGGAACTGGCACGCGCCAGCGGCGCCGCCGGCATGGCCGGTGGCCAGGCGCTGGACCTGGCCCTGGTCGGCGGCGCGCCCGATATCGACATCCTTTCGCGCATGCACGGCCTGAAGACCGGCGCCCTGATCCTGGCCGCGGTGCGCCTGGGCGCCAGCGCGGCGGCCCTGGACGATCCGGTGCGGACGTCGGCGCTGGAACGCTACGGCCGCGACCTCGGCCTGGCCTTCCAGATCCAGGACGACGTCCTCGACGAGGCCGGCGACAGCGCCGTCACCGGCAAGGCGGTCGGCGCCGACCGCGCCCGCGGCAAGCCGACCTTCACGTCCCTGCTCGGCCTCGACGAGGCCCGACGGCAGGCGCAGGCGCTGGTCGCCAGCGCCCGCGACGCGCTGGCGCGGGCCGGCGGCGAGACCGCCGCCCTGGAAGCGCTGGCGCAGCGGCTGGTCGACCGTCGGGCCTGAGTCCTGCGCGGCCGGCAGTGCCCGCCCGCCGGCGGCACGCTCAGGCGGACGGCCCGGGGTCGCGATCAAGGAACCGGCGCAGCTCGCCGACCTCCCGGCGCAGGTGCCTGATCTGCACGGCCAGGCCCTCGGCCTCCTCGTGGGTGATCGCCCGCAGCGCCTGCTCGGTCTCCTCCTTCTCCTCGGCATGCATCTTCTGCATGGTGTCGACGATGATCGCGATGAACAGGTTGAGGATGGTGAAGGTCGCGACCAGGATGAACGGCACGAAGAAGGCCCAGGCCCAGGGATGCACCGCCATCACCGGGCGGACGATGCCCATCGACCAGCTCTCCAGCGTCATGATCTGGAACAGGCTGTACAGCGAGGCGCCGAGCGTGCCGAACCACTCCGGGAAGTCGGGGCCGAACAGCTTGGTGGCGATCACCGCGAACACGTAGAAGACCAGCAGCAGCAGGCCGCCGATCGCGCCGATGCCCGGCACCGCCGCGAGCAGGGCGCCGACCACGAAGCGCAGCCGAGGCATCAGCGAGATCAGGCGCAGCACGCGAAGCACGCGCAGCGCGCGCAGCACCGACAGCGGGCCGGCCGCCGGCACCAGGGCGATGCCGACCACCACCAGGTCGAACACGTTCCAGGGATTGCGGAAGAAGCGCGGACCGAATGCGAACAGCTTGACCAGCAGCTCGACGACGAACACGCCCAGGACGATGCGGTCGGCCAGCATCAGCCACCCGCCCCAGGACGCCATGGCGCGGGCCGAGGTCTCCAGGCCCAGCGTGACGGCGTTGAACAGGATCAGGGCGATGATGACGCCCTGCACGCGCGGCGATTCGATCCAGGTACCGAGGCGGGCGCGCAGCCCGGGAGCGGCGTGGGCAGGGGCGGCGGCGGACATGGCGGACTCGGCGGCGGGATCGGGGGCGGATTCTAGCCCGGTCCCCCACCCGTCGCGGGGCGCCGGGCGCAGGATGCCGGAGCAGGTCCTGCCCGACGCCCGGGTCCGGGATCGACCCGGGGCCGGAAGGCGCCGCTCCCCCGGATCGTCGGGACCAGCGGCGGCCCTGCCCCTAGAGGCGCCGGACGATCGCCCGGATGCCCCAGCCGAGCACCGGGACATGCTGGAACAGGCCCTCGGCGGCGTTCCAGTAATCCTGCTGGTAGGCGACGCGGCCGTCGGCGGCCAGCCGCAGGTGGCTCATGCCCGCGCTCCAGGTGTCCCGGCCCTTCGCGAACCGGCGGAACCGGATCATCATGCGCCAGCGCAGCAGGTGCTCGCCGGCCTCGGTGCGGGTGACCTCGTCGATCGCCACCTGGCAGTCCTCGGTGGCGCGCGCGCCATCGATCAGGTAGGCACGCAGCGCGGCGATGCCGCGCACCGTCTTCAGGGTGTCGTCGAACACCACGTCGGGGTGGTAGACGCCGTCCGCCAGGCGTTCGATGCGGTCCTCACGAAGCCCGGCGAACAGCTCGGCGAAGCGGGCCAGGCCATCGCGCTCGCCGGGGCTGCCCGCCGACGGCGGCTGCGGATGGGCACGCCGGGCACCGGCAAGCAGCTTCAGGGTGCGATCGGCGGCATTGATTGCCTCGGATTCCATGGCCTCAGGCTAGGCACCCAGGTGTGAAGGCCGTGGTGAAACGCCACCCTTCGCTCGGCCCCGGTTCAGGCGCCGGCCCTGGCCCGGGGCCCTGGCTGCGGCCTCCGTCCGGGGTCCGGTCACCGCGGCCGCGGTCCGGACGGTGACCGTGCCCGGCCGCCGGCCTGGCACGGTCGGGGATGCCGGGAGGGTCCCCGGCCGCGGCGGCCGGGCGGCCGGGGGTCGGGGCGCCGGATCAATGGGGCACCCCGGGGGGGGCGAGGCGGCGGCCAAGTGTCGATCAGTTCGCGAACCGGCACGGACGGCTTCGCTAGGCTGGTGGCCAATGCCGGACCGGCAGCAGGGGACGACACCATGATCAGACGGACGGGCCCGGCGGCCCTGCTCGCGACCGTGCTCTGCGGCGGTGCGGCCGCCGCGGAAGTGACGGTCCAGAACGACTCGCTCACCGACTTCGGGTCGGCCGTGGTCGTCACCGGCTTCATTGCCGGTGGGGCGGCCGGTTCATGGCTGACCTCGCCGTGCGCGGGCAACATCGTGGCCGTCCAGGTGTTCTGGCGTTCGCAGTCCGGCACCGCCGCCCAGACCATCCACGAGGCGGTGCGCATCCATCGTGCCGGCAGCTTTCCCGCCCCGGGCGCGGTGGCCGAGACGGTCGGCGGTCCGGTGCTGACCGACGGCGTCATGAACGAGTGGCGCTTCATCGACAAGAACAACGTCATTCCCATCCTGGTGCCGGTCATCCAGGGCGAGACCTTCGTGGTCTCGCTCACCTTCGACGAGGCGCCACCGCTGGTGGTGGGGCCCAGCGTGGTGCGCGACACCAACGGCATCCAGCCCGGCCGGAACACGATCTACTCGAACTTCGGCGCCGGCTTCGAATGGCGCGATGCCGGCACCCTGGGCGTGACCGGCGACTGGGTTATCCGGGCCGTGGTCGACTGCCAGGCCGCCAGTACCGAGGCCGATGTCGCGGTCGGCCTGGCCGCCAGCCCGTCGGCCTACACCGCCGGCGCCCCGCTCGCCTACACCCTGGTGGTCAGCAACGCCGGGCCCGCCGCGGCGCCCGGCACCACGGTGGTCGACCTGTTCCCGGCCGCCTTCACCGGGGCCACCTGGACCTGTACCGCGTCGGGCGGCGCCAGCTGCGGCGCAGCCGGGAGCGGCAACATCACCCAACTGGTGAACCTGCCCCCTG
The DNA here is from genome assembly GCA_002344355.1 of Proteobacteria bacterium UBA2363. GTDB lineage: Bacteria > Pseudomonadota > Gammaproteobacteria > Xanthomonadales > UBA2363 > Pseudofulvimonas. The sequence continues at coordinate 484 of DDTN01000036.1, read as the reverse complement.
GCGCGCAGGTCGTGTTCAATGCGACCGGCACGGTCGCGCCCGGCACGGTGGGGCCGATCACCAACACCGCCACGGCCGTGCTCGGCGCCGGCCTGACCGACCCGGTGCCGGGCAACAACACCGACTCGGTGGTGGTGGAGCCCGACAACGACCTGATCTTCGCCCACGGATTCGAGTGACCGGCCGCCGGGCGGGCGGGACTGCAGGGCGACGCCCGACGCACCTTGCAGTCCGCCGGGAAGGCGGCCGTCGCGCCGGATGCCCGGCCCGCGCGGCACGCCACGCCGGCGCAGCGGCCGGTCGGGGGCGCGCCGTCGCCGGCGCGCCTCGGGATCAGACGTTGAAGCGGAAATGCAGGACGTCGCCCTCCTGCACCACGTAGTCCTTGCCCTCCAGGCGCAGGCGCCCGGCTTCCTTGCAGCCGGCCTCGCCGCCCAGCCGGACGAAGTCGTCGTAGGCCATGGTCTCGGCGCGGATGAAGCCC
>DDTN01000026.1 GCA_002344355.1 Proteobacteria bacterium UBA2363 | reverse complement strand
TCACACAAAATTTCTGACAGCCTCTGTTGGGCCGCCACCCACCATGTCCTTTAGCACAGCGAGAGATACGCCCAATCCGCCACCAGCCAGGGCTATGACTAGCTTGTCGTAGCTAGTCTGAGCCTCCCTGTCTGCAGATTGCAGATTTCGACACCATTCGCGATGCTCATCCCTTAGGCGAGCCTCTTCCGAATCCACGTCCGGGGTGTGAACAGCCGCGGGCTTCTTGTCCCTTGACCTACGTCGGTTTGGTGATTGGTTCATCGCAGTCTTCTAGCGGCCGAGTGCAGTATCGTGAAACTCACGAATCATGCCAAGAGCAAGATTGCGCCCTACGCTGCCCTCCGCCTCGCCACCACCTCCACCGTTTACTGCGCACCTGGCGCCGTGTCGGCCAGTTGTCGGCCGCCAATCCGGTCTAGTCGGCACCGCGGTTGCCATCAAGCGACTCCGCACGCCTGCAACGCGCGCCAGGCCCTGCCGCCGCTGGGCAAGATCGCCAAGCCGACTGTCCGCCGGGTGGCCTGAGCGATTTTCCGCTGCCCTAAGGGGCTTGACCGCGCACGGTTTCAGCGGGAAGCTGGAACCGTCCGGCGCACCCCCTGCTTTGGTAGCAGGAACGGCCGCCAGGACCGAGAAAGCCCCGCCAAGCGCGGGGTTTTTTCGTGGGCAAGGCCCCGGCCGACCCTCATCTGGCGGCGCTTCCCGAAAGGACGAGCGGTCCGCAAGCCGGCCGGGGCGTTCCAAGTCTACGTCGGGCCGGTGCCGAATCGACGAGCACCATACCGGCACCGAGCCAGGCACGACCTGGGCGCGGGTGCGCGCAGATGCGATCAGATGCCAGACGCCTGCCAGGCGTGTGCCAGTGGTATGCCGGTGGCAGGCCGGGGCGGATGCCTGCTTGTACCGATCTGGCACCGAGTTGGCACCAGGCTGAACGCGTTTCGCCTGACTAGCTGGCGGAAACCCGCAAGCTGATGAAATCCTTGGTGCCGCTGAGAGGAGTCGAACCTCCGACCTACTGATTACGAATCAGTTGCTCTACCGACTGAGCTACAGCGGCGTGGGGCGGCAAGTATAGGGCCGGGGCCGGGCAGGGACAAATGCCCGGAAGGGTCCGGCGGGGAGGGCTGCGAGAGCCGTCCGGCAGCCGCGGCGTGCCGGCGGAACCGCGTCGATCCGCCGCGGCCGGCCGGCCGCGCTCAGCCCGCCCGCCGGCGCTCGTGCGACGGCGCCAGGCGCAGCTGCTCGCGGTACTTGGCGACCGTGCGCCGGGCGACGTTCAGGCCGCGCTGCTTGAGCAGGCCGGCCAGGGCCTGGTCGGACAGCGGCCTGGCCGGATCCTCGGCGGCGATCAGCTCGCCGATCAGGGCGCGCACCGCGGTGGCCGCGGCATCGCCGTCCTCGCCGCCGGCGTAGCCGGTCGAGAAGAAGTGGCGCAACTCGTACACGCCGCGCGGCGTGTGCAGGTACTTGCGCGCCACCGTCCGCGACACCGTCGACTCGTGTATGTCGAGTTCGGCGGCGATGTCCTTGAGCATCAGCGGCCGCATCGCCTGGGGGCCCTGCTCCAGGAACGCCTCCTGGGCGCGGACGATGGCGGAGGCGACCCGGTACAGGGTGTCCTGGCGCTGCTCGAGCGCCCGCATCAGCCAGCGCGCCTCCTGCAGGCAGCCGCGCAGGTAGCTGCGCGCCTCGCGCCCGGCCTCGCGGGCCATGCGCAGGTAATCGCGGTTGATGCGCAACTGGTGGCCCTGGTCGCCGGGCAGCGCCACGCGCCAGCGGCCCTGTTCGCGCACCGCGTAGACGTCGGGCTGGACGTACTCGGGGGCGCTGGCGTCCAGCCGTCCGCCGGGCTTGGGGTCGAGGGACCGGATCAGGTCCAGCGCCGCGGCCAGGGTCGTCTCGTCGCATTCGGCCAGGCGCGCGAGCTGCGCGCGCTCGGTGCGCGGCAGCTTCTCCAGGTGGGCGTCGACCAGGCGGCGGGCGGCCACGGCCACCGGGTCCTCGCGGTCGGGCAGGGCGTCCAGCTGGACCAGCAGGCAGTCGCGCAGGTCGCGGCTGGCGACGCCGACCGGATCGAAGCGCTGCAGGCGGTGCCGGACCGCCTCGATCTCGGCCACCGAGACCACCAGGTCCGGCGCCAGGGTCGCCTGGATGTCCTCCAGGTCGACGCGCAGGTAGCCATCCGGTTCCAGCGACTCGATCAGGGCCACAGCGATGGCGCGGTCGCTGTCGCTGGCCGGACTGAGCCGGAGCTGCCAGAGCAGGTGGCCGGCCAGGTCATCGGCGGGCGCCGCGGCCCAGTCGACCGGGTCGCCCTCGGCATCGCCGCCGCCACCGCCGGTGCCCCAGTCGCCTTCCCCCGGCTCCGGGCTGTAGTCGAGCTCGCCGTCGTAGGCGTCTTCGCTGCCGCCGGTGTCGGTGCCGGCGTCGCCGGCTCCGCTGTCGACGGTGGCGACCGTGCCGCCTATTTCCGCTCCGGGTCCGCCGGCATCCTCATCCGCGCCCCCCTCGGCCTCGCCGTCTCCCAGGTCGAGCACCGGATTGCTTTCGACCTGCTCGCGCAGCTCGATCTCCAGCTCCGCCTGCGACATCTGCAGCAGCTTGAGGGCCTGCCGCAACTGCGGGCTCAGCCGCAGCTGCTGACCCAGGCGAAGTTCCAGGCCGGCGCGCATGGCTCAGCCCGGAGTGGCGTGCGCGCAGCGCAGCGCCGGGACGTGGGTCGACGGCCGGTTGGCGCCGCGGTTGCCGGGGGGCGGGCCGGCGTCGGTGACGGCGGCCCTCACAGCCGGAACTCGTGGCCGAGGTAGATCTCTCGCACCTCGCGGTTGGCCAGGATCTCGGCAGGGCTGCCCTCGGCCAGCACGCCGCCGTTGTTGAGGATGTAGGCGCGGTCGGTCAGGCTGAGGGTCTCGCGGACGTTGTGGTCGGTGATCAGGATGCCGATGCCGCGGGTCTTCAGGTGCCTGACGATGCGCTGGATGTCCAGCACCGAGATCGGGTCGACCCCGGCGAACGGCTCGTCGAGCAGCATGAAGCGCGGCTTCGCAGCCAGCGCCCGGGCGATCTCGACGCGCCGGCGTTCGCCGCCCGACAGGCTGATGCCGAGGTTGTCTCGCAGGTGGGCGATCTGCAGCTCCTCGAGCAGGTCGTCCAGCTGGTCGGCCCGCGCCGACGGCGCCAGGTCGCGGCGCAGCTCCAGGATCGACAGGATGTTGTCGGCGACCGTCATGCGCCGGAACACGCTCGGTTCCTGGGGCAGGTAGCCGATGCCGCGCAGCGCGCGCTCGTGCATCGGCGCCGCGGTCAGGTCCTCGCCGTCCAGGCGGATCTCCCCGGCATCGGCCGGCACCAGGCCGACGATCATGTAGAAGCAGGTGGTCTTGCCGGCGCCGTTCGGCCCGAGCAGGCCGACCACCTCGCCTTCGGCCATGTGCATGCCGAAGTCGCGCACGACCTCGCGGGCCTTGTAGCGCTTGCGCAGTCCGCGGGCGGTGAGCATCAGTCGCCGTCGGCCGGTTCCGGCGCCCGGGGGCGCGGCGGGATGACGAAGCGGACGCGCTCGCCTTCGCCGGCGCCGGCCTGGCCCTGGACCCGGCCGCGGGCGATGTCGTAGGTGACGCGCTGGCCGGTCAGGGTGCCGCGCGGCTCCTCGATGCGGACGTTGCCGGTCAGCACCACGGCATCGGCGCGGCGGTCGTAGTCGATGCGCGCGGCGCTCGCCCGCATCCGGCCGGCGGCGTTGTCCAGGGCCTGCTCCATGCGCGCCGGATTGCCGGTCAGGATGACCCGGGCGACCTCGGCGTTCTGCTCCGGCTGGTGCACCTCGGCGCCGTCGGACTGGATCAGCAGGCTGCCCTGGCGGATCTCGACGCCCCCGGTGAGGGTGTAGACGCCGCTGGCGAGGTCGGCGTCGGAGCTGCCGGCGCTGATCTCCATGGGCTGGTCGCGGTCGGTTTCCAGCGCCTGCAGCCCGGTGGCGGCAAGCAGGAGGACGACGGCGGCAAGGCGGTCAGCGCGTCGGCGGCGAGTGCAGGCGGAAGTCATCGAGTTGCAGTCGGGAAGTGGCGAAGTCGGCGCGCAGGCTGGAGCCACGCAGTATAGATCGGCCCTGCAGGACGGTCACATCGGTGTCGGTCTGGGCACGCTGGGCCTCGGGGAACGCGAGCAGGTGCTCGGTCCGGATGTCCAGCGGCCTGGGGTCGCCGGGCAGGCTGTGGAAATGCACGCCGCCGCGAAGCTCGAGGCGATCGCCGTTGGCCTCGATCCGGCTGTCTCGGGCGCGCGCCTGCCACTGCGGCCGGCCTTCGCGGAGGATCACCATCTCCGGCTGCCGGACCAGGAAATGGCCGTCGCCGCCGTGGCGGTCCATGCGCGGCGCCTCGACCCGGAGCGACAGCAGGCCGTCGTCCTTGAAGACGCGCAGCTCGAAGGCATCCAGGCTGTACTCGGGGCGCAGCGGACCGACGAACGGCGGCGGCTCCGGCGCCGGCGTGAACAGCCACAGCAGCCACTGCGTCAGCGCCGCCGCCGCCGCAAGCGCGACGAAGACGCCCAGGGTCCGCCGTTCAACCATGCCCGAAGCGCCGGCCGATGTCCGCCAGCCTGCCCTGGGCGTGCAGGATCAGGTCGCAGACCTCGCGCACGGCGCCGGCGCCGCCCGGCGCGTGGGTCCGGTAATGGCAGTGCGGCACCAGCATCGGATGGGCGTTGGCGACGGTGACTGCGAGGCCGGCGCGCTTGAGCACCGGCAGGTCGGGCAGGTCGTCGCCGGTGTAGGCGGCCTGGTCGGTGGCCAGGCGCAGCGCCGCCAGGATCCGCTGGAAGCAGGACAGCTTGTCGTCCTGGTCCTGGTAGACCAGCTCGATGCCGAGCTCGGCGGCGCGCCGGCCGACCACGGGGCTGAAGCGCGAGGAGATGATCGCGGTGCGCACCCCGGCCTCGGCCAGCAGCTTGATGCCGAGGCCGTCCAGGACATGGAAGGCCTTGAACTCGCGGCCGTCGTCGGTGAACCACAGGCGGCCGTCGGTGAACACGCCGTCGATGTCGAAGACGGCGAGCCGGACCCTGGCGGCGCGGGTGAGCACCCGTTCGGGGACCTGGTCGAGTTGGGGCCACATCGGCACAGCTCCGTGGAAGGATCGGCAGTATCGCCCGGGGCGGCTGGACGGCACCGGAACGGTCCTCGCCATTGGACGCGAAGCGCCAGGCGCCCGCAAGGGTCGGCCGCCGGAGCCGCCAGGGACGCCGGCCAGGCGCCCAGGCTCGCGCCGGATCCCGGCGCCTGCGCCGGCGCCGAGGTCAGACCACCCGGGCGCGCAGCAGGTCGTGGATGTTCAGGGCGCCGACCAGGCGCCCGTCCGCATCAACGACCAGGAGGGCGTGGATCTTGTGGTCTTCCATCATCCGCGCCGCCTCGACCGCCAGGCGGTCCGCGCCGATCGTGCGCGGTCGCACGGTCATCAGCGATTTCACCGGCGTCGCGCGCAGGTCGATGGCGGCGTCGTCGAGGGTCCGGCGCAGGTCGCCGTCGGTGAACACGCCGAGCAGGCGGTCGTCGTCGTCGGTGATGCCGGTCAGCCCCAGGCCCTTGCGGGTGACCTCGACCAGGGCCTGCGCCAGGCTGGCCTCCGGCCCGATCCGGGGCACCGCCGGGCCGGTGTGCATGATGTCGGCGATGCGCAGCAGCAGGCGGCGCCCGAGGCTGCCGGCCGGGTGCGAGCGCGCGAAGTCCTCGGCGGTGAAGCCGCGGGATTCCAGCAGCGCCACCGCCAGCGCGTCGCCCATGACCAGCGCCGCGGTGGTGCTGGCGGTCGGCGCCAGGCCCAGCGGGCAGGCCTCCTCGGGGACGCTGATGTCCAGGTGGACGTCGGCCAGCCGCGCCAGCGACGACGCCGGGTTGCCCGACATCGCGACCAGGACGCTGCCCTGGCGGCGCAGGGCCGGCATGATGGTCAGCAGCTCCTCGGTCTCGCCCGAGTAGGAGATCGCCAGCACCAGGTCGCTGCCGGTGATCATGCCCAGGTCGCCATGGCTGGCCTCGCCGGGATGGACGAAGAACGCCGGCGTGCCGGTCGAGGCGAAGGTGGCGGCGATCTTGCGGCCGACGTGGCCGGACTTGCCCATCCCGGTGACCACGACGCGCCCGGGGCAGTGCAGGATGTGCTGGCAGGCCTGCTGGAAGTCGCCGTCGATGCGCGCGGCCAGGGCGTCCAGGGCGCGCGCCTCGATCTCGAAGACGCGGCGGGCCGAGCGGGCGAGCGACTCGGGATCGTCGCGGACCGGGGCGGTGGCCGCGAACAGCGGGTTCGGCTGGGCGATCATGGTCGCTGCGGTCTCCAGGGTCCGGGCCGGAACGGATGCCGGCAAGCTGGTATTGTAGCCAGTCACCGTACCGCCTCCCCGCCGATACCCCCATGGATGCTGAACAGATCCGCTGCCTGATCCAGGCCGGCCTTCCCGACGCCGACGTCCGCGTGCACGGCGATGACGGCGTGCATTTCGAGGCGCTGGTGGTCAGCGCCGCGTTCGCCGGCCAGCGGCCCCTGCAGCGGCACCGGGTGGTCTACGCGGCGCTCGGCGACCTCATGGGCGGCGCCATCCACGCCCTGGCCCTGCGCACGCTGACCCCCGAGGAAGCGGCCGGGCAGGCCGCCGACTGACGGCGCGCCGGCGCCGCCCGGCCCTTCATCCGCCCCTTTTCCTGAAGCCTTCCCGATGGACAAGATCCTGATCGCCGGCGGCGTCCCGCTGGCGGGCGACGTCACCATTTCCGGCGCCAAGAACGCGGTGCTGCCGATCCTGGCCTCGATCCTGCTGGCCGATGAGCCGGTGCGGCTGGGCAACGTGCCGCACCTTCGCGACGTCACCACCATGGTCGAGCTGCTCGGGCGCATGGGCATGGCCTTCGAGATCGGCGACGGCATGCGCATCGAGGCCGATCCCCGGCCGGTCGCCAACCACGTCGCGCCCTACGACCTGGTGCGGACCATGCGCGCCTCGATCCTGGTGCTGGGCCCGCTGCTGGCACGGTTCGGCGAGGCCGAGGTGTCGCTGCCCGGCGGCTGCGCGATCGGCTCTCGGCCGGTCGACGAGCACATCCACGGCCTGCGCAGGCTGGGCGCCCGCATCGAGGTCGAGGGCGGCTACATCAAGGCGCGCTGCGACCGCCTCAAGGGCGCGCGCGTGGTGATGAACGTGGTCAGCGTGACCGGCACCGAGAACATCCTGATGGCCGCCTGCCTGGCGCGCGGCACCACCGTCATCGAGAACGCCGCGCAGGAACCGGAGGTCTCCGACCTGGCGCACTGCCTGGTCAGGATGGGTGCCAGGATCGACGGCATCGGCACCTCCAACCTGGTGGTGGAGGGCGTCGAGCGGCTCGGCGGCTGCAGCTACGACGTGCTGCCGGACCGCATCGAGACCGGCACCTTCCTGGTCGCCGCCGCGATCACCCGCGGCCGGGTGACCGCCCGCAACGCGCGGCCGGACACGCTCGATCCGGTGCTGGCCAAGCTCGAGGAGGCGGGCGCGACGATCGACACCGGGCCGGACTGGATCCGGCTCGACATGGCCGGGCGCAGGCCGCGCGCGGTCGACATCAGCACCGCGCCGCACCCGGCGTTCCCGACCGACATGCAGGCGCAGTTCACGGCGCTCAACTGCGCGGCCGAGGGCGTCGGCGTGATCACCGAGAACGTCTTCGAGAACCGCTTCATGCACGTCCACGAACTGCGCCGGCTCGGCGCCGACATCCGGCTCGAGGGCAACACGGCGATCGTCCGCGGCGTCGAGCAGCTCAGCGGCGCGCCGCTGATGGCGACCGACCTGCGCGCCTCGGCCGGCCTGGTGCTGGCCGGCCTGGTCGCGCAGGGCGAGACCACGGTCGACCGCATCTACCACCTCGACCGCGGCTACGAGAACATCGAGGAGAAGCTGGGCGCGCTGGGTGCCCGCATCCGGCGGGTCTCCTGACCCGCGCGCGCCCTTCCGCGGGCGCGCGGAAACCTCAACCGCGCGCCGGCTTCTCCGGCAGCGCCCGAGCCATCCGCCCGATCAGGGCCTCGTGCTTCCGGATGACCGCCAGAGTGGCCTCCAGCCCGGCCATGCAGGCGGCCTCGGTGGGGCGGCGCTCGCGGTTCTCGTGGTCGATCGCCGGCGGCGGAATGGCGTGGCCCCTCACCACCCGGTTGAAGTCCGCCAGCACCGGCAATGCCGACATCTCCCGCTGTCGCGCCTCGAACGCGGGATACCCGGAGCGGCAGTAGCCATCGTCGATGTTGGGAACCGCCGCGACCAGCTCGGCGACCATCTCCCGCAGGGCGGCGGCGTCGGCCTCGGGATCGGGGGGCTGCGCGCCGCTGCAGGCGGCGAGCGCCAATGCGGCCAGGGTCGCGACCCGTCGCGATGCGGTCATGGCGGTCACAGCCCGAACAGCATGCGGCTGGGATCCTCGAGCTGGTTCTTTATGTCGACCAGGAAGGTGACCGCGTCCTTGCCGTCGATGATGCGGTGGTCGTAGCTGAGCGCGATGTACATCATGGGCGCGGCGACCACCTGGCCCTTCTCGACGATCGCGCGCTCCTTGATGGTGTGCATGCCCAGGATGGCGCTCTGCGGCGGATTGACGATCGGCGTCGACAGCAGCGAGCCGAACACGCCGCCGTTGGTGATCGTGAAGGTGCCGCCCTGCAGGTCCTCCAGGGCCAGGCCGCCCTCGCGCGCCTTCTTCGCGTAGCCGGCGATCGCCGCCTCGATCTCGGCGAAGCCCATGGTCTCGGCGTTGCGCAGCACCGGGGTGACCAGGCCGCGGTCGGTCGACACCGCGATCGAGATGTCGGCGTAGTCGTGGTAGAGGATGTCGTTGCCCTCGGTGGAGGCGTTCACCACCGGGTGCCGCTTCAGCGCCTCGGCGGCCGCCTTGACGAAGAAGCTCATGAAGCCCAGGCGCACGCCGTGGGTCTTCTCGAAGGCCTCGCCGTGCTCCTTGCGCAGGCGCGACACCGCGGCCAGGTTGACCTCGTTGAACGAGGTCAGCATGGCGATCGAGTTCTTGGACTCCATCATGCGCTCGGCGATGCGGGTGCGCATGCGGGTCATCGGCACGCGCCGCTCGCCGCGGGCGCCCGGCGCCGGCGCCGTGGCGGCCCCGCCACCGGACAGCGCGCGCTGCACGTCCTCCTTGATCACCCGGCCGCCGCGGCCGGTGCCCTCGACGCCGGCCGGATCGACCTGGTGCTGGCTGGCGATGCGCTGCGCTGCGGGCGACAGCTCGGCCGTGCCCTGCTTCGCCGGCGCCGCCGGCGCGGCCGCCTTCGCCGCGTCCGGCTTGCCGGCGTCGGCCTTGGCGGGTTCGTCCTTGCCGGACTCGGCGACCGCGCCCTGCTCGATGATCGCGATCACCTGCTGGCCGGTCACGGTGTCGCCGTCCTTCTTGAGGATCTCCTTGAGCACGCCGTCGGCCGGCGCCGGCACCTCCAGCACCACCTTGTCGGTCTCCAGGTCGACCAGGTTCTCGTCGCGGCGCACGCTGTCGCCCACCTTCTTGTGCCAGGCGGCGATGACGGCGTCGGCGACCGACTCGGGGAGGACCGGGACTTTGACTTCGAGACTCATGGCGTTTCCTGAGGATGCGGTGCGGAGCCTGCTCCGCGGGGAGGTCTGTTCGGATCGGGGTGCGCGCGGGCCGGCGTCATTCCGCGCCGGTGTCGCCGTCGAAGCTGCCGGTCAGCGCCTGCGCCACCAGCGCCGCCTGTTCGGCGGTGTGGGTGCTCAGGTGGCCGCAGGCCGGCGCCGGCGAGCGTCCGCGCCCGGCGTAGTGCAACGCCGCCTTGGGCTGGCCCTGGCCGATGCAGTGCTCGAGGTGGTGGCGGATCTGGTACCAGGCGCCCTGGTTCATCGGCTCCTCCTGGCACCAGACGACTTCGCGGGCGGCGCCGAAGCGGCGCAGCTCCGCCACCAGCAGGTCGCGCGGGAACGGATAGAGCTGCTCGACGCGGACCAGGGCGACGTTGCCGGGACCGTCCTTGCCCGCGGCCTCGAGCAGGTCGTAGTAGACCTTGCCCGAGCACACCACCACCCGCTTCACCTTCTTCGGGTCGGCGGCGCTGCTGTCGGGGATCAGGGTCTGGAAGCCGCCCTGCGCCAGCTCGTCGAGCGTCGAGACCGACAGCTTGTGGCGCAGCATCGACTTCGGGGTCATCACGATCAGCGGCTTGCGGGCGCGCTGCAGGAGCTGGCGGCGGATCATGTGGAACATCTGCGCCGGGGTGGTCGGTGCGCAGACCTGCATGTTGTCCAGGGCGCACAGCTGCAGGAAGCGCTCCAGGCGGGCGGAGCTGTGCTCCGGTCCCTGTCCTTCGTAGCCGTGCGGCAGGAACATCGCCAGGCCGCACAGGCGCCCCCACTTGGCCTCGCCCGAGGACAGGAACTGGTCGATGACCACCTGGGCGCCATTGACGAAGTCGCCGAACTGCGCCTCCCAGATCACCAGGGTCTGCGGATCGGCGGTGGCATAGCCGTATTCGAAGGCCAGCACGGCCTCCTCGGACAGCACCGAATCGTGGATCTGCACGTCCTCGCGGCGCGCCGCGACCGCGCGCAGCGGCAGCAGCGCCTCGCCGGTCTGCTGGTTGTGCAGTACGGCATGGCGGTGGAAGAAGGTGCCGCGCCCGGAATCCTGGCCGACCAGACGCAGCTTGCCGCCATCCGCGAGCAGGCTGGCGTAGGCGAGGTTCTCGGCGTAGCCCCAGTCCATCGGCAGCTCGCCGGCGGTCATCCGGCGGCGGTCCTCGTAGATCTTGGCGACCCGCGCATGCAGCGGGTGGTCGGCCGGCACCGTGGTGATGGTTTCGGCCAGTTCCACCAGGCGCTCGCGCGGCACGGCGGTGTCGACCGGCTCGCCGAGCCGGTGGTCGAGGTAGGGCGACCAGTCCACCGCGTGCTCGTCGGCCTCGCTGCCGTCGGCCAGCTCGACCGTCACCTCGCCGCGGTCCAGGCGGTCGCGGTAGTCGTCGACCAGGGCCTTGGCCTCGTCGGCGCCGAGCACGCCGGCGTCGGCCAGGGCCTTCGCGTAGCGCTCGCGGGTGCTGGCATGGGCGCGGATCGTCTGGTACATCAGCGGCTGCGTGGCGGCCGGCTCGTCGGCCTCGTTGTGGCCGTGCTTGCGGTAGCAGACCAGGTCGATGACCACGTCGCGCTTGAACTGCCGGCGGTAGTCGAAGGCCAGCTGCGCGCAGAACGCGACCGCCTCGACGTCGTCGCCGTTCACGTGCAGCACCGGCGCGTTGACCATCTTGGCGACGTCGGTGCAGTACAGGGTCGAGCGGGCGTCGTCCGGCCGGCTGGTGGTGAAGCCGACCTGGTTGTTGATCACCACGTGCACGGTGCCGCCGACCGCGAAGCCGCGCGCCTGCGACATGTTGAACAGCTCCATTACCACGCCCTGGCCGGCGAAGGCGGCGTCGCCGTGCAGCAGCACCGGCAGCACCTGCTCGCGGGCCTCGTCGCCGCGCCGGGTCTGCCGGGCGCGCACGCTGCCGGCGATCACCGGGTCGATGATCTCCAGGTGCGAGGGGTTGAAGCCCAGCGCCAGGTGCACGGTGCCGTCCGGCGTGCGCACGTCCGAGGAGAAGCCCATGTGGTACTTGACGTCGCCGGAGCGCGCCGGGTCGGTGGGTCCGGCGTGGCGGCCCTCGAACTCGGCGAACAGCTGCTGCGGCGGCTTGCCCAGGGTGTTGACCAGCACGTTGAGGCGGCCGCGGTGGGCCATGCCGATCACCATCTCGCGCACCCGCGCGGCGCCGGCCTTGCGCACCAGCACGTCCATCAGCGGGATCAGGCTGTCGCCGCCTTCCAGCGAGAAGCGCTTCTGGCCGACGTACTTGGTGTGCAGGTAGCGCTCCAGGCCCTCGGCCTGGGTGAGCTTGAACAGCAGCCGCTTGCGCTGCCCGCCGTCGAAGCCGAAGTGGCCGCCGGCGCGCTCCAGGCGCTCGTACCACCAGCGCCGCTGCTCGGCGTCGGTGATGTGCATGAACTCGGCGCCGATGCTGCCGGTGTAGGTGCGCTGCAGCAGGTCGACCATGGAGCGCAGGCGCATGCGCTGCGGCGCCGCCAGCGAACCGGTGTCGAACTCGGTGTCGAGGTCGGATTCGTCCAGGCCGTGGAAGGCCAGCGACAGGTCCGGCACCGACGGCTTCTGCCACAGGCCGAGCGGATCGAGGTCGGCGGCGACGTGGCCGCGCGAGCGGTAGGCGGTGACCAGGCGCAGCACGCCGGCCTGGCGCCGGGCGTGGGCGTCGTCGACCGGGGCGGCAGGCGCGCGGCGCTGGCGGGCACCGGCGACCAGGGCCTGCTGGATCGGCCCGTGCGGAACCTCGCCGGTGCCCGGGCCGGACAGCGTCTGGAAATGCCGGCGCCAGCCCTCGTCCACCGAGGCCGGGTCGGCCAGGAACTGCTCGTACAGGGCGTCGACCCAGGCGGCGTTGCCGGTGCCCAGCTGGGAGGAGGCCGCAAAGGTCTGTCGCTGCTTGGCGTCCACGGTGTGCTCGTGCGGGAGGAGGGGCGGGGGCGCGGGGCCCCGATGCTGCGAAGCAGCAGCGATTATAGCCTTGCGCGGCGGACGCTTGCAGGAGGCCGCGCGCCGCGGCGGGCCGGTTCCGGGCCGCGCCGGCGGCGGGCCCGCGCCGGTCGGGCCGGGCGTCGTCGCGGCGCCCGGCCATGGCCCGGCGCCCGCGCCCGACCCGCCCTGCTCAGCGTGCCGGCGCCAGGCGGTACCAGATCCGCCCCAGCCACTCGTGCCAGACCGAGGTGCTCAGCGCCAGGGCACCGGGACTGGGCAGCAGCAGGGCCGGGGAAAACGCGCGCTCGGGCCGTCCGGCGTGGTCGGTGGCGGCCGCCACCGGGTCCAGGCCGGCCCGCCGGAAGGCGGCCAGGGCGCGCGGCATGTGCCGTGCCGAGGTCACCAGCAGCAGGCGGCGACCGCCGATGCGGCCGCTGGCCAGCAGCCGTTCGATCAGGGCGGCGGTGGCGCTGGCATTCTCCAGGGTGGTGCGGCTGTCTGGCTCCAGTTCGATCGCCGTTTCCGGCACGCCGAGATCCACCAGCAGCCGGGCGACATCCGGGCACTCTGCGGAGGCCGCCCCGGACAGCGGCGCGCGGCCGCCCGAGCACAGCACCACCGGCGCCCGCCCGGCATGCCACAGGCGCGCCGCGAACCAGGCGCGGTCGGCACCGGCATTGAGGTCGGGGTCGGGACGGGCGGGCGCTGCCGCCGGGTCGGCGAGGCCGCCCAGCAGCACCACGAGATCGACGACCGGCAGTTGCGCCGGCAGCACCGGCAGATGCCCGGACTCCAGCCCGCGCGCGGCGCGCTCGGCCAGCCAGGGCGTCGACCACAGCCACAGCCAGGCCAGGGCGAACACCGCCAGGACTCGCGCCAGGCGCGGACGGCGGCGCAGCAGCAGGGCGGCCAGGCCGGCCAGCAGCGCCAGGTTGAGCGGGTACAGGAGGCTGCCGGCGAGCTTGGCGAGCACGATCATGGCGGCCCGGCCGGGCTAGAGCACCAGGCGCATGTGCCGGTGCCGGATGCCGGCCTCGTCGAACGGCTCGCCGTAGGCCTGGAAGCCGCAGCGGGCGTAGAAGTCGATGGCCGATTCCTGGGCGTGCAGCTCGACCGCGACCAGGCGCTGTTCCCGCGCGATCGCCAGCAGCCGCTGCAGCACCGCGGCGCCGACGCCGCGGCCGCGCCAGTCGGCGACCACGGCCATGCGGCCGATCTTGTGTTCGGGCGTCAGGCGTCCGGTGGCGATCGGCCGGCCATCGACGTCGAGCGCGAGGACATGCCGGGACAGGGGATCGAGTTCATCCCACTCCAGCTCGATCGGCACCTGCTGCTCGCGCACGAACACCGGCTCGCGCACCGCTCGCAGGCGTTCCAGGTCGGCGGCGTAGTCGGCATCGACGATGCGGAAGGGCGCGCTCATCGGGCGAACTCCAGGTGGCCGGCATTGACCAGGGTGCGCAGCAGGGCGCGGCCCTCGGCGTCCAGCGCGACCGCCTCGGCCAGGGGGACGGGCGCCGGATCGCACAGCCGGCGGGCCAGGGCCAGGGGCGCCGGATGGGCCTCGCCGGCCACGAACAGGCGGGCCTTGCGGCCGGCGGGAAGGAAGGCGAAGCGGCTGAGCGGGTGGCGCAGCAACGCGCCCCGGCCGGCCAGGCGTCTGGCGAACGCCGCCTCGGACATCGGCCTCGGGCGCGGCGCCGCGATGCCGGCGCTGCGGTAGCGGGTGATGAAGCGGCCGAACCAGTCGGCGCGTTCGGCCGCGTCGCAGTCCAGGCCCTGGCGCAGCAGCGCCTCGACCCGGGCCAGGGCGGCTGCGTCGATGCGTCCGGGCTCGCGGGCCGGCACCAGGTCGGGATCGGCATAGCGCAGCGAGTCGGGCAGGCCCTCGGCCAGGGATTCGGCGAAGTCCACGGCCAGTTCCGCCAGCGACGGCGCGCGCAGGCCGACCGAGCAGGTCAGGCACGGGGTCTCGCCGACCGCCACGCCGTGGTGCGGCACGCCGGGCGGCAGGTAGAGCATGTCGCCCGGGCCGAGCAGCCATTCCTCGTCCGGATCGAAGGATTCCAGCAGCTTGAGCGGCTGGTCGGGCCGGAACGCCTGCGGCGCCCCGGCGCGGCTGTCGATCATCCAGTGCCGGTGGCCGCTGGCCTGGACCAGGAACACGTCGTACTGGTCGACGTGGGCGCCGACCGAACCGCCCGGCGCGGCGAAGCTGACCATGATGTCGTCGATCCGCCAGTCCGGCAGGAAGCGGAAGTGCCCGAGCAGGCCGGCGACGTCTCGGTCCCACTTGTCGACGTCCTGGACCAGCAGGGTCCAGTCCTCCTCGGGCAGGTCGGCGAACCGCGACTCCTCGAACGGGCCGGTCTCCACCGCCCACTGGTCGCGCTCGGCGTCGTGGATCACCAGGCGCGCCAGCGCGTACGGCTCGCAGGCCAGGCCGGCCAGCTCGTCGGCGCTGATCGGCGGGCGCAGGCCGGGGAAGGCGTTGCGCACCAGCAGCGGCCGCTTCTGCCAGTAGTCGCGCAGGAAGGCGGCCGGGCTCATGCCCAGGGGCGGCAGGTCGCGTCCATCGACCTGCAGGTCCTTCTCGCTGCGTCCAGCGGCCATGACGGCGTCCTCAGATGTCCAGGGCCAGGCGCTGCGCCAGGCCGGTGTAGCCGGCCGGGGTCAGCGCCAGCAGGCGCTCGCGCTCGGCCTGCGGCAGGTCGAGGCCGGCGATGAACTCGCGCAGGCTGTCGGCGGTGATGCTGCGGCCGCGGCTGAACGCCTTGAGCTGCTCGTAGGGTTCCGGCAGGCCGTGACGGCGCATCACGGTCTGCACCGCCTCGGCCAGCACCTCCCAGGCGTTGTCGAGGTCGGCGGCCAGCCGCGCCGGGTTGGCCGACAGCTTGTCCAGGCCGCGGCACAGCGCGTCCAGCGCCACCAGGGCGTGGCCGAAGCCGGTGCCCAGGGCGCGCAGCACCGTGGAGTCGGTGAGGTCGCGCTGCCAGCGGCTGATCGGCAGCTTCCCGGCGAAATGGCCGAGCAGGGCGTTGGCGACCCCGAAATTGCCCTCGGCGTTCTCGAAATCGATCGGGTTGACCTTGTGCGGCATGGTCGAGGAGCCGACCTCGCCGGCCTTCACCGCCTGGCTGAAATAACCCAGCGAGATGTAGCCCCAGACGTCGCGGCACAGGTCGATCAGCACGGTGTTGACGCGGCGCTGGGCGTCGCACAGCTCGGCGATGCAGTCGTGCGGCTCGATCTGGGTGGTCCAGGGATTGAACGCCAGGCCCAGGCCCTCGACGAAGCGGCGCGACAGCGCCGGCCAGTCCACCTCCGGGTAGGCGACGGCGTGGGCGTTGTAGTTGCCGACCGCGCCGTTGGCCTTGCCGAGCAGCTCCACCGCGTCGAACTGGCCCTGCTGCCGGCGCAGGCGCGCCAGCACGTTGGCCAGCTCCTTGCCGAGCGTGGTCGGCGAGGCGGTCTGGCCGTGGGTGCGCGACAGCATCGGCGTGCCGGCGTGGGCATGCGCCAGGGCCCGCAGCCGCTGCGCGACCGCGGTCAGCGCCGGCGCCATCACCCGGCTGCGTGCCGCGGACAGCATCAGGCCGTAGGCCAGGTTGTTGATGTCCTCGGAGGTGCACGCGAAGTGGACGAACTCCAGCGCCGGCGCCAGCGCCGGGTCGCCCTGCAGGCGTTCCTTCAGGAAGTACTCGACCGCCTTGACGTCGTGGTTGGTGGTGCGCTCGATGTCCTTGACGCGCTGCGCCTGGCCGGCATCGAAGCCGTCGACCAGGGCGCGCAGGCGGGCGCGGGTGGCGTCGTCGAAGGCGGGCAGGGCGGCGATGCCCGGTTCGTCCGACAGCGCGATCAGCCATTCGACCTCGACCCGGACGCGGGCGTGGATCAGGCCGAACTCGCTGAGCAGCGGGCGCAGGGCGTCGACCTTGCCGGCGTAGCGGCCGTCGAGCGGCGAGAGGGCGGTGAGCGGGCTGTGGTCCATGGCGGTCGGGCGGTCCTTGCAGCCGGGCATTGTCCCATGGTCGAAGCCAGGGCGGGGCCGCGGCGCGCCTATAATGCCGCCCCCACGCCACCTTCCCCGGAGACAACCATGAGCGGATTCCGCACCGAGCGCGACAGCATGGGCGAGCTGCGCGTCCCCGCCGACGCCCTGTACGGCGCCCAGACCCAGCGCGCCGTGCAGAACTTCGCGATCTCCGGCCTGCGCATGCCGCGCGACTTCATCCGTGCCCTGGGCCTGGTCAAGTCGGCCTGCGCCCAGGCCAACGCCGACCTCGGCCACCTCAAGCCGGCCCTGGCCAAGGCGATCCGCAAGGCCGCCGCGCAGGTCGCCGAGGGCGAGCTGGACGGCCACTTCCCGATCGACGTGTTCCAGACCGGCTCGGGCACCTCCTCGAACATGAACGCCAACGAGGTGATCGCCCACGTCGCCAGCGGCCCGCGCCTGAAGGTGCATCCCAACGACCACGTCAACATGGGCCAGAGCAGCAACGACGTGATCCCCACGGCGATCCAGGTGTCGGCGGTGCTGGCCGCGACCGGCGCCCTGCTGCCGGCGCTCAAGCACCTCAAGGCGACCATCGACCGCCGCGCCCGGGAACTGCGCAAGGTGGTCAAGACCGGCCGCACCCACCTGATGGACGCGATGCCGGTGACCTTCGGCCAGGAGCTCGGCGCCTGGTCGGCCCAGGTCGCCTCCGGCATGGCGCGCATCGACGACGCCCTGGTCCGGGTGCGCCGGCTGCCGCAGGGCGGCACCGCGGTCGGGACCGGCGTCAACGCCGACGCGAAGTTCGGCGCGAAGGTCGCCGCCGAGCTGAAGCGGCTGACCGGCCAGCGCTTCGAGGCGGCCGCCAACCTGTTCGAGGGCATCGCCAGCCAGGACGCCGCGGTCGACCTGTCCGGCGCCCTCAACACCCTGGCCTGCTCGCTGATGAAGATCGCCAACGACCTGCGCTGGATGAACTCCGGGCCGCTCGCCGGCCTGGGCGAGATCGAGCTGCCGGCCCTGCAGCCCGGCAGCTCGATCATGCCCGGCAAGGTCAACCCGGTGATCCCCGAGGCGATGGCCATGGTCTGCGCCCAGGTGATCGGCAACCACACGACGATCACCGTGGCCGGCCAGAGCGGCAACTTCCAGCTCAACGTCATGCTGCCGGTGGTGGCGCTCAACCTGCTGCAGTCGATCAACCTGCTGGCCAACGCCAGCCGGGCGCTGGCCGACCAGGCCATCGCCGGCTTCAAGGTGCGCCACGACGTCATCGCCGGCGCCCTGGAGCGCAACCCGATCCTGGTCACCGCGCTCAACCCGGTGATCGGCTACGAGAAGGGTGCGGCCACCGCCAAGCAGGCCTACAAGGAAGGCCGGCCGATCAAGGACGTCGCCCGCGAGACCACCGGCATGTCGAGATCGGAACTGGACCGCCTGCTCGATCCGCTGGCGCTGACCCGCGGCGGCGTCGGCGGCGGCGGCTCGGCCGGCGGCTGAGCGGCGCGATCCGCCCCGCGCGCCGGGCCGCGCGGGGCGGCGTGACCTTCGCGGGGCAACGACCGTCCGGGCACGGACCGGCTCGCCCCGGTGCAGGGCGGTCGGTTAAGGTGACCTTCGATGGACCGGCCCGCCTGCCCGCGCGAAACCCTGTCCCGGTCCGCCGGCCGCTGGCGCTGGGGCGTGCAGGTCGCGGTGGTGCTGATGGTGGCCTGGCTGGCCCTGGACGGCACCGGCAGCCTCCCGGTGGGGCTGGCGTTCGCGCTGGCCGGCGCCCTGGTCGGCAGCCTGCTGGTCCCCGGCGAGGCGCACCGCTGGCGGCCGCTGCGCCTGCTCGGCTTCGCGGCCTGGTTCCTGCAGGCGTCCCTGCGCGGCGGCCTCGATGTCCTGCTGCGCGCCGCGGCACCCTCCCTGCCCGTTGCGCCCCGCCTGCACCGGCACCGTCTTGGCCTGCCGCCCGGCCTGCCGCGCACCGTCTTCGTCTCGGTGCTGAGCCTGGTGCCGGGGACCTTGAGCGTCGATCTCGAGGAGGATGCCCAGGTGCTGGTCGTGCACGTCCTGGCCGCCGAGGCGGTGGCCGGCGTGGCGGCCCTGGAGCGTCGCGTCGCCTGGCTGTTCTCGTTGCCGCCGCATCCTGGGGACGCGCCGTGAGCCCCGGGTGCCGGGCCCGGTCGGGCCGGCGGCCCGCGGCGCGGCAGGTCCGGCCCGGACGCCAGGCCTTCCGGGACCTTCCGATGCGGAGGCGATGAATGGAGTTCCTGCTCGGCGGCGTGGCGGTGTTCCTGTTGCTCAACCTGGCCGTGGGCCTGGTGCGCGTCGTGCGCGGGCCCGCCGACAGCGACCGCATGCTCGCCGCGCTGCTGTTCGGCACCACCACGGTCGCCGTGCTGCTGGTGCTGGCGGCCTTGATGGCGCAGCCGGCCCTGCGCGATGTCGCCCTGCTGTTCGTGCTGCTGGCGACCTTGCTCAGCATCGCCTTCGTCGGCCTTCCGGGCGGCGACCCCGGAGCGCACCGGTGAGCCTGGTCGAGCTCGCCGCGGCGCTGTTCCTGCTGTGCGGCTGCGCCTTCTTCCTGGCCGGCACCCTGGGCCTGCTGCGCTTCCCGGACACCCTGAGCCGCCTGCACGCGCTGACCAAGGCCGACAACGTCGGGCTGCTGCTGATCTGCATCGGCCTGGCGATCCAGTCGGGTTCGCTGCGTGCATCCCTGCAGCTCGGCCTGGTCTGGCTGCTGGCGCTCACCGCCTCGACCGTGTCGGCGCACCTGGTGGCGCGCCGGGCGCACCGGCAGTCCAACGGTGCCGGCCGATGATGCTGCTGGCGTTCGACCTGCTGCTGGCGGCCGGCCTGCTCGGCCTGGCCGTGCTGGTGGTGGCCGGCCCGACCCTGTTCGTCTCCCTGGTCGCCTACACGGTGTTCGGCCTGCTGATGGCCGTGGCCTGGGCCCGGCTGGGGGCCCCCGACCTGGCGCTGGCCGAGGCGGCGATCGGCGCCGGCCTGACCGGCGCCATGCTGATGCTGAGCTACCGGCGCCTGCTGGCGATCCGCCCGGAACGCACCGGCCAGCGACTGGTGCGCCGGTCGCGGCTGGCGCTGCCGATCGCGCTGGCCTGCACCGTGCTGTCGGCCGGCCTGTTCATGGCGCTGGCCGGCCTGCCGGAACCGCAACGGTCGGCCGGCGGCGATGCCCTGGCGGCCACCGCGCAGTCCGAGGTCGGCAACCCGGTGACCGCGGTGCTGCTGCTGTTCCGCGGCTACGACACCCTGCTGGAGCTGCTGGTCCTGCTGGTGGCCTGGCTGGGCGTGGCCATGGTCCAGGCCCAGGCGCGGCCGTCGGCGCCGCGCCCGCCGGCGCCGGTGCCGCTGCTGGACGCCCTGCTCGCCGCCGTGGTGCCGGGCACCGTCCTGGTCGGCGGCTACCTGCTGCACGCCGGTGGCCAGGCGCCCGGCGGCGCCTTCCAGGCGGGTGCCGTGCTCGCCGCCGCGGGCGTCCTGATGGCCCTGGCCGGGCGTCTGCAGCCCCGGGCGAGGGCGACGCCGGTGCAGGCCGGCCTGCTGGTGCTCGGACTGCTCGTGTTCACGGCGGCCGGTCTGTGGCCCCTGGCCGCGGGCCAGCCCCTGCTGGCCCTGGACGGGCTGGCGACCGTCTACGCGGTCGAGGCGGCGATGACCGTGTCGATCGCGCTGGGGCTGTGCCTGCTGTTCCTGGGGGCCGCCGGACTGGGCTCGAAGTGATGGCGGCCCAGGACCTGGTCTGGCTGGGTGTTGCCGCCGGGCTGGTCGGACTGGGCGTGTACGGCGTGCTGGTCGCCGGGCATCTGCTGCGCAAGCTGCTGGCGCTGAACCTGCTGGGCACGGCGGTGTTCCTGTTGATGGTGGTGCTGGGACGGCGCGGCGCCGCCACGCCCGACCCGGTGAGCCAGGCGATGGTGCTGACCGGCATCGTGGTGGCGGTCAGCGCCACGGCATTCGGCCTGGCCCTGATGCTGGCCCTGTACCGGCGTAGCGGCGAGGCGGCCCTCGACGACGAGGCCGGCGCGCCGGACGGCGATGGCCGCGACTGAGCTGTTGCCGCTGTGGGTGCTGGTGCCGCTGCTGGCCGCCGCGCTGGCCGCCTGCCTGCCGGCGCGCCGGGCCGGCCAGCTGGCGCTGGCCGTGCAACTGGCGGCGCTGGCGTCCTGGCCGCTGCTGGCGGCCGCGTTCGCCGACCGCGGTCCGTTGACCGTGTCCCTGGCGGGCCTCGCGCCGCCGCTCGCCATCCGCCTGTACCTGGACGGCATCGGGCTGCTCCTGCTGGGCCTGGTCGCGACGGTGACGACCGCCGCCTCCCTGCACGCCCTGGCGACCCCCGGCCGGGCCGCGCTGCGTCCGGCCTTCTGGCCCGCATGGCTGGTGCTGCTGGCCGGCCTCCACACGGTGGTGCTGTCGTTCGACCTGTTCAACATGTACGTCGGCCTGGAGCTGCTGACCCTGGCCGCCGTTGCCCTGGTCGCCAGCGCCGGCACGGTGGCGGCCCTGGCCGCGGCGATGCGCTACCTGCTGCTGGCCATGCTCGGCTCGCTGGCCTGGCTGGCCGGGGTCGCGATGATCCACGCCGGCACCGGCAGCCTGGATCTCGAACTCGCCGGGGCGGCCCTGGCGCCCGGCGGCTGGGTCTCGGTGGCCCTGGCGCTGATGCTGGCCGGCCTGCTGCTCAAGGCGGCGGTGTTTCCCCTGCACGGCTGGTTGCCGCTGGCGCATGGGGCGGCACCCGGCGCGGTCAGCGCCGTGCTCTCGGCCCTGGTGGTCAAGGCCGCGCTGTTGCTGGTCTGGCGGGTCCAGCTCTGGCTGGGCCCGGCGGGCGGCGCGGACGCGGCCGGACCGCTGCTGGCGGCGCTCGGCGGCGCGGCGATCCTGTGGGGTTCGCTGTCCGCCTACCGCCAGGACCGGCTCAAGCAGGTGGTGGCGTTCTCCACCGTCGCCCAGCTCGGCTACCTGCTGCTGGTGCTGGCGATGCCCTCGGCGGTCGCCTGGCAGGGCACCACCTTGCACCTGCTCGCCCATGGCCTGGCCAAGGCGGCGATGTTCCTGGCGGCGGCCAACCTG
The DNA here is from genome assembly GCA_002344355.1 of Proteobacteria bacterium UBA2363. Classification (GTDB taxonomy): domain Bacteria; phylum Pseudomonadota; class Gammaproteobacteria; order Xanthomonadales; family UBA2363; genus Pseudofulvimonas. The sequence continues at coordinate 90,969 of DDTN01000026.1, read as the reverse complement.
GTGCGCCGGGCCGGCGATCCCCGGCTGGCGGCGCTGGCCGGCAGCGATGCCGCCGCGCCGGTCAGCGTGTTCGCGTTCGCCCTGGCCGGGGTCAGCCTGGTCGGGCTGCCGCCCAGCGGCGGTTTCCTCGCCAAATGGCTGCTGCTGCAGGGCGCGTGGCAGGCCGGCGCCTGGTGGCTGGTGGCGCTGCTGCTGGCCGGCAGCCTGCTGGCCGCCGCCTACCTGTTCCGGACGCTGGCCGCCCTGCTCGCGCACCGCGACGGGGCCGGGCAGGCGCGGGCCGGCCTGCCGGTGCCGAGGATCGCGGAACTGGCCGCGCTGGCGCTGGCGCTGGGGGCGATCGTCTTGGGCTTCGCCGCCGCGCCGATCCTCGATCTGGCGGCCCTGCCGGCCGGGCCGGGTGGGGCGCCATGACCGGCTGGCCGGCGTTGCCGCTGCTGCTGGTCCTGCTGTCCCTGGCGACCGCCCTGGCGGTGTTCCTGGCCGGCGAGGCCCGGCAGCGCCTGCGCACCACGCTGAACCTCGCGGCGGCGCTGGCCAAGCTCGGCCTGGTGGCGCTGCTGTTGCGCGCGGTCGCGGCGGGCGAGACCTTCCAGTGGCGCATGCCGCTGTTGCCGGGGCTGGACCTGGTGCTCAAGGTCGACTCGCTGACCCTGCTGTTCACCACGCTGTCGGCCGTGCTGTGGCTGCTGACCACGATCTACGCGATCGGCTACCTGGAGCGCAGCCCGGGCCGGGCCCGCTTCTTCGGCTTCTTCAGCCTGTGCGTGGCCGCCACCATGGGCATCGCCACGGCCGGCAACCTGTTCACCTTCTTCGTGTTCTACGAGCTGCTGACCCTGGCGACCTGGCCGCTGGTGGTGCACCGGGGGACGCAGGCCTCGTTCGCCGGCGGGCGCAGCTACCTGTGCCACACGCTGTTCGGCAGCAGCCTGTTCCTGGCCGGGCTGGTCTGGCTGCATGCCCTGGTCGGTTCGCAGGACTTCATCGCCGGCGGCGAGCTCGGCGACGTGCTGTCCGGCAACGAGGCCGCGCAGCGCGGCATCTTCGTGCTGCTGCTGGCCGGCATGGGGGTCAAGGCCGCCCTGCTGCCCCTGCACGGCTGGCTGCCGAAGGCGATGGTGGCACCGGCCCCGGTCAGCGCGCTGCTGCATGCGGTGGCCGTGGTCAAGGCCGGCGCCTTCGGGATCGTCCGGCTGGTCTACGACGTGTACGGCAGCGAGCGCGTCCAGGCGCTGGGCCTGGGCCACTGGCTGGCGGCGCTGGCCGCCGCCACCATCCTGTACGGCTCGCTGATGGCCCTGCGCCAGGCCGACCTCAAGAAGCGGCTGGCCTGGTCGACGGTCAGCCAGGTGTCCTACATCGCCCTGGGCGCGGCGATCGCCGGACCGCTGGCCACCATCGGCGGCCTCGTCCACCTGGTCCACCAGGGCCTGATGAAGATCACCCTGTTCTTCTGCGCCGGCCTGTACGCCGAGCTGCTCGGCAGCAAGCGCATCGACCAGCTCGACGGCGTCGGCCGGGTCATGCCCTGGACCAGCCTGGCGTTCACCGTCACCGCGCTGGGCATGATCGGCGTGCCGCCGATGGCGGGCTTCGTCAGCAAGTGGTACCTGGGCACCGGCGCGGTGGCGGCCGGACAGTCCTGGGTGGTCGGCGTGCTGGTCGCCAGCACCCTGCTCAACGCCGCCTACTTCCTGCCGGTGCTGGGGCGCATCTGGTTCCGCCCGCCGCCGGACGCCTGGCCGGCGCCCACCCGCCCAGGGCGATGGGCGCGCGCGGCGATGCTGCTGCCGGCGCTGGCCACCGCGCTGGCGGCGCTGCTGGCCGGCCTGCTGGCCGGCCTCGAGCTCAGTCCGCTGGGCTGGGTGAAGCTGATCGTCGCCCGGGAGTACGGCGGATGAGCGCGCTGCTGGTCGCCCTGGCGCTGCTGCTGCCGTGGCTGGCGCAACTGTTCGCCGGCGGCCGCGCCCGCATCGCGGCCGTGGTCGTCGCGCCGCTGCCGCTGCTGGCCCTGGCCCTGCTGGACGCAGGCGAGGTGCGGGCGCCGCATCTGTTGCTGGGCCTGGCATTCGCGGTCGATGGCGTGAACCGCCCGCTGCTGCTGCTGGCCGGTCTGGGCTGGATGCTGGCCGGCGCCGCCGCCTCGCGGGTCGCCAGGGCGCCGGTGCGCTTCGCGCGTTTCTGGCTGCTGGTCCTGGCCGGCCAGGCCTGGCTGCTGCTGGCGGCCGACCTGGCGGGCTTCTACGGCGGCTACCTGATGATGACGCTGGCGGCGTTCGGCCTGGTCGTGCATGCCGGCACCGCGCCGGCCTGGCGCGCCGGGCGCGTGTACCTGGCCATGGCGCTGGCGGGCGAGGCGCTGGTGCTGGCCGGTGTCTTGGTGGTGGCCGGCAGCCACGGCAATGCCGCGCTGGCGACGATCGCCGGCGATGTGCCGGGCACCGCCGGCCTGCTCCTGCTGGCCGGCTTCGCGGTGAAGCTGGGCCAGGTGCCCCTGCACGTCTGGCTGCCGGTGGCCCATCCGGTCGCCCCGGTGCCGGCCAGCGCGGTGCTCAGTGGCGTGCTGGTCAAGGCCGGCCTGCTGGGCATGCTGCGCCTGGTACCACCCGAGGCCGTGGCGCCGGTCGGCTTGCTGGCGCTGGGGCTGCTGACCGCGTTCTGGGGCGCGCTGGCCGGGCTGTGCCAGCAGCGCCTGAAGACCGTGCTCGCCTACTCGACGGTCAGCCAGATGGGCCTGGTGATGGCCGCCTTCGCGGCCTTGCAGGCCAGCGGGCCGGTGGTCCTGCCGGTGCTGGGTCTGCTGGCGCTGCACCACGGCCTCAACAAGATCGCGTTGTTCCTGGCGGCCGGCGGCCAGGTCGGCGCCAGCCGCTGGCGCGGTCTGCTGTTCGCCCTGCCGGCGCTGTCCCTGGCCGGGCTGCCGCTGGCCACCGGACAGCTCGCCAAGGACGGGCTGAAGTCGGCGATCGCCGGCGCCGGCTGGGAAACCGTGGCGACGCTGGCCTTGCCGGCGTCCTCGCTGCTGACCGCCCTGCTGCTGCTGCATGCCTGGTCCCTGGCCCGCGCCGACCGCCCGGCAGACCGCGGCGAGGTCCGGCCGGTCCACCCGGCCTGGCCGCTGGCGGTGCTGGCCGGGCTGGTCGTGCCCTGGGCCTGGGCCCTGGCGCACGACGGCGCAGCCGACCGGACGGCGTCGGCGCTGGCCGCGGGCCTGCTGCCCCTGCTGCTGGCGCCGGTCATCCGCGGCGCGCTGGCGCGCTGGCCGGCGCCGGTGCGTCCCCGCCTGCCGGAAGGCGACGTGCTGGTGCTGGTCGCGCCCGCCGGGCGCTGGCTGGCACGGTTGCTCGCGCGCGGGCTCGATGCCTGGTCGGCGCTGGACTGGCGACTGCCGGTCGCCTGGCCCGCCGCCGCCATCCTCGCCGCCATCGAATCGAGGCTGAGACGCCTGCCGGTGGCAGGCGGCCTTCTGCTGGTCGTCGCGCTGCTCGCGGCGCTGGCCCTGGGCGGGTAAAGCACCGGGCTCAGTCGTCGCGTTGCCCGGGTGGGCGGTCCGCGATGCAGCCGGCGAGCAACGCATGGTGTCTCACCAGGACGAACCGGCGACGGTTGCTTGTTCCGGCCTCGATCCGGCCGGCCAGCGCGGGGCAGTCCGCCAGCGAGCGCTGGTTGACCAGGAGCCAGTTCCGTTCCGGATCGGCCGCCAGCCAGGCCAGGGCGTCCGGCCATTGCGCCCGCACCGGACGCTCGAAACCGAAGGTCCGGACCGGGCGGTCGGCCTGCAGCAGCAACTGCTCGGGCCAGTCGAGCAGGGCCAGCGACGCGGACGGCCCGATCCGCTGGGCCACCGACCGCATCAGGGCGCGCCCCGAGCTGGCGTCGTCCAGGGCCGGCATGAACGCCAGTCCATGGACCAGCCAGAGGACATAGGTCAGCGCCAGCACGGCCAGGCCGGCACCCCGGCGCTTCGCCGTCAACGCGATGAGCAAGGCCGCCCCTGCCAGCGCGGCCAGGCCGGCCAGCGCCAGCGGCGGCGGGCGATCGAGGCCGCGGTCGGCCAGGGCGCGCGCGACCGCGCCGCTGTCCGGCCACGACGCGGCAGCGGCCAGGACTGCGGCGGCCAGGCCGACCAGCGCGACGTAGCCGAGCGCGGCGAGCTGGACGCGGCTGCGGCGCAGCAGGCCCGGCAACAAGGGTGCGAGGGCCAGGCAGAACGCCGGCAGGGCGGGCAGGATGTAGACCTCGCGCTTGCCCGGACTGGCGCTGAAGAAGATCAGCACCAGCAGCGTCCAGCCGACCAGCACCTGCACGCGCGCATCGCCCCGCCGGATGCGCCGCCACCACGCGGGCAGGAGGGCGGGCAGCAGCAGCGCGGTCGGCAGCCAGAGGGTCAGGACGGTGCCCAGGAAATACCAGGGCGGCTGGTGGTGGTGCCAGGGATCGAGGTAGCGGGTCGCCGTCTGGCGGAACAGCAGGTCGTGGACATAGGTCCGGCCCTGCGGGTCGTCGCCGGCCAGGACGGCCAGCAGCATCGGGCCCAGCCAGACCGCGGTGGCCACCAGGAAGGCCATCGGACCCAGCCGGACCCGGCGCCAGCCCGGCTGAAGGCGGGGATCGGCCAGATGCCTGGCGCCGGTGCGCCGGGACAGGGCCAGCAGCGGCAGGGCCAGCAGGGGCAGGAAGCCGACGCCCTTGGTGATGGTGCCGAGCCCGGCCATGGACCAGCCCAGCAGCGCCCAGGCCGGACGTCCTCCGAGCAGGTGATGGCGCAGCAGGCCGTACAGGGACGCCGTGGTCATCGCCACCAGGACGGCGTCGATCTGTCCGCGCCGCGCCTGCAGGCCGAACTGCAGGGTCACCAGCAGTGCCAGCAGCGCCCAGCCGGCCGCGCGCCGTCCCCACAGACGACGCGCCAGGTCGAACACCAGGGCCAGGGTCAGCAGTGCAGCCAGCAGCGAGGGCAGCAGGAAGGCGGTCGGAAGGTGGCCGGTGAGCCTGAGCGCGGCGGCCTGCAGCCACATGAACAGGGGTGGCTTGTGGCTGTACAGCTCGTCGCCCCGACGCGGCAACAGCCAGTCGCCGGTGTCGACCATGCCCTGCGCCATCAGCGCGAAGCGCGGCTCGTCCGGGGGCATCGGCTGGCGCAGTCCCAGGCCGGCGCCGAGCACGATCAGGGCAAGCAGCAGCAGCGCCGGCAGCGGCCAGCGGTCGGGTCGGAACGGGTGCCATCGCGCCATGCGGCGATTCTGGCGGCGCCGCCGTCGGAGCGGTGTCGGGGCGGGTCCGACGGCGGTCCGACACGGCCTCCGCCACTATGCTCAGCGCGCCGGCCGTGCGCGCGGTGTTCCCCAGGCGGTGCCATGAAGCTGCTCGTGATCGAGGACAACCAGGCCCTGGTCGCCAACCTGTTCGACTATTTCGAGGCGCGCGGCCACGTCCTGGATGCGGCGCCGGACGGCCTCACCGGGCTGCACCTGGCGGTCTGCCACGACTACGACGCCATCGTCCTGGACTGGGGGCTGCCGCGCCTGGACGGCCGGGAGCTGTTGCGCAAGCTGCGCCAGGAGGCCGGCAAGGACACGCCGGTGATCATGCTGACGGCGCGCGACGAGCTCGCCGACAAGATCAGCGGCTTCCGCAGCGGCGCCGACGACTACCTGACCAAGCCGTTCGCGCTGCCGGAGCTGGAAGTCCGGCTGGAGGCGGTGCTCGCGCGGGCCGCGGGGCAGGGCCGGCAGCGGGTCCTGCAGGTCGACGACCTTCGTCTCGACCTCGGCACCCTCGAAGTCAGCCGGGGCGGCGCGACCCTGCGGCTCTATCCGGCCTGCCGGAAGCTGCTCGAGGTGCTGATGCGGGCCAGCCCCGACGTCGTGTCGCGGGCGCGGCTCGAGGAGACCTTGTGGGGCGACAGCCCCCCGGACACCGACCTGCTGCGCTCGCACATGTACGAGTTGCGCCGGGTCGTGGATGCCGGCTCGGCCACGCCCCTGGTGCACACGGTGCCCAGGGCGGGCTACCGGCTGGCCCGGCTGGCGGATGGCGGCGGGGCGGCGGATGCCTGATCGGGTCCACTCCAGGCGGAGCCTGCGCGCCCGTCTGGCGGTGGGCGTGCTCGGCTTCGCCGTGGTGCTCAGCGCGACCCTGCTGGTGCAGGGCTACTGGATCCACGAATCGGTGGAGGCACGCGCCTGGCAGGCCCTGTTGAACGCCGAGCGGGAGGTCCTGCTCGGCCGACATCGCAGCGGCTTGCGCGCCGCGCTACCCGACACCGGGGCCTTGCGCGGCTGGCTGCTGGACGGCGAGGGGACGGGTCGGCCCGCGCCGGAGCTGGCGGACCTGGCTCCGGGCCTGCACGACGAGGTCCGCGATCCACGGACCGGGCAGGTCCTGGCGGTGCTGGTCGAGGAACTCCCCGAGGGCCGCCTGCTGCTGTCCCTGGACATCACCGAGCTCGAGCGCGACGAATGGTGGCAGGCGGCCGGCCTGATCGCGTCGGCGCTCCTGGCCACCGTGCTGCTGAGCGCGCTGGCCTGGTGGCTGGGCGGTCGCCTGCTCAGGCCGCTGCACCGGCTCTCGGCGCAGGTGGATGCCCTGCAGCCGGCCGCGCTCGAGCAACAGCTGGAGGTGTCGGCGGCGGATGGCTGGGAGATCGCGGTCATTGCCGAATCCTTCAATGCCTACCTGCGCCGCCACGACGGATTCGTCGCGCGCGAGCGCTCGTTCGTCGACAGCGTCGGACACGAATTGCGCACGCCGGTCGCGGTGATCACCGGCGCCGCCGACGTCCTCGCGCAGCGGATCGGCAGCGAGCCGGCGCTGACGACGCCGCTGCGCCGCATCCACCAGGCCGCCGGCGGCATCGAGCAACTGCTCCGGCTTCTGCTGGTGCTGGCCAAGGAGCCGGCGCGCCTGCGCGCCAGCGCCGAGGTCTTCGACCTGGAGGACCTGCTTCCCGACCTGGTCGAGGACCACCGGCACCTGTGCGCCGACAAGGCGCTGACCCTGGCGCTGGGGCCGCTCGCGCCCAGCCGCCTGCAGGCGCCCGCCGCGATCGTCCACGTGGCGATCGGCAACCTCGTGCGCAATGCCATCGAGAACAGCGACGGCGGCTGCGTGCGGGTCGAGGTCGAGCCCCCCGGGGTGGTCAGTGTCAGCGATCCCGGCACCGGGCTGGGCGCCGACGAGATCGGCCGCCTCTATGCCCAGCGCGCCCGGCGCGGCGAAGGCCGGGGCGCCGGGCTGGGCCTGGCGCTGATCGGGCGCATCTGCGACCACCTCGGCTGGACGCTGGTGTTCCGGCCCGGGCCGAACGGCGGTACCCGGGCCTGCCTCGACCTGCGCGGCAGCCTGGCGGAACGGACGCACTGAAGGCTCGGCGCGCAGCGCCTCGTTGCCGGTTGCGCCGCGCGGCCGCGGGCCGGGCGGCCATCGACCACAGTTCCGACTGCCTGCGCCAGTCCGCCGAGGCAGGGCAGTCCGGCCTCCGCACAGGAACCCCCGGCTCGCGTCTGTCCGGGGGCCGGTTCGATGGCGTCGAGGGAATCGCCGGCTGCGGACCCGCGAACCGCCGGCTGCCTCGTTAAGCGATCCCTAATGCCGGTCCGACCGCTGTCCGACGTGGTGGCCCCCATCCTCGCCGGCACCGCCGACTGGCACACGGGTCCTGGATGTCCAGACACGCGCAAGGGATCCTCGCTCTGGCCCGTTCCGTGGCTTTGCCAGCCCTGGCCTGCGCCTGGCTGCTGGTGGCGGCCTTCGCGTTCCAGGGCACGCGCAGCCTGTGGGAGCCCGACGAGGGCCGCTACACGGCGGTCGCCCTGCACATGCTCGACAGCGGCGACTGGCTGGTGCCCAGGCTCAACGACGAGCAGGTCCATCTCACCAAGCCACCGTTGACCTACTGGGCGCTGGCCGCAAGCCTGGCGGCGTTCGGGCGCACCACCTGGTCGGCCCGCCTGCCCGCCGCGCTCGCCTTCGTCGCCAGTGGCCTTCTGGTGCTGGTGCTGGCGCGGCGCCTGGTGCCCGAGGCCCGCTGGCTGGCGGTGGCCGTCTGGTCCGGCTCGCCATTGCCGCTGCTGGCGGCCAACGTGGTGAACACCGACCCGCTGCTCGCCTTGTGGGAGACCCTGGCGGTCACCGCCTTCGTGCTGTCGCGCGATGCCGCGCGTCGTCCGGCCTGGCTGCTGGTCATGTGGGCGGCCTTCGGGCTCGGCTTCCTGACCAAGGGCCCGCCGGCCCTGCTGCCGCTGCTCGCCCTGGTCGGCTGGGCCGCGGCGGTCGAGGGTCGCCGGTCGGCAGCGGCGCTGTTCCCGCCCGCCGGCCTGCTGCTGTTCGCCTTGCTCGGGTTGTCCTGGTTCGCGGCGATGCTGGTGCGCGAGCCTGGCCTGCTCGGCTACTTCCTGGGCGACGAGGTGCTGGCCCGGGTGTTCACCGGCCTGCACGGGCGCAATGCCCAGTGGTACGGGCCGCTGGCCATCTACCTGCCGGTGCTGACCGTGGCCATGCTGCCCTGGCTGCCGGTGCTCGGGATCGGTCGTGGCGAAGTGGCCGGGCTGCTCTCGGCGGTGGCGTGGCGGCGGCGACTGGCCGCGGATCCGCCCGGCGCCCTGCTGCTGCTGTGGCTGCTGCTGCCGCTGGCCGTCTTCGTGCTGGCGCGCTCGCGCATGTACCTGTACGTGCTGCCCCTGGCGGTGCCGCTCAGCCTGCTGCTGGCCAGGCGCCTGGCGCAGCGCCAGGACCAGGGCCGGTCGCGGAACCTCTGGGCGGGCCTGGCGATCTGGCTGGCCCTGATGCTGCTGGTCAAGGCCGCGGTGGCGCACCTGCCGAGCAACAAGGATGCCGCGGCGGAAGCGGCCGCCCTGTCGTCGTGGCTGGACGGCGCCGACCGCATCGTCTTCGTCGGCGAGCGCGCCCACTACGGGCTGCGCCTGTACACCGGCCTGCCCGTCGAGTACGCGCCTGCGGCAGGCCCGGACGGCCATGCCGGCGACCTGGCCGCGCAGCTGTGCGCCCAGGCCGCGGAGCATCCGCGCGCGCTGCTGATCGGACCGCCAGGCGGCTCGCCGGCGACGCCCCCCACGTGTCCGGACGCTGTTCTGGCGCCGCTGGGCGACCACGCCTGGCGCAGCGCGGCGCCCGCCACCGACCTCCCACCCCCTGCCAGGACCCGACATTGGACGGCCAGCAAAGCACCATGAACCGACCCCCCGGAAACCCTGCGCCGGCACTGTCCGTCGTCGTGCCCATGCACGACGAGGCCGACAATGCTTCGCCCCTGGTCGCCGAGATCGTGGCCGCGCTGCGCGGTCGCCTGGCGTTCGAGATCGTCTGCGTCGACGACGCCAGCCGGGACGGCACCGCCGAACGCCTGGCCGCGCTCGCCGGCGAGGTGCCCGAGCTGCGGGTGCTGGCCCATGCCGGCCAGTGCGGCCAGAGCACCGCGCTGCGCACCGGCATAGGCGCCGCGCGCGGCGCCTGGATCGCGACCCTGGATGGCGACGGCCAGAACGATCCGGCCGACATCCCCCTGCTGCTGGCCGAGCGCGAGCGCGCCGGCCCGGGCCTGGGCCTGGTGGCCGGCTGGCGGACGACGCGTCGCGACACGCCGGTCAGGCGCTGGTCGTCGCGGATCGCCAACGCGGTGCGCGGACGGCTGCTGCGCGACGACTGTCCCGATACCGGGTGCGCGCTCAAGCTGTTCCCGCGCCAGGCGTTCCTGGAGCTGCCCGCCTTCGACCACATGCACCGCTTCCTGCCGGCGCTGTTCCGGCGCGAGGGCTGGCAGGTGCGCAACGTGCCGGTCAACCACCGGCCGCGGCTGCGCGGGCGGTCCAAGTACGGGGTGGCGAACCGGCTCTGGGTCGGCCTGGTCGACCTGGCGGGCGTCGCCTGGCTGCTGCGGCGCCATCGCGCCACCACCGTCACCGAGCGCACGCCTGCCAGGGAGACCGCACCATGAACGATACGCTGGCATGGATCGTCGTCGGATTCGTCGGCCAGGCGCTGTTCTCGGCCCGCTTCATCATCCAGTGGCTGGCCAGCGAGCGCGCCCGGCGCAGCATCGTGCCGACCGCCTTCTGGTGGTTCAGCCTGGCCGGCAGCGCGGTGCTGCTCGCCTACGCCGTGCATCGCGAGGATCCGGTGTTCATCACCGGCCAGGCCGCCGGCCTCGCCATCTACCTGCGCAACCTGCACCTGATCCGCTCGGGATTCCGGCAGTCGCCGTTGTCCGGCGACACCGGGGGATGAGCGGAGCCGGGGCCCGGCGGCGACCGTGCGCCGCCGGGCCCCGGGGTTCAGCTGTCGTCGCGGTAGCGGCGCAGCCAGATCGCGGCGCCGAGCAGGACCACGCCGACACCGACGCCGACCCAGGTCGAGGTCGCGGTCAGGGTGGTCATCAGCTGCTCCTGGCCGGCGGCATGGGCGAACGGGTTGTCGCCGCGCCACTGCCAGGGCCGCAGCACCATGCTGCCGGGCGAGCTGAAGATGCGCGCCACCACGTGCTCCCAGAACCAGGTGCCGGGCAGGCGCAGGCGCAGCGCCGTCTCGATCATGGTGTAGAAGACGCCGGCCAGCACCGGCAGCAGGATCGCCCAGACGAAAGGCGCCCGCTTCGCCCAGCTCGAGGCCAGCAGCAGCCAGGCGATGCCCGGCAGGGCCCACAGCGCGTGCACGGGGACGGTGGCCAGCATCTGGCCCCAGACCCGGGTGAAGATGCCCGGCTGCCACAGGAAGGGCAGGGGATTGACGCCGTGGAAGGCGGCGTACAGCCCGACCAGCAGCAGGAAGCCGACATGCAGGGCGGCGATCGCGACCAGCGCCAGCACCGGTGCGACCAGCGCCGCGGTGACCAGCTTGGCCAGCACGGTCTGGGTATCGGTGGCCGGCAGCGACTTCCAGAACAGGATGCTGCGGTCCTTGCGTTCGTCGTACAGGGTGCCGATGCAGTAGAACAGCACCACGAAGTACAGGACGATCTGGTTGATCATGCCCAGGCCCCACAGGCCGATCTCCAGGCCCTTGCGGAACTCGGCCATCTCGGCCGGGCCGAGCTGCTCGAGGCCGATCACGGCCACGCCCGAGATGTCGACGTTGCCGACGAACTTCAGCCGGAAGGCCTCGCCGATCAGCAGCGACAGCACCATCAGCGCCAGCAGGATGCCGGTGGTCCAGACCTGCGCCGACCACAGGCCGCCGCGGTGCTCCCAGAACTCGCGACGGAGCAGGGCGCCGAAGGTGGCGACCGGGCTGCCGGCGCCGGAACGGGCGGGTGACACGGTGGCGACGGCGTTCATTGCTGCTTCTCCTTCATGATCGCGACGAACAGGTCGGCCAGGCCCGGGCTGCGGACCTCGCCGAAGGCGGCCAGCCGGTCGCGGCCGACGCCGTCGAACAGCATGGCGCTCTTGCCGAACACGCTCCGCTCGTGCAGCGGCCCCAGGGCGCGCGCCTGGTCGCGCTGGTCGGGGTTGACCAGGACCTCGGCGAAGCGCTCCGGCAGGGTGTCCATGGCGGCGTCGAGGACGATCCGGCCGTCCTGGATGAACATCACGTCGCTGAGGATGTGCTCGATCTCCTCGACCTGGTGGGTGGTGACCAGGATGGTCTTGTCGTGGTCGAAGTAGTCGTTCAGCAGGGCCTCGTAGAAGGCCTTGCGGTGCAGGATGTCCAGGCCCAGGGTCGGTTCGTCGAGCACCAGCAGGCGCGCGTCGATGGCCATCACGATGGCCAGGTGCATCTGCACGACCATGCCCTTGGACATCGCCTTGACCTTCATGTCGCGGGCGATCTTGGTCTTCGCCAGCAGCGCCTCGCAGCGCGCCCTGGAAAACCGGGGGTGGACGCGCTCGACGAAGTCGATCAGTTCGCGGACCCGGATCCAGCGCGGCAGGATGGCGGTGTCGGCGATGAAGCAGACGTCCTGCATCAGCTGCTGGCGCTGCGTGTGCGGGTCGAGGCCGAGGACCTTGAGCTCGCCCTGGTAGGGGGTCAGGCCGAGGATGGCCTTGAGCGCGGTGGTCTTGCCGGCGCCGTTCGGGCCGATCAGCCCGACGATGCGGCCGGACGGCACGGTGAACGAGACCTGGTCGAGGGCGCGGGTGGCGCCGAACGACTTGCTCAGGCCGCGGGCCTGGATGATGGTGTTCATGCGTTTCTCCCTTCTCGGATCACAGGTCGCGCAACAGCCGTTCCGGCGTCAGCTCGAGGCGCCGGATGCGCGCCACGATGGCCGGCCATTCCTCGCCCAGGAAACGCTCGCGCTCGCGCTCGCGGACCTGGACGTCGGCGCCCTCGGTGACGTACAGGCCCAGACCACGGCGCTTCTCGACGACGCCCTCGTCGGCGAGGGTCTGGTAGGCCTTGGAGACGGTGAGCGGGTTGATCGCCAGATCGCCGGCGACCTGGCGCACCGAGGGCAGCGGCTCGCCGGGGCGGATCGCGCCTTCCAGGATCTGCGCCAGCACCCGCTCGCGCAGCTGCACGTAGATGGGGGTGGTATCGCTCCACTCGCTCACCATGACCGCCGTCCCCCGTTGCGGCCGAACGAGAAGAACGGCCAGGACAGGTCGCGGGCGCGGCTGCCGCCCGTGCGCCGGGCTGCCGCCTCGGTGTCCTCCTGGACCTGCGCGGGCAGCCGGCGATCGACGTTGCCGCTTTCCCCGGCGGCGAGCGCGGCCGGCAGGCCACCGGCCAGCGGCTGTCCCAGAAGCAGGCCGGTCACGAGGGCCAGGCCGGCCAGCAGGCCCGACACGGCGAGCCGACGTTGCAGGATGGCGTACATTGCTGCGCTCCTTGACTGGTGTTGTGGTGGACTATAACACCGTTTACGGGCCCGTCAAGCCCTGCCGGAAGTCACGCCGGCCCGAGGCATCCCCTGCCGCCCCGGCCAGCCCTTGCGGCCGGGCCAGGGGGCGTCCGCGGCGGGGGGTCCCGGCACGTTCCTCACCCGCCAAAGACGCCCGCCTCCACTAAGGTGGGCGTCCCCGCACCCGATCCGGAGCCCGCGCATGAAACTGGCCTTCCTCGCCCTTGGCCTGGCCACCCTGGCCGCCCCGCTGCAGGCCGGGGACTGCCGTGCCCCCCTGCTCGACGTCGACTTCCGGCCGCTGGCCGGTCGCGACACCGTCAACCTGTGCGAGCGCTACGCCGGCCAGGTGCTGCTGGTCGTCAACACCGCCAGCAAGTGCGGCTTCACGCCGCAGTACGAAGGCCTGGAGGCGCTGCATGCCGACCTGTCCGGCCGGGGCTTTGCCGTGCTGGGCTTTCCCTCCAACGACTTCATGGGCCAGGAGCCGGGCACCGAGGAGGAGATCCGCGAGTTCTGCACCAACACCTACGGCGTGCAGTTCCCGATGTTCGAGAAGGTCTCGGTGAAGCAGGGCGAGGCCCACGCCTTCTACGACGCCCTGGCCGGCCAGGCCGGGGGCACCTGGCCGGCATGGAACTTCCATAAGTACCTGGTCGGGCGCGACGGCCGGGTGGTGGCCTCGTTCGGGAGCCGCACGCGCCCGGACGATCCGGGCCTGCGCGCCGCCATCGAGGCCGAGCTGGGCAAGCCGGTGCCGGGCGCCTGAGGGGGCCGCCCGGGCCGTCGTCGCCGCGCCCGTCCGGGTGCGGCGCGCGACACCCGCGGCCCCGGGACGCGGGAACCTTCAGCCTGAACGACGGTCGCAGGCCGCGTTGCCGTTTCCCGGTGGCGCCGTCACAATGGCGCCCGCGCCGGGCCATGCAGCCCGATGTCCCGCCAGGCGGGCACGCCGGCAGCCCACCCCTTTCCAGGAGTACCAGATGTCCCTTTCGTTCAAGCGCGTCCTCGCGACGTCCGCCGTGCTCGCCGCGGCAATCGGTTCCGTGCACGCCCAGGACCTGACCACCGACAAGCAGAAGGTCAGCTACATGGTCGGCATGGACCTGGGCCGCAACCTCACCCAGATCCAGGACGAGCTGGATGTCGCCATCCTGGTCCAGGGCCTGCAGGACACCCTGGCCGGCCGGCCGACCAAGCTGACCGAGGAGCAGGCCAACGAGGTCAAGCAGGGCTTCATGCAGAAGCTGCAGGCGCGCGCCGTCGAGGAGCGCACCGCCCAGGCCGCGGCGAACCGCAGCGAGGGCGAGGCCTTCCTGGCCGAGAACAAGAACAAGCCGGGCGTGCGCAGCACCGACTCCGGCCTGCAGTACCAGGTCATCACCGAGGGCCGCGGCGCCAAGCCGGCCGCCACCGACCGGGTGCGCGTGCACTACACCGGCACCCTGCTGGACGGCACCAAGTTCGACAGTTCGGTCGACCGCGGCACCCCGGCCGAGTTCGCGCTGAACGGCGTGATCCCCGGCTGGACCGAGGCCCTGCAGCTGATGTCGGTGGGCAGCAAGTACAAGCTGTTCATCCCGTCCGAGCTGGCCTACGGCGAGAACGGCACGCCGGGCCCGATCGGCCCGAACGCGACCCTGATCTTCGAGGTCGAGCTGCTCGAGATCCTCGAGTAACGGGGCCTGCCGGCCGGCGGTCGCCGGCACGCGCTTCGGATACGAAGGCGCCCCCCGGGGCGCCTTCGTCCTTTCCGGCGGGGCCGCCATGGCGCCCCGGCCTGCGCGGCGCTGCCGGGCCCGGCGGGCTGCCGGCATGGGGGCGCCGGCCGGGCGCGCGTCCGGGGCAACGGCCCCGTAACGACCGCCATGTATCCTCCGGCCGCGCGAGCCCAGAGGACGTCCCCCAATGCGCGTCAGCATCTTCGGCACCGGCTATGTCGGTCTGGTCACCGGCGCCTGCCTGGCCGAGGTAGGCAACGAGGTGGTCTGCGTCGACATCGACGCCGGCAAGGTCGCCGCCCTGCGCCGCGGCGAGGTGCCGATCTTCGAGCCCGGCCTGGCGCCACTGGTGCGCGACAACCTGGCGGCCGGACGGCTGCGCTTCGAGACCGATGCCGGTGCCGCCGTGGCGCACGCCCAGGTCGCCTTCATCGCGGTCGGCACCCCGCCCGAGGAGGACGGCAGCGCCGACCTGCGCCACGTGCTGGCGGTCGCCCGCAGCATCGGCGAACACATGGACCGCCCGCTGCTGGTGGTGACCAAGTCGACGGTGCCGGTCGGGACCGCCGACCGGGTACGCGAAACCATCGCGGCGGCGCTCGCGGCGCGCGGCCTGGCGCTGCCCGTGGAGGTCGCCTCCAATCCCGAGTTCCTCAAGGAGGGCGATGCCGTCAACGACTGCATGCGTCCGGACCGGATCGTCATCGGCGCCGCCAGCGAGCAGGCGGTCGAGCTGCTGCGGCGCCTGTACGCGCCGTTCAACCGCAACCACGAGCGCATCGTGGTCATGGACGTGCGCTCGGCGGAGCTGACCAAGTACGCGGCGAACGCCATGCTGGCGACCAAGATCAGCTTCATGAACGAGATCGCGGGCATCGCCGAGCGGGTCGGCGCCGACATCGAGCAGGTGCGCCGCGGCATCGGATCGGACCCGCGCATCGGCTGGCACTTCATCTACCCGGGCGCCGGCTACGGCGGATCGTGCTTCCCCAAGGACGTCAACGCGCTCGACCGCACCGCCAGGGTCCATGGCTACACGCCGCGCCTGCTGGCCGCCGTCGATGCCGTCAACCAGGCCCAGAAGCAGCGCCTGCACCAGTTGCTGGCCGGCCACTTCGGCAGCCTGGCCGGGCGCACGGTGGCGGTCTGGGGCCTGGCCTTCAAGCCCAACACCGACGACCTGCGCGAGGCGCCGAGCCGGGTGCTGCTGGAGCGGTTGTGGGCCGATGGCGCACGGGTGCGCGCCCACGATCCCGAGGCTCTGGCCCAGGCGCGCCGCCTGTACGGCGAGCGTGCCGACCTGGTGCTCTGCGACGATCCGTGGACGGCGCTGGAAGGCGCCGATGCCCTGGTCGTGGTGACCGAGTGGAAGAGCTTCCGGAGCCCCGACCTCGAGCGCATCCGTCGCACCCTGGCCACGCCGGTCCTGTTCGACGGCCGCAACATCTACGACCCCGCCGAGGTGGAGGCCGCCGGCCTCGCCTACTACGGCATCGGTCGCGGCCGCTCGGTCGCCCGTCCTTCCTAGCAGGCGGTTGGAGTACAGGCTGCCGGTTGCGGCCATGGAGGGGCACTCGTCGGAGTCGCTGCGTACGCAGTCGATTCGCCGGGCGCCCGTCCGGCGCTGCGCTGGACGGGCGACCCGAAGAACGACCGGGACGGTGGTCTTCCAGCAGGCGGCCGGGCCGCTGCCGGCGTGCGTCCGCCGCCGCCGCGCGTGGATGCCTGCGCGCGCGGGCGCGTTCCCACTTGCCCGCCGGCCGGGCTGCGGGCAAGCTGGCCGGCCCCGACCGCGCACCGTACGCCCGTCATGACCAGTTCCCTGCGAGATGCCCTGCGCCAGAGCGGCGTCCTCGAGCAGTTCAAGCCGGTGCGCGAGCCCGAGCCGCGATCGGGTGGCGGCCGGGAGCGCGGCCCGCGTGGCGCGTCCGGCAAGGGCGGCGCGCGGGGCGGCGCGGCGGCCGGCGGCCGCGCCGCCCGCAGCGCGGCGGCGCCCGGCAAGGCGCAGCCGCGCGACCAGCAGCCGCGCGGCAAGGACCCGCGCAGCCAGGAGGAGATCGACCTGGCCAAGGCCTATGCCCTGCGCGCCCGTGCCGAGCAGCGCGAGCGCGAGGAGCGGCAGCGGATCGAACGCGAGACCGCCGAGCGCCGTCGCCGCCAGCGCGAGGCGGTCGCGGCGCTGCTCGAGGGCCGCACGCTCAACCTGGCCGATGCCGAGGAGGTGCGGCATTTCGAGTACGGCGGCAAGATCCGGCGCGTCTACGTGAGCGCCGCCCAGCTCGTCGACCTCAACGAAGGCCGCCTGGGCGTGGTGCAGTTGCGTGGCGGCTACCTGCTGGTCGATCGCGACCTGGCCGGCCGGGTGCGCGAGCTCGACGCCAGCGCGATCGCCCTGCTGGTCGACCCCGACGAGGCGGCCGCGCCCGACGGCGAGGCAGGGCAGGTCGCCTGAGGGCTGAGGTTCCCCGGCGGCAGGCGCCTCAAGGGGAAGTCGGGCGCGATCCCGGCGCGGGGCCCGGCGGGCCGGCCATTCGCTATGCTTGGCGGCATGCACATCGCCAGCAAGCTGCCGGACGTCGGCACCACCATCTTCACCGTCATGTCGCAGCTCGCCGCGCGCCATGGCGCCCTCAACCTGGGCCAGGGCTTCCCGGATTTCGAGGGGCCGCCTGAACTGTTCGAGGCGATCGCCCGGCACCTGGCCGGTGGCCGCAACCAGTACGCGCCGATGGCCGGGGTGCCGGCGCTGCGCGAGCAGATCGCCCTCAAGACCCGAGCCCTGTACGGGCGCGAGGTCGACCCCGAGACCGAGGTCACCGTCACCAGCGGCGCCACCGAAGCGCTGTACGCCGCCTTCGCCGCCGTGCTGCAGCCGGGCGACGAGGTGATCCTGCTCGACCCCTGCTACGACTCCTACGCGCCGGCGGTCGAGCTCAACGGCGGCCGCTGCGTGCGCATCCCGTTGCGCCTGCCCGACTTCGCCGTGGACTGGCAGCGGGTCGCCGACGCGGTGACCGCCAGGACGCGCATGCTGCTGGTCAACAGCCCGCACAACCCGGCCGGCGCCGTGCTCGATGCCGGCGATCTCGACCGCCTGGCGGAGATCGTCCGCGACACCCGCATCCTGGTGGTCTCCGACGAGGTCTACGAGCACATCGTGTTCGACGGCGCCCGCCACGAGAGCGTGCTGCGGCACGGGGAACTGGCGCAGCGCAGCTTCGTGGTCAGCTCGTTCGGCAAGACCTACCATTGCACCGGCTGGAAGGTCGGCTACTGCGTGGCGCCGGCGGCGCTGTCGGCGGAGTTCCGCAAGGTCCACCAGTACCTGACCTTCTGCACCTTCCACGCCGCGCAGTGCGCGCTGGCCGACGTGCTGGCCTCGATCCCGGCGCACTACCTGGATCTGCCGGCCTTCTACCAGGGCAAGCGCGACTTTTTCCGGGCGGCCATGGCCGGTTCCCGGTTCGAGCTGCTGCCGGTGCCGGGCGGCTACTTCCAGCTCGCCGACTACTCGGCGATCAGCGACATGGACGACCTGGCCTTCTGCGAGTGGCTGTGCGCCCGGCACAAGGTCGCGGCGATCCCGCTGTCGCCGTTCTACGAGCGGCCGCCGGGCAGCCGCCTGGTGCGCCTGTGCTTCGCCAAGGGCGAGGACACCCTCGCCGCCGCCGCGGACAGGCTGCGCGCGGTATGAGCCGGGCGCCGCTGCGCATCTCCCTCGTCCAGGGCGACACGCGCTGGCACGATCCGGAGGGCAACCGCGCCTACTACGGCGCGCTGGTCGCGCCGCTGGCCGGTGCCACCGACCTGGTCGTGCTGCCGGAGACCTTCACCTCCGGCTTCAGCAACGACGCCGTCGAGGCCGCCGAGGACATGGCCGGCGCCAGCCTGATCTGGCTGGCCACCCAGGCGCGCGCCCTGGACGCCGTGGTCACCGGCAGCGTGGTGATCGCCGAGCGCGGCCAGGCCTGGAACCGCCTGGTCTGGATGCGCCCGGACGGCAGCTTCGAAACCTACGACAAGCGCCACCTGTTCCGGATGGCCGGCGAGCACCAGCGCTACGCCGCCGGCGAGCGCCGGCCGGTGGTCGAGCTGGCCGGCTGGCGGGTGCTGCCGCAGGTCTGCTACGACCTGCGCTTCCCGGTCTGGCTGCGCAACCGCATGGACGAGGGCACCGGCCGCATGGACTACGACCTGCTGCTGTTCGTCGCCAACTGGCCGGCGCCGCGCCGGCAGCCCTGGCGCACCCTGCTGCGCGCCCGCGCCATCGAGAACCTGGCCTGCTGCGTCGGCGTCAACCGGGTCGGCCGCGACGGCAACGGCATCGACTACGCCGGCGACAGTGCCGTGCTGGATGCCACCGGCGAGCCGGTGGTCGAACTGGGCAGCCACGCCCAGGTGGTCACCGCGACCCTCGACCCTGCGCATCTCGAAGCGCACCGTGAGCGCTTCCCGGCCTGGATGGACGCCGATCGGTTCCGGCTGGGCGACGACGCCGGCTAGCAGGCTGCTGAATACAGCCTGCTGGCCGCGGCCATGGATGGCCGCTCGGCGAAGCAACTGCGCATGCAGGCGATTCGACGGGAGCGTCCGGACCTGCGCCAAACGGGCGGCGTGTAGAACGACCGGGACGGTCGCGCATCAAGACGCTGCTAGGTGGGCAGCGCCTGCGGGAACCGCCAGTGCGCCGAGGCGGGCAGGGGCGAAAGTTCCCGCCCGACCAGCTCGGCGGCCAGCGACCAGTCGATGGCGCCGAGGTCGGCGCGGCCGGTGGCCAGGCGGTCGAGGATCGCCGCCTGGGCGATGCCGCGGGCCTCGGCCTGGGCGTAGGGCAGGGCGCTGAAGGTGACCAGGGCGTAGCGCGGCATGAAGCGGTCGGGGTGCCGGCGCTGCAGTTCGGCGGCGATCGCCTGCTTGAGCTTGAAGTCGGGGTCGTCGACGCGGTCGCGCATCTCGACGTAGTTCTCCAGCGCCATCCGGGCGATGGCGTCGGCATTGGGCTTGCGCTCGGCGGCGAAGGCCGCGAACAGGGCGGCCGGGTCGCCGGTGCCGAGGCGTTCGACCAGGGTCGCGAAGGCGAGCGCGTCCTCGAAGCCGCAGTTCATGCCCTGGCCGTGGAAGGGCACCAGGGCGTGCGCGGCGTCGCCCATCAGCACGGCGCGACCGGCCAGGTGCCAGCGTTCCAGCCACAGGGTGCCGAGCAGGCCGGTCGGGTGCCGGAAGAAATCGCCTTCGAGGTCGTCGACCAGGGGCGTGGCGTCGGGAAACTCGCGCTCGAAGAAGGCGCGCACCGTGGCCGCGTCGGTGAGTCCGGAGAATCCCGGCTCGCCCTCGCTGGCCAGGAACAGCGTGCCGGTGAAGCTGCCGTCGATGTTGGCCAGGGCGATCAGCATGAAGGCGTCGCGCGGCCAGATGTGCAGGGCGTTGGGCTCGAGGCGGAACGACCCGCCCGGCCCCGGCCCGATCGCCACCTCCTTGTAGCCGTGGTCGAGCGGCGCGAAGCGCTCGCCGAGGTCGGCGACGGCGGCCATCGCCGCGCGCAGCGCCGAGCCGGCGCCGTCGCAGCCGACCAGCAGGCCGGCCGGGTGGCGGCGGGTTTCGCCGTCGGGGCCGGCCAGCGCGATGCTGCCCGCATCCCAGTCGACCTCGACCAGGCGCCGGTCGAAATGCAGACGGGCGCCGGCCGCCTCGGCGGCGTCGAGCAGGGCCAGGTTGAGGCGGCCGCGGTGCACCGACCAGATCACCTCGGAATCGTCGCGACCGTAGCGCTGCAGGCCGACCGCGCCGCCGCGCTCGTGCACCATGCGGCCCCGCATCATCACTGCCTGGGCCATCACCGCCTCGCGCAGGCCGGCGGCCTCCAGGGCGCGCAGGCCGCGCGCCGCCATCGCCAGGTTGATCGAGCGGCCGCCCTCGTAGCCGGACCGGCGCGGGTCGCCGCGCCGCTCGAACAGCTCGACGCGGTGGCCCTGGCGGGCCAGCAGCACCGCCAGCAGGCTGCCGACCAGGCCGGCGCCGACGATCGTGAAGTCCGGGCGCGGCCCGTCCGGCGGCGCGGTGGTCATCGCGCGGTCTGGTCGCGCCAGGCGGCGACCGCGTCCAGGAAACGCAGGGCGTCGGTGTAGCGGTTGTACAGCGGCGCCGGCGCGATCCGGATGACGTCGGGCTCGCGCCAGTCGCCGATCACGCCCTGCGCCATCAGGTGCTCGAACAGGGCGCGCCCGGCGTCGCGGCCGGCGCGCACCCGCAGCGACAGCTGGGCACCGCGGCGGTGCGGCACCAGCGGCGTGACGATGTCCAGCACGTCGCCGAGGTCCTCGCCGATGCGTTGCGCCAGCCAGCCGGTCAGCGCCAGCGACTTGGCGCGCAGGCGGTCCATGCCGGCCTGGCGGAACAGGGCCAGCGAGGCGCGCAGGGGCGCAAGCGCCAGCACCGGCGGGTTGGACAGCTGCCAGCCGTCGGCGCCACGGGTCGGCACGAAGTCCGGGCCCATCAGGAACCGGGTCGCCGGGTCGTGGCCCCACCAGCCGGCCAGGCGCGGCCGGTCGGTGTCGGCATGGCGCTCGTGCACGAAGGCGCCGCCGACCGCGCCGGGTCCGGCGTTGCCGTACTTGTAGTGGCACCAGACCGCGAAATCCGGGCCGTCGTCGTGCAGCCGCAGGTCGAGGTTGCCGAAGGCGTGGGCCAGGTCGAAGCCGGCGATCGCGCCGGCCGCATGCGCCTGGGCGGTGATCGCGGCGATGTCGAAGACCTGGCCGGTGCGGTACTGCACGCCCGGCATCAGCACCAGGGCCAGGCGCTCGCCGTGCCGGGCGATGGCCTCGGCGATCGCCGCATCGGAGATCGTCCCGGCCGGCTCGTCGGCCTCCAGTTCGATCAGGTCGGTGGCGGGGTCGAAACCGTGGAAGCGGACCTGCGATTCCACCGCATGGCGATCCGACGGGAAGGCGCCGGCCTCGATCAGGATCGCCGGCCGCTGCCGGGTGGGCCGGTAGAAGCTGGCCATCAGCAGGTGCAGGTTGGCGGTCAGCGAGTTCATCGCCACCACCTCGACCGGCCGCGCCCCGGTCACCAGGGCCAGGTCGTCGCGCACGAAGGCGTGGTAGTCCATCCACGGCAGCTTGCCGCGGAAGTGGCCCTCGACGGCCACCGTCCGCCACTGGTCCAGCTCGGCCAGCACGGCGTCGCGCGCGGCGCGCGGCTGCAGGCCCAGGGAATTGCCGCAGAAGTACGCCCATTGGCGGCCGTCGGCGCCGACCGGGATCTCGAAGGCCTCGCGCAGGCTCGCCAGCGGATCGGCGGCGTCCTGGTCGAGCGCCCACAGCTCCAGCGCGTCGATGCTCATGCCGGCTGCTCCGCGGCGGCGCCGAAACGCCCGGCATCGAGGCCGAGCCAGGCCAGGGCGCTGCCGTGGAACAGGCTGTCCTGCTGTTCCTGCGGCAGGCCCAGCGCGCGGATGTGGCTGCCCGGCTCCTGCTCGCCCAGCGGGAACGGGTAATCGGTGCCCAGCATCACCTTGCCTTCGCCGGCGACGTCCAGCAGATAGCGCAGGGCGCGGTCGTCGTGCACGCAGGAGTCGAACCAGATGCGGTCGAGGTATTCGCGGGGATTGCGCGGGTTGTCGGTGGCGACCAGGTCGGGGCGCATCCGGAAGCCGTGCTCGATCCGGCCGATGGTGTAGGGGAAGCTGCCGCCGCCGTGCGCGAAGCACACGCGCAGGGCCGGCAGGCGCTCCAGCACGCCGCCGAAGATCAGCGAGCAGGCGGCGCGCGACTGCTCGGCGGGCATGCCGACCAGCCAGGGCAGCCAGTACCTGGGCATCGATTCGGTGCCCATCATGTCCCAGGGATGCACAAGCACCGCCGCGCCCAGTTCCGCGCACGCCTGGAAGAACTCGAACAGCTCCGGCGCGTCCAGGTTCCACTGGTTGACGTGGCTGCCGACCTGGACGCCGGCCAGGCCCAGGCCGTCCATGCAGCGCTCCAGCTCGCGGATCGCCAGGGTCGGCGACTGCAACGGCACGGTGGCCAGGCCGATGTAGTTGCGCGGATGGGTGCGGCAGACCTCGGCGGCGTGGTCGTTCAGCGCCTTGTGCAGCTCCAGGGCATGGTGGCCCTTGGCCCAGTAGGAGAACATCACCGGCACCGTGGAGATCACCTGGACGTCGACGCCGAAGCGCGCGTAGTCGGCGATCCGCGCCTCGGCATCCCAGGCGTTCGGCCAGACCTCCCTGAAGAAACGGCCGTCGCGGTAGATCCGGTGACGGCCGTCGTCGGTGTGGTGGATGACCGGGAACCGGGCATCGCCGAAGCGGCTGGCCAGGTCCGGCCAGTCGCGCGGCAGCATGTGGGCGTGGATGTCGACGATCAGCATGCCCGGATTGTACGGCAAGGCCCGCGGGCGGCCGGACGCGGGGCGGGGGCGCGGGCGGCCCCCGCGGGCGGGCCCGCGTCCACCCGGCCGGCATGGCGGGCGGGCCTGTCCGGATCCCGTGCCGATCGAGGCCGCGCCGCGGCGCGGCGCCACCGCCGGGGTGTCGGTTCCCCGGCGGGCTGCTAGGCTTGCCGTCGCGGGACGGCGGTCCGATCACCCTTGAGGAGGCAGTCAGACATGGAGCGTTCGACCACCGCCCGCGAGGGTGCCGTACGCCGCGCCCTGGTGTTCGCGTTGAACTTCGTCAAGCATCCGCGCATGGTCGGCACCTTCGCGGTCAGCTCCCCCGCGCTGGTGCGCAGGCTGCTGGACCCGACCCGCTGGTCCGGGGTCGGCCTGGGGCTGGAGCTGGGTCCCGGCGTCGGCACCATCACCGGCGCCATGCTGGCCCGCATGCGGCCGGACGCCCGCCTGCTGGCCATCGAGATGAACCGCGATTTCGTGGCCGAACTGGGCCGCCAGTTCCCGGACCCGCGCCTGCAGGTGGCCCATGGCAGCGCGGCCGACCTGCAACTGCACCTGCGCCAGGCGGGGTTCGAGGGCGCCGACCTGGTGGTTTCCGGGATCCCCTTCAGCACCATGCCGCCGGCGATCCGCGACCGCACCCTGGATGCCGTCGCCAGCGCGTTGCGGCCCGCGGGCACCTTCCTGGTCTACCAGTACTCGGCGAAGGTCCTGCCGCACCTGGTCCGACGCTTCGGCGAGGTCGAGCGGGAACGGGAGTGGCGCAACCTGGTGCCGGTGCACGTGTTCCGGTGCCGTGCGCCGCTTGCGGGCCCCTGAGCGGTCACCGCCCCGGTCCCCGGTGTGCCGACCCCGCCCGGGTAGGGCAGGTTCCGCAAGTCACTGATCCGACTGGGCCTGCAAACCTCGAATGCGCGCGCAGCGGCCGCGTCGGTCCTGGCGAAGCCCTGTCCCGGGCGAGGCATTGCGCCCGGCACCGGCCCCGGCCAGGGCCGCAGGCCGCCTGGTGCCGCCAGCGGGCCGCTCCGCGGGGCGTCGGCCAACCTGAACGGGTTCGTCCGGGCGTCCCGGGCCTGTCGCATTGTCGACGGGGACGATGTATATTGTCGCCGCTGTGATTGTCAGGGTCACGGTGAATCGTGGCCCGATGCGTCAGTTCCACTGGTCATCGCTTCGTCTCGCTCGCTCCCTGCAACCCAGCGCCTCCACCGGTCGTCATCGGTGGCGGTGATACGTTCATTCATCTGCAAGGAGTAGCTTCATGTCCGATCGTCAGACCGGCACCGTCAAGTGGTTCAACGACGCCAAGGGTTTCGGCTTCATCACCCCGGAGAGCGGCGAAGACCTGTTCGTCCACTTCCGCGCCATCCAGGGCACCGGCTTCAAGTCGCTGCAGGAAGGCCAGAAGGTCAGCTTCGTGGTGACCCGCGGCCAGAAGGGCCTGCAGGCAGACCAGGTCCAGGTGATCTGATCCACGCCGGGCGGGACTTCCGTCCCGCCTTCGCCCCGGGCCGGCCGATGCCGGCCCGGCGCGTTTTACGGGCCCGAGTGCCCGCCCTCCCGCCGTTCCGGCGGGCCCCAGGTCCGTGCCGGCGCCAGCCCCAGGCGCCCCGCCCGTACCCCCGCGATTGCGGCGCTCCGGATGGCCTGTCCGGCGCAGCGCCTGCTCCCAGGAGCTCAAGATGCTGACCCTGACCGTGCGCGGGTTGCCGCGCTCCATGAACGAAAAGACCCTGAGCGCCCTGTTCGAGCCCTATGGCAAGGTCCGCTCGCTGCGGCTCGCCAAGGACCTGTTCAGCGGCGAGTGCAAGGGTTTCGCCGAGCTGCAGATGGAAGGCCACGAGGCGCGCGCGGCGATCGCCGCCCTCAATGGCTCGACCCAGGACAGCGCGATGATCCGCGTCGGCCTGGCCAGCGAGGCCGACCGCAAGCGTCGGCGCTGAACCCAGCCGGCAGCCGGGCTGCGCCCGGTGGCGCGGCGCCAGCCGCTGCCGGCCCCGGAGGTCTCTGCAACGACGGCCCTGGTCGTCACCTGGATACTGCCGAAGCCCAGCCACCCCCGTAGCCGGGGCCGCCATCTCCTGCCGTGCGCATGGAAGGCGTGCCGTCGTCGCACCGGCCGCAGGCGTCTGGCAGGGCCGGCGGGCCTGGCCGTGGCTGAGACGCGACGCCGGCCAGGTTTCCCTTGGCGACAGCGGGGGCCATCGCGCTGCGCTTCCCGAACCCCGCTCCGCGATCCAGGGTCCCTGGCCATCCGCCGAGCCTCGACGCCAGCCGGCCCGCAGGCGGGCCGACGCGATCAGGCGCCCCCGGCGGGCAACGGATGCACCGTGCCGCAGGCCGGGCAGGTGCGTCGCTGCAGCGAGCCGTGGAAGCGCTCGAACACCGGCGGGAAGTCGCGCTCGATGTCCTGCAGGGTGAAGAATTCCTCGTACAGCTTGTGGTGGCAGGCCGGGCAGTACCACTGCAGGCCGTCGCGCTCGTGCGGCAGGCGCCGGCGTTCGAGCACCAGGCCGACCGAGCCGGCCATCCGCTGCGGCGAGTGCGGGATGCCGGGGGGCAGGTAGAAGATCTCGCCGGCGCGGATCGGCACGTCCTCCGGGCCGGTCTCGTACATCAGGCGCAGCACCATCTCGCCCTCGATCTGGTGGAAGAACTCCGGGCCCTCGTCGACGTGCCAGTCGCTGCGCCGGTTCGGACCGCCGACCACCATGACGATGAAATCGCCGTCGTAGATGCACTTGTTGCCCACCGGCGGCTTGAGCAGGTGCCGGTGCTCGTCGATCCAGCGGCGGAAATCGATCGGTGGCGGCAGGCGCATCGGCTGACCTCGACGGGACTTCCCGGCAGGTCGCCGGGCCAGCATGGTCGCACAGGGCGCAGGCAGCAGGCAGCAGGCAGCAGGGAGCAGGGAGCAGGGAGCAGGGAGCAGGGAGCAGGGAGCAGGGAGCAGGGATCCCCCGGCGTGGGCAGGCCAACGCGGTGCCGTGGCGCAGGCGGGACGAACCCCGAGGAGGGACGGCGGGCCTCGCCCTGGAACCCGGCCGGGATCCGGGGCCAGCCAGGGCGTGGGGAGGAGCCTGCTAATCTGCGCTTCCGACCCAGGCCGATCGCGGACCCTGCCGGATGTTCCTGGACTTCGCCTGGATCCTCGCGCTGGCCGCCGGCATCGGCCTGCTGGCGGCCCGCCTGCGGCAGCCCTCGATCGTCGCCTTCATCGTCGTCGGCATCCTGGTCGGCCCGGCGGTGCTGGGTTGGGTCGGCCACAACGATGCCGTCGAGGTGCTGGCGCAGCTCGGCGTCACCGTGCTGCTGTTCCTGGTGGGACTGAAGCTGGACCCGGCGCTGGTCCGCCAGCTCGGCCCGGTGGCGATGGCCACCGGCCTGGGCCAGCTCGGATTCACCATCGCCTTCGGCTTCCTGATCGCCCTGGCGATGGGCATGGACGGCGTGACCGCGCTGTACGTCGCGGTGGCGCTGACCTTCTCCAGCACCATCATCATCATCAAGCTGCTCGGCGACAAGCGCGAACTGGATTCCCTGCACGGGCGCATCGCCACCGGCTTCCTGATCGTCCAGGACATCGCCGTGGTGCTGGCGATGATGGTGATCGGCGCGCTGGGCGTGGGCGCCGGCGCCGAACAGGGGGCGATCGACTGGTGGGGCTGGGGCATCCGGCTGCTCGCCGCGATGCTGGCGGTGTTCGTCCTGGTCCGCTTCGGCCTGCGCTGGATCCTGCCGTGGATGGCGACCGCGCCCGAGCTGATGGTGGTGTTCTCGGTGGCCTGGGGCGTCGCCCTGGCCGCGCTCGGCGAACAGCTGGGCCTGAGCAAGGAGGTCGGCGCCTTCATCGCCGGCTTCGCGCTGGCCGGCACGCCGTTCCGCGAGGCCGTGGGCGCCCGACTGAGCGGCCTGCGCGACTTCCTGCTGCTGTTCTTCTTCGTCGAGCTCGGCTCGAAGCTGGCGTTCGCCGACCTCGGCAGCCAGCTGCCCGCGGCCCTGGTGCTGTCGGTCTTCGTCCTGGTCGGCAACCCGCTGATCGTCATGGCGATCATGGGCTTCATGGGCTACCGGCGGCGGACCGGCTTCCTGGCCGGGTTGACCGTGGCCCAGATCAGCGAGTTCTCGGTGATCTTCGTGGCCATGGGCGTGGCCCTCGGCCATGTCGGCGCTCCCGCCCTGAGCCTGGTGACCCTGGTCGGGCTGGTCACCATCGCGCTGTCGTCCTACATGATCATGTACTCGCACCGGTTGTTCGCCTGGATCGGTCCCTGGCTGGGCGCGTTCGAGCGCAGGGATCCGTGGCGCGAGCGCAGCGAGGCCCCGGCGGCCGAGCCGCCGGCGGTGCTGGTGTTCGGTACCGGCCGCTACGGCGCCCGGCTGCTGGCGGCGATCCGGCGCGAGGGCGTGCCGGCGCTCGGCATCGATTTCGATCCGGTGGCGGTCGAGCAGGCGCGCCGGCTCGGCCTGCCGGTGCGCTTCGGCGACGCCGAGGATCCGGAATTCGCGCACACCCTGCCGCTGTCCGGCGCGCGCCTGGCGGTCTCCACCCTGGCCGACACCGACAGCGTCGGCCACCTTCGCCGGGCGCTGGCCGAGGCCGGCTTCCGGGGCCGCTTCGCCGCCGCCGCGCGCCTGCCCGATGCCGCCGCGCGCCTGCGCCGCCTGGGCGTCGACATCCTTCTCGATCCGTTCGAGGACGCCGCCGAACAGGCGGCCACCACCGTGCGCGCCTCGCTCAGCGGCGAAGCTGCGCCACGCACTTGAGTTCGATCGCGATCGGCGTCGGCAGCGCGCTGATGCCCAGGGTGGTCCGGCACGGCGCCCGTGCCGGGTCGGGGAAGAACTCCGCCCAGACCGCGTTGTAGCGCGCGAAGTCGCCGGCCATGTCGGTCAGGTACACGGTGACGTCGACCAGGTCCTCCCAGCCGGCGCCGCTGGCCTCGAGGACGGCGCGCACGTTGGCGAACACCGCGCGGGTCTGGGCCTCGATGTCGTGGCCGACCAGCCGGCCCTGCGGGTCGTGGCGGTTGCCGGGGATGGCGTTGCTGCCGGGCTGCCGGGGACCGATGCCGGACAGCAGCAGCAGGTCGCCGACCCGGCGCGCATGCGGGTAGGCCCCGACCGGGGCGGGCGCGCCGCTGGCCTGGATCGCCTCATCGGCCATGGCTGCACGCTCCTTCCGGACGTTGGTTCCGGCTTCCGGCGGCCCGCGCGGCAGCTGGACGGCCGCCGGCGATGGCGGTCAATCGCACAGCAGCGCGCCGTCGTCGCCGAGCGGCAGGGCATCGGTGACGATCACTTCGATCACCGGCTGCGACCAGTACTCGAACACCGAGCCACCGGCGATCACCGGGCAGCTCGAGGTGTAGTCGCCGGTGGCCGCGCCCGGGGTGCGGATGAACAGGCGCAGCTTCACCGGCTGGTTGCCGGCGTTGGACACCTGCAGGGCGACGCTGGGATCGCCGGGGGACTGGCTGACCCGGAAGCTGAGCACCGGCGTCCGGGCCGATTCCCGGCGGCGCACTTCGCGCCAGCCCAGGAACTGGCTGCCGTCGAACTCGGCGACCGCCTCGAGCTCCTCGCCGAGCAGGATGCTGAGGCTGTCGCGGGCGATCGCCGGCCGGTACAGGGGCCGGGATTCCTCCTGGACCCGGCCGTCGGCGAGGTTCACGGCGATCGCCACGTTGCGCCGGCAGGGCGCCTGCTGGCAGTAGCGTTCCAGCTCGGGCATCGCGGTCGGCACCTGGCCCTGGGCGGCCGCGGGCGCGGGCGCGCCTGCGGCGACCAGCGCCAGCAGCAGCCAGCGGGCGGGGCCGGGCGGGCGCCGGCGGGGGCCACCGCGTCGGCGGACGGGTGGCCTGGCCGGCATCGCCGGCGTGCTCTCGTACGGGGTCGTCATCTTCGTGGTTCTCCCCAGTGGACACAGACATTGCGGGTGTCGGTGAAGAAGCGCATGGCCTCCAGGCCGCCCTCGCGGCCGATCCCGGAGTCGCCATTGCCGCCGAACGGCGTGCGCAGGTCGCGTTGCAGCCAGGTGTTGATCCAGACCAGGCCGCAGCGCAGCCGTTCGGCCATGCCGTGGGCGCGACCGAGATCGCGGGTCCACAGCGAGCAGGCCAGGCCATAGCGGGTGCCGTTGGCGATCGCCAGCGCCTCCTCCTCGTCCGCGAACGGCAACAGGGTCGCGACCGGCCCGAAGATCTCCTCCTGGTTGGTCGCGCAGCCCGGCGCCAGGCCCTCGATCACGGTCGGCGCCAGGAACCAGCCGTCCGCGCAGCGCCCGGCCAGCCGCACCGGCGCGCCACCGGCCAGGATCTCGCCACCCTCGGCGCTGGCGCGCTCGATGCAGCCGAGCACCTTGTCGAAGTGCGCCTGCGAGACCACGGCGCCGAGATCGCTGGCGGGATCCAGCGGGTCGCCCGTGCGCAGCGCGGCCACCCGCGCCAGGAAGGCCTCGCGGAAGCGCGCGTACACGGTGCCCTGGACCAGGATGCGCGAGCCGCACAGGCAGATCTGGCCCTGGTTGCTGAAGGCGGCGCGGACCGCGCCGTCGACCGCGGCGTCGAAGTCGGCATCGTCGAAGACGATGGTGGGGTTCTTGCCGCCCAGTTCCAGCGACAGCTTGCGGAAGCGCGCCGCCGATTCGACGGCGATGCCGGCACCGACCCGGGTGCTGCCGGTGAAGGTGATCGCCCGCAGGCCGTCATGCCCGACCAGGTCGGCGCCGGTCGAGGCGCCGCGGCCGTGCACGATGTTGAGCACGCCGGGCGGCCAGCCCAGGGAGCGGGTCAGCTCGCCGAGCAGGGCGGCGGTCAGCGGCGTCACCTCGGAGGGCTTGCCGACCACGGTGTTGCCGGCGGCCAGGGCCGGCGCGATCTTCCAGGTGAACAGGTAGAGGGGCAGGTTCCACGGCGAGATCGCGGCGACCGCGCCCAGCGGCTGCCGGAGCGTGTAGTTGAGTCCGGCCTGGCCGTGGTGGCTCTCGCTGGCGAACTGCTCGGCGGCCGAGGCGAAGAAGCGCAGGTTGGCGATCGCGCGCGGGATGTCCAGGCGCCGGGCCAGGGCGAGCGGCTTGCCGGTGTCGAGCGACTCGGCGCCTGCGAACTCGTCCAGGCGCGCCTCGACGGCGTCTGCCAGGCCGCGCAGCAGCGCGCCGCGCCGGTCCGGGGCCAGCGCCGACCAGGACGGGAACGCCGCCTGGGCGGCGGCGACGGCGGCGTCGACCTGGCTGGCATCGGCCTCCGCGAGCCGGGCGTGGACGCCGCCGGTCGCGGGATCGTGCACGGCAAGGAGTTCACCACGGCCGTCGACGCGGTCGCCGCCGATCAGGTGCCCGATCGAGTCTGCCATGGTCCTAGGGTAGCGGTACTGACCGCAGGCTGCGCCGCGGCGCCGGAATTGTCACACAGGTGACCAGCTGGCCCGGTGGCCCCGGGCCGGGCGCTCACGGCGCCCTGGCCGGGCCCGGCGGGGCGGCCATGCGCGCCAGCCCGGCGAGCCGTCGGACCAGGGGATGGCCGGGTCCCAGCGTCGACCGCAGCCGCTCCAGGCTGGTCGAGCGCAGGCCGGCCGCGTCGGCCCGGCGCATCTGTTGCAGTGCAGCGGCGCGCAGCAGGTCGGCCTCGGCGATCGGCCAGGCATCGGCGTCCATGCGCGGCACGCGCAGCGCCCGGCAATGCCCGGCATCCGCCAGCGCCTGACCGGCCCGGCCTTCCAGCAGGGCCAGCTCCGCCCGCAGGCACAGCGCCTGCGCCAGGAAGGGCGCGGCCGCCTGCCCCTGGCTTTCCAGCGTTGCCACGGCGGCGTCCACCAGGAGGCGGGAGGCATCGGCGTCGTCGTCGCGCAGGCGGGCCTCGGCCAGGGTCGCCTGGGCGCGCGCGGCCAGGAAATGGTGCTCGCCCAGCCGGCCCTGGAAGTCGGCACGGGCGATCGCCGCCTGCTGCGCGGCGGTCGCCGGGTCGTCGCGGAGCAGGGCCAGCTCGGCCAGCACCAGGCGGGCGCTGGCGGCATCGACGCTGTCCGTCGCGGTGAACCGGGAGACGAGGTCCAGACCGCGCTCGAGATGTTCGCGGGCATCCTCCAGGCGATTGCGCAGCATGAGGACCCGGCCGTAGTTGATCGACACCGCGCCGAGGCCGGCGGACTGGCCGCTGACCCGCTCGCGTACCGCGAGCGCCCGTTCGAACAACGCCTCGGCGCGATCCAGGCGGCCGCGGGTGTAGGTCAGCGCCGCCTGGTTGTTGAGGATGTTCGCGGCCTCGTGGCTCTCGCCCAGGCCCAGCTGCCGCAGGCTGGCCAGCGCCTGTTCGAACTCGACCAGGGCATCGTCGCTGCGGCCGGCCGCCATGTAGGTGGCGGCCAGGCTGTTGCGGGCGACCACCACCTGGCGTCCATCGGCGCCCTCGGTGGCGATGGCGTCGATCACCGCCCGTTCCAGGTCGGCGATCGCCTCCGGCAGGCGGCCCAGGGTGCGCATCACCTGGCCGCGCGTCACCAGGATCCGCGAGACGCTGCGCCGGCGACCGGCCCGGCTGTCGGCGCGAGCCAGGACCAGGGCCTGCTCGACCAGGGCCAGGGCCTCCTCCGAGCGGCCCTGGCGGAACCGCACCTGGGCCAGGTCGTCGAGCGCGGCGATGCGCAGTTCCGCCGGCGTGTCGCCCTCCTCGAGGGCGAGGAAGCGCTCCAGCAGGGGTTCGGCGCCCGGATAGTCCTGCAGGTGGATGTAGAGCTCGGCCAGAGCGGCCAGCACCTGCTGGCGGGTCTGGCGATCGTCCGCGAACACCGATTCGACGCGCGCCGCGCTGGCGTCCAGGACGTCCCGCGCGGTCGCTTCGCGGCCGGCGCTGGCGTTGGCGCCGGCCTCCCTGAACATCAGGGTGAGGTAGTCGCGGACCGCGCTGGCGCGATCGGCCTCGGCCATCGCCATGCGCGCCTGGCCGTGCGCCTCCCGCCACTGCCAGGCCAGCGCCGCGGCGGCGCCGGCCAGCAGGAGGGCGGCGACGGCGGCGAGCGCGGCCCCGGCCGCATGGCGGGCCATGAACTTGCCCATGCGGTAGCGCCAGTCGTCGCCGGACACCCGGACCGGCTCCCCGGCCAGCAGCCGGTGCAGGTCGTCGGCCAGCGCCTGCACGGTGGCGTAGCGCCGCTCCGGTTCCTTGGCCAGGGCGGTCTCCGCGATCCGCTCGAGGTCGCCGCGGACGAACCGCCGGTAGCCGCGCTCGCCGGTGGCCCGGCGGGCCAGGACCGCGCTGGGATCGCCGTCGCCGAGGAACGGCGCCTGCGCCAGCCTGGCCGGTGCGCACCCGGAGACCTTGGCCCGCAGGTCGCGGTCGCCGCGATCGAGCTGCAGGGGCAGGCGGCCCGCGACCAGTTCGTAGAGCAGGACGCCCAGGGCGTAGACGTCGGTGGCGGCGGTGATCGGTCCGCCGTCGAACTGTTCCGGGGCCGCGTACTCCGGCGTCATCAGGGCGACGGCGATGCCGTCGGCGACGGTCAGGCCGGGGCCATCGGCGTCGACCAGCTTGGCGATCCCGAAGTCCAGCAGGCGGACCCGCCCCTGGCCGTCGACCAGGACATTGGCCGGCTTCAGGTCGCGATGGACGACCAGCCGTTCGTGGGCGTGCTGGACCGCCGCAGCGACCTCCAGCAGCAGCGCCAGCCGGCCGCGCAGGTCGACGCGGTGGCGATCGCACCAAGTGGTGATCGGCTCGCCGTGCACGAACTCCATGGCCAGCCAGGGGCGGCCATCGGGGGTCCGGCCGCCGTCGACCAGGCGGGCCACGCTGGGATGGTCGAGCGCGGCCAGGATGCGCCGTTCGCGCAGGAACCGGGCGACGATGTCGTCGCTGTCCAGGCCGCGGCGCAGCACCTTGACCGCCACCGCCTGCCGGAAGTCGTCGCCGATCCGTTCGCCGCGGTAGACCGAGCCCATGCCGCCGCGGCCGACCCGTTCGCCGATCAGGAAAGGTCCGAGCGTGCTGCCCGGCAGGTCGTCGGCGGCGGTCGAGGCCGGCAGCAGCGACAGTGGCGTGTCCAGCGGCCCGGGATCCCCGCTGTCGGCCGCGAGCAGGGCCTCGACCTCGGCGATCAGGGCCGGGTCGTCCTTGCCCAGCGCGAGCAGGGCCTGCCGGCGCTGCGCGCCGGGCAGCTCCAGCAGTTCGCGCATCAGCGACAGCGCCCGCGGCCGCAGCGAAGGTCCCATCGGCCACCGGCCTCCATGACCCGGTCCACGCTACGTCCTGGCGGGGCCGGCTGTCCAGGACCGCGCCCCCGGACCGCCGGCTGCGAGGCCTGCCGCTGCGACCGGGTTCAGGCGCCTGCCGCGTGCCGGCAGCGCCGCGCCGCGGCATCGGTGCCGGCCGCCGCCTGCGCCGATCCGGCGATGTCGCGCCAGAACGCGCCCGCGGCGGCAAGGTCGCCGAGGCCGTCGGCATGTTCGCCGAGCGCGCAGCGCAGGCGGCCGCGCTCGTCGCGCAGGCGGGCCAGCGCCGGGGTCGCCTCCCTGCCGCCCGCCTGCAGGCGGGCGATCGCCACGTCGAGCCCCGACAGCGCCAGTTGCGGCTGCAGGGATGCCGCCTGCTGGCGGGCGCGCAGCAGGGCGAGTTCGTCCCGCGCCGGGTGCAGGGGGTCGGCCTCGATGGCCTGCGCCGCATCGGCGAGCAGCGCGCCGGCGCCGTCCGCGTCGCCGCGCTCGAGCGCGAGCCGGGCGGCCAGCAGGCGGGCGGAGGCCAGGCGCGCCGAGGCCGAGGCCTCGAGGCGTCGCAGCAGCGCGTCGGTGCGCGGCGCGAGGTCCGCCGCTGCCGGCCGCTCCTGCACTTCGAGGCGCAGCTCGAGCAGGTCGAGGGCGTCGGCCAGCGCCGCCGGCAGCGGATCCGGGAGGGCGTCTCGGTGGGCTACCCAGGCGGCCCGCGCCAGGTCCGGGCGCTCCAGGGCCAGCCAGTTGCCGGCGATCCGGTGCAGCCAGATCGGCGTCAGCGGGTTGCGCGGCACCGCGGCGGCACCGATCGCGAATGCCCGTTCGGTGAGTTCGGCGGCCTGTCGGGCGTTGCCGGCGTCCTCGTGCGCCTGCGCCAGCCAGTCCAGGGCGCGGGCATGGCGGAAGTTGTCGTGGCCGTAGATCGCCAGGGCCTGGGCCAGGGTGGCCTCGAGCAGCGGGATCGCCTCGGCGCTGCGGCCGGCGCTGGACAGGGCATCGCCCAGCGCGCCGCCGGCCATCACCTGCTGCGGGTGCGGGCGCTCGCCGTGCAGGGACCGCGCGGCCTGCCAGGCCTGTTCCGCCGTCGACAGGGCGCGGTCGCGGTCGCCGACCGCCTCGTGGAAGTACTTCAGTTCGATCAGGGCGCCGACGCAGGCCTGGTCGGGCGGCTGCCGGTCGCCGCAGGCGGCGGTCGCCGCGGCCTGCTGGGCGGCCAGGGCGGCCTCCGACTGGCCGGACAGGCGCAGCGCCGTTGCCCGCACCAGCAACAGTCGCGAGCGCAGCCCGCCGAGGTCGCCGCGGCCGTCGATCGAGGCCAGCGCGCCGGCGACCAGGGCCAGCGTCTCGTCGAGACGGTTGCCGGCGATCAGCGCGTGCGCGTACTCGGCCTTGATCTCGGCGGCGACCTCGGGCGCCAGGTCGCTGCCTTCGAGCAGGGCCATGGCCTGGCCGAGATGCTCGTGGGCGCGTTCCATCTCGCCCAGGCCGCGATAGCTGGTGCCGATCACGCCGCGCAGCTCGGCGGCCAGCGCCGGCTGGTCGCCCAGCTCGCCCTCGATGCGCCGGGCGGCGCGGTCCAGCAGGTCCCGGACCGTCGGCACCTGGCCGGGATTGAGGAAAGGGTTGGCGGCGGTCAGGGCCTCGACCAGGAACCGCTTGACCGCCTCGGCGCGCGCCGAGGCCTCGACGGTTCGCCGGGCCTCGGCGGCGACCCGGCCGGCCTGCCAGAGCATGCCGGCGACGCCGATGCCCAGGGCCAGCAGCGCCGTCGCCGCCAGCGCCACCGGCAGCCGGTGGCGGGCGACGAACTTGCCCAGCCGGTAGCGCCAGCCGGCCTCGACCACGGCGACCGGCTCGCCGCGCAGGAAACGGCGCAGGTCGGCGGCCAGCGCCTGTGCCGTCGGATAGCGCCGTTCCGGTTCGCCGGCGAGCGCCACGGCGACGATCCGCTCGAGGTCGCCGCGCACCTGGCGGCGATAGCCGGCCAGGGTCGTCGAGCGCGCGGCCAGCCGCTGCCCCGGATCGCCTGCGCGCTCCGGGTCGGCGGCGATGGCGCTGGCCAGGCGCGCGGGGAGGGTGTCGGCGACGGTGGCACGGGCCCGGGCGAGGTCGGCGCGATCGATCCGGAACGGCAGGGTGCCGGCCACCAGCTCGTAGAGCAGCACGCCCAGCGCGTAGACATCGGCGGCGACACCGACCGGCGCGCCGCGGAGCTGCTCGGGCGCCGCGTACTCGGGGGTCAGCAGCGCCGCCGCCGCGAGCGTCGGTGGGCCGTCGGGGCCCTGGTCGCCGTCGCCGTCGAGCAGGCGGGCGATGCCGAAGTCGAGGAGGCGGACCTGGCCGGCCTGGTCGACCAGGATGTTGGCCGGCTTCAGGTCGCGATGCACCACCAGCCGTTCGTGGGCATGCTGGACCGCCGCGCACGCCTGCAGCAGCAGTGCGATGCGCTGGTTCAGGCCGAGCCGGTGGCGATCGCACCACTGGGTGATCGGCTCGCCGCGGATGAACTCCATCGCGAACCAGGGCCGACCGTCCGGGCACAGGCCGCCGTCGACCAGGCGCGCCAGGTTGGCATGCGACAGGCCGGCCAGGATGCGCCGCTCGCGGCGGAAGCGGTCCAGGATGTCGTCGCTGTCCAGGCCGCGCCGCACGACCTTTATGGCGACCTCCTGGGCGAAGTCGCCGGCGCTGCGGGTGGCGCGGTAGACCGTGCCCATGCCGCCGCGGCCGACCTGCTCGCGGACCAGGAAGGGCCCCAGGCGACTGCCGGGCAGGGGGTCGGCCGGCTCGGCGGGGGCGGCGGACAGCGACACCGGCACGTCCAGCGCCGGGGCGCCGGCGGCATCCGCGGCCAGCAGGGCCTCGACCTGGGCGCGCAGCGCGGCATCGCCGGCGCAGCGTCGTTCCAGCTCACCCTGGCGGCGTTCGGCCGGCAGGGCGAGCAGCTCCCGCATCAGGGACAGGGCCCGGCGCGCGGTCACCGTATCCGGCCCGGCGGCAGGGGCCGCCGCGCCGCCGGGCGCGGCCGGGCGTTCACCGCGCCGCCCTCATGGCGCTTCCGGCCCGCCCAGCCTGAGGCTGAGGAAGGCGCGCGCCGCCCGCCAGTCGCGGTAGACCGTGCGTTCGCTCTGGCCCCTCAGCTCGGCGATGGCGCCGAACTCCAGGCCGGCGAGCAGGCGCAGCTCGACCAGGTCGGCCAGCTCCGGGGCCTCTTGGGCCAGCTCGTGCAGGGCGGCGTCCAGGGCCAGCAGGTCGAGGCTGAGCGCTTCGCTGACGCCCTGGTCGGTGAGGGTCACGCGCTGGCCGTCGCCGCCCCGGCGTTGCGCACCGCGCTCGCGCAGGTGGTCGATCAGGACCTGGCGCATCACCTGCGCCACCAGCCGGAAGAAGTGCGCGCGATCGGTCAGGGCGAGCGGCTTGTCGACCAGCTTGAGGTAGGCCTCGTGGACCAGCTGGGTGGTGCACAGGGTGGAGCGCGGCAGGTCGCCGAGCTGGTGCCGCGCGCGCCGGCGCAGCTCCTCGTAGACGATCTCGAACAGGCGGTCGCGGGCGCCGGCGTCGCCGCCGTTGGCGGCGCCGACCAGGCTGGCGAGCTCGCCCGGGGTCTGGGCTGAGGCGGTCATTCGTGCCGATCCTGCCCGGCGCGATGTCGGCGCGAGGTCATCGCCGGCGGGCTCAGATCGAGCGCATCCGGCCGCCGTCGACGGCGAGCGCGACGCCGTTGACGTAGGCGGCGGCCGGGCTGCACAGGAAGGCGACGGCGGCGGCGACCTCACCGGGTTCGGCGAAGCGGCCGGCCGGCACGGTGGCCAGCATGCCCGCGGCGACCTCGTCCTCGCCGCGGCCGCTGCGCTGCGCGTTGGCGGCGATCAGCGTGGCCAGCCGGCCGGTGCGGGTGAAGCCCGGCAGCACGCTGTTGACGGTGATGCCGTGGCCCGCCAGCTCCCCGCTCAGCGTCTTCGCCCAGGCCGCCACCGCGCCGCGCACGGTGTTCGACACGCCCAGGCCGGGGATCGGTTCGCGCACCGAGGTCGAGACGATGTTCACCACGCGTCCGAAACCGGCTTCGCGCATGCCCGGCAGCACCGCCTGGAGCAGCGCCTGGCCGGCCAGCAGGTGGCGCCGGAAGGCCGCCTCGAAGGCGGCCGGCGCGGCCTCGTGCAGCGCTCCGCCCGGTGGCCCGGCGGTGTTGTTGACCAGGATCTGCACCCGGCTGCCGGCGACCAGGGCCCGAACCGCGGTGGCGAGCGTCGCGGTGTCGTCCATGTCGGCGGCCAGCAGGCCATGCCGCTGGGCGCCATGGACGTGCGGCAGCGCGGCGACGACCTCGGCCAGGACGCCGGCCCGGCGCGCCAGCACCGTGACATCGGCGCCGAGCAGGGCGAGTTCATGGGCCGCGGCGCGGCCGATGCCCTCGGAGGCGCCGCAGACCAGGGCGTGGCGGCCGGTCAGATCCAGTTGCATGTCGGTTCTCCGATGTCCGGGCGGGACGGATTCATGCCTGCGCCAGCAGCCACCAGGCCGCAAACAGCAGCAGGCCGGCCAGCAGCAGCGCCAGCATGATGCGGGCCGGCAGCGCCAGCCGACGCAGGTTGGCGTCGTCGTGGCGGCGGTAGCGTCCGGCGAGGATCCAGGCGAGCCCGGCCCGCGACAGCGAGGAGCCCTCGACCTCGTCGGCCAGGCCGCGGTCCATCAGGTGGCGCACGGTCAGCGGACCGAAGATGGCGTAGCCGGTGCCGCCGATGGTGGCGAAGGCGATGCCGAACAGCAGCAGCAACAGCTCAGCCATGCGTCGCCTCCCGGGCGGCCAGCGCCGACGCCATCATCGCGGCGACCTCGACCGAGCCGCGATCGTCGCGCTCGCGCAGGCCGGCGATCGCGCCTTCGACGCTGGCGCGGTCGTGGTGCTGGTTGAGCTTGTGCTTGATCTCGATGGTCTCCGCTTCCAGCTCGAAACCGACGATGCCGGCGAGTTCGCGAGCCGTGCCCGGCGCGGCCTCGGGGAACCGCCAGGCGCTGCCGAGGCTCGCCTCGTACTTCGCCGCCAGGGCCGCCACCAGCGCTGCCAGCGCCGCCGGGTCATGGACGGTGCCTGCCCTGCCGCGGACATGGGCCACGGCGTAGTTCCAGGTCGGCACGCTGCCGGCCGGATCGGCGTACCAGGTCGGCGAGACGTAGGCGTGGGCGCCGTGCACGATCAGCAGGACCTGCTGCCCCTCGATGCCGCGCCACTGCCGGTTGGCCCGGGCCCAGTGTCCGGAGAACCGCACCCGGTCGCCCTCGCGCCGGTACAGCACCGGCAGGTGGCTGGCGAACGGCGCGCCGTCGACGACGCTCACCAGGGTGGCGAAGGCGTCGCGTTCGACCATCGCATCCAGGGCGGACAGGTCGTCGACCCTGAAACGTGCTGGCAGGTGCATCGGTCCGGGTATCCCTAGGCCATCGCGCGGGCTCAGAACTCGGCGACGCCGGGCGCGCGCGGGTAGGGGATGGCGTCGCGGATGTTGGCCAGGCCGCAGACGTACACGACGAGACGTTCGAAGCCCAGGCCGAAGCCGGCGTGCGGCACCGTGCCGTAGCGGCGCAGGTCGCGGTACCACTGGTAGTGGGCCGGATCCAGGCCGAACTGCGCCATCCGCCGGTCGAGCACGTCCAGGCGCTCCTCGCGCTGGCTTCCGCCGATGATCTCGCCGATGCCCGGCGCCAGCACGTCCATCGCCGCGACCGTGCGGCCATCGTCGTTCAGGCGCATGTAGAAGGCCTTGATGTGCTCGGGGTAGTTCATCACCACCACCGGCCGGCCGACGTGCTCCTCGCTGAGGTAGCGCTCGTGCTCGGTCTGCAGGTCGGCGCCCCAGCCGACCGGGAACTCGAACTTCCGGGGCGCCTTCTCCAGGATGTCGATCGCCTCGCTGTAGTCGATTCGCGCGAACGGCGCGGCGAGGAACGCCTCGAGCCGGCTCACCGCGGTCTTCTCCAGCTTGTCGGCGAAGAACGCCATGTCGTCGCCGCGCTCGTCGAGCACCGCCTTGAAGATGTACTTGAGGAAGTCCTCGGCGAGGTCGGCGTCGTCGTCGAGGTCGGCGAAGGCGATCTCCGGCTCGATCATCCAGAACTCGGCCAGGTGCCGTGTGGTGTTGGAGTTCTCGGCGCGGAAGGTGGGCCCGAAGGTGTAGACCTTGCCCAGCGCCAGGCAGTAGCCCTCGACGGCGAGCTGGCCGGAGACGGTCAGGAAGGTCTCCCGGCCGAAGAAGTCCCGGCGGAAGTCGACGCCGCCGCGCTCGTCGCGCGGCAGGTTGGCCAGGTCGAGGGTCGACACCCGGAACATCTGGCCGGCGCCCTCGGCGTCCGAGGTGGTGATGATCGGCGTGTTGACCCAGTAGAAGCCGCGCTCGTGGAAGAAGCGGTGCACCGCCTGCGCCATGCAGTGGCGAACCCGGGTGACCGCCCCGAAGGTGTTGGTGCGCGGCCGCAGGTGGGCGACCTCGCGCAGGAACTCCATGCTGTGCGGCTTGGGCTGGATCGGGTAGGTCTCCGGATCGTCGACCCAGCCGAGCACCTCGATGGCGTCGGCCTGCACCTCGAAGGCCTGGCCCTTGCCCTGCGACGGCACCAGGGTGCCGCGCGCGACGATCGCGCAGCCGGCGGTCAGGTGCCGCACCTCGGACTCGTAGTTGGCCAGGGTCGCCGGCGCGACCACCTGGATCGGCTCGAAGCAGGAGCCGTCGTGGAGGTTCACGAACGACAGGCCGGCCTTGGAGTCGCGCCGGGTGCGGACCCAGCCGCGCACGGTGACCGGGGCGCCGGCGTCGATCCGGCCGGCCAGGGCGTCCCGAATGGCGACGATGTTCATGCGAGTGCTTCCTGCGTGCTGCGGGGCTTGCGGGGGGTCGCGCATGATAGCCCGGAAGGCGCGCGACGGCCCCGGCTGCCGTGGTTCACGCGGCGCCGGATACAATGGCGGCCATGAGCATCTCCCTGACCGACAGCGCCGCCGAGCGCGTGCGCGGCTACCTCGCGGAGCAGCCCGACCGGGTCGGCCTGCGTTTCGGCGTGCGCCGGACCGGCTGTTCGGGCTGGGCCTACAGCGTCGACCTGGCCCAGGCCGCGAATCCCGACGATGCCGTGTTCGAGGACCGCGGCGTGCGCATCCTGGTCGACCCGGCCAGCCTGCCGCTGGTCGACGGCACCTGCATCGACTTCGTCCGGCGCGGCCTGAACAGCCAGTTCCTGTTCCGCAACCCCAACGTCGCCGCCGAGTGCGGCTGCGGCGAGAGCTTCACCACCGACGGCAACGCCGGTCCGCCTGGCGGGCAGCCGGCGCCGCCCTGAGCGGCCGGACCGCCGCGGCCCCAGCCCCCGCGATCGTCGCATCCCGCGCGACCGGGGCGGGCTAGCCTGGACGGCCACTTCGGCTAGTCTGCCCGCATGCCCGCGCACTGGAGACAACGCGCCAGCGAAGGAATCACCGTGTTCCGGGCCAGCCGGCTGGAGGCGCTGCTGGAGCCGCTGGACCACCTGCTGGCCAGCCAGGCGCCGGACGGGCCGCTGGTGCCGCAGACGGTGGTGGCCGCGCATCCGGGCATGCGCCAGTGGCTGGCCGGTGCCCTGGCCGCCCGACGCGGTGCGGGCAGCATCGTCGCCAACCTGGACATCCTGCTGCCGACCGCCTTCCTCGACGGACTGGCGCGGCAGGTGCTGGGCGAGCACGCGGTTTCGCCGCGCGGCTGGCGGCGCGAGTGGCTGCGCTGGCGCGTGCACGCGTTGCTCGATGCGCCCCCGGACCCCGCGCTGGATGCCTACCTCGACGGGCCGGACCGGCCGCTGCGGCAGTTCCAGCTGGCCGACCGGCTGGCGCGCGTCTACATCCGCTACATGGCCTACCGGCCGGACTGGCTGGACGACTGGGGCCGGGGCCGGCCGACCTTCGCGGACGCCGGGTTCCACCCGGCGCTGTGGCGCCGGTTGCGCCAGGCGCTGCAGGAACCGCACCGCGGCGAGCGCCTGGCGGAGCTGGCGGCGCGCCTGCGCGGGGGCGGCGTCGACGTCGGCGCCGACGACCCCCTGCACGTGTTCGGGCTGAGCCACATGGCGCCGGCAGAGCTGGCGGTGTTCCAGGCGCTGGCCGTGCACAGGCCGGTGGTGTTCCACCTGCCCGATCCCTGCCGGGAGTTCTGGGGCGGGCTGCGCAGCGAACGCGCGCGCCTGCTGGAGCTGGCCGCCGATCCGCACGGCGAGGAGGCCACCGCCTGGTTCCTCGACCAGGGCCATCCGCTGCTGGCCGCGTGGGGACGGCTTGGCCAGCACTTCATGCTGGGCATGCAGCAGCTCGACGCCGCCCTCGACATCCGGGACTTCCGCGACCAGGGCGCGTCGGACCGCGAACCGGTGCGCCTGCTCGACCGGACCCAGGAGAGCCTGCGCCGCCTCGACCCCGGGCTGATGGCCGATGACCCGCGCCCGGTCGAGGAGCGGCTGCAGGACCGCAGCCTGCGCGTGCACGCCTGCCACTCGCGACTGCGCGAACTGGAGGCCCTGCGCGACGCGCTGCTGCGCGAGCGGGCCGAGGACCCGACGCTGGAACCGGCCGACATCGTCGTGATGGCACCCGACATCGGCGCCTACCTGCCGCTGCTGCCGTCGGTGTTCGGCGAGCCCGGTCGCGCCGACGGACCGCTGCCCTACCACCTGGCCGACGTGCCGATGGCGCGCGCGCAGCCGCTGTACGCGGCCTTCCGGCAATGGCTGGCGCTGCCGGGATCGCGGCTCACGGCGCCAGCGCTGGTCGATTTCCTCGGCCAGCCACCGGTGCTGCGTCGCCTGGGCCTGGACCAGGGCGACCTGGACACGCTCACCAGCTGGCTGGCCCGCGCGCGCGCCGCCTGGGGCCTGGACGGCGCCGACCGCGCCGCCCTGGGCGTCCCGGCCAGCCAGGCACACACCCTGGCCTGGAGCATGGACCGCCTGGTTGCCGGCTTCATCCACGGCTGCGAGGGCGACGACGAGGTCGTGCGCCTGCCCGACGGCGATGCCCTGGTGCCGGTGTCGGGCGTCGGCGGCAGCGCCAGCCCGGCGCTCGGCGCGCTCGACCACCTTTTGCAGCAGGTCGCCGACCTGCGCGCCGATGCCGCCGTCGAACGCCCGGCATCGGAGTGGGCGCGGCGCCTGGAAGAGCGGCTGGATGCGGTGTTCCTGCCCGACCTGGACGACCCGCGCAGTGCCGAGGCCATGGACCAGCTTCGCGTGCTGCTGCGCGCGCTGGCCAGCGAACCGGGCGAGCTCGGCCTGGATCCGCTGCTGTCCTTCCCGGTGCTCAGGCTGTGGCTCGAGGAGCGCCTGTCGGCGGTTCCCGAGCGCCAGCGCTTCCTGGCCGGCGGCATCACCGTGTGCGGCATGGTGCCGCAGCGGGCGATCCCGTTCCGCGTGGTCGCGGTGCTCGGCCTGAACGAGGGCGAGTACCCGCGCACCGACATCGACGCCGGCCTGGATCCGATCGGCCGGCCCGGCCTGCGCCGCCTGGGCGACCGCGACGTGCGCAGCGACGACCGCTACCTGTTCCTGGAAACCCTGATGTCGGCGCGCGACGCGCTGCACCTGAGCTTCGTCGCCCATGGCGAGGTCGACGGCAAGGCCCGCAACCCGGCCGCGCCGCTCGCCGAGCTGATGGCCAGCCTGCCGGCTGGCGAGGCGGCGGCCGACGGCGCGCGGATACCCGCCTGGCGCGTCGACCACAAGCTGCAGCCCTTCCATGCCGCCTATTTCGACGGCAGCGACCCGCGCCTGTTCTCGTTCAGCGCCGAACACGCCGCCATGGTCGGCAGCGCGCCCTCCGCGACCACGCTGCTGCCGGTCGAACCGCCACCGCCCGACAGCGGCGTGCGCGAGGTCTCCCTCGGCGAGCTGCGCCGCTACTTCCGCGACCCGGCCAGGGTGCAGCTGGCCGACCGCCTGGGCGCGCGGCTGGACACCCTGGCCGAAGGCGCCCTGGCCGGGGACGAACCGCTGGAGGCGCGCGTCGAGCGCCTGGATTCGCCGGCACGGACGCTGTGCCTTCGGTTCCTGGCCGATCCGGCGCTGCCGCGCGAGCTGCCGGTCCCCGAGGCCATGCGCCTTGCCGGGGTGCTGCCGGCCGGCCGCCTGGGGCAGGCCGCCTGGCAGCAGGAGCTGGCCCAGGCCTGCGCGGTCGACCAGGTGGCACGGCAGCGGCCGGAGCTGGCGGCCCTGCTGGCCACCGGCCTGCCGCCGGCGACGCCGCTGCCGCTGTGCCGCCGGGTCGGCCGCTTCCGGATCACCGGCGAGCCGGCGATCGGCCATGACGGCGGCGACGCCCTGTACGTGCTCGAGGTGTTCCCGCACCGGGAACGGGAGAACGACCTCGACCTGCGCGATCGCCTGCCGCTGTTCCTGACCTGGGCCCTGGTACGCCTGGCGCCGGAAAACGCCGGCCGGCCGGTGCACCTGTGCGCGCTGGTCCGCAAGGCGCCCGGCCCCCTGCGCGCCGGAAGCCGGCCCGACGGACTCTGGCAGGCCGGCATCGCGCAGTGGAGCCGCGACTTCATGGACGCCGCGGCACCGGCGCGCGCGCTGTTCCTGGAAGACCTCGAGTCCCGCGTGCTCGAGCTGCTCGAGCGCTGGGCCCGCCCCGCCACCCATCCGGCCTGGTACTTCCCGCGGGCCGCCTCCGCGCTCGCCATCCAGCAGGACGACGACGACGCCGAGGGCGCCTGGCAGGCCGAGCGCCTGTTTGCGCCCGGCTATGCCCGCCTGCTCGGCCGCGGCCTGGACTTCGAGGAAGGCACGGCGGACTTCGGGCGCCTGAAGGACGAGGCCGGGATCCTGGCGCGGGCGATCGCCCT
The DNA here is from genome assembly GCA_002344355.1 of Proteobacteria bacterium UBA2363. GTDB lineage: Bacteria > Pseudomonadota > Gammaproteobacteria > Xanthomonadales > UBA2363 > Pseudofulvimonas. The sequence continues at coordinate 46,992 of DDTN01000026.1, read as the reverse complement.
GGGCGGGGAGGGCGGGCCATGAGCGCGCCGGTCCGGGTCCGGCACTGGCTGGAGCTGCCGCTCGGCGCGCCCGGGCGTGCGCTGGTGGAGGCCAGCGCCGGCACCGGCAAGACCTGGACCATCGCCGTGCTGTACCTGCGTCTGCTGCTCGAGCCGGCGCAGGCACTCGGCGTCGAGCGGATCGTCGTGACCACCTTCACCGACGCCGCCGCCCAGGAGCTGCGCGAGCGCCTGCGGCGATCGCTGCGCGACGCCCTGGCCCTGGTCGACGCGGCCTGCGCCGGCCGCCCCGCACCCGATGCGCCGGGCGAGCACGAGGCCTGGCTGCTGCAGCGCTGGACCGACGACCCCGTCCGCGCCGAGGATCGCCGCCGCCTGCGTCTGGCCCTGGCCGATTTCGACCGCGCACCGGTGGGCACGCTGCACGGGCTTTGCCAGCGCATCCTGGTCGAGCATCCGTTCCAGAGCGGCAGCCGCTTCGACGTCGGCGAGCCGACCTCGGGCCAGGCGCTGGCCGAGGAACTGGCGCGCGACGCCTGGCGCGTCCTGCACCAGGGCGACGGCGAGGCGCCCGACGGCGTCGACCTCGACGCGCTGAAACTGTCCACCTTCACCCGCCAGTTGCGGCAGCTGATGGCGCCGGGCGTCGACCTGCGCGGCACGGACCTGGCGCAGGTCCGTGCCGGGCTGCCGCCGGGCTTCACGCGTCGCCTGCGCGAACTGGCCGACGACAAGTCCCGCTACATCGGGTCCAGGAAGGCGCTGGCCAATGCCCTGCGCGAACTGGCGCAGTTCCTCGACGGCGGGAGCGACGCGCTGCGCGCAAGCGCATTGCCCTACCTGCGGGACCTGCCGCTGGACGAATTCGTGCAGCCCGGGCGCCTTGCCGAGTTCGCCGCGGATCCGGCGATCGTCGCCTTGCCCGGCCAGCTCGCGGCGCTGGAGTCGGCGCTGGACGCGCCGATCCTTGCGTTCTGGCGCCAGCAGGTGGCGCTGGCCGGGCGCTGGCGCGACGAGCGCCTGGCCGCCCGCGGCCAGGTCACCTTCGACGAGATGATCCGCCGCGCCCATGCCGCCATCGTCGCCAGTCCGGCGCTGGCCGACGCCCTGTTCGCCGCCTGGCCGGTGGCCCTGGTCGACGAGTTCCAGGACACCGATGCCCAGCAGTACGGCATCCTGGACCGGCTCTACCGCGATGCCGGGGGCCGGCAGCGGGGTCGCCTGGTGATGATCGGCGACCCGAAGCAGGCGATCTACGCCTTCCGCGGCGGCGACATCCATGCCTACCGGCGCGCGCGCGGCGACGCCGGCCACCTGCTCGAGCTGGGCACCAACCACCGCAGCGCCCGCGCCTACGTCGACGCCGTGAACCAGTGGTATGCCACCGGGGGCGAGTCCCTCGGCCGTTCCGGCGGCGACGACGTTCGCTACCGCGCGGTCGCCGCCAGCCACCGTCGCGACGCCGCGCCCTACACCATCGGCGGCGTCGCCGTCGCGCAGCCGCTCCAGGTGCACTACCGGGCCGACGCCCCGGACCGCCAGCAGCGGCGCCGCAGCGACGCGCTGGCCGCCTGCGCCAACCGGATCGCGGCCATGCTGGCCTCCGGCGAGCACCGGATCGGCGCGGCGCCTCTGCAGCCCGGCGACCTGGCGGTGCTGCTGCCGACCAACCGCGACATCGCCAGCCTGCGCGCCCTGCTGCAGGCGCGCGGCGTGCCCTGCGCCGGCGGCGCGCGCGACAGCGTGTTCGCCGGCGACATGGCGTTCGAGCTGCACCTGGTGCTGGCCTGCGTGCTCGACGACGACAACGAGCCGGCGCTGCGCGCCGCCCTGCTCACCCGCCTGTGGGGCGCCGACCTGGCGACGCTGGCCGGACTCGACGCCGACTCGCCGGCCTGGCCGGGCATCACCGCGCGCCTGGCGGCGCTGCGCGAGCGCTGGCGGCAGGCGGGCGTGCTCGGCCTGGTCCGGCAGCTGGCCTGCGCTGCCGCCCCGCGCCTGCTCGCCGCGCCGGGCGGCGAGCGCGACCTGGCCGACCTGCGCCACCTGGGCGAACTGCTGCAGCAGCGCGCCGAGCGCGGCGCCGGCCCGCGCGAGCTGCTGGCCTGGCTGGGCGAGCAACGGGGCGACCAGGCCGACGAGGACGGCGCCGACGAACGCCAGCCACGACTGGAGTCGGACGGGCAACGGGTGCAGCTGCTGACCCTGCATCGCAGCAAGGGGCTGGAGTTTCCGGTCGTGTTCCTGCCGCTGATGTGGGCCCACGAGGCGGGCAACCAGCACAAGCCCTACCTGGTCCCGCTGGCGCAGGGTGGCCGCCGGGCGGCATTTGACGCGGGCGCCAGGCTGGCCGCCCGCCGTGAAGGCCAGGACGAGCGCTTCCGGACCCTGTACGTCGCGCTCACCCGGGCCATCCATGCCTGCCACGTGTACGCCCTGACCCCGCAACGGGGCTCGGGCCGGAGCGCGACGCCGAAGGCCGACCCGGACCGCTCGCCCCTGGACGCGATGGTCGAGCGCGTGCTCGCCGGGGGTGCGGGCGACGCGATGCCGCAGGTCGCCTGGCACGACGACGGCTGGGACCAGCCGTACGCGGCGTTGCCCGCCCAGGCGCCGCCCGCCGGCGTGCGCACGGCGCTGACGCAGCCGCCGGCGGCGCCGCTGCGCCAGCGCCTGAGCTTCTCGACCCTGGTCGCCGGGCAGCGCGGCACGGCCGGCGAGGAGTCGCCGGCCGAGGACGAACGGCTGGCCGGCGAACCGTCCGGGGCGGATGCCGTGGACGCGCCCGCGCATCCGGCGCTCCTGGCCCTGGCCGGCGTCCGCGGCACCGCCTTCGGAAACGCCCTGCACGCGGCCTTCGAGCTGCGTCGCCACGACCAGCCGCTGTCCCGGCAGCACCCGCTGTTGCGGCGCCAGCTCGACCTGGCCGGCGTCCGCGCCGGCGAGATCCCGCTCGACGCGCTGGTGCCGCCGCTGGCACGGCGCATGGACGGGGCCCTGGCCGCCGAACTCCTGCCCGGCCTCAGCCTGGGTGCGGTCGCGCCGGCCAGGCAGCGCGCCGAGATGGCCTTCCACTTCCGGCTCGATGCCGCGCGCCTGTCGCGCCTGCGCGCCGCCTGCGCCGGGCACGGCGAGCCGGGGCTGGTGCCGCCGCTGGCCGGCGAGCGCCTGCGCGGCCTGATGACCGGCAAGATCGACCTGGTGTTCGAGCACGACGGCCGCTTCCACGTGCTGGACTACAAGGGCAACTGGCTGGGCGAGCGCGTCGTCGACTACAGCGGCGCCGCCCTGCGTACCGCCATGGAGCACAGCCACTACCGGCTGCAGGGGCTGCTGTACACGCTGGCCCTGCATCGACTGCTGGGCCAGCGCCTGACCGGCTACGCGCCGGCGCGGCACCTGGGCGCCTGCATCTACCTGTTCGTGCGCGCCGCCGGCCTCGGCCCCGGCGCCGGCGTGCACGCCGAGCGCTTCCCGGACGCCCTGGTTGCGGCGGTCGACGCCGCCCTGGCGCAGAGCGAGGAACCGGCGTGAGCGTCCCGCGCTACGGCAGCCGCCCGCCGCCGGTCGACGGCGACGGCCCGCTGCGCGAGCGCGCGCTGGCGCGCGCGGTCGCCCGCTGGGTGCTCGGCCATGGCGGCGGCGAGCGGCTGGCGCTGCTGGCCGCACGGGCGGCGGTCGCCGAGCTGGCCGGCGATACCGCCCTGCCGCCGCTGGATCCGGACGCCCGCGCGGCGCTGGCGGGCGAGCCCCTGGTGGGCGACGGCAGCGCAGCATCCTCCTTCGTGCTCGACGGCGATGGCCGCTTCTTCCTCTGGCGCAACTTCCAGCACGAGGGCGAGGTGGCGGCGATGATCCACCGCCGCCGCGCCGCCGCCGCGCGGGCGGCGCCGGACGACGCCACCGTCGCCGCGCTGTTTCCCGATGGCGACCCGGCGCTCGACGGTGCCCAGCGCGCGGCGGTGCGCGCGGTCGGCGGGTGCAGGCTGTTCGTGCTCACCGGCGGCCCCGGCACCGGCAAGACCAGCACGGTGCTGCGCATGCTGCTGCGCCTGCATCGCGACGGCGCGGCCACCGCCGGAATCGCGGTCGCCGCGCCCACCGGCAAGGCGGCGCAACGCCTGGTGCAGTCCCTGCGCCAGGAATCCGGACGCCTGCGCGACCGGCTGGCACCGGACTGGCGGCCCGCCCTGGACGCCCTGCCCACCGGCGAGGCGCTGACGGTGCATCGCCTGCTGGGCTGGTCGCCGGGGCGCAACGCCTATCTGCGCGGACCGGCGTCGCCGATCGGGGCCGGCATCGTGGTGGTCGACGAGGCCTCGATGCTCGACCTGTTCCAGCTGCGCGCCCTGCTGCGTGCCCTGCGCGACGAGGCCGTGCTGGTCCTGGTCGGCGATGCCGACCAGCTCAACCCGGTCGGCGCCGGTTCGGTGCTGATGGACCTGGTCGCGGTGCTCGAGGAGCAGGGCGCGCCGGACCTGGTGCGCCTGGTGCACAGCTTCCGCGCCCACCGCGAGTTGCTGCCGTTGAACGAGGCGGTCCGTGCCGGCGACGCCGGCGCGCTGGCCGGCGCCCTGGCCGCGGCCGGCGACCGCGCCGCGCTGCGCGCGGTCGAAGGGGCGGCGGCGCTCGGCCGGGAGGCGCGGCGCTGGGCCGACCAGCTCGCCGAGGCCGGTCCGCCGCCCGAGCTTCCGGCCGGTGCCGCGGCAGGCGCGGCCGGCGCGGCCCTGCGCCGGCTGGCCGGGCGGCAGCTGCTGTGCGCCCTGCGCGACGGGCCGTACGGCGCGGATGCCCTCAATGCCGCCATCGAGCGTCACCTGCGGCTGCGCTGGCAGGTCCCGGCCGACCAGGCCTGGTACCCGGGCCGGGTGGTGATGGTCACCCGCAACCACTACGGCGCCGGACTGTTCAACGGCGACCTCGGGCTGTGCCTGCGCGGAGCCGACGGCGCCCTGCAGGTGTGGTTCGAGAGCGCCGGAGGCGCCCGTGCCTTCGCGCCCGGCGCCCTGCCGGGGCACGACCCGGCCTGGGCGATCACCATCCACAAGAGCCAGGGCAGCGAATACGGCCACGTCGCCGTGCTGCTGCCCCCCGACCCCGAGCACCGCATCCTGTCCCGGCAGCTGCTGTACACCGCCCTGTCGCGTGCCAGGACGTCGCTGGAGCTGTGGGCGCCCCGCGCCAGCGTCCAGGCGGCGCTGGCACGGCGCGTCGAGCGCGCCGGCGGCCTGGTCGCGCGACTGCGTGCGATGCCGGACTAGCAGGCCGTTGAAAAGCGGCCCGCTGCCTGCGGCCAGGGCGGGCCGCTCGGCGAAACAACCGCGCAAGCCTTTGATTTGACGGGAGCGCGTCCGGGCCTGCGCGGGACGGGCGACTTGAAGAGCGACCAGGTCGGTCGTTTTTCGGCGAGCTGCTGGCCGCGCCGCGCCGCGCTGCGCCGCACTGCGCCGCGGACCGGTCGGGCGGTCCCGGCGACGGCCCCGGAAGCGGCCGACGGTGGCCGGCCGAGCGGGACCTGCCCGGACCCCGGCGGACGGCGCAGGTGGCATCTGGGGCGGGCAGGGGCGGGTGCCGGACCGCGCCGCCAGGGACGGGCAGGGCCTGGCTTGCACCAGCGGACCGGAGCCGCCACAATGCCCGGCTCGCCGTACTCCGGCGACCCTTGCCCCACCGCGCCGCGGGGGGCTGCCTCCCCCGGCGACGGGGGGACATCCACAAGGAACAACCCAATGCGTCATTACGAAGTCGTGTTCCTGGTCCATCCGGACCAGAGCGAACAGGTTCCGGCCATGATCGAGCGCTACCGCGGCCTGATCGAGGGCGACGGCGGCACCATCCACCGCCTCGAGGACTGGGGCCGGCGCCAGCTGGCCTACCCGATCGAGCGGCTGGCCAAGGCCCACTACGTGCTGATGAACATCGAGTGCACCCGCCCCGTCCTGCAGGAGCTGGAAGCCGGCTTCCGCTTCAACGACGCGGTGCTGCGCCACCTGATCATCAGCCGCGAGGAGCCGGTCACCGAGCAGTCCTACATCCTCAAGAACAAGGACGAGAAACCGCGCCGGATCGAGACCGAGTACGGCTATGCCGATCCCGAGCCGAAGTCGCTGAGCCCGCGCCAGGGCGGCGACGAGGAGGCCGGCGCCGATGCCGGCGACGACAGCCAGCCCGCCGCCTGAAGGAGCCCGCCATGTCCCGTTTCTTCCGCCGCCGCAAGTTCTGCAAGTTCACCGCCGAGGGCGTCACCGAGATCGACTACAAGGATCTCGGCACCCTGCGCCAGTACGTGACCGAGAACGGCAAGATCGTGCCCAGCCGCATCACCGGCACCAAGGCGCGCTTCCAGCGCCAGCTCGCCACCGCCATCAAGCGCGCGCGCTTCCTGGCGCTGATCCCCTACACCGACAACCACTGATCCGGCGCGGCCTGCCGGGGCGATCCCCGGGCAGGCCGTCCGGCGCATGTTCGGACAGCCACGCAGTTGCGGGTCCGCCCGCTAACGGACACGGAGAACCACCATGGAACTGATTCTGCTGCAGAAGGTGACCAACCTGGGCGGCCTGGGCGACCGGGTCAAGGTCAAGCCCGGCTACGGCCGCAACTTCCTGGTCCCGCAGGGCAAGGCGGTGCCGGCGACCAAGGCCAACATCGAGACCTTCGAGGCCCGCCGCGCCGACTACGAGGCCAAGGCCAACCAGCTGCTGGCCGACGCCAACGCCCGCGCCGCCGCCTTCGACGAGGCCAGCGTGACGATCAAGGCGAATGCCTCCACCGAGGGCAAGCTGTTCGGCTCGGTCGGCCCGCGCGACATCGCCGAGGCCTTCACCAGCGCCGGCAAGCCGCTTTCGAAGAGCGAGGTGATCATGCCCGAGGGCGCCATCCGCAAGGTCGGCGAGTTCGAGGTCGTGGTGCACCTGCACGCCGACGTCGAGCGCACGGTCAAGGTCGAGGTGGTCCCGGAGGCCTGAGCCGCGGCCACCGCGGAACGAAGCAAACGGGCGCCGCAAGGCGCCCGTTTGCGTTGCGCAGCCGCGCGCGGTCGGCGCGGTGCCGCCGTGCCGGGCCGGCGCGCGCTCAGCCGGGCCGGGCCGCGCTCCGGGCGGCGCGGCCGCGCGGGCCATGGAAGTAATCCCTGACCCAGGGGTGGTCGAAGCGTTCGACTTCGGCCAGCGGGGCGTTCACCAGCACGCGGCGCTCGGCGATGACGGCGACCCGGTCGCAGATCGCGTACAGGGTGTCGAGGTCGTGGGTGATCAGGAACACGGTGAGACCGAGGGCGTCGCGCAACGTGCGCAACAGGGCGTCGAACGCGGCGGCGCCGATCGGATCCAGCCCGGCCGTAGGCTCGTCGAGGAACAGGATGTCCGGATCCAGCGCCAGCGCGCGCGCCAGGGCGGCGCGCTTGCGCATGCCCCCGGAGAGCTGGCTGGGGAACTTGTCGCCGGCCGCCTCGGGCAGGCCGGCGAGCACGACCTTGAGGTCGCTCAGCAGCTCGAGCTGGAGCGGGTCCAGTTCCGGATGCAGCTCGCGCAGCGGCACCTGCACGTTCTCGCCGACGGTCAGCGACGAGAACAGCGCGCCGTCCTGGAACAGCACCCCGAAACGTCGCTCGACCGCGCGCCGCTCCGGTCCGGACAGCGCGGCCAGGTCCTGGCCGAACACCTTGACCTGGCCGGCATCCGGCCGGCGCAGGCCGACGATGCTGCGCATCAGCACCGACTTGCCGGAGCCGGAGCCGCCGACCACGCCCAGGATCTCGCCGCGGCGGACTTCGAGGTCGAGGCCCTGGTGCACCACCTGGCTGCCGAAGCGGCTGTCCAGCCCGCGCACCTCGATGGCGTGGTCCGGGCCCGGCGCGGTCACAGCCCGAGCTCCTGGAAGACCAGCGCGAACACCGCGTCGAGCAGGATCACAAGGAAGATCGACTGCACCACGCTCGAGGTGGTGCGCTGGCCGACCGATTCCGCGCTGCCCTCGACCTTGAACCCCTCCAGGCAGCCGATCAGGCCGATCACCACCGCGAACACCGGCGCCTTGGCGATTCCGACCAGGAAATGGCGGAGCTCGAAGGTGTCCTGGAAGCGCGCCAGGAACATCGCCGGGGAGATCTCCAGGGAGGTCGCGCAGATCACCAGGCCGCCAAGGATGCCGGCGGCCATCGCCACGAAGGTCAGCAGCGGCACCACCAGCAGCAGGGCGAGCAGGCGCGGCAGCACCAGGATCTCGATCGGGTCCATGCCCAGGGTGCGGATCGCGTCGATCTCCTCGCGCGCCTTCATGGCGCCGATCTGGGCGGTGAAGGCGCTCGCGGTGCGGCCGGCCAGCAGGATCGCCGCCAGCAGCACGCCGAACTCGCGCAGGAACGAGAACGCCACCAGCTCGACCGCGAACACCGCGGCGCCGAAATCGCGCAGCACCACGGCGCCCAGGAAGGTGATCACGGCGCCGACCATGAACGACAGCAGGGCGACGATCGGCATCGCGTCCAGCCCGGTCTGCTCGATGTGGTGGGCCACCGAGACCGGTCGCCAGCGCCGCGGCCGCACGAGCACGCCGGGCAGCACCGTGAGCACCTCGCCGATGAAGGCGAGCAGGCGGCGGCCCTGGGCGACCAGTTCCAGCGTCGCCGCCCCGGCGTGGGCGAACAGGTCGCTCCAGTGGGGCGGGCGCGGGTGCGCGACCGGCTGGTCCAGGGTGGCCAGGGTCGCCGCCAGCAGCGCGCGCTGGGCCTCGCTGGCGCCGGCCACGGCGTCCATGCCGAGTCCGTTGCGGTGCAACAGGCGGGCGATCAGCAGGGCGCCAGCGCTGTCCATGCGCCCGGTGCCGGACAGGTCGATCCCGCCGATCCGGCTGGCGGCACGGGCGCCGTCCAGGCGCGGCTGCAGCCGTGCGAAGCGCTCCAGGGTCCAGTCCCCGGACGGCCTGAGCACGGCGGGGTCGCCCTCGTCGATCCGGAAATCGGCCATGCCGGAGAGCATAGCCTGCCGTCAGCCCGCCGCCAGCCGGCGCTCCAGCGCGGCCAGCCGTTCCGGCGTGCCGACATCGCTCCAGGCGCCGGCGTGATGGCGGCCGGACACCTCGCCGGCGCGCATCGCGGCACGCAGCAGCGGGGCCAGCGGGAAGCGCGGCGGCGTCGCCCGCGCGCCGGGCGCATGGCCGATCACGCTGCGCCAGCCGGTGAGGATCCCGGGCCGGAACACGCCGATCCCGGCATAGGTCAGTCGCCGGGCGCCAGGGTCCGGCACGGACGCGCCGTCCTCGACGCGGCCGCCGGCGGCGAGCCAGAAATCACCGGCCGGGTGGTGCTCGGGATTGTCGACCAGGACCAGGTGGGCCAGGCCTTCGGGCTCGCGCGGCAGGGTGCCGAAGTCGAGGTCGCTCCAGACATCGCCGTTGACCAGCAGGAACGGCGCGTCGCCGAGCAGGGGCAGCGCCTGGAGCAGGCCGCCACCGGTCTCCAGCGGCGGCTCGCCCTCGTCGCTGTAGCGGATGCGCAGGCCCCATGGCCGGCCGTCTCCCAGCCGCTCGCGGATCGCGCCCGCCAGGTGCGAGAGGTTGACCACCACCTCGCCGATGCCGAGCGCCGCCAGCCGTTCCAGGTGCCAGACCAGCAGGGGCTTGCCGGCCACCGGCAGCAGCGGCTTGGGCACGGTGTCGGTGAGCGGTCGCATCCGCTCGCCGCGGCCGGCAGCGAGCAGCATGGCCTTCACGGCGCTGGCGCCGCGCGGCCCAGGTCGCGGCGACCGATGGCGCCGGCGATCAGCTCGCGCAACTCCGCGAACTCCGGATACTGGTCCATCACCTCGGTGCAGTAGCGCCAGACCAGCGGCAGGTCGGCGAGGTAGCCGGCCTTGCCGTCCCGGTACCAGAGACGGCAGAAGATGCCGAGCACCTTCAGGTGCCGCTGCAGGCCCATCAGGTCGAACCAGCGGCGGAACCGCCGCGGGTCGGCGTCGGTGGCGCCGCCCTCGACCAGCCGCTGCCGGTACTGCTCGACCCAGGCATCGACCCGCTGCGCCGGCCACGCCACGTAGCAGTCGCGCAGCAGGGAGACCAGGTCGTAGGTGATCGGTCCGCGCACGGCGTCCTGGAAATCGATGACGCCGGGGCTGTCCTGGCCGGTGACCAGCAGGTTGCGGGAGTGGAAGTCGCGGTGCACGAAGACCTGGGGCTGCTCGAGGGCGTTGCCGGCCAGGCGCTGGAAGGCGGCCTCGAGGGTCCGCCGACCATCGGCATCGGGCTCGATCCCGAGGTGGCGGTGCAGGAACCATTCCGGCATCAGCGCCATCTCGGCGATCAGGCGCGGCTCGTCGTAGTCGGGCAGGCCGTGGGTGGCGCCGCCGCGCTGCATGCGCCAGAGCGCCTCCAGGGCATCGCCGTAGAGGCGGCCGACGGTGGCGTCGGTCAGGGCCGGCAGGTACAGGCGCTCGCCCAGGTCCTCCAGCAGAAGGAAGCCCTGCTCGACGTCCTGGGCGTGCACGGCAGGCGCGTGCACGCCGGCCGCACGCAGGCGACGGGCGACATCGAGCCAGGGGCGGACGTCCTCGTGCGGCGGCGGCGCGTCCATGACGATCCGGCTGCCGCCGGCGACCGCCAGGACCCGCCAGTAGCTGCGGAAGCTGGCGTCCGACGAGGCCGGCTCGACGCGCGCGGATTCGCCGCAATGAAGGCTGACGAATCGCCGGCGTGCGGCGGCGCGGTCGCTGGATTCGGGCATGGATTCGGGACAGGGCGGCAGGGGCGGCGAGGGCGGCAGTCTAGCCCGGAACCCCGAGGCGTTCGCGTTCCGGGGGAGGGCGCCGCCGCGCTGCGGTCATGATCCAGGTCGCGGAATTCCCGTGCCGCCGGCGCTAGGGTGGTCGGCCTGGCCGACACAGGGGGTGTCCCATGTCCATCCGATTCCGCGCCGTCGTGCTGGCGCTCGTGCTGTCCGCGCCCGGCCTCGCCGCCGATTTCCACGTCGGACCCGGTCGGCCGTATGCCAGCCTGCAGGCGCTGACCGCCGCGGTCGTCCTGCAGCCCGGCGACCGCGTGCTGGTCGACCCGGGCAACTACGCCGGCGGCGTGATCCTGCGCCAGTCCGGCACCGCCGCCGCGCCGATCCGCGTGGTCGGCCTGCGCGGTGGCGGCGGCCAGCGCGCGGTGCTGTCGGGCGGCGGCAACAGCATCGAGTTCCGGCGCGCCGACCACGTGGTGCTGGAAGGCTTCGAGATCACCGGCGGCACCTCAAGGTGCGTGTTCGTCAACGCCCGCGACGTGGTCCTGCGCGACCTGCTGGTGCGCGACTGCCCGGGGCAGGGCATCCTCAGCAGCGACCTGTATTCGGGCAACCTCACCCTGGAGTACAGCGAGATCCGCAATGCCGGCGCCGGATCCAGCCAGCACGCCCTGTACATCCAGAGCGACGAGGTGAGCAATCCCGGCAGCGTGTTCCGGATGCGCTTCAACTACGTGCACTCGGGCAACGGCGGCAACCTGCTGAAGAGCCGCCACGAGCGCAACGAGATCCACTACAACTGGTTCGAGGGCGCCTGGTTCCACGAGATCGAGCTGATCGGTCCCGACCAGTTCACGCAGTTGCCGGGCTGGAGCGTCGGCCTGGTTCGCGAGGACTCCGAGGTGCTCGGCAACGTGATCGTCCATTCCTCGCCGCTGAATCCGTTCGGCGCGGTGATCCGGCTCGGCGGCGACGGCACCGGGGAGAGCCGGGGGCGCTACCGCCTGGTCAACAACACCATCGTGGTGACCGGCAGCAGCAATCCGACCACGGTGCTGCGCCTGTTCGAGGGCATCGAGTCGGTGGAGGCCCACAACAACGTGATCTGGCGGAGCAGCCCGGGCGAGCTGCGCATCGAGCGCACCGTCGAGGCGGTCTGGGCGGCCGGCGCGCGCCGCGTCGCCGGCAGCAACAACTGGATCAATGCCGCGGCCACCGTGGTGCCGCCGGAGTGGACCGGCACCCTGGCGGGCGGCGCGCCCGGCTTCGCCGCGGCGGGTTCGCACGACTACCGGCCGGCCCCGGGCAGCGCGTTGCTGGCCGCCGGCAACGGCAATCCGGCCAGCCCGCCGGCCTGGCCGTTCCCGGCACCGACCGCGCTGCCGCAGTTCCTGCCCCCGCAACGCGCCGCCCTGGCGCCGGGCGCGGAGCGCCCGCGACCCGGCCAGGTGCCGCCGACGATCGGCGCGATGGTGGACAGCGACCCGCTGTTCGCCGACGGCTTCCAGTAGCGGGCGCCGCCGCGGCGTCAGGCGCCGCGGCCGCCCGTTTCCGGCGACCACCGGCGGTCCGGCGGCCCGGCCCGGGCCGCAGGGCAGGCCGCGCCCGGCGACCTGCGGGCTGCGGCCATGGATGGCCGCCCGGCGAGGCGACCGGGTGCGCCGTGGACGTGCCGGGGGCCCGCCCGGACCTGCGCCGGACGGGCGAACCGACGGACGACCAGAAGGGGTCGTCTACCGGCAGGCAGCGGGTTCCTGCAGCCGAGCCTGGCCGGCAGGCAGCGGGCAGGCAGCCGGCCGGGATCCCGTCACTTGCGACCGAACAGCAGCAGGGCGAGCCCGGCCGCGGCGCTGATGCCGCCGCCGATCAGGTACCACATGGTCTGGTCGGTGTAGCGGCCGGTGACTCCCTCGACCACCTGCTCGCCGATGCTGTCGGTGGCTGTGAAGCCGAAGTACAGCAGGATCGCGCCCAGCACAAGCAACACCAGTCCCACCAGCTTGGAAGCGGCCATCGGTTCCCTCCTCAGTCGTTTGCCATGGATCGTTCGGGCCGCCAGACCCGGCGGGTCGGCGGCGGGCCGATCCTACGCCACGACAACCGGCTTGTCGTCCGTGCGCCCGCCCAGCCGTTCAGCCTGGCGGCTGGCGAGCGCGGTCCGGAAACAGTACAATTCCGGTCCCATTTGAGGATCGCCGGATGCTGCGGGTCAGCAAGCTCACCGACTACGCCACCGTGCTGCTGGGCCTGATGGCCGAGGCGCCGGACCGGCTGCGGCCGGCTGCCGACCTCGCCGAGGCGGCGCGGCTGGAGCTGCCGACCGCCAGCAAGGTGCTGAAGCTGCTGACGGGCGCCGGCCTGGTCGAGTCGCAGCGCGGCGCCGCCGGTGGCTACCGGCTGGCGCTGCCGCCCGACCGGATCGCCGTCGCGCGCATCGTCGAGGCCATCGATGGCCCGATCGCGGTGACCGAATGCGCGAGCCATGCCGGCCAGTGCAGCCACGAGGCGCATTGCGGCGTACGCGGTCCCTGGCAACGCATCTCCGGGGCGATCGAGCGCAGTCTGCGCGAAATCAGCCTGGCGCAGATGCTGGCGCCACCGTCGCCGGACTCGCCGGGCCGGGGCGAGATCCGGATCCGGCTCGCCTAGGCCGCCACGCATCGGGAATCCATGATGGCCGCAACCCCGCAACAGATCGCAGACCGGCTCGGCCAGCGCTACAGCGCCGGCTTCGTGACCGACATCGAGTCCGACGTCGTCCCGCCGGGACTCGACGAGGACGTGGTGCGCCTGATCTCGGCCAAGAAGGGCGAGCCGGACTGGCTCACGCAATGGCGCCTGCAGGCGTTCCGGCACTGGCTGACCCTGCCGATGCCCGAGTGGGCCAAGCTGGACATCGCGCCGATCGATTTCCAGGCGGTCAGCTATTACGCCGCGCCGAACCAGAAGAACCGCCCGAAGTCGCTCGACGAGGTCGACCCCAAGCTGCTGGAGACCTTCGACAAGCTGGGCGTGCCGCTGCACGAGCGTGCCCGACTGGCCGGCGTCGCGGTCGACGCCGTGTTCGACTCGGTCTCGGTCGGCACCACGTTCCGCAAGGAACTGGCCGAGGTCGGCGTGATCTTCTGCTCGTTCTCCGAGGCGGTGCGCGAGCACCCCGAGCTGGTCCGGAAGTACCTGGGCACCGTGGTGCCGCATACCGACAACTTCTTCGCGGCGCTGAACTCCGCGGTGTTCTCGGACGGCAGCTTCGTGTTCATCCCGCGCGGCGTGCGTTGCCCGATGGAGCTGTCCACCTATTTCCGGATCAACGCACGCGACACCGGCCAGTTCGAGCGCACCCTGATCGTCGCCGAGGACGACAGCCAGGTGTCCTACCTGGAGGGCTGCACGGCGCCGATGCGCGACGAGAACCAGCTGCACGCGGCGGTGGTGGAACTGGTCGCCCTGGACCGCGCGCAGATCAAGTACTCGACCGTGCAGAACTGGTATCCCGGCGACGAGAACGGCGTCGGCGGCATCTACAACTTCGTGACCAAGCGCGGCGCCTGCCGCGGCGTGCGCTCGAAGATCTCCTGGACCCAGGTCGAGACCGGCTCGGCGATCACCTGGAAGTACCCCAGTTGCGTGCTGCTCGGCGAGGAGTCGGTGGGCGAGTTCTACTCGGTGGCGCTGACCCACCACCGCCAGCAGGCCGATACCGGCACCAAGATGATCCACCTGGGCCGCAACACGCGCAGCAAGATCGTCGCCAAGGGCATCTCCGCCGGCCGCGGCCAGCAGACCTACCGCGGCCTGGTCAAGGTCCAGCCGACCGCCGCCGGCGCCCGCAACCACACCCAGTGCGACTCCCTGCTGATCGGCAAGCAGTGCGGCGCGCACACCTTCCCGTACATCGAGGTGCGCCACCCCGACGCCGTCGTCGAGCACGAGGCGACCACCTCGAAGATCTCCGAAGACCAGCTCTTCTACTGTCGCGCCCGCGGCATCGGCGAGGAGGATGCGGTCTCGATGATCGTCGACGGCTTCTGCCGGGAGGTGTTCCGGGAGCTGCCGATGGAGTTCGCCGTCGAGGCCAAGCGCCTGCTCGAGGTGTCGCTCGAGGGGGCGGTCGGATGATGCCGTCGACGCACGCCTGGCCCGGCGCCGCCGCCTCGGCGTGCTCCGCGGCGCCGCGTGCAGCCGGTTCGCCGGCCTCTCTCCTCAGCGGATCCCCGCGCCCCTCCTGGATCGACCCGACATGCTGACGATCGACGACCTGCACGTTTCGGTGGCCGGAAAGGCCATCCTCAAGGGCCTGGACCTGGTCGTCCAGCCGGGCGAGGTGCACGCCATCATGGGCCCGAACGGCGCCGGCAAGAGCACCCTGGCGGCCGTCCTGGCCGGCCGCGAGGGGTACGAGGTCACCGCCGGTTCGGTGCGCTTCCACGACGCCGACCTGCTGGCGCTGGCGCCGGAGGAGCGCGCCGCCGCCGGCGTGTTCCTCGCCTTCCAGTACCCGGTCGAGATCCCCGGCGTCAACAACACCTACTTCCTGCGCGCGGCCTACAACGCCCAGCGCAAGGCGCGCGGCGAGCCGGAGCTCGATTCCGTGCAGTTCCTCAGGCGCGTGCGCGAGAAGCTGAAGATCCTCTCGTTGCCGGAGGACCTGCTGCACCGCGGCGTCAACAGCGGCTTCTCCGGCGGCGAGAAGAAGCGCAACGAGATCTTCCAGATGGCGGTGCTGGAGCCGGCCCTGGCGGTGCTGGACGAAACCGATTCCGGCCTCGACATCGACGCCCTGCGCCAGGTCGCCGAGGGCGTCAACTCGCTGCGGTCCGCGCAGCGCGGCTTCGTGCTGATCACCCACTACCAGCGCCTGCTGGACTATGTGGTGCCGGACTTCGTGCATGTCCTGGCCGACGGCCGCATCGTCGAGTCCGGCGGCCCCGGCCTGGCCGGCGAGCTGGAGGCCCATGGCTATGCCTGGGTGGCCGACCGCAAGGTCGGCGGGGCGGCCTGATGACGACCCCACTGCAGCAGGCCCTGGACGTCGCCGACCTGCCGGTCGACGAGCCGGCGCGGCGACGGGCCCTGGCCGATGCGCGCGTCGCGCCCTGGCCCGAGCGCCGGCTCGAGGCGTGGCGTTACACGTCCCTGCATGCCCTGGGCCAGCGCGCGCCGAGGCCGGCCGCGCCGCCGGCCGCCGAGCCGGCACCGCCGCGCAGCGTGGTGTTCCGGGACGGCCACCGCACCGGCGCCGGCCTGGACGGCCTGGCGGCGGGCGTGCGCCTGACCACCGGCGTCGCGGCGCCGGCCACGGCGCAGGGGGATGTCTTCGATCACCTCAGCGCCGCCTTCGCCGTCGATGGCGCCACGCTCCGGGTCGATGCCGGGACCGACGCCGGCGACTGGCTGGCGCTGCTCCACCGGAGTGGCGTCGGCGCGGACCGCAGCTGGCACCTGCGCCACCGCATCGTCCTCGGCAGCGGCGCCCGCGCCCGCGTGCTGCTCGACTGCGAAGGAGCCCGGGGCCCGGCCCTGGCGACCGTCGATACCGCGATCGAGCTGGCCGCGGGCGCCGAGCTGGACCTGGCCTGCGTCAATGCCCCCGCCGAGGCGCTGTCGCTGCTGCTGCGCAACCGCGTGCGGCTGGCCGCCGGCGCGCGCCTGCGCCTGCAGGCCCTCGACGGCGGTGCGGCGCCTTCCCGCCACGAGCTCACGATCGACCTGGCCGGCGCCGGCGCCAGCGCGCAGCTCGGCGGCGCCTTCGTGCTCGCCGGCCGCCGCCACGCCGACCTGCAGCTGCGCCTGCGCCACCTGGCGCCCGGCTGCACCAGCACCACCGCCTGGCGGGCGCTGGCCGACGAGCGTGCGCGCGCCGTGTTCGACGGCCACATCCTGGTCGCCGCCGGCGCCGACGGCACCGACGCCCGGCTCGAGTGCAAGAGCCTGCTCGGCTCGGCGCAGGCCGAGGTCGACGCCAAGCCGGTGCTCGAGATCCATGCCGACGACGTGCGCTGCGCGCACGGCGCCACCGTCGGCCAGCTCGACCCGGCGGCGCTGTTCTACCTGCGCAGCCGCGGCATCCCGGCCGATGCCGCGCGGGCGATCCTGGTCCGGGCCTTCGCCGCCGAGGCGCTCGCCGGCTTCGCGGGCGACTGGCCGCTGCCGGCGCGGCTGGCGGCGCTGGCCGGGCTGGAGGAGGCGGTGTGAGCGTCGCCACGGCGCCGGCGGCACCGGACTGGGCGCGCCTGCGCGCCGACTTCCCGGCCCTGCGGCGGCGCGTCCACGGCAAGCCGCTGGCCTACCTGGACAACGCCAACACCGCGCAGCGGCCGGAAGCCGTGCTGGCGGCCATGGACCGCTACCACCGCGAGTACAACGCCAACGTGTCGCGCGCCGTGCACACGCTGGGCACCGAGGCCACCGCCGCCTACGAGGCGGTCCGCGACACCCTGGCGGCGTTCATCAACGCGCCCTCGCGCGACGGCGTGGTGCTGACCCGCGGCACCACCGAGGGCATCAACCTGGTGGCGTACAGCTGGGGCGGCGCCAACCTGCGGCCAGGCGACGCGGTCCTGGTCACCGGCATGGAGCACCACGCCAACATCGTGCCCTGGCAGATGGCGTGCGAGCGCGCCGGCGCCACCCTCAAGGTCCTGCCGGTCACCGATGCCGGCGAGCTCGACCTCGCCGCGCTGCCGGCGCTGCTGACGCCCGAGGTCCGGCTGTTCGCGTTCGTGCACGTCTCCAACGCCCTGGGCACGGTCAATCCGGCCCGCGAACTGTGCGCGCTGGCCCGCGAGCGCGGCGTGCTGACCCTGGTCGACGGCTCCCAGGCGGCGCCGCACCTGCCGGTAGACGTCCAGGCGATCGGCTGCGACTTCTACGCGATCACCGGCCACAAGATGTTCGGTCCCACCGGCAGCGGCGCGCTGTGGGGCCGTCCCGCGCTGCTGGCGGCGATGCCGCCGTTCATGGGCGGCGGCGAGATGATCCGCGAGGTCGCCTTCGAGGGCACCACCTTCGCGGACCCGCCGCACCGGTTCGAGGCCGGTACCCCGAACATCGCCGGGCTGATCGGCCTGGGCGCCGCCGCCGGTTACCTGACGGACATCGGCATGGCGGCCATCGCCGGCCGCGAACGGGCGCTGGCGGCGCATGCCCGCGAACGCCTCGCGGCGGTGCCCGGGCTGCGGCTGGTCGGCGCCGAGGCCCCCGACCGGGTGCCGGTGTTCTCCTTCGTGGTCGACGGCGCCCAGGCCCAGGACGTCGCCACCCTGATCGACCTCGACGGCATCGCGGTGCGTTCCGGACACCATTGCACGCATCCGCTGATGCGGCGGTTCGGCGTGCCGGCGACCTGCCGGGCCTCGCTGGCGTTCTACAACACCGAGGCCGAGGTCGATGCCCTGGCCGCCTCGCTGCGGCGCGCGCGCGACCTGCTGGCGTGAGGCGGCAGGTCGCCCTGCTGGTGTACCCGCAGGTCGAGGTGCTCGACCTCGCCGGGCCGTTCGAGGTGTTCTCGGTGGCCGACGAGCTGCATGGCCATGGCCTGTTCCAGGTCCGGACGGTCGCGGCGTCCGCGGCGCCGGTGACCGCGGTCAACGGCCTGCGCCTGGTGCCGGACTCGACCTTCGACGAGACGGCCGGCGCCGATGTCCTGGTGGTGCCCGGCGGCGCCGGTTCCCGCGCGGTCGCCGCCGACCCGCTGGCGCTGGCCTGGCTGCGCAGCCGTGCCGCCGGTGCCGGAGAGCTGCTGTCGGTGTGCACCGGCGCCCGCATCCTCGCCGCAGCCGGGCTCCTCGCCGGGCGTCGCTTCACCACCCACCACGAGGCCTGGGACGAGCTGGGCGGGGTCGCCGGCGCGACCCTGGTGCGCGGGGTCCGCTACACCCGGGACGGCACGCTGGTGGCGGCCGCGGGTATCAGCGCCGGCATCGACGCCGCGCTCCACGTGGTCGCCGGGCTGGCCGGGGAGGGGGTGGCGCTGTCGACCGCGCGCTACATGGAGTACGACTGGCGGTTCCGGTCGCCCGGCTGGCTGCCGCCGCTGTCGGGCCTGGACATCCGCTACGCCACGCCCGAGGACGTCGAGGCGGTGGTCGCGCTGGCACAGTCGGCCTATCGCGGCGAGGCCAGCCGGGCCGGCTGGACCACCGAGGCGGACCTGCTGGACGGCCAGCGCACCGATGCCGCGGCAGTCGCGTCCATGCTGGCCGGCGGGCAGGGCATCCTGCTGGCCCGGCGCGACGGCGAGCCGGTCGCCTGCTGCCATCTGGCACGGGACGGCGACACCTGCTGGTTCGGCCTGTTCGCGGTGGCGCCGGGACTGCAACGCCAGGGCATCGGCGACGTCCTGCTGGCGGAGGCGCAGCGGCGGGCCTGGCTGGACTTCGATGCCCGCTGGCTGCGCATGAAGGTGATCTGGCTGCGCGAAAGCCTGATCGGCTGGTACCTGCGCCGCGGCTATGCCCTTACCGGGCGCCGCCACCCCTTTCCCTACGGTGACCCCCGCTTCGGCCTGCCGCGGCGGGACGATCTCCATTTCGTCGAGCTGGAGAGGCCGCTTCCCGGGGGCGCCGTCCCGGCCTGAGGCGGACCCGCCTGGGACTGGCCGGCGGCTGGCCGGGATCAGGGTCCGGCCAGTGCCTCGCGGATCGCCCCCAGCAGCTGGGCCTCGTCGGTGCCGAACTCCGCTGGATCCAGCGCATCGAGCGCCGGACGCAGGCCGTGCGCCGCCAGGTGGGCGGCCTCGCCGTCGAGGCCGTCCCGCCGCAGGCCGCGATAGGCGAGCCAGTCGGCCATCAGGCGGTAGACGTGGCCCTCGGCGAACACCCGGTGGGCGTCGGACCGGAAGGCGACCAGGGCTTCGCCGGCAACCGCCCCGGGATCGGCCTCGAAGTGCTTCTGCAGCCGGGCAAGGCGGAAGCCGAGGCAGGTCGAATTGTCCTGGCCGTGCGCCTGTTCGCAGGTGGCTTCGGCGGCGGCCAGGCTGCTGGCACCCTGCTCGGGGAGGCCGGCCCGGAACAGCGCGGTTCCGGCATAGGCCTGGCTTAGGTAGCGGACCGCGCCGCGCACATCCTCGCCGGCCAGCCGGGTGGACAGCTCGGCGTGTATCGCCTGGGCCTGCGCATGCTCGCCGCGTCGCGAGTGCAGCTCGGCCAGGCCGATGCGGGGGAGCGCCGCGAACACCGTGGTCGGTCCGGTCAGGCGCTCGCCGCGGTCGGCGGCGTCGGCGAGCGCCGCTGCGATGGACTGGTCCAGTCGCCCGGACTCGACCGCCAGGAACAGGGCGGTCGCGCGCATGTACTGGGTGTTGGGGTCGTCTTCGCCGCTGTGCTCGCGGATCGCCTGGTAGGCGGCCTCGAAGCTCGCCGCCGCGCTGCGCGACGCGCCCCTCGACAGGTCGCAGTTGCCCAGCGCCTGGTGGATGACGGCGCGTTGCCGGGGCGGCAGCCCGGCCTGCGCGGCCTCGGCCAGGGAGTCGTGCATGCGCTGGCGCAGGACGAGGTCGCAGCGCCCCTGCAAGGTGATCTCGTTGAGCAGCAGGTGCGCCTCGGTCTGCAGCGCCCGGCCAAGCTCGCCGATGTCCCGGAACCGCGTCGCCGCCCGTACCGCGTGGTCGCGCGCCTCGTCCTGCCGGTCGAGGTCGCTGAGCACCGCGGCCAGCATCAGTTCGGCCTCCGGCAGCAGGGCATCGGGCCGCTCGCCCGGGTGCGCGGCCACGCGATCAGGGAGGGGCGCCAGACGCTCCAGGGCCCGTTGCAGCTCGCCACGGCCGCGCTCGGCGGCGGCGCGGTCGAGCTCGACCTGGAGTCGCTGCCGGGTGTGCCGCGCGCCGATCGAATCCAGCTGCCCGGCGGCCAGGTCGAGCTGTTCGAGCGCTGCCGGGAACAGCGCGAGGTCCAGCAGGGTCCGTCCCAGCGAGGCGCGCAGCGCGGCCTGGACCCGCGGCTGGCCGCCGTACTGGGTGTCGATCACCCCGGCGGCGGGCTGCAATACGGCCTGTAGCAGGGTCTGGCGCGACACATCGACCACCGGCAGGGCGGCCAGCGCGGCACGGAGGTCGTCCACGCCGATCAGTTGCTCCCCGACCGCCACCTGGCTGGCCCGCTCGACCAGTCCGTCGACCCAGCCGGCCGCGAACCGGCGCACGTCGAGGCCGCCCAGCAGGCGTTGCTGGAAGGCCACGACCTGCTCCAGGTCCTGGCCGCGCGCGGTGGCCACGGCCGCCTGGCGCTCGGCCTCGCGCAAGCCGCCGTAGAGACCGGCTATGCCGACCGCCAGCGCCAGGACGGCCAGTCCGGCCAGTGCCGTGGCCAGGGCGTTGCGCCGGACCGTGCAGCGCAGCCGGTACAGGCGCCCCCCGGACATCGCGCCGACCGGCCTGCGATCGAGCCAGTGCTGCAGGTCGACCGCCAGGGCCTCGGCACTCTCGAAGCGCCGGTCCGGATCCGGTGCGGTGGCGCGCGCGACGATCGCGTCGAGTTCACGCACGCGGGCCGCGGAAACGTCCGGTGCCGCGTCGGCAGCCGCCAGCCTGGCCGGCCCGGCCCCTTCGATGCGGCGGCGAAGCGCGTCGGTGGCCAGGCCGGTCAGGCCCGAAGTGTCGTGCCAGGGCCGTCCGGCGATCGCCTCGAACAGGACCAGCCCCAGGCTGTAGACATCGCTGCGCGGGTCGATGCGACCGGCATCGCCGGCCTGTTCCGGGCTCATGTAGCCGGGGGTGCCGCTGCCGTCCCCCGCCAGCGAGGCCTGGCCCTGGCCGCGGGCGATGCCGAAGTCGATGATCTTGGGCCGGGGCTGGCTGTCGACGCGGGTGACCAGGATGTTTCCGGGCTTGAGATCGCAATGGACGATGCCGCGCCGGTGCGCGTGCGCGACGCCCAGGCACACGTCGCGCATCAGCGCCACGCGCTGCGCGAGGGGCGGCCGCTCCTGGTCAAGCCACGCCGACAGCGTCCGGCCCTCCACGAATTCCATCACCAGGTAGGGCACGCCGGCCGCGGTCGCGCCGGCATCGAACACCTGGGCGATGGCCGGGTGCGCCATGCGCGCCAGCGCCTGGCGCTCCAGCGCGAACAGCGCCAGGCGATCGCCGTCCAGGCGCCGGCCGGCGACCAGCTTGATCGCCACCTGCCGCCGCACCGGCTCGGTCTGTTCGGCCAGGTAGACGGCGCCCATGCCGCCGCTGCCCAACAGGCGCAGCACGCGGTAGCGCCCGAATCGGGCGCCAACCAGCTGCGTGGGGTCGCCGTCCAGGCCGGACGCAAGCCCCTCGGCGAGCACCGTCAGCGCCTGCTCGTCGATCCGCTCCGTCGCCCGCTCAGTCATCGTCGGGACCCGCCGCGCGCGTCAGCCCGTGGCAGCGCATCAGCTTGTAGAAGGTGGTCTTGCCGACGCCCAGCAGCTCGCGCGCACGCCGGTGGTCGCCCCCGGCCACCGCCAGCGCCTGCACCAGGGCGCCATGCTCGGCGCGCGCCAGCGCCTGTTCCAGGGAAAGGTCGCTGCTCCGAGGGTCGTCGCCGCGCAGCGCCGCGGGCAGGTGCTGGCGGCTGAGTGCTTCGCCGGGCGCCAGCATCGCGACGGCCCCCTCGACGGCCTGGCGCAGCTCCCGCACGTTGCCCGGCCAGTGCCAGCGCTGCAGGCACAGCAGCGCCTCGGCGCCGATGCCCGGACTGCGGACCGGCGCGGCCCGGACCGCGCTGGCGAAGAAGCCGATCGCGAGGGTCGCGATGTCTTCCGGTCGATCGCGCAGGGGCGGGATATGCAGCTCGATGCCGGCGACGCGGTGGTAGAGGTCGAGCCGGAACCGCCGTTCGTCGATGGCCTGGCGCAAGTCCTGGTGGGTGGCTGACAGAAGGCGGACATCGACCTCGACCTGCTGCCGGCCGCCGACCCGCACCAGTCGCCCGTCCTCGAGTGCCCGCAGCAGCCGGACCTGGGTTTCCAGGGGCATGTCGCCCAGCTCGTCCAGGAACAGGGTGCCGCCGTCGGCCCGCTCGAGGAGGCCTGGCCGGGCCTCGACGCCGGTCGCGGCGCCCTTCTCGACGCCGAACAGCTCGGCCTCCAGCAGGTCGCGGGGCAGGGCGGCGCAGTTGACCGCCACGAAGGCGCCCGCGCCGCGCGGCGACGCGGAATGTATCCAGCGCGCCAGGACCTCCTTGCCCACGCCGGTCTCGCCACGCAGCAGGATCGCCACGCGGCTGCGTGCGGCGCGTGCGGCGGACTCCAGCACGGCACGCATCGCCGGGTTGGCCGTGCCCGGCGCACCCGGCGAGGCACCGGTCGCCGAAGCCGGTCCTGTGGCGCCGGCGCCGCGGGCGACGGGCAACCAGGAAAGCACGGCGGCCAGGCGGGTCGCCAGCGGCGACAGGCGGGCCGCGGACCTGGCATCCGCGGCGAACTGCCAGCCGCCGCCCGCGGCGACGACCTGCCAGGCCGCGGCCTCGCCTGCCTGGGCCAGGACCCTGTCCTCGCCGTCGACGAGGCGGAGGCCGTCGGCCGACAGCGGCGACAGCCAGTCCTGAAGCACCAGGGACAGCGGGGCGGCAAGCAACATGCCGTCCGGCAGGGCCGCCAGTGCGGCCTCGCGCAGCTGGTCGAACAGGGCGAGCGCGCGCGTCTGTCCCGGGGCGACGGTCGCCGACCGGGGGGCGGTCGGCTCGTCTTCCGCAGGCATCACGAAGGCCAGCGCATCGATGCCGGGGGTGTGTTCGCGCAGGCGCAGGCGCGCCGCGCCCAGGTCGAGTTCGAAATCGCCGGAGACGGCCAGCGCCGCTACCGGCCGGCCATCGACGCGGCAGCCGTTGGTCGATCCCAGGTCGCGCAGCGCAAGGCCGCCGTCGGCGAACACCTCGATCTCCAGGTGCTGGCGCGATATGCCGGCGATGTCCAGGCGGATCTCGCATTCGGCGGAGCGTCCCAGCCGGTAGCGGCCGACATCCAGCTGGGTGCGGGACAACGCGTCCGCATTGCCATCCAGGCGTTCGATGCTGTAGCGCAGGCGCTCCATGGCTGCGTCGCTGGCCAGGCCGGCCGCCGTCCGTCCCGTGCCAGGGGCGTGCCGCCGCGCCTGCCATTCCCTCCCGAGATCTGGCTGCGGGGAGCATAGCCCAGGTCCGCAGCCGCTTACCCGGCCGGGCCGCGGCGGGCGCGTCGGTGCTCACCGGTTCGCGTCGTGACCCGGGAGGGCACGCGAGCAGCCCAAGCAGGCGGGTGCGGGCTGCGCCCAGACGCCGTTGGTTCCGATGCCGGCCGGCACCGACCGGGCAGGGCCGGACCGGACCGTCCCCATCGGCGCTTCGCTGTGGTAAACGGCACCCTTCGCATCGACAGGCCAGCCCGTGTCCACCCTGCCGACTTTCCGGACGCCACCCCGTCGTCCCGCCTTCCCGCCGGCGCTCGTCCTGGCCGCGGCCTGTGTCTGGGCGTCGCCCGGAACCGTGGCCGCAGGAACGGGCATGGAGGCCCGGATCGAGCCATCGCGAAGCCAGTGCGTGGCGCCCTGCGCGATCCTGTTCGACGCCAGCCCGAGCAGCAGCCCGTCGCCGGACGTCGACGCGTTCACCGATCTGGAGTACCTGTGGGATTTCGGGGATCCCGGGGCCGGCACCTGGTCGCTGGGCGCCTGGCCGATGCCGAAGAACCGCGCCGTCGGTCCCATCGCCGGCCATGTCTTCGAGCGCGCAGGCAGCTTCCAGGTGACGGTCCGGGTCTCGGCGCCCGACGGCGTCTCGGCGCTCGCCAGCCGGGTGATCCAGGTCGCCGACCCCGACCTGGTGTTCGCGGGTCTGGCGACCACCTGCGTGGCCGTCGACGACGACGGCTGGCAGGGTTGCCCGGCGGGCGCACGCCGGCTCGTGGCGCAGGACGCCACCAGCGCCTGGGATGCGCACGGCGGACCGGGCCGGCGCGTGCTGCTGCGCCGCGGCGACCAGTTCGAGGCGCCGGCGCCGATCACCGCCGCCGGCCAGGGTCCGGGCCAGCTCGGCGCGTTCGGCAGCGGCCCCCGGCCGGTCCTGTCGCAGGGGCTGGGCGCCACCTGCCTGCGGGTCGGCTCGACCGGCCAGCCGACCTCGGACTTCAGCTTCCGGCACCTGCACTGCCGCAAGCCGGCCGCGGCGTCCGCCGACTTCAGCGGCGCCCTCACCACCCACCCGTTCAGCACCGTGCAGGCGATCGAGCACATCCTGTTCGCCGACATCGATGCGCAGTCCTACGGCAGCCTGCAGGGCTGGCCCCTGGACGGGGCCTTGCCGCGCGAGCACGTCAGCCACCTGTTCCTGTACGAGGTCCGCGACCTGCCGCCGCATACGCCGGGCCAGTTCATCATCAACTTCCCGTTCGGCCGCGGCCTGGCCTGGCTGGGCGTGCGCATCGACAGGCAGGCGCAGACCGATTGCACCGGCACGACCTCGGCGTTCCGGACCTCGACGATCCAGCGCTCCGTGATCTCCCAGGTCGAGTTCATGCACACCTGCACCGGGCCGCTGCGGATCCACAGCACCCCGTCGGCCGACCCGGACCGGATGCGCCCCGAGAAGATCGTCGTCACCGGCTCCCGGATCGGCCCGCTGAACACCGCGGGGGCGTTCGGCAGCAACGGCGGACCGGTCTCGCTGGACCCGGGCGTCGGCCCGGGCGACCAGGTCCGCGACTTCGTGTTCGAGGGCAACCTGGTCCTGTACTCGGCCAACAACAACAACGGCTTCGACTGGAGCGGCCGCAACTTCGTCGCCCGCAACAACGTGTTCGACCTGCGCGGTGCGCCCGGTGGCGGTGGCGCCTACGCGGTATTCGTGAAGAACGGCGGCGACCACGGCAGTACCAGCCGCATCCGCTTCCTGCACAACACCGTGTACCAGCTGCAGGGCCAGGCCGGGAGCTGGCATGGCGCGTTCACCAGCAGCGAGGGCGCCGGCGACGTCGCCGTGGCCAACAACGCCCTGCGAACGACGGGTGGCACGGCTGGCGGCCAGCTTGCCGCGGGCGACATCGCCTGGTCGCTCGGCAACGTCGTGGCAGGGCCCGCCGTGCCGGAGCCCCTGCTGGCCGCGCTGCCCTCGACGGCCGCCCTGGAGGGGTTCTGCCCGCGTCCGGGCGGCGCTTTCGACGGCGGGGCGGCAGCCGCCCAGGGCGTGGCCGACCTCTTCCTGCGGCCGCGCGACGCCGACTCGCCCAGCCCCGGGGCCTGCGAGGTGCGGGTCGATCTGCTGTTCGCGGACGGCTTCGAGGGCTGATCCCGGCCACCCGGCCCGGCGCGGGGCGGCCTGCGACGGGCGGCGGGCAGCGCTGGCCGACCGGAGCACCAGACCCATGCCGGCGGGCGGGACGGGCTGCGATAATCCCCGTTCCGCCCGACACGGACGATCCGCCGATGACCCGAACCCATTCGCTGCTGGCCGCCCTCGTTGTGGCGAGCCTGAGTTGCCTGGCCCAGGCCGACGAGGGCATGTGGCAGCCCGCCCAGCTCCCGGAAATCGCCACGCAGCTGCGGGACCGCGGCTTGCGGATGGCGCCGGAGGACCTTGCGCGCCTGACCGAGTATCCGCTCGGCGCCGTGGTCGGCTTCGGATTCTGCACGGCCTCGTTCGTGTCCCCCGAGGGCCTGGTGGTGACCAACCACCACTGCGCCTACGGCGCCATCCAGTACAACTCCACGGCCGAGCGCAACCTGCTCACCGAAGGCTTCCTGGCCGCGACCCGCGCCGACGAGCTGCCGGCCGAGCCGAACATGCGGATCTACGTCACCGAGTCGATCGAGGACGTCACCGCGCGCGTCAACGCGGGGCTGCGCAGGGGCATGGACGGCGCCGCCCGCTTCCAGGCGATCGACCGGGCCAGCAAGGCGATCGTCGCCGAGTGCGAGGCGACGCCGGGTTATCGCTGCGACGTCTACGTGTTCCACCAGGGCCTGTCCTTCCAGCTGGTGCGCCAGCTCGAGATCCGCGATGTCCGCCTGGTGCACGCGCCGAAGGAGGCGATCGGCAAGTTCGGCGGCGACGTCGACAACTGGATGTGGCCGCGCCACACCGGCGATTACGCCTTCTTCCGGGCCTATGTCGGGCCGGACGGCCAGCCGGCGGCGTTCGCCGCCGAGAACGTTCCGTACCGTCCGCGGCACCACCTCAGGGTGCAGCCGGCCGGGGTCGGGGCCGGGGAGTTCGTGATGGTCACCGGCTATCCGGGCACCACCAACCGCTACCGGTTGGGCGAGGAGGTCGGCGACGCGATCGACTGGCGCTATCCGGCCATGACCTCGCTGTTCCAGCGCTACGTGGAGATCGTCGAGGCCCATCCCGACGAGGCGGCGCGGCTGAAGTACGCGGGCTCGATCGCCTCCTGGAACAACGCGCTCAAGAACTACGGCGGCCAGGTCGAGGGCCTGGCGCGCGCCGGCGCGCTCGCGCTCAAGGCGGACACGGAGTCGGCGCTGGCGGAATGGCTGGACGGCCAGGGCCGGGCGGGCCGCGAGCAGGCCCGCGCCATCGCCACGCTGCGCGGCCACCTGGCGGTGGCCCGGGCCAGCCGCGACCGCAACCTGCTGGTCGGCCAGCTCGCCAACCTCGGCCTGTTCCGGGGCGCCCGCGACCTGTACCGGCTGGCCCTGGAGCGCGAGAAGCCGGACCTGGAGCGTGAATTCGGCTACCAGGCCCGCGACGAGGTCCGCATCGAGGGCAACCTCCGGCAGATCGAGCGCCGGGTCGATCCGGCCATCGAGCAGCAGCTGGTCACCGAGCTGCTGGTCCGGCACGCCGCGCTGCCGCGTGGCCAGCGGCTTGCCGAGCTCGATGCCTGGCTGGACGGTGCCGCGAGCCGCCAGGCCATCGCCGCCCGGGTCGCCGCGCTGTACCGGGACACCGCGCTGACCGACACCGGTGAGCGCCTGAAGTGGTTCGCCGCCGACCGCGCCGCGATCGAGGCGTCCGACGATCCGTACCTGCGCCTGGCGGTCGCCTTCATGCCGGGCTGGCTGCGCATGGAAGCCGAGCGCAAGGAGTTCGACGGCCGCGGCTTCGAGCTCCGTCCCCAGTACATGCAGGCGATGATCGACTACAACCGCGCCCAGGGACGGGCGATCTACCCGGATGCCAACAACTCGTTGCGGGTGAGCTTCGGCCAGGTGATCGGCTACTCGCCGCGCGACGGTGTCCGCTACGAGCCGTTCACGCGGCTCGAGGGCCTGGCCGCCAAGCACACCGGGGAGGACCCGTTCGACGCCACCCAGGGCCAGCTCGCGCTGATCGCCGAGCGCCGGCACGGCCCGTACCGCGACGCTGCGCTCGATTCCGTGCCCGTCAACTTCCTGGCCGACCTGGACATCACCGGCGGCAACTCCGGCTCGCCGACCCTCAACGGCCGCGGCGAGCTGGTCGGCCTGGCCTTCGACGGCAACATCGAGTCGGTCAGCGCCGACTGGGTGTTCGAGGAGCCGATCACCCGTTCCATCCACGTCGACGTGCGCTACATGCTGTGGGTCATGGACTATCTCGACGGCGCCGGCCACCTGATCCGCGAGATGGGACTGGCGCCGGCGGGCGACTGACCGGCGCCGGCGACGCAGGGCGTCGACCCGATGGCCGCGGCCGGCAGCCGGGCAGGCGGCCCGTCCGGGAACGCAGCCGGCGCCATCGACGGCCGGCCGCCGGCCGTGCTGCTGATGGGGCCGACCGCCTCCGGCAAGACCGACCTGGCGATCGAGCTGGCCCGGCGCTTCCCGGTCGGCCTGGTCAGCGCCGATTCAGCCCTGGTCTACCGGGGGCTGGACATCGGCGCAGCCAAGCCCGACCGCGCGACCCTGGCGCGCTGGCCGCACGCCCTGGTCGACATCCGCGATCCCGACCAGCCCTTCTCCGCCGGCGATTTCCGCAGCGCGGCGCTGGCCGAGATGACGCGGATCAGCGCGTCGGGGGGCGTGCCCCTGCTGGTGGGCGGCACCGGACTGTACTTCCGCGCGCTGACGCGAGGCCTGGCCGACCTGCCGACCGCCGACCCGGCACTGCGCGCCCGGCTCGTCGAGGAGGGCGGGCGCATGGGCTGGGCGGCCCTGCACGCCCGCCTGGCCGCGGTCGACCCGGCGGCCGCGGCGCGGATCCGGCCCACCGACCCGCAGCGCATCCAGCGCGCGCTGGAGGTCTGGCACCTGACCGGGCAGCCGATCAGCACGCTCCAGCAGGCCCGGCCCGCCGCCATGCCGTTCCGGCTGCTGAGGCTGGCGCTGCTGCCGGCCGATCGCGCGGCGCTGCACGCGCGGATCGCCGGGCGCCTCGACCAGATGCTGGCGGCCGGGCTGCTCGACGAGGTGCGGCGGCTGCGCGCCGATCCGGCCCTGCACCCGGATCTGCCGGCGCTGCGGGCGGTGGGCTACCGGCAGGCCTGGCGCCACCTCGACGGACTGACCGATGCCGAGGGTTTCCGCCGGGAGGCGATCGAGGCGACCCGGCAGCTGGCCAAGCGCCAGTACACCTGGTTCCGGGGCGAGCGCGCCGCCTTCGTCGAGGAGCCGTTCGCCGCGGACCTGGTGGGTCGTTGCGCCCGACGGCTGGCGTTGTTCCTGGGATCGGCCCCCGGGCCCTCCCGGACCGGCGACTGATCGGCCCGGGATCCGCGCGGTCGCCGGCCCCGGTGCCCTGGTCGAGGCGGCTCCCGGCGGGGCTGGGGGCCGGGTCCCGGCAGGGCATCCGCCGGCCGTCCGCCGGACGGTGAAACCGTTTCCGGATCAGGCGGATGGGTGCAGCCCGTCGGCATGCCGCACCGGCCGTCGCAGGGCGCCCGGCGCGCCCGGAGCGAGGCGCCTTGACCTATACTGGCCGCGATCTTGAAAAAGCCGTGCGGCGCCTTAGGTCGGGTACACGATTTCGACCCGCCGCCGGCAGACAAATCATAGTGTTGCAACATAACAGGAGAACCGCCATGTCGAAGGGTCAGTCCTTGCAGGATCCGTTCCTGAACGCGCTGCGCAAGGAGCGCGTGCCGGTCTCGGTGTACCTGGTCAACGGCATCAAGCTGCAGGGCACCATCGAGTCCTTCGACCAGTTCGTGGTCCTGCTGCGCAACCAGGTCAACCAGATGGTCTACAAGCACGCGATCTCCACCGTCGTGCCGGCGCGCAACGTGCGCATGACCGAGCATGGTCCGCAGGTGGCCTCGGCGCCGGGCGGCGCCGGATCCGACAGCGGCACCGCCGCAGCCAGCGCCGACGATTGAACGGCAGCGCCCCCCGTCCGGTCGGCGACGATCCGACCCGCCCCGACCCGGCATCCGACCCGTTCAGCCGCGCCCGCCGCGGCGAGCGGGCGCTGCTGCTGATCCCGCTGCGCCAGGCCGACGACGCCGAGGTCGAGACCGCCGAGTTCTCCGAACTGGCGCGCTCGGCCGGGGCCGAGGTGGTGGCGACGGTGACCGCGCGCGTGCAGCGACCGCATCCGGCGACCTATGTCGGCGAAGGAAAGGTCGAGGAGGTCGCGGCCCTGCGCGAAGCCGCGGGTGCCGACCTGGTGCTGGTCGACCATCCCCTGTCGCCGGTCCAGGAGCGCAACCTGGAGCGCCTGTGCAAGTGCCGGGTGCTCGACCGCACCGGGCTGATTCTGGACATCTTCGCCCAGCGCGCGCGCAGCTTCGAGGGCAAGCTGCAGGTCGAACTCGCGCAGCTGCGCCACATGGCGACCCGGCTGGTGCGCGGCTGGACCCACCTGGAGCGACAGCGCGGCGGCAGCATCGGCCTGCGCGGTCCCGGCGAGACCCAGCTCGAGACCGACCGCCGGCTGCTCGCCGAGCGGGTCAAGATCCTCCGCCGCCGGCTGGCGCAGGTGCAGGTGCAGCGCAGCCAGTCGCGCCGGGCGCGCAGCCGCGGCGAACTGCCCACGGTGGCCCTGGTCGGCTACACCAACGCCGGCAAGTCGACCCTGTTCAACCGCCTGACCGGCGCCGGTGTGTACGCGGCCGACCAGTTGTTCGCGACCCTGGATCCCACGCTGCGACGGATCGAGGGCCTGTCCTGCGGACCGTTGCTCCTCGCCGACACCGTCGGCTTCATCCGCGAGCTGCCGCACGAGGTCGTGGCGGCGTTCCGCTCCACCCTGGCCGAGGCCCGCGAGGCCGACCTGCTCCTGCACGTGGTCGATGCCGCGGATCCCGAGCATCCCGAGCGGATCCGCCAGGTCGACGCGGTGCTGGAGGAAATCGGCGCCGGCGACCTGCCTCGCGTCCTGGTGATGAACAAGGTCGACAGCATCGGCCAGCCGGCCCGGAGCGATGCCGTTGACGGCGGCGGACAACCGCGGGTCTGGCTGTCGGCAGCGACCGGCCAGGGCATTGACCTGCTGCGGGATGCCCTGGCCGGGCATTTCGCCGCCCTGCGCACCCGCTACGAGGTGTTCCTGCCGCACCAGGCCGCGGCCCTGCGCGCCGCGCTGTTCCGGCGCCACGCCGTGGAATCCGAGCAGGCGACCGAGGCCGGCTGGCTGCTGACCACCCGGCTGGGCGCCGCCGAGCTCGGGCGGTTGCAGGGTGAGCAGGCTCCCGCGGGGCTGCGCGTGCGCGCCCTGCCGGACTGACGCGGTGTCTCCGGCGGGCGGCTCACGGCGCGGCTGCGCCGTCCGGCTACAATCCGGGCATCGGATCGATTGCGGGTCGCCTGTGGCGGCCCGCGCCCATGCGGCCGGCAGCGCCGGTCGCGGACATCTTGGAGAGCTTCATGGCCTGGAATGAACCCGGTGGCGGCAAGCAGCGGGACCCGTGGTCCGGCGGCGGTGGCGCCGGTGGCGGCGGCCCCGACTTCGAGCGCTGGCTGCGGAACCTCAACGACCGCATCGGGCGCCTCTTCGGCGGCGGTCGGCGCGGCGGCAACGGCGGCGGTGCCGGCGGTGCCGGCGGTGCCGGTGTCGGCGGCATCGTGCTGCTGCTGGTGGGCGCCCTGCTGCTGTGGTCGGCGTTCGACGCCTTCACCGTGATCGAGGAGCGCGAACGCGGCGTGGTCCTGCGCTTCGGCAAGGCGGAGCGCCTGATGAACCCCGGCCTCAACTTCAAGTGGCCGCGCCCGATCGAGGAAGTCCGTCGCGTCGACTTCACCTCGGTGCGCTCGGTCACCGAGCAGGCGCGCATGCTGACCCGCGACGAGAACCTGGTGGTGCTCAAGTTCAACGTCCAGTACCGGGTCGCCGATCCCAACCTGTTCCTGTTCGGAACGCGCAACCCCGACGACGGCCTGCGCCTGGCCACCGAGGCCGCGGTCCGCCAGGTGATCGGCGCCAACACCCTCGACGAGATCCTGATCGGCCAGCGCGCCGTGCTGGTCGCCGAGGTGCGCCAGGTCCTGCAGACCATGCTGGCCGACTACGGCACCGGCCTGGAGCTGACCGACGTGAACTTCCAGGAGGTCGAGCCGCCCCAGGAAGTGAAGGCGGCATTCGACGACGCGATCGCCGCGCGCGAGGACCGCGAGCGGCTGGTCCGCGAGGCCGAGGCCTACGCCAGCCGGGTGGTTCCGGAGGCGCGCGGCGAGGCGGCCCGGGTGACGCTGGAATCGGAGGGCTACAAGGAGGTCACCATCGCCCGCGCCACCGGTGCCGCGGCCCGCTTCAGCCTGCTGGTGACGGAGTATCGCAAGGCCCCCGAGGTGACCCGCAAGCGCCTGCTGCTGGAGACCATGCAGGACGTGCTGGCGCGCAATCCCAAGGTGATGATCGACGTCCGCGAGGGCGGCCAGTCCCTCATGTACCTGCCGCTCGACCGCATCCTGAGGGAGCGCGGCGTCGACGGCGGCGACACCCTCGGCTCGGCATCGCCGGTCCAGGGCGCGGCCCGGCCCGAACCCGCACGGGCGGTCGCGCCGCCCGACCCACGACGCGAAGGCCGGGTCGCCGGCCGGGAGAGCCGCCGATGAAATCCGGGATCCTCGTCATTCTCGCCCTGGCCGCCCTGGTCGTGGCCAACAGCCTGTTCGTGGTGAAGGAACATGAGTTCGCCGCGCTGTTCAGGCTCGGTGCGATCACCCGCTCGGACATCCAGCCGGGCCTGCACTTCAAGGTGCCTTTCATCGAGTCGGTGCGCCGCTTCGATCGCCGCCTGCTGACCCTGGACGCCCAGCCCGAGCGCTACCTGACCAGCGAGAAGAAGGACGTCAGCGTCGACTTCTTCGTGCGCTGGCGGATCGAGGACGTCTCGCGCTTCTACCAGGCCACCGGCGGCAACGAGGAGAACGCCCTCGCGCGCCTCAACCCGATCGTCAAGGAAGCGGTGCGCAACGAGTTCAACCAGCGCACCCTCCAGGAGGTGGTGGCCGACATCCGCACCAACCTCACCGACGTGCTGACCGCCAAGTCGGACGAATCGGCCCGGCAGCTCGGCATCAAGATCGTCGACCTGCGCATCAAGCGCATCGAGCTGCCCGAGGACAGCGAGGTGATCGACTCGGTGTTCCGGCGCATGCGCGAGGAGCGCCGCCGGGTCGCCAACGAACTGCGCGCCGAGGGCGCCGAGGCGGCGCAACGGGTCAGCGCCGACGCCGACCGCCAGCGCAACGTGATCATGGCCCAGGCCGAGCGCGATGCCCAGCGGCTGCGCGGCGAGGGCGATGCCACCGCCGCCGACATCTACGCGCAGGCCTACGGCGCCGATGCCGAGTTCTACGGCTTCCACCGCAGCCTGGAGGCCTACCGCGAAGCCTTCGCCAGCGGCACCGACGTGCTGGTGCTGGACCGCGACTCGGAGTTCTTCCGCTACTTCAGGGAAAGCGGCCGGACTCGCTGAGGACAGTCCATGTCGGATCTGTGGGCCGCGTTGTGCCTGGTCCTGGTGCTGGAGGGCCTGGTCCTGTTCGTGGCGCCGGCGGGCTGGCAGCAGGTCGCCAGACGCCTGCAGGAGATCGAGCCGCGCCAGCTGAGGATCGGCGGCGCGGTGATGGTGGTGCTGGGGCTGCTCAGCCTGCAGTTCGTGCGCGGCTGAGCGGCGCCCGCGGCCGGTCGCCCCGGCCGGCACTGGCCGCCGGGTGCGGAAATCCGGATAATGCCGAAAAGCCGGTGGGGCACGCCCCCCGGCTTTTGTCGTGTCTGGGCGGCGCACCGCTCGGAGCGGCGCCCGGATGGCGCTGGCGGGCCGACCTGGCGAGGCCAGGAAGGCCGAGCCTGGTCGGTGACGTCGCGCCGCTGCGCGGGCGGTGAACCGGATTCGAAGCGTTGAATGGCAGGAGCAGGGAAATGGGTCAGTCGGTCGTGGTGTTGGGCGCGCAGTGGGGCGACGAAGGCAAGGGCAAGATCGTCGACCTGCTGACCGAGGAGATCGGCGCCGTCGTGCGCTTCCAGGGCGGCCACAACGCCGGCCACACGCTGGTCATCGGCGGCCGCAAGACGGTCCTGCACCTGATCCCGTCGGGCATCCTGCGGGAAGGCGCGCTGTGCCTGATCGGCAACGGCGTGGTGCTGTCGCCGGCGGCCTTGCGCAAGGAGATCGACGAGCTGGAGGGCAACGGCGTCGAGGTCCGTTCGCGGCTGAAGATCAGCCCCGCCACGCCCCTGATCATGCCCTACCACATCGCCCTGGACCAGGCGCGCGAGCGCGCCGCCGGCGGCAAGGCGATCGGCACCACCGGCCGCGGCATCGGCCCGGCCTACGAGGACAAGGTCGCGCGGCGCGGCATCCGCGTCGCCGACCTGCACTATCCGGACCAGCTCGCCGACAAGCTGCGCGCCGCGCTGGACTACCACAACTTCGTGCTGACCCGGTACCTGGGCGCCGAGGCCGTGGACTTCCAGGCGATGCTCGACGAGGCGCTGGCCTTCGGCGACTACGTCGAACCCATGAAGTCCGACGTCGCCGGCATCCTCCACGACCTGCGCAGGCAAGGCCAGCGCGTGCTGTTCGAGGGCGCCCAGGGCTCGCTGCTGGACATCGACCACGGCACCTATCCCTACGTGACCAGCTCCAACACCACCGTGGGCGGCGCCCTGGCCGGCACCGGCGTCGGTGCCGATGCGATCGACTACGTGCTCGGCATCGCCAAGGCCTATGCCACGCGCGTGGGCGGCGGGCCGTTCCCGACCGAGCTCGACGACGAGGTCGGCCAGGGCATCCGCGACCGCGGCCAGGAGTACGGGGCCACCACCGGACGGCCGCGCCGCTGCGGCTGGATCGACATCGTCGCGTTGAAGCGGGCGGTCGCCATCAACGGCATCAGCGGGCTGTGCATCACCAAGCTGGACGTCCTTGACGGCATGAAGACGCTGAAGGTGTGTATCGCCTACGAGTACCGCGGCAAGCGCACCGAGTACGCGCCCCTCGACGCCGCCGGCTGGGACGAGTGCACGCCGGTGTACCTGGAGTTCCCGGGCTGGGAGGAGAACACCCATGGCGTCACCGAGTGGGACAGGCTGCCGCCGGCGGCCCGTGCCTACCTGCGTGCCCTCGAGGAGCTGGCAGGCTGCCAGCTGGCGATCGTCAGCACCGGTCCGGACCGCGACCACACCATCGTCCTGCGCGATCCGTTCGCCTGATCCGGCACCGGGTGCGGGTCCGACCCGCGCCGGTCGGGCCGCCACCCTTTCGAACGCCGCGCAGGAGGCGCGATGACGGGTGCGACGTGGACGGTGCAGCGCACCGGCGACGACCGGTTCCCGGTCCGGATCGCCATCGGGCGGGCCGGCCGAGTCCTGCTCGCCGTCCGCGCCAGGGCGCCCCGGCCCGGTGCCGCTATCCAGGTGAGCCGGGGCACGCGCTGGTGCGGGCCGGGCGCCACCCGGACCGCGCCCCTGTTCTGAAGCCACCGGGAAGGCAGGCCGCAGCTCCGGTACCGGCGCGGTCCGGACCGCCCCGGACGACGGGCGCCAGCCGCCGGCTTGAGCCAGGTCAAGCGGCCCGGCGCGCCGTGCCACCATGCTGGGGTCCTCGCGACCGCCCTGGAGCACCCCGATGGACCCTGTCCTGGCGAGCCTGATCGAGACGGCGACACGGGCCCCCTCGGGCCACAACACCCAGCCCTGGTCGTTCTCGCTGGCGGCGGACACGATCCGGATCTTTCCGGACTTCTCCCGCCGCCTGCCGGTGGTCGACCCCGACGACCATGCGCTCTACATCAGCCTGGGCTGCGCGCTCGAGAACCTGATGATCGCCGCGGCCCACCACGGGCTGGCGACCACCGTCGATGCCTTTCCCGGCGACGAGGCCGAGCCCTGCCTGCGCGTGCGGGTGACGCCCTCGGCCGGAGGCGGAGCCGACCCGGCCCTGTACCAGGCGATCGCCCGCCGGCAGACCAACCGGCGCCGTTACCGGGACCGGGCGCTGGCGCCCGGGCAGGTGGCGCGCCTGCTCGATGCCGGTGCCCGCGACGGGGTCGAGCTGCGCAGCTTCGACCCCGCGGATCCGGATTCCGCGCCCTTGCTGGACCTGGTCGCCGAGGCCAGCCGCGCGCAGTTCGGCGACCGCGCCTTCGTCGACGAGCTGGTCTCCTGGATACGTTTCTCCCGGCGCGAGGCGCAGGCGCGCGGCGATGGCCTGGGCGCGCGCGCCCTCGGCTTCCCGACGCTGCCGCGCTGGCTGGGGCGGCTGGTCATGACCCGGCTCGCCGGTCCCGGCAGCGAGGCCAGGCGGCAGGTCCGGCTGCTGCGATCGGCGCCCCTGGCGATTGTCTTCATCGCCAGGCGCCACGATCCTGCCGGCTGGGTCGCGCTCGGTCGCGCCTTCCAGCGCACGGCGCTGGCCGCCACCTCGATGGCGATCGCCCACGGCCACGTCAACATGCCCTGCGAGGTCCCCTCCGTCCGACGGAAACTGGCGTCCTGGCTGGGCCTGGATCCGGCGTGGCAACCGCTGCTGCTGGTGCGGTTCGGCCATGCCGATCCGATGCCGGCCTCGTCGCGCCGGCGCCTGGAAGAGGTAATGCGACCGGCTGCGGGCGTCGAGCCGGCCTGAGCAGCTCCCGGGTGTGTGTGGCGCCGGGCCAGGAGCCGGGGCATCGCGGCGCACCCGGAGCGCAGGACCCCGCCCGTGCCGGCCGCCACCGCGGGCCCGCGGCCGGCGACCTGCGCTCAGTCGTGCAGGAACGCCCGCAGCGCACCGACCACGGCGTCTTCGTCCAGCGCGAAATCGTGGCCGGCGAACGGGAGTTCGAGCACCAGCGGCGGGGAGGGCAGGGCGGCGATCAGGGCATCGGTGCGTTCCGGCGGCACCACGCGGTCGCGCCCGGCGCGCACCACAAGCACCGGGCCGTCATGGCCGGCAAGATGGGCTTGCGCCGGGTAACGTTCGCGCAGCAGCAGGCCGACCGGCAACCAGGGGTGGTGATGGCTGGCCAGCGCGGCCATGTCGTCGAACGGCGTCACCAGGACCAGACGATCGACCGGGCGCCGGCTCGCCAGGGCGGCGGCGACGCCGCTACCCAGGCTGCGTCCGACCACGCGGATCCGCGCCCCCGGCCGGCTCGCCCGCACGTGGTCGTACAGGGCGACGGCATCGGCGCCCAGGTCCGCCTCGGTGGGCCGGCCGTCGCTGGCGCCATAACCCCGGTAGGCCAGCAGGTAGACGGCATGGCCGGGGAAGAGCATGCCGGCCCGGTCGCGCAGGTGGCCGACCTGCTCGGCGTTGCCCCCGAAGTACAGCAGGGCATCCGGCTGATCTCCGGCGGCCAGCCAACCGCGCAGCACGACACCGGCTTCGCGCGGCAAGGCGAAGTCGGTGTCGCGCACGGCCACGCGGGTGTGCCCCGCCAGGTAGACCAGGTCGCGCTGCATCAGGAACACGAGCAGGCACAGCGCCGCATAGGCGGCCAGCAGCAGGGCGGCGACGGCGACGGGGCGGCGGAAGCGAGCGGCCATCAGGGTCGCGGTCGGCGTCGGCAGCGGCGAGCCGTCCGGGGCGTGCGGCGCCAGCGGTGCTCAGGCGCCGGCCAGCAGCTTGCGCATGCGCGCCAGGTCCTTGCGGTAGGACCGGGCCAGCGACTGCTTGGCGGCCGCGGTCAGCAGCTTGCCGGAGACCTGGAAGAAGCCCCGCTCCTCCTCGCGAAGGTGATGGTGCACCGTCTTCGACAGCTTGCGCGCCCGCGCCATCCAGCCTGCCCCGTTCTTGTCCAGCACCTGCATGTCCTCGACGAGGGCGTCGATCTCGTGGTGCTCGTGCAGCGCATGGCGGGAGGAATGCAGGCCGGCGTCGTGCATCAGCATCGGCACGTACAGGAAGCGTTCCTCGGCCGCGGCATGCGCCGCCAGTTCGATACGCAGCGCGCTGAACACGGCGATGCGCCGCTCGCTGCGCGGCGCCGAGCGCAGCAGCCGGCGGCACAGGCTGCGCTGCAGCGCGTGGCTCTCCCGCAGGGCGTCGTAGAGGGTCTCGGGCATCGAAGGGCACTCCGGGGCAGGGTTGCGTCCACGGCGGCCCGCACGCGGCAGGCCGGCACGGGCAGAGGCCCGGCTGCGGACCTGCCGAGTCTACCCGTCGCACGGTGCCCTGACCGCGGCCGGTGCCCGGGGCGGGCGCCCCGGGCACCGGACCGGACCGCGCCGTCGGCTCAGGCCAGGGTGCGCACCTTGGGTTCGCGCGCCCACTGCCGGGTCCTGGCCGCCTTGATGAAGGCACGGGTGTCGCCGGCATCGACCACGCCGGCGTCCTTGCCGACGCCCCCGGCCTTCAGCAGCAGCCGGCCGCCGTCGTCGGTCGCGATCGCCTTCAGGTGGCCCCAGGCGTCGCGGACGAAGTCGACCGCCGCGGCCTCCCGTGCCAGGCGCTTGCCGGCCTCCTCCGAGAGCAGGATCGCGACGGCGTCGAACACGGTCGACGGGGTCCCGGCGAGCTGGCCGTCCGCCGCCTGCTGCCGGCCGCCATCCAGCCGGGCGCCGCCCAGCCGGGGCGCGACGATCACGGCGGTGGCGCCGGCCGATTCCACCGCCGTGCGAACGGCCTTCAGTGCCGCCGCGTCGCTGCCGTCGTCGATCAGGATGCCGACGCTGCGGCCCTGCAGGGTGTCCTTCATCCTGGCGATGATCTGCAGGGCCGGCGAGGGCGGCAGGTCCTGCGGCTTGACCGCGGCCGGCGGCGCCGGAGGCAACGCCGTCATGCCCAGACCATCGGCGACGCGGCGGGCCAGCGCCGGGTCGACGTGGCGCAGGTGGCCGACGATGGCCTCGCGCACGTGCGCCGTGCCGACCTTGGACAGTTCGAACACGAGGGCGGAGGCGATGTGCGCCTGCTCGGGCGCGCTCTGGCTGCGGTAGAACTGCCGGGCCTGGCTGTAGTGGTCGGCGAAGCTGCCGGCACGGACACGGCCCTTGGCACCGTCGTCCAGCGGGGTCGCGTGGCTGGCGAAGCCCCCCGGCGTGGCCCGTGGCGAATCGCCCTGCAGGGAGCTGGGCTCGTAGTTGACCCGGCCCTTCGGTACCGCCATCTGCATGTGACCGTCGCGCTGCAGGTTGGCGAACGGGCACCTGGGCGCGTTGATCGGGATCTGGTGGAAGTTCGGCCCGCCCAGGCGCGAAAGCTGGGTGTCCAGGTAGGAGAACAGCCGGCCCTGCAGCAGCGGATCGTTGCTGAAGTCGATGCCCGGCACCACGTGCGAGGGGCAGAAGGCGACCTGCTCGGTCTCCGCGAAGAAATTGTCGGGCCAGCGGTCCAGCACCATGCGGCCGACCACGGTCAGCGGCACCAGCTCCTCCGGGACCAGCTTGGTGGCGTCCAGGTGGTCGAACGGAAACGCCTCGGCCTCCTCCTCGGTGAACAGCTGGACCGCCAGTTCCCACTCCGGGAAGTTGCCGGACTGGATCGCCTCGAACAGGTCACGTCGGTGGAAGTCGTTGTCGGCGGCCTGCAGCTTCATTGCCTCGTCCCACAGGGTCGACTGGATGCCCAGCTTCGGCCGCCAGTGGAACTTCGCGAAGGTGCTCCGGCCCTTGTCGTCGACCAGCCGGAAGCTGTGCACGCCGAAGCCTTCCATCATCCGCAGCGAGCGCGGCAGGGTGCGGTCGCTCATCGCCCACATGACCATGTGCATGGTCTCCGGGCTCAGCGACACGAAGTCCCAGAACGTGTCGTGGGCGCTGCCGGCCTGCGGGAAGCCGCGGTCGGGCTCCATCTTCACCGAGTGGACCACGTCGGGGAACTTCATCGCGTCCTGGATGAAGAACACCGGGATGTTGTTGCCGACCAGGTCCCAGTTGCCCTCGTCGGTGTAGAACTTGACCGCGAAGCCCCGCACGTCGCGCGGCGTATCGACCGATCCGGCGCCGCCGGCGACCGTGGAGAAGCGCGCGAACACCGGCGTGCGCTTGCCGACCTCGGTCAGCACCCGCGCGCGGGTGTACTTCTTCAGCGACCGGGTCAACTCGAAATAGCCGTGCGCGCCCGAGCCGCGCGCATGGACGATGCGCTCGGGAATGCGCTCGTGGTCGAAGTGGGTGATCTTCTCGCGGAGGATGAAGTCCTCCAGCAGGCTCGGGCCGCGTTCGCCGGCACGCAGCGAGTTCTGGTTGTCGGACAGAGGCACCCCCTGGTTGGTGGTCAGGACCGGATGCCTGCCACCGGCGGACTGGTGCAGCTCGTCGCCGTTGCCGCGGCGGTCGCTGCCCCGGGATCGCGCTGGACCGGTGGCGTCGGGCTTGGCTGACTTCGGGCGGGCGGTGCTCTTGCGGCTGGCCATGGGTGCCTCCTGGGGCTGGACGGAATCCTCACGCAACCCTCACACCGTGATCGCCGATCCGTTAAATCCCCGTGCAGTCCGCCAGGTCCGTTCAGCTGATGGTCGGCCGGACGCCGCCAGCCTGCGTGCGGGCGCCCGGCGCGTGTCGGCGGCGGCAGTGGCAGGCGCGGACGATTTCCCTGGACACGGGAGGCTGTGTGGACCTGAAGAGCGGTTATCCCTGGTGGGCCGTGCGCAACGGCCTGATGCGTGAATTCCCCGCCCTCGGGGAGGACCTGTGCTGCGAGGTGGTGGTGCTGGGCGCCGGCATCACCGGCGCCCTGATCGCCGACGAGCTGGTTCGCCACGGCCACGAGGTGGCGGTGCTGGAGCAGCGCGATGTCGGCTGGGGCAGCACCGCCGCCAGCACCGCCCTGCTGCAGTACGAGATCGATACCCACCTGGTCGACCTCGCCGCGCGCTACGGGGAGCGCCAGGCGGTGCTGGCCTATCGCGCCTGCGCCGAGGCGATTCCGGTGCTTGGCGAGCTCGCCCGCGAAGTGGGCGCCGTCGACTTCGCCGACATGGACAGCCTGTACTGCGCGAGCCGGCGACGCGACCTGGATACGCTGGCAGAAGAGTTCCGGATGC
Source organism: Proteobacteria bacterium UBA2363 (assembly GCA_002344355.1). Lineage (GTDB taxonomy): Bacteria > Pseudomonadota > Gammaproteobacteria > Xanthomonadales > UBA2363 > Pseudofulvimonas. The sequence goes on along the minus strand of DDTN01000026.1, from coordinate 6,043 downwards.
GGCGCCGGCATGGCTTCGACGTCGAGTGGCTGACCCCGGAAGCGGTGCGCTCGGGTTTCGGCGTCACCGTGCCCGGCGCCATCCTGAGCCAGCAGGCGGCGAGGATCGACCCCTACCGGATGGCCTGGCGGCTGTTCGCCCGGATGGCACGCGCGGGCGCCCGGGTGTTCGACCGCAGTCGCATCGAGGCGATCCGGGGCGGACCGCGCGGCGTCCGCGTTCGCATGCGGTCGGGCCATGAGGTCCGGGCGGAGCACCTGGTTCTGGCCGGCGGCTACGGCAACCAGCGCTGGCTGTCGAAGTCGGTGGCCCGCAACCGCAGCAGCTATGCCTTCATCACCGACCCGATCGAGCCCGGACGCCTGGCGGCGCTGCGCCGGACCATGGTCTGGGAGACCGCACGTCCCTACCTGTACCTGCGCAGCACCGGCGACCACCGCCTGCTGGTCGGCGGCGAGGACGACGCCATCGACGTGCCGGCGCGCCGCGACGCCCGGGTCGATGCCAAGGCGGCGCGTCTGGCGCGTCGTCTGGGCCGGTTGTTTCCCGATCTGGACGCCCGGCCGGCATTCGCCTGGGCCGGCACCTTCGCCGAGACGGATGACGGGCTACCCTTCTTCGGCCCGCACCGGGAGCACGGGCCACGCGTGCATTTCGCCATGGCCTACGGCGGCAACGGCATCACCTACTCGATGATCGGCGCCGGACTGGTCCGCGCCCGGATCGAGGGCCGCAGGCATCCGCTGGCACGGCTGTTCTCGTTCGCCCGGACCGGGGGCTGACCGCCCGCCGATCCGGCGCCGCACCGGGTGTCCGGTCAGGACGAGCCGGCCTCCTGGTAGGCCTCGACCGGGATGCAGGCGCAGAACACGTTCTTGTCGCCGTGCACGTTGTCGACGCGCGCCACCGGCGGCCAGTACTTGTGCTGCCGCAACACCGGCAGGGGGAACACCGCCAGTTCGCGCGGGTAGGCGTGGCGCCATTCGCCGGCCATCGCCATGGTCGCGGTATGCGGGGCGTTGCGCAGCGGGTTGTCCTCGCGGTCCAGGCGGCCATCCTCGATGGCCCGGATCTCCTCGCGGATCTCGATCATGGCGTCGATGAAGCGGTCCAGCTCGTGCAGGCTCTCGCTCTCGGTCGGCTCCACCATCAGGGTGCCGGCGACCGGGAAGCTCAGGGTCGGCGCGTGGAAGCCGAAGTCGATCAGGCGCTTGGCCACGTCCTCGGCACCGATGCCGGTGGCGTCCTTGATCGGGCGCAGGTCGAGGATGCACTCGTGCGCGACCAGGCCGTTGCGGCCGGCGTAGAGGGTCCTGTAGTGCGGGGCCAGGCGCCGGGACACGTAGTTGGCGCTGAGCAGGGCGACCTGGGTGGCGCGGCGCAGGCCGGCTGCGCCCATCAGGGTGATGTACATCCAGCTGATCGGCAGGATCGAGGCGGAACCGAAGCTGGCGGCGGAGACCATGCCGACCTCGCCCTCGCCGCCGAAGGTGCGCGGCAGGAAGGGCGCCAGGTGCGCCTTCACCGCGCAGGGACCGACGCCCGGCCCGCCGCCGCCATGCGGGATGCAGAAGGTCTTGTGCAGGTTCAGGTGGCTGACGTCCGAGCCCCACTTGCCGGGCTTGGCGACGCCGACCAGGGCGTTGAGGTTGGCGCCGTCGGTGTAGACCTGGCCGCCGTGGGCGTGGATGACCTCGCAGATCTCCACGATGTCCTCCTCGAACACGCCGTGTGTGGACGGGTAGGTCACCATCAGCGCGGCCAGGCGGTCGCTGTGCTTCGCGGCCTTCTCGCGGAGGTCGGCCAGGTCGACGTTGCCGCGCGCATCGCACCTGGTCACCACCACGGTCATCCCGCACATCTGGGCGCTGGCCGGGTTGGTGCCGTGCGCGGACTCCGGAATCAGGCAGATGTCGCGCTGCGGCTGGCCGTTGGCCTTGTGATAGGCGCGGATCGCCAGCAGGCCGGCATACTCGCCCTGGGCGCCGGAGTTGGGCTGCAGGCTGACCGCGTCGTAGCCGGTGCATTCCACCAGCATCGCTTCCAGTTCGGCGATGAGCTGGCGGTAGCCGGCGGCCTGGTCGGCCGGTGCCAGCGGGTGGATGTTGGCGAACTCGGGCCAGGTCACCGGGATCATCTCCGCGGTGGCGTTGAGCTTCATGGTGCACGATCCCAACGGGATCATCGTGCGGTCCATGGCGAGGTCCTTGTCGGCGAGCGCGCGCATGTAGCGCAGCATCTCGTGCTCGCTGTGGTGGGTGTTGAACACCGGGTGCTGCAGGTAGGCCGAGCGACGGCGCAACGTATCCGGGATCAGGTCGGGCGCGGTGCCGTCGAGGGCATCCACCGACGGCAGGACGGCATCGTCCGAGGGCGCGAAGATGCGCCAGAGCAGGGCGATGTCCTCGCGGGTGGTGGTCTCGTCGAGCGAGATGCAGATCGAGCCGTCGCCGCGCACGCGCAGGTTCGCACGGTGGGCCTCGGCGCGGGCCAGGATGCCCGGGCCGGCATCGCCGGGCGCGATGCACAGGGTGTCGAAGGCGCTGCCGTGCACCACCGGATGGCCCAGCTCGCGCAGGCCTGCGGCCAGGATGGCGGTAAGGCGCGAAACCCGGCGCGCGATGCGCGCCAGGCCTTCCGGGCCGTGGTAGACCGCGTACATGGAGGCCATAACCGCCAGCAGCACCTGCGCCGTGCAGATGTTGGAGGTGGCCTTCTCGCGGCGGATGTGCTGCTCGCGGGTCTGGAGGGTGAGGCGGTAGGCGGGCTTGCCTTCGGCATCGACGGAGACGCCGATCAGGCGCCCCGGCATCGAGCGCTTGAACGCGTCCTTGCAGGCCATGAACGCGGCATGGGGCCCGCCGAAGCCGAACGGCACGCCGAAGCGCTGGGAGTTGCCGACCACGATGTCGGCGCCCATCTCGCCCGGCGGCTTGAGCAGGGTCAGCGCCAGCAGGTCGGTGGCGACCACGAACAGCGCGTCGTGCGAGTGGATGACTTCGGCCTCCCGGCTCCAGTCCTCGATCCAGCCGCTGGAGGCCGGGTACTGGACCAGCACGCCGAAATAGTCGCCCCTGGCGAGGGCGGCGTGGAAAGCCTCCGTGGAGCCCACCACCTCGAGCGAGATGCCCAGCGGCTCGGCGCGGGTGCGCAGCACCTCCAGGGTCTGCGGATGGGTGTCGCCGGCGACCAGGAAGGTATCCGACTTGGACCTCGCGGATCGCCTGGCCAGGGTCATGGCCTCGGCCGCCGCGGTGCCCTCGTCGAGCAGGGAGGCGTTGGCGATCTCCATGCCCGTGAGTTCCGCGCACATGGTCTGGAAGTTGATCAGCGCCTCCATGCGGCCCTGCGAGATCTCCGCCTGGTAGGGCGTGTAGGCCGTGTACCAGGCCGGGTTCTCGAGGATGTTGCGCAGGATGACGTTGGGGGTGTGGGTGCCGTAGTAGCCCTGGCCGATGAAGCTCCGGAACACCTGGTTGCGCTCGGCGATGGCGCGGATCTTGGCGATCGCCTCGACCTCGGTGACCGGCGCGGGCAGGGCCAGCGGCGCGGCGGACTTGATCGACGCGGGGACGATGGCGTCGGTCAGCGATTCGAGCGAATCGAAGCCGACCACGCCCAGCATGTGGGCGATCTCGGCGTCGTTGGGGCCGATGTGGCGCTCGACGAAGCCGTCGTGGTGTTCGAGGTCCCGCAGGGTGGTCTGGCTCATCGCTGGCATCCGGCAAAGTGTCCGCGCGCAAGCCGCGCGCTGGGCGGTGGGTCGAACGGCCGGCGCGACCGCGGCGCGCCGGCGACAGCAGGACCCCGACTGGCGGCTTGCGCCGCTCGAAAGCCCTGCTCGTTCCGGCCGCCGCGCTTGCATGCGCGTCGGCGCTCGCAGGCTCGTGGCTTACGCCACTCGAAAGCCCTGCTCGCCCCTCTGTCCTTTTGCCTGAGAGTTTGGGGGCGTGGGCCCCGTGCCCCTTCGGCGCCGGATCACCGGTCTCTCCAGAGTCTCTGCCGCGCGCGGTGGTACCTGGGCCTGAGCGATTGCGGGCGTTTGCGCCTTCGGCAGCGGGTCGCCCCGCTTCTCCCACCACGTGCCGGCGCATGATAGCCGGGTCGGCCCGGGTCTGCGCGGGTCCTCAGTCGCGGTCCGGCGCCGCTTCCGCCCGCCGCCGGCCGAGCCGGCGGCCGCGCATGCCGGGGGGCAATCCCAGCCGCAGCTCGCCCGGCGGGCCCAGCAACAGGCCGACCCGGCTGACCCGTTCATCGGCGATCGACTGCACGACCAGGGTGGCGATGCCGACCTCGATGCGGTCGCCGATGTGCGGGGCGTCGTCGAAGTGCGCCGCGAACAGTTCGGCCAGGGTCAGGTCGGCCAGTTGCACCGGGATCTCGACGTGGAAGTGGCGGCCGAGGGTGCGCAGGTGCAGGCTGCCGCGCACGCTGGTCGCCCCAATCAGCTCATGGGCCGCGGCGCGGGCGTCCTCCGGCTCGGCGAACAGCCAGTCCAGCCGGCTCACGCTGCCCGGCGGCGCCAGGAAATAGGCATAGTCCTCCGCCTGCAGGCGGTCGGCGTCGGCCGGATCGAGCACGCGGCCGCGGCGCACCACCAGGCTGGGTCTGGCCCAGGCCGGCACCGGCGCGCCGCGCAGCACGGCGCTGCCGGGCGCGACCCGGTAGCCGACCATCTCCTGCTCGAGCTGGCCAGGCAGGTCCAGCTCCACCCGCCGGAACGGCGGGTCGCGGCGGGGCAGGGCGACGTCGAGCCGGCCGGCCAGCCAGCCCAGGCTCCAGCCCTGCACCAGCAACGAGCTCAGCACCACCACGAAGGCGACGTTGAAGTACAGCTCGGCCTGCGGCAGCTGCACCAGCATCGGGATCGACGCCAGGAAGATGCCGACCGCGCCGCGCAGGCCGACCCAGGCGATGTAGACGGTCTCGCGCTTGCTGTAGCGGAACGGCAGCAGGCACAGCGCCACCGTCACCGGCCGCGCGACGAACATCAGGAAGGCGGCCAGCGCCAGCGCCGGCAGCAGNNGCGTCACCAGCAGGCCCAGCACCAGGAACATCATCAGCTGGGCCAGCCAGGTCGCGGCGTCCTGGACCGAAACCACGCTGGCGTAGGCGCGCACCGGGCGGTTGCCCACCACCAGTCCGGCCAGATAGACCGCCAGGAAGCCGCTGCCGCCGAGCAGGGCGGTGAACGCGAACACCGTCACCGCGCCCGACAGCGCCAGCAGGGGATGCAGGCCGCCCGGGAGGTCGAGACGGTTGAGGGCGTGGGCCAGCAGCCAGCCGCCGGCCAGGCCCAGTGCCGCGCCGAGGCCGGCCTGCTGGACCAGGTTGACCAGGAAGCCGCTGGCATCGGTGGTCCCCTCGCTGGCGATCCAGGCGGTCAGCCCCAGGGTGAGGAACACCGCAACCGGATCGTTGCTGCCCGACTCCACCTCAAGGGTCGCACCGACCCGGCGGCGCAGGTGCAGGCCGCCGGCGCGCAGCAGGAAGAACACCGCGGCGGCATCGGTGGAGGCGACGATCGCGCCCAGCAGCAAGCCCTCGGCGGGGGCCAGGCCGAGCAGCGGGATCGCCGCCAGGCCGGTGAGGCCGGCGGTGAGCACGACGCCGACCGTCGCCAGGGTGGCCGCCGGCGCCAGCGCCGATCCGACCTCGGCCAGCCGCGTGCGCAGGCCGCCGTCGAACAGGATCACCGCCAGCGCCAGCGATCCGATCAGGAAGGTCGCCTGGTAGTTGGCGAAGGCGATGCCACCCGGACCCTCCTCGCCCAGCAGCATGCCCAGCGCCAGGAACACCAGCAGCAGCGGCGCGCCGAAACGCCGCGCGAGCAGGCTGGAGGCGATGCCGGCCAGCACCAGGGCGGCGCCGGCGAGCAGCAGGAGGTTGGCTTGGGCGATGGCGTCCAGGCGGGTCGGTCCGGTGGGTCAGGCGGCAAGCTTATGGCATCGCGGCAAGGTCGCCCGGGGGATGCCCGGGCCCGCCCCGCCGCTGCGGGGCGCCGCCCTGGCGGCGGCCACAAAAAACCCCGCACGCGGCGGGG